>JAKVBI010000036.1 GCA_022447545.1 Myxococcota bacterium
TCGAGCGTACCCGATCCCGCGGCTCCCCGTCCTGCGAGCCGAATCCCGGGGCCCCGGAACGAGTTCGGCACCAAGACCGAGAAGGTCGGGATTACCGGATTTCAACGGGTCTCCCCAACGTTGTCGAGCCCGCTCTCCCTGCCGTAGGATCGCGGCAATCAACCCCCAAATCCCCCAATGGCCAGCGAGGACCCCAATGCCCGAACTCGACGCCCCCAGACTCGATGGGAAGATCGCCCTGGTGACCGGAAGCAGTCGCGGCATCGGCCGAGCGATTTCGCAACGCCTGGCGACGGCGGGTGCCACGGTGGTCATCACGGCCAGAAGCCTGGACAGCGCCCCCAACGAACCCGGGACTCTGCGAGAAACCGCCGCCGCCATTGCAGAACATGGCGGCCACGCGATTCCTCTGGCCGCGGATCTTGAGGATCCCAAAGACCGCGCGTCCCTGGTCGACCGTGCCGTGGAAGCAGCGGGGGGCCTCGACATCCTGGTCAACAATGCCGGTTACGCGCGCTATGCCCCCATCGCAGAAATGTCCGACGGTCTCTTCGACCTGACCCTCGACCATTACCTACGAGCCCCCTTCGTACTCTCGCGCCAAGCGATCCCGCACATGGAGGCCCGAGGCGCGGGGTGGATCGTCAATGTCGGGTCAGTCACCGCCCTGCCCCCCCTCGAACCCTACGGCTGGTTCGACACCCATGGAGGCTCGACCCTGTACGCGGCAGCGAAGGCCGCTCTCGACCGATTCACTCAGGGGCTGGCTGCAGAAATGCTGAGGCGCAACATCGCCGTCAACATGATCGGCCCCTCGACGGCGATCATGACCCCCGGATCCGCACGCTACATCCCGGATGGCTACCCCACCGAGGACGTCGCCTACCTGGCCGAGTGCGCGCTCCAACTGTGTCACCTGCCGGCCGAACTCCGAACAGGTCGGCTCACCTACAGCATGCATTTTCCCAGAAGCGAGGGGTTCCGGGTCTACAGTGTGGACGGCACACGGGAACTCCCGGCACCGGTGATCCCCGAAACGTCACACCCGGGCCTGAGCGAGAACTGAGACAGCGCCACAAATCAAACGCCGAGGCCTCGGACCCAGCGATCAGTGCATTCCGCTCTCACCCGAGAGTTCCTTGACCAATTCGCCGATCACGTTCTTGGCATCGCCAAAAAGCATCCAGGTCTGATCGCCGAAGTAGAGCGCGTTGTCGATTCCGGCAAAACCGGGATTCTTAGAACGTTTGATTGCGAAAACCGTACGTGCTTTGTCGGCGTCGATGATGGGCATGCCGTAGATCGGGCTCGACTCGTCGCTTCTCGCAGCGGGGTTGACGACGTCGTTGGCGCCCACCACCAGCGCAACGTCGCACTGAGGCATCTCTCCGTTGATGTCGTCCATTTCGGCCAGGTCCGTGTAGGGGATGTCCGCCTCGGCCAGGAGAACGTTCATGTGCCCGGGCATGCGACCAGCCACGGGATGAATGGCGAATTTCACGGTGATCCCGCGCTTGATGAGTTGGTCGTAGAGTTCACGCACCTTGTGCTGCGCCTGAGCCACAGCCAGCCCGTAGCCGGGAACAATCACCACCAGGTCTGCCTGCTCCATGATCTGGGCTGCACTCTCCACCGTATCCGGCTTGTACTCGCCCTGTTCCCCTTCGGCCTTCGGCGGCGCCACGGACCCGAAGGCGCCAAACAGAACGTTCATGAACGACCGGTTCATGGCCCGGCACATGATGATCGAGAGGATGAGGCCGCTCGAACCGTCCAGAGCTCCGGCAGTAATCAGCAGCTTGTTGTCGAGCACAAATCCCATGGCCACGGCGGCAAGCCCCGCGTACGCGTTGAGAATCGCGATCACCGTGGGCATGTCGGCCCCCCCAATGGGGATGATCAACAACACGCCGAACAACAGGGCGAGAACGATGACCACGGGGAAGATCATGGGCGCGATGGCCGAGGACGGTTCAAACACGAGCCACACACCGATTCCCACGGCGACCACGAGCAGACCGATGTTGATCACGTTCTGGAGCGGATACGTGACCGGTCGCTGGGGGATCCACTTGACCTCCTGGAGCTTGCCCGCGGCCAGCAGGCTTCCGGTAAAGGTGAGGAAACCGAGAATCACCTCGGCAATGATCGCCACCATTCGGAAGGGAACGAGTTCCGCGGGTTCGTCGGGAAAAGCGAGATCATGCTGCAGCCACGAATAGTACTTGGCGGTGCCCACCAGGCCGGCTGCCAGGCCTCCGAAGGCATGGGACAACGCCGTTCGCTGAGGTACGGCCGTGAGAGGAACCCGCGATAGCGGCCAGCCCACTCCCACACCGGCGAGTACGGCCAGGATCATCCAACCGTGATTGTTCACGAATGGCTGGGCCCAGGTAGCCGCCATACCGAGGCCCATGGCGGTCGCCCCGGCGATCACGCCACGCCGCGCCGTCTTGGGATCGTTCATCCAATGCAACGAGAAGACGAACAGGGCCGTCGCCACCAGATAGAAAAGCTGGACGAAAGATGCACTCACTTGGAATCGCCCTGTTTGAACATCTTGAGCATGCGATCGGTGATGAGAAAGCCACTGACGATGTTCGTCACGGATGCGAAGAGTGCGATGCCGCCCAGGACCTGGATCTCGATGGAGCTGTCCTTGTCTCCCATCACGATGATGGCTCCCACCACGGCGATCGCTGAAATCGCATTCGTGAGAGACATGAGCGGTGTGTGCAACAACCGCGAAACCCGCCGGATCACTCCCAGCCCGATGAAGGAAGCCAATAGAAACACGAAGATGTTCGGCCAGTGGTCCACGTCCGCAGGCGAGGACGAAGCAGCGCCGGCCTGAGCCCCGCCGGCCGAGGCGGCACTGTGTGCCACCAGGACGGCGCCTGCAGTCGCGATCGCCAACGAGAACAGCCAGACCCATCCGCTGGCAAAGCGCCGATTACGGCTCATGAAGGAGCCCCTCCCCCTTTTGACAGAGCGTCACGTGTGCGTTCGTGCACGACAGCCCCCTCACGCACAATCAGACACCCGGCCTGGATGTCATCCTCCAGGTCCAACCGAAAACTCCCCTCGTCCGAAAAGGCCTGCAGGAAGTTCGTGAGATTGCGGGAAAACAACAAACTGGAGTGCTCGGGCATGCTCGCCGCCAGGTTGAGCGGTGCAAGAATGCGCACGCCCGCTTCCTCGACTGTTTCACCCGGCTGAGACAATTCGCAATTGCCGCCGCCGTCGGCCGCCAGATCCATCAGCACCGAGCCCGGTCTCATGGATCGAACCATTTCGGGTGTGATGAGCTTGGGAGCAAATATGCCACCAATCAGCGCCGTAGTGATGACCACATCAGATTCCGCGACCTGCGCCACGAGCATCTCTCGCTGACGCGCCTGATCCTCGGCCGAAAGCTCCTTGGCGTAGCCACCTCCCGCCGATGCGTCTTCGGACAATTCAATTCCGACATACTTTCCACCCACGCTCTCGATCTGTTCCTTGACCTCGGGGCGCACGTCGGTAGCCGTGACGGACGCCCCCAGGCGCTTAGCGGTCGCCACCGCCTGCAGGCCTGCCACAGCGGCTCCAATGACGAAGACTTTGGCGGGAAACACGGTACCGGCCGCCGTGGTGAGCATCGGGAAGTACTTGCCCAACTCCGCCGCGGCCAGCAACACACCCTTGTAGCCCGCTACGCTGTTCATGGACGACAACGTATCCATGGATTGCGCACGCGTAGTCCGGGGAATCGCGTCGGTGGAAAAGGCGAGCGCTCCCCTCTCTGCCAAGGCCGCCACCTCTGCGAGATTCCGCAGGGGCATCAGGGACGCCACGACGATGCAGCCCGGTTGAAGCCAACCGATCTCATTGCGAGTGCCATCTGCACCCGACATCGGCGGATTCACTTTCAAGACGATGTCAGCCGACTGCACAAGGGAAGCGGCATCTCCTTCGACGCTGGCTCCAGCCTCGCGATAGGCCTCGTCGACAAAGCCCGCCGATTCGCCAGCGCCCGCTTCGATCCCGATGGAGAAGCCGTCCTTGAGCAACTTGACGCACGATTCGGGCACCAATGCGACCCGACGCTCACCCGGGCGGCTTTCCCGCAGTACGGCAATTTTCACGCTTCAAACTCCCGAAATCGGCCCGGCCCTGCTTGAACGAGCGGCGCAATGTGACGCCAAACCGGTCGTTCTGTCAACATGACGGAACCCAACGTACCGTCAGAGCCGCTGCGAGGGACGTGAATGCACCCGATTGGCCCAGAGAGTCGCCAGAATGGTGTCCGCAAGAGATCCAACGACCCAAACACGAAACAAAATACGAGGACGAGTCCGTGACAAGAATAGACGCTGAGAAACAGAGATCCCAGCCCTCATTCGCCATCATCGGTGCAGGCATGTCGGGGCTCCTAGCGGCCATCAAGCTCCGCGAGGCGGGGTTCGATTACACGGTCTTCGAAAAGGCGGACCGTGTAGGAGGAACCTGGCGAGACAACACCTATCCGGGCATCGCATGTGACGTGCCGTCACATCTCTACAGTTACTCCTTTGATTTAAATCCAGACTGGAGCTTCTATTGCTCACCGGGAGTCGAGATCCAGCGTTATTTCGAGGACGTCACACGACGACACGCGCTCGAATCGCACATTCGATTCAACGACGCCGTGACCCGTTGCGAATGGTTGGATGGAGAATGGGAGGTGGAAACTGCCAGCGGTTTCTCCAAACGCTTTCAATGGGTGATCGCCGCCACGGGCATTCTCCACCACCCCAAGTTCCCCGACATCGACGGCCTCGATAGCTTTTCGGGCAGCCGTTTCCACAGCGCCCGCTGGGACCACGACGTCGTACTGGATGACCGGAGAGTGGGATTGATTGGTACCGGTTCCAGTGGAGTTCAGATCACCGGGGCCCTGGCGCCTCGCGTCGCCCGCTTGAGCGTGTTCCAACGTACGGCCCAATGGGTCGTCCCCGTCGAGCAGGTCGCCTACACCGATGAGCAACGCGAGACTTTCCGCACCGACATCGACCAGCTGCAGAAGCTCCACGACGATCTTTCCGTGAGTTTCAACGACGGCTTTGCAACCGCGGTGCTCGACGCCAACACCACCATGGTCGACGAGATCGAAAAGACGTGCACCCAACACCTGGAACAAGCGATCGAGGACGCTGAACTACGCGAGAAGCTCCGGCCCGACTACCGAGCCGCCTGCAAACGGCTGGTGGTCTCACACGACTTCTACGATGGCATTCAGCACCCCAACACCGAACTCGTGACGACGCCCATCGAACGCATCGAGCCGATGGGCGTCCGTACCCGGGACGGCCACCTGCACGAACTCGACGTGCTGGTCCTCGCCACTGGCTTCCAGGTCGACCGTTTCATGCGACCCATGAAGATCCAGGGAGTCGAGGGGCTCCTTCTCGACGATGTCTGGTCGGAACGCCCGTCCGCCTACCTCGCAGTCGGAGTCCCCGGCTTTCCCAACTTCTTCATGCTCAATGGGCCCAACAGCCCGGTGGGGAACTTTTCACTGATCCAAACAGCGGAAATGCAGTTCTCCTACGTGTTGCAGCTGGTGGAATGGGCCCGTACCAACGAGTGGAAGGCCACCATGCCCCATCAAGAGGCCGCGCTTCGCTTCGAGAAAGAGCGCACAGAGGCCGCCAAGGGAACGGTCTGGGCCACGGGATGTCGGAGTTGGTACCTCGACGACCGGGGCATCCCCTTTGCTTGGCCTTTCCCATTCTCGCGATTTCGCAGCGAGATGTCGGCCCCGAGACTCGAAGACTACGAATGGGTGACTTGAAGCGACCGGTGAGGAGACTGGGGCCCACCGAACCGGCGCATGAGAGCCCCCCGCCTCCTCCTCGCCCCCCGAATGGATGAAACGCGCCGCTTCGCGAGTATGTGGGCCCTACTAAATGGGGCGCCTGGGCCCCGTGAACCCGGTGCCTGGGGGGCGAGTCGACGACAAACTAGAGGTTTCCTCCCCAACTCTACTCCGATAGCGTTTATTGTTCGTCAAGACCGAACCCGAGTCGCTATCACGTCTGCCGGTGACATCTGCGATGATCCAGGTGGACCCCCAGGGTTGACCCCGAGGTTCGAGCGCACGATCGCGAGCACTCGCGTTGGTGGAGAGAGAGGCAAGGAGGACACGTGGAACCGATGCCGGTTCGAAACGGTTGGTTGGTCAGTGCAATGGGCGCTCTGCTGCTCCTCGGGCTGGCGTGCGATGACGGTTATGCCGGCTCATCGGTGGGTGGCACCTGTGGCGGCACCCTCGATTTGTCGGGGAGCTTCACGTGCCAGGTCACGGGTGAGAACCCTGCCGGCGCCTCGTGCCCAGCACAAAGCGCCACCATGCGTCTCCAGCAGGTCGCGCCCGAATGTCCGGGGCTCGTCAGCAGCCACGAAATCACTTGCGCCCCGGGAACCGTGACGGAATTGACGCCTCCTGGGGGAGGACAACCCGGCCTCTACGTCACGGACCTCGTCTATACCGGAAGTGGGGTATTTGGCCCGGTCAACAGCGATGCCGCCTACAACTACGCTCTGACCACCTGGCTCGCCGATTGCACCGATCCCGTGATCTGTAACTCCCTCGACTGCTCTCAAGAGATCCGGGTTGCGGGGCGCGCCTTTTCTGAAGGCCGTGGAATGTTCAGTCAGCCCTCGCAGCCCAGTTACCTACCGGACATCTCCAATTTCGGGGGCACCGTCAAGGCAATCCCCGTCACCCTGCTCTCCTCCTCCACCCTCAGGATCAATGGCTCCTGTGCGGCCGCGCCCCCCGCCGACCCCGACGGAGAACTCTGTGCCCAGGGCGGCGCGGAAGTCATGTTCGAGGTCCAGGGAATCGAGATCTCAATCACGACCGAGCCACAATGGACCGCCAGACAAGTCGCCGATGCCCTGGAAGCGGCGTTGCGCGATGTCGAAAGCCTGGGAGGCATCTACGCTGATGTCCCCACCAACCTTAATATTTCAGCGAACACCCTGAACCCGACCTCACTGTTGTACGTGGAGGCTCCCATCACGAGCGCCAGCTCGAACGATACGGGGATCCTGATCTGCATCGAGAACGACGACTGCCCCGTGGTGCCGCCTCCGACCCCCTGAGCGCGAGATTCGAAACAGGTCAAAAACCCGACAGCAGGTCCCGGGCATGAACATGGGACTCGGGCCGGTCGATGGACTTTCCGCCAGCATCGTCGCCCCGGAAACGATAGAAACGCGTGCCACGCGGTAGGTCCGTTCTCAAGAGCGAGTCCCCACGGGCCTGTAGAACGCTCTCGAGCAATGACTGGGCGAGCTCAGGTGTCAAACGCCTGTCGACCAACAGGCCACCGGCCCGACCACGGAGCCACTCGATCCTCTCGGATTCCGTGAGCCCTTCGAAATCCTCAACGAAGCGAATGCGTGAGGTACTCCCCCTGAGATAGGCACCGATCTGCATGTTCTGGTGATCGGGGAAGCCGTGGTGATCGCCACGGGGCCACGCGAAAAGAATCTCCTCCGGGGGTGCGACCCGCGCATCGAGAACCTGGCCGATCGTGGCCTTGCTCTTCTTGTTCGCGTACCGCTTTTCCATGGACGCCTGGGTACGCTCCCACGAATCCATCACGCTCAACAGGAATACCACGCAGAGTGCGACCAAAATCACGCGCCCTCGCTGCATCTGTGAGGCGAGTGTGCGAAAGACGAAGGCGGCCCCCACCGCTCCGCCTCCCAGAATGGCGAGCACAAAAGGCACGTGAAAACGCGAGTTGGTCACCGGGTAGAAGGGGTGAACAAACAAGAACACCACAGTGAAGCCCACGAGATAGATCAATGCCGCAATTCGGTCCACCGGGCCCTGAAGCAGCGTCTGCCGTCTCGTAAACAAGGCCACCACCGCGAATGCGAGCCACGTCGAAATCGGCGACTGGCCCAGATAACGCACCAGGGACAGGCAGGCTCGACCGAGCAGGCCCAGGTCGAGCCCCGATGAAAGCGACGAGTGGTAGTCATCCTGCATTCCCGAGTACATCAGCAGGCCAGCGCCCGGAAGGAGAACTAGAAGCAAAGCAAGAGCCGCGTAGGTCCGTAAACTGCGAATCTGGCGGTCACGCCACCAGGTCCAGGCGATCGCTACGCAGGCTGCACCCGCCAAGACAATGCCCTCGTAGCGACAGGTCATGGCGAGGACGACCCAGGGCAGCGTTGCCAGCACCGGAGGCCATGGAGACCCCTCGGTTCGACCACTCAGGGCGTGCAGACGAATCAGCGTCAGAAACACGAACAGATAGAAGGGAGCCTCCTGGTACGGGGATGCGCTGACCCACATCACGTTGAAGTTGACCGAAAGCAACAGAGCAAACATCAGGGCCGGAACCGCACCTGCGGTCCTCCACAGGTACCATCCCGCCGCAGCGATCAGGAGGGTGCTGCAAACGGCCATGAACGCCTGCACCTCGTCGGCCATGCCACCCGCGTCGTAGATCGCCTTGATGAAGGCCTGCACGAAGGGCAGCCACCTTCGACCGAAGATGCTCACGACCCAATCGTCGCGATTCCACATTCGTGTATAGGGATCGGTCCCGAGGATCCCCGGGCGACTGATGATCCAGATGGCTCTCCAGACCACCCAGGCCGCTACACCCGCCAAGGCGGCCCACTGCCAGCGAGGCACCTCCGGGTCGCTCGTGGCCGCCACTTCCGGCATGCCGGGCGAACTCGTCATGGGAGTTCGACCGTAGCGGAAAATCCATGTGCCGGCGTGCCCGAAGGCCTGGGTTGTTTCCAGCAGGGGTCAGGAAACCAGAACTCAACGCCAATGCATCCATTTGGGTGAGACGGTTCACCCCAGAATGCAGCCCCCTGCTCCATCCGGTGTGAGCCCAATGTTACAAGTGTTTTCAATGAGTTACATGTAAAACCCTTGGGCAGCGTCAAAATTCTGGTGCAGAACGCACCGTGAGACCCCTACCGAAATAAAGGGAGGCTAACTAAATCATTGATTTCCTTGGTACTTCAATTTTGGGAACCGGTGGCATGAAAACTGCAAAAGACTCCTCACATAAAGCTCAGCCTGCGCCAAAAACCCGTCGGCTAATAGGAGATCGGGCGCAGACCACGGTTCCACCAGCCAAAAAGGAATCCACACCATGTTCAACCGCATTTTCACACTTTCCGTGCGCCTGACCGGATTCATGTCGGCGCTCATGATGACCCTGGGGGTCACTTCCCTGTCCTCGAGCCCTGCGGAAGCGGCACTCAAGAAGTACTCGTTGAACCGCAGTCAGCTGCTCCACTACTTGCAGACATCGCCCCGAGCTGAGTACCGATCGACGACCTCGGCCGGCGTGGGCCTCGTCTCAGACGATGGCAACGGCAGCCCTGTCCTGAAGAAGTTCACCATCGGTGCGGGAACCCTTGCGGGACTGCCCGGCGGTTCCACAACCATCACCCCGGGCCTCTCCGGCGGCTTCATCTACTACAAGGCGACCCAGTTCGAAGGCCCGCCCCCGGTGACCGGTTCCGGCGCCGTGGATACCTCGATCAACTGGGGAAACTCCGCCAGCTGGTCCATCACGGGTGGTATCTGGTGTAACTCCAACCCGACCTACATCTGCGACCTGGCGCAAGTCCAGCTCAACGCCACCGTGCCCGCTGAATTGCTCTCGACCGACTACGACATCGGCCGATGGGTGTTCCATGGCACAGGCTTCACCCAGCCCGACGAAACGGACGGATTCATCTGGCGCACGGGACCCACCGCTCCCGGCAACATCCGCTACTGGATCCGCGGTGAAGGCGACCAGGACGGTACCGTGCCGGCGCTGCCCCTGTTGGGCCTTGGAACCATCGGCGTCAGCGTCATTGCCATGGGTGTGGCCTCGATCCGTCGCAACCGTAAGTAGGCGGCAAAACGAAAACAGGGGATCGTCGCGATCCCCGCTTGAATCGAGCCTCGAACGGGCTGTCCGGATAAATTCTGGACAGCCCGTTCTCTTTGCGTAACCCGGACGACGACATCGGCCATCTCGCTTTCATTGACACAAGCTCTCCAGGTCGGAGATGATCGGCCCATGAGGTTGGACCCGGAAGCACTCTGCGCAGAAGCCTGTCGAGAAACTGGTCACGAAGATTTCGGCACGAACAGCTTTCGGGAGGGCCTGGACGTCCTCGCCCATTCCATCGAAAGCGAGTCGAGGCTCACCGCTGAGGCTCTGGATCGAGCCCGAGATCACCTCCTAAGGCTCCTCAGTACTCGACTGCGGATCGAGCAATTTCATCGCGATCATCCCGAGGTCGCGGGGTTGGAAGTCCCGCAGCCCGTCTTCATGATCGGACTTCCACGTACCGGCACGACCGCACTGGCAGCCCTGCTCCAACGCGATCCCCAACGCCGATCCCTTCTGACCTGGGAATCCGGAGCGCCGCTCCCTCCTCCCGAGGCCGCCACGCGGAATAGTGACCCGCGCATCGCCCAGACCCAGCAAGGCATCGACGCGCGCCATGCAGCCCTGCCAAGCCTTCGGGCCATGTACGACGCCTCGGCGACCGCGTCCACCGAGTGCCACGATCTTCTCGGAATGGAGTTTCGGACCCAACATTTCTGTGGGCAATACTGGGTTCCCAGCTACACCGAATGGCAACGCAACTGCGACATGGAGCCTGCCTACCGCTACCACCGCCGGGTCCTCACCCTACTGCAATGGCGCTGCGGTCCCCCGCGTTGGCACCTCCACTCCCCCGTTCACATGTTCTCCCTGAACGATCTCGAGCGCGTCTTCCCCGATGCCCTATTTCTCATGACACACCGGGACCCGGCGGCGGTGATCGGTTCGGTCTGCAGCCTGATCGGCACGATGCTCGCCATGGGAAGCGACGTTCCCAGCGCGCTGGAACTCGGGACCGAGCAATTGGCGAACTGGAAACTCGGCATCGAACGGGCCCTGCGATTCCGCGATGGACAACGCGAGGATCGTTTCGCCGACATCCACTTCAACGATCTCAACGCCGACCCGGTGGGAACAATCGCTGCCGCCTATGACCGCCTGGGTCTTCCCTTTACCGATGCGGCGAGAGCGGGCATGGGTGAGTGGGCGGCCGCCAACCCGCGCGGCCGACATGGGTCACACGACTATCAACTCGCAAACTACGGACTCGACACGGCGAGGGTGAGAAGCGCCTTCGAGACCTACATCGAGCGCTTCCAGATCCCCGCCGAAGCCTGAAACGCGCCTGAACGCGCACTGGAGGAGCCATGCCGAATCACCTCAGCTGGGGCGGTCCGCTGTCCATCTTCGCCGCACTGGGGGGCGTAACCAATGCGCCCGACTCGGATCCCAACCCGCCGTCGCCACGCCCCAGAGCTCCCGAGGGCTGGCCGGGCGGTGTCTGGAAAGCGGGCACTGGCGCCTCGGAACAAGACCCCGGATTGACGGACGGTTCCGGCTGGAGCGCCCTGATCGAGGAACTCGAACGCGCCGGGCGATTCGTCAATGCCGAAGGCGCTCCCGCCAATGACCGCGACCGGTCCGAGGGCTGGCGCCACCTCTCCTCGCTCCTGCGCATGGGGATCGGCGAACTCCTGGAGCCGGCTGACCCCGATCGACCGCGCTTCCGCTGGAGCGACGGAAACGGAAAGTGGGGACTCGACTGCTCGGACGCGCTTTACTGCCAGGCTCCCGTCCGCGCCGGAGCCGTCTACCGGGTGCGCGGCCAGCGCGGCAGCGTCCACTTCATGGGCTTGCAACTGATCGGTCGCATGGCGGCCTTGTCGGACCTGGATGCCGACCAGCTCGAGGTGGACTCCCAGGGGCGATTCGAATTGATCGTAGGCGGCGAGCAGCGACCTGGAAACTGGCTCGCGCTGCCGGAAGGTGCCTCCACTCTCATCGTTCGCCAATTCTTCTACGACTGGGATTCTGAAATTCCCGCGACTTTCGAGATCGAGCGAATCGACGACGGCGAGGTCCGGCCCCCTCCGAACTTGCCGAATGGCGCGATCGTGCAGCAACTGGGAGCCATCGGGCGCTTTGTGCATGACAATACCGAGTGGTGGGCACGAATCTCCCACGAGAAGCGCGAAGTCGTGAACACGTTCCCCAATGATGCGGGTGGCCTCGGAAACGTCGGAGCGGGCTCGCAGAAGTACCAGTCTTTTGGCATTGGGTACTTCCAATTGAAGGACGACGAGGGCCTTCTGGTCGAGGTCACGCCCCCGAAAGCCAAATACTGGAGCCTCCACCTGGGTAACTACTGGATGGAGTCCATGGACTTCGCGAACCATCAATCGAGCCTGAACGGCCACCAGGCGATTCTCGATCCGGATGGCGTGTTCCGTGCTGTGGTCTCACGCGCGGACCCCGGCGTGCCCAACTGGCTCGACACCACGGGACTGCGCGAGGGATCGATGATCTATCGCTGGAATCAAGCGGATGGAAACCCGATCCCACGCGCTCGGGTGATCGCTCTGGACCGGCTCCGCGAGGCGCTGCCCGCCTCCACGGGAAACGTCACTCCCGAGCAGCGGAGCGCGGCCGTGGAACGCCGTCGCCAGCACATCCGCCGTCGCTATGGACGACCACTGTGATCCGTCCGGATCCAACGGCGCAGCTAGCTGTTTGCGAAGACCGCGCACTCAAGCCGGCGCGGCTCCCTTAGGCTGAAGCACGACCCCGGTCACGATGTGGTTGACATCCAATTGAAAACGGCCCCAAAGGCGCCGAACCCCCTGGGCACTGGGCGCTTCATGGTTCGCAAGGGACACGGAGAAACGCCCGGTTTCCGGCTGGAATTCCACCTGGGCATCCCGAAAATGGAGAAACCTCCGCGTCAGGGGGTAGTAGCATTTGTAAAAGCTCTCCTTGGCGCTGAAGAGGAGCAACCCCCAATCGCCATCGCCGCCCTCGGGCACCGCTGGAAGGCAGGCCAGATGGCGGCGCTCGCTCTCGCTGCTGATGCGGTCGAGAACCCCCTTGGAGAGCGTGCGCCGGGGCTCAGCATCGACCCCAATTCCGAGCACGTGCTCTCGGTGGGCTGCCACGGCGATACACAGCCCTTTGCAGTGGGTGAGCGACCCAGTGATTCCCGAAGGCCAGATCGGAACCCGGTCGGCATCGTTGCATAACGCAAACCCTTCGACCCCCAGATCGTGCAACACCTTGCGCGCACAAGCACGGCCGAGCGTGTACTCCCGGAGGCGCTTAGGCGCCATCGCTGCTGCGGCCTTCGCCTCATCTCGGTGTAGAGGCTCCGACTCCACCTGCTCGTGGGCCCGCGCCCATCGGACCTCGGCCGGAAAAAGTTTTTCGAGCACGGATCTCCCAGGGTAAACCCGATCGCAGCCTGACCCACACCCGGAGACCCACGACCCGCGATCTACACAAGGGTGCCGCTGCGGCCCAACGAGGAGCCTAGCAGAAGCCCCGATCCGCTTTGCCGAACGGCAAAGCCCTGGGATACCGTTTGTTCTCCATACGAACACCGGCATCACGGAGAACCTCATGAGCCCGCGCTTCGAAGACCAGGGCGGAGCTGCAACCATGAGCCCGGCTCCCTGGCAGCGCTGGCTCACCTCAAAACTCCTGAGCCACTGGATCAGACCGGCATCGACCCAAAAGCGACGCGATCGAGCCGAGCGGGTGCGACAAAAAAAAGGAGAACCTCACCGGGTGGAATATTTCCACCAGGTCGAAGATGGATACAGCCACCTCTCCGCCCAACTGCTGCAGCGACTCCTCGACGCCTACGATGTGGAACTGGTGTGTCACCTCGTCGACGCTTCGGATACGAAAAACCAACCGGAACCCGACCTTCTACTCGCGTTGTCCAGAACCGATGCCTCTCGAATCGCACCCCACTACGGACTGCGCTTCCCCGTGGATGCCGTACCTCCCAGAACCGACAGGATCGAACGAGCTCGTTGCATCCTGGCAGCAGCGACTCAGGCCGATTTTCCCGCCGCTGCCGTAGCCGTAGGTGAGGCCCTCTGGTCGGGAGACCCCAACGAACTCGAACGATTGGAGCGACGTCGGGGAAGCACCGATCCCACCGTCGCCGCTGACTGCATTGCTCGAGGCAACCAACATCGGCAGAAACTAAAGCACTATTCCAGCGCCATGTTCCACTACGCGGGAGAGTGGTACTGGGGCGCCGACCGTTTCTATCTGCTCGAAAAACAACTCGACCGCTACGCCGGGCGCCGGCGAAGCGACTCCATACCGATTTGTCCGCGCCCGCCGATCGAAATGGGACCGCTTCGGGACGATGGATCTCTGACCCTCGAGTTCTATCCCTCCCTGCGCAGCCCGTACACGTCGATGATCTTCGACAAGACCCTCGAACTGGCCGAGCGAACTGGAGTGGACCTGGTGAACCGGCCGGTATTGCCCATGGTGATGCGCGGAGTTCCGGCCACCCTTCAGAAGGGCTGGTACATCTTCTCCGATGCGGCTCGGGAGGCGGAAGCCCTCGGGATCGAGTGGGGCCGATACTACGATCCAATCGGCCAGCCCACCCGCAACGCCTACTCGCTGTACCCCTGGGCGCAGGCAAACGGACGCGGCACCGAACTCCTCCAGAGTTTTCTGCACGCAGCCTTTTTCGAAGGGATCAACACCAACAACGACCGCGGCATGCGCTGGGTCGTGGAAAGCGCTGGCCTTCCCTGGTCCGAGGCACTCCCCCTCATGGGCAATGACGACTGGGAAGACGAACTGGAAGAGAACCGACAAGCCATGTACGAATTCGGAAGCTGGGGCGTTCCCAGCTTCCGACTGCTGGGCGCCGATGGAGAACCGGTTCTGGGCGTGTGGGGACAGGACCGTCTCTGGCTGGTAGCCCGAGAAATCCAGCGCCTGCTCTCCGAGCGCTGATCCGCAGCTCTCCCTTCCTCTCCCCGGCCCTGCGCCAACGAGCGTTCACAGCACACAAAGCGACCGATTGACGTCTCGCTCTTCGACATCAACCCAACACGGTTGCTCCTCCCGGAGCTGGCAATCCCAAAGGCCGTATCGCCAGCAATGCCGTTCATCACGACGGGAGCCACGCCTGTGCCCTCGTCCCCATGGACATCGATGCCACCAGCATCAGCTCAGATGACACAACACGCTCAAGTTCACCACGTGCGTGATAGGCTCTGCAACGCCCATGGTTCATCTTCGACGCGCGCCGAACCCCTGGAGTGGCGGGATCGCCCGTGCCTGAAAGCGATGCGGCCAACCGGCGAGACTCTCGAGCAATGGCGGCGCTCATGGGACTTGCCCTGCTTTTGTACGTAGGGCTCGCCGCAGCTGCATCCAGTACAGCGGGCATCGACCTGACACACCTTGCGGTCTATTTCGATGGAAACCTCTACATCGAAATCGCCAAGTCCTTCCCCACTCCATACTCGCCAGCGGGCCCCGATTACCTGGGCCACGCCCCAGGCTACCCAGCGCTGATCGCCGGAGTCCACGCACTGACTCCTTCAGCCTGGGTGGATTGGGGCCTCGCCGCGTTGATCGCGAGCTGGCTACCCGCTGCCTTGGCCACAGGGGCCTTCTATCGACTCTGTCAGCAACTCTCACTGCCTCCCCTATGGCCAACCCTCGCGTTCACGCTTTGCAACCCACGCTGGCTCGCGGTGGCGTCCACCGCTCACGCTGAAAACCTGGCCATGTTCTGCGTCCTGACATCGGTAATCAGCCATCTCCGCCATCGCCCGATTACAAGCATGCTTTGGTTGTCGCTGGCGGGCCTGACCCGTTTTCCCGCCCTGCTGGTCGGACCCGCCTTGGCGTTCGGAATCCTCGCAACCCAACGGGACTGGCGGCGAGGAACGCTGCTGGCTCTGACCGTTCCCAGTGCCGCATTTCTGTTGCTCCACCTCTACCTCCGTCAGCGAGTCCCGGGCTTCGAGACCGTGATGGATTCCCATCAGGTGTTTTGGGTCAAACAATGGACCTGGCCCTTCGCATCTCTCTGGAAGAGTGCAATCCCGTGGTGGAATTCCGAAGACCACCTCTACTTCGGCATCACCTACACGACCCTGGTGGTCCAACTCGTGGCCTTCGCCTGGGGTTGGAGGGCTCCCCGCGAGCAATGGGTTCTCCCGCTCTGGATTGCGGGGGTGGTGATCCTACCTGCATGTTTCAGTGGAAGCCCTGCAGCCTGGGACTATTCGCGTCTGACCCTGCTGGCCTGGCCCCCAACGCTCCTCATCCTCTGGCGAGCATTGGCTCACAAACTGAATGCCCCGGTCGTGCTATTGGCCTGCGTTGTCATGGGGCTATACGGCGCATCGGTCTCCCAACGTGCCATTCGCGGTGCCGTGGAATGGCAGAACCAGATCCTCCCGTACCTCCAGGAGACGATCCGACGCCTCGACGATCACTCACCGCGTTGGATCCGCTTCGGTGTGAGACCCGAGAAAAGGCGCCCGGACTCCTCCTCCACCCGCTGACTGAGCTTCACCCCAGAGGCGAGACCTGGAAGCGATCGATCCGCTTCAACGCGGTGCGGGCCGCGTGATAGCCACACATTCCGTGGACACCGCCGCCCGGGGGAGTGGCCGACGAACAGATCAAAACGCGCGGATTCGGCGTCGTGTAGGGGTTGATGCGGGCCACGGGCCGCGTAAACAACTGGAATACGTCAGCAACGCCTCCAGTGACGGCCCCCCCCACGAAGTTGCGGTTGTGGTCGAAAAAATCCCGGGTCCGCATGACGTGCCGCGCGAGGATCCGATCGCGAAAGCCAGGAGCGAACCTTTCGATTTGTGCCTCGATGGCTTCGCTTCGATCCACGTCCGAGTTCGCTGGC
The DNA here is from genome assembly GCA_022447545.1 of Myxococcota bacterium. GTDB lineage: Bacteria > Myxococcota_A > UBA9160 > UBA9160 > SMWR01 > JAKVBI01. The sequence goes on from JAKVBI010000036.1 coordinate 16,807, forward strand.
ACGTGGCAGTAGGCGTAGCCCGTTTGCTTACCGTCTGGGGCTCGGCTGTCGTCGAACTGACTCTGTTGGCAGAGGATCACGTACGGACGTTCGGAGTGATGGCCGCGATACATGGCCGCCTCACTGGCGGCGATCTCTTCGAGAGTTCCTCCGAGATGAAGAGTCGAGGCTTGGAGACAATTGGGATCGCGCCATGGAATCGGACCGTCCAGCGCCCAATCGACCTTGAACACCCCGGGACCGTACCGATAGCGCCGCAAGCGGCGAACATATCCCGCCGGCAGCACCGGTTCACAGATCGAGGCCAACTGATCGGGGCTCGTATCGAACAGGTACACACGCGCACTCGGCAGTTCCCCGAGCGAACGAATCCTCACACCGCGCTGAACCACGCCCCCACTCTCGCCAAGCAGACTGGCAAGGGCACGAGGAATCGCCTCCGAGCCTCCCGCGGCCACCGGCCATTCCTCCACGTGTCCAGAGACAGCGAACATGACGGCGAGAGCAGCCGTAAACCAGGTCTCGAGGGGAAGCACACTATGTCCCGCGCAGCCCGCCAGAAGTGCCCGCGCCCGTTCTCCACGAAAAAGCGTCTTGGCGAGAACTGTGGCAGGCCATGGTGCGTGAGCCCCGAAATGTGCGAACAGAAGCGGGTGACGCGGAATCCCGAGGGGGCCCAGCACATCGCTCAGAAATCCATGCGGGTCACGCAGGAGGGGCCCGACCATCCTCCGATACGCACCTGCATCCGACCCCAACTCTTCACAAGTGCGCTCCAGGGAACGCCAGAGAGTGACCGCTGGACCGTCATCCAGGGGATGGGCGAGTGAGGCCGCGGGCTGGACCCAGCGCAGGCCATGTTCCTCCAATGGCAGGGTCCGGAAGAAGGGGGAGAGAATGCCCAGAGTGTGAACCGCCGAGCACACATCGTGACGGAAACCCGGCAACGTAGACTCTGCGGTCCGAGTGCCTCCGCCAATCTCCGCCTCGCCCTCGACCACCAATACCGAGGCCCCCTCACGGGCCAGATGCACTGCGGCGGCGAGACCATTGGGCCCAGAGCCCACCACTACGGCGTCGAAGTCTTCTCGCGCAAGGCTCGGCGTCACCCGGGGAGGGATATCACAACTCCGCCGGAAACCCTCCCCAATTACAGATGGATCGTTCCCGACTTCCGTCCCCCGGTCGCTTCACAACCGCAGCGCCTCCCCGGTGAACCGCTTGCGGGAACCGGCGTCGGGTGAGAGACTCGGCCCGCCAAGGCATGAGCGCGGCATAGCCCCTCGTGACCAGGAGACCCCTCGACGGTGCGACACATCGGCCCCACCCACCCCTCGCATGCCGCCTTCGCAGGAAGCGGCATCTACCTGGATCAACGACTGGACGCTCGTCTGATCGAGACTGCGGCCACCCAGCCTGACGAACTGGCCCTGGTCGACGCAGAGCACCGCCTCACATGGAGTGAACTCCACGAACGAGCCAACGCCTCTGCCCGACAGTTGCACGATCTAGGTGTCGCGCCGGGTACGGTGGCCACGGTCATCTTGCCGAACTGGTGGGAAGCCGCTGTGGCCATCCAGGGACTGCTCAAACTCGGCGCCATCACCAACCCAGTGGTCCCCATCTACCGAGACGCAGAACTCGGATTCATCCTCCAACAAGCCCAGCCCAGAGCCATCATCACCCCACACAGGCACCGAAACTTCGACTTCGTCGAAATGTTTCAGCGTTTGCGGGCCTCTCTCGAAGACCCGCCGGTGGTCATCGTGGTGCGGCCCGAGGGCCCCCTACCGCCGGGTTTCGTCGAATTCGAAGCCATCCCATCCAACGCTTGCCCGGTCGACAACCCAACCCGACCCACCGATGTGTGCCTGCTCCTCTACACATCGGGAACCACCTCGGACCCCAAGGGCGTACTGCATAACCACCAGACGCTGGACAAAACCGCCAGTGCGAGTGCCCGCCACTGCCAACTGACGGCAGCGGATACGATCTTCATGCCCTCCCCCATCACCCACATTACAGGGGTGCTGGCCGCCGTACTCCTCCCTCCGCTGCTGGGAGCCCCTTGCGTCCTGATGGACGAATGGGACCCTCAACGAGCGCGGCGGATCATCGAAACCGAACAGTGCCGCTTCTGCATCGGGGCCACGCCATTCCTCCAGGGACTCCTCCAGACCTACGAGGGCACGGAACCGGAAGACTGCTCCCTCACCGGCTTCATCTGTGGCGGTGCCGACGTTCCCGCAGACCTGATCCGCGACGCCCGAAGAGACATGGGAATCTGGGCTGCACGTGCCTACGGTTCGTCTGAAGTCCCCTGTCACGTCATGGGAGGCCCGTCGCTGGACGAACGCACTTGCGCCGAAACCGATGGTATCCCGCTTGCCGAGGGTTCCGAGGCCCGCCTCCATCAAGCCGTGGACGGGGTTGGAGAACTCCTGCTCCGCGCACCACAAATGTTTCTGGGCTACCTGGATGCCGACCTCAACGCCGACGCGTTCAGCGAAGACGGGTTCTTCTTCAGTGGCGATCTCGGCGAAATCGGAAGCCGCGGGGAGATCACGATCCGCGGCCGCCAAAAGGACATCATCGTACGCGGAGGCGAGAACATCAGCGCCAAGCAGGTCGAGGACGCGCTCTACCGCCATCCCTCGGTGCAATCCGTTGCCGTGGTCGCCATGCCGGACCCCGTGTTGGTGGAGCGCGGCTGCGCGTTCGTGGTTCCAGAGGGACCCTCCCCCACCCTCCGCATGCTGGTCGACCACCTCGAGCAGGCAGGTCTGGCCAAGCCCAAGTGGCCAGAGCGACTCGAGGTTGTCGCCGAGTTGCCCATGACCGCCAGCGGCAAAGTGCAGAAGTTCAAGCTGCGCGAGCGAATCCGCGACATCCTGGCCCACGAGGCCAATACGCCACCGCCGGATACCGATACGACCGAAAGCCCCTCGGGAGTCTCCACTTGAGTCCCAGCGTCGACCTGAATCTCGCTCAACTCCACGAGCACGTCGCCGAACGGATCCCCGAGCGCGAATGCCTCGTCGACGGTACACGCCGCTTCAGCTACGCCGAGGTCACCGAACGGACACGCCGCCTCGCGAACTTCCTTCTCGACGCCGGGCTCACTTGCCGGAAGGAACGCTCCGAACTCTCCCCCTGGGAGTCGGGCCAGGACCACCTGGGATTGCTCCTCTACAACGGGCCCGAATACGTGGAGTCCGCCCTCGCCGCCCACAAGGCACGAGTCGCTCCCTTCAACGTCAACTACCGGTACGTGCGCGAAGAACTTCGCTACCTCTTCCGCGATGCATCGATTCGAGGTCTCGTCTTCCACGCCACGTTCGCACCGATGGTCGCGGGCTTGCGGAGCGAGTTCCCGGACCTCGACGTACTCATTCAGGTCCCCGACTCTTCCAACGAGCCCCTGTTGGAGGGTGCCATCGAGTACGAGGACGCCATCGCCCAGGGACGGCCCCAGCGTCCCGCGGTGAATTGGTCTCCGGACGACCTCTACATCCTCTATACCGGCGGAACCACCGGCATGCCCAAGGGCGTGCTGTGGCGACAGGCCGACATTCTCGTGGCCGCCCTCGGTGGGCGTCGACCCGATGGCGGCGAAAACACCCTGGAACAGTTCGCCGAGCGGGTCCAGCGTGGCGGCGCACGCTCGATTCCAGCCCCCCCGCTCATGCATGGCTCGGCGCAATGGTTCGTCTTCAATCAATTCCACGCCGGCCACACCTGTGTGTTTCAACAGGAGACCCGCCGGCTAGACCCCGACGACCTCTGGAGCACCGCAGAGCGGGAGCGTTGCACGGCCATCGTAATCGTTGGGGACGCCTTCGCACGACCCATGATCGACCAACTCGACCGTAAGTCCTACGACCTCAGTCACTTGCGTGCCATCTTCACCGGTGCGGCGGTGACAAGTACCGCCTCCAAGCGTGGACTGATCGAGCGCCTACCCGGCATCCGAGTGATCGACAACCTGGGTTCATCGGAGACCGGCGCCCAGGGAGAGGCCATCGACACTACGCGGGACGGCACCGGCGAGACCCGCTTTACCATGAAGCCCGGCGGCGGACTCTTGAACTCGGACCTCACCCGGCGACTTGAGCTCGGCTCCCAGGAAATTGGGTGGCTGGCCCAGGGTGGACGCGTTCCCTTGGGTTATCTCGGAGATCCTGAAAAAACCGCACGCACCTTTCCCACCATCGACGGTCAGCGCTACTCGGTCCCTGGGGATCGCGCTCGCTTCAACGACGACGGCACGATCCATCTCCTGGGTCGTGAATCCATGACCATCAACTCGGGCGGTGAGAAGATCTTCGCCGAAGAGGTAGAAATCGCGCTCAAACGACATCCTGCCGTCTACGATGCCATCGTGTGCGGCCGACCCAGCGAGCGGTGGGGCAATGAGGTCGTCGCTGTCTTGAAGCTCCACGAGGGGGTGGCCGCCAGTGACGAGGAACTGCGCGCCACTTGTGCCGAGCACGTCGCGCGATACAAGTTGCCCAAGGCTTTCGTTCGACGCGACGAGGTTCGGCGAAGCCCCAGCGGAAAACCAGACTACGCCTGGGCCCGAGAGCAGGCGATCGACGAACTCTCGACCACGTAGACCCCATCCAGATCCAAGAGGAGGGTACATGCGCGCCGCGCGATGCAATGAATACGGCCCCCCGGAAAGCCTGACCATCGAAGACCTTCCGACCCCGGAACCGGGGCCCGGGGAGATCCTCATCCAGGTCAAGGCGGCATCGGTCAACTACCCCGATGTCCTGATCATGGACAACCGCTACCAGGTCTCACTGCCCACCCCTTTTACGCCGGGCAGTGAACTGGCCGGTGTCGTGGGTGCAGTCGGACCGGGCGTCGGCCAGTTCAGCGTGGGGGACCGGGTGTACGGGGCGATGTTCTCCGGGGCCTTTGCAGAGCAGGTCGTCGCGCCCGCCACGGCCTTCTCACCGATGCCCGCGGGTGTCGAATTCGGCGACGCGGCGGCCTTCTCCGTCGTTTACGGCACTGCCTACTTTGCCCTCACCCTGACCGCCGAACTCGCAGCGGGAGAAACCCTGGTGGTCCTGGGCGCAGCCGGGGGAGTCGGGCTGGCGGCAGTCGCTCTGGGCAAGCAACTAGGGGCCCGAGTCATCGCCGCGGCTTCGAGTCCAGAAAAATTGGCGGCGTGTCGTGCTTGTGGGGCCGACGAGACCGTGGACTACAGCCACGAGAACCTGAAGGAGCGAATCAAGGAACTCACCGGCGGGGCCGGCGCGGACGTCGCCCTCGACCCCGTGGGCGGAGAACACAGCGAGGCCACCTACCGTGCGATGGCATGGCGCGGTCGCTTCGTGGTCGTGGGCTTCGCCACCGGCGAGATCCCACGCATCCCCCTCAACCTCGTGCTCCTGAAGGGAGCCGACATCCGAGGTTTCGATTTTCGCCCCTACGGCGAACGGGCCCCGGAGCTTCTCGCGCAGCGCCGCGCTGAACTCACGGACCTCCTCGCCCAGGGAATCATCCGGCCCCACATCTCGGCCCGCTTCCCGCTGGAACGCGCATCCGACGCCCTTGTCGAGGTCTCCAGCCGTCGCGCGACGGGCAAGGTCCTCATCGAGGTCGGCACCAGCTCGGACTGAGGAGCGCGGCGAAGGCCCTGACAAGTACGCTTGTTCCCGAGTTCTCCGACCTTTAGAGTGGGGGAATGAAGGCCGTACGAAATACCGACGATGGAATCCAGGTGATGGAGATCCCCGAACCCGAGGGACGCGAGCCCGTGGTTCGTATCCGCTCAGCCTCCATCTGCGGCTCGGACTTCGACTATCTCGCCGCTGGAACCCGCTTCGTACTCGGACACGAACTGGCGGGCATCGCACCGGATGGCCGTGCCGTAGGCGTCGAGTCCATGTTCGGCTGTGGAACCTGCGAGCTATGCGAAGCGGGCCGTCACAACCTCTGCACCTGGGCGCTCACCCACGCACTCGGACTTTCCGCCGACGGTGGCATGTGCGAGCACTTCGAGGTTCCGGAACGGCACATGGTGCCACTCCCCAGCGCGGTGCCAGTGGAAGACGCGTGCCTGATCGAACCGCTCGCGGTGGCCCTTCACGGTCTCCGAATCGCGCAACTCACGAGCGACCAGGGAGTGGGAATCATCGGCGCCGGTGCCATCGGCTTGCTGACCGCAGCCGGCGTGGTGGACGCGGGCGCCGAAGCGGGCATCGCGGCGCGCCACCCACACCAGATCGAAGCGGCCGAGAGACTGGGCGCCCAGCAGGCTTCGGGCACCTACCCAGTGGTCGTGGAGGCCTCGGGAACAGTAGGCGGCCTCGAGGCCGCCGTGGAAATGGCGGAGCCCGGTGGCACCCTGGTGGTTCTGGGTGTCTATGAGAATGGAATCCCTCTACCCATGGGAACGTTTTTGAAAGAACTCGTGGTCCTGCCCTCCATCGCCTATTGCAGACACAACCAGGGTCGGGACGTCGACGATGCAGCAGCACTGCTCGCCCGAAGACCCGAGGTGGCCGAGACCGTCATCACCCACCGTTTTCCCATCGACGACGCTCCTGAGGCCTTTCGGGTCGCCGCCGATCGCGCAGCGGGGGCACTTCGGGTGGTCATCCACCCCTCCTAGACACGAGTCGAGGGTCAACCCGCCATACTCGTGGGCGCATAGCGATCATCAATGGCCACGGCCCCCGATTCCACCCATGCTTCGATCTGGGAAGCGCCGTAGCCGAGCTCACTGAGGATCTCCACGGTGTGCTGGCCCAGCGCCGGAGGCGCCTGTTCGAGATTCTGGGGTACGTCCACGAAGTTCCAGAAGGCACCCACCTGTTCCATACGACCCATTTCAAAATGGGGATACGCAACCGCGACGCCCGCAGCCCGGTGCTCGGGCCGATCGAAGAAGCCATTTTCCTGTTCGGTTCGTACGGGCTCCGCCGGAACCCCTGCAGCACCCAGGGCATCCAACAATTCCCCACTGGATCGCCCCGACAGTGCCTCTTCGAGGGACTCCGCCTTCTCCACCCCGGCCACAGCCAAAAACGCCTGGAAGTGATCCGTGCGCTGGGCGGCCACGGCAATCCAGCCATCGGCCAACTCGTAGATGCGATAGCCCGGGTCGATACCGGTCTGCCTGGAATCGATTCCGGGAAAATCCGGCAGGCTTCCATCAGCCCTGAGATAGAGCTCGCTCATGCTCAACACCGATGCGCCGAGAATGGAAGCCTTCAAGAATTGCCCCCGCCCACTGCGATCGCGTTCGCGTAGAGCCAACAGGGTCGCAACCAACGAAGACAAAGCATTCTGATGATCCATCATTCCCATGCGATGCCAGATGGGCGGGTTTTCCGGCCCTCCACCGGCCACCTCCCATCCCGAGCAAGCTTGGAACAACTGGTCGTAGCCGGGCCAATCCTTGCGTTCCCCTTTGGGTCCATAGCTGCTCGTGTGGCAATAGACGAGATCCGGATTCAACTCCCGCAGCGATTCGTAGTCGATGCGCAGCTTGAGAGCGGCGGGGTACCGGAGGTTGTGGTGCACCACGTCGGCGCTGCGCACGAGTTCCTCCAGGACCGGACGCACCTCCGGATTCTTCAAGTCGAGGGCGATGGAGCGCTTGCCCCGCTGGCAACCGCAGAAGGAACGAGCCACTGGACGCATGGCATCCCCTCGTGTGGCCTCGAGCTTGATGACCTCGGCACCGAGGTCCGCCATCAGCATGGGCGCAAAGGGGCCCGCCAGATAGTTGCCGAAGTCAACCACGCGCACCCCCGCAAGCGGAGGCAGAGCAGGATCCGATGAGTTCCCTGAAAACTCGCGGAGCGGGACTCGCTCAACGGCTCCCATCACTTCCGCCTGGTGCTGGCCGAGCTTCGGAGCAGGGCCACGTACCCGTGAAGCCGGAGACACCTCAAAAGGAGTGCCGGCCTGGGTAATCCGACCGAGTTCGGGGTGATCGAAGTCGGTCAAGTAATCATTGACCCGTGCCTGCTCCGAACGCAACACCTCCCCGGGTGGATCCGAGGGGTGAACGGCCACGTCGTTGGCCCACAACAACTCGAGCCACTCATCCGCGGTGTGTTTACGGAATGCCGCCACCAGGACCGCGGGGTCATTGCTCAAGCTGGGAACGGGGGCGAGCTTGCTGATGTCGGCGCGGGCGCGTTCCAGTTCTTCTGGGGTGACCCCTTCGAGAGCCCGAACCACCATGGGCAACTTCGACAGCGCGTCGAAGCGACCCATCATGTGAATCCAGCGACCGTCACCACACTCATAGAGGCCGCTCATCATGTTTTTCGGCAGCCCGCGGGCGAAGGACGCACTGGGGTTCTCGGCGCGAGCCCAGTACTGCATCATGGGTGCGAGTGCCCCCTGGAGCAGACTCGTATGCACCACCCCTCCGCGACCATCCCGGTCCCTGACGCGAAGTCGCGCCAGAATTCCCACCGCCACGAGATAGACCGCACCCCAACTCGGAACCGGCAATCGCAGAAAGATCGGCCCCTCGCGATTCCCCCGCTGCTCATCCATAAGGCCCATCCGCGCCTGTACCAGAATGTCGTGCCCCGGTCGCTCGACATCGGCATGCCCGACCGGATAGCCAAGCATGGAGCAGACCACGAGACCCGGAAATTGAGCTTTTAGCCCCTCGTCATCGAGGCCATGCTTCGCCGCATCGCTCGGCCTGAAGCCGTGCACCAACACGTCGGCACTTGCCAGCAAATCATCGAGAGCCGACCGGTCTGCCGGATCATGGAGATCCAGCACGACTCCGCGCTTACTTCGATTCCAAGTTTCGAAACCGGGAGATTTGCGCATGGGATCCCCCCCAGGCGGCTCCACCTTGATGACATCGGCCCCAGCCTCGGCCAGGAGGTGGGTCGCAACGGGACCGGGGATCCCGCTGCTCATGTCAACGATCCGAATCCCATCCAGGATCGGAACCTGTTCGGGAGTTTCGACAGAACCAGGCGTCGGGCGATCGCTCATATTTCCTCCATGCCTCCACAGTTCCAAGGGCCACCGTGGGCCGCATCCACTGGGGCCGCCCAGCATACGCCAGATCGCTCCCTGCGAGTGCCCAAGTCCCACAGCCATTCACATCGGTGATAGGCTGTGCCCTCTGATTCGCCACCTCGAACCCTGGAGCGGCAACATGAACCGAGCCGAGGCGCGCGACGCCATCACCCGACTGATCTACGACTACGCGAGAGCACTCGACGCAGGGGACCTCGAACGCGTGGGCGATCTGTTCGCACACGCTGTGATCGGCGGCGACGCTGGAGACGTCCGCGGCCGCGAGGCCGCCATCGGCATGTACCGCGACCACACCCAGTTTTACGACTCCGACCATCGCCCCGCGGAAGCAGGTGAACCTGGCGTGACCCCCTGCACCCGGCACATGACGACCAACTTGATCATCGATCTGGACGACGACGGCCTCACGGCAACCTGCCACAGCTACGTGGTGGTATTCATGTCGCTGCCCGATTTCCCGTTGCAGCCCATCGTGCGTGGCGTCTATCGCGACCGCTTCGAATGCGTCGACGGCATCTGGCGGTTCAGCGAGCGACTGATGGAGATGGACGACGTAGGGGACGTCTCCCGCCACCTCAAGATCAATCCCTATGCCGAGGAGTCCCAGAATTGAGGGACCCGTCCAGCCTTCCCCTGGAGGGGCTCAGAATCCTCGCCATCGAGCAGATGCAGGCCATGCCCTTTGCCACGCAATTGCTCGCACATCTCGGCGCGGACGTCGTCAAGGTAGAGCACCCCGTTACAGGCGAAGCCGGACGGGCGGCTGCACCGAAGCTTCGAGATAGCGATGGGCGTGAGGTTGGAGCCACCTACCTTCGCAACAACTTGAACAAAAAGAGCATGGGGATCGACCTCAAGGATCCGCGGGGCATCGACCTGATCAAGCGCCTGGTGCCCCACTACGATGTCGTGACCGAAAACTTCAAACCCGGCACGATGGATCGCCTGGGCCTGTCCTATTCGGATCTCGCGAGTGTGGACCCGAGAATCGTCTACGTCTCTGTCTCGGGCTTCGGCAACCTCAAGCCCACTCCGTACCGGCACTGGCCCGCCTACGCAGTGGTGGCCGAGGCCATGGGCGGCCTCTACGAGTTTCGGCGTGAACCCGGCCGACTGCCCAATATCGGAGTCGCGGGTGCCATGGGAGACATCGGTAGTGGACTCTTCGCCGCCATCGGCATCCTGGCCGGCGTCCAACACCGCCAGCGCACAGGTGAAGGCCAGCACATCGACGTATCCATGTTCGATGCCGTCGTCGCCCTGATGGACATGGTGCCCTTCAACCCGTCTATCGGCATCGAGGACAACAGCCTCAAAGCATGGCCCGGCATTTGCGACTCATTCCAGGCGCGAGATGGCCTGTTTGTGATGCAGGTGGGCCGGGAACACCAGTTCGAACGCCTCGCCCATGCCATAGACCACCCCGAGTGGCTCGACGACCCCCGGTTCACCACACGCGAAGGCTGGTCGCAGAACCTGGAGGCCGTCATCCGGCCGGCCATCGAGAACTGGGCAAGCGAACGGACCAAGCTCGAGGCGTCCTCTGCGCTGGCCGACGAGGGCATCGTGGCCGGTCCCTGCTTCGGTGCCAACGACCTGACCGAAGACCCGCACATCGCGAGCCACGACATGGTGCTTTCCGTAGACCGACCGGACTCGGACAAGCCCCTGCACGTGGTGGGCAACCCCATCAAGCTTTCCAAGAGCACCGAGCGCCCCACAGGACGCTGGCCCACACTGGGTGAGCACACTTCCCAGATTCTGCGCGCCGACCTCTCACTGTCCGACGAAGAACTCGAAGATCTCACCAGCGCCGGCATCATTTCCAAGGAGTGACGCCCTGCCGAACCCGTCCACCGTCCACTACGACCCGTTCGACTACGAACTCCACCGCGATCCGTACCCCACCTACTCCCGCCTGAGAGACGAGGCACCGGCCTATTACAACGCCGAAATGGACTTCTGGGTGCTCTCGCGTTTCGACGATGTATTCGAGGGCTACGGTGACTGGAAGACCTACACCTCCACAAACGGTATCTCCCTGTCCGAGGTCGGCGATGCACTGTCCATGATCCAGATGGATCCACCGCAACAGGTCGCCCTACGAAACCTGGTGAGTCGAGCCTTCACGCTACGCCGGATCGCAGAAATGGAACCGCGCATCCGTCACCTCACGGGTGAATTACTCGAAGCACTCCACGACGTACGAGAGTGCGACATCATCGAGCGCTTTGCCGCGCTGCTCCCCTCCAACGTCATCTGCACCATGCTGGGGATTCCCGTTGAGGACCACGAGCAACTGCGCCTGCTCACCGAACAGATTCTCCACCGAGACCCCGGCACCTTGACTCCACCGGCAACCTCCGTCGACGCAGCCACACGTGTCATCGAATACTTCGGGAGCCACGTCGCCACCAAACGCAAACAACCGGAAAATGATCTTGTCTCCGCACTTTGCGCCGCAGAACTGGAAGGGCGACTTCTCGACGACGCTGAGATCCTTGGTTTCTGTTTCCTACTGCTCTCGGGTGGCAACGAAACCACAGAGAAGCTCATTGCCAACACCCTCTACCTACTGGCCCGCCACCCGGACCAACGACGTCAGGTGATCGAAGATCCAAGCCTGCTACCGGGCGCCATCGAAGAATCCCTACGCCTGATCAGCCCGACCCAGTACATGGTGCGAACCACCACACGTGACGTCGAGAAACACGGCTGTATCCTCGAAAAGGGCAAGAAGGTGGTTCTGCTGATCGGGGCCGCCAACCGCGACGATCGCAAGTACTCAGAACCCGATCGCTTCGATATCCGCCGCGAAATGGACCGGCACCTCGCCTTTGGCTACGGGACCCATTTCTGTCTCGGCGCTTCCTTGGCCCGCCTGGAGAGCCGCGTTGCGCTGGAGGAAATCCACCTCCGACTGCCCGCCTACGACATCGACGAGAGCGGAATCGAAATGGTGCACGCGGGCAACGTGGCGGGCATGGCTCGCCTCCCCATCCGGTTCACACCCACACCGAGTTCCAGAATCTGAGGAACGAGAGAGTCCGCCTCAGTCTCGCGCCAGAAGCGCCAGGTTCCCGCCTCCGGTGGGTGGACCCATGCTCACTGCTAGAGCGACCTGGGGATCTCGGGCTGCACGGCATCGGGCCGGGTCGTAGGTATGCTCCCCCTTCGAGGACCCGGGACAATCATCTCTCACTTCTCCGCGAAGCTGTCTCACCGCTTCAATGGGTCGAAGGAGCGCTGGAGCGCCCATGTGGCTGAAGCTGTGACACCCTCCGTCGGTACAGGTCGGGTAGCGTCCGCCGAGTTCCATGACCCCACTTTCCACGAAGGCCCCGCCCTCCCCCACTTCACAAAAGCCCAGAGTCTCCCACTGCATCACGATCCACGACGCGAATCCGTCGTAGAGTTGGACGACGTCGACGTCCTCACGCGTGAGTCCAGACATCGCGAAGCCATCGTCGACCCAGTCGCGGGAAAACGCCCCTCCCAGCGGGTGCTCCAACAAGGGGAGCTCGGCGTAGGCGGGGTAGCAAACCTGGTCCGCTCCCCCCAGCACACGCACCGCCGGCTTTTTCAGATCTCTCGCCCGCTCGAGACTGGTGATCACCATGGCCGCTCCGCCGTCGTTGACTTGAGCACACATCAACCGACTCAGCGGATCGGCAACCATCGGTGCATCGAGGACATCCTGCACGCTGTAGGGCCCACGCCCATACATGACCGCATCGGGATTCACGTGGCCATAGTTGCGGATCGTGGACGAAACCCGGGCCAACTGCTCACGGGTAGTGCCGTAGGCATGCATGTGGCGCCTGGCCGCCAAAGCAAACTGAGCCGCCGTGTAGGTACCCGTCCACTCGTTGAACTGAAAGGGTTGAGAGGTCCACGAAGCCGTACGCGGATCGGAGGGGTTGCTCGATGCAAACCCGAGAACGATGGCCGCTGTGTCGATGTAGCCCGCCCCAATCGCCGCCGCCGCGTCGAGAATTGCGGACACCCCCGTACCCCCACCCGAATTCACGGCACCCGTAAACCAGCGGATCGGAATTCCCAACTGGTGGGCCCAGTTGGTGCTGCGATAGTTCCCCCCGAGTTGTCCGGGACCCGCGAGAGGCCAACCGTCCATCATGGGGTACAGCCCCTGGATGTCGCGCTTGGCAAGACCCGCATCATCGAGCGCCATTTTCAAAGCCTCGAGTGCGTAGGAAAGACCGTGGCGCCCCTCGGAACGGCGAGTCTGTTCCGTGGTGGAAACGCCAACGATGGCCACGTCGCGCAGCGCTCTCATTCTTGGACCTCCCGAGGTGCAAAAGGATACACGGTGAATTCGTCATCAATTCGCTCGAAGCGAACCTCAACCGGCATGTCGACCTGCACGGCTTCGGGTTCGCATCCGACGATGTTCGTGAGAAGATGAGGGCCCTCTTCGAGCTGGACCACGGCGAGCACATAGGGCGCTTCGAACCGACTCGGGTCGATGGATCGATGCACCACGGTGTAGCTGTAGACCACTCCACGGCCGCTGCATGCCACCCACTCGTAGTCTTCCGAGAGGCAATCCGGGCAGGCGTACTGTGGCGTCCAAACGAAGCGGGAACACGAACCACAGCGCTGTAAGCGCAACTCTCCATTCCGCGTTCCTTCCCAAAAGGGCTCGGAAAGCGGTGCCGTAATGGGAGCGGGACGTCCCGCTCCAGAAGCGTCAGCCATGGGACAAAGCCTCCTCACAGTGGTGGAAACGGACGGGCAGCGATTCCACCCGATTCACCATCACCCGCGCCAACCAGCGCGGTGGGTCCACCTCGAGTTCCAGTTCACGACAGCAGGTCACCAGAGTCCCCATCATTTCCTGCAGTTCACAACGAGCCAATGCCTGGCCCAGACAAAAGTGCGCCCCCATACTGAAGGTGAGAGACCAGACCTTCGGGTCACGGCCGATCTCGAAGGCGTCAGGCTTCAGCCAGCGCGAAGGGTCCCGGTTCGGCCCCCCGACCAAAATTGTCAATGGCTCGCCTTCATCAAAGCGCAGGCCAGCGGCTTCCACGGACCGAGCCGCTTTCTTCCCGACGGCGTAGAAGCCGGGGCGCAGCCGGAGTGTCTCTTCGGCGGCTCCCTGTTTAAAACGATCCGGATCCCTACGGAGGCGTTCGGCCTGTTCCGGATTCTGCGCCAGCAGCATGACCCCACTCGTCAGCACGCTCGCCGTCGTCTCAATCGCCCCTCCGAAGATGTTGGTGAACAAGACGATCAACTCTTCTTGACTGAGGCGGTCACCAGCCTCTTCCACCCGAATGAGATCACTCAGCAGATCCTCGCGTGGCTTCACGCGCCGTTTTTCTACCAGATCGGAGACGAACGCCATGAGTGCCGCGAAGGTCTCGTTCGCCTGCTGACGTATCTCGGGCGTGACGTTGGGACCAAAGGCATCTGCAGCGCCTGAACTCATACGCTTGCCCACCTCAGCCCCTTCATCGCGGTCAATGCCCAGAAACTCCGTGATCGTGAGGAAGGGCAGCCTGAGTGCGAGATCCGCTCGCGCGTCCATGCGCCCAGCTTCAGCGCAAGCCGAAATCAATGCCCGGGTATGAGCGCGAATACTCGGACGCAGTGCATCCACACTGCGATGCGTGAGAGCACGACTGACGAGTGATCGAATCCGGTCGTGCGGGGCTCCATTGAGAGCCCCGATGGAGTGACGCCTCCACTCGTAGAGGGGGTCACCGGGTGAAAACCCCCGGGCCTCGATGAACTCGAGCCCCTCGTTGATGAAATCCCCGCCCTTGAGCACCTCCTCCGCATCGTCCCAGCGCAGGATCGCCTTCACGCCGGCGTCGGTGACCGCGGTTCGGTGCTCGTCTCTCAGCCGAGACAGGATCGGATAAGGGGACTGCCAGAAGGCATCCTCGGCCAGAGGAACGATCGCTTCATTACTGGTCATCATCTTGATTCTCTTCGGACCCACTCTCCGCTACAGCTTTCGCCCAGCGGTAGTCCGCCTTCCCACTCGGACTCCGCTGAACCTCATCGACGAACACGAAGGCCTTGGGAAGTTTGTAGCGCGCGATGTGCTCAGACGCCTCGGCGATCAACTCGTCTTCGCTTGTCGTAGAGCCATCGCGCAACTGCAACACCGCCACGACCTCTTGCCCCCACCGATCACTGGACCTTCCCGCCACAGTGACGTCGAACACATCCGCGTGATGGCGGAGCGCTGCTTCCACCTCTTCGGCAAAGATCTTCTCTCCACCTGAATTGATGGTGACCGAATCGCGCCCAAGCAACTCGATACTGCCGTCACCGCGGTGACGCGCTCGATCTCCAGGCACCGCGTAGCGAACGCCGTCGATCACCGGGAACGTGCGAGCCGTCTTTTCCGGATCCCCCAAATAACCGAGAGGCATGCGCCCAGACCTGCCCAACCAACCGAGTGAATTGTCTTGGGGGTCCAGGAGCGCGGAGAGATCCTCCGAGAGCACGCACGAACCCACCATGGGTGAAAAGTCACCGGTACTCGGGCCTCCCTCTTGCGTGCTCGTATTCATGGCTTGAGCCCCCGCTTCGGACGAACCCATCCCATCGATCACCACGGGAAAACGTTCGAGGAGCGCCTTCTTGTACTCCACAGACAGAGGCGCTCCCCCAGACCCCACCATGATCATCGATGAGACGTCATAGTCCCCACGCTCGAGCTCGTCGAGCAGAGGCCGCGCAAAGGCATCCCCGACAATGGTGATACCCGTGACCTTCTCGCGCTCGACCGTCGACCAAAAATCAGCGGGATCGAGCTTCTTGACCTCCGAGGGGAACACGAGAGTGCCGCCCAGAGTCATGAAGGTATGCCCTGACCATTGCGCCGCACCATGCATCAACGGCGGCCCGACCAAGCTCTTGAGGCCATCCCCATTCCGAGCGGTCTCTGCAATTTCGTCCAATCCCTGCCAGTGAGTGCCGTCGATCTTGGTCCCCCCCATGGCAGCCACGAAGATGTCGTCCGAGCGCCACAACACACCCTTGGGCATCCCCGTAGTCCCTCCGGTGTACAGGATGTAGAGATCGTCGGGGGAGGGCTTCACATCGGGAGGTTCTGCGGACGAGGAGGACAGGGCCTGCTCGTAGTCGATAGCCCCAGGCAACAACTCGTTGCCCGAATCGTCGGCAACCTGGAGCAACACTTCGAGATCCGGCAAGTCCTCCCTCACCGCAGCGATGCGAGGCGCGAACTCCGCGTGATAGATCACCGCCCGGGCCCGGGCGTTCCCGAACAGGTAGAGAAGTTCCTCCTCGACGTAGCGATAGTTCACATTGATCGATGCCAAACGCGCCTTAAATGAACCGAAGAAGCCCTCCAGGTATTCAGGGCCGTTGTACAGGTAGAGAGCCACATGATCCTGACCCGACTCATGGCCCTTCAACTCCGAGCGTTCCCGATGACAGCGCAACCCCTGAGAGAGCAGAAAGTTGGCCAAGCGACGACTTCGCTCGGCCTGCTCCCCATAGGTCATGCGTCGATCGCCGACAACCAGAGCCTCTCGATCGGGGATTGCACGCGCTAGAGATTCGTGGATGTCCGCAAAGTTGAATTCAGTCACGATTAAAATCCCCTCTCTTCGGCTCCGCGGTGGCAACGATCTCAGCCAGTACTCCAGCCGCTCTCGCGAGATTCGTCTCACGCACCCCCGAGTCCGCTGCAAGGTCGAGTATCAGGTGATAATCCTTTGCCAGATTCGCAAGGGCGGCCGCCTGTCCTCCAGACCTGAGCAGCGGGACCGCGCGAAGCGCAAAACTGCCCCCGCTGCTGGCTTCAACAATCTCGAGCAGCGCGTTCGGGTCCGCGCCGAGACTCTCGGCGAGATCGAGCAATTCCGAACTCACCTGCAGATTCGCACTGAACAGCAGGTTGTTGAGCAACTTGCAGATCTGAGCAGACCCTAGAGGACCGAGATACCGAACGAGATTTCCGTAGGTCTCGAAGATGGGACGGCAGCGCTCGAAGATCTCGGAATCTCCACCCACCATCACCGTCAAGCCCCCCGCGGCCGCCACGTCCCCGCCTCCGCTGACAGGCGCGTCCAGCAGTGTCACACCGCGCTCAGCAGCCTTGGCGGCCAAGCGGCGACAGGTCTCCGGATGCACAGTGGAATGAACCACGATGGTCCCGCCAGGCTGCATGCCATCGAGTAGCCCTCCCCGCTCGGGAAGCACCACTTCTTCGGCATCCTGATCGTTTCGGACACAGACACAAGCGACATCGCAAGCCGCGCCCATGGCCGAAAGACTGGGGGACACCTCGACCGCCAACTTCTCAAAGGACTCGAGGGTTACGGCTCGACGGGCCCAGACCTGCAGCGAAAACCCGGCCTCAGCAATTCTCCGAGCCATGGGCCCTCCCTGGGAACCCAAGCCCACGAACCCCACCTTGAGTCTGGAATTCACTGACACACCCCCTCGCCTACAGTCGAAAATTCGAACCGCCGTCCACCAACAGGGTTTGGCCGCTGACAAAACTCGCGTCCTCAGAACACAGAAAGAGTGCCGTGCCCAGCAAATCGTTGGTCTCTCCGAAACGCTTTACCAACTGTCGGTCCAACAAGGACCGCTTGGTTGCATCATCGAGATCGCTCGCCGCGGCCTCGGTTGCGATGTAACCCGGCGCAACCCCGTTGACCCGAATGCCATCAGAAGCCAGTTCACGCGCCAGAGAAACCGTCACGCCATTAAGAGCAAGTTTCGAAACACTGTACGCACCACCACCATGGAATGCCGCCATGGAACTCTGGTTCAGAATCGCACCTCCGCCGCGCGCACGCATTCCAGGGGCACACAATCGCGCACATGTCACCGGAGCAATGACGTTGACGTCGAACAATCGACTCCAACGTTCCGGGGCAAGGCGGGTCGTCTCGTTCAGATCGCCGAGATGGAGACCCGCGTTGTTGATCAGCACATCGACGCCACCGAATCGCTCCTCGGCAGCGGTCAGTGCGGCTCGCATCTGAGCTTCGTCGGCGACATCGGCACAAGCCGCCAATGCAGGTCCGTGCTGGGCGGAAATCTCATCGGCGGCGCTTCTTGCCGCGACCTCGTTGATATCGACGATCACCAACGATGCGCCCTCCCGAGAGAAAGCCTTGGCATAGGCCAGACCGATCCCCTGACCTGCTCCGGTTACCAAGACAACCCGACCCTCGTAGCGTCGTGTATTCCCCATGCGCTGTGACCTCTCTCAATGAACCCGAAAACGTGACAAACACCTCGCAGGACCATCATGCGTAAACGTTGCGCGGCACCACTCAATCAGGCAGCGAAATCCGCACAAATCATGGAAGTCCACCTCTCCCGGAGTGCCGAGCCCACTACAGTTTGGACCCATCCTATTCGCTCCCCCATACCGGTCAAAGAGAGAACCACTCGACCGTATGCGATCGAATCCGCAGGCGTCAATCACCCTTTCGGCCCGAGGGCTCGTCAAGTGCCCGCTCGTAGACGTCGAAACCCGTGGTCACGTAGAACAGGTCACTGGGGCGCAGAATTCCGAGAGCACGAGGAATACTCCATGGACCTCCATCAGGCTCGAAACGAGCCCCCAGGCGGTACTCCCCCGACTCTTCGAGTCGTCGGTGAAAGGCCTGAGCACTGGGTGTAGCCGCATGGGAACGCGCGTAGTCGCTGGTGACCACGTAATCGAACCCAGTATCGAGATACTCCGAAGCATCGAAGCCTGCGCGCAACATCAGCGGGGCGATTCGAAATGGGTGACCCGCGGGTAACCTCGGCTCGAAGGTCCAGTCCTCAAAGTAGGATGCGGTACGCCCCACCGTGGAACCGGGTGCGGCGTTTTCGAGCAACCACCGACCTCCGTGATAACGAGGATCTTCGTCGGCATGCAGGGGCCAGACGTAGCCCAGGGACAACTGCAGCGTCATCAGCCAGACGACCCCGGGAACCAGCACCCATGCCAAAGGTTGGGGCAGTCCACGACGCGCGAGGCCACGCGATGCGGCCACCAGGGCTACTGCTGCACCCGCTATCAGTGCAGGAACCAGCGGCTCGAGATGACGCATCATGTCACCGCCCACCCGGCCGAGAAGGATGCCCCCCAATGCCACCGTGCCCAGCAATACGAATCGTCCCGGCAGCCCCTGCCAGCACAGCATGGCCACGCCCAAGTAGCCGGCCAAGACCACGGGCGCCCCCATCGCATAGGCGGCCACCCCGGTGAGTTGACGAAGCGGAAACGCAACGTGTCCCCCCTGATGAGTCGATCGCGCGACGGCCAGTCCGTCCAAGAATGCCGACGGATGCAGCAGTGCTTCGAAATTACCCATCAGCCAACCGATTGCACCGGCAGACCCAAGAAGACAGAGCGCACGGAGAATCTGGCCCCCGCGCGCGCTCCCCTTACCCTGTGCCGTTTCAATCACGGCTCCTGTCAAGGCGCCAAAGGCGATGGCTCCGGACAACATGCTCGACGTCGCCAATCCGGCGCACAATCCGCCCAGAAACAGACCGCGCACACCGAATGAGGCGCGCGAACGAACGGTCTCCAAGGCGCAGACCAGAGCGCCCGTGATCCAGAACACCGTAAGGATCTCCGGTCTCGCGTAATGTGAGTCCAGAACATGGATCGGTACAACGAGGAGCAGAGCTCCAGCGACCCACCCCTCCTCGCGCCCCCAGAGTCGCGCCATGGAACCGGCCAACAA
>JAKVBI010000037.1 GCA_022447545.1 Myxococcota bacterium
GTTACCAGCGATCAGAAGCAGGATGGCGAACCCGAGCAACTCGCCCGTGTCTAGCCGGCGCCCGTCGATTTCCGCCACGAGGAGCTCACTCATCAAGTCATCCGCGGGGCGCTTGCGTTTCTCTTCGAACACCTGACCGAGATAAGTTGCAAGGTCAACGATGGCATTCGATCTCGGCCCTCCCACGGGCCCAGACGCTGCGACCACCGCGGTGGATTTCTCCTTGAACATTTCACCGTCCTCGGGCGGTACTCCGAGCAGCGATGCGATGACGCTCGTGGGAAGCGGCGCCGCAAAATCGGCCCACAGATCACAGCTTCCTCGATCGATGAAGCCATCGATCAATTCCGTTGCAATGCCGCGAATCCTCTCTTCCAGATGAGCCATGCGCCGGGGCGTGAAGGCACGATTGACCAGAGAGCGCAGTTCGTCATGACCGGGAGGGTCCATGGTGATCATCATGGGCATGCTCTGAGACGGGTTGCGACTCGATTCGAGCCGAGAGCGATCAGAGCTGAAAGCAAGGGGCCGCTTCAACCCCGCCATGACGTCATCGTAACGAGCGACGGACCAGAACCGATGGGTCGGATTCCAGAGTACCGGGTGTTCCTCTCGGAGCTTTCGGTAAACCGGGTAGGGGTCATCGTGGAGTTCGTGGGAGTGGGGATCGAATTCGAACATATCGCCATGATAACCCCAATCTTCGGGCCGAAAGCAGTCAATACCCCGGATGGCCTCTTGGCAGAGGAACCAACTTGCGGTCCGCCGGATTCAATTTCAATTCGCTAAATCCCGCTGTCCTGCAAGCACCCGCTGTGTATCTCGAAAAGACGTCGGTCATCTCATTTGCTGAGGAAGTGGTTGGCGTCTCGGACAACATCAACGGTAGGATCCTCCTTCATGGAAGCCCCTGAACTTCGGGGCGGGCGTACGGAACTGACCCCGATCAATGAGACTACGCTCACTCCCTCCCGCGATTTCGGCTCGATGAAGGCACTCTCGCCGCGCTTCGACCCCATTCGCCGGTATGAGACCCTCAGGAAATGGATCGAACGCCGTGGAATTACCCACGCCGTCATGCTTCAACCCGTGTTGTCAGAATTCAGTGGCGGAGACGATTCACCAAGGCTCACAATCGAAACCGATGCAGAATTCCTGGACTCAGTGGCCAGAGAGGCCGAGGTGGCCCTTCACCCGGCCACTCGAACCTGCCTCCCTACCGCCTAACCCAGACGTGCCTGCGCCCGTCCCCGGTAATCCATGAACCGCGTGGACTGGCCGGTCTTCGCCGCTTCAGCGGCGTGCCTTCTGGCGGTGATCCTTCCCATGGCCGTCGGGCCGGCAACCTCGGCATTGGTCATGGACAGCACCTATCAGTGGCTCGCGGGCCACCTGGGTCCTGCCTTTCTCTGGGCGGGTGTCGCCACTCTGGGCTTCGTCCTGTATCTCGCCTTCGGGCGCTACGGCCAGGTCGTCCTCGGGCCCGATCGTGCGACGCGGGAGTTCGACAACCTCTCGTGGTTCTCCATGCTCTTCTGTGCAGGCATTGCCAGTGGCCTTCTCTATTGGGGAGTCATCGAGTGGGCCTATTACTATCAGGCCCCCCCCCATGGGGCCGCCGTGGGATCCCCAGAAGGCATTCAATGGTCCGCCACATACGGCCTCTTTCACTGGGGCTTCACCGCCTGGAGTTTCTACGCTCTACCCACACTCGCCGTCGCATATGCGTGTCACCGCGGTGGCGAGAGTTCCTATCGCTTGAGTCACGCCTGCCGCCCAATCCTCGGTTCTCGGGTCGACCAATGGCCCGGTCGAGCCATAGACGTGTTCTTCATCGTGGGCATCCTTGGAGGAACCAGCACCTCCCTGGGGCTCGCCACGCCCTTGATCGCCGAAGGGATCTCCTGGCTTACTCACATTCCGAGTTCCTTCGGCCTGAAGGTGTTCATCATTCTTGGATGTGCAGTGATCTTCGCGACCAGCGTATACATCGGTTTGGCGCAAGGCATTCGCATTCTGAGCAATGCCAATTTGGTGCTCGCGTTGGCGATGCTCCTCTTCATCCTGATCAGCGGCGACACCTTGTTCATCATCAAAATGAGTACGTCCGCTGTCGGCCAACTTCTTCAAAATTTCATTATGATGAACCTATGGACCGATCCCGTACTCGAAACCGGATTCGTCGAGAATTGGACGGTCTTCTACTGGTCCTGGTGGGTCGCCTACGCCCCATTCGTCGGTCTGTTCGTGGCCCGAATCTCGCGGGGAAGAACGGTGCGCGAAGTCGTGGTCGGCATGCTCCTCGCCGGAACGGCAGGGTGCTGGATCTTCTTCATGGTGCTGGGCAACTACGCCTTGTCGCTGGAACTCACTGACTCTCTACCAGTCATCGAGATCCTCGAGAACGAAGGAGCACCCACCGCCATCGTCGCAGTGATAACCACCCTGCCGTTTGCAGCGCCGACCCTTGGCGCATTCTGCATAGTTGCACTCCTGTATCTCGCCACCACCTTCGACTCCGCCGCCTACACCATTGCCGCCAGTGCCAGCCACGACCTGGGAGCAACGGGCGAACCAGACCGGATCCACCGCATTTTCTGGGCACTGGGAATGGCAGCCCTGCCCATCGCATTGATGTCCGTGGGTGGGCTTCGCACCCTCCAGACCGCTTCGCTGGTGGCATCCGTTCCACTCCTCATGATCGGGGTGCTGCTGGCAGCCTCCCTGCTTCGCTCGCTTCGTCAGGAGGAACACCGCGGGGAAGCGGAGTCTGACAGGTGCAACCAATAGAAGTGTGAACTACATCCCACTGAAGCCTTCCACCCACAAAGGGGACGGACATGACGACCGAACAACGCTTCCAACGGCTCGAGACGTCGCTCCGACGGCAAAAAATCGTAACCGGATCCCTCTCCCTGACCCTGGTCAGCGTGTTCTCCATGGGATTGGTGACCTCACCAGCAGTACCCGATGAACTTGTCATCAACAAACTAACCATTCTGGACGATCAGGGTCGTGCACGAATCGTCGCTGAGACCGAGGACGACGGAACGGTTCTACTTGCCCACTACGACGCAAATGCGAAGCCGCGGATCGCAGCGGCGACGATGCCCAATGGCAAGACTGAGATCCGACACTACGACCCGAATGGAAAAATACGCATCAAGACCGGAACGGATCCCGATGGAACGGCAGGCTCCAACCATCTCGACGAGCACGGAAAACTGCGAATCGAGACCGGAACCGACCGCAGCGGCATCGCTGGAATCGTGGTCAACGACGGCCAGGAGACCGTGCGATGGCGCACGATCTCGAGAACCGTCGGTTCCTACCCACCTCCCTGAACCTCCTGGCCGGACCTTGGGCCGAGCCGAGACCCAACCGCAGGCGGGCGGTACTCCGAGCGAGCCATTATGGCGGTTACCCAATAGGCTGGAACCCGCGAACCCACAGCGAGTACAGGCGGAATTGGATCCGGTTCGAGGGAAAGCGGATCGTGGCGCCGCTACTCGGCGCGGTCGGACCCATCTGATCTGACGTTTTCTGTGTAGACCACTCAGGGAACACCGACCATCGCGTTCCTTCGCTTCCGTTTCACCATTTCTGATGTCGATAGCGACATCGCTCATCGCCGCCGACGTACGCGGGTGGTGTTCGGCCCCTCGTCAAAAGCGGACTGAGCATCCCCTTCGGCACTCGTAACGGTCCGCTACCGCGCTTCGTGGCTCACTCACCAGTGAACACGGGACGTCGTTTTTCGAGGAAGGCACGCATGCCCTCGACCTGATCCTTGGTATTGAAGCAAGCGTTCACCGCAGCTCGCTCCACGTCCAGGGCTTGTTCCAATGGAGCATCGCCGGCTTCGACCACGCAACGCAGGACGCCCGCCACTGCGACGGGTGGCATGGCTGCCAGTTCCAGAGCGAGTTCGTGGGCAGCCGTTTTCAGCTGATCCAGGGGATGGACTTCCTGCACGAGCCCGATCCTGTGAGCCTCGGAGCCGCTGATCTTTTTGGCGCGTAGCATCATATCGAGGGCCTGATCGCGGCCCACGCAGCGAGTCAGGCGTGCGGTTCCCCCCCAAGCAGGCACGGCACCGAGATCCAATTCCGGCAGTCCGATTCGAGCTCCTTCCGCAGCGGCGAAACGGAAGTGACACGCCAGGGGAAGCTCCAGGCCGCCGCCCAGGCAATAACCGAACAAGGTGGCGATCGAGGGCTTGCCCATGCTCTCGATGGCACCCAGGACACGCCGCCGCTGATCAAACACCGCCTCGGAACCACCTCGCGCGGCGGAACCGGATTGGAGTTGCTTGAGATCCATGCCCACGGAGAAGTTCTGATCTCCCGCCGCAGTTAGGACGATCACTCGGACTTCGGGGTCGCTAGCGGCTTCGTTCACCGCCAATTCGAGAGCATCCATGTACTCGAAGGTCATCCGGTTGATGGGCGCATCATTGTTGGTGAGGGTGAGAACTCCACCCTCACGTTCGATCAAGAGCGGCTCACTGTCGGTCATGGGAACTCCCAGAATGCAAGGGTTTAGGGGCACACAGGGGCACAGTACCCACCTCTGAGAAAATTCGCTTCCGCGCAACAGGGGATTGGGTCACCATGGCCAGACTTCGACGGCTCACGACTATCAACGCCCGTACCCGCTGAAGTGAACGACTGCGCAGGACCTGGGGCCGAAAGGAGGTCGCCTTGGAAAAACCCGAAGGACGAAACGTCGGCATGTCGGAGACCCAATGGGCCAGTGACATAGCGAACTGGGATGACGAAACCGATGTACTGGTGATCGGCCTCGGGGCTGCCGGGGCTTCCGCGAGCCTCGAAGCCACGGCTGCGGGTGCCGATGTGCTCGCGGTGGAGTGCGCCTCGGGGGGCGGAGGAACGTCCGCAACCTCGCACGGGCAGTTCTATCTGGGAGGTGGAACCCCAATTCAGCAGGCCTGCGGCTTCGAAGACTCACCCGACGAGATGTTCGCGTACCTCATGGCTTCTTGTGGCCCGGGCCCCGACGAGGCGAAGATTCGGATGTTCTGCGATCACAGTGTCGAGCACTTCCACTGGCTGGTCGATCACGGTGTGAAGTTCAAAGCGTCCTTCTACGCCGATGGAACAGACCCGATGACCGACGACTCCCTGAGCTACACCGGCAACGAACTCGCCCACCCGTGGTGCGAATTGGCGCGGCCGGCACCCCGTGGTCACACCGTGGCCCACGAGGGCCCATCGGGGGGCCGCCTGATGCAGAGTTTGTTGGCCGCCATCGGGAGTGCAGGCGTGAGAGTCCTGCCCGACACGCGCTGCCAGACCCTGGTGGTCGATCGCAACCGAGGAGTCGTGGGTGCGGTGGTGCGCTCCGTGGGACAGCAACGCTGCCTGCGCGCGCGGCGCGGCGTGGTGCTCGCCACTGGCGGATTCATTCAGAATGCCGAGATGGTGGCGCGCCACGCGCCCAGGGTACAGGCGTGCATGCCCACGGGCTGCGAGACCGACGATGGCAGCGGCATCCTGATGGGCCTGGGAGCCGGTGGCGAGGCGATCCGCATGGAGGCGTGCCTCGTGGTGCTGCCCTTCGTCTCGCCCATCGGGTTGCGGCGCGGTGTGCTCGTGAACCGCCAGGGCCAGCGGTTTGTGAACGAAGACGTCTACCAGGCTCGGGCGGGAGAGCTCGCCCTTTACGCACAGGGAGGCGAGGTCTACCTGATCGTCGACGACGCGATCTTCGAACCCACGGACCTGCCCTCCGAGGTGCTGGCCGTGGGCGAAGATATGACCGAACTCGAGGCCGCCCTCGACATTCCCGAAGCCAGCCTGACCCACACCCTCGAACGCTACAACCGCGACGCCGCCCGCGGCGAAGACCCCCTCTTCCACAAGGCTCCCCAGTACCTCACTCCTCTCGTCCACCCGCCCTTCGCCGCGCTGGGCTGCAGCGAGGAGGCCCGCTGCCCGAGTTTCACCCTTGGAGGTCTGCACACCAAGCCCAACGGAGAGGTGGTGACCCCAGATGGGCGCATCGTACCGGGCCTGTACGCGGCAGGAGGCGCTGCCGCGGGACTTGCCGCCCAGGGATACAACAGCGGTATCTCATTGTCCGATGCGACGTTCTTCGGACGTAGGGCAGGCGCAGAAGCGGCGCGACGGAAAGTACCGTGATGGCAGCCCCACCCTACCGAGCGGCCCTTCCATCCGCCCGACGTTGCACCGCGCCGGTATTCTCGTAGCCGGAGAGACCCAACACAGAGAGGGCTCACGACATGAAAATTGGCATGAACCTACCCGTCATGGAACCGGGACTCGATGGAGACCTGCTGCGCGAGTGGATCACTCGCATCGACGAGGGCCCCTTCTCGAGCGTCGCCCTGGGCGAACGCATCGCCTACACGAACCCAGAGTGCATCACCCTGATCGCCGCTTGCGCGGCCCTCACACGACGCGTTCGCGTCACGACCACAGTGATCGTACTGCCCCTCCACGACCCGGTGCTGCTCGCCAAACAGCTAGCAACCATCGATCTGCTGTGCGACGGCAGGTTGTCCGTGGGCGTGGGAATCGGAGGCCGCGAAGAGGACTACCGCTGTGTGGGTGCGAACCTCGCGTTGCGGCGCAACGCCGAACTCGAAGGCATGGTCGATACCCTGCGGCGCGTCTGGGCGGGTGAGAAGGTCGTCGACGCCATCGAGCCCGTGGGCCCGACCCCAGTGCAGCCCGGTGGTCCCGAGATTCTGGCCGGCGCCCTTGGCCCCAAGGCCATGGCCCGGGCAGCGACCTGGGCCGATGGACTGACCGGCTTCAGCTGGGGCCCGTCCGTGGACGAGATCAGCGGACTCTTCGATGTCGCTCGCGGAGCCTGGAAGGAGGCCGGTCGTCCCATCGAGCCACGCCTGACCACGAGCTTCTGGTTCGCCCTGGGGGATGGGGCGCGGGACCAGGTCGCCGGGCACCTGCGGAGCTACCTCAACTGGATGGACGCTCAGGAGGTGGAGTCCCTACTGCCCACCACAGGCTTCGCGGGAAATGCGGACCAACTCCGCGAGGTCCTGAGCCAGATCGAGGATCTCGGAGCCGACGAGGTGACGCTCACCCCCACCAGTGCAGACCCGGACGAAGTCTCACGTCTTGCGGACGCCCTGTGAGAAGACTCCCGCTCGTCTAATAGAGGGGCGACCAGGCGCTGGTGCGGAGCAGGCGACTGCGCCACTGATCCCGGTAGGCCAGGGCCTCGACCATGTAGCTGCCCGGGCCACGCTGCTCCTCGGCCACCTCATTGGCCAGAAGATGAATGAGCACATCGTGCTTCATGATCTTCTGCCAAAGGACGGCTTCGCGGCGTTGATGGGTTCCGTGGGCAATCTGGAAGCAGGCCTGGATATCGAGCAGCGCACTACCGACGTCATAGCGATTGAGCACCTGGTAGTACCCCTCGTCCCAGAAGCGGATGTACTCGTCGAGCGGAACGTCAGGCCAACCCGAGTCCTCCATGAAGAGACTGAGCTCGTGCTCACGTCCGTCCGTGGGAACATCTGCGAAGTCGACCGACTGGATGGGCGACCAGTAGACCGGAAACAGCAGCTTCCCCTCCACGTCGTGACGCAGTTCATCGAGGTCACGCATGAATTGCTGGAGGTCGCCGGACTGAATGCGCCGCGCCATTCCCTCCCAGGCTCCGTCGGCAATCCCGGTGACCGTCACCACCTGATACGACGCACCACTTCCATGAGCGTGATGCGCGTACCAAAGCAACCGCGCCTCATCGCCCTCGGCCAGACGCTTCATCCAGCCATCGCGCATCGTGGCTTCGAACTCATCCTCGCACTTGCCCTTGACTTTGTGGGTCTCGTGTAGGAACAGCATTCCATCCTCCTGCCGGATTCCCGGCTGACTCAGACTCCGGTCGGATTCGCCCGTGCCCTGATCAATTCTCGCTACAGCGTGTCAGTCGAGATGGTAAACACGCGCGGCATTGTCGTGTAGAAGTTTACTGAGCGTCTCGTCCGGAAGATCCGAGAGAACGCGGTCCGCGTACTGCGCCGGGTGCTCGGCGATCGAGCACGGCCCAGGTGCCATGGACGTCGGATGAGGGTAGTCGGTTTCATAGAGCATATTATCGGGGAATACCTCAGCGGTCTTCTTGGCCCCCTCATCCTCGAACCAGAAGCAGGCGTAGATCTGGCGGCGGAAGTACTCGCTGGGAAGAAGGTCGTACTCGGGGTGCTCGCTGGCGACACCATTGTTCTGCCACTGCCAGTCGAAGGCCTCGAGGGCGAAGATCACCCAACTGGCTCCGCTCTCCACGGACACAAAGTCGAGATTCGGGAACCGGTGGCAGATACCACCGAAGATCACGTCCGCCAGACACTGGGAGTTTTCCATGAAGAGCATCGTGCACATTCGAGCCATGCCCGTGCGGACGCCCAGTCCCGCTCCGCCAGTCATGAGGTCGCTGAGATCCCCAGAACCAATGTGGAAGCTGATGGGAAGTTCGGCGTCCTGGGCGGCCGCCCAGATCGGATCCCAGTGGGGATCGGTGAGCCGGGGCTGGCCAAAAGCCTGGGGCTGGCTGCCGAACAGAACCCCCTTGTGGCCCATGGCCGCGCAGCGTTGGATCTCGCGCACCGAGGCGTCCACATCCCAGAAAGGCGTCGCCATGATCGGGATCAAGCGCTTCGCATCCGCGCTACTCCAGTCGATCAAGAAGTCGTTGTAGGCGCGCACGCATTCCAGCATCAGCTCCGGTTCCTTGAGATCCAGGAAGCGGGACGAACCAAAGCCACCGACGTTGGGATACAGGACCTGGGCGTAGATGCCCTCATGATCCATGTGGGCCAGGCGGGCAGCAGCGTCATAGGCACCGGGGACCGCATCGGCAAGGGTGTCGGGGTGGTCGGGGAGCAAACCATCAAACCCAGCCATGGCAGCCACGCCCGTGGGTTGGAGCAATTGGTCGCCGATGGCCCAAACGTCTTTTCCACTCCCCTCCGCATTCTTCACCACGTGGGGAACGAGATCTCCCCACTTCTTGGAAACTCGCGACGTCCAGACGTCCGGCGGTTCTGAAACGTGGGTGTCGACATCGATGACTCGGTAGCGATCGAAGAGCTCTCCCATGCCTGACTCCTTGGGTCCGAGGCGCCCGGTTGGGGCGTTTCTGGAGCCGGGGATCTTCTCGAACTTCCAATCGACGAAGCTCTTCCCACGGCCCGATGGAGACCACGATTCTACGCGAATCGATCGATCATTACAGCCAATCTGCCGCGGGTGTAAGCTCCTGGAGAGCATCCAACTCCACAGGAGGTCGGGTCCATGGGCAAGCCCTACGTGATTGACGCAGATGGCCACGTCATCGAGCCTCTCGGCCTGTGGAAGGACTACACGGAGAAGAAATACCACGCTCGCCTACCGCGACCCGTCACCGACGAGAACGGCCTGTTCTGCTATGCGGTCGATGACGTATTGCTGATGCGGACCGCCAGCCGGCTGAGCACCCAGCGCGAAGATGCATCGCCCAGTGACGAGGCAAACCCCGAAGAGGGCGACTACCCGGAAGAACTGCGGGCTGGCGGTTGGGACCCCAAGGCCCGGCTGGCGGACATGGACCTCGATGGCATGGATCTGTCGTTCCTGTACCCCACCATGGCGTTCTTCCTCCCGGAGGTTCCGGACCTGGAGCTTCAGCTGGCCCTGTGCCGTGCCTACAACAACTGGCTCGGCGAGTACTGCAAAGCGGACCCGAGCCGCTTGATCGGAATCGCGCTGCTGCCCCTGGGCGACGTGACCGCCTCCATCCGCGAATTGGAACGCTGCACCCAGGACCACGGTTTTCGCGGCGCCTTCGTGCGCCCCAATCCTTATCAGGGTCGCAACCTCCAGAACTCCGCCTACGAACCGTTCTGGGACTGCGCTGAATCACTTGGCGTTCCAATCACCGTGCACGAGGGGATCTCCGACTCCCTGCCCACCCTGGGACGAGAGCGCAGCGAGAACCCCGTCCTCCAGCACCTGATGTCGCACCCCTTTGAGCAGATGGCAGCCTCCGCCGGGCTGATCCTGCACGGAGTGCTCGAGCGCCACCCACGCCTGAACTTCGTGTTCCTCGAAAGCGGCTGCGGCTGGCTGTCCTACTGGCTGGAGCGCATGGATGGACACGCGGAGACCTGGTCCCACAAGCTCGACGCCATCACCATGCGCCCGTCGGAGTACTTCCACCGCCAGTGCTTCGTGTCCATGGACCCCGACGACAGCTGCGCGCCGGGTGTGTTGCGCGACGTGGGCACCGACTGCCTGGTCTGGGCCTCGGACTACCCCCACACCGATCACGATTTTCCCGGCGCGGTTTCCGAGACTCTCGAGATCCTGGCCAGCGGCCCGCCAGGCTGCACAAAGAGCGTGCTCGACACCAACCCGCGCCGCCTCTACGGCCTCGAACCTGGACCTGCTGACTGACCCCAGCCGTTTCGTCGCGAGTGACCCGCGTCACCCGCGACCCGCCCAAGGGAGCCATGAATCATGAACAACACACGCGTCATCGATGCCGACGGCCACGTCTTCGAGCCCGAAAGCGTCTGGGAGACCCACCTCGACCCCAAGTACCAGGATCGCCGGCCACGACTGGTACGCGACAACCGCGGTACCACGCGGTACATGCTCGAGGGCCGCTTGATCCCCCAGGGCGAAGGCATGGGCGCATGGGCTCCCGAGGGCATCTTCGAGGCCACCACTCATCGCGACGGCGGCTTCGATCCCAAGCTTCGCCTGGTGGACATGGATACCGAGGGCATCGACGTCGCCGTCCTCTACGGGTCCTTCGGACTCGCCCTCTGGCAAGCCCAGGACCCGGCCTTCGCCACCGCCCTGTGCCGGGCCTACAACGACTGGCTCACCGAGTACTGCTCGGCAGACCCCACGCGCCTCAAAGGCATTCCCGCCCTGCCCTTCCAGGACCTCCCGCGAGCCCTAGACGAGGGCAAGCGCGTGGTGCGCGATCTCGACATGGTGGGCATCAACCTGCTCTCCAACATGCAGGGCCGAGGCGCCCATCACCCGTCCCTGGACCCCGTCTACGCCCTGGCCTGCGACCTCGGGGTTCCCATCACCTTCCACGCAGGAGGCGGACAATTCGTGGAGCCGCGTCTCGACAACTACGCCATCTCCCACACCATGGCCTTCCCCTTCGACATCATGTACGGGCTCGCGTGCCTACTTTGTGGTGGCGTGATGGAGCGCTTCCCCGACCTGCGTGTCGCCTTCCTCGAGGCCGGTTGCGGTTTCTTCCCATACTTTCTAGAGCGACTGGACGAGCATTTCGAAAAGCGTCGCGGCGAAATGCCCATCCCCCGCAAGCCCAGCGAGTACGTCGAGCAGGGCCGCGTGCTGGTCTCCTGCGAACCCGATGAAGGCTCGATCGCCTTCGTGGCCGAGTCCGTGGGAGCCGACAAGATCCTCTACGCCTCGGACTATCCCCACTGGGACTGCGAGTTCCCAGACTCCGTGCACAAGATTCGCGACCGGCCCGACCTCGACGACGCCAGTAAGGACCAGATCCTGGGTGACAACGCCGCGGCCTTCTTCGGCATCTAGCGCGGACGACGGCTCGCCCCCCCCGCGAGCAACGACGATTCAGAGATCGTGGGGCAGCGGTTCGTCGCCGATGTAGCGCTCGTTGGCGAGCTCCTCGAGTTCTTCGTCGCTCAACCCCAGCACCCCGGACAACACCTGGCGGTTGTGTTCACCCAGGGCCGGCGGCGGGCGTCGCACCCCCAGACGTCGCCCATCCAGGATCCAGGGCGACGCGGGAATCGGATAAACGCCGTACTGACCCAGTTCCACGGGCTCATAGACGCCGCGCTCAATCCAGTGGGGGTCCTCGACGTGTTGCCGGGCGTCGTGGACCGCCGCAGCCGGCACGCCTCGGGCCTGGCATTCGTTCATCAGTACCACGTCGTCCTGGTCACGAGTCCACTGGCTGAGCTGAGTCTCCAGGGCCTCACGGTTCTGAAGGCGTGAGGCAGCACTCGCGAACCGTTCATCGCGCGCCCAATCCGGATCGCCCATGACCTGACGAAGCGCGGCCCACTGATCGTCGCAATAGACGCTGAGGGCGATCCAGCGATCACTCCCGCGGCACGGGTACACACCATGGGGGGCCATCTGCGGATGGCCGTTGCCCCGCGAAGGGGTCACACGGCCGTTCATCGCGTAGTCCATGAGCGATTCGGGAATCTGGTGCAGGCAGGCTTCGACGCCCGAGACCTCCACCCGCTGACCGCGGCCGGTGCGCTGGTGCTGATGAATGGCCGTGAGCACGGCGATCGCATTGGTCATGCCGGTCACGACGTCAGTGTGGGTGCTGTAGTTGGTGGTATCCGGGGCGAGGTCCGGATAATGGCGCAGCCAGGTGAAGCCGGTGATGCCATCCATGGCCCCTCCCATGGTCACCCGTTTCGCGTAGGGGCCACTCGCCCCGTAACCCGCGCAGGTCAGCATGATGAGATCCGGGCGCACGGCCACCAGATCCTCGTAGCCGATGCCCATCTTCTCGGGGACGCCGGTCACCATGTTGGTGACCACCACATTGGACTCCGCGACCAGGCGCTTGAAGAGTTCGACACCCCGAGGACGCGAGAGGTCGAGGGTCACGTCGAGCTTGTTCCGGTTGGCCTGCACATAGGCGCCATTCACGTCGTAGGGACGTGGGCCGGGCTCGGAGGGATAGCTGGTCAAACCCTCGGGAATCTCAATGGGCCCGCGGGCGTGATCGAAGCGCTGGATCGCCTCGACCTTGATCACCTCGGCTCCGAGATCGGCCAACCACATGCCCGTCATGGGCCCCGCCCAGCCCTCGGCCAGTTCGAGCACGCGCCAACCCGCCAGGGGCAGCTCGCGTTGGGACTCGGCGCTCGACATGGTGCGGGCTGCCGCGGTCGACGCGGAAGCTCTCGAACTCGGCCCATCGAGTTCGGCCAGCACCTCGCCGTTGTGCTGCCCCAGAGTGGGGGCCGGGCGCGGCGGCCCGGGCGTTGCGCCGTGTAATCGGAAGGGCAGCACCGGGTAGCGCAGCGGTCCCGCTACCGGATGATCGATCTCGGCGAACATGCCGCGCTCGACAAAGTGCGGATCGCTGTGGATGTCGGCAGCGTTGTAGACCGGCGCAATGGGAAAGCGCGCCTCAGCGGCGCGGTCGAAGACCTCGGCACGCGTGTGCTCACTCAACCACTGCAGCCAGATCTCATCGAGGGCGGGCTTGTTGAGCGCGATGGCCGCGCCATCGGAAAACCGGGGATCGTCGGACAGCTCGGGCTGCCCCATCATCGCGAACACCCGCGGCCACCAGGACTCGCCACGCCCCACACCCTGCACCGCCACATAGCCATCCTTGCACGGGTAGGCGCCCACCAGAAACTGGCTGAGCAGCGGGTCACCACTGCGCCCGGGGATGTGCCCGCAGTAGAAATAGGACTGGGTCTGGCGCTGGCCTCCCGCCAGGAAGGCCTCAGCAACCGACAACTCCACGTGGTGTCCCCGACCGGTGCGGTGCGAAGTGATCAGGGCGGCCAGGGCCGCATTGGCCAGGGCCAGGCCCGCGAAGCCGAGAGTCGCGTGCTCGGCGTAGCGCAGAGGTTCGCGATCTGGCAGACCCGTCTGCGCCATGGGGCCGCTGAGCGCGAAGTTCACCAGATCCGTGAGTTCCCAGTCACGATGCGGACCCCAGTCACCGAAGTTCGACAGCGAGATCAAGCTCAATGCTGGGTTCAGTGGACAAAGGTCCTCGAAGGTCAGGCCGAGACTTTCCGCGGTGCGAGGCCTGTAGCTCTCCACCACCAGGTCGGCCCGGGCAACCAGCGCGTGGAAACGCGCGAGGTCCGCTGCATCGCGCAGGTCCAGTGTCAAACCGCGCTTGTTGGTGTTGAGGTAGAGGAACAGACCGCTCTTCTCGGGGTGGGGCTCATCGCCCGGAAAGGGCCCGGCCCCGCGCATGGGTTCCCCGCCGGGCCGTTCGATCTTCACCACGTCCGCGCCCTGGTCGGCCAGCAACTTCACGCCGAAGGGGCCGGCGATGCCCTGGGTCAGGTCGAGAACTCGCACCCCCTCAAGCGCACCCTTCATACCGGTAGCTTAGCCCCGCGCACTTTTAGCGGCCCTTCCAGCGGGGAGCCCGCTTCTCCGCGAAGGCACGCGGCCCCTCGGCGGCGTCCTCGGTGGCCGCGTTGAGACGCTCCACCTTGAGCCCCCACACAATGGCTTCGCGCAGGTCGAAGTCGAGACCTCGCACCGCCGCCTCCTTGATGCCCTGGAGTGCAAGGGGCGCGTGGGCGGCGATCCCCTCGGCCATTGCCAGGGCCTCGTCCATCAAGCGGTCCGGAGCAACGACGCGGTTGACAAGCCCGATCTCCAGGGCCCGCTGGGCCGTGATGCTCTCACCCGTCAGCAGCAACTCCATCGCCAACGGATAGGGGAGGAAGCGCGGAGCGAGCTGAGTGGCGTGACCGCTGACGAGCCCCCACTGAATCTGACTGAATCCAAAACTCGCCGTCTCCGACGCAATACGGATGTCGGTGCTCATGGCCAGGCTGAAGCCAGAACCGAGCGCCAGACCATTGACCGCGCACACGATGGGCTTCCAAAAATCAAAGTCCCAATTCTCGAGCAGCCGCGGCGGTGGGCGGTTGGGGTTGGCAGGCGTGGGGTCATTCGACATCTCTACCAGGTCGACCCCGGAGCTGAAGGCCCGTTGGCCGGCCCCGGTGAGCACCACCACCCGAACGTCCTCGTCGACAGCAAGTTCGTCCCACAGCTCGGCCAGCTGAGCCCACATGGCCCGGGTGCAGGCATTGAGCGCCTCGGGTCGGTCGAGAGTCACTACGGCGACCCCGCCTCGCTTGTCACAGGTCACACGACCGGGCTGCTCCGACATGCTGTCCCCTCTTTCTTCGGACTGTACCGCCCCGCGCTGGCCACAGGAATCGCCGTGCCCCATCCACCGCACGAGCGTGGCGCAGACATTTGTCGGCCCCGACATCCAACGCTATATCCGAAAAAGCGTCAACCACTCACTGCGCCTCGGGGCTCGGGGCCACACCGTGCGTCGAGCCCCTCGGGAGAAACCATGCGACTCGAAGGCTCCTGCGACTGCGGCGCCATCCGCTTCACCCTCGATTCCCCGCACCCCCATCCCTTCAACCTCTGCTACTGCTCGATCTGTCGCAAGACCACCGGAGGTGGAGGCTTCGCGATCAACCTCAGCGGTGCGAACAAAACCCTCTCGGTCCAAGGACGCGAGCACCTGAAGATCTACCAGGCCACGGTCCAGTACCCGGGCGAATCAGCCCCGCACCAGAGTCCGGGCCAGCGCCACTTCTGCGTCCAGTGTGGAACCCATCTCTGGATGTGGGATCCCCGCTGGCCCGAACTCGTCCACCCCCTGGCATCGGCCATCGACACCCCGTTACCCACCCCCCCCGAGCGCACCCATCTGCTGCTCGACTCCAAGGCCTCCTGGGTCGAAGTCCGCGCCGACCCCCAGGACCGGCTCCACGCAGTCTTCCCCGAGGAGACCATCTCCCAGTGGCACGAGCGGCTGGGCCTGGCCGACGAAGGTTAGGGAGACCAACAAACTCGATCCGTCCCACGCCAGCTCAGTTTCCCTGATAGGATGGCTCGTCCCGATTTCACCCGCCGAGGCTCGATTAGGCCGACTTCGGGTCACGGGAACGAACTGTTCGCACCCAATTTTACAATTGACGAGAGCACGGAGATTCGTTGGATGGATGCCCTAGCCGGTCTTCACGTGCTCGACCTGAGCCGCGGCTTCAGCGGTGCCTTGGTCACCCAACTGCTGGCCGACTACGGGGCCGAAGTCATCCGCGTCGAACCGCCGGAAGGCGACCCCCTCCGCGATCAGCCCGCCTTCTATTTCTGGCAACGCGGCAAGAAGAGCGTGCAACTCGACCTCGGAAGCAAGTCGGACCGCGACCAGATCCAGCGACTCGCCCAGAGGTCGGACATCGTGGTCGAAACATTCCGCCCCGGCGTCGCTGAGAGCCTGGGACTCGGTTACGACGACCTGTCTGCGCTGCGCCCGGACCTCCTCTACGCCTCGATCACGGGCTTCGGAAGACGCGGCCCGTACTCGCACATCAAGGGCTACGAAGGCCTGGTGATGGCCAAACTCGGAGGGATGGCCCACAGCTCACACCTGACGGACCGGCCGGGACCGGCCTTTCCCAGTGTTCCTCTAGCAGCCTTCAGCGCAGCACAAACCGCACTTCAGGGAATCTTTGCCGCACTCTACGTGAGGGAGCGCACCGGGCGAGGCCAACGCATCGACACCTCCATGGTCCAAGGCGTCGCCGCCCACGACCCCTGGGACTGGTTCCTGCGGCTGGTTGCTGAACGCTACGACAAGGCGTTCACCACAGCCCCTCCCATTTCCGAGGCCGGCATTCCCAACCACAGCTTCGCGTTCCGACTGCTGGTGAGCCTCACACGCGACGGCCACTGGCTTCAGTTCTCCCAGACCTCCGATCATCTGTTCCGCGACTTCATGGCGTCGCTTGAACTCGACTGGATGTTCGATGACCCCGAGTGGAGTACGGCGCCGGAGTTCGAAACCGAGGAAAAGCGTGAGGCCTTCTGGGACCGAATGCTCGACGCGGTGGCAAGCAAGAGCCTCGAAGAGTGGCAACAAACCTTCGACAAGTTCCCCAACGTGTGGGCCGAAGTTTTTCGGGCAACGCCGGAACTGCTCGACCACCCCCAGATGCGCCACAACGGCCACGTCATCGAATTCGAAGATCCACGTGTCGGCGCCACTACCCAACTGGCCCCCATGGTGCGCATGTCGGGTACCCCGGGCCGCGTGCGTTCGCCCGCGCCCGACGCCGGCCAGCACACGCACGAGGTACTGGCCGCACTCGCAGAAGATCCAGCGAGTCCGCCTCGAACACAACGCAACGAGCCCCTGCCGAAGCGGCCCCTCGAGGGCATCACGATCCTCGAGTTCGGGCTCTTCTACGCCGCCCCCTTCGGACCGGCACTGCTGGCCGATTACGGGGCACGCGTCATCAAGATCGAATCGCTGGCCGGAGAGCCCATGCGTCACATCATGCCCTTCCCCGATGCCGGGGCCGTCAAGTCGCTGCAGGGCAAGGAAAGTGTCGTCGTCGATCTCGCGCGGCCCGAGGGACGAGAAGTCGTTTACCGTCTGGCACGCGAAGCGGACGCGGTCATGATGAGCTATCGCGCGGGCATCGCCGAGAAGCACGGCATCGACTCCGCGACCCTGCGCAGCCACAACCCGGATCTCGTCTATCTGTGCGCACCGGGCTACGGAACCGATGGACCATGCGGCCGCAAGCCCGCCTACGCTCCAACGATCGGTGCCGGCGCGGGCATGGGCCGTCTACAGGCGGGACCTTCGGTCCCCCATGGTCAGCCCATGACTCTGGAAGAGATCAAGGCGTCCTCCCTGCGCCTGGGAACAGCGGCCCAGGCACCGGGCAATGCCGACGGCTGCGCGGCTCTCGGTGTAGCAACGGCCCTGATGCTGGGAATCGTCGCCCGAGAGAGAACCGGCGTAGCCCAGGACATGCTGACCTCCATGCTTTGTACCATGGGATACACACTGTCCGAGGACTGCATCGCCTACGAGGGACGCGCACCGCACCACACACCCGACACACAGCTGCTGGGCTTCTCTGCTCTGTATCGACTTTACGAGGCCAGTGAGGGTTGGGTATTCCTGGCGGCCCCGAAGGCCTCGGAGTGGGTTGCGCTTTGCCAGGCTCTGGCGGGCCGCATCGACCTGGCCACCGATGAACGGTTCACCTCGGAAGCTCTACGCGAGCAGAACGACGAGGCACTGGCCGAAACTCTGGCAGCGGTCTTCCTCGAGAACACGGCCAACGGCTGGGAGAGCGAACTGATCCCGGCCGGCGTCGGCTGCGTGGAAATCGCTGATGGGCCCATGTCACGCGCCACTATCGACGACGCCATCACCCACGAGGCGGGTTTCCTGACCGAGGTCGAACACCCGAGCTTCGGAACCCACCGGCGTCTCGCCCCGTTGGTCGAACTGTCGCTTACGCCCGGCGAGGCCCGTCCCGCCTGCCTGTTCGGCCAGCACACAGAATCCGTGCTGCGCGAGCTCGGCTTCGACGACGCCGAGATTGCGAAGCTCGTGGAAGACGGCATCGCCGTTACTTCGTGAGCCTCCGTCGCCCAGCGTTTTCTGGTTCCCCCGCCCACCACCGGGCCTGCGGTGTGATCGAACCCGTCGATGCTGCCGAGAAATACACACGGCGTAGGCTGAGGATCCTTCTTCTGGCCTTCGCGCTATGCACCCAACCCCTGGCAGCCGAACCGCCCGATCGACCCTCCTATGCACCCACTGCAGGCAGCGACTTCCCGCGTGAGGTGTTCTGGGGCGACACCCACCTCCACACGAGTGCCTCCCCTGACGCCTTTCGTTTCGGAAACCGAGCGCATGACCGCGGCGACGCCTACCGTTTCGCCCAGGGCGAGGAACTCGAGGCGAACAACGGGATGGCGGTCCGATTGCGCCGCCCGCTGGACTTCCTCGTGGTGTCGGATCATGCCGAGTATCTGGGCGTGTTGCCCGGGCTTCAAGCGGGCGACGCGTTACTCGCCGACACCGATACGGGCAGTCGGTGGACGGCCATGATGCAGGCCGGCCAGGGAGACCAGGTCTTCGAAGAATTCTTCGCCGCCATCAACGGGCTGTTCGACGCAGAGATCTCCATGGATTTCACGCAATCGGTCTGGTTCGAGGTGACCGCGGCCGCCGACCGCTTCAATGACCCTGGTGTCTTCACAGCCTTCTCGGGCTACGAGTGGACCTCCATGCCCAAGGGCAACAACCTCCACCGCGTGGTGATCTTCCGAGACGGTTCGAAAAAGACCAACCAGGTGATGCCCTTCAGCGCCCTCGACAGCGACGAACCCGAAGATCTGTGGAAATACCTCGCCAACTACGAAGCCACCACGGGTGGCCAGGTGCTTGCCATTCCCCATAACAGCAACCTGAGTGGCGGACTCATGTTCGCTCTCGAGGACTCCAAGGGAAGACCCATCTCGAAGGAATACGCCGAGACCCGCAGCCGATGGGAGCCCCTCGTCGAGGCGACCCAGTTCAAAGGCGACAGCGAAACCCATCCCTTCTTCTCTCCCGATGACGCGTTCGCCGACTACGAGACCTGGGACTGGGCCAACGCGGCTCAGACCATTCCCCACGAGGACTGGATGTCACGCTTCGAGTACGTCCGCGGCGCACTCAAGAGTGGGCTCGAAATCGACGCTCGAGTCGGCGCGAACCCCTACCGGCTGGGCATGATCGGCAGCACCGACTCTCATACTTCTTATGCCACGGCGAGCGAGGACAACTTCTGGGGCAAGTTCTCCAACGAGGCGCCCGCGCCAGGTCGGGTCGATGCCGAGGGCGACGTGCCGGGCTTTTCCTGGCGATACGCGTCCTCGGGGTACGCGGCCGTCTGGGCCCGGGCGAATACCCGTGAGGAGTTGTTTGCGGCCATGAAGCGCAGAGAGACCTACGCAACCACGGGGCCGCGGATGGTGGTGCGCTTTTTCGGTGGCTGGAGCTTCGATGCCAGCGATGCCCATCGACCCGACCCCGTCCAGACGGGTTACCGGATGGGGGTGCCCATGGGGGGAACCCTGACACGCCGTGAAGGCAACCCGGCGCCGGCGTTCCTCGTCGTAGCCGCCAAAGATCCCGATGGAGCGAACCTCGATCGGGTCCAGATCGTCAAGGGTTGGCTGGAAAAAGACGGAACGGCCCAGGAACGCGTCTTCGATGTAGCCTTGTCGGACGGTCGACAGCCGAATGGCCGCAAAGTCACACCGGTCGGTAGTACTGTGGACGAGGCCACCGCAACCTACAAAAACACCATTGGCGACGCTCAACTGGCTGCAGTCTGGCGCGACCCCGACTTCGACCCCAACCAATCCGCCTTCTACTACGCACGCGTCATCGAGATCCCGACGCCTCGCTGGACCGCCTACGACGCCGTCTTCTTCGGCCTCGAATTGGCTGACGATGTTCCCACCATCACCCAGGAACGAGCCTACACATCGCCAATCTGGTACGACCCCGGAGTGCTGGCATCCGAATCAGCGCCGTCCAAGACAACCAAACAGGGCCCCCTTTCCACCGCAAGCTCCGCTCCCTAGCGGGAGACTGAAGACGGTGGATCATCGGCGCGCTGGGCCTCGCGGGTAGCGGCGGCGCGCCGCATGCGGCGCACGAGTACGATGCCAACACCGAGACTGACGGCCAGGATGGCACCGATGACGATGATTCGGGTGGCGTCGCCACGCGCCAGGGCGTCACCAAACAGACTGTACAGGGCAGTGCGCGGAGCAAAGCCCGCCAGAATGGCCAGCACGAAATGGGACGCCCGCATGCCCGACAACCCACAAGCAGCGTGGACGGGGGTCAGGATGGTGACCGGCAGCGCGGTGTAGAAGGCCAGCACCACGGGGCCCCGTTCCACCAGGTACGCGTCTACCGCAGCAAAGCGCCCGCTTTCACGTTGGGCCACGAAGTCGCGGCCGAGGCCGCGAGCGATCCCAAAAGCAATCGCTCCACCCAGAGTGAAGGCCAGTGTGCCCCACACGAAGCCTCCCAGTGTCCCGAACAACAGGCCACCCGTGGCCATGATGACCCAGGATGGAAGCAGCAGGACTGGGCGCAGAGCCGCAGCAAATACGAAACCCGCGGGAGCCAGCCAGCCCAGATCCTGGATCTGAGCACGCAGCTGTTGGGGGTCGAGAGTGAGCTCCCCACTGCGGTAGGAGTAGAGCGCTAGGCCCACACAGATCGCAGCCGCCACCACGGCGAGAATGCGCTTGGCTCGTTGCAGCCGGCCACGGCGGTCCTTTACCACCCCCTGCTCGGCTTGATCCGATTCGACCTCGCCCATGGATCCCTCCGATTCGAAGTCTAGGCTCTCGGCCGAAGGAGTGCCCCGGGCAATCCCGAACGGATCGTAGTGGGCGAGTCCTCTTGCGGCGGAAACGCCACTGCACCTCCGACCCGCCTCGGCCCACGGGCCCAGCAATCCTCCACCTCGGGGCAACGAGATCGAGTACAGTGCGTCGTCGGCCGATTTCCGACCGAGGGGAGGCTGCAGATGGAGCTACGACTCGACGGTAAGGTCGCCATCGTCACCGGTGCGGGGGGTGGCTTCGGGGTGGCGTACTCGAGAGCATTGGCCGAAGCCGGTGCATGCGTGGTGCTGTCGGACATCGACCTCGATGCGGCAACCCAAGCCGCCAAGAACCTGGAGGACGAGGGGTTCGAGTGCATGGCGGTCGCGACTGACGTGGGCGACGAACAGAGCGCGGCCACCATGGCAGCTACCGCGGTCGAGCGCTTTGGAGGCATCGACATCCTGGTCAACAACGCGGCCCTGATGTCGGAGATTCCCTTCGGACAGCCTCTCGGCGAGATCCCTATCGACTTCTGGGAGAAGGTCATGCGGATCAACCTGACGGGATCGCTGATCTGTATCCAGGCCGTTCTCCCCGCAATGAAACAACGCGGAAGTGGCAAGATCATCAACCAAACCTCCGGAGGCGCCTTCGGTCCCGCCGGCGTCTACGGCGTGAGCAAGCTCGGCCTGGTGAGCCTGACTGTTTCCATGGCGCGTGAACTCGCACCGTCCAAGATCAACGTGAATGCCATCGCGCCGGGCTTCGTGAGTACAGATGCCGGCAAACGCTCCACTGGGGAAGAACTCGCCCAGGCGCTCCCTCAGATGGTGCCCCTCAAGGGCTTTGGAGAGACCGACGACGTCGTCGGTGCACTGCTCTACCTGGCCTCTTCCGCCAGTGACTGGGTGACCGGCCAGACCCTGAACGTCGATGGCGGCTGGGTGATGCGGATCTGAGTTCGCCTGCGCGCTGCGAGCGCAGACCGGCCGCCTAGCGCCGACCAGAGAACATCATCCGATACGCGCGCTCGATGAGCTTTCTCGGAGCACCGGAGATTCCCGCGCGATCTCCCAGGGAACGGACTCCGTAGACGCCGGCGGCGACCGTGATCGGAGCCCCCAGCGCATAGCCGAGCACTGCGGAATACGACGACGCGGCGAGCACTCCCACCGACAGAGTTACGTAGACGGCCACCAGAGAGATGTTCACGCGACTCCAGCGGAACCCACAGATCGTCCGCACCGCGACGAACTGGATGAACAGGTACCAGACCTGTGCGACCAGATATCCGACTCCAGCCGTCGCCAAACCAAACTCTTCGATCCAGAACCAGACGAACAGTACATACAACACGTTCCAACTGGCTTCGGATACGAGGATCCACCGCCTTGCCGACAAGGAGAGCAAGTAGATGGCGAGGGGCCAGGCAGTGATCTTGAACAGAAGTCCGATGGAGAACCAGCGAAACAACGCAGTGGCGGGGACGAAATCCGACGAATAGAGGAGGTTGATGAGCAACGGCGCAAAGGTGAGCATTCCCAAAAAGGCGGGGCCCGCGAGCAGAAAGCACACTTCGGCCTGTTCGTTCACCAACCGTTCGGCCGTCCTGGGCTCCGCGATCTTTTCAGAGACCCGGGGGTAGAAATCGGCGTCCATGGACGTCAGGAGAATTCCCACCGACATCAAAGACAGCCCGTAGGCGGCTTGAAAGAAGCCGTTGGCCTCCTCCCCCAACTCTCGGATGATCAGACTACGAACCGTCAGCACACCCAGGCTGAGCATGAAGCTCGAACTCATGGCCACGATACCCAGGCGCGCCAGTTTCCAGGACTGCTCCAGGGTTCCCGAGAACCGGGGCCGCAGCGTCGGCCTGGGCTGTCGGGTCGTGAAGTACAGAGCCACCAGCAACGGAAGGCCGACGAGTCCGACCACCACGTAGGGAATGCCTGCGTCACCCAGCCGCCACACCAAAACGGTTGCCAGCACCGCACCCGACAGCGCACCCAACACGGTCACATAGGCGAGTCCGGCAATGTCGCGGTAACCGCTCAACAGTCCGGTCTGCGCACCCGCCAACACGGTGATGCCGACTCCGATGGAAAGGATCGCGATGGGGGTACTGTGGGAGCGGTCCCCGAATGTCCATTCCGACAGGTGGCCGGCCAGCAGATAGACGACGATGGCTCCCAGGAGACCCATCAGAAACGTCACGTACCGCAACGCGGCACGGAGATCCGCCAGCGCTTGTTCGTTGCCTGCGCTGATCTGGCTTGCGATCTCGCGGACAGCGCTGTAGCGGAAACCCATGGCCGCAATCGAACCACTGGTACTCATGAGGGTGTTGTACATGCCCAACAACCCCATCCCCACAGGCCCGAGTATCAGCGCCAGCACCTTGACACGGCCGATGGACGTCACGATGTTGACCGCCGACGCAGCCCCGATGACAGCCGACGTTCCCAGGATTCTCCGGTAGGAGCTTTCGTCCGGGTCGGAACTTTCGTCCTGATGGGAACTTTCTTCGTTCATGGGGCGCAGGTCACCATAGCGCACGGCATCCATGCCGGAGCCTCGAAGCCTAGGACCCGCTGCGCAGTTTTCTCAACTGTGAGAGGTAGGGAAGCGCGACGAACACTCGCACGAGCATGATGCCCACGGGGAAGACGAGCCCGAACGCCAGAATCGCAGCCTCGTCTCCGGCGCCCGACCAGAAGAAGAGCATGGCGGCGGCCTGAGTGCCGACACCTCCCGGTGTCAGCGGAAGAGCGCCTGCCATCAAAACGAGCGGCACGGAGGCAAGCACGAGCCCAAAGGGCACCTCGATTCCAAAGGCGCGCCCTCCGAAATAGAAGATCGCCAAGAATCCCGCGAAATAGACGATGCGAACCGCGAGCAGAACGAAGACGTCGATGCTCCGAGCCAGCCGGAATGCGCGCAGGATCGACCCACGACGAGCACGCTGCAACCAGGACCAGCGGGGCCGCGAAGCCATCAGAACCCACAACGCCGCTATCGCCGTGATCAATGCCGCGCCGGACACGTTCCGAATGTTTTCGACTTCTGAAGACGGACCGACGAATGAAGCCCCTGCGAAGGCCAGGGCGAACAGCACCAGCAGGTCCATGGTCGTGTAGAAGAAGACCGAACTCGCCGCTTCCAGCACCGGGACTCCGTTGAAGCGGCGCAGGTAGAGGATGATGGACGCCGTGCCGGCGTTCCAATTGACAGCGGCAACCAGGTAGGTGACACCGCGCAGGGCCCGACCCTCGGCCCAACTGAATGGAACATTGAACTGCGAGACCAGGTACGCGTAGGCCCAAGAATCGAGCAGAAACCAGAACACCACACCCGCCACCAACACGGGCCCACCCCACGCGAGGTCGGCACCGAGGGCTGCGTCCCAAACCCGCTCGACGGGCACCTGCCAGAGCAGGAAACCGACGATGGCCGCGGCGCCGATCCAGGGCAGCAGGGTTTTCCAGACGGGCGAGGAGGCCACCGCTTCCCATTGGCCCACCTCGTCGATCCCCGATCCGTTCTGGCTCATGCGCCAGATCAGGATACCCGGCTCGACTCCCGCCGACGAAACCCCCAGATTTCGCCCGCGATCCCGGGGCAGGGAACTTCGGGGAAAGTACCGACTCGCCATGCGTTCGAGCCCCGATTGATTCGTCACTCCCCAAACGCCAATTG
Organism: Myxococcota bacterium; assembly: GCA_022447545.1. GTDB lineage: Bacteria > Myxococcota_A > UBA9160 > UBA9160 > SMWR01 > JAKVBI01. Next base: position 24,672 of record JAKVBI010000037.1, read on the forward strand.
TATGAACAGGGATCGGATGAAGAGTCCCCAGCGCCTCCACCCACGGCTCTGCGATTGCCTGTGCCGGGCCGGATGGACAGGGTCATGAACACACATCGACGCTCAGAACGGTTCTCCCCCACCGAGTTCGCCAAGAGAAGCGAGGCACAGAGCACCGGTCGTTCCGCCCCAGAAGATCCCCGACACTTCGTCGACTCGCTCCAACGCGAAGCCCTCGGCCATCGCGCCGTCCAGCACCCCTACCTGCGCTTTCTCGCCAAGGGGTGCCTGCCCGACCACCGCTGGGCCCTGACCGATTTCGCCCGTCAGTACCGTGGCTATGCGAACCACTTCCCCCTCTATCTCGCGGCGGTCTTGTCGCGCTTGGAAGATCCCAATCACCAGAATTGCCTTCTCGAAAACCTTCACGAGGAATCAGGGCGCTACAGCGAAGGCGACATCGCCACCCTCGAAGCCATGGGGATTCAACGGAAGTGGTTCGATGGCATCGCGCATCCGGATTTGTTCACGCGCTTTGCCCAAGCGCTGGGGGTCGCGAACGAAGGCGCCGACCCCGGAGAAGCCACTCGCCGATGGCGCGACGATTTCTATCAGCTGCTGGTCGGCTCGAGCCCCGCCCAGGCGCTGGGGGCACTGGGGTTGGGGACTGAAAAAATTGTCCGGGCCACCTACACGTCCCTGCTGTCGGCCATCGAACACCTGCCCGAACTTTCGCCGCGCGCCACCGTTTTTTTCGCGCTGCACACCATCGTCGATGAACACCACCAGTCGAGTCTGCGAAAGATCTCCATCGAACTTGCGAAAGCACCGGGAGGCCCCAACGAGCTTCGACGGGGAATGCTCCAGGCGCTAGACTTGCGCGCCCAATTCTGGGACTGGCTCCTCACGCGTGCGCTCGACCCCGCCGCGGCACAGGACGTGATGTCCAATGGCAGATCCGCCGAGCACCCGAGCCATCTACGATGAACAGGCTGATCGCTGGGCGAGGAGCGAGAAGATCCTGCTCAGCGACTTCACGGCGCGCCCACGCGTGCTCGAAGCCCTCGGTCCCCTGGACGGCACCCACGTGCTCGACCTGGGCTGCGGCGAAGGCTACGTCTCACGGCTGATCGCCTCCCAGGGCGCTGCCTCGATCTTTGGTATCGACCTCTCCGAGGAGATGGTCCGCACCGCCCAGTCCTCGATCCCACAGGACACCGGCTGCGAGATGGCCTTCGCGGCGGGTGACGTGTCGGAGCCGATCTCCCTGCCCCGAGAGAACTTCGACCGGGTGGTGGCCGTGTTCTTGTTCAACTACTTGAGCCGCGCCCAGATGATCCAGGTGCTCGGTCTGGCACGCGCGCACCTCGCGCCGGGCGGACGCTTCGTATTCACCGTCCCCCACCCGTGCTTTCCCTACATGCGCCCGGCGACCGCCCCCTTCATGTTCGACACCGACGACCACGGCTACTTCGACGGCGCCGACTCTACCTACGAGGGCCGCATGTGGCGGCGCGACGGCAGCGACGTGAGCATTCGCTGCGTGCACAAGACGGTGTCGGACTACTTCGATGCCCTACACACTTCGGGTTGGCGCCAGCTACCCCGCGTGGCCGAACTGCACGTGACCCCCGAGCACCTGGCCCTCGACCCGGACTTCTTCGGACCTCTCGAGGGCGCCCCCCTCCACATGCTCTTCGCCCTCGAGGCCGAGCCTTGACGACAACCGGCGCCCGCCGGGATGCACCGAGTTCGCAGCTGGGCTGGGACGCCGCCCAGATGACCGAACACCCCAGCTGGCAGATCGAGATCCCTGGGTCCATCGAATCGGACCTGGATCAACTGGAGGCCTGGGCCGGCAGCGTCGACGACCCCATCCAGGCTTTCGAACGCCGCCTACTCGAGTTACCCGGCGTGCGGGCGCTCGCCCGACAAGTCGCCGCCCAGGTCGACGCGGGGACGGGAGTGGCGTGGCTGCGCGGCCTGCCGCCCACCACCCCCTCGGACCAGGTGTCACTCCTGTATCTCGCCATCGGCCTCGAACTCGGCGACCCCGAGGTCACCTACGGCCGGCTCTACGACGTAGTGGACCACGGTGATTCCTACCGCGACAAACCCATTCCCGTGTCGCAGACGCGCGAGTCCACGGGCATGCACACCGACAGCTCCAACAAGGCGGTGTGGCCCCGTGTCGTCGGCCTGGCCTGCCTTCAGCCCTCCGCCGAAGGGGGCGGCTCGCGCCTGACTTCGAGCGTGCGTGCCCACGCCGTGCTGGGCGAGCGTGCCCCCGAGCACCTGGAGACCCTCTACGGCGATTTCATCCGCGACGTGGTCACCCCGGGCAGCCCGCGGGACCCGGCCGCGGTGCGGCGCAACGCCTTTCCCGTGTTTCAGCGCGCACTCAACCCGGCCGGCATCGCCCTGCGTTTCATGCGCTACTGGATCGAGAAGGGCCACGAGCGGGCCGAGCAACCCCTGACCGCCCAACAGCACGCCGCCCTCGGTGCCCTGGAAGACACCCTCGAAGACCCGGCCCACACCCTGCGCTTCCGCATGGAGGCGGGGGACCTGCTGTTCCTGGACAACACCACCGTGGCCCACGACCGCGACGCCTACAGCGAGGACCCCTCCGCCCCGCGCCACCTCCAGCGCCTGTGGATCGAACGTCCGCAACCCGTCTGATGCCGCCCCTGGGCGCCGGCCCTTCATCGCCGCTCACAGGCCCGATGGCACCTCGAAGGTGGCCCGCGCCTCGGCCACGTAGGCACCCGGGTCGAGTTCGATGTCGAGATCCACGTTGCAGATGCCAGCCGAGCAGTCCTCGGCGTCGAGGGTCACGCGTTCCTGCTTGGGGTCTCCCCCGACGCTGGGCTTGACGGCCAGTTCGAGCTGCGTGCCACTGGGCACCCGCTGGGTCTCGAAGGAAAACGTCACCGTACCCGCCTGGGGCACGATCAGGTCGATCTCGCCGTTGAAGCCCTGGGGAAACTCGGGCGGCACGGCGCCGTCCACGTGGGTGATCGCCACGGTGGGCGTGGCCGCGGCCACCACAGGCCCCGGGGCCTCGATTCGAACCGCCGCCGGGTCCGTCACAGAAACACCTGAGAAGGTATTGGTGACGGCCTCCAAGCGAATGCGCCCATCACTGCCCCCGTCGAAGCCCCGGGCGTAGATCCTCCCTTTGTCGGCCCTCCCTTGGATGGTGTCTGCGATGAGCAGGATGGCTCCGCCACTTCCCCCAGCGCCCCAGCCCGCGCAACTGGCACCGTCTACCGCCTCGCCTTCTTCGCCGCCGTCAGCGTAGAGGTAGCCATCGATCGTAACCGTGCCGTTGGCCACGATCTGCAGTGCACCGCCGCCACCCCCGCCGCCGCCACCACCCGCGCAACCTTCCGCGTCGAGCGAATACCCCCCGCCCCCACCGGCCCCGCCGACCAACGGACGCAGATCCGCAGCCCCAAAGAACTCTCCCCCCTCGGCGGGAATCGGATTCTCGGGGTCGA
>JAKVBI010000038.1 GCA_022447545.1 Myxococcota bacterium
GATCCGCAGTCGCCCAGTAGCCGCGAAAGGTCGGAGTCAGACGCAAGGAAGCACGAGCATTGCCGGAAGCAGCTGCCACCATGGAATCGCTGATGGGCTCGCCCGTAATGACGGCCTGCTCGAGATGGCTGCCCATGACCTGGCCCCGAGATTGGAGCATGGGATACGGGGCGAGTCGGTCCAGCAGCGCGTGAACACGCGCCGGGTCCTCGAAAGCGGGGCTCAGTGCGACCGGGGAGCGCGGGATCACGCGGCAACCGGGGGTGCGACGAAGCCCCCCACCACGGACTCGACCCGTTCAGCGAAAGCCAGCGCCGTGCGGTCCTGCAGATAATTGGCCACCACCTGCATGCCTACCGGTAGCCCCGAGGCCCCCGCCCCCACGGGCACCACGGTGGAAGGCAGGTAGACGACGCCGGTCAAGCCCGCCCAGAACAACTGAGACCAGAAGGGCTGGGGACGACCGTCCACTTCGAAGGCACGCTCGGTGAAGGCCCGCGGATCGTGTGGATAGGCGACGGTGGGCATGACGGGACAGAGCAGAATATCGTAGCTCTGGAAGAACTCGTGCCAGGCGGCTTTCATCTTCAGTCGCGTCTCGTCAGTGCGCAGCCAGTCGCGATGACTCAGAACCGTCCCACGCAGGATGCTCGCCATCAGACCACGATCATTAGGATCCAGCGAGGCCGCCGCCTCGGCAATTCTCTGATGGGCCTCGGGGGGCATGCCCGCACCCATGACCGACTGCAGAAGCAGCTGGTAGCACTCACTACTCCGGTCCGTGTCGATGGCGGGGCGGGCCCGATCGTCGATGCGCGCCCCCGCCGCCGCCAGGGCGTCGAGGGCATGCTGCAACCGATCACCGACTTCGCTTGAAACCCTGCAGTTCGGGTCGTCGAGCCAAGCCGCTACGCGAAAATCCGACAAACTGCGGCCCTGAGCCTCGGGAAGTTCGATCCGCCAGGCCGCCTCTTCACCCGGCGGCGGAGCCACCAGCACATCGAGAGCAAGTCTGAGATCCGCCGTGCAACGGGCCAGCGGGCCCGTCACCACCAGGTCACCCTCGGACCGGGTCCCAGGCGGCCCGGGGATGTGCCCCTGCATGGAGACAATGCCGTGACTCGGCTTGTGGCCGAACACTCCACAGAAGTGCGACGGGTTGCGGATGGAGCCCCCAATGTCGCTGCCGAGTTCAAGGGGCGTCATGCCCAAAGCAAGGGCCGCGGCGGCGCCGCCACTCGAGCCACCGGGAATCAGGTCGGGGTTCCAGGGATTGCCCGTGACGCCGTAGACCTCGTTGTAAGTCTGGAGGTCCCCACCGTAGAGGGGCACATTGGTCTTGCCAAAGAGCACTGCACCGGCGTCAACCAGGCGCTGCACCGCCACGGCGTGGCGCTCCGGCCGATGTTGGGCGAGTTCCGGCGCTCCGGCGGTGGCCGGCATGCCCACCACCTCGAAGCAGTCCTTGATGGTCATGGGCAGGCCGTGCAATGCCCCCCAGCGCTCACCCGAGGCCAAGGCAGCATCTGCCTCATCGGCGCGACGACGAGCCGACGAGGCATCGAGGGCCACCACGGCGTTGACACTGGCGTTGCGGGCCTCGACACGTTCGAGGTGCGCATCGAGCACCTCGCGACTCGACCATCGCCCAGCCACCAATGCAGCGCACAGTTCGGAGGCAGTGAGATCGGCGGGGTGCTCGCGGCTCATGGGGCTCCAGCATACTCGCTGTTCCGGCTCTCGTGCAGCGCCTTCGCAGGCATGCCCACCGAGTCACCGCTTGACGTAGAATGCCCACCAGCGACTAAAAAGGAACTCCATGACAGAACCCATCGTGACCCTGGGCACCGTCTCTCACATCGGCATCGTGGTAGAGGACGCCGACGCCGCCGCCGCGTTCTACACCCGCACCTTCGGCCTCGGGCCCTTCTCGACGCAGATCTACGACATGAACGAGGCGCCCTACTTTCGCGTCAATGGCGAGCAGAACCCCGCGATCTTCAAGGCCGCCATTGCCTACTCGGGTGGGGTCTTCATCGAACTGGTCGAGGTGATCGAGGGGCAGACGGTCCACACCGAATTCCTCAAGGAACGCGGCGCGGGCCTTCAGCACCTGGCCTTCAACGTGACGGGTGGCAAGCAGATCGTGGAGCGCCTGGCCGCCGAGGGCATCCAGGCCATTCTCGAGTACGAGTTCGAGACCGAATTCAACTCGAAGCCCATGCACGTCTACGAGGTCTATCTGGACACGGCTCGCCTGACCGGCGGAACCACCATCCAACTCTTGGAAATGACACCCCTGGAAAGCTGATTCCTCTGGGAGCTCTGGGGTTAGACTGCGGCCGTGCCGCCCGACAACGAGCCCGCCACAGACGCCGGGACCCCCCTGTACTCCCACGGCTACGTCCGTTACGTGCTGGGCGTGATGTTCGCGGTGATGGTCTTCAACACCGTCGACCGCTACGTGATGTCGATCCTGCTGGAGCCGATCAAGCATGATCTCGGACTCACGGACCGTCAGCTGGGCTGGCTGGTAGGATTCGCGTTCACCGCCGTCTATGCCATCACCTCGATTCCGCTGGCGCGCCTGGCCGATCGGGGCATGCGCCGCAGCGTGATCGCTGGGGGGCTGTTTGCCTGGAGCCTGTTCACGGCCGCCACAAGCCTGGCCCAGAACTTCTTCCAGATGTTTCTACTGCGCATGGCCGTGGGAGTGGGCGAGGCAGCGGGCTCGTCACCGGGCCAGGCCCTGATCTCGGACTACGTCCCCCCGGAGCGCCGGGCCCGCGGCCTGTCCATCATCTCCCTCGGCGCCGTGGCGGGACTGGCATTGGGGATGATGGGCGGCGGTTGGATCAATGAATTGTGGGGCTGGCGCATGGCTTTCCTGGCCGCCGGACTGCCGGGCATCCTGCTCGCCCTGCTCGTGCGTCTGACCGTGCGCGAGCCGCCGCGTGGATGGAGCGAAGGCCGCGTGCCCCAGAGCCGCGAGACCCCCATGCGCGAAACCGTGAAGTACCTCTTCGGCTTCCGGAGTTTCTCGTGGGTGCTGGCCGCCAGCGCGGCCGCACTGTTCGCCTCCATGGGGCGCAACCTGTGGGAGCCGAGCTTTCTGATCCGCATCTACGATCTCGGAACCGGGGCCGCAGGCACCTGGTACTTCCTGACGAGCCCCCTGCCCTCGGCTCTCGGCATCTACCTGGGCGGGTTTCTGTGCGATCGCTGGTCGCGGCGAGACCGACGCTGGTTCATGGGAGTGCCCATCCTGGGGCAGACCTTGAGCGTGCCGTTTCTGGTGGCCTTCGTGCTGTGGCCCGAGAGCCACCGCCTCCCCCTGCCCGGCGGCCTTCCGGACTTGCCCGTGGCCCTGCTGTTCAGCGTCGTGGCCTCGACCCTGGGCTCCTGGTACACGGCCCCCATGTTGGCCATCGTCCAGAACCTGGCGCGCCCGCCCATGCGCGCCATGGCCGCAGCCGTGTCGAGTGTGGTGACGGCATTCCTGGGACACGGCCTGGGGCCGCTGCTCGTGGGAGATCTGAACACCCGCCTCGAGCCGACCTTCGGCGAGGAGGCCATCCGCTACTCGCTACTACTGGTGGTCACCGCCCCGCTGTTGTCGGCGGCCCTGTGCGCCGGAGCCCTGGGGTCGATTCGCGGTGACCTGGCCCGCGCCCAGCAGGCAGGCAACAACGAAACCCCTGACGCCTGAGCGCCCGACCCGGTCCACGTGTAGGATCGTGTCCCTCATCGAGAGGAGGAGTCCCCCATGGAGATCGAAGGCTTTGGCACCCTCGTCCGCCCGGACGAACTCGAATGGATCGAAACCCCCGGTGGCAACTCCCTCAAGGTGCTGCGCGTGAGCGAGGAGACGGGTTCGTGGTCCGCGCTGTTCAAGGCCGAGGCGGGAACCACCAACCCGCCCCACATCCACCTGGGCCCCGCGGACTTCTACGTGATCTCAGGCGTCCTCGAATACCGCGGCGGTACCGCTCGGGCCGGCGAGTGGATCTACGAGCCCAACGGCGCCGAGCACGAGGCCACCCACCACCCGGTGGAGACCGTCTACCTCGCCAACGTCCACGGAGCCATCGCCTTCTACGGCGAGGACAAGCAAATCGTGGCCCTCAGCGACTGGCGCGGCATGAAGGCGCTGCTGGACCAGCAGAAGTGAAGCGAGTTCCCAACCGAATCGATGGGCTGGCCTCATCCAGGGACGACGAGAGCCGGCCCCCGTCGTGTCGATGTCACGAGATCCGATCGTGAGCGAAGCATCGGGACCTCCTCTTCACGTGGAAACGTCACGCGCGGGACCGACCTCGGTGCTCGTCAACGCTCGACGAGTCCTCCAACGTCGCGAAACCATCTGGCTTTTGGTCAGTGGAAACCTGCGGGCCGGCCACCGCGACAAGGTCCTCGGGAACATCTGGAATCTTCTGGACCCTCTGCTGTTCATCGGCGTCTACTTTCTGGTCTTCGGAGTCGGTTTGCGCCAGTCCGGAGACGACCCCATGGCCTTCGTCCTCTATATGGCCGTTGGCGTGCTCGCATATAATTTCCTCCAGGGCACCCTCGCCCAGGCTGCAAGTTGCGTACGGGCCAATTCTGGCATCCTCCACTCTGTGGCCTTCCCCAAGGCGATCCTCCCGATTTCGCTGAGTTTCTCTCGACTCTACGACTTCGCGTGGGGCCTGTTGGTGTTGTTGGCCATCGTTTTCGCGATGCAAATCCCGATCAGCTGGGCGATGGCCTGGCTCCCGGCGATCGTCGTCGTCCAGTGGCTCCTGTGCCTCGGACTGGCTTTCTGGGTCGCCCACCTGGGGGCCTTCTTCGCCGATACCGTCAACGTCGTGGGCGTCCTGACGCGCCTCCTCTTCTTCGGGTCGCCCATCTTCTATTACGCCAGGAGTCAGGAGGGACACGAGGGAATCGTGCCCGAGCGCTACCTGGCGATCTACTACTCCAACCCGCTCGCCTGCCTGATGGAGGCCTACCGCGATGCCATCCTCTGGCAACGCAGCCCCAGACTGGAAGAACTGCTCTATGTCGCGGCGATCAGCGGCGTCTCTTTGCTGTTGGGATTCACGATCTTCTCCCGCGCCGAGGGCCGTTTCGCCAAGTACGTCTAGTGAGACGACCCAACCCCCACCACGAGGCGGACCCGTCGCATCCACCCATGGCTTCCCAACCTGCGCCGCATCTGGTCTGGCTCAGCGCGGTTCCCTGGAACTTCCCGTTGGTGGGTCGAACGCGCATGATCACCGAGGAGTGGCTCGAACTGGGACTGAGCACCACCTTCGTCCAGCCCGCCTGGGATCGAAGAGCCACCCAGAGAACGCTCGCGCGACTCATCCGCAGAGATGCAAAGCACACCCTGCAACCATGGCCCACTCTGCCTGCCGCAGTGTGGCCTCCATCGATTGATCGGTGGAGTTCGCGCACCCTTCGTTGGAAAGCCAACGCCTTGAGGCACCAACTGACCCGACACGTGAATTTCGAGCACGCGGTCGCCTTGGTCGTTTCACCGGCCTGGGTCCCCTGGCTCGACGCGCTTCCGTTTCGATCCGTCATCTACGATTGCATCGACGACCTCGAAGTGATGACGCCGCACTCGAGCCTTGGGCCCCTCTTTCAGGCATGGGAATCGGAACTGATCGAAAGAAGCGACGCGGTCGTGACAACGGCACCGGAACTGGCCGCTACGATCCGATCGCGATGCTCGAAGACACCCATCGAAACCATCCGCAATGGCGTGCGGAGCGCCGAATTCATCCAGCGCGCTCGATACACCTCACGCCCCGCCGACCTGCCCCGGTCCGGGCCGATCGTGGGATTCGTGGGAGCGCTCTATGACTGGATCGACTGGCAACTGATCGAACGCATGGCCGAAAGAATGCCCGAATGCAATTTCGTATTCGTCGGCCCCAGGGCCGCGAAGCCACCCACCGGCCCCACGAAAAGGCTGGCGAACCTCCACCTCCTGGGCCCCCGTGCCTACGCCGAAGTCCCCTCCTATATCGAGAATTTCGACGTTTGCTGGGTGCCCTTCGTCGACAGCCGAGTGAGCCGCCGAGCCAACCCGGTGAAGGTCTACGAGTATCTCGCTCTCGGCAAGCCAGTGCTCTCTACACCGATCTCCGACCCAGCGCACTTCGCAGAGTGGATCCAGATCGCCACGACCGACCAGGAAATGGAGGACGGCCTGCGCGCCGCCCTGCGCCAACCGAAACGAGACGCCGACACGCGACGAGATTTCGCCGCACTCCATTCGTGGCGGCAACGCGCGTTGACGTACCGAGACTTCGCCACGGCGATTGCGGAACGCTGATCGACTACACTGGGCTCGAAACCGAACCCGAGAGCCGCCCCGCAGTCCAGTAAAAACAGCGACACCCGATTGCAAAATGACCAACCCCGCCCTCTCCCAACCCCTGCGCGCACTCTGGCTGGTGCGCTCGGACCTGCGCGAGCACCCGGGCGGCGACACGACACAGATCCTGGAAACGGCCTCGGCGCTTCGTGAACGGAACGTCTCGGTCACACTCTCATCGAACCCCCATCCCGCGCTGGACGGCGCCGACATCGTCCACCTATTTCACCTCGAGAGGACGTGGGAAAACCTGCGATGGATTCGACAAGCCGGAACCCACCCTCCCCCGCTGGTCCTGACCCCCATCTACTGGCCCAGCGACGAATTCGACCGAAACGGCCGATTCGGAATCCAGCGCGCGCTCGTGAGTACCCTTGGCATCGCCCCACTCCGAGCCCTGCGACCCACGCTGCTCACCCTCCTGGGGGCACTCCGGGAACGAACTCTCGGAGCCATCTCCCTCGAGATACCGAGCCCCGAACGGAGTGCGCGATCGATCCTAAACGGCGTTGACGCCCTCCTTCCGGGCAGCCACGGCGAGCAGCGTGCCCTCGAAAGCCGGTTCTCTCCCCTTCCTCCGACCTTCGTCACTCCCGTGGGGTACGACGATCAGACTTTCTCACTCGCCAGCGGGCTGGGCGAAGCGAGGCGAAGCAAAGTGGTCTGCGTGGGTCGAATCGAACCCCGCAAGAACCAACTCGGCCTGATCCGCGCCCTCGCAAACACCTCGATCGAACTCACCCTCGTAGGTCAGCCCGGCCGCTTCCACGAGCGCTACGCGCGAGCGTGCCACGCAGCCGCCACAGCCAACATGAATTTCATTGAATGGCAGGACTCTCATTCTCTGCGTGAGATCTACGCCGAAGCCCGGGTTCATGCCTGCCCCAGTTGGTACGAGACTCCGGGCCTCGTGAACCTGGAAGCGGCGGCGTGCGGCTGCAGGCTGGCCGTTACATCACGCGGCTCGACCCGGGAACACTTCGGCGACGAGGCCGAGTACTGCGACCCGGGCGACCCGGACTCCATACGAAATTCGGTCGAGAAAGCCCTGGCGCGTGGGCCGAGCCTCGAACTCGCGCACCGGCTAGGCCGCGAGTACACCTGGACCGCTGCAGCCGAATCGACCCGCAAGGCCTACGACCAGGTGCTCTCCGCGACACGAAAGTCGCAGCCGAACGCCTCAGATGAGTGAACCCACGTCCTCAAGCTCGCTCGAGGGCAAGCTGCGACGAGGACTGCTCCTCGAGGGAGACTCGTCACGCCAGACCAATATCAATGGCGTTCCCATCTGCGTCCCGAAGGGGTGTGACCATTTCCTCCCCGCGTCCCCCCACCCGCTCCATTACTCGTTCGAGAGCGCCCTCCACGCCGGCCTCGAAGCAACCGTCCAAAGCGGCGACATCGTTTTCGACCTCGGCGCAACCAGCGGAATCCACTCCGTGTTGATGGCTCATCAGGTGGGCCCCGGAGGGCGAGTCCACCTGTTCGACGCCTGCCCCGAGGCGGTGAAATCAGCCCGTGCCCTGGCAGAAGCCAACGGAGTGTCCGACCACATTCAGTTCAATCCAAGGTTCGTCTGCGACCATTCGGGTCAAGACATCGATTTCTACCGCCTTCCCGGAATGCTGAGGCCTGCCTCTTCGAGGGACGGCGGGATCCAAACCGGGCGAGCGGGTATCCAACGGTTTTCCGTTCGATCCATATCGCTGGACGACTACTGGTCCGAAGAAGAAGCGGGGCCTGATTGCATCAAGATCGACGTCGAAGGTTCCGAGTTCGAGGTGCTCCTGGGAGCACGGAAACTGATCGAAGCCCACCGCCCCCACCTACTCGTGGAAACGCACGGGCAAAGCATCGCCCGCATCGCCGGGAGCCTGGGCGAGTTGTGCAGGTCACTCGAACACTTCGGATATCAGCTCTACGACTTGGAAGAGGGTGACCTCGTCAGCGCCGAGGTCTACAGCGAGAGAAGACGGAACGGAATCGGATACCTCATGGCCTCGGACCGTCTCGACGACCCGAGACTCCTGACGCGAATCGGCGACCGACGCCTGCGGGCACAGGAACTTCAGGCCGAAGTCACCTCGGGGCTCGAAGCCCTCCGCCACCTGAAGTCACAGGGGACCCAGGGCAACTCCGAAGGCATGCGCGAGGCGCTGCTCGACTTGCTGGAAAGGCATCCCTGGAGCGGCGAGGGCCACTACCTGCTCGCGCAACAACTCCGGAGCCAGGGAGAGGACCTCTCCAACGTTCTCGAGGCGTTCGAACAAGCGCGTCGCTGTGGCTACGACGAGTTCTGGATTCAATTCTCCTGGGCCTCCACGTGTTTCGAACGAGGAGAGGTCGACCAGGCGAGAGCAGCCATGGAAGCTGCTCTCGAACACAAGCCCTGGCATCCAGAGGCGCAACGAATCTGGCAACTGGCCCTCGGCACCCAGGTCCGCACCCTGGTGAAACGCGAGGACTTTGCGCCCGCCATCCCTCTGCTTCGCATTCTGCGAGAGGCCGATCCCGAAAACGGAGAGTGGGCCTACCTGCTCGCCTTCTCGATGCAAATGGAGTCGTTCCCCGGATCCACCCCACTGGAACTGTTCGCCCGAGCCCTAGAACTGGGGTACGACTCGTTCTGGGTGCATTACAACCGTGGCTTCCTGCTCCGAAAGTTGGGGCGTACCGAAGAGGCCCTTGCCGACTTCCGAGCCGCCCAGAGTATCGAGCCGGACCGGAAGGAGATCTCCCAGCAGATCGCAGAACTGACCTCGGAGGAAATTTAGAATGGAGCGAGTTCTGATCACCGGGGCGGCCGGTTATCTTGGGTCCGTGATCACGCCTGCACTCCTCGACGCAGGCTTCGAGGTCACTGGCCTCGACAATTTTCGCTACAACCAGCCCTCGCTACTCGAATGTTGCGCTCACCCCCACTTCTCCATCGTGAGGGGGGATGTCCGCGACGAAGAGGTCCTACGTTCGGCCCTCCGGGAGGCCGACGTCATCATTCCTTTGGCGGCCATCGTCGGCGCCCCTTTGTGCGACGAGGACCGAACGGCGGCAGAGACAACGAACCTGCAGGCCATCCACAAGCTCCTGGCGCTGCGGTCTGCCCAGCAGCGGATCCTGTACCCGACGACCAATAGCGGCTACGGGATCGGCGAGCCGGGAAAATTCTGCACCGAAGAATCGCCCCTACGCCCCGTCTCCCTCTACGGTGTGACCAAGGTCGAAGCCGAGCGAGCCGTACTGGAAGCTGGGAACTCCCTCACGTTCCGCCTGGCCACGGTGTTTGGAGCCTCGCCGCGCATGCGAATCGACCTGCTGGTCAACGACTTTGTACACCGAGCAGTGACCGACCGAACCGTCGTCGTGTTCGAAGGCCACGCAAAGCGCAACTTCATCCACGTTCGAGATGTCGCGCGCGCTTTCCTCCACGGTCTTGGGAACTTCGAGAAGATGCTCAACGAGCCCTACAACGTGGGATTGAGCGACGCGAACCTCTCCAAACTCGAACTCTGTGCGGAGATCAAACGACAGATTCCGGGTTTCACCTTTCTCGAAGCCCCCATCGGCGAAGATCCGGACAAACGCGACTACATCGTATCCAACGAGAAAATCGAGCAGACGGGCTTCGAAGCCCGATACTCCCTCACCCAGGGCATCCAAGAACTCATCAAGGCGTATACGATGGTGAGGAATTCCCGCTACGGAAACGCCTGATGCGATGACTCCCCGGATTGCCGCCGTGCCCCACTCTCGGGCACGAAGGTTCCGACGGGGTATTGACCGCGGCGCCGCACCAACTCGCGCGACAATTGAAACGCGTGATAGCGGAACTTGTACGCCAGGAAGATCCCACGTCTTGCGACCCAGGGCAGCCTGGGCATGCCATGCTGAGCCCGGATCTCCTGATCGGCGGCCTTCACACCGGCGGCATCGAGAGTGGACTGGCTGTCCGCATGCAGCCTCAAGGCTCCCAGAAAGTGATCGATCTTTTGCGGCCGAGACTGCTTTGCGAGTCGAAGGAAGAGATCGGTGTCCACCGACAGATTGCGGGCGCGATCGATTCCCCCGACCGCCTGAAGGGCCGACCGCCGTACGAAGACCGAGGGCTGACAAGCTCCCCAATTCAGCCAATACATCAGACTCGTAGTACTGAAGGGCATTCCCCAGATCCTCTTCAACACGCGAGACGCGTCATCGATCAGAAGACCGTCGCCAACGGCCCATGCACAATCTGGGTGACGGGTGAAAAATTCCGAGACGACCCGAAGTGACCCAGGAAGGAGCATGTCGTTGGAGCAGATCCAGGTCACGACCTCTCCCCGTGCCCGCTCCACTCCCTTGACGATCGCATCGGCATGCCCTCCGTCGGGCTCGGAGCACCAATAGGCCAGCTTTTCCTCGTGGGACCGAATCAGTTCCACAGACCCATCGGTCGAGCCCCCGTCGATGACGATGTGCTCGAAGTCGTTGAAGGCCTGGTTGTGAATAGACGCCATGGCCTCGCCCAGCCAGACGGCATCGTTCAAGCAGGGGGTGACGATGGAGATCTGAGGCGAATTCGCAGGGCCTCGCTGGGGCATGAGCGGTGCCGTTTTCGCACGCTCGGTGGTCTTGGCGTGCGTGCGTGCCTGGGCCCGGGGACTCGCGGGAATTCCAGTTTGCATCGCCATCAGCCGCGAGCTCCAAGCCGGCGAAAGTCCTGGGGGGTTTTCGCCATATCAATGAATCTCCGGGACCAGCGCTGGGCCGACGAGCCCGCTCCCTCCCCCCACCTTCGAGAGTACTCGCCCAGAACGCCGCGCAACAGCCACACCGACCAAGTCTTCACCCGGGCGGCGAACCGTCAATTCTGCCATCGTGTCGGTCGGGGCTCGCCCCCCAGGCAGAGCGGATGAAGCGGCAGCATGATCTCGGTGTTGCACGCGTTCCGACGGAACATTGCGGCGAGGGAGGGTCCCCCGCTCCAAACGCTGGTCGCACTTGAACAACCGTCCATCAACCCAAACGCCCACTCCCGACTCACACACCCCCCATGCCCAAATTCCTCCTCATCGATCAATCCATCGAGCATTCGGGTGGGCACCACTACGAGTACGCAAAGCGAGTCCTGCGCGCCGCAGAGAAAGCGGGGTACGTCCCGGTTCTCGCCACCCATCGGCGTTTCACAAAGGCCTCCCAGGGAACCTGGGAATGTCACCCCACCTACCAACTCGGTTTCTGGGATTCCGGTGCGAGCCCCACCGCGAGCCACGCCCACGGATCCTTTTCCCTGACGCGATGGCGCCAACGGCTCCGCGCCAGACTCCAGTACTCGACGCTGGCCTTGATGTGGGAACACCGGCACGAACCGGAGACCCTGCTGCACAGCCTACGCTCCATCCCCCATGGGCTTTGGCTGGTGGTTCCACTGCTCGCACTCCAGCATGCATGGAAACTCGGCTCCGCCACGGGGGAACTGGTTCGCAGCCTATTGCCCGTGGGTCCCTACCTCGCACGTGTGAGCCGGGCCTTCGAAAAATGGCTGTCCGTGGTTTTCCTGCCCATCCTTCTGGTTCTACGACCGCGGCCGTGGCTCAAGCAGCGAATTCTTCATTCTCGAAAGTCCAGGACGTTTTGCCAGGACACCACGCGACTCCTCAAAGCCTGCCAGCTCGGGCGCGACGACATCGTGTTCGTCCCAACACTCGACGAGAACGAGATGCTCGGGATCCTGGACTGTTTCCAGCGCTTCCCACCCTCCGCCGAGCCCAACTGGCACCTTTTGTTCCGAAGGAACATCTTTGAGGGACACGCTCCCGAATATCCGTCCCAGATCACTCAGCACACCGATCTTCACGCATCCTTGAGCAGGCTCCAACACGAGACGGAGAACCTGCGTGTCCACCTCTGGACGGATACCGAAGAGCTCACCACACAGTACAACGCCTTCAACACAGTCGAGTTTCAGACGCTGCCAATCCCCGTAGGTGAGGAATATCGCCCCTCTGGAACTCGGCGGGAAAACGCGACCCGATTCATCTATGTCGGAGACGCTCGCAGCGAAAAAGGGTACCCGCGCTTGCCACGGCTCATCCAGGACCTGCTCGCCGACGATGCAGCAACGCACCGACTCGAGTTTGCCATCCAGTCGAATTTCAACCTCCGCGGTGGGGATCCAGGGTCCGCCGTCGCCCGAGCACAACTGGAAACTCTGCCAACGCGCTCGGTGCAAATCCTGACCGAGCCCCTCGACTCCAGCGCCTACTGTGAACTGACACTCAGTGGTGATGCGTGCCTCGTGCTCTACGATCCCGCCGCCTACGCGGCCAGAAGTTCAGGAATCTTGGTCGAGGCTCTCTGCGCAGGTATCCCGGTGATCGTTCCCGCCAGCACCTGGATGTCTGTGCAGCTCAATCTCGCAATCTCCCGCTACCACCGCAGTCTCGACCAGGCCATTCCCACGCTAGAAGGTGTCGAGATTGATTCACAATCGTGGCTCGAACATGGCGGAAACAACCGGGTTCGGCTCCGAAACGGACGCCTCCCCATGAGCCGGCAAGACACTCGATATTGCTGGGTCGACGTACCTGCCGATTCGAATGCCAGCCACTTCTCTCTTCACTTCGAACAAAACGCACCGGTCGACGGCATCTTCACCCAGATCACCGTCGACCAGTTGGACGCACACGGAAATTCGGCCCGACAAGACATCGAGATCGTTGGCGGATTGAGCCAATGCCCGGGGTCGGTGCTCATTGAACTCCATTCGGAAACTCGGCGAATCTGGGTCGGCCTGCGTAACGCCCATGCTGAAACCGCCTACTCGATTGGGGAGATCCGAGGCCGTCTCCTGCGCTCGCCCACCACCCTGCCCCGGTGGGCAGTCGGTTCAGTCTATAGCGGCCCCGATCGCATTCTCGAATCCGCGCTGGACCTCGTGCGACACACCGACCACTACCGGCAGACGGCACGCGCGTTCTCAAACGATTGGACCCCGTATCACAATTCAGACTCCCTGGTCTCGAGACTCCAATCTCCTCACGAAGAACCCGTGGCATCCTCGCCCTCCTATCCGTCCCCAGAGGCACCTGCAACATGACCCCGCCCCCCCGAATCATCGGCGTCTCCGATGTGAGTCTCGGCTATGGAAGCCCTCAGATCGGCGCCTTCATGAATTCGATCGCCGATCACTTTTCGACCGATGCCATGATTCTCGAGCCCGACGAGCACAGCAAGAAACCAGTCCACCGCGTGGGGACCCACTGCTCGGTCAAGCGCATCCCCCTGCCTACATCGCCATTCTCGACCACCGGGCGAAGGCTCTACATCCTCAATGCCGCCCGAGAACTGGACCGACAAAAACCAGACCTCCTGGTCTTGTTCTGTTCCTTCACGGTGCCCGTTCTCCTTCGCATGAAGCACCGGCCAAAGTTCACCCTCTACAATGCGATCGAATCGATCGCTGCCTATGGCGAAAGCGACATCGAGATCCACCGAATCGTGTCGGATCAAATCGACCTCCTCGTATTTCCCGAAGAGAACCGCGCCGTCCACGACATCCCGCGTGCTGGTTTACGTGAGATTCCTCTCGCCATCACCTACAACGCTGTCAACGAGCGAACCCTGCGAGAACCGACGCCAGCCTCAAAACGAAACGGTCGTTTTCTATACAGCGGCACCTTGAGCCGCGAAAACACGCTCGCAGGCTATTTCCTCGAAGACGAACTCCAGCAGTTACCCATCGACCTGTTCGGCAACGTTTCAGGCCCTGACGCCGAGGACCTGAGCCACCGACTTTCAGCCTCGGAGAAGGCACTGACCTACCAGGGCTACATCCCGGCCGAATCGCTGGCGGTCCTGCGAGAAAAATACGCGTTCAGCCTGACGCTCTGGGCGCCCATCAACGAGAATCAACTCTACGCAGCACCCAACAAATTTTTCGAAGCGATTGCTGCTGGAGTTCCCCCGATCACGACGCCTCATCCTCAGTGCAAGATGCTCATCGAGCGTTATGATTGCGGCCTCGTCGCGCCGGATTGGAGTATCGAGGGGCTCTCGAGCACGCTCGAGTCCGCACGCCGGATCTACGGCACACCACGTTATGCGGAACTGGTGGCCAACTGCGCTCGAGCGGTCCGAGAAGAACTGAACTGGGAGGCCCAGTTCGCGAAGGTTCAAAGATTACTTCCCACGGCGCTGTGAGCGCCCCGAGATTGGAGACCGTGCAGATGAGCGAGCGCATTGTCGTGACCGGAGCCACGGGTTTCCTCGGGCGTCACCTCATGCCGCGCCTCACCGATCACTACGGGGCCGACCGCGTCACAGGCCTCTCCAGCTCTGACTTCGACCTGATGGACCGAGCCCAGGTCAGCCGCATGTTCGACGAGCACGCGCCCGACGTCTTGATCCACCTGGCCGCCTATTCGGCAGGAATCGGCGCCAACCGAGCCATGCCCGCCGATTTCTATTTCCGAAACACGATTCTCACGGCCCTGACCTTTCAAGAGGCCGCCACACGTGGGATCCGCAAGCTCGTCTACACCATGGGGGGCTGTAGCTATCCCGCGACCGCACACTCGCCCATCGACGAATCGCAGATGTGGGAGGGCTACCCCCAACCCGAGAGCGCTGGGTATTCGGCAGCGAAAAAGATGGGCCTCGTCGCGAGCACCAGCTACCGGACCCAATACGGCCTCAACTCGCTGGTTCTGATTCCGGGCAACATGTATGGCGAATACGACAACTTCCGCGACGGGGAATCCCACGTCGTTCCCGCCATGGTCCGCCGCTACCTCGAGCACCAACGCCAGGGGACCGAGGAAATCACCATGTGGGGAACCGGAGAGCCGGTGAGGGACTTCGTCTACGCCGGAGACGTGGCTGCCGCTCTGGTCCACTTCATCGATCGGTACGACTCCAGTGAACCCGTGAACATCTCATCCGGGACGACCACCTCGATTCGAGAGTTGGCGGAAACCATCGCTGAACTCACAGGCTTCCGGGGCCAGATCCTCTGGGACACCGAGAAGCCGGATGGCCAAAAGGTCAAGATCTTCGACGTCAAGCGACTCCAGGGCATGGGAATTCACTGCTCGACACCACTTCGCGAGGGGTTGACGCGAACAATCGACTGGCTGGCCCAGCACTACGACACCCGCAGTGATGGACTGCGCCTCTAGGATGACACTGTGATCTACATCCTCGGCGGCGAAGGCTTCGTAGGATCTGCCTTCGTGCGTCATTGCCAGTCCAGGGGCCTCGAATTCACCACCGTGACCCGGGGAAACTACGACTCGCTGGTGGGGACATCTTGCGATGTCTTCATCAATTCCAATGGAAACTCCAGCAAACCCCGCGCCCGGGAGGATCCCCTATGGGATTTCGACGCCAACGTTCGAAGCGTCCGCCAAACGCTTCTGGATTTCCGCGTGGCGCTCTACGTGCACGTGTCGAGTTGCGACGTCTACGCGGACTGCTCCTCTCCGGAAACCACCCGAGAAGACCAACCTCTCGATCCAGCCGGGCAAACCCCCTATGGGTTCCACAAGTTCCTGGCCGAACAGTGCGTTCGCCACGAAGCACCCCGGTGGCTGATCACCAGAATGGGGGGTTTCGTCGGCCCCGGACTGAAGAAGAATGCCGTCTACGATGTCTTGAATGGGGGCCCCCTGTGGCTCGATCCCGCCAGTGAACTCCAATTCCTCCACACCGATACTGCGGCGGACCTCGTGATGGACCTGGTCGCAAACCGTGTCGAGGGCACCGAAGTCAACGTGTGCGGAAGTGGTGTCGTTTCCCTGCGCGAGGTGATGGCCTGGGCCGGCACCGACGTACCCGTGCAACCCGACAGCCCCCGGGTTCGCTACCAGGTCTCCGTCGATAAACTCAGCCAGATGCTGAGCGTTCCGGAAACGCGAAAGACGGTGCAGCAATTCATCGAGGATCAGCAGGAAGCTGAGATATCTTCCGCCCCACACGCGAGAGGAACGGGATGCTGATCACACAGACCCCCCTGCGAGTGAGTTTTCTCGGGGGTGGGACCGACTACCCGGCGCATTTCGAACAACACGGGGGAGCCGTCCTTGCCACCGCCATCGACAAGTCGGCCTTCTTCTCCGTGTCGCGGTTCTATAGCCAGCTCTTCGACTACTCGGTGCGAGTCTCCTATCGCAAGGTCGAATGCGTGGACTCCATCGAAGAACTCGAGCATGCGCCGTTCCGCGAATGCCTTCGCTGGTGCGGCATTGAACGCGACGTCGAAGTCGATTACGCGGCAGAACTGCCCGCCTTCACGGGCCTGGGCTCATCTTCGACCTTCGTGGTGGGGTTGCTCAATGCTCTGCACGCCTTCCAGGGAAACCGCACCGACCCTCTGGAACTCGCCTACCAGGCCATCGCGGTCGAACGAGAAGCCCTGGGCGAAGCCGTGGGATGTCAGGACCAGGTCCTGGCAGCAGTGGGAGGCTTCAACGTCGTCGAGTTTCGAGCGACCGATGACATCCTCGTACACCCCATCCAGTTGACTGAACGCCGCCTGGAAGAAATCCAGAACCACTGCATGCTGTTCTACACGGGCATCAAGCGACGCGCCGAGCCCCTGGCTCGGGGTTACGAACGCGACGCCAGCGATCGAAAAAACGAACTGCTGGCCCTGCGTAGAATGGTCGACGAAGGGCATAACATCCTGACGGCACATGGGCCCCTGGACCCATTCGGCGAACTACTCCACCGGGGCTGGATGATGAAGAAATCCCTGACCGCGGGAATCACCAACGAAACCGTCGAGAAGATCTACCAGGAAGGCCTCTCCTCGGGCGCCCTGGGTGGAAAACTCCTGGGCGCCGGCGGTGGAGGCTTCATCCTGTTCTTCGTCCCCCCCGAACGCCAGGACGGCTTCCGCAAGAATCTCCACTACCTGACCGAGATCCCCACCGGATTGAACGCCCCGGGAACCCGCGTCGTCCACAGCTGAGCCCCCCAGGCGCCCATCGCAGAGGGTCTCGCACCCAACAACCTACGAGCCGCTCCGACGTCTCCCCAGGATCAGGGCAGCAACAGAAGCACAACTCAGCAAAGGCAACTCGTGACCAAGCACATCGAACGAACGAACGAACCTTCGACGGAGAGCCAACTGCTCGAACTCGAGAAACGCGGTTTGTTCGTTCTCGGAAGTGCACGGTCGGGGACCACCATTCTCACAGACTGCCTCAATCTTTCGAAAGAGATTTACCTGTTGAACGAGGCAGACCTCTGGGAATCCCATTCGAGGCGCGGATTCCGCGAGCACATCAACAAGAAACA
The DNA here is from genome assembly GCA_022447545.1 of Myxococcota bacterium. Taxonomy (GTDB): domain Bacteria; phylum Myxococcota_A; class UBA9160; order UBA9160; family SMWR01; genus JAKVBI01. The sequence goes on from JAKVBI010000038.1 coordinate 17,645, forward strand.
CAGCGGAATGAAAAACGTCTACACCAAGGGGAACTGGTTGCCCCGATTGCTTCGACCCGAAGGGGATGGACTGTCGTTCCTGCTGGAACTTGCCAAGCGACATCGATACGTCGGAGAGAAGGTCGCCTTCAGCCCCCGGACACAATACGCAAAACCGACACCCCAGGAGAGATTCTTCGAGTTTTTCGGCCCGCAGAATCAAAGCTCAAGGGCTACACGCCAAGAGAGATTCTTCGAGTTCCAGTCCGGGACCTTTTATGCCTCCACTTACCTCATGACGATCCGCGACCCGGTCGAAAATGCCGTCTCGATGCACCGCATGTTCCAGGACCTCACACTGGGAGATTGCCTGCAGGTCTGGCTACACACGACCTCATTGATACTCGACATGTATCTATCCTTCTCCAGAGTTCACGTGATCTTTCACGACCGCTTCAGCGCGGAGACCTTCAGTAGAATCTGCGAAATTTTGGGCGTCGACATTCCCATTCCCGCTCAACAGATATCCGACCAGCACCGGCATACGAATCTCTCAAAGGAATCAATCCCCGAGGAACTCGAACCCCTGAGAGAACGCTTCGAACGAGCGAGGGCAATCTATCAGCGGCTGGAATCCTGGTTCTCGCCAGACACCCTCAAGTGCACGCTGAGCAACTACTGGCAGCCCAGTTTTCTAGCGCTCAAGCAGGACATCAACAGCCTGATCTAACCCCTCACCCACTCCCACCGTCTCTCCGACAACCAGACGGAAGCCCTTCTCGCACTCAAGACGGCTGGGGCCGTACCGTCGAGTCATACCACTCCAGAAACCGAGCCAACGAGCGGGGCGTGCCGATGTCGTAGAACGACTCCTCGAACACCTCGGATGCGATCTCACCGCCTTCTGAAAGAGCACGGGGCAAAACATCGTGCTCCAGGGATTGAGGGATGGAATCCTCGATCGACTTCAACAGCTCGGCTTCGACCATATAGGCGCCCGCATTCACCAAACCAGCCCTCCCAGCCCGACTCGATTCCTTTTCGCGAAACTCCACAACTCGGGTTCCAGCGCCGCTCAACACGACGGTCCCAAAGTCGGACGCATCCTCCACCTGCGCCACCGCGAGGGTTGCGATGGTCTCGGCCCGGGCACACCTTTCGACATGCCGCGCCACGAAACCAGCGTAATCAATGTCGAAATAGGTGTCTCCGTTGAGAACGAGTGCGCGCGACTCGATGAAACCAAAAGCATTGAGGATCGCCCCGGCCGTGCCTAGCAGGCGCGCGGGATCCTCCACCGAATATTCGATGGAAACCCCGAGCTGACGACCATCGCCGAGAACCGAACGGATTTGAGACGCCAGGTGCCCAACACACAGAACAAAGCGACGCGCACCGGCTCTTCGCAGAAGATCGATTTGCAGCTCGAGAAACGACCGCCCCGCCACATCCGCCAGCCCTTTGGGCACATTCGGCAAGACACTCGCGAGCCGGGTTCCGAGACCTCCCGCCAAGATCATTACGGGAACCTCATCCAGCGTGGCGACTCCCACGGTTCCATCTTCTCTCGAACGCATCGTGTGTAGGTGTAGGTACTCGTTCCGTGATTCGCAAAGGCGATGGAAAGAGTCTCCGCGAGGCGTCGCGAGGCGAGGGGTGCGAGGCTCTGTTAGAGTGAGCCATCGGCCACCCATCAATCGTCCCTCCTTGAGCCTTGCGCTTCTGGTCACCCCTCATGCCCCCCGACAACCCCCGAACCGCCCAGGATTTCTCAGTGTCCGCACGGGACTTGGGGGTCAAGTACCTCGTCCGCTACCAACATGAAGAGATGACCCTGCGCTCGACCTTCACGCAGGCATTGGTGAAAAAACTCTCCTCCGCCGGTGCGGCGGGAGCCCGTCGGGAAGCCGTTTGGGCCCTGAGTGACGTGAGCTTCCAACTCCGCACCGGAGAAATTGCAGCGCTGATCGGACCGAACGGCTCGGGAAAAACGACGCTCCTCAAAACACTCGCGGGAATCCTCGCACCCGACCACGGTGAGGTTTCGACCGTGGGCCAGGTGGGTTGCCTCCTGACTTTCGGAGTGGGCTTCAACGCGCATCTCACGGGCCGCGAGAACATCCTGTTTAGCGGCAGCATGTTGGGAATCAAGAACGAAAAGCTCGAAGCATGCACCCATGACATCATCGAATTGAGCGAACTCGGCGATTTCATCGACGCGCCGGTCCGGAGTTATTCGAGCGGCATGCGGATTCGATTGGGGTTCGCGATCTCCATCCACATCGCGCCAGATGTACTGTTGTTGGACGAAATGCTCTCGGCCGGCGACGCCGCGTTCAGCGCAAAATCAGGC
>JAKVBI010000039.1 GCA_022447545.1 Myxococcota bacterium
CAAAGAGTTGCGTTTCGCGATTCGCGAGGGCGGTCGCACCGTTGGCGCCGGTGTCGTCGCCGAGATCATCGAGTAGGAGAGGGACGTGTTACTGCAACCGTTCACCTCCCAGTGTGGAGACGAAGCCTTGTCCCCGAAACGAATCGAGGCGCGTAGCACAATTGGAAGTGCACCGGACTCCAAATCCGGCGGTTGGGGGTTCGAGTCCCTCCGCGCCTGCCAGACTTGGGTGGTTGTGTGCGAGGCGGAGATGTCGGTAGGAGGTGTTCGTCCCGTGGATCGGAGGCATTGAGCAGCGCCATGGAATGGAGCCCCGCCGTATGGGTCAGTGACTCGCGACAGTTTGCGCGCGAAGTCATCGTTGAAGCGAAAAAAATCACCTGGCCGACGCAGAAGGAGGCCGTTGCAGGGACGATTGGCGTGGTCGTGATCGTCGCGATCATCACGACGGCCCTCAGTCTAGTAGATGCCCTGCTGGGACAGTTGATTCAGTGGATTTTGCCGGGTGGATAGTGGCTGAGTGATGGGCCGGCCTCAGGGTCGACTGCTCACGGGTTTGTTCTGTCGGAGCGTTCGTACGAACGCGGAGAACTTAGATGGCGAAACAGTGGTACATCGTCCACACGTATTCGGGCCATGAAGCCAAGGCCATGCAGAGTTTGTTGGAACGCGCGAAGGCCATGGGGAAGGAGGATCTCTTCGACGAGGTGCTCATTCCCGAGGAAACCGTGGTCGAGATGGTGAAGGGATCGCGGCGCACCTCCAAGCGAAAGTACTTCCCCGGATACATCATCGTACGCATGGATCTCACCGACGAAACCTGGCACATCGTCAACGGCACCCCGAAGATCACGGGCTTCGTGGGCAACGACAAACATCCCCCGCCGATCTCCGACGACGAAGTGGCACGGATGACTCAGCAGATCCAGGACGGAGCCAGCAAGCCCAAGCCGAAGATCTTGTTCGAAGACGGCGAGAACGTGAGAGTGATCAGCGGACCGTTCGCGAATTTCTCGGGCTACATCGACGAGGTGATGTCCGAGAAGGAAAAGTTGAAGGTCATGGTCCATGTATTCGGTCGGGCAACTCCCGTGGTGCTCGATTACACCAACGTGGAAAAAGCCTGAGGAAACTGCAGAGTGGCAAAGAAGGTACAAGCAGTCGTGAAACTCCAGTGCCCCGCTGGCCAGGCGAACCCCTCGCCTCCGGTGGGTCCTGCGCTAGGACAGCACGGAGTCAACATCATGGAGTTCTGTAAGACGTTCAACGCGAGAACTCAGGACCAACAGGGACTGATCATTCCGGCGGTCATCACGATCTATGCGGATCGGTCGTTCACCTTCGAGTTGAAGACTCCCCCCGCAGCAGTCCTGCTGAAGCGGGCGGCGAAGATCGCTAAGGGGTCGGGGGTGCCGAATCGCGACAAGGTTGGGCAGGTGACTCGCGAGCAGGTTCGAGAGATTGCGGAGATCAAGGCGACGGACCTGAATGCGTACGACGTGGACGCGGCGATGAAAATCGTCGAAGGGACAGCCCGGTCCATGGGCATCGAAGTGGAGGGTTGATCAATGGCTGGAAAACGCTTCGATTCTGCTCTGGCTCAGATCGACCGAGACTCGATGTACACGCTCACCGACGCTGTGAGCCTCCTCAAGAGCATGCCCACACCGAAATTCGATGAAAGCATCGACCTGGCCTTGAATCTGGGGGTGGATCCCAGGCATGCGGATCAGATGGTGCGTGGCGCGATCGTGTTGCCCTTCGGCCTCGGGGGGGACACCCGGGTTCTGGTTTTCGCCAAGGGCGAGAAGGAGGCGGAAGCAAAGGATGCCGGCGCCGACCACGTGGGAGGCGAAGAACTCGCCAAGAAGATCCAAGATGAGGGCTGGATGGAATTCGAGCGGGTCATTGCGACTCCCGACATGATGAGCGTGGTCGGACGTCTCGGAAAGATCCTCGGCCCTCGGGGCCTCATGCCGAATCCCAAGTTGGGCACGGTCACCATGGACGTCGCCACGGCAGTGCAGGAGAACAAGGCGGGCAAAGTCGAATACCGGGTCGATAAAGCGGGCATCATTCATGCGGCCATTGGGAAGCAGTCGTTCGAGGCGGACCATCTCGTCGAGAACGCGAGTGCATTGATCGGTGCCGTCGTCAAGGCGAAACCGGCTGTGGCGAAGGGCACGTACCTGATCAAGATCACGATATCGTCGACCATGGGGCCGGGAATCCGGATCGACCCGGCCAGCCTACCGGCTTCTGCCTGATCGAGGTCGTTTACGGCAGGGCCCCGGCACTCCCCGGGTTCCTGGAGGAGAATGCGCGTGCTGTTGAAAGCACAAAAGATAGAGCAGGTCGAAACGCTGAAGGAGAAGTTCAGCCGTGCCAACTCCGTCTACGTCGCCGACTACCGCGGTCTGGACGTGCAATCGGTCAACGAATTGCGGCGGCAGATTCACAAGGAAGGCGGCGAAGACTACGAGTATCGAGTCGTCAAGAATTCGGTGCTGCGCCGGGCTGCGGATGGCTCCGAATTCGAAGCCATGACGGACCATTTTAACGGCCCGACCGTGATCGCCCTCTCCTACGGCGACCCGGTGGGCCTCGCCAAAATTCTGTCCACGTTCTCCGAGGACCATGAGGCCTTCGAGTTGAAGGGGGCAGTGCTCGATGGCAGCAGCGTCACTCCGACGGAAATCGGGGTGTTGGCGACACTTCCCAGCCTGGAGGAGTTGCGCGGGAAGATCGTCGGACTGCTCCAGGCACCCGGAACGAAACTGGTAAGACTCCTCGGCACGCCGGGAGAACAATTGGCGAGGCTGACTGATGCTCGCCGGGAACAACTCGGCAGTGAAGGCTGAGAGCCTCCACTGTGACCAATGCAACCCATTGTGAGCTACTGCGCTCACACTCCTGAAATCGCACCCACAGCCAATAGAAGGACCCAACGATGGCCGATCTGAACGAAATCGCAGAAACCCTATCCAGCCTGACAGTCATGGAAGCTGCCGATCTGGCGAAACTCCTCGAGGAAAAATGGGGTGTCTCCGCCGCAGCTCCGGTAGCCGTTGCAGCCGCCGCAGCTCCCGAGGCCGCCGCCGAAGAGAAGGACGAGTTCGATGTCGTCCTGCTGTCGGCTGGGGACAAGAAGATCCAGGTGATCAAGGAAGTCCGCGCTATCACCAGTCTTGGCCTCAAAGAGGCGAAGGAACTGGTGGAGAGTGCCCCGACGCCCGTCAAGGAAGCCGTGGCCAAAGACGAGGCCGAAAAGATCAAAGAGCAGATCGAAGGCGCTGGTGGTCAGGTCGACATCAAATAGAGGTCCGTCTGGCGTCGTTTCCCCCCGACACGATGCCATGCCGGTAGCTAGTTAGAGTTCTCAACGCTCCGTGCGCCCGCGAAAGCTGGGCCACTCTCCGATTGGAGGCAGAGACGATCCCGTGACAGAGATCCTCATCTCCGAAAGCATGCCTCGTATTCGCAAGAGTTTTGCGAAAATCCCCCGTATCGTAGAGATACCGAACCTGATTGAAATCCAGAATCAGACGTTCGAGAGATTTCTTCAGGCGGAAGTCGAACCAGAGAAACGTGAGAACACGGGACTGCAAGCAGTCTTCAACTCCGTCTTTCCAATCAAGGACTTCAACGACACCGCGTCCCTGGAGTTCGTCGGGTACACACTCGAAGAACCGAAGTACGACGTTCAGGAGTGCTTGCAGCGGGGCATGACCTACGCGGCACCCTTCAAGGTGACGATTCGGCTCGTGGCCTGGGACGAAGCCGACGGATCCCAGGCGATACGGGATGTGAAGGAGCAGGAGGTCTATTTCGGGGAAGTTCCGATTATGACCGGGAACGGCACCTTCATCATCAACGGTACGGAGAGGGTGATCGTTTCACAGCTTCACCGCTCTCCCGGTCTCTTCTTCGACACGACGATTTCCACCACCGTCTCAGCAGCAGGGAAGAAACTCTTCTCCTGCAGGATGATTCCGTATCGCGGCTCCTGGCTGGATCTCGAATTCGACCACAAAGATCTGCTGTTCGCGCGGATCGACCGCCGACGAAAAATGCACGTGACCGTCCTGCTCAAGGCGCTTGGCTACTCGCCCGAGCAGATCCTCGCTGAATTTTACAACAGTGAAATTGTCCGAGAAGACGGCAAGAAGTACGCGAAGAAGGTCGAGTCGTGTGCTCTCGTCGGACAGCGTTGTACAGAGGATGTCCGAGACGCCGAGGGAAGCCTTCTCGTCAAAAAGGACAGGAAGTTCACGTCCGCCAGTGTTCGCAAAATCCGCGAAGCCGGGATTGAGTGGATCACGGTTTCGCCCACGGACATCATCCGGGAAGATGCGATCAAGCGCGTAGCTCCCGTCGACTTCGTGGATGAAACGACTGGTGAAGTCATCGTCGAGTGCAACGAGGAGATCACCGAAGCGCACCTCGAAGAACTTCGCGCGCGAGGGATCAACGAGTTCCCTCTCCTTTACCTTGATCCGCTCACGACCGGTACCGCGATTCGAGACACGCTACTCCTCGACAAGACCTTGACGGCCGACGAGGCGATCATCGAGATCTATCGTCGTCTCCGACCCGGCGATCCGCCGACGATCGATACAGCGACGAACCTGTTCTGGAACCTCTTCTTCAATCCAGAACGCTATGACCTCTCGCGGGTTGGTCGGTTGAAGGTCAATCACAAGCTGGGTTTTGACCCAGCTGCGCAGGTTCAACACCAACCGCTCGGTCCCAGCGGTCCCGTGGAAGAAAGCATTCTCGACGAACTCTCGACCTTGCGCCGGGAAGACATCCTCGCCGCGGTCAAATATCTCGTAGAGCTCAAGAATGGAACGGATCCGGACAAACGGGTCGACGACATCGACCACCTGGGGAATCGCCGGGTTCGCGTCGTAGGCGAGTTGCTGGAAAACCAATACCGCATCGGTCTCGTTCGGATGGAACGCGCCATCAAAGAGCGTATGTCCCTCCAGGAGATCGAGACCTTGATGCCACACGATTTGATCAATTCGAAACCGGTGTCAGCCGTCGTCAAAGAGTTTTTCGGATCGAGTCAGTTGTCCCAGTTCATGGATCAAACGAATCCACTGTCAGCGATCACCCACAAGCGTCGTTTGTCGGCCCTTGGGCCGGGCGGGCTGACACGCGAAAGGGCGGGATTCGAGGTCCGCGACGTCCACCCGACTCACTACGGTCGGATCTGTCCCATCGAAACTCCCGAAGGGCCGAATATTGGCCTCATCGCGTCTCTCTCTACCTACGCGAGAGTCAACGAACTCGGGTTTATCGAAACACCCTATCGAGTCGTGGAAGAGGGAAAGGTATCCGGCAGCGTCGAATACCTATCGGCACTCGATGAGGAGAAGATGACCATCGCCCAGGCAAACGCTCCGGTCGATGAGGAGGGTCAATACGTCCGCGAACTCGTCCAGTCTCGCAAGGCCGGCGACTTTGTGACGATTCCTCCGTCGGAAGTCGACATGATGGACGTCTCTCCGAATCAGTTGGTTTCCGTCGCAGCGTCCCTGATTCCATTCTTGGAAAACGACGATGCCAACCGCGCGCTAATGGGCTCGAACATGCAGCGCCAGGCAGTTCCGCTCATGCGGACTTCGGCGCCTTTGGTGGGGACTGGGATCGAGGCCGTCGTCGCCAGAGATTCAGGGGTCACGGTCGTTGCAAAGCGGGACGGGGTCGTTGAGTCGGTCGATGCTTCGCGAATCGTCATCAACCCCGATGACGGAGATTCGGACGGCTCTAACATCGACATCATCAACTTGATCAAGTATCAGCGATCGAATCAGAATACTTGCATCAACCAGAAGCCCATCGTTCGAAAAGGGCAGCGCGTCAAACGGGGACAGGTCATCGCAGATGGCCCCGCAACGGAACGCGGTGAGCTTGCTTTGGGGCGAAACGTCGTCGTGGCCTTCATGCCCTGGGGCGGATACAACTTCGAGGACTCGATTCTCATCTCCGAACGGGTCGTGAAAGACGACTCGTACACTTCGATTCACATCGAAGAGTTCGAGTGCGTTGCCCGCGATACAAAACTCGGCAAAGAAGAGATCACCCGGGACATTCCGAACGTCGGCGAAGACGCTCTCCGCGACCTCGACGAGTCGGGAATCGTTCGCATCGGTGCAGAGGTCCAGTCCGACGACGTCATGGTCGGCAAGATCACGCCCAAGGGAGAAACGCAACTTTCGCCCGAGGAAAGGCTTCTGCGCGCCATCTTCGGCGAAAAAGCAGGAGACGTCCGAGATACCTCACTGCGAGTTCCTCCTGGAGTGACGGGGACTGTCATCGGCGCCCAGGTCTTTTCGAGGCGTGGGGTCGAAAAAGACGAGCGTGCGCAGGCCATCGAAGAGCAGGACATCGAACGGCTTCGAAAGGATCAGGACGATGAGGTCCGGATCATTTTCGACAGCGCGATGAACAAAGTTCGCGACCTCGTTTTGGGGAAGTCCGCTGCGAATCGAATCAGTGATGACCGCACGGATACCGTCTGGCTCGAAGCGAAGGATGAAATCACCAACGAGATTCTCAACCAGATCCCCAAACACCGCTGGAGCCAGATTCAGGTTACGGACGCTCAAGTACAATCTCAGATCGATCGAATGGTCGGCGCGGTCGACGAGCAGTCGGCGCTTATCAGAGCCGTCTTTGACGAGAAGATTGCCCGTTTGCGGAAGGGGGATGAGTTGCCCCCGGGCGTCTTCAAGATGGTCAAGGTCTATCTCGCCATCAAAAGAAAGCTGTCGGTGGGCGACAAGATGGCGGGTCGCCACGGCAATAAGGGAGTGATCTCCCGAATCCTCGCGGAAGAGGACATGCCCTATCAAGCAGATGGTACGCCTGTGGACATCGTGCTTAACCCGCTGGGCGTGCCCTCGCGAATGAATGTCGGACAGATCCTCGAAACCCATCTCGGTTGGGCGGCAAAGGGGCTGGGCCAACAGATCGGAAGTTTGCTCGAGGGGCACACGAAAATGGAAGTGGCTCAGGTTCGCGACCGTCTGAAGGGTGTGTACTCGAACGATGAGCTCTCCGACCAAATCGATGCCCTGACGGACGAAGGCGTTCTCTCTCTCGCTGATAACGTCAAGAGCGGCATCCACATCGCAACCGCAGTGTTCGATGGTGCCAAGGAGGATGAGATCCGTTCCGAACTCGAACGTGCAGGGCTACCGGGCACGGGACAGACCATTCTCTTCGACGGGCGTACGGGCGAGCCATTTGATTCCGAAGTGACCGTCGGAGTGCTTTACATGCTCAAGCTCCACCATCTCGCCGCAGACAAAATCCACGCTCGGAGTATTGGGCCCTACAGCCTCGTTACCCAGCAGCCACTGGGGGGCAAGGCGCAGTTTGGCGGTCAGCGGCTCGGAGAAATGGAAGTGTGGGCCCTCGAGGCATACGGTGCCGCGTTCGGCTTGCAGGAATTTCTCACCGTCAAATCCGACGACGTCCTCGGCCGGACTCGTATCTACGAGTCGATCGTGAAGGGCGAAAACGTTCTCGAGCCCGGGTTGCCTGAGAGTTTCAATGTGTTGGTCAAGGAACTACAGGCCCTCGCACTCGACGTAGACCTCATCGAAGACAAGAACTGAGCAGGGAGAATCCACTTGCGCGATCTCTACAATCTCTTCGAGAAACCTAAGGATCCGTTGGTATTCAGCGGTCTCAAGATCTCCATTGCCGACCCGGACAAGATCCGTGAGTGGTCCTACGGCGAAGTCAAGAAGCCGGAGACCATTAACTATCGGACCTTCAAGCCCGAACGCGATGGATTGTTCTGCGCCAAAATTTTTGGACCCGTGAAGGACTATGAGTGCAACTGCGGCAAGTACAAGCGCATGAAGCACAGAGGCGTCGTCTGTGAAAAGTGCGGCGTCGAGGTCATCCAGCAGAAGGTGCGGCGTGAGCGGATGGGTCACATCACTTTGGCCAGCCCTGTCGCGCATATCTGGTTTTTGAAGTCATTGCCATCGCGCATCGGAAACATTCTCGAGATCACGCTTCGGGATCTCGAGAAGGTGCTCTATTTCGAATCGCACATCGTCACGGACCCCGGTGATACGGAACTCGAATTCGGCGAATTGCTGAACGACGAAGAATTGGTCGAAGCACGGGAAACCCATGGACGAGACACGTTCGAAGTGGGGATCGGTGCGGAAGCCGTTCGGGAAATGCTCAGTTCCCTCGATGTCGATGACGAGTGCAAACGCCTTCGCGTCGAATTGCGGGAGGCTACGAGTGAGGCGAAACGCAAGAAGATCAGCAAACGCCTCAAGGTGATGGATGCATTCCGAGAGTCTGTGAATCGGCCGGAGAACATGATTCTCGAAAATATTCCGGTCATTCCTCCCGATCTTCGTCCGCTGGTTCCTTTGGACGGAGGGCGATTCGCTACGAGTGACCTCAACGACCTCTATCGCCGGGTCATCAATCGGAATAATCGCCTCAAGCGTTTGCAGGAATTGAATGCCCCAGAAGTCATCATTCGCAATGAGAAGCGAATGCTGCAGGAAGCCGTAGACGCTCTGTTCGATAACGGTCGACGAGGTCGAGTGATTACCGGACCGAGCAAACGCCCGCTCAAGTCTCTATCCGACATGCTGAAGGGCAAGACGGGTCGCTTCCGCCAGAATCTGCTGGGGAAGCGGGTCGACTATTCGGGCCGATCGGTCATCGTGATCGGACCTGAGCTTCGGCTACACCAGTGCGGTATCCCGAACCGCATGGCGATCGAACTGTTCAAACCATTCATCTACTCCAAATTGGAGCAGCGTGGTTACGTCACCACCATCAAGGCTGCGAAGAAGATGGTCGAACAGGAATATCCCGAAGTCTGGGACATTCTCGCCGAGGTGATTCAGGAGCATCCGGTGCTTCTCAACCGGGCACCCACCCTGCACCGCCTGGGCGTCCAGGCGTTTGAGCCAGTCCTGATCGATGGCAAAGCGATACAGCTTCACCCGCTGACTTGCGCTGCCTTCAACGCCGACTTCGATGGCGACCAGATGGCCGTACACGTTCCCCTTTCGGTCGAGGCTCAGATCGAAGCTCGGGTGCTCATGATGTCGACCAACAACATTCTGAGTCCTGCCACCGGCCGCCCAATCATTGGTCCGAGCCAGGACATCGTTCTGGGTTGTTATTGGATGACACGTGAACAGCACGAAAGTCCCGGCGAGGGGATGCATTTTGCGAGCCCCGAAGAGGTTCGTCTCGCATACGATGCGGGCGAATTGGGCCTCCATGCTGCGATCAAGGTTCGAATCAATGGAGAATCTGTCGAGACCACCACCGGCCGGATGATCTTGAAGGAGGTCGTGCCCGACGAGATTCCCTTCGAGTTCATCAACTCCGTCATGGACAAGAAAGCCCTCGGGGAATTGATGGACCAGGCGTACAGGCGCCTGGGCAACAAGGCAACGGTGATCCTGGCCGACCGACTGCGCACTTTGGGATACCAGCATGCGACACGCGCTGGTATTTCGATCTGTATCGGAGATATGCAGATCCCATCGGACAAGCAGTTGTTCATCGACCAGGCGCAAACCGAGATCCGCGAGATCGATTCCCAGTATCAGGAAGGCCTGATCACGGATGGAGAGCGCTACAACAAAGTTATCGACATCTGGGCGGAGACGACGGAGCAGGTGGCCGATCAGATGCTCGATCGCTTGGGTACAGACACCGTAACCAACGACAAAGGCGACGAAGTTCAGGTACCCAGTTTCAACCCGATCTACATGATGGCAGATTCCGGAGCTCGAGGATCGGCTCAGCAGATGCGCCAGCTGGCGGGTATGCGTGGTCTGATGGCAAAACCCTCGGGGGAGATCATCGAGACGCCGATCACCTCGAATTTCCGCGAGGGGCTCTCGGTGCTGCAGTACTTCATTTCCACCCATGGTGCGAGAAAAGGCTTGGCCGATACTGCCTTGAAGACCGCTAACTCCGGTTATCTGACGCGGAGGTTGGTGGATGTCTCCCAGGACATGATCATCCGAGAGACTGACTGTGGCACTGTCAATGGGATCGAAGTCGGACACCTCGTAGAAGGCGGTGAGATCATCGAGCCCCTCAGCGAGCGGATTCTCGGCCGAGTGACACTCGAGAGCGTAAAAGATCCTTTGAATGATGAAGTGTTGATCGACGCGAGCCAGGAGATTACCGAGGAGCGAGTGCGGATCGTAGAAAATGCAGGTGTCGAGTCGGTGCTCATTCGCTCGGTCCTTACCTGCGATACGAACTTCGGCGTCTGCAGCTTGTGCTACGGGCGAGATCTCGCGCGCGGCGAATTGGTTCATCTCGGGGAAGCGGTCGGGGTGATCGCGGCCCAGTCCATTGGTGAGCCGGGTACGCAGTTGACGATGCGTACATTCCATATTGGTGGCGCTGCCACTCGCCGGGTGGAACAGAGCCACTCCGAGGCTTCGAGTGAGGGTGTGGTTCGGTACACGAACCTTCGGACGGTCACGGACCGCGAGGGGCGAAAGATCGCCATGAGCCGGAATGCCGAGATCGGTTTGTTCGATCCGAGTGGTCGCGAACGTGAACGATACCCTGTGGTCTACGGAGCACACGTTTGGGCCGACGACGGACAGCAGGTCAAAAACGGCGAAATGCTCGTCGAATGGGACCCCTTTGCGAACCCCATCCTCTCGGATGGCAACGGCGCGGTGAGCTTTGCCGACATTGTTGAGGGTGCCACCATGAAGGAGTTGGTGGACGAGTTCACCGGCCTGTCCTCCAAGGTGATCATCGAGTCCAAGGACCCGGAACTTCGACCGCGTGTGTTCATCAAGGACAGTGCAGGGGAGACGATTGCCACGGCGCAGTTGCCGGTCGGGGCGAACTTGGCTGTGGTGGATGGGCAGGAAGTAGCTGCTGGCGACGTCCTGGCAAAAATGCCTCGTGAGACGACCAAGACGAAGGACATCACCGGTGGTCTTCCGCGAGTGGCCGAACTGTTTGAAGCTCGTAAGCCCAAGGACTTTGCCATCGTGACGGAGATCGACGGCACGGTTTCTTTTGGAGACGACTCGCGTGGAAAGCGGCGGATCGTCATTACACCCGATCATGAGGATGCGGAGCCCAAGGAATATCTGATTCCCAAGGGCAAACACATCAGCGTCCATGAGGGCGACCGAGTTCGGGCGGGCGAGCCGTTGATGGATGGATCTTCAAATCCCCACGACATCTTGAAGATCAAGGGCGAGAAGGAACTCTCCAAGTATCTGGTCGACGAGGTTCAGGAGGTCTACCGGCTGCAGGGCGTGAAGATCAACGACAAGCACATCGAGGTGATCGTTCGCCAGATGCTGCGTCGCGTGAAGGTCAAGGAGGTCGGAGACACAGACTTCCTGCTGGGTGAGCAGGTCGAGAAGCGCAACTTCGAGGAGGTCAACGCGCGAATGTTGGCTGAGGGCAAACAACCCGCTGTGGCTGAGCCGCTTCTTCTCGGGATCACAAAAGCATCCCTGTCCACCGAATCCTTCATTTCCGCCGCGTCCTTCCAGGAAACCACCAAGGTGCTGACCGAGGCATCGATGTGGGGAAAAACGGACAATCTCCGTGGGCTCAAAGAGAATGTGATCATGGGGCGCTTGATCCCGGCGGGAACGGGTATGGCGAGGTACAACCGAATCGGGATCCAAATCGACGCTCCCGAGGGAATGTTGGAAGGGCCCGAGGAGGCGGTCCTGTCCGAGCTATCCACGGAGTTCGCGGAAGAAGGGGCGGCTGTAACCGATTTGCCCGAGAGCGAGGGGATGACAGCAGCCCCCGCGGCGCCGGCATCGGACACGGTGGAAACCTGACTCGCAACCTATTCCGGTGGGTAGCGGGGATCCCCGCGGGGATTTCCCTTGAGCGTGTTCCGGGGCCTTCCCAGACCCACTTCCAGCCCCACGCCCAACGTTGACAGAGGCCGGAAGCCAGCTAAACTGCGGCGGTTTTCGGGATATGCCTGCCTCCTACGGTCCGTCCCTGAGCATTCGAAGGGCACACGCCTGAAGCATCCGATTCGGACACTTCCGGCCCTTTCGATGACGGGGAATGGGGCACAGGGGGCTTGTCTGCGCCAGTCACTGGGTACGAGGTTCGACTCATAACGACGAGAGTCGAACGCGAATCCTGGCAGCGTAATTCAGGACTGTACGGATCCCGCTGGGGAGAGTTCCGGGAGATTCATCATGCCCACGATTCAACAACTGGTTCGATCCGGCCGGAAGCGCCGTGTGAGTCGATCCAAAGCTGCGGACCTCGGTAGTTGCCCCCAGAGGCGCGGCGTTTGTTTGCGCGTTTTTACCAAGACGCCCAAGAAGCCCAACTCGGCCCTGCGGAAAGTGGCACGCGTTCGGCTCACCAATGGCCGCGAGGTGAACGCTTACATCCCCGGTGTAGGACACAATCTTCAGGAGCACTCGGTGGTTCTGGTCCGCGGGGGCCGCGTCAAGGATCTGCCCGGTGTCCGTTACCACATCGTGCGCGGCACTCTCGACACGACCGGTGTCGATGGTCGCCAGCGTGGACGATCCAAGTACGGTGCGAAGCGGCCCAAGTAGGGCCGTTTGCTTCGGCGACGAACGAAGTCGAAAGGGCTTGTTGGATGCCGCGACGTAGAGAAGTTCCCAAGCGCAACATCGAGCCCGATGCGAAGTACAAGGATCGCATGGTGGGTCGCTTCACCAACATCATCATGCTGGACGGCAAGAAGGGTGTGGCGGAGAAGATCGTATACGGTGCTTTCGAGGTCATTGAATCGAAGACACGGAACGATCCGTTGGCGATGTTCCGCCGGGCTTTGGAGAACATCCGACCGCGTGTCGAAGTGAAGTCCCGCCGCGTCGGGGGTGCGACCTATCAGGTGCCCGTTGAGGTTCGACCCGAACGAGCGACCTCCCTCGCCATGCGCTGGCTGGCTGGCTACGCGCGCTCACGGTCAGGGAAGAGCATGCGAGAAAAATTGGCCGACGAAATTATCGACGCTGCCAATGAACGCGGTGAGAGCGTCAAAAAGCGAGAAGACACACACCGAATGGCCGAAGCCAACAAGGCCTTCTCCCACTATCGGTGGTAGTCGGGATCTTCAAGGAAGTCGACTGGAACCCATGGCCCGTACCACTCCGCTCGAACGGACTCGCAATATCGGCATCATGGCCCACATTGATGCCGGTAAGACGACGACGACCGAGCGGATTCTGTTCTACACCGGTGTGAATTACAAAATCGGTGAGGTCCACGACGGTGCGGCGACCATGGACTGGATGGAGCAGGAGCAGGAGCGCGGTATCACGATCACCGCTGCGGCAACCACGAGCTTCTGGAAGGACCATCGAATCAACATCATCGATACACCCGGCCACGTCGATTTCACCATCGAAGTCGAACGATCTCTTCGCGTTCTCGATGGGGCCGTCGCTGTTTTCTGTGGTGTAGCGGGCGTCGAGCCGCAATCCGAAACCGTGTGGCGCCAAGCCGATGATCATGGTGTTCCCCGCCTGGCTTTCATCAACAAGATGGATCGCGTTGGGGCCGACTTCGACCGCGCGGTCGAGATGGTCGAGGAGCGGCTGGGAGCCAACCCTGTGCCTCTGCAGGTTCCCATCGGAAGTGAAGACCAGTTCGTGGGTGTAATCGATTTGCTCGAAGAGCGCGCAGTTTTCTGGGACGACGAAAGCCAGGGAACAGACTTCGAAGTACGGGAGATTCCCGAGGATCTCGTCGCGCGCTCAGAGACTGCGCGTGAGCGGCTGCTGGAAGTCGTCGCAGACCAGGATGACGAAGTCGCAACCAAGTATCTCGATGGTCACGAAATCTCTGCTGATGAGCTTCGCAAGGCGATCCGAGGGGCGACCCTTCGCCTGGAGATGGTTCCTGTCTTTTGCGGCGCTGCATTCAAGAACAAAGGAGTCCAGCCACTTCTCGACGCCGTCGTGGACTTCCTTCCGTCCCCTATCGATATTCCACCGGTCCAGGGAATCAACCCTGACAATGACAAGGAAATATCGCGCAAGGCTGACGATGCCGAGCCGTTCTCAGCACTCACTTTTAAATTGATGACCGACAAGCACGTTGGCCACCTCACCTACGTGCGGGTGTATTCGGGGAGTGCCAAGACCGGACGCACAGTGCTCAACACCACGCGAGGGCGTAAAGAGCGGTTGGGCCGCCTGCTTCAAATGCACGCCAACAAGCGCCAGGAAATCGATGAGATTCATGCAGGTGACATCGTGGCAGTGGTGGGACTCAAGGAGGTCGCTACCGGCGAGACTCTATGCGAAGTTCAACATCCTATCGTTTTGGAGTCGCTCGAGTCTCCCGAGCCTGTACTTTCCATCGCCATCGAGCCCCGCACACAAGCAGACACCGATCGCCTGACGCAGTCTCTGGATCAATTGGCCCTTGAGGATCCATCGTTTCGCGTTTCGACGGATGAAGAGACCGGGCAGACATTGATCGCCGGGATGGGCGAACTCCATCTCGAAATCATCACCGATCGGCTCCTTCGCGAATTCAATGTGAACGCGAACGTCGGTCGTCCTCAGGTCGCATATAAGGAAACGATTACCGAACATGCGGCTGCCGAGGGACGCTACGTGAAGCAGAGTGGTGGATCCGGAGACTTTGGCGTGGTGCAACTCGAAGTTTCCCCTGGAGATCCGGGCACGGGTTTTTCCTTTGAGCACGCCGTCAAAGGTGGTGCCGTTCCACGCGAGTTCATTCGGGCCATCGAGCAGGGATGTGAAGAAGTTACTTCCAGTGGTCCACTCGCCGGCTATCCCGTAGTCGATGTCTGTGTTCGCCTCGTCGATGGCCAGGCGCACGACGTCGATTCATCGGAGCGCTCCTTTAAGATTGCTGCTTCTCTGGGAATGCGCGAAGCACTTCGCTTGGCATCTCCCGTGCTGCTCGAGCCTCTGATGGCTGTCGAGGCTGTAACACCCGAGACCTACATGGGTGCGGTTCAAGGAGATCTCAACAGTCGACGTGGAACCATCACGGGCTTGACGTCGAGGAATAATCTTCAGGTCATCGCGGCCGAAGTGCCTCTGGCAATGATGTTCGGGTACGTCAACCACCTGCGGTCGATGACTCAGGGGCGAGCTACCTACACGATGCAATTCTCTCAGAACGCGAAAGTCCCTGAGGATGTGGCCAAGGAGATCGTATACCACTGAGTCGAGGCCGAGAGGAATCGTCGAACATGGGATGAAGTCGGTTGCCGCACCGCAGCCGAGGATGAAAAAAGGATCATTGAAACCAGACAGCCTGAGGGCATAGCCCCGAACAGGTGAGCGAAGGATTGGATGCATGGCCAAGGAGAAGTTCGAGCGGACTAAGCCCCACGTGAACGTGGGGACAATCGGGCACGTCGATCACGGCAAG
>JAKVBI010000004.1 GCA_022447545.1 Myxococcota bacterium
AGAAGGCCTCCCGAGGACGGCGATTCAACCCCTCGGAGTCTCGGAATCCACTTCGTGAGGTCCCGGTGGTCCTGCTTTCCGCACCGTGGCTTCGCTAATTTCAGCTGGCATGTGGAGCCACCGGGGACAAACGCGCCGAAAGATCTTTCCGACACCGCCTATCAGGTGGGTGCTTGGCGCCGGTCTGACCCTCAGCATCGCCTGTGGCGGAGACGAAACCCAAAAATCTGCACAACCAGCGCCGGACACGAACCGGCGAGCACTCGTCGTGGGCATCGATGGTTTGGCTGGGCACCTGCTCCACCAACGGGCCTTCGTTGATGAGGACGCTCCTGCACTTCGAAAATTGGCCGAGAATGGCGCCAGCGCACGTTGTAAAACCCCCGAAGATGCAGACTGTGCGCTAGCCCACGACGCCCCCAACCACCACCCTGCTTATGTGTGGCAAAGTGCCCCGGGCTGGATCTCGGTCTTCACCGGAGTCGACCCCAGAAAGCTGGGTGTCGCGAGCAACGACGATGTCGCCCGCTACGCAGAAGCACGGACGCGATACCCGAGCTTCCCCATGCTCTTACAGCGACAGGGGCTGAGAGTTGCCGCGGGAGCCGTCTCCCCCACCCTCTCAGCTCCGATCGTCCGACTCATCCCCGGCATCTCCATCGGGTTCAAGCCCGGCGTGCTGGATTTCGAGAATGGACTCGATCCGGACAACCCAGACCGCCCCAATGTCGATTTAAACCAATCGAAGACCCTCAACCTCACCCACCGTTTTTCGAGCGACAAGGTCTTCGATCGGCAGGACGACGCACTCTCCTCCTGGGCATCGAAGCTTCTGACAACTGGCGACGCCGAAGTCGTGGTGGTGATCTTCGATCTCGTGGACGGAGCGGGCCACGACCATGGATTCGGAGACAATCACGCCTACATGGAGGCCATCACCCGAGTAGACGCGCGCATTGCGGAGCTGATCGGCATCGTCGAGTCGCGGGTGCAAAAGCACGGCGAGCAGTGGCTCGTGATCGTGACGAGTGACCATGGGGGCGGAGCCGACGGAGGCCACTGGCAGGACCCCCTACATCAACGAATTCCTTTCATCGTCACGGTCATGCCCCATCGGAACCTTGCTCCTCTGACACAACCCACCACCCACATGGACACCTTCTCGACGATTCTCGCCTGGTTCGACACGCCCCATCACCCTGTCGACGGAAAGGTTCAGGGAATCGCACCCAACCGACCCTCGAAGCCCGCCCTCCCCCATCGCAGCGTGCCCCGAGTACAATGACTCCTGAACCCTCAACCTGAAGGTCTCACCATGGCCCCGAACGACTCTTTCCTCTTCGATGCCGACAACCACTACTACGAACCCCGCGATGCCTTCAGCCGCTACATCGAGCCGCGCTTCCGCGACAAAGCCATCCATCAGGTCAAGGACGAGGCTGGAAATGATCGCGTGATGATCGGCGACCAGCCCTTCACCTTCCTCAAGAACACCTACACCGAAAACGTTACCAAGCCGGGCGCACTGCGCGAGATGCTTCGCAACATGTCGAACGAGAGCTATTCGGAGTCTCAGCTAGTCGAGCCTCTTCAACCCGCTTATACCAATCGCGACGCCAGGCTGCAGTTGATGGACGAGCAAGGCCTTCAGTCGATCCTGTTGTTCCCGACCCTCGCGGTCTGCGTCGAACAAGCCATGAAAGACGATGTCGAGCAGAATTACGCGAACCTACACTCCTTCAATCGCTGGCTCCACGAGGATTGGGGCTTCGATCACCTCGGGAGAATCTTTGCGGTTCCTCTGCTCTCCCTACTGGACGTCGACCGCGCCGTCGCGGAACTCGAGTGGGTCATGGAACACGGCGCCCGGGTGGTGCATCTGAGACCGGGCCCCGCATTCGGACGATCCCCCGCGGATGCTCATTTCGACCCCTTCTGGGAGCGGGTCAACGAGGCGCGTCTCGCCGTAGCGCTCCACATTGGCGAGTCCGGTTACAACGAGATGATGTCGGTTCATTTCGGAGAAAATGCAAACCCGTCATCCCACATGCAGTCGGCATTTCAATGGACGAGCTTCTATGGCGACCGTCCAATCATGGACACCATCTCATCCCTGATCTTCCACAATCTGTTCGGACGGTTCCCGAACATTCGGGTGCTGAGTGTAGAGAACGGATCTTTATGGGTCCCGTACCTGATGAAAGTCATGGACAAGATGAAGGGGATGGGGCGCAATGGGCCATGGCCAGGGGGGTACGTGAAGGGACGGCCGAGCGAAGTACTCAAGCAGCACGTATTCGTATCGCCCTATCACGAAGAAGACATCGTCGGTCTGGCGGCTGGAGTTGGCGCCAGCCAGGTTTTATTCGGGTCCGACTTCCCACATCCTGAGGGACTGGCCAACCCCGCAGAGTTCGAGAATGAACTCACGGGACTTTCGGAAACCGACATTCGCGCAATCATGTTCGAGAACATGCAGCGACTCGTCAGCGGAAACAGCTGATCCATACGGCGGTCAACAGCTCCCCCAAACTGCACCCAAAGTGTCCGCGGGTAGGGCCACCAAGACCCCACACGCGGTTGCTCGCTACTTCAGCAGTGGATCTCTCGGAAGATCCAGAATCCGCTCGGCAATCTGGTTACGAACGATCTCCGAAGTTCCCCCGGCGATGGAGCCTGCTCGCGCTGCCAGCAGACTGATGGCCGCAATCCCTTCTCGCCCTTCAACCAGGGCGGCCCCGCTACCGGCGAGTTGAGCCCCCAGAGCCGCCGATCGTTGAATGTTCTCGGACCCGAGAAGTTTCGTGACATTGCCCTCGGGTCCCGGCTCGGCACCAATGACGGCACGAGCTGCGCGGCGGAGATTCAACAGGCGCATCACCTGCTCTCTGGAGATCAGGGCTCCAAGCTCCCGCGCCACACCGGGATCCTCAGGCGCATGGAGGGCTCGAAGGTCCAGCAACCCATGTCCACCTCCCATCCCGTAGCCTCCGCCACCGATGGAGACACGTTCGTTGCCCAGAGTGCTTCGCGCCACGACCCAACCCTGGTTGACGGGACCCACGACATCGTCATCGGGTACGAAGTATTCATTGAAGAACACCTCGTTGAAATCCGAGTGCCCGGTCACCTGACGAAGCGGTCGGATGTCGACGGCATCGTCTTCCATATTGACCACCATCATCGAGATCCCTGCATGCTTGGAAGCATCGGGATCCGTACGAACCGTCGCGAAGCCGCGATTGCAGTTGTGCGCGTTACTCGTCCACACCTTCTGCCCCGTAACGAGCCAACCCCCATCGACCTTGATTCCACGGGTTTGCACGCCCGCGGCGTCGGAGCCCGCATTGGGCTCACTGAACAGCTGACAGAATTCGATCTCGCCCTCCATGGACGGACGGACCCACCGCTCCACCTGCTCCTTCGTTCCGTGCTGGGCAATGGTAAGCGTGTTCCAGCCACTGATCCCCAGGTTCGTGCGGCCCACGCCCTCAAACTCCTGATCGATGACCAACTGCTCCACGGCGTCGGCCTCACGCCCCCAGGGTTTGGGCCAATGAGGCATCAGGTAGCCACTGTCGGACAACGCCTTTCGCTTCTGATCCTCCGGGAGGTTTTTGTAGGACTCGACGAACTCCCGCACCTCTACTCGAATGGCTTCGGCCTCGGGAGGAAGCTCCAGGGTAAACTCGCGACGTACGCCAGCATCCGCTAGACGGGTAACTTCGGCCTGGGCGGCACCCACCGGCCCGAAGATCGCCGACAGTGAGCCCGAGCGCCTCACATAGAGATGGGCGTCATGCTCCCAGGTAAAGCCGAGCCCTCCATGGACCTGGACGCTGACCTGAGCGCACTGCGCAAAAGCAGGCAGGGCAATGCTTGCAGCGACGCAGCTCGCCAATTCCGCCTGCAAGTCATCCCCCTCGGCTCGCGCCGCATCCCAGGCTGCTGCCGTGGCTTGCTCGGCATCGACGATCATGTTCGCACAGTGGTGCTTGACGGCCTGAAAGGTGCCGATGGTGCGTCCAAACTGTTTCCGCACCTTTGCATACTCGGATGCCATCTCTGTACAGGCGTGTGCGCCGCCCGAGGCCTCGGCTGCGGCCAAGCTGCGGCCGAGCCGCAGCGCGGTTGCGCGTGCTCCGGACAAGACGCGGTCCGCTTCGACTCGAACATCGCTGCAGGTCACTTCGGCAACTCGTCGACTCGGGTCGATGTTCTTACGCGCCTCGACGGCAACGCCACTCTGTTCTCGTTCGACGACGATGAGGTCGTCGCCCAGGGGAAGCACCAAAAGGTTCGCGAGGCCCCCTCCCAACACCAGCCCCGCCGAGCCCTCGACATTTCCGTCGGCGTTGCGTGAGAGCGCGCCGTCCAAGCCCACCGCTCCGACCACCGATCCGTCGGCAAGTCCAGGCAGGAGGTCACGCTTCTGGGCATCGCTCCCTGCCGTGGCGATCACCGTGGATGCGAGCACCGTGGGAAGAAAGGGGCCAGGCGCCACCGCATGGCCCATCTCCTCGAGCACGACCACGAGTTCCTCGAGACCAAAGCCCTGCCCTCCGTAGGCCTCGGGAAGATGGAGTCCAGTCCAGCCGAGTTCTGCCATGGGTTTCCAGAACGAGGGCAGCCCCTCTTCCTCAGCTTCCAGCAACGCACGATTTGCACCGAGCGACTCGTTTTCCGCGAGGAAGGCCCGCACGACACGTGCAAGCTCCTGATGTTCTTCGGTAATGGCGATTCCCACCTAGACATCCTCCTACTTTCGACTTCTGATCAAGATTCCCGCTGATCGACGCTCCGTTATGCGGCGACCATTTCGAACCGTATGCCAGGACCCGCTCCAGCCGGTGGAGCTCTTGGGGTCGAGCGCAAATGCGCAGCCCAACCAACGTCCCAGCAGAGCTGTAGGCTATACGATATTCCACCTGTTAGAGGGAGAAACGTGTCCGAGTCCAAAACCCACATGATCGGTCTCCTGGAAGGAATCGCCAGCACCCGGGCCATTCGCCGATTCACCGACGAGCCTGTCTCCGACGAGGATCTGGCTCAAATCCTGTTTCTGGCGACTCGAGCGCCATCGGGATCCAATCGCCAGCCCTGGCGTTTCATCGTACTGCGCGACGACGAGAGATCCCTCCAGGCCAAACAGCTGCTGGGGGAGATGGCGCGCCGAATGTGGGAATTCAAGCGACGGGGTGATCGCTACGACGAGGGCTCGGGTCAACGCAAGGACTCGCCCAAGAGCCGCCTGGCGCGTTCCATGGATCATTTCGCGGCTCACTTCGAGGAAGCGCCGGTCGTGATCCTTCCCTGCTTCCTGCCCTACCGCGAATCCAACCCCATGGACGGTGCGTCCATCTACCCGTGCTGCCAGAACCTACTCCTGGCCGCTCGTGGGCTCGGGTTGGGGGGAGTCATGACAGGATTCCAGGCCGGTGTCGACCAGGAGCTCAAAGCACTTCTCGGGATTCCGGAATCTGTGGTGTTGTCTGCCTGCATTCCCCTGGGTCACCCCCAGGGCTCACATGGCCCGGTGCGCCGTCGCCCACTATCGGAATTCGTCTTCGAGGGAGGCTGGGACCAGACTCCCACCTGGGCGGTGGATCCCACAGGCACCCGCCACACCCGCGCAGGCCCACCGGGGCACCGGACCGTGATCGACCCCAAATAAGCCCGGGGGTCTCGGGGTACCCGAAAACCCCCGAGCGCAAGACGGGAAGAAGGTCGGCAAACGGTCCTCTGCCGCAATCCGCCTCAGCTGACACTCGTAACCAGGAGACCCGGTGCGATCACTCGGGTGGGCGCTGAGCTCCGACCTGCCTGGAATCCGCCGAGGCCGGATCGGAGCCGCCCTGCCCCTCCCCTCCGGAAGTGGCGGAAGCTCCAAGGCCCGGACTCCGCACGAAGAACTCGTCGATCACTTTTCCCCGAATGTTCTTGAAATAGAACCGCGCCAGAGATGGATCCCCCTGATAGTGGAAGATTCCGAACAAGGCCCCGTACTCGGCGCCTTGATCTTCGGTGTAGGCACTCGCCCACCAGGGCCCCTGGAGCTCTTGGTCTCGGATGCTTTTGCCCCCGAGCCCCGAGACGAAGGCAAAGCTTCGTCCCTCATCGGAGGGTGTTTCCGGATCGTCTCGCGCAAGAACGAGGGTCTTACTCGTATCCGCAATCGTCTGATTCCGAAAACTGCTCATCAAATGGGTTCGGGAATAGGAGTGCTCGTGCCCCGTCGCCACGATCGAGCCTCCCTTGCGCGACTCCTCGTAGACCCCCCAGCCGGTGTCGTCATCCTTCCCACCCAGCTGCATGAGGTGCATGTTCTTGTGCCAGCTCGAGATACGCCAGAGCGAAGCATCCGAAGCAAGCTGGTCACGGAGGTACAGGTCGTAGAACCCATCGCCGGGCCCGGTGATACCCGGCCCGGTAAACACGATGAAGATCCCCTTCCAGCGCAGGGAGGAACGCACTCCCAGATCCCCCTGCCATTGGATACCAATCCGCTTCAAACGCGCGGCCAAAAACTCCTGGTACCCCCCGGCGCCGTACCATTCGTCGTCATCATGATTTCCGATGGAGGCAAAATATGGAAACTGCTCGCCGAGAATCACATCAATCTGTGCGTTCCACGCCGCGGTATGGTCGCTGTAGCCGAGATCCCCGGCGTGAATCACCGCGTCTGCCCCTTCATCGGCGATCAATTGCAGCACGGCCCGAGCGCTCGGCTTCAGCCCCTGGTCGCCGATGAAAGCGATGGTCAGGTTTTCCGGTGGGAAGCTCGCTTCAGCCTCGGTCGCACCCGCGACGAGTGCGCGAAGACCCACGGTGAGTGCGAGCAACCCCGCGAACACGATGCGTCCCACCCTCCACAATGTGGAGTCGTGAAACCGCGGCCGCAGGCGCTTTTTTTCACCATGACGCATCTTCGGCACGTTTATTTGCTTTCGTCGTGCATGTGGCCAGTCCTGACGAAGGCCGTGTCCATCGGATCGAATCCGCGATGTTCGCACTCAGCGCAGTCGCTCAAAATCCTTCAAGACACGCTGAAAACGCTCCGCGAAGGCATCACTCCAATCATGGGTAAAGATGTAGGCCGCGTTATCTCGAATACCACCCAACACGATGGAGCCCACCTCTTCCGGCTCCATCCCTTCGCGGATGAACTCCCAAAGTGCTTGGGACTTGCCCCCCGCCTGCTCGCCCGGATCGCGAAGCCGATCGGAACCAGCGAGATTCGTGCGAATCGGCCCGGGACAGAGTGTCGAGACACCAATTCCATGGCTCTCGAGATCGACACGGAGCGCCTCGCTGTAGGCCACTACGCCGTATTTACTGGCCGCGTAGGCAACCGCCCCGCCATGCGAGAGGAATCCTCCGATGGAAGCCGTGTTCACGATATGACCTCCACGCCCTTGCTCTCGCAGGATTTTGGAAAACCGCTGCCCCACCCGAAACACCCCATCCAGATTGACCGAAAGGACGAAACGCCAGTCATCCTCAGTGGTATCCAAGAGATCCCCACCGAGATAAACGCCTGCGTTGTTGCATACGATGTCGACGCCGCCCATCTCCTCTACGACAGCATTGGCGAGGGCCTCCACTGAATCCGAACGCGTCACATCGGTGGGCACCGCGAATCCAGTTGCACCTTTGGCCTTGATCTCCTCGACCACCTTGGACGCGTTCTCACCGTCGATGTCTGCAACCACGACCTTGGCACCCGCACCCGCAAGAGCCAGACAAATGCTGCGACCGATCCCGCTGCCGCCACCCGTCACCACTCCCACTTTTCCTTCGAAATCTTCCATCAGGCTTCCCTCTCGGTGCGAATTCCGCCTTCCGCGGCGCTACACCGCGATTCGGCGCACCCACCTTAGCGTAGATGCCTAGCCCGCAGCCGAAGATCGGGGCCTCTGGGGCAGAACCCAGGGGGTCCGCCCCACCCCACGCGACCGGGCCGAAAGTCAGGATGCCGTGCCCTCATGGATGCACAGCGATTCACGGCATCGTATTCTATGGAGGATCCATCGCGGTCACCTGACGACTCTCCCTGTCGATTCGAATCCAACGTCTAGAATCAATCGACCGCAACAACCTCAGAGAGGCCCCCCATTGTCTGTCGCTGCTGAAATCATTTCCCTCGACCGGCTCGATGTCATCACCCCGGATTCATTTCAGAGCCAGGGCTATCCGCACGAAGCCTGGACCCGCCTGCGCCGCGAGTCCCCCATTCATCACTTCGGCGATTCGGAAGTTCCCTTCTGGGCCATCACCAAGCATGCCGACATCACAGCCATCAGCAAACAACCCGACCTGTTTCTGAACGGCCCTCGGCTCTTCGTGAACCCACTGGTGGAAAGATCCAAATCAGAGGCAGACGATTTCCCTCGACCACCGACCCTGATCGAGATGGATAATCCACAGCATCGGTCCTATCGAAAGATCATCAGTTCTCGGTTCACACCGGCAGCCCTCAAGAAGATCCATACAGATGTCGACCGCATCGCGCGCAAGATCGTCGATGATCTGCTCGCCGAGGGCGAAGGCGAGGTCGACTTCGTCGAAAAGGTCGCCGCCCCCCTCCCCATTGCAGTGATCGGATGGCTGCTGGGTGTTCCCGAGGACGATTGGCCGAAGCTCTACGATTGGACCAACCGCATGATCGGTTTCGATGACCCCGAATTCAACCCGACGGATCTCGAGAGCGAAGGCACCCGCGCAATGGTCGAGTTGTTCACGTATTTCTCCGAACTGGTCGAAGAGCGACGCACGAACCCCCAAGACGATTTGATCTCATTGTTCACCCACGCCGAAATCGATGGTGAGAAACTCCCACAACTCGACGTCCTCTCCTACTGTCAGATCATCGTGGGCGCAGGCAACGAGACCACTCGTAATGCAACCAGCGGTGGCATGCTGGCACTCATCCAAAACAAGGACGAGATGCACAAGCTTACCGATCCGGCCCACCTACGAACGGGCATTGAGGAGATCCTCCGATGGACCTCTCCGGTCATCCACTTCGCTCGGACCCTCGACAGGGACACGGTGTTCAACGGCCATCCCTTCGCCAAGGGAGAAGTCCTGGCACTCTACTACCCGTCGGCCAATCGAGATGAGGACATCTTCGAAGACCCCTTCGCGTTCCGTGTCGACCGGTTTCCCAACCGACACCTCGCGTTCGGCGTCGGCGAACACGTCTGTGCAGGCGCCCACATTGCCCGACTGGAACTCGAGATGGCGTTCAAGTACCTGCTACCACGCCTCGAGGAAGTCGAACTGGCGGGAGAGCCGGACCGTCTTCGCTCGAACCTGATCGGTGGCATCAAGCGGCTCCCAATCCATTTCAAAGCGAAGCAGACCGTCTAAACCCCAGCGAAGAACGGTAGCCGAGCTCGGCGGGTTCTCGTCACCAGCCACTCACCCCGTTCGACTTCCTTTCGGAAGCAGTGCTATGGCTGAAGCGCCCGCGCGTCTCGGACTCAACCGAGATGGTAGTCGGCGAGATCCGGGCTCCGAGTCATGTCCCAATAGTCGTACATCTTCCAGGGCACGTTGGTGATCACTCGACCCTCGCGGTTGTTGTAATAGCTCCTCACCCGCGGGTGTCTCCAGACCATTTTCTCGAGTTCGGCATCCAGTCGCACGTTGTATTCGTCGTGCACCTCTTTGCGACAATCCAGCGAGCGATGGCCATTTTCGATCATCGCACGCAGACACCCCATGATGTAGGTGGTCTGGCACTCGAGCATGTAAATCACGCTACCGACGACGGGGTTCGTATTCGGCCCGTACATGCAGAAGAGGTTGGGAAAATCGGGGATCGTGATTCCCAAATAGGCCCGAGGATTCTCCCCCTCCTCCCAACGCTCCTGTAGCACCGCTCCGTCGCGACCGGTGATCTGCATGGGCCACAGAAACTTGCCCGCGTGGAAGCCCGTTGCGAGGACCAGTACATCCAGCGGGTGCTCCACGCCATCGGTCGTAACTACGCCATTGGCCGTCACTTCGCGAATCCCATCAGTCACGAGATCGACATGTTCACGGGTAAGGGTTCGGTACCAACCGTTGTCGAGCAGTGGACGTTTTCCCAGCGGTGGATAGTCCGGGATGCACTTACTCATGAGGTCCTCGTCCCCTCCGAGTTGATCCGTGATATAGGCAACCGCTGCTGATCGAAAGGCGTCATTGGCTGGCCCGATCGAGCGATCCGAATCGTGCCAGTCCGGATCGATGCGAAAGACCGGGTAAACGCGATCCGCACCAGTCCAGAACAGGAGAAACCGGTACCAGCCGTGGTAGTAGGGAACGTGGCGCAACAGCCATCTGAATTCACGGCTGACTGTACGGCGATAGCTGGCGTTGAATGAGGCCCAGTGCGCTGCTCGCTGGAAGATGGTGAGACGCGAAACGCTTTCCGCCAGAACCGGAACGAACTGCATGGCACTCGCACCTGTTCCGATCACCCCCACGCGCTTTCCGTCGAACTGAACGTCGTGCTCCCATCGTGACGAGTGAAAGCTAGGCCCCTGAAAAGAATCCAACCCGTCGATGGCGGGAAACTGCGGCCGATTGAGCATACCGACGGCACTGATGAGAGCGTTGGCCGTAAGGATTTCTTCGCCACCACCTTCACGGCGCACTCGAACACGCCACTGCGAACTGGACTCGTCATAGTTCGCTTCGATCACCTCGGTATTCAACTGAACCCGGCGGTGAATCCCATGCTTACGCGCACAGCCATCGATGTAGGCCTCGAGTTCATCGCGACGCGAAAAGAAATTCGACCAATCGGGGTTGGGCTCAAAGGAGTAGGAGTAAAAATGGTTGGGAACGTCCACGCGAAGGTCGGGGTAGCTGTTCTCATACCAGGTGCCGCCCACGGAATCGTTCTTCTCGCAGATCGTGTAGGGGATCCCGGCCTGCTCCAACCGGACGGCGGCGCAAATACCTCCGAATCCAGCCCCGATGATCAACACGTGAAAGTCCTCCAGAACGGCTGAGGACGGTGACTGCTCCCACTGGAAACGCCGGGGGTCAGGCTCTGCCAGGGCTGCTTCCTCGATGGCGAGGGGCACATACTCCGACGGAACCGACTCACCCGCACACCAGTTCATCATTTCGTGCAGTTGCTCCGTCGTCGGGAGCGGAGGGGGCGCCGCCTCCTTGTCCCGGTACGCCTTGAGCACTTCGAAAGCCAGCGCGCGAATAGCGACCTGATCCTCGGAGGACAGGTTGCCATCCACTGCGCCCATCATCCCCACACTCGGCGGAGAAAAGCGCTTCAACAGACCGAAATCACCTGTCAGTTGCACGATGGCCGGCAGCAGAGCCGGAAGATTGGCGCTCTCAAGAGTTTCAGCCAGGGTCGCGTCGTCGGCGGGGATAGTCATGCGGGCATCGTACCTCTCACGCGCCTCAAGTCCCAGTGGGAACCGCTGGAAGCCTGAAACTGGAAAACTTCGCGCCCCTCCAAACGAACTGGCTCTTCGTAATGCCCCCCTCGCCAGAGTAAGATGCAGCCCGAGCACAGAGCCGACGAGCGCGGCCTCGAACCAAGGCTTCGACCTTGCAACACGCGCCCCTCGAGAGGAGACCCATGCAGAAATTCGCGATTGGATTGCTCATTGGAATCGCGTTGGCGACCGTTGGGCACACCAAAGAAATCGAGTTCCTCAACGGCGACAAGATCGACGCCAAAGTCGTCGAACAGAACGAGAAGGAGATTGTGGTCGAGCATCCACAACTCGGACGACTGGTCATTCCAAGGTCCGCCCTCAAACCACCCGTCAAACCCAACCCCGGCTTGTTTGGAACACAATTCCTGAAGGGTTGGAAGCGGAATCTGGGTCTCGGAATGTCTGGGTCGAGCGGAAACAGCACCGATGCAAGCTTCAACGCCTCCCTAGCAACGTCCAGATCGGCCAAGACATTTCGGGGAAACTTCACCAGTGCATTTTTCTTTGCGAGTCAGGACAGTCAAACCACAACCAATGAATTCTTCGCCGACTATCAGCACAATTTTCTCCTGACCGACTCCAAGTTCTTCATCTTTGCCCAGGGTCGATACCAATACGATCAATTCCAGGCCTGGCTTCATCGCATATCGAGCAGTGTGGGCGTGGGTTACGACTTCGTAAAGAACTCGAAATTGAAGGTGAGTGGCGACTTCGGTGCTGGTTTTTCACGGACCTGGGGAACAGAAAGGCAGTGGCGCCCCGAGGGCGTCCTGGGACTCAAATTGAGCTGGAAGCCACTCAAGGGGCACGAATTCCTCGCCGACTCGACCTACTTCCCTGACTTCGACGACCTCCCCGAATTTCGCGTGCTCAGCAACGCCACCTATTCGGTGGCGATCGCTGGGTTGAAGGGATTGGGCGTGATGGTAGGCCTGAAAAATGAATACGATTCCAGGCAACCGGACAGAAACAACAACCTGAAGTACTTCGGGAACCTGGTATACGACTTCTGATTCGAAAACGAGCCGGCAGCCGGAAAAATTGCGGGCTCCGTACGGTTGAAACTCCAAAAGCTCAACGTTTGACCACTCACGTCCCCATCGACTAGGCTCTTCTTTGCGGAAGGGCCATCTCGTGAAGCCGATCGCCTCGAGACATTTCGAAGTCGCCGATTTCGACGATGCCCTCGATCTTTACTATCGAAATGGGTGGACGGACGGCCTCCCCATCGTCCCGCCGACCGAGGAGAAAGTTTCCCAATTCCTCGAAGCCGTCGGCCGCGAACCCGACGAGATCATTGCGGACTACTACACCTATCGGCGGGTCGTCACACTCGAGAAGGTGGCCATCAATGCGGTAATGGCCGGCTGCCTTCCCGAATATTTCCCGGTGGTCCTCGCCATCGTGGAAGCGATCGCCCACGAGGAAGGTGGACTTCACGGCGGCAATGCCTCCACCGGTGGCATGGCACTGGGCTTCGTCGTCAATGGCCCCATCCGCAAACAGATCGACATGAACTTCCGGGGCAACACCCTGGGACCGGGCAACCGCGCGAACTCAACCATCGGACGCGCGGTACGCCTTTGCCAGATCAACGCCATGGGCGCGGTGCCGGGTAACGGAAACCAACCCCTACCGGACCGAGAGATCCTGGATCGCTCGACTTTGGGACAACCGGCCAAATATGCGGGATATCACATGGCCGAGAACGAAGACGATTTCCCAACCCTCCAACCATTGCACGTAGAGCTCGGATTCAAGCGAGACCAAAACGTAGTCACGGTCTTCCCCACCTGCGGGCACATCCAGATCTCGGCACACGAAGACCACGGTGCCGATGCCATCGTAGACACCCTCGCCCACTACCTGGTGGGAGCCGGAAAACTCGCCAAGTCCTTCTGCGCCATCGCCATCCCCCCAGAAGCAGCCGAACACTTCGTCCGCGACGGCTGGGACAAATCCGACATCCGCAAGGCACTTTACGAGCGCGCGAGCCGAAGCGTGGCGTGGGCGAAGCGCGAGGGCTGGGTCTCGAGTGCGGGCCCCATCGACGCCAGAGGGGGCGAGGCCTCGACTGAAGACGAACTCGAGAGCATCTCGGTAGCCGCCAGCCCCGACGACATCCTGCTGATCATCGCGGGAGGACCGGCAGGAGCCTTCCTCCACGCCTTCCTCCCCTATGCGGGCAGCTACCGTTCAAAAGTGATCCAACCTTCCCAACTTCTCGCAACAGGAGACTTGTCATGACCCGTGGAGAGAAACTCAGAGTCCTCGACCCGGTCGGGGATCTCGCAATGGTGAACCTGAAACCAGCTCCGCGATTGGAGACACTAGACGGCAAGGTGATTGGACTCTACGGAAACAACAAGCTCAATGCCGAAGAACTCCTCGACAGGGTTCAGGAGTTGTTGACGAACCGCCACCAGATCAAGAGTTTCGTCCGAGGCAACTACAGCGCGGGCAAGGTGCACAAGCGTGAGGAATGGTCGGGCATCGACCAATGCGACGCCATCATCTTGACCCACGGGGATTGAGGAGCCTGTTCGTCGAGCGGTCTGCTCAACCAGGTAGAACTAGAGAAATTTGGAATCCCCGCGATGCTGATTGCCACGGACAAGTTCCTGGCGGCCTGTAAGACCATGGCGCGAATTGGAGGCATCCCCGACATCCAATGGGCGGTCGTCGCTCACCCGTTGGGTAGTGCGACGGACGACGAACTCCTCGAGCGTGCGCATTCGGCCGTGGAGCAGTTCGAGAACATCATCCTGAAGAAATCGGAAACTGACTGAGAACGACGCCGATGGACATGAGCACCGCATTCTCCATCACGAATCGTTTGCTCGCAGTCGTGTTCGTCGTTGGAGCCTTGGCACAAACGAACGACCCAGACCCTGCTCTCTGGGTTGCCATCTATCTTCTGGCCGCTTTGGCCTGTGGCATCGCGGTGCGAAAAGAACGCCACTGGGCAACCGCGCTCTCGTTGGCAGTCATTGCCTTGGTGTGGGGCGTCTCTCTACTGCCTCAACTAATCGAAACGGGTGCTCCGTTCGGCCAGATCGCCCAGTCCATGTCCGCGGAATCACCGGGGATCGAATTCCTTCGCGAGGTACTGGGGTTGCTGATTATCGCGGCGTGGATGACGGTGTTGGCCCTACGCGGCCGCCGAAATGCATTCCGTGAGACCTCACTGGCACCCGAGCGAAATTGCGACTAGGCGGAAGATCTCCCGATCGACGCATTTCCCAGACCGCGTTACCCTGAATCGTGGCGATGGGTACCGTGGCGTTTTGTGGTTTGGGAATGATGGGGGCGGGCATGGCCCAATGCCTGCGGACCGCAGGTCATACCGTCCGGGTATGGAATCGAACCGCCGAAAAAGCGGTGGCTCTCGTCAATGCAGGTTGCACGCTCGCTGCAAGCCCACGCGAAGCTGCCGAGACCGCTGACGTCGCCATCTCGATGGTCGCGGACGATGAAGCCAGTCGAGCCATCTGGCAGGGCCCCACAGGCTTGTTAGCTGGCATGCAACCCGGCGCATTTGCCATCGAGTGTTCCACCTTGTCGCATGCTTGGGTTCTGGAACTCTCCCGGCAGGCCCACGAAAAAGGCCTCGTCTACCTGGATTGTCCGGTGACCGGCCTGCCCGACGCGGCCGAGAAGGGAGCGCTGACACTGCTCGTGGGCGGGCGGGACGATGACATCGATCGAGCGCACGAATTCCTGCACCCTCTGTCCAGGCAGGTCGTGAGGTTCGGGCCCGTCGGTTCTGGAACCGCCTACAAACTCATCGTCAACCTGCTCGGTTCCGTGGAGATTGCAGCCACCGCCGAGGCCATGGAAACGGCGCGCCGAGCGGGCCTCGACCTGTCTCGGGTCGCCGAGGCCATCGCCAGCGGACCCGCGGGGTCGTTTCACGTCGGACGTCACGCACGCATCATGGCGGCTGAGTCCCACGCCGAGAACCTGGCCTTCACAACGAACCTCCGGCGCAAGGACACCCGCTACGGCGTTGAATTGTCTCGCGACCTGGGCGTCTCATCTCCCCTGGGAGCTCTGACCCTGAAACAATTCAACCGCACTTCGGAATTGGGCTTCGGGAATCAAAACGAAAGCCATGTGCTCGATGCGGTACGAGACCAGAGCAGACGTTGAAACTCCATCTTTTCTGCCTGGACGGTCACTTGTCAGCGTCCGCTACTCTTCTACCGCCAAGCAGGGGAATTATGAAACCGGGGATGCCTGGGCACCAACTTCGATCATGCATTGATGGAAGCGTGCCGGTCACCGGGGACTCGAGATCTCGATCGTTGGAGAATCCACCGTGAGCGAATCGAGGGCAGAACTCGAAAAAGAGTTCAGCACAGACGATTCGGGGGGGAGCCCCCGATCGGACCTCATCCCTCGGCCATCCTCATGGCTCCTGCCCACACTGTCGACCCTCTACTTCTTCCTCCTGGCATGGCTCCCCAAACACGTCCACTACAGGCTCGTAGACGTCGCCTTGATCGTTGGCTGCTACGCGCTGCTGTCCTTTGCGATCTATTTCGCCACAGCCTTCCTTCTGCGCCTGGGACGCAGCTGGGGATTGCTTGGAGCGCTCTCTTTCGGCGTGGCTGCCGCTTGGCAGATTCGCGAGGAAACGGACCACCTTGGAAATGGGCTCCACTTGGCCTTTGCCATTGTCGCGATGACGGGCCTGTATTGGATCGCGAGCATCCGAGTCGGAGCCCAGCGCATCACATCGGGGCGCAGTGCATTGCTCTCGATGGCATCGGTTGGCCTTTTGATCGTTCTGCTGGTGACGTCATTCTCATGGTCGAACTCCTTCCGCTGGCACCTGCTGCGCCACAACCGGATCTTTGGGACGCCCGCCTATCACGCTCTGGCAAAACCGGTCCCGGCGGTTCGGCAGGACCTGTTCCGAGGAGACCACATCCAGCCCGCGAAGGGTCAAGGCGTCCACCTTGATACCTCGAACACCCAGCCACCCAACATCATTTTCGTACTCGCCGATACTCTGCGTGCCGATGCACTCTCAGCCTACGGTGGAGACCCAAGCTGGATGCCTGAGACCAACGCCTTCGCTGCCAACAGCATCGTATTTAGTGACGTCATGGCCAACGCTTCGTGGACCAAGGCATCGATGGCATCGATGTTCACCGGTCTGATGCCCGAAGAGCACGGTGCACTGGACCGCGGCAATCGCTTGCCGGAAGCCCACCACACCCTCGCAGAGGTTTTGCAGGATGGGGGTTACGAAACGGCTGCCTTCGTGACGAACTACGCCGCCGTGGGGTCGGACGCCGGCTTCGACCAGGGCTTCGAGACCTTCCGAGAGCTCCAAAGCCCAGAGGCCTACCTGAGGGCGGAAGAGGTCAACGAGGAGGTCTTCGAGTGGCTCGACGAACGCATGAATGCGGACGAAGCAGCTCGAGCCAAAAAGCCTCTGTTCTTGTACATCCACTACCTGGACCCTCACCTTCCGTATCTCAGCGGTGGCACCCGCGCACCAGACAACGTCACGGAGGGTTGGCAGAACTACGAACGCGAGTTGTCCTACCTCGACGCCTCGATCGGTAGCCTGACGGAACAGATCCGAGAGATCCTGCCGGGTGAGACCATCATTTTCTTCATCTCGGACCACGGAGAAGAATTCGGCGAACACGCCGAATCGGGCCACGGTGGTTCCCTCTACCCCGAGGTCATGCACCTCCCAGCGGTACTGCAAGCCCCGTCTCTTCATTCGGGTGCCATCGATGGACGACTGGAAGGCCGAGACTTTTTCGATTTGCTTCTTCGCCTCGCCCGAAATGAGCCCCTCGACCTCAACCAATGGGT
This sequence comes from Myxococcota bacterium, assembly GCA_022447545.1. Lineage (GTDB taxonomy): Bacteria > Myxococcota_A > UBA9160 > UBA9160 > SMWR01 > JAKVBI01. The sequence goes on from JAKVBI010000004.1 coordinate 17,301, forward strand.
GGAAGAACGTTCGAGCCTCCGACAGGGCACCCGCTACGCATCGACCTACCTGACCAGTCCGGCAGGGATCCACCGCCCCTACCAAACCCATGTATGCACCCAGAGTGTCGAAGCCGGCGATTCCCTGTTCATCTGGTCGGGTTACGGCGATACCGTCGAGTTCTATGACACTCGAAGTGATCCCGAACTCACTCGCAATCTGGCTCATTCCAAGAACGACGAAATCAAGATGCTGAGATCGCGGATGAGAACGCTCATGCCCCGCTGGGCTCTCCTCGAGCCCCTTTCGGAATCCGATCACACCCTTGAGATGCTGAAGGCCCTGGGGTATGTGGACGCGGACGAAGAGGCTCGCTGACTCCGAGTCCATTCGCGATTGGAAGCCGGGATTGGAAGCCGCGGTTGGAAGCCGCGATTGGAAGCCGCGATTGGAAGCCGGGTTCGTGGCCTCGACGAGGCGACAGCCAAGCGGTCTTATCGAAAACAGGCACTCCCCGGCGCTATGATGATCCGAGTTTCCAAAGCAGGAGAAGGGGTACTCAAATGAACGCCGTCAATCGCCAATGGCTGCTGGCCTCGAGGCCTGTGGGAATGATCAATGAGAGCAACTTCGAATATCGCGAAGCCGAGGTCCCCAGCCCCGGCCCTGGCGAGATGCTCGTGCGCAACCTCTACCTCTCGTTCGACCCCGCCCAGCGCGGCTGGACCCTGGACCGTGCCAGTTACGTTCCTCCCGTGCAGATTGGCGAACCCATGCGAGCCGGAGCCATCGGACAGGTGATCGAATCGAACCATCCGGATTTCTCCACCGGAGCCATCGTGCAGGGAACATTCGGCTGGCAGGACTATGCGGTGGTCGGTAGCGGCGGACCGATTTCCCCCATGCCGGTTCCACCGGGTGTCCCGCTCACGCTTCCCCTGGGTGCCCTCGGAATCACGGGACTCACGGCCTACTTTGGACTCCTGGATCTGGGGGAACCGAAAGAAGGCGAGACCGTCGTCATCTCAGGCGCCGCCGGTGCCACCGGCTCGGTCGCCGGTCAGATCGCGAAATTGCAGGGCTGCCGGGTGATCGGCATCGCTGGAGGTCCGAAGAAATGCGCTTGGCTCACCGAACAAGCTGGGTTCGATGCGGCCATTGACTACAAATCCGAAAATCTCGATACGCGTTTGCGTGAACTCTGCCCATCCGGAGTCGACGTCTTCTTCGACAACGTGGGCGGGAGTACGCTCGAGACCGTTCTCGGCCTCATCGCGCAGAACGCCCGGATCGTTTTGTGCGGAGGGATCTCAGGCTACAACGAGGTCGAGCCACCTCCGGGCCCCCGAAACATCATGAATCTGGTCATCATGCGTGGTCGAATGGAAGGCTTCATCGTGCTCGACTATGCGAACCGATATTCCGAAGGAATCACAAAACTCGCCGAGTGGGTGATGGGCGGAAAGATCGTCTACCTGGAAGACATTCAGGAAGGGTTCGAGAACATCCCCAAGACGCTTCAACGGCTCTACCTGGGGCAGAATTTCGGCAAACAGATTCTCAAGATCACCGACCCTCCCCTCGAAATTCCTGGAAGCTAGCGGCGGAGCACTCGCCCAGTGACGGATCCCATGCACAATGGGTCCAACCCAGAATCCCAGAATTGAGCCGGGCTCAAGCGGATTTCCTCAGCGTCTGTGCAGAGTCTGATACGAAGCCTCTGGATCAGACACAGCTTGGAAACCGTGAGTTGCGCAAAGATGTTGATGGGAAAAGAAGGCCCGCCGGAGGCGGAGAGCCTCGAGCATTCCCCGTCGCATGTCCTCTAGTGCCCGAGGGGTATCGAGCAGATCTCGCGCCACTTTTTCCAGGTCCTTGGCGTGCTGATCATCCACGGCACAATGGAGGTCGAAGAAGACGCAGTCCGGTGCTTTCAGGCTCTTCACGGCTCGGAGTGCTGCCGAAAGCTGCCTGTAGACGGGTCGCACGACCCCCTCGGTACCCAGTCCTAGAGCGCCGAGCGCCGCCGCGGGACTGGCCGTATCGAGGAAGGCGAGCATGCGCTGCCTCCACCGGCGCCCGGCTGAGTCCGAAAGGTCGAGGTCGGCCTCTTCCAGCCCCAGGGCGAAGCAAAAGCGGCGATACAGTTGCGAGTGCGGAACCCCATCGACCTCATCCGGATCGATCCCGAGTGCCCACAGTGGGTCGCGGTCACTCGGGTCGAGGTGGCCCTGCTCCTCTTGAAGATTCCGCTCCAGAAGCTGCCGGTGCTCGGACCGTTCGAGTTTCCCGATCAAACTACAGAGGTAGCTGGGAAAACCTGACGCATACGCGCAGTAGTCCTGGGCAAAACGCCGCAGAACCGACTCCATCTCGCAATAGCGGTGGGCTGCGACATTCCGCAGCCAGACATGATTCACCGCGCTGTGAGCCTGACTTTCCAAGTCGAGTACCAGAAGAGCGTCCATACAGGATCAGTCGGCGAATCCGAAGAAATCGGACCAGAAATCCCGAAAAACCCTAGTTCGAAACCCCGAAGACAAAACCAGAACGACACCAGAACGCCCGAAGGCTTTCCTCTCAGGTCAGGAGATCCTGCGATGCCTGCGCTCAAAGCCCGGAACTCTACAGCCCCCTCCGATTCAGAAGGCCTCGAGTCATAAACTGGCTCTTTCCTACTAAAAGAGGCGGCACCCGCACTCGGCGTCGAGGGATCCCCTTAAAAGCGAAATGCCCAGCCCACCTTGATGATCGGCTCGGTCCGGCCGCGAGTCACCTCTCCGTCGAGATTGTCGATTCCCTGATTCAGGACGACGAAGATCTCTCTGGAATCCTGAATGATCCAGCGCAATCGGCTGTTGATCCCCATCGAATTGCTGACGTTGTCGTACTGAATGAGGTTGGTCCAGGAGATGTTGGGAGTGAAGAAGATGGCGGCGCGAGCGACGACCACATGGGTGAGGGACTCACCCGTTGGAAGGCGAATCAGACTCATCTGGTAGTTCACTCCGAACAGCCAGTGCTTGGATGGGCGCCACTCGATCGTTGGCATGACCAGCAACCTCGTCCCGCCGTAGTATTCACCGCCACCAATGATGAAATCACCCGTGAGTGGCCAGTTTCTCGACCCTCGGATCAACAGTGCAGCTTCCTCATAGTGGTATGCACCAGCCTCAACGAGCGCATTCCCAGGGAGTTCAAAATCCGCAAAGGGACGCTCGAAGGTGTGCTGATAGCTCATCTCCAACACAGCACCGATCGACGTCTCGATCTTGATGGGGGTGAGTCGAATCCGGCCGGATTCAACGAGATTCGAACGGTCGGTGATGAGGTCTCCTTCCGCTTGGAGGAGAAACGACCGAATGAATCCGAATCGACGGAATCGATAGCGAAAGGCTGCGTCGTAGCGGCGGATACCTGGGCGGTTGACAAATCCGAGTTCAGGATTGAAGTTCTCTGCGAGTTCCTTGTAGGCAATGCTCCAGTTCACGATGTCATTGGGGTAGGTGAGCTTCGCCCCGTAGGCGAATTGGTCTCGGTCCACTCCAGATGTGAAACTATGTTGCACCCAGGCCGTACCCGTGAGCGCATTGTTTCCTGAGAAATTCGTATTCCGATACTGAAAGTCGACTCCCACGACGCTGTTGTCGACGAGACCATCGGGATCTCCACGGGTGAAGATTGCGCCTACGGTCGACTCGGCCAGAACATTGGCCGCAACACGCCCCACCGTCAGATTCTGGCGACTGACGTTTTCATACTTGTCGACCAGGGTGTTGAGAAACCCCATCTTGTATCCACCGACACGCCCAGTGACTTTCCCGCCTGCGAGAATCGTGACGGGGACGAAGAAATCGACAGCCGGGTCGGGTTGAACGATTCCAATGCGTCGGGAGAAGAAGGGCTTCCCGTTTTCCGGCGTGCCCAGAAAGTTGTTCTGCAACTCTCCAAATTCGAAAATGAGTGCATCCTGTAGAAAGAACTCACGCTTCTCGGGAAACGAAATCGCGAAACGCGTGAAGTTCAGCCTGCGAACATCGACCTCGGTCTCTCCAAAATTCGTATTCGCAGTCAACGTCGTCGTGAGCGACGGAAGCAATTTAAAAAAGATGTCTCCACTGGGGTCCGTTTGTGATTCCGACAGGTTGAACTGGGGATCGTCGATGTAACGCGAGGTCAATGATGCGACGATTTCGAGGCCGAGCCCCTGGCCTGCGCCCAGCATGCCCTCGAGAATTCCCGCGTTTCCGAGGTCCGCAGGGTACCGTTCGGGGTGTGGATCGGCCCAACGCGCCTCTTCGTTGTTTCGAACGATCCCTCGAGCCAAGTTGAGCCCCCACGTATCACTTTCGGGGTCGTAGTTGATGGACTGGTAAGGAATCATCATCTCAGCCGACCAACCATTCGCATCGATGGAGGCCTCGGCGAACCAGATCCCATCCCAGTTCATGGCGAAAGACTTGCCTTCCAGCAGCACATCGCGGCGAGCTCCGGCAGGGTTGACCTCGAACGAATATCCGTTCTGCCGATCGTGAAATGGGTCGATGACGACCTGAACACGGTCGTTGTAATTCAGAAATGCGTCTCGACTCATCAGGTCCGCGTCGATCTTTTCGACGTTCGTGTCGTGGGCTCGAATACCAAAGTAGAGAGCTTTGTCGGTCGTCAGGATTCGGAACTCTGTTCTCTGAGAGGGCTTTGCTCCCTGAACTGGAACCACCTGAGTAAGGTCGTCGACCAAAGCAGCAGTTTTCCAGACCTCGTCATCAAGACGCCCATCGATCTCAGGCGGAGTCTCAGTCCTCACCACCCGAACCCGAGGCCTCTCTTCCGCTCCCAATGCAGTCGAAGGAGAAACGAGCCCGACAAATACACCAAGCAGGAAAACGGTCAGGTGCACACGCCCCAATGTCCACACAGACGTAATCCGTGTCGAAGCGTACACGCTTTCTCCTCGATCTATCTATCCGGGATGCGTCGATCAGGCTTCTATCACTGCACAAAGAAAGCCTGTAGTTATTGCGAACGCCTGAGGCACAGATCACGGTCCGAGATTCAACGCGATGTGCTCCGAGAATTGCTCAGAGGATTCGGTTCGATGAACCTCGAGATGTTCAGTCGCTGTAGGTATGCATGACGGGCGCACCCGCCATGAAAGGACCAATCTTCGCCATCTCTGCCATGGCGGGAGACTTGCCATGGGCGTCCAGATTCTCCTGGGTATCCCAGGACTCGACCATCACGTAACGGGTCTCATCTTCGACGCTCCGAAACAGATCGTACATTTCGCAACCCGGATCCTCGGCTTTCACTCTCGCGGTGGCGGCGCCAGCTGCCGCTTCGAATTCAGCGTTCTTCCCGGGTTGGATCTGCAGCTGGACGGTCAGTCGAATGGACATGGGCTCTCCTTTTGGCGTGACGATCAGAATAGTCGACACCCTACCGGATCCAGCCCGAGAACGGGAGAAGAACAGGAACCCATTCCGCCGACTGTCGGGTGGAATCTTCTCAAGGATTTTCCGCTGCGTATAGACCTATGACCTCGCAGCCGCGACCGCGACGGTGGGCGGGCATATGACTTTCGAATGAGGTTGAAAAGTCAAATCGCGAGGCGAGCGTTTGAGCTCACGGCCCCAGGTCGACTCTCATCGGTTCTTTATGGCCATTGATCTACGCACCAGTATCGCTGCGCATCACATCCGCGTGTGTCCCTGTTCCCCGATCTACACGAATCCGCGACAAGCGTCGACTCTTGATCAGCCACTGTCCCTCGACCCGCTGATAGGTCTCGTGATAGTGGCCATAGCCGTGGATCCAGTGATCGGTCCCTGCTTCGGCCCACCACAGCATGTCCTCCATGGGCCAGATGCCCGAAGCAGTCGTGGGAGAAGTGATCTCAATCTCGGGCTCGTGGACATGATGAGCCGTGGTGCGACCCTCGAGTTGGCGGGCCAGGCGAGCCGCAATGGCTTCTCCGCCCACCACCGGGTCGGTATCCCCAACTTCGCTCTGGAATGTGGTCGTCACCGCGTCATCCGTGTGGCAGGCCGCATAGCCTGGCCAGTCTTTGAGGTCCATGCTGCGTACGCGACGAGCCTTCAGGCGACGAATCTCCTGAATTGCCACCAGCTTCTCCATGTCGTTCATGAGTTGCTCTCCTTTCACCTTCCCCAGTGAGCTTCGCACCCCACAGCACGAGACTCCAGGCATTCCATCCTACGATTCCTTCCGATCCACCTATGGTTTTGGTGCTCAGAACTCGTTTGCGGCCAGCAACTGGGATAGATTCGATCTTCAGGACGGCCCTCGTGGGCCGAGAAGAAACGGATGGACCGCCAAATGTCGAACCAATTCGAACGCAAACTCGACGTAAAGGGCACCTTCAACTTTCGGGATGTGGGCCGGTACCCAGCTCGGGATGGACACACAACCCGCTCCGGCGTCCTCTATCGAAGTGGCGCACTTCACGATCTCGAGCCCGTAGGCGCCTTAGGGATCCGAACCGTCATCGACCTTCGTGGTGAAGCCGACGTCGAACGCGACGCGGGCCCTCTGGGCGGGGTGCAGGAGCAAGCAGGGGTCCGCCGGGTTGCGCTTCCCCTCATTCCAACCACCGTTGGCGACTTGACCGGCCACCAGCACCTGAACGATCGGTACGGCCCGGGCATCTCCGCCGATCGCTACGGGGGCTACCTCGAGATCGGATCGGACAACCTGCGCAGGGTCTTCCAACTCTTCCGAGATCCCGAAGCCTTTCCCGCGGTGATTCACTGCACAGCAGGCAAGGACCGTACGGGAGTCACCATCGCGCTGGTGCTCGACCTCCTCGGCGTTCCCCCGGAGACCATCGTGGCCGACTACGAGATGAGCAATGCCGCTATGCCGGACCTCATCGCCCACCTTCGGGGGGAGCCCGCACAAGCTGTCGACCTGTCCGAATCCGATCTCGCTAGATTCGGTGCACCGCGGCAAGCCATGGTGGGCTTTCTCGAACAAGTCCACCGTGAGCACGGATCGGCTCGAAAGCTTCTTGCCACCATCGGTGTGGAGCCCGAAGTGATGAAAACTCTGGAAGACGTGCTACTGGAGCCAGTCTCCTCTTAACGCCCGAACGCGACTATGGGCCTCAGCCCACGGCATCGCGCAGGGCAACGGCTCGCTGCCGGATGTGGATCTGTTCCCGCCGTTGCGCGGGGCTGAACTCGGGCGTTCCAGCGGGCAGCGCTGCACGCACCTCATCCAAGGGCACGGTGCGCACCGATGGAAGGGGATTGTCACGCGTCCAGATGTAGCGATACATGAGAACGCCTTCGGTGGCCCCCTCGGTGTCCAGCCAATTTTCGACACCTGGATCCCGGTGGGCCAGCACGACGCGACAGCGACCGTCCGCGTCGATGTGGGCCTGCCGATCGTTGATGCTCGTCACCCGGTTGGCGTAGTCCTGGGTGACAAACCAGGTATTGCACAACTGGACCGACCAGTAGCGGGCGTCGGGCTGATCAAACTCGAAGATCAGGGCGTCCCCTTCGGCCAATCGGTAGTAATCGTTCCCGTAGCGGATGTCATCCGCCCCCCCTACATACTTGATAGCTGGAGCGGCGTGACCCGGCCGGTGGTTCTGACGCAACTCGGGAACCCATTCACCCCAGAACTCCAGCGACGTCTGAACCCAGTTGGCAGCATCGTCTAGAATCGCCGCCATCTCCGAGGCCTCCAGGGGCTCCGGGGAATCCCCCTGAGCCCCGATCCGCTCAATCTGAAAAGTCGCTGGCTCCTCCTTCTCCCAGTCGTGAAAATATTGGCGAATCACGACCTGACGCGCATCTTCGTGGAGCGGCAGCCAGTTTCCAGACTGCTCCTCACGACTGACGAGAATCTCAAAACTCCCATCGGGTGCCAGGTCGAGTTGTTCAGCAGTCAAGTTCGCAAAATCCCGGGTATCACCTAGCTGCATGAAGCCCTCGCGCACCTCGATGAGGAAAGTCATGCAACTTCCGCGTGTGCCCGTGATTCGATAGCTGGCGTCGCTGCGGATGTGCGTCGTCAAGTAATGATTGTCCGCATTCTCAGCCCCCCATTTCATGAAGCTATCTTCAGAGCGAACGAAACGCGGAAAATCCCGATCCATCAACTCCGCAGCCTGACTGGTGCCGAACTTGAGCAAACCCAGCAGGTAGCGGAAGCCCTGAGCCCGGACACGCGGATCGTCGGGCTGGTCCATTTCGAGCAGAACACGCCCCGCACTATCGAGGCTTTGGCAGAAGTCCGTCCAGGCTTTCCCCGAGAGCAACCGCTCTGCATCGACCTCGGGAGCATCGTGTCTCACTCGAGCAGACCCACGACCGGCCTGCTGAATGCGTCGCGCCGTCGTCAGCCCACCCATGGTGCGCTCATCGGATCCAGACATGGGTTCCCTCCTCTCTTCGAACGGATGGATCATACACGCGCCCAGAGGCTAGAGGCCGACGTGGCTCGGGCGATTGGATGCGGAGAACTCCTCAAGTTGTACATTTCCCCAATCAGTGATCCAACGGATCGAGAGAAGTCTAATGTCGGCCTTCTCCAAGCAGCTCGAAGATTGGCGAACCGATCCAGAAACCCCACAACCAAAGCGGGCAGATTCGTCCGCTTGGAGGTCTCCATGAAGCATGGCGATGTGGTCGCGGAATTCACCGCAAAAGACCAAAGCCAAAACAACGTCTCGTTGTCATCACTTCTCGAGCACGGACCGGTCGTACTCTTCTTCTACCCGAAAGCCATGACCCCTGGCTGAACGCGGGAGAGCTGCCATTTCCGCGATCTGGCCGCCGAGTTTGTCGAACTCGGTGCTCAGCGCGTGGGGATCAGCGCCGATCCGGTGGATCGGCAGAATGCCTTCGATGAGAAGAATGATCTGGGGTTCCCCCTGCTTTCGGACCCCGACAAGAAGATCGCCAAGCAGTTCGGCGTCAAACGTCTGGGGCCACTTCCCAACCGCCGCGCCACGTTCGTGATCGCAACGAATCGTGAGATCATTGCAGTCATCAAAAGCGAGTTGAACATGGAGTCACACGCCGACCAGGCGCTCGCAGCGCTGCGCGCTCATTGAGGTGTACTGAGAAACTGAACCCAATGAGAGCGAAGCGTCTACCCACGCGCGCGTGCAGCTAGGAACTCTCGGGTACGCCGCGAGCACCCCGGATCGTCCTCGACCTCGAGCAAAATCGGGTTCAGATCCGTGACTCCACTTTCAGCCAGGAGACCGAGCCCATCTTCGACCTCTGAAACCGACCCGATGACGGACAGGCCACTCACCTTCTCGGCTTTCTGCGCCTCCATGACACGCTGATAGTTCGGAAGAGCCGTGGAAGGCTGGGTGTAGAAATCGACCGCACTCTTCACGGGCTCGGACCTGTCGGTCACCACGACAGGCAGACTTGCGACAATACGAGCCGTCTCGGGTAGCAGCGGCCGGACGCGCTCGGCCACGTAGCCCGCTCCGGCGAAGACCAGCGTCACCCCGTCGGTCAACTCCCCCGCAAGTTCGATCATCCGCGGCCCGAGGGCGGCCAGGATCACCGGTGGAGCCTCGGCTCCCGCGATGGGCGTCCCGACTCGCATCTGCTGGTAGGTGCCCGCGTATTTCACATAGTCCCCACGCAGCAGGGGTTGCAAGACTTCGAGCGCTTCACGAGTACGGGCCAACGGGCGGTCGGGATCGAGGCCGAGTTTGCGATCGAGGATCACGGCGTGGCCACACCCCACACCCAGGCAGAGCCGCCCACCCGTGGCGAGTTGGGTCGTAAGAGCCTGCTGGGCCAGCGCCGTGGGATGGCGGGTGGGCAACGGAACCACGGAGGTACCGAGTTCAATGCGCTCGGTTCGCAGGCCCGCCATAGCGTAAAGGGTCAAGATGTCATGATCGAAAACCTGACCGATCCAAATGGTCTCAAAGCCTTCTTCTTCGGCCTTTGAGAACTCCGAGAGAATGGCTTCGAGGTCGGGATTTCCACGTGGGTCGAATTGAATGCCGATTCGCATGGGTGGAAGATAATCTACAGTATCCCAATGGGACGTTTCAGCAGGGAAGAGATCGAAGGAGCCTTTCGGACCTACCAGGTGCAGGGCCGCGACGCGGCGCGGTCAGGAGACTGGGCGCGCTGGGGGCAGATGTTCACCGAGGACTGTACCTACATTGAGCATCAGGTAGGCAGTTGGGGTGGGCGAGAAGCCGCCGTGCGAGAAATGGCTGCTCTGATGCACCAAACCGAGGGGACCCCGTGGGTCTGGGTCAACCAGTATCCCGTCAAATCCTACATCATCGACGAAGATCGCGGCTGGGTGTGGTCTCAGATCTGGAACCGCATGGAGGACCCGGGCAACGGTAAGGTCTTCCAGGAAAACTGTCTGACCATGCTCCGCTACGACGGCGATGGCCTCTTCAACTACGAAGAAGACCTCTACAACCCCCACGCCTACGTCAAGATGGTTGAGGACTGGGTGGTCGAACGAGAGACATGCCAAACCGAGGGCGATGAGGTTCGCCGTGCAGCTCGTGCAGAGGCTGCGCGTTCTTTCGCGGACCTGGAGATGGGAGCTCCCAGACCCGCTCCCGCCCTGGCGACACAATACGCCGCAGCGCGCGCCGAAGCTCAGCCCCGAGGGCGCTTCCCGCGTCAAGAAATCGCCGAAGCCTTCGACCATTACCGCAAACAACTGGCCCTTTCTGGAAAGACCACTGACTGGAACCACTGGGGAGCCACCCTCACACGAGACGCAACATGGATCGATTGCGCGTTGGGACACCTGGGCAAGCGGGAGTCCATGATCCGGTGCGTGGAGGATCGACTTCACCGCGTCGACGACGACGAACCCTGGGTACAGCTTTGCCGCTTCCCTGTTGCCGAATACATCATCGATGAGGCCGCCGAGAGTGTCTGGGCGTTCTTCTGGGCCCGCTTCCGCGATCCGGGTGACGGCTCACGCCACGAGTCCAAAGTGTTTGCCGAACTGCGCTACGCGGGCGAAGGGCTGTTCAAGCAGGTCGAAACGCTCTACAACCCGAACCACTTCACTCGCGCCCTCGAATCCTGGAAACAAGCCAAAGCCCTCTACGACACGCGTCGCGAGCGCAGAGCGAAGCGCCTCGCCGAACGCGAAGCCAAAGCACGCGCCCTGACTCCCGACGACTGAAGGCCAAAACCGCGACGAAGACGGCAAGCGAGCCATCCCCGCCCCCCCAACCCGGGACGAGGATGGCCCTTGGATTCATGCGCGTGAGCGCCGTTTGTCCTTCCGGCGAGAAAAGGTGAGGACCGCCAAACCCGACGCCAGGAGTAGACCGGCGCTGGGCTCCGGTATGGCGGAGGGGGAGAGCATGGCCGCAGGGAACTGCGCCGTACCATTCACATTGATGTGGCCAGGCCCGAAACTCATGGGGCGACCCGCAGTGAAGCTGTTCTCGGAGTCATAACCAGGCATCAGGTAACTCGAAAGCCCGGAAATGGCATCGCCTTCGACGTAAGCACTACTAGCCGTGTGGTTGTGGATCGCATAGCTGTAGTCCCAGGCACCTTCGGGGTTTCCCACATCCTGAGGCGATGCAGTGCTCGTGAAGGTGAACAGCGGCCCATATTCATCCGAAAAGACGCTGGCGAGTGTGACCTGATCCGAATCCCCGTCTCCGTCGTACGAAGCCAAAGACAACAGATCGGTGACCAGGTCCAGAGTCACCCAGCCGTAGTAATGGTACGAGGTCGGAAAAGTCTGCGTTCCCCGGTCCGGAGCAACGGCTCCCTGATCGATCCAGTCGACGGGCCCCTGGTTGACGGGGCATGAATACCAGGACCCCGGCAGCGTCGCAGAACGAGACCCGTTGGATGGCACATTCGTGACCCGAAAGTTCACCGCCCTCCAGTCAATCGTATAGAGGTTTTCCATGTTCTCATTTGACAACGTGTACTTGATCGTTTGCGTGAAGCCGGAACTGGTGCAGTCCGACCGCGCATTCGCAGCAGCCGCACCATTGGCATTGGGATCGACCCAATTATTTAGGGTCACCGCCGAAACCGGTTCAATGGCCGAAATGAGGGCGGCTGAAATCCCCCATGAGACAGCACAGACGGCCCGTCTCGAGAACCTTCGAGTTCGCATTCGAGTGGTAAGACCTGAAGCATCCATGAGTTCTCCTTCCCCGGGGGCCGCGACCACTGGAACCTCCAGGGAGAGCGCCGCCCCATGAGACGAAGCTACGGGTCGTATCCGGTCATGACCTCAATGGACTCTCAGCATTTCCTCAGCAATCACCTCGGGACGACCTGGGAAGCCTCCCGAGGGCTGCTTGAGCGAACCGGGACGCTCTGAGCCCCTCACATACCGCAGGAAGCATTCCATCGAACCCTGCGAAGGCGTGAAGGCCTCATGCCCGATGCCTGGGCCTTGTCGCCGCCCGCCCCCGCAGCAAAGGCCCCCAGCGGGTCTCAGGTTCCAGGCGTTCGGCTACCTTCGGTACTCTAAAACCTTCACTCCCTATGACATGATCTCTAAACGCCCGAAAGGCTGGGACCAAGAAATCAATGGTCAGGTGCGAGAGCACCCACCCAGGTACGGCGCGCACCCGTTGGCAGTCGCGGAGGACCGAAATGGCAGCAGACCACGAGTTTCCGCCGATCACTTTCGAAGAACCCTTGAAAGTCGCATCTGCTTCCTTCCACGCGAGGAAGTGGGAGCACTACCGCTGGATGCTGGAAGAAAGACCGTTCTGTCGAGTCAAGTTCAGCGTCATGGAAGTTCTTTACGTCGCTCGCTACCAGGACTGCGTCGACGTCTCCAAAGACCCGCGCTTCGTCCGCAACCGACAAAACGCCGGGGCCAAACGAAAGCTCCCGGTTCCCATCCCGAAATCCATCGCCCCGATGGTCGAGAGCATGATCTACGAAGACGGCGACGCCCACCGAAGATTGCGCAATCTCGTCAATCGGGGCTTTCGACCCCACGCGGTCGAGAAGCTCGGCGACCGGATCGAAGAACTGACCCACCAACTGCTGGATGCCGTCGAACAAACGGGCCAAATGGATCTGCTTTCGGCCTACGCACAACCCATCCCCTCGACGATCATCGGCGAGGTCGTGGGGGTGCAAAAACAGGAAATGCAGCACTTCCAATCTGCCGTCCGGGTTCTGACCGACGGATTCTCAGGCTGGTCGCTCGCACGAACCCTGCTCTGGGACATGCGCAGATCTGCCCGCTTCATCCGCGAAGTCATCTCGAAGAAGCGAATGAAACCCGCCGACGACATCATGACCAACCTCCTCAGCGAGGGCGACGATGGGGACCGTCTCTCGGACGACGAAATGCTGAGCATGGTCTTCCTGTTGATCGTCGCGGGTCACGAAACAACGCTTCACCTGATCAACAACGGGGTGCTCACACTCTTCCAGCACCCCCAGCAACTCGAACGACTTCGCGCAGAGCCCGCATTGATCGATTCAGCCGTCGAGGAGATGCTGCGTTTCTGCAGCCCCGTCCACGGATCGAAACCGGCCGTAGCAGTCGAAGACGTCCTCTGGAACGGTTTCAAGATCGAGAAAGGAACCAATTTGATACCGAACTGGGCCTCGGCGAACCGCGACCCCCGGGTCTTTCCCAACCCAGATGTTTTCGACATAGGCCGTAGCCCCAATCACCACGTCGCCTTTGCTCACGGCGCCCACTTCTGCCTCGGGGCTCAGCTCGCTCGACTCGAGACAAAGATTGCGATCCGCACCCTGCTCGAGCGATTCCCGAACCTGAGACTCGGCATCGAACCCGATGAAGTCGACCTGGAAAAAACTCCTTTCTGGCACCGCCACAGGGGCTACCCAGTCATCCTTTCCTGATTCAGCTCCAGGAATACTTCCCTCGTGCACCGCAGCCCCGGTAGAATCACCAACGGCAGCGCGCCGGAGTACCAGAGAAAATCAGCCCCATCTTTCTCCGAACATCCCGCTGGCTGCCAGCGAAGTGCCGGGCATCGAATTGAACGGGGCCCGAAACCCAAAGGGAGAGCCGTCATGAGCGATCTGGTGCGCCAACCCATTCCGGTGCCCGACGAGCAATCGGCTGCCTTCTGGTCTGCGGCTGCGGATCACGTGCTGGCTCTGGCCCGATGCACCCACTGTGGAACCCGGGTGCACCCAGCCGGAGTGGTCTGCGCGCAATGCCTGCATCCCGAACCGAGTTTTGAGTTCACCCCCGTGGATGGTCGTGGGACCGTACGCTCGTGGGTCGTCATTCGAGACTCCTTCCTCCCTGGATTTCGCGACGAGGTTCCCTTCGTCCTGGTGGATGTGGAACTCGATGTACAGTCGGACCTTCGGATGATCGGGCGACTCCTCGATGGACCCGACGCAGCCCTGTCACAAGGGGATCGTGTCGTAACGGTTTTTGAAGACATCGCCCCCGGGGTCGCAGTACCGGGTTTCGCGTTGGAAGCGCGAACATGAGTGGAAGCTTCACGGCACGGTGCGAGGTGGCGGTAGTAGGCTATGCGCACAGCGTCATTCAAAGAAACGCACCCAGGACATTGGGCGCCATTGCACTCGAGACCGCGCTGAGCGCAATTGCCGATGCAGGACTCACCCGGGAGCAGATCGATGGCTTCACGACGGGCTCGCTACTCCCCTCTGCAGGCGGCCATGCCAGCGTCGACGGCGTTTCGATCGTCACATCCAACTGGTTGGCCGAAAAGCTGGGACTGAATCCTCGCTTTGCCGCCGGTTTCCAGGGGTTTGGCCAGCTCGCGGGCGGAGTGATGCTGGCGGTGAACGCAGTCGCCACAGGAGCAGCTGACTACGTGGTCTTTCACCGGGCGCTCCACAACCCTCGTGGGGTCCGGTATCACGTGAACCCAATGACCGAGGCTCGTGGTTCGAGCCAATGGACAGCTCCCCAGGGTTACTTTGGCCCACTGGCGATGATCGGCCTTCCCTACAACGAATACCTCCAGCGCTACGGCGCGTCACGCGAGGCAATGGCCGAGGTGCTGGTAGAGGCCAGAGCCAATGGGGCGCGGATTCCATGGTCGTACTGGCACAACCAACCCATCACGGCCCAGGATTATCTCGACGCGCGAGTGATCGTGGACCCCATCTGCATGCTGGATTGCGACATCCCTGTCGATGGTGTTGCCGCATTTGTATTGACCCGAGCGGACCGAGCCCGAGACCTTCCGAACAAGCCCGTGTATGTCGCAGGTTATGCCCAGGGATCGGTTCGCCGTCCCCGACTCCCAGTTCATTGGCCGCTTGACGACATCATGGAAGCGGGATTCGACGTCGCGCGGCGGCTCGAGGATTCGTCGGGTCTATCCCTGCAGAACGTCGACCTACCTCAGTTGTACGACGGGTTCTCACCCTTCATCTACTTCTGGCTCGAATCGCTGGGATTCTGCAAGGTCGGCGAGGCCCATGAATTCGTTCAGGACGGTGGAATCCGCACCGAAGGGGGTCTGCCGGTGCTCTCGGGAGGTGGAGCACTGGGCAATGGCCGAATGCACGGAGTCCCACAGATGCTCGAGTGTTATCTACAGCTCTCGGGAAGAGCGGGAGAACGCCAGATCTCATCAGCGACGCTGGGGCTTGCCTGCCATTCCTCGCCGCATTACGGCGGTGCGGTGCTCTATTCGTCTGAACCGCTTTGACCCATTCGCCTTCGTAACAAAACGCCTAAGCATTTCACGAGAGCCAACACCAGACCAGGCAAGCATCAATGCGAAGCCCACGGATGGAGGACCCCGGATGACAACGACCTCTGCTAAACGCGAAGTGATCGACTCGGATGGACATGTCGTCGAGCCCGATGTGGTCTGGAAAGAATATTCCGAACCCGCGTACCGTGAACAACTCGACAAGCCGGGCGGCGGTGTCCAACAGCTCGGAATGAGACAGGCCTACCCGGATGCCCATCACGGCAACTTTCTCGATCAGGGCACAAAGGACGAGAGCAAGACGTGGTCTGAAGGTCTCGAAAATGCTGAGAGTTGGGACGAGGAATCCCGTACGAAGATGATGCGCCCCGGTGGCCACGACCCTCATGCCCGACTGCTGGACATGGACACGGATGGAATCGACATCGCCGTCCTCTACCCCACTTCGATGCTCACCTGGGTCGACGATGCGAAACTTTTCGGTGCCGCCTGCCGGGCCTACAACAATTGGTTGCGCGACTACTGCAACGCGGATCCCAACCGTCTCTACGGTGTAAGCCTAGTTCCCCTCCAAGACGTCGACGCCGCCATCACCGAGATGCGGCGCGGTGCGGAGCAGTTGAACTTCAAGGCCGCCATGATTCGTCCCGCTCCCTACATCAGGGGCGAGAAGTTGAACCACCCGGACTACGACCCCTTCTGGCGCGCAGCCGCCGAACTCGGTTGCCCCATTGGAATCCACCCCTCCCCTCACGGCGACATGCCGAATGCATGCCAACTCCTCGGCCTGGCCGAGGGCACCACCAATCCCATGTCAGGCATTGCGCTTCGCCAGGGCCTCACCAACGCAATCGATTTACAGATGGCGGTGGCCTACTTCGTTCTCGGAGGCATCTGCGAACGACACCCCAACCTGAAAGTTGCATTTCTCGAGGGTACCGGCGGTTGGATTGCTCCCATGCTCGAGCGATTCGACCACCAATTCGAAATCTTTGGAAGTCCGGACCAGAAAACGCTACCGAGCGAACTATTCAACCGACAATGCGTGATCAGCTTCGACCCGGATGAAACCGCACTGGCTTTCACTGCCGAACAGATTGGAGCCGACCGTATCCTCTGGGCTTCTGACTACCCACACCCCGACGCCAAGATCCCTGGGGTCGTAGAGGAGCTCGAAGCGGCCGTCGCCCCCCTACCCTCGGACGCACAGACCGAGATTTTGGGCGCATCAGCCAGGCGCTTCTATCAACTCTGAACGCGATGCGGCGCACCCGATGATCGACACTTGATATGCGTATCGATCACGCGGGGGACTTAGAATCTTCACCTGTTTCCGCCGTACGCGCACGCTGGTCTCGACAAGTACTATCGGTTCCTTTCGGCTCATCGAAGGACTTCAGGCGGTTGTAACGAATCATCGACTGCAGGGTCTTCACATACTCGACTCCACGCGCCGAGTACTTCTCCAAGCCTTCCGCGGTCGCGAGGCCGCTCGGAACCACCCCCTGGCTACGCTCGTTGGAACGAATCGTCCGAAACGAGGCATAGGCAGCATTTGTATTGAGGTTGGAAATAAACGCGGCAACCGACTGACGAGCACCCGCGAAATGTCGAACTTCATAGCTTGCACCATCGGGCCGTTCGAGGGGAACGATCCCGCAGCCCTTCCGGAAGCACCAATGCCCAAAATAGTTGTTGCCTTCCCTCGCAAAACGGGATGTCCCCCACGCCGATTCGTTCGCGGCCTGAGCAAGGGCCAGGGAGATCGGAACTTGATCGACGTGCAACAGCAAGGCCTCCAGAAGCTCGGCATCCAAACCTTCGGACCGAACCTTATACTTCGATGCCAGCTCGCCCATCAACCGCCGGTCAGATTCATCGATTGACCCGCCCTGAGATTGACTCTCGTGAATTCGCATGAGGCGCGCACGTTCTTTGGCAACGAGAGCATTCTCGGTTTCCAACAGCGGTGCCATATAACAAAAGAACGCTAGTTTGCGTTCTTTTGTATTCTTCATGGAAGCAAAATCCGGAGGTCGCTCTGAATTCACAGCTGCGCCCTGGGCCCCATAGCAGAGAACAAACAGGAACAAGCAGGATGTCCGCAGATAACGCTGCAGACCTGCCGTCGCGGCTCGACGGTGCTCCGTTCGAAAAACCATTTCCTTCGACCTCCGACCTCAAACAACGAGCTACCTCCTATCGGGCCGGAACACAGATTCGTTAAACAAATTCAACAGATCCCACGATCCCGATTTACGAGTTCGACAGATCGTTGAGTTCAGTGGGACCGCTTCGTCCACCCGTCGTTACGCCGATTGACGCACATCAAGGGATTCCAATCCGCAACCATCTTGCGCATTCGCGAACTCTAGAAAACCAAAAAAAATGCGAACTCTCGACAAAATCCAGGCACTAAAAAAACACCCACGGACCAGACGGTGTATTTCTGCAGCAACTCACCGGCAACTGCGGATCCCCTATCTTCAAGTCGGAGGCGGTCTCCACTTGGAAGCCTCCGTTTTCATTCGGCACAGCCCGCCGCAGCGAGCTCTCATTCAAGCCGACGTGCCGAATGACCTTTCTTGCCCGACCCGGGGCTACCCCGAGGGCTAAAAACCAGGACACACTCAGCGAACCCGTCTCAAACCCAAAACATCTAAACAGCCCGAGCCCTGTGACGCTACACGTGATTCCGTAGCATCAACTCCCGCGGGTGGGGCTCGAGATAGAATTGGCCCTTTAGATATTCGACTTCATAGAGGCTCGCATAGTGGCGTATCAGCGTGAGAGGCACGACCAAAGGTACCCATCCACGGCGATAGTCATGAATGAGATCAGCGAGTTCAGTCCGCTGTGTCGACGGCAGTCGCTTCTTGAAGTAGCCCGCCGCGTGCTGCAGGACGTTCGCATTGCGTCCAGGAGTCGCCATCTTCCCCAACGCATCCATGAAATCTCGAGAATACCCCTCTCGAAATTCCGCACGTGGCGTGTCTTTTGCCCTCGCGACGCGTTTGCCCAACTCCTGATAGGCAACAGTCGAGTGGGCGAGAAGCTGGAGCTTGTGGGAGGCATGAAAACCCATGACTTCCCCGATCGTCCAACGGCCGTGAAAAAGATCCGAAAGTCTCGCGTAGGCAAAGATTCGCTCGACGAAATTCTCTCTCAAACGCGAATCATTGAGCCTGCCCTCTTCTTCGATGGGGAGAGAAGGCAGTGCTTTCATCAAGGCTTCGGCAAAAAGCCCTCTGCCGTTCCTTTCGGGCATACCATTGACATCGCGGACCTTGACGCGCGACATCCCGCAACTCGGAGAGTCCTTCTTTAGGATGTAACCGGACAATCCCAATCGACGAAGATCTAGCACGCGCCGACGAGAATAAACTTCCAGGGTTCGGGTGCGATCCAAACCCGATTGGCTTTCAATCAACTTGAGACCACCCGCCTTGCGAGAAAGGTGCATGGCGGGACGAGGAACCCCCAGACCCGCCTCGACCTCGGGGCAAACAGACACCCACTCGACAAAAGGATCCATCTCATCCATCAAGAAGCTGTTCCGTTTGTGGCCTCGGTCGTAGCGCACCTTTTGGCCAAGGAGGCAGGCCGAAACGCCGACTCGGAGAAACTCCCGTTGAGGGGTTGAATCTCTACTCATGATGAATCCCGCCAAGCCTCTCTAGCTCGACGAAAACTATCCAATGCTTCTACTCGCCGCTCGCTGTGGTCGACGATTGGTTCGGGGTAGTCCCGTAGCGATCGCTCGGAGTGAGGAGGAGCGTGGACACTCGATGAAGACCAATTTCGAAGTTCGGGCACCCATCTTCGCACATAATCGCCGTTCGGATCCCATCGTTCACCCTGCTTCGTGGGGTTGAAGATCCGAAAGTAGGGCTGTGCATCGGTACCCGTCGAGGCCGCCCATTGCCAGCCACCGTTGTTGGAAGATGGGTCACCGTCAATCAAGTGTTCAAAAAAGAACCGCTCCCCCTCGCGCCAATCGATGAGGAGATCTTTCGTGAGAAAACTCGCAACAACCATCCGAACCCGGTTGTGCATCCATCCAGTTTCCAAGAGTTGACGCATCCCTGCGTCTACCAACGGAAAACCGGTCTGCCCCGTACACCACGCTTCAAATTCGCTTGCTGAGTTCCGCCAGGCAAGCGAATCGAACTCTGATCGATAATTTTCACGGAGAACCCGCGGATTGTCCTCGAGCACCGCGCTGTAGAATTCTCGCCAAATCAGCTCATCCAACCACTTCTCAACGCCATTACGAAGCGACGGCTCAGCCCTGACGGCGGCCGTCGCATCGGCAAAACAGGCACGAATCGAGATACACCCAAAACGCAGGTATGGGGACAGTCGCGAGGTCGCGTCGAGGTCAGGACGATCACGATCTCGGCCATAGAATCGAACATCTTCGTTCAAGAACCGATCGAGTCGGCAGCGGGCTTCCCTCTCACCTCCCAGAGGAAGGGAAACGTTCCCTGAGGTACCGTCGCGCGGACTGATTCCGTCCCATTCCGGACACTCGACGCCGGGAATCGAGCGCCGACGGTCTACCCTCGTGTGCCTCGAAAGACCTTTTTCATCGAAGCGTCGCCACCAGGTATTTCTATAGGGTGTATACACCGCGTAGGGGGTTCCCTTACTCGACCGGATCTCTTCCGCACTGAAAATCACATCGTCTCGCGCCGAGAGGATCTGTCTCCCATGCTTCTCGACCGTTCGCTTCACCTTCCCGTCTCTCCGCCGACCGAAAGGTGTGACTGACTCGTTGTAGGAAAGCAATGAAACCGAATATCGATGCATCAACCGGGGAATCTCGTTTTCTGGGCGACCACGGAGAACAATGAATGGAATCTGCATTTCCGAAAGCTTTGTATCCAGATGGCGAAGACAGTCCTCTAGAAACCGCGCTCGCTTTTCCGACACGCAAGAGGGTTCAACCAGGCTCGGATCCAAGACAAAAACTGCTGCCCACTCCTCCACACGATTGAGCATAAGAGCAAGCGAACGATTGTCTTCCAGGCGAAGGTCGTTTCGGAACCAATGTATGCCTCTCATGAACGATTCACTCTCACACAGAACCCCTTTCGGATTTTTGGTGTGCCAGAAACTTCAAATCATGAGGCTCCCTCGAAAGGAACCCAAGCCCCCCGGAACGAATTCGGTAAAATCGTCGAGCACACCAGCGATCGACGTTCGTATCGACCATCCGGAGTTGTTCGAACGAGTTTCTGCACTTCGCGGCGTTCTCTCCGAAAAATCTCAATGGGTGAAAATGGAAGGCGGAACCCTCAGCATGAGTCTTCGAGAAGACTGCCGACTCGCGGCGCTCACTCTGCCCATTCCTCTGCTCCTTCTTTTCGCAATCGCCGTCGCCAACCAAGCGCTTTGACTGGTGACGTTCAGCGGTTAAAACCCACTCTCTTGAAGGGCGGATTGAAATTTCGACTCCCTGGCCGAGAGGTCTTCGATCTGTTTCGTCATGTGGAAAGGTTTTCCCTGAGCAGACCTGGCGATGCCTCGAAGCATGCCCTCGAACACCGCTGCGTGGAGTGGATAGATCCCGTACCAATACGCGAGACCCAGCAAACCAGCGGGCTCAAAAATCGCGGTCTGTCTGACTCTCGATCCCGCTCCGCATGGAACCACTTCGAACTGGAGCCATGCGCGGCCCGGGAGTCTCATCTCGGCTCGCAGCAGCAGCCGGCTCTCTGGCTCATACGCTTCGACACGCCAGCAATCCAACGGGTCGCCAACCGCCAACCCATTCGGACTCCGACGTCCGCGGCGCATCCCGACCCCACCGACCAACAGATCCAGCAACCCGCGGAAACGCCAGAGAAAGTCGAGGGCGTACCAGCCGGTTTTTCCGCCAATTCGACGAATGGGCCCAAACGCCATGGCCGGAGAGGCCTCAACTCGCAATTCACGGGAGTCAACCAACCGGCGACCTACTCGCGTTCCACCGTAGGGTTTCGATTTCGAGTAAGAATCAGGGGCCGAACCGGAAGCAGACAACGCATCGGACCACCGCGTCTCCGCAAACTCACGGTCTTCGTTCTCTAGAGCACGTTGAATCGCCGTGTCGACCGTGCTGGGCTGGACAGAGAAAACCCGGCCGGCCTCGTTTCGGTGAACGATGGTTGGGTGGCGGATACTATCGATCAATTTGCGACCGACACGAGCGTAAAGGGGTGTGACGAACCCAAGCCACAGGCTACTCAGTCTGGGCGTCAGTACTGGAACCGGTATCAGAATGCGTTTGAGGCCCATTTGCCGCGCGCACTCGCGCATGAGTCCTGCATAAGAAGCACAGTCCGCTCCGCCCACTTCATAAATCGGACTTTCCTGTGCATCGACCTCTCGACTTTCGACCAGATACGAGATCAGATCATCGATCCCAATTGGCTGGGCAAGCACTGAAACCCAGCGCGGCGTAACCAATACTGGGAGGCGCTCGACGATCGAACGGATCATCTCGAAGGAAAGACTGCCGGATCCAATCACGATGGAGGCACGGAGCTCGACAACGGGTACACCCGACGATCGAAGGATTCGCCCAACCTCGAGGCGGCTTCGAAGATGGGGAGACAGATTCCGGTTCTCGTTCGCGAGGCCCCCCAGATAGACGACACGATCCACACCTGCGCCCGCAGCAGCACGAGCAAAATTCGATGCCGCCTTTCGATCCTTTTTTTCGAACCCGCCAGCCGATCCCATCGAATGAATGAGGTAATAGGCGGTGCCCACACCGGCGAGAGCCATGTCCAGGCCGTCCCCCGTCACGGCATCTCCTTGAACGACAGAGGTCCCTCCGGAGATCCGGGCCTCGAGATGAGCAGGGGTTCGCGCCAGGCAACGAACCTGCTCCCCGAGGTCTTCGAGGGCTCGGACCAACCGACCGCCCACGTATCCGCTGGCTCCCGTGACGAGTACGGGCTTTGATCGAATCGGGGGTTCCATTGTATGGCTCATGGTTTTATTCAGCTCCATTCGAACGAGCACAAAATTGTACATGTATAGATTTTTGTCAATATAATTACTCGACAAGATATTAATTCTGTCCGGTTTTATCGATATATTGAAGATATTTCAATGGTTTAATAGATCTTCGCGCTCTCCAAAATCTCATCTGTCGCCTCCACAAATCTCGACAGGAATGAGTTTTCGTATAGAGTTTTGTCATGACGGAAGCAGTGACAACCGAACCCACCTACCCACTTGGGATCACGGCTCGTCTGACGGGACTCTCCCCTGAGCTTCTACGCGCCTGGGAAAGGCGGTACGCCGCTGTTGAACCCCTGCGGACTCCGGGCGGCACAAGGCGCTACCGCGCTCGCGATCTCGAGCGACTCCGCCTGTTGAAAGCAGCTGTGGTGGCTGGAAAGAGAATCGGCCAGATCGCCCACCTGGACCTTGAACAGTTGCGGCACGCAGCGGTGGTGAGCGATTCGCCGGCGCCCTCCAGCCCCATCGAAGCCATGCTGGATTCCCTGGTTCGACTGGACGCAGCAGAATTCCAGCGCGCCCTCAGCCTCCAACTCTCGACCCTTGGGCCACGCCGCTTCGTCGATCACATCGCGGCACCTCTGGCTCGCGAAGTTGGAGAGCGATGGGCCCGGGGCGAGTTGAGTATCGCCGCAGAACACCTCTCCACGGGCGCACTGCGATCGCTACTCGGATCCGCGCTTCAACCCTCCTCCAAATCCCTGGGCGGCCCCCAGGTCGTTTTCGCAACCCCTCCCAAAGAAGGCCACGAGATGGGCATCATGATGGCTGCTCTCGCCGCAATCGAAGCGGGAAGTAACGTCACCTATCTGGGACCCAACATGCCCGTTGAAGAACTCATCCAGGCAGTCGAGACCGTCGACGCTGCCGCGTTGGCCCTGAGTATCGTCACGCTGAGCCCTGACGATGCTGAGCACGTAATCTCACAGCTGCGCGAGGAACTGCCCGACAAAGTCGCTCTCTGGCTGGGTGGATCCGGCGTGGGGGAGATCGAGTCACGCCCCGGCATCGAGATGATCACGGACCTCGACACACTGGAGCAACGCATCGCACTACTCGTCGAACAGTGTTCTTGAACCGAGAAACGCTCGGGGGCACAAAAGCCACCCCGATTCATAGTGAAGTTTCTACTTGGAGCACGAACGCTCGATCGATTGACCGTGGCCTGGAAAGGATTCCCAGTTGAAACAGCCCGAGATCAAGGTTCTCTACGACGGCAACTGCCCCATCTGTTCAAAAGAAGTCGGCATGCTGAAACGCAGGGACCACAAGCGCAATGGGATCATCTTCGAAGACATCGCAGCGCCCGACTTCGATGCGGCTGTCTACGACCTGGACCAGGACACCGTCATGGCCCGCATACACGGTGTGCTTCCCGATGGTACTGTGGTCGAAGGACTCGAGGTGTTCCGGCGCGCCTATCGCGCAGTGGGCTTGGGATGGCTGATGGCTCCAACCGGCTGGCCGGGCCTTCGCCAGTTGATGGATGCGTGCTACCGCGTGTTCGCCCGTAACCGGTTGCGCTGGACCGGCCGTGCGAAAACCTGCTCGAAAGATCTCTGCAAAGAGCGCATCGCACCTGTGACTCGCGACGCGGCCTCTGGTTCCTGACAGAGAAATTGCAGTGCGCTCGGCGAGTTCGTGGGGCCCGGTAAAATCGGAAGAAAGTCAGAAGTACGTCGTCACCCATGCCCGAACGTTGAGGGGATTGCCCGGGCTGAAGTGAAAGTCTTCGCTGGCGGAGCCCCCTTGAGTGGGCCTCGACTCGTAGTAGAACTCGGAACTTCGCCAATCCGTATCCATGAGGTTCTCGATAGCCAGGCCGAATTCGAGAAAGCGCCAGCGATAGCGCCCGGCCAGGTCGAGCACGGTGTAGCTCGAGAGGCGGGGCTGGGAGAAGTCTTCTCTCGCATAGCGGTCGCCGAGGTGACGCAAGCTGAGCTCTGCAGCAAACCCCTCGTGACGGATGCCTGTCGCCATTCGCGCGACGAATCTCGGGGCCTGGGGAACCGGACGATCGACATCGGTCAGACGAGCAGTCGTGTAGGCAACGTCTCCCCTCACGTAGAACCAGTCCGTCGGCCAAGACGTGAGAACCATCTCGATACCATCCCGCTTGGAGGGGCCGGCAATTTCGGTCGTGCCCGCGTCGCCGACGAAGACCAACTCCTGATCGAGTTCGAGCCACCAATAGTCGACTGCGAGCTCGAGCCAGTCTGTGAGCCACGTTCGCAGCCCGACTTCTGCGCCCGTCGCCCTGGCCAAAGCGCTGGCCGAAGGATCGCCGAAGACAACTCGAGCGTCATTTGAATGGTAGCCGAGTCCGAAGTTGCCAAAGAGTTCTAGCTCCCTCAGCGATCGCATTTGTACCGGAAACGGACCTGCATCGGAAAACGGTTCGAGCACGACATTCGCCTTGGGGAGCCAGAGGGACTCGTCACCGGCCGGGCGCGGGCGTCCGTTATTGAGGTCGGTACCAGCCAAATGGAACCATGCCACCCTCAGTCCCACGTCGAGGGTCGCCCAGGGAAGAGGCATGAGTTCGAAATCCGCATAAGGCTCGACGGACGTTTCGCCGACCTGGTCATGGTTACACGGCAGAGGCGAGCTGATCATTTCGGCCTGGAGCTGACAACCAGTCGCGTTACGGCGCGTCTGGGTGCCCAAGAGGATGTTGGCATGGTCATGCCGCCACTCGACCCCGCCCCGGACACGGCTCTGGAAGAAGTCGTGAAGCCGGTGTTCGTATTCGACGCGCCCACCCGTGTACACCCGGCCCTCGTCGCGCTGGACGATGCCATCGCCCAGCGGGTTTGGGTTGACCAGGAAATAGGTGAAGTTCGAAAAGAGCTCGAGGTCGTACCAGGCCACATAGACGTTGGCCATGAGGTGGCCCTCGGTGGTTGGCCACCAGTCGAGCTGAAGTTTGCCTTGCACTCGTGCGGAGTGTCCCCCTTCCGTGGGGTCCAGAGAGCCGAACCGGCCGAGAGCTCCACTGTTCACGAGTGCCTGGGGGATCAGACCCGAGGCGTTCCAACGACCGTAGTATCCGAGCAAGTGCCCGGACAGGGTGAGTTCGTTGTCCAGATCCACGTGACCCTTGGCGAGGAACGAGTAGCGCCAGAGATCCTCATCGTTCTCGAAGGGCCCATCGGTATGATACGCCTCGAAAGCGAGGAAACCCTGCGCCGGCCCACTCGCCTCGAAGGCGTCGCTATCCGAAGCGATGGCACCCACCGCCCGAAACGTTCCGAAGGATCCACCTTCGAATTTAACGAAGGACTCTTCAAGGCTCTCATAGGGGACGAACTCTACCGCTGCAGCCGTAGCGAAGTCGCCATAGCGGGCGAAGTAGGGGCCCTTGTAGGCATCGAGTCGTTCAATGGTCTCCGGAGTGACGAAGTGCAGATCGAGAAACCCCTGACCATGTGCGTGGCTACGTAGATTGATCGGCACGCCATCAAAATAGACTGCAAGGTCTGTCCCGTGGTCGGCATCGAAGCCACGGATGAAGTACTGCTCTGCCTTCCCACCCCCAGTATGTTGGGCGGTGACAAGATTGGGGACGACTTCGAGAAGCTGCCCACCGCTTTCAAGGGGACGGAGTTCGAAGTCAGAGGCCGCAACGGTCAGGGTGGAAGTCGCCGTCAGGTCACGCCGGCCCGTCACGGTCAGCGTTTCAACGGGCTTGCTCTCCGTGTCCTCGGGCTCGTGGCTCAGCACAGGCCACGCTGTGAGCAGAGTGAGTGTAGCCATCCATACGCAAGGCCACCCAGTCATTCAGCGTAAATCGATTTCGCAGGCAACTTAGCCAGCTGCAACCAGACCACCCTTCGAAGTGCGTAACGGGGATTCAACGCGCCGCATCATAACCAGTGAGATCCAAAGGCAGCAAGCGACCCGAATCCATCGGCGGAAGGCGCCTTCAGAGCATGGGGCAAGGGCCGGGGCAATACGCAGGCCTCTCTTGTTCGATGTAGCGATCTACCGTGCTCGATCAAATGCGCTTGCACCTTCGCACATGGCCGGACGAATGCATTCGCCACCCTCAGCCGGGACCCGAAAGCTCTCTGGACCCACACGGGGACTTGTCATGACCTCCGGGCTGGGACATGCTCACGAGGCCCGAAACGCCCTCATATTCTCGGATGATCGAACCAATCGAGCGCAATCCCCTCAGTCGAACGCGGATCCAGCGAGGTGTTGACATGGGAAAGGTTGTCCTGGCGTGCCCTGCCCTCCAACTCCAGGCGAAATCGGAGAAAGCGTGACCAGCTTACTGATTCGCGGCGGAACCGTTGTCGACGGCACGGCGGCGCCCCAGTTCCGCGCAGACGTACGCATACGTGACAATCGGATCGCTGAAGTAGGCAGCGATCTCATTCCCGAGCCGGACGATCAAATGATCGATGCCGATGGTGCGTTCATCACTCCCGGGTTCATTGATTTCCACACCCACTACGACGGCCCGATGTGGTGGATGCCGTCGCTGGATCCCATGCCCGGCTATGGAACGACGAGCGTGATCATGGGCAACTGTGGATTGTCGGGCGCTCCGATGTCCGCGGAGCCCAGCAACCGCAGCAGTATGATCGAGGTGTTCTCCTACCTCGAGGACATTCCCCAGCTCGCCTTCGAGAACGACGTGCCCTGGACCTGGCAGAGCTGGACTGAGTATCGAGAGGCATTGCGCGCACGACCCACGAGCGCGAACGTCGCCGCCTTCGTCGGCCATTTGAATCTTCGAATCGCTGCAATGGGTCCCCACGCCTGGGAACGAAACGCCACCGTGAGCGAACAAAGGCACATGGCCCTGATGCTCGAAGACGGGCTGCGCTGCGGTGCACTCGGCCTGTCGACGAACTTCTTCGACGACGACGCCAACGGCCGTCCGGTACCCTCGAAGCTTGCGTGCGATGAGGAGTTCGAGACGCTGCTCGACGTAGTCGCGCGTTTCCCGGGGCGGAGCCTCCAGTTCATCCCCCACGTCGTTGCGCGCGACACCGCTCCCGCCACGCTCACACGCCTGGCGTCCCTGTGCCGTCCCCGCGGTATCCGGGTCCACACGATCGGAGTCCCCGTCGAGCGCTCCGAGGAGAAGCACAGGATCGCCATCTTCGAGGCAGCCGAGCGCGCCGTCGCGGAAGGGGCAGACGTGTGGATCGCCCACGGCTTTCGTCGCTTCGACAATCTCGTGAACTTCGAAAGAACGCTCTTCTTCTCAGCGCAGACTGCCTGGACCTGGGACGAGGTCGCCACGAAGACCGTCGACGCAGCGGGCAAGCGCGCCCTCCTGCAAGACTCGGCATGGAGAGCACGCGCCCGCCACGAGTGGGACCACATGCCCGAGAGCACGGTGCTCTCTCGAACCACCTACTGGCTCGACAACTCCGAAAATGGCGACGGCCCGACCGGCATCACACTCCGCCAGTTCGCAGA
This sequence comes from Myxococcota bacterium, assembly GCA_022447545.1. Lineage (GTDB taxonomy): Bacteria > Myxococcota_A > UBA9160 > UBA9160 > SMWR01 > JAKVBI01. The sequence continues at coordinate 45,401 of JAKVBI010000004.1, forward strand.
AGAACTCGAACTCCACGATTCCGACGCCCTCGCCGAGTGGCTGCTTCGAAACGGTACGGGCTCCACGATCACGAACGAGGGCCGCGCCATCGACGAAGACACCGTCACTCGTCTCGTCCACGATCCCAACACGTTGACGGGACCCACCGACTCGGGTGCCCATGGCCAGCTCTTCTGCGGCGCCGGCTCGCAACTCCACCTGCTTACCCACTACGTACGCAACCGCGGCACTGTCTCCATCGAGCAGATGGTGCATGCACTGACCGGTAAAATTGCGAACTATTACGGATTTGTGGACCGCGGCGTGATCGCGCCGGGCAAGGTCGCAGATCTTGCCGTTTTCGGGATCGACGAAATCGAACTGCGCCCCGAGAAACGTGTCGAAGATGTCCCCGACGGACGAGGCGGATTGATCTGGCGGTACACGCGTGATCCCGCACCCATGCGGACAACGATCGTCGGGGGTGTTCCCATCTTCGACGTCAACAAGGGCTTTCTCGGCGTATTTCCAGGGGGGCTGATCGGACCGTCGCAAGCCGCATGACCCCCCCGCGGTTCCCACGTAGCGCGACTCTGGCCGTGTAGGTTTGGAGCGCGCCCACACGGGCGGAGATTCCATGGATTATCTGCTCATCACCCTGACCGCGCTGATCGTCTCAGGACTCACCCTCTTCTCCGGGTTTGGCCTCGGAACACTTCTGACCCCCGCGTTTGCTGTGTTCTTTCCCGTACCCACAGCCATCGCGGCAACGGCGGTAGTGCACCTCTCGACCAACCTCTTCAAACTCGCTCTGTTGGGCAAACAGGCGGACTGGCGCGTGGTGGTCCGCTTCAGTGTGCCGGCGGCGCTGGCGGCCCTGATCGGGGCAGCCACTCTCGTTGGATTCTCGGAACTTCCAGCCCTGATCCACTACCAATGGGCGGGCCGAACCTTCGAGGTGACCCCCGTCAAACTCCTCATCGGATCGTTGATCGTTCTCTTCGCCTGCCTCGAGTTGAGTTCCGCCTTCGACGACCTAGCGGTTCCACCAAAGTTTCTTCCCCTCGGCGGGCTCCTTTCCGGATTTTTCGGAGGACTCTCGGGAAACCAGGGCGCCCTTCGCTCTGCGTTCCTCATCAGGGCAGGCCTCGACAAGGAGGGCTTCGTCGCAACCGGAGTCGTCTCGGCCGTGATCGTCGACTGTGTACGGCTCACCGTTTACGGAGTTTCCTACTTCACCACGAACTTCAGAGCCGTGCCGCCCGACCTTGCGGGTCTGGTGCTCGCTGCCACCCTCGCAGCCTTCATCGGAGCTTTCTTCGGAAGGAGGCTCCTCCGGAAGGTGACTCTTCGAACCGTTCAGCTCATCGTGGCCTCATGGCTGATTGTGGTGGGCGGCGGACTGGCAGCGGGGATCCTCTGAGGATGCAAGTGAACGCGAAGTCAGCCCCGCGGGGAGCCGGCAAACTGCCCCCGCCGGCTTCAGCCGCTGGCGGGGGCATCCGCTAGAGTCGTTGGGTGCCTGGCAACCCCCCGTGGCGCTCTAGACCTGGAGACCTGCAGCGTGAACGCGCGCGACACCGACTTCAACCACATCGTGTCCATTTTCATGGACAGCTGCCGCTACGATTCCTGTGAAGCGGCCAGCACGCCCAACATTGACCGCTTGGGCGCAATCGAGCGGCGCTACTCCTACGCTTCCTGGACTTCACCGTCCCATTACGCGTTCACCATGGGAATGCTTCCCCACAAGAGCCCCAAGCGCGTCTTCGCCTCTGAGGTCTACAAGGAGGAGTTCGCCCAGTGGTCCGAGCGAACCGGCGCCAAGGATCTCGAGTTCCGGGACTTCCTGCCCGAACTGTCACTTCCGAAAGTACTCAGTTCCATCGGCTATACGACCGTCGGCCGTGTTTCCATGCCCGTCCTCAACCAGGCGACCGGCATCGCGTATCACTTCGACGACTACCAGTTGATGGACCACCACAACGACTTCGCGGGCATGGTCGAGGAGATCGAGTTCTCCGACGACGAGCCCTTCTACTACTTCCTGAATCTCGGTGAAACTCATTACCCCTACATGCTCTCGGACGAGAACCTGCCCCACATCTCGGGCGTCCACGGCGTGCTGAAATCGATGGACGAGGACCAGGACCACGGATCCGACGGATTCTTCGACATGAACCAGATGCGGGAACTCCACCAGCAGCAGATCCGCTGCGTCGAATACCTCGACGGCAAGATCGGCGAACTGATGGACAAGGCACCGGAAAACACCTACTTCATCGTCACCGCGGACCACGGAGAACTCTTCGGCGAGGAAGGCTACTTCGGCCACGGTCCCATCATCCACGATAAGGTATTCGAGATTCCCTTCGTCGAAGGGATGATCCCCTAGCGGGGTCGCCCGCAGCCATGTCTGGACCGCCTCCGATATTCGTGCTGGCGCCACCTCGGTCCTTCACCTCACTCATCAACGCCATGCTGGGTCAGCACCCCGAGTGCTTCGGGCTGCCCGAACTGATGCTCTTCAACGTCGAGTACCTGGGTGAGCTATGGGAAGAGGTGACCGATGAGGTGGGTGCGGACAGCAACCGCCGCCACGGGTTGTTGCGCACGGTGGCCGAGCTCTACGCAGGCGAACAGACCTCCGCCTCGATCGAGCTGGCGAACCATTGGGCGGTACGCCGCAAGGACCGAGCGGCCTCCGAGATCTACCGCGAGATCCGAGACCGCGTCGCACCACTACGCATCGTGGAAAAGAGCCCCGCCTACACGATCGAAATTCGCCGCATGGAGCGTATGTACGAGACCTTCCCGGACGCGCGTTTCATCCACCTGGTGCGTCACCCGATCCCGCAATGCAACTCGGTCATGAACCTGAACCACGGCGTGTTCGCGCTCTTCGTGAACTCCATCGAGTACGGTGAAGAAGAAGCCCGGATCGAACCCCAGATTGCCTGGCACGACCTCAATATCAACATCCTCCGCTTTCTCGACCAGGTCCCCAAAGAGCAGCACATGCGACTCCGAGGTGAGCTGCTGATGGAGCGCCCGAGGGAGCACCTCGCGGAAATCTGTCGCTGGCTGGGAATCCGGGATGACGCCGAAGCAGTGGATCAGATGATGCACCCGGAGCGCTCGCCCTTCGCGTGCTTCGGACCGGTGGACGCACTGTTCGGCAACGATCCGAACTTCCTCCGTCGGGCGACCTTCGAGCCTCACACCCCCAAGGTGCCACCGCTTGACGACCCGGTACCCTGGCGCGAAGATGGCAGAGGGCTGTTCCCGGAAGTGATCGAGCTCGCGCGCGCCTTCGGCTACCGCTGAGCCGGGAAAGGACAGCGAAGCGCTCCTGCACAGCCGCCGTTCTTCCGATGAGCGATGGATCGATGTGGGGGCGAAGCCCACCAGCCACTTGGACCCGAGGATCCAGCATGTCGCGATCAGCCGACGACCCCCAAGTGAGCCGCGACCCCCACGCACCGGGGGACGCGGAGGAGCCGAGCCAGCGGCAGTACATCGGCGACATCGCCATCTCGCGCGCCGCCCAGGAGGCCTCGGACACCACTCCCCTCCGTAAGGAATTGCGCCAGGAGCTGGTCCGCCAGTTCGTTCTCAAGAAGTTCCGCCGAAACCTGGACCGACACGTCGAACACATCAGCAGCAGCCGCGAATTGGCCGACACCGTCAAATACCTCTTCGACGAGCACGGTGAGCCGCCCCCCAACGCCCCCATCGAGGACATCATCGCCCGACGCCAGGAACTCGAGTCGCAGATCCGTTGGCTCGACGTGCTGGCCGGCGAACTTCGCACTCGCCTCACCAGTCTGCGTGAGATCGAGGAGGCCGCCCTCGAGCTGGTCGAGCAGGACTGAGCGCATGCCGCGTCCTGCCACAAATCGCCGAGCGCGCTCGGCCCCGCGTCTGCGAGCATGCCTCGGTGCAGGGATCCTGATGGCAGCAAGCACCGGCTGCGCAGCGGGCGCCCAGAGTACCGACACTCTCCACAAACTCGACGTCGCCGGCATCGAACGCAGCTACCGGCTGTACGCACCAGCAAAGGCGGTGAAGAGGGCATCGGCCAACGGCCCTCCCCTCCCCCTGATGATCGTGCTCCACGGCGGCCTGGGAAACGCTCAGTCGATCGAGGACACCAGCGGCATGGATCAGGTAGCGGACGACGGCGGATTCGTCGTCGCCTACCCAAACGGGACCGAGGGCTTGGGACGGATGCAGGGACGTCGGACCTGGAATGCGGGGCGCTGCTGCGGTATCGCAAGCCGCGAGAACGTCGACGACGTGGGCTTCATCGAACAGCTGATCTCAGAGATCGCGAACCAGTACCCCATCGATCGAACTCGGGTGTACGCTGTCGGAATCTCCAACGGCGGCATGCTCGCCTACCGCCTTGCCTGCGAGATCCCCGACCGCCTCGCCGCTGCGGTCGCGATCGCGGGCACACTGGCCATTCCATCCTGCCCTTCCTCCAACTCCGTCGCCTTCCTCCACATTCACGGTGACGCAGACCGCAACATCCCGCTCCAAGGCGGACGCGGTAGCCGTGGCCTCGCACGTGTCGACCACCGCTCCGTCGCCGACTCGATCTCTGCGCTGACGAAGAATCGCGACTGTGAAACCAGCGAAAAGTCGCTGCCCAACGGCGACCGGGAAACGACCTACACCTGCCACAAGGGCGCGCCCGTCGAGGTCCTCATCCTTTCAGGTGCCAGCCACGGCTGGCCCGGCGCCGGGGGGCGCAAAGGTGCCGAAAGCAGCTTCCCTGCGAGTCAAGCCGCGTGGGACTTCGTCCGGAGCCACCAGAGCCACCGTTCCGAACCCAAACCGACGAGCGACTGATTCCCAGCGCACCGCCACGCCATCTTCCTCGGAAGAGAATCCTTTGGGCAGGCAGCCGGGCTGAAGTTCAGGGTACCCAGGACCAGGCTTCGACGAAGAAGAAACGGGTCAGTGCGCGAGTGAACACCCGCCACACCGGCTGGTCGTTGCCCTCGATCTTCGCGTAACCCGTCATACCGGTCTTCAAGCGGCCATCGGCGTTGTCAAAACGGCTGACCACCGTCACGAACTTTCCGATCTGCTCCTCGACCACATTCGCCTCGATCTCCACCACCTCGCCGCGAATCGGTTCGTGATGGTGGGCCCAGGTCCGTAACTCCACTTCACCACCCTGTTCGATGTGAGCGATGTCGGATTCCGGAATCTCGATGAGTGCCAGCACCTCACGATTGTTCTCGGCCTCCGCGTAGGCGCCTCCCGGCTCCAGAAACTCGCCGGTCCGCTGCTTCAGCCTCAGCGTCACCAACTGCCCGTCGAAGGGCATTCGCAGCTTCGCGCGCTCCACGCGATCCCGATAGGCATCGCGCTCCACCCGCCAACGCCCCACCTTCGCTTCGATGGCACGGATCTCGTCACGTGGCGCTCCGGCCATCACGAGGGCGAACTCCGCCTTCTCCTCGTCGATCCGCGCCACGTCAACCTCGGCCTGACGCCGCGCGGCCTCCACCTCCTCGAGGGATCCAGCGCGATTCTCGTAGAGACTCTTCAAGCGCAAATGCTCGGCCTTGCTGAACTCCGCACGAATCTCGGCCACCATGACGCCGCTGCGCGCCAACTCCACCTCTTCCGGCCGGGGGCGCGCTCTCAGTTCGTCCACGAGCGCCTGGTGTTCGGCCATGCGCTTCGCGGCACTGTTCATCTCGGCCTCATCCACGTGATGTGCGAGTTCGGCGACGACGGTGCCCTTTCTGAGACGCTCGCCGCCGTCGTAATAGACACGCTCGATGGTGCCAGCAACGTCCGACGTAATTGCCTGACGCTCGGCGGAAACGATGACGAACTCTCCGCTGGGCTCGTAGGGGTACGGCAAGAAGAGCACCACGATGAAGCCGACTACGGCGACCCTCAAGGCGTAGCTACGCGGTGTGGACGATGGCTTCTCGGCGTCACCCTCATGGCGTTTATGGAGGGTACGGTTGCGCCAGCGGTCGAGTTGCTCGGCGCGCTCGAGCGACTGAGCGATGCGACGAAGCTTCGAGGCAGTGCGAGCCAGCAGGAACCCCGTCAAGGCAACGATGATCAGAACACCCCCTGCACCGAGCTGGAACTCCAGCCACTGTGCAAGGATCTGGACCAGGAAGATTACCGCCACCACCATGAAGGCAGCGGAGGTAAGCGCGTAGGCGGCCAGGGCCTCGCTTCCTGCCACCTGGTGGCGTCTCCCCCGCACGACGGAAAGGAGCGCGGTCAGCGACTTGCCTCGCAGGTTGGGCTCTTCGAGCAACGTGGCGAGCAACTGGTAGCCACTGCCCTTAGCCAGCGGGTTAGCAGAGAAGAAGAACGACGCGGCACAGACCACCGCGAGGCCGAGACCGAAGGTCGCCAACGACCCGTTGGCTGCGCGCTCCGCGTACCAAAGGAGAACCGCGAGAGAGAAGAGGCAGAGCCGCGTGATCAGTGGCGCGGCGTGGAGCCACAGCAGTTCGGCCTTTCTCAATGGATCGACGTGCCCGATCCGCGGCACGAGGCGCGGCACAAAGCCCAGCGCAAGCACCAGATCGATGCTGCTCACGGTGGCCCGGAACTGCTGTGCGACCAGCGCCGTACAGACAGTCACCAGCAGGTTCACCGTCACGAGGCCGAGCAGGAGGTGCTCGATCAAACTGATTCCACCCAGCAACCGGGTCAGATCCTGCTGGATCAAGCCCGAGTAGCGAAGGCATACACCCGTGGCGGCCAGCAAGAGAATCGGCACCGCATAGACGGCATGACGCAGCGGACGGACGGCGGGCAGCACCCGTTGCAGCAGTGGCCGTGGATCGAAGAGTGAGAACGAGATCCTCTTGACGGTCTCGTCGATCCCCAGGACGTCGCGTACACCCCCTCGCTCCGGGCGCTCGGGCGATGGCGGGGCGGCCGGACCCGGAGCCGCAGCGGGAGCGGCTGGGCTGTCTCCAACCGGGGGATCCTGAAAATGCCGGGCGAGCAGTGGATGCTGCTCGGAAGTACGCGTGACGAGTTTCAGATTCGCCACATTCCCAAGTACGCGATCGACCTCGTCGCGATCCATGTCGCGACCGAAACGCGTGCGAAACCCGTCGGCCAGCGCCTCGTAGCTCGAGTGATCGGGAAGAACCTCGAGGAGCCAGAACTGCTCGCCTTTCAGCCAGTGTTCCTCGCCGCTGCGCGGGTCACGAAGAACCACGTCGGACTCCACCGCATCGCCGACACGGTACGCCTGGAGGCGTGGTCGCAGAAGGGCCGGCAACGGAATGCGGGTCTCGTTCTGGCCGGAGGGGATCGACTCCCGACCGCTTCCGGCCGCGCCGTCACGTCCCTCGGCTTTGCCTTGGCTCACACACTCTCCCTCGCTAGCCCCACTCTTCTGTAACGGCTGTGCCGACGGGGTACCTTGAACGCGGAATGAGAGCAGGCCCCTATTTTTCGAGCCGTCCTCGATTCCCCCTAGGCCCAGGGTCAGGATTCGCGCCGGACTGCTTCTTGTCCGCTACCACGCGAACTTCAACAGCCAGAGTTCGAGCTCGTTGCCGCCTTCTGCCGAATCCTCGGCCTATGGGGTCTGGACCGCACGAGTCTCGCTCTTCTCAACCCGAGTGCGTCCGCGGCTTAACGCGCCCCGAGGAAGACCTCGCAGCCGCCGCGCGGGTTTGGCTCGTAGACCGTGCCTCCGACCGGGCATACCTTCGGCCCAAAGGGGTTGGCAGTCCCCAAAAACAGGCCATGCGGGGTCGAGACCATAGTCCGCAGGCCCATGTTGTATGGATTGCCCATTCCGTGGGTCGTGACCGGAAGCCAGTTCTCTCCATCGTGGCTGCGGTAGAGATCAAAGCCCGCGTGGTGGTTGAAAAGAAAATCCTCGCCCAGAGAGTTCACCAGGTTCGCAAACATCTGGGGCCATTGCGCACGCCGCGCGTAGCCGAGCACCACACTCCAGTCGAAGGTCGCCATGTAGAGCCAGCCCTGGTGCTCACACATGCGCCAGAAATACCCATTGAAGAAGTTGTCAAAGCCAGGCATGAATCCCGAGAGTGGCTCCTTCCGGCCGTCGGGCGTATCACGCGCCTGACCAACGATGAGATCCCAGCTGTTGTCCGGCCAGATACGGAGGAGTTCGGGCGCCGCGGGACCCACCTTGTTCTGGCGATCAATCCCTCCGCCCTGAATCGCGCTGCCCACGTAGAGTGCTCCGCGGAAGGGATACATGCTGAGTGCCACCTGGTTGTGCACGCCGCGGTAGGCTCCATATTCGATCACCTTCTCGAATTGATACGGGGGCTCACCCTCCATGGGAGAGCGCCAGATCTGGAAGCCCTCGAGGTTGAAAGTTCCCGCATAGAGGTAGTCGCCGAAGGCTGCCATCTCAAAAATGGTCTTGTTCCCCTCGTCACCGAAGCCGAATTCCGAAACCGGCGCCCAGTGCCCCTCGGCGGGATCACGGCTCTCGTAGATGATCGAGTGCGAAGAAACGTTGGGGTTGCCACCGCGGGAGCCCGCAGGAGTTGTGTAGAGGCGGCCTTTGAAGGGCGTCAAGTTCCGGATGGTCGTCACGGGAAGTCCGCAGAGACCCGGCGGGCAGGTGGGCGAGAAGGTTTTGCCGTCCTCGGTGCGCAGCAGGTTCGGCCCGGGACCGCGGGCCGGCGACCAGGTGCTGACGTAGAGGGCTGGATCGTCGTCCGGCGTGGCGCGGTAGACCGCCATGCCGCGGCAGCCCAGCTCGCGAGGAATCATCGCACCGTCGCTCCCTTCAATGAGGGGCGACTTGAGGACGCGCGTCCAGGCGTCCTCACCCGGGCTGTACTGCCAGATTTCCGCACGCAGGTCGAGGGTAAAGGGGTCTTCCGGACACTCCACGGGCCACGGGTCCATGCCGATGGGAAGCCGCTTCTTCATCAGCGGAAAGTTGCCCCGCATGGTGGCGACGTAGAGGTGCTCCTTGAACCAGGCCATGGAATGCGCGTAGGCATTTAGCCCGTCACCGAAGCCCCCGCGAGCAATCAGGCGAAAGTCGCGATCGTCGAGACCGCGCGTCATGCCGAGACGATTGATCTCCGGTTCCATCACCAGATGGTCGGCTCCTCTCCCGTCAAGAAGTCAGTGCAACCGAACGGCCGGTGACGTCCGCGAGGTAGCGATTGAGTTTTGCCCGAGCCTCGTCGGCCCCAGAGAAAGGCCCTTGCATACCACCCTCCCGCGTGTCGAAGTACCAGGCACCTTGATACCGCTGCAGCCGATCGCTGCGGAATCGGCGGACCTCCTGTTCACCGCGACGCGGCGAGGCCGGCTGTGCGAGTTCTCCAGCGGCCAGAGCACGTTGCCCCCGGATCACCTCCTGGGGCCGAGTCATGGGGAAGAAATGACCCGCCTCTCGGACGCGGCGAAAATGAGCGTGGGGCCAGATGGAGAGCAGCCGTTGCCCCGTCGACATGGCTGGGGACTCCTCGCCATACATCGCCAGCAGGGGCAGAGACAACTCGGAGAGGCGCTCGAGCGGCAGGTTGTCGTTACCAGTGAGTTCCTGCTCGGCACTCGTCTCGTCGAGAAGTTGAAACCACTGGTTTGCAGTTCGGGCGCTACAGCCCCCGGACAGTGGATTCACCAGGCCCTGTAACTCCTCGGGGATCGGTTCACCCCGCAACCGCAAACCCGCCACAACCTTCAGCAGCCGGTAACCGAAATAAGGGTCCTGGGTATCGAGGGCGATGTCGTGGCGGTCCAGGATTTGACGGCACCTGCCGTCCGGATCCCAGTCCTCTCGGTCGGCATCTTCGCGCACGGCACCGATGTGGGAGTCGGCCAACAGCAGGCTGAGGAAGCGCTCCTCCGCGCGGCACGCAAAGTTCAGCGCCACGACACCGCCGAAGCTGTGAGCCAGGAAGTGTGCCCGTTCGATGCCCAACTGGTCGAGCAGCGCTTCGAGATCACGCGCGAGGTCCTCGGGCGCGTAGCCTGAAGCCGTGCGTTCAGAGCGACCGTGCCCACGCAGATCATAGAGCGTGACCCGGTAATCACGATTCAGCTCCGGGGCGACCTGTAGGTACCAGAAGGCCAGGTTGGTCGCGAGGCCATGGATCATCACGATGTCTTCGGCCTCGGGATCCTCGTGGTCCAACTGGACGAAGTTCACCCGCGCGCCGTTGGCCAGCACCACACCCACACCGCTACTCCATGTATCCGAGCATCTGCAGCTGCGCCATGAGCTTGTCCTTTTCATCCTCTCCCATGGCAGCGCCAGCCGTATCGTCTCCCACTTTCCGGGTCGCGGGGCCTTCCACGATGGGGTGAGCCTCCAGATAGGCGAGATCGAACATTTCCTCGGGCACCCGCCCCTCGAAGTCCTCGGGCACGGACAGCCCCAGACTGTGCAACAGGATCGCGGCAACATCTTCGATGCGACGGCGACCGAGCTCCACCCCCTGACGGATACCCTTCCCCCAGCCGATCAACACGCCGTCCGGGTGGTGGGTGCCCGCCGCATCTTCACGCGGCTCCACGGCAGGCTGCTTGTTCTTGATCGAAACGAAGCCGTGGTCGCGCAGCACGAGCAACAGATCTGGGGCGTCGTTCATCGCGGAGCCGGGAAAGACGTCCTCGCGCCGATGGATCTCGCTGATGTAGCGCTCTCCCGTCTCGGGATCCGTCCAATCCTCTAGATCCGCCACCAATTTGGCACGGAAGGCCTCATAGTCGGCCGGGTCAATACCACCACTCCCGTCGTCTCCGCGCACCCGGATGGTAATCCCATTGCTGGAAGGCGTGCGGCAGTAGGCCGAGGTGTCGGCCCAATCGAGGTTCGCGAACATGCTGTCTTCGCGGCGCCGGGCGGCCTCGGTGTCGGGCATCTCCTTCCAACTCAGGTATCCCTTCGACTCGAGAAAAGTGTTGATCCGCATCACTTCGGTGGTGGCCGTAAAGCCGTGGTCCGAGGCCAAGAAGACCTGCACGTCCTCTGGCGCTGCCTCCACGAGTTGCTCGATGAAGCCATCGAGCTGGCGAAAGTACTCGAGGCAGAGTTTTCGCATCCGCACGAAGTACTCCGAGGGCTCGGCGGGCTCCAGACTCGGGTCGATGAACTGCCAGGCCTGGTGCTGGATCTTATCCACACCGTCGAACATCACGGCCAGTAGGTCCGGGGCGTCCTCGCGCAGCACGAACTCCGCGATCCGAAACCACTGCATCTCTCGCGGCAGGTGGTAGCTCACCCAGGCCTCTCGATCGCCGTCGGAGAGCTCGTCTAGCGCCTGTTTCTCCTGATCGAAGTCCCAGGCGAGCTCCTTGGCCTCGAAGCCAGGGAGGGCCTTGAGACGGTCGTAGAAGCCCTTGGGCCGCGTATTGCGTCGCAGGTGCCTCCATGGAATGAAACCGGGAACCATGACACCATCGATGTCCTTGGCCGGAGGCGCGGTGAAGGGAAAGTTGAGCGCTGCAATGCGTCGATCCTGGCGGCTCGCGATCGACCAGATCGTCTCCGTTCGGCAGTCGCGGGCGTCGTAGAGCGTGAAAAACACATCGTCGCCGCGCTCCTCAGCACGAATAAAATCGTAGACGCCATGATGACCGGGCGAGCGGCCCGTCATCAACGACACCCAAGCCGGGGGTGTCAGGGGATTCGGGGTGGAGAGAAGCTTGCTCTTCACACCGTTCGCGAGCATTTTCGCCAGGTAGGGCATCACCGGAGCCTCGCCCTCAGCGCTGCGCGTGAACTCGTCCAGAATCGTGAAGGTGGCTCCGTCCATGCCGATCAGCAGTGTCCGCGTGCTCATACCGAACCATCCTCGAGTTTCTTGGAGATGAATTCGATCATCTCGCCAAGTGCAAGATCTTCCACATAGCTTCCATCGTGCATGAGGAGATCCTGAAACCCCATCTTGCGCTCGTAGTGCTCTTCCACTGCTACGCACAGTTGGATTACATCCACAGACGCGAAATCCAGATCGGCCACCAGCAGCGTCTCTCGTCCAATCGGCTCCTCGAGATCCAATCCCCAATCCTGGATCAGATCCTCGACGATCTCCCGAACGACTCGCTCCCCAACCGATTCAGCACCACTCACGGCTCAACCCTACATATTCCACTCTACACACCGTATCAGCTTGCCAAGGCAATGATCACGTCGCCACGGCGCTTCACCGAAACATCAACCACGCAATCAGCATGACGCACCTTCGCAGTTTCGCACGCGTCCGACGAAAATTTCACCTCGAAGGCAGCGGGCTCGCCCTGGAGACCCGTGCCTACGGCCTTGGCGGCCGACTCTTTAGCGCACCAGATGCGCAATAGCTTATCCTGAAGCGGCTCACCTCGGAGGCCCTGAACCAGACGCTGCTCCTCGGGCGTGAAACTCTGGACCACGTGCTCAGGCTTCTGCACACGACTGACCCGCTCGGCGTCCACACCAATCATCACACCCGGCTCCGCCAGCGCAACGACGGACATGTGTCGATCGTGGCTGAGCGACACCGCGGGCGCGGACAGCTGGGAGCACCACCAGCCCTCGACTTGAGGAGCACCTGTCGGCTCGCGCCTCACGACCACGTCCGCCGGATGTGGTAGCTGCCCGATTCGCGAGTGCACCCACCAGCGAACAGCCTCCTTGATGCACACACGGCCCAGAAGCCATGTGTGTCGTCTCGGTCCCTTCAGACCGATCCACTCGTCGCGCTCATCGCGGGAGAGCACGGCATGGGCGAGGATCCTCGCGAAGATCCCACTCGACTGATTAAAGAAAGCCTCGGGCAGGTGCTCGAGTTCCCAGAGTGAGACCCCCTCCTTCATCACTAGCGGGCTCGGCCGCCCAAGCCAGCCAACCTGTGGATCGCAACGCAGGGCGACATAGCGGGCGGGCACTTCGAAGAAGACATTCACCAGATCGCGCACACGCACGAGAGGCTGGCCCGTCGCATCCAGACACTCAAAACTCCAAGCCCGCGGGGAGTCCATAGGCGCAACGCGGTCGGGGGCGCATACCTGCTGCGGGGTCTGGCGAGCGCGCAGCTCCAAGCCAGCAAGGTTTTCCGGGCAGTCACTATAGAGTTCGATTCGGCCGATGGTTGACGGAAAGCAGTTGAAGTCCGTACCGATCTGGTTGGCGATCCAGTAAGCGGCCAGCTGTCCGAAAGCATCGAGCAGAATGGGATTCAGCACCAGATTGGGCTGCTCGCCGGCCGCGAAGAACCCATCCAGAGACACCGGCGAGAGTCGCCCCTCGATTCCGTCGGCGTTCCAGCCATGAACGTGCTCAACACTCTGAAACAGGCGGCCGTGGAACATCCCGGTCGTGTAGAGGTCTGGGCCGTTCCAACGCGAAGCTTCCAGGGGTGCCGACATGTCTAGGGGAGTTACGCCTGAGAGTTCAAAATCTGCACGGAAACCGTACTCCGCGCTCATCACCAGACCCTCGGAACCGTGGATTTCAGCCCTGTAGCGGCCGGCTGCGGGATCGAGTCGCTCCGCCCTCACTTCGAGAATCGCCTCCTCGTGATCGAGTGCGATCCAATCGATGGCACGGACGTTCTCGATCACTCGTAGCGACGCCGTCTCTGCCAGCAGTGCGCAGGCCTCCGCCATGATTTCCAGACTCACCATCAGCGGAACGCACGAGAGGCCACTGAGTTCGGGTTCCACCGCAGACACGGCACCCGACAGCACATGGTGTTGCAGGAAGCGATCGTGGGCGAGCGAGAGATCGACCTCAGCCACCAGACGATCGGTGTCAACTGCGACGATCTCACTCAGAAATGGCACGAAGCTCTCGGGATCCCCACCCGGGGACGCTGCCTCGGACCGGCGGAGTGAGGTCGAAGTCGCCTGAAGAACGTCGGCCTGGCTCTGCAGGAAACCGCGCATGAGATCGAAATGGCCGGCCATGACCTCTCGCGTGTCGGCCTCCCCTGGGACGCCGGTCGGCCCGAGGGCACCCTCGGCGGAACGCTCGGCCTGTTCGTGCACTGAAGGGACATCGGAGACGGGCACAGCCGGAACGTCAGCACTGGCCGAGTTCACGGTAGCGGGGGCGAGCTCCCGCAGCCGAGTGATCTCTGCATCGGAAAAACGCACGAAGGGCAGTGTGTTGTCGAGCAGAGCACCTCGGCGAACAGGCTCAGGATCCGTATCGAGCTGAATCTCTGCGATCGCGCGACCCGTGTAGAGGGCTTCGAGAGCGATGGGATGGCAGTTCACGAAGAGTTGGGAGAGTGCCGCAAGCAGCTGCTCGAGATCGCCGCGACGCTGCGCGTTCGTGGGAATCGCGAGGTGATCGCGGTCCGACAGGATATCGCCCACGAACGCTGTGAGGTTCGAGGAGGGACCGACCTCCACGAAGGTCCGCACGCCGTCCTCGTACATGCGCAGGACCGTCTCACGGAAGCGCACCCTGGATGACCACTGCGCAGCCGCGAGCGAGCGGGCCGATTCGGCGTCACGCGGAAAAAAGTCGGCCGATGCGCACGAATAGAGCGGCACCTTCGGCGCCCTGAGGCCAGCGCGTTCGTAGTAGCTCGCGAAGGCATCGCTCACCTGATCAAACATCGGCGTGTGGTAGCCTCGATCGAAGGGCAGCCGCATCATGATGCCGCCTGCCTGGCCAAGCGTACGCTCAAGGCGCACCACCGTTTCCTCATCGCCGTAGAGGATCAACTGATTGTCGCAGTTCTCCATGGCGAGGAAGACGCGCCCATCCTGCGCAGCCACCTGCTCGACCACAACCTCGCGAGGAAGCGCGCCTACTGCCAGCATCGCACCCGTGGGGATCAGTCCGCGGCCAACCACACGTTGGTACTCCGCATTGAGCCCCCGGATGAATTCGGCAAGAGACGCCTGAGTATCTGCAATGGCGCCAGCGGCGGCGAGGGCACTCGATTCGCCCGAGCTGTGTCCCACCATCACATCCGCGCGTACGCCCAGGGAACAGAGCAGTCCGTACATGGCGCGCCCACCCACGAAGACGGCCTCGGACCCGACATCCATGTCGTGAAGTCGCTCCTCGAGCACGGCGCGGCGCGCTTCGGAGAGCTCGGACTCCGGCGGAAGCAGCACGTCAGTACGGGTCCCCCCAAGCGGCTCGTCGTACAGGTCGTGCCAAAAGTCGAACCACTCGCGAATTCCGTCGAAATGTTGCGCGAGTTCGGAGAACATGCCCAGATATTGAGAGCCCTCTCCCGGGAACAAGAAGGCAAGCTTGCCGGGCAGCGGTTCCTCGGAGTACGCGCTCCCCTTGCGAGTCGCCCAGCGCGGCTTCGTGCTTTTCTTCTGCAGGCGTTTACGCGCCTGGACGAGCTTCTTCGCGAGGTCTGCCGTATCGCCCGCTACGATCGCGAGTCGGGAGGCAGCATGATTACGCTCCTGCGCTCTCCGCATGAGAGCCGCCGCGACCTCCGAGAGCGAGACATCGGGATTGCGCTCGAGAAAGGACTCCACTTCCTGGAGTTCGACGAGCAGCGCACCGGCATCGGCCTGAGCGAAGACGCAGAGTTCCGCAGGCCACGCGGCCAACACAGGGGCCCGCTTGGCCTCGCCGGGCGCCTCTTCCAGAATCGCGTGGGTGTTGATACCACCGAAACCGAAGGCATTCACACCCGCGCGACGAGGCTGACCGGGCTTGGCGATCCAGGGGCGCCGTTCAGTGTTGATATACAGCGGCGTCGTCTCCAGTTCGAGTTCGGGGTTGACCTCTCCGCACAACGTGGGCGGCAGCACCTTCTCGCTCAATGCCAGCGCAGCCTTGATCATTCCCGCGATACCCGCAGCCGGAATACAGTGGCTGATCATCGACTTCACCGAGCCCATTGCGACGCTGCCCTGCTCCGATTTACGCTCTCCTAACACGCTCTTGAGCGCACCGATCTCGGTCTGATCACCGAGCGGGATCCCGGTACCATGTGCCTCGACGAGACCGATGGTCGCTGGATCGACCCCACTCGCCTCATAGGCGCGCTGAATCGCCAGCACCTCGCCATCCAGGCTGGGCGCGAGCAGACCGTGGCCGCGACCGTCGCTCGCCTGTCCAACGCCGCGAATCAGCGCGTAGATGCGATCGCCGTCGGTCAGAGCATCCGAGAAACGCTTGAGTACGACAGCCCCGAGCCCCTCTCCGAGCAGGGTACCGTCACTGCCACTCTCAAAGGGCCGCACGCTACCGCGCGCACTGAGCGCACCCAGCAGGCTGAAGATCACACAAACCTCGGGCGGCAGTGAGGCGTTGACTCCTCCCGCGACCATCATGCGACTCCGGCCGCTGCGCAGTTCGTCCATCGCGGCCCCCACCGCCAGAAGCGACGACGAACAAGCAGCATCCACCAGATAGTTGGGGCCACGCAGGTCGAGACGGTTGGCGATTCGGCCGGTCATCACGTTGGGCACCAGCGAGGGCGCAACGTCGGCGTTGAACTGCGGAAGCTTCGAAGTCAACAACTCGCGCACCTTTGCCTCGCGGTCGGAGCCGAGTTCGGGAATCAGCGAGCGCACGATGTCGAGTGTTTGATCCAAAACGATGTGGTGCTGGATCAGATTCGCCTGGCCGCGGTGGAGATAGGTGCTGTGCCCTAGCACGATCCCGGTATCCCGATGATCGAAGCCATCGAGGTAGCCGGCGTCGCGCAGCGCAGCGCTCGCAATTTCGAGTGCGAGAAACTGGTCGGGCTCTCCGCCGTCGACGGAATTCGGCATGATGCCGAATGGCCTCGGATCGAAGCAGTAGAGGTCCTTGAGGTAGCCGCCCTTGGCGGTATCGATGCGCCCCGACGCCAGATAGCGTTCGGCATCCCAGCCTTCCTGGGGATCGCCCACGGCATCGACCTTCCCCAGGATGTTCCGCCAGAAAGTCTGGAGATCACGCGCCTGGGGGAACGCGCATGCCATCCCGACGATGGCGATGGGCTCGTCACCGCCTTGAGCGTGCTGCTGTCCGGGCACGTGGCCAAACGCTTCCACCGCTCAGTCCGTCACTTCGCCGGCCGGTCCCACGGCCTCCGGGGTCGCGGCTCCCACGAGGCGGTTCAGTTCGGGACTGGAGACGCACTGCATGCCATAGACCACGAGGTGCACGCGTCCCTCATCGTCGCTGAAGAACACATCGCCCTGCACGAGGTGGGGCTCGCTCGCGATGTCGCGCTCGAAGGTCAGGACGAGCCTCTCGGGTCTTTCGCTGCTGAAACGCACAACCCGATCAAAACCCGCGGGGAGCGCGACTTCATCTCGATACAGGCGGGCCCATAGGATTGCCACCTGCGCGGCGGCGTCGACAGCACCGGGATCGAAGAGCCAGGCGTCCGCTCCCCCGCCGGTGCTCGGCAGCCACTTGGCCGGCGCCGTCCGCTGTACCCCCACCTGCGCGCCCCCGTCCGCAAAACCGTCGATCGCGACGATGACCTGGAAGAGCGGCCCGTGGAAAAGCATCTCTTCGTAGGCGCGCGCCGGTGACAGCCCCTGAGTACCCTGAAAGAGCCGACTGCCTCCCGAAATCTCGGGTAACTGGTGACCCAGGCGCGCGATTGCACGGTAGTGGAAGCGCGGCCGGCCGCTCGGACCGTCCGGCTGTGACTGCAACCGAGCCTTCACCTCAATGCCATCGGGAGCGGATCCGACGACAGGATCGAGCACCAACGCGAGTCGCTGCGGGAGTTCTCCGCACTCGATTCCCTTCAACAAACGAAAGTCGGAGAGTTCCACGAGTGTCCAGTCGGGCCAGAGAGAAGCGATCCCCTGGGCGATCAGTTCGAGCGCTACGGCAGCCGGAAGAATCGGCTTTCCGTCCATCTGGTGATCGCGCAGATACGCATGCGCCTCATCGATCTCGAAGTGGATCGTGCGGCCCTGTCCGCGCGTGCTCTCGACACGGACCTCGCCGAGCAACGGCAACAAACTGGAGGCCTTCTCTTGCGCTCCAACAGCAGGCTCGAATTCTCCAGCCTGAGCCTCACGCTCCTCCCAGGGGCCGGCGCCCAAGACAATCTCGACCGTCGGATCTTCGGACTCGCGAAGTTCGCCTGCAAAAAGTGCTCGACCGACGTCAGGCTCGACCCGTTCGACACCCATGGCGGCAAACTTGGCCTCGACCTCCGGACTCACCATTCCTGCGCCAAAACTCGTGGCCGCCCAAGGACCCCAACAGAGCGAGCGAACGCGCACCCGCTCCGACCAGCAACTCCGAAGCTGGCAGCAAAGCCGGTTCATCAACTCATTGGCGGTCGCGTAATCGCTCTGACCGCTGTTTCCGAAGCGCCCGGCCACCGAGCTAAAGACCGTGAAGAAGCGCAGTGACTGTGACGGCACGAGTTTCTGGAGCAACAGCAGGCCGACGACCTTGGTCTCCACGACGCGCGACCAACTCTCGGGGGTCTTGTCCTCGAGCAGCTTATCGTCGATCACACCCGCGCCGTGCACGACACCCTCGATGTGCCCATGGTCGCGCATCACTGCGTCTACCAGAGAACGCATCGCGCCCTCGTCGCATACATCTGCCGCGTGGTACTCCACCACAGCACCGCGCTCACGCAGATCCGCGATATTGGCCAGCAACTCGCGTGCGCGGAGGACCGTGTCCACCTCTCGCTGCATGCGTGCGGGCGACCAGTCGAGCACCCCGGAACGCACTTGCGCGATGAAGTGATCACGCAGCCCCGACGCATCCGGGAGCGCTGCGATCTCGGGAGCCTCGGGTCCGGGAAGTGGAGTGCGGCCCTGCAAGACCAGCGTCACGCCGGGCCGCGCCAGCTCGCGCAGCACCTCGGCAGTAATCCCACGGGCACCACCGGTGGCGAGGACGACTCTCGCGTCCGCGGGAGTCTCCTTCGCGTCGGATGCTGATTCAAACGTGTCCTCTCCGCCCGATGCAACTTCACGAGTACGGAAGACCGTACGGAGACCCTCGGGATAGCCGACCTCGATGCGACCACCGCAGAGTTCGAGTTCGGCCAGCACCTGATCGGCCAGGGCGTCGATGGTCTGCCGGGCATCGAGGTCGATGGCCTTGGTGCGAAGCTTCGGTCGCTCCTCGCGGAGAGACTTCAGGAGCCCGACATCGCCACCCTGAAGCGAGAGTCCCTCCCCCGGCGCCATCTCGCGCGCGAAGGTGCCGCCAAGCGCGCTCGCCGAAAGCACGTGTGCCGTCGGCGCCAGATGGACAAGCCCCCCACGTAGCAGACGAAAGAACGCTTCATGATTACGACGGAGCTGAGCTCGGAACTCACCGATGGGAGCGTCGGCGGCGAGCCATGGAGTATCCAGCGGAGCCAGGTGCACGACTCCGGCGAGAGGCTCTGGGCGTGACGCGAGCGACTCGGAAACGCGCCCAAGCACAGTCTCGTCCACGAGATCGTCGGCATCCAGCAGTTCGACACTGCAACCCCGAGCACTGAGCAAGGCGGAAAGCACTTCGGCAATTCCGCGTCCATCGCGAGTCACCAGAAAGTGCCCACTCTCGAGGCTGCGTGCCATGGAGTCGTCCAGTGCCTCGACCTCGTGGTCAATGACGTACCGGGGCAGGTGACGAATTACTTTCGCCTCTTCTCCTACCCCGGCGCGTTCAAAAGGGCGCGTGTCCCCCACTGCGTGGAGGGCACCGAGCATGTCAAGCATGCCGTTCAGCGTGGCCTGCCGATTGAGGGTGCTGCGTTCCTCGCCAAGCTGTTCGCCGTAGAACTCGGGCAATACATGGAGCAGCTCGCCGACGATCTCGACTCGCTTGATCGAGTCGATACCGAGTTCGGCTTCTAGATCCTGATCGACCCCCACCATGTCCGGCGGATATCCAGTCTTCTGCTCGATCAGCTGGAGAAGCAACGCTTCGACCTTATCTCGATCGAAGCCGTCCGTGTGCCCGTTGGCTGCGACAGTGGGCGACTCGACGACTTGAGTCATAGCCGCAATCGGCACCTCGGGAACCGCCGGCGCGCTCGGCGCGGGGCCGGGCGCGAGGAGCACGCTCGAAGCCATGGACTCGGAAGAGGTCGGCAGCACGTTCTCGCGAGGCGGCTCCTCTAGATTCAACTCCTGCGTGTGCTCGCCAGAGTTCAATTCGACGACTCCAGGAGATGGCTGTCCCAGGAATGCAGACATGACGCCCTCCTGGGTCCGAAGAAACTGTTTCATCGTTTCGAAGTACTCAGTCATCACCGCCGAGGCATCAGTGGACGTCGCACGACGTCGTCGGCCCACGTTCGGCTCCTTTCTGTCACTACGGGCGCTACGTCGGGAATCCCTCTGGGACGAATGTCCGCGTGGATCCGGCGCGGGGCGCAGCTCACCCTGCAACTCTCGTTTCGGGGGTAGCATCTGAGGGTCGCTGGCGGGAACTCGCGTGTGGCGGTTCGTCGCAGGAACGGTTCCCTCTCCAATCTGCGGGTTCGGCGCGATCTGGTTCGCGACCTCTTCGATCCGAAGACCGATCTGCTTGACAGGATCGGTAGCACCGCGCACACCGCTACCGTTGACCCACCAGGCGTGCTTCGCCAGCGGCTCTGTCCGGGCCACGGCGGCGAGACGGCCGGGTGCACAGGTCAGAGTGTCACGGCCATCGAAAAGTGGGGCCAGATCAACATCGACGCCCACGCAGAGGAGCTGGCCCAGCGCACTCAACAAACCGGGAATACCCCCCCCCAGGCCGTCGACGGCAATAGCGGTATGCGGTCGATCGCCGAGGATCCTCCGCGTAAGCCCTGTCAGAACCGATTTCGGCCCCAGCTCCACGAAGATTCGGGCGTCCGCTGCGTACATGGCCTCGATTTCAGATACGAACTCGACGGGACGCACGAGATGTTCGGCCATCGTGGCTTTGATCTGTTCCGCGCCCCCTTCGTGGGCGCAGCCAGTCGAGTTTGCATAGACGGGCACCTCACACTCGCTCCATTCGGTCGCGTCGATCCGCTCGGCCAGAGCAGCGCTCGCCGGTTCGACGAACTTCGAGTGGAAGGCAGCCGCCACCGGAACCGGGGTGGCATTGATGCCCGATGCATTGAACTCTTCGACCAGGCGCCCCACCTCGGCAAAGGAACCGGAGATGATCGACTGGTCGGGTGCATTGTGGTTGGCGACGACCACATCGCTCACACCGGCCAGCAAGTCCTCGACAGCTTCACGCGACGCCTGTACGGCAGCCATGGTGCCGAGCTCATTACCCGCTGCCTGAGCGGCGTCGACGATCAGACGCCCACGGGCCTCGGAGAGGGACATGAGGGACTCGAGTGAGAGTGCACCCGCGGCGTAGAGGGCCGGAAACTCTCCATAGCTATGCCCCGCGAACATGTCGGCGCGCAGGCCGAAGTTGGACATCAGGCACCAGAGTGCAGCCTCCACGACACCGAGGGCGGGTTGAGCAACATCCGTACCGCGCAAGGCGTCAGCGGCACGCTGCTCCCCCTCGTCCCCGTAAGCTCCGCGCGGCAGAATAAAGTGACTGAGACGTACACCTTGACCAAAACGCTGCTGGAAAGCATCTGCCAGCGCCTCGTCGGCCTTCGTAAGGATCTCGGCGCAAATGGGGAAGTGGATGGCAAGTTCACGCAGCATTCCTGGGTACTGAGAGCCCTGCCCGGAAAAGAGCACGGCCACTCCTGCTGGCTGGCCACCGACGGAGCCCGCATACACACCCGGTGGCAGGACCGGCTTATCCCCGTCGAGGTAGCCAACTGCAGCGTCGAGCTTGGCAGAGAGATCGTCGAAGCTCTCGGCCACGATAGCGACACGTTCCACCCCCTTCGCCCAGCGGTCCGCCAGCGCTCGCGCGAGGTCTCGCGGGGCTAGATCAAGTTCGCCCGCCAGCTCTTCACGCAGCTCCGCCAGCTCTCGACGCAAGGTCGCGCGATCGATTGCCTGAAACACAAAGAGTTCAGCGGGCCAGCGCAATCGCGAGGCCGGCCGCAGCCAGGCTCGATACTCACCCGTGTACTCCTCGAGTACGGCATGAAAGTTTGTGCCGCCGAAGCCGAACGAGCTGACCGCACTGCGTCGTAAATTCGAGTTATCGCAAAGCCACGGGTACGGCTCGTCCAGCAAATAGAGAGGAGCCTCGGGAGTGCGCAGGACGGCGTTGGGGTCATCGACATGACACTGCGGCGGCAACACGCGGTGGTGCAATGCAAGTGCGGCCTTCACGAGTCCTGCCACGCCCGCAGTGGCTTTCGTGTGGCCGATCATGGTCTTGATCGAACCCACGACAGAGGAGTGAGAGTGACCTCCCCCCTCACGGATCAGATTCGTCGTGCTTTCGAGTTCCGCGGTATCGCCGGCCACGGTTCCCGTACCGTGGGCTTCGAAGAGTCCAACCGTCTCGGGCCCGAAGCCGGCCTGCTGATAGGCACGGCGCATCGCCGCAAGCTGTCCGGCGGGCAGTGGAGCCGTCAGCCCCTTTGCCCGCCCATCGCTGCTGGCGCCAATCCCCTTGAGCACGGCATAGACCCGATCGCCGTCCCGCTCGGCGTCCGACAGGCGCTTCATGGCCAGCATCGCAATGCCCTCGGAGATCACGATTCCGTCTGCCGTGGCGTCGAAGCTGCGACATTGGCCTCGCGGCGAGAGTGCCTGGGTCTTGCTGAAGCAGAGGTAGCCGAAGGGCCCCTGGACGGTGTCGACCCCACCCGCCAGGGCGAAATCACTGCGGCCGGCTCGTAGTTCGGAAGCCGCCTGATAGACCGCAGCGAGCGAAGACGCGCATGCGGCGTCCGTCGTAAGGTTGACACCGCCGAAATCCAGGCGATTCGCGATTCGCCCCGCGATGACGTTCACCAGGATTCCAGCAAAGGTGTCCTCGCTCCACTCGGGCAGCCGCTCGGCCACCCCTTCAGGCAGATCGCCGGTGAAGCGCGGCATCTCGGAGCGCAGCCCGTACTGCATACCGACGTCGCCCACGCCCCCACTCGCGCCGATGATCACCGCCGCGCGTTCGCGATCGAACCCACCGTTTTCATAGCCCGCGTCCGCGAGGGCGCGCCTCGCGACCTCGAGGGCCATCAACTGCATCGGGTCGACTGACTCGACCGTGCGCGGGGGAATGCCGTAGCGCGTGGGATCGAAGGCGAGGTCGTCGAGGAAGCCGCCCCACTTCGAGTAGATCTTATCCGGCGCCTGACGGTCGGCGTCGAAGTAGAGGCGCCAGTCCCAGCGATGGGATGGGATCTCGCCAATCGCATTGATCTTGTCGAGCACGTTGTCCCAGAGTTCGTGCACGTCCTTCGCTCCGGGCAGCAGGGTCGAGATCCCGACGATGGCCACATCCAGGGGATCAGGAGCCAGCTCCGATGTTTGAAGAGGCAAGCGCCGGCTGGCATCACGCAGCAGCGTCTCGGCCCCGTCCATCACCTCGTGGTGAAGCGCCTCGACGTGGGTCACATGGTTGCGGAGGGTCACGACCTGGCCGGCCATGTACATGCCTCGCTCCTGCTGCTCCGACTCTTCGAGCTCGCCGATGTTTCCATTCTCGCCCGAACGCAATGTGCCCTTGGAAGCAATGCGCAGCCGGCCAAGGATCAAGTCGTCGAGCAACTCGCGTCGCTCTTCGACGGGGACCCCGTCTTCGCGCTGGCGCTGGCACTGTGAGAAGAACTCGCGTGCAAACGGCGTGTATGCGCAACAGCTGGCGTGGCCGGGGCCGCTCTCGAGATTGACGGTGCGATCGCATTGCACCATGGTCTGCTGGAACGCAGGGACAATCGCTCGAGACGTGACAATCTCCTGGGTGAACAGGTAGCCGCTACCCATCAGGATTCCCACCTGGACGCCGCGGGCGAGTAGCGGTGCCACGAGCACCTGAACCAGTGCCGACGACGCGGCATCGTGGATCCCCCCCGCGAAGAGCGTACTCAGCTCCGATCCCTCAATTTCCTGGTCGTCGATCTGCTCACACAAGCGATCGACCATGGAGCTCCAGAGCGTGAAACTGCTGAGTGGACCGATGTGCCCCCCGCACTCTCGCCCCTCGAAGATGAAGCGGCGTGCGCCCTCGCGAACGAACTGAGTCAACAGGCTCGGCGAGGGAACGTGCAGAAAGCAACGGATCCCGACTTCCTCGAGTCTCACCACCTGATCGGGACGACCACCGGCGATGATCGCGTAGTCGGGGTCATAGCGGCGAGCAGCAGCCACCTGCTCGTCCATTAGATCCATGGGCGCAAAACCCAGCAGTCCGATACCCCAAGGACGACCCTCAAGTTCACGCGCTGTGGACGAGAGCATTCGCTCGAGAGGTTCTCCGCGCATCAGAGCGAAGGCGAGCATCGGAAGTGCACCGCCCTGGGATACCGCATTGGCGAACTCTGCCTTGTCGGAGACCCGCGTCATCGGACCCTGCACGATGGGGAAGCGAACACCCAATGCCTGTGCGAGGCTGCCCCCCTCTCCGAGCGGCCCGGCCTCTAGCGTGGTATCGAGATGGCCAGCAACCGCTTCGTCGATGTCGCGCAGCACGGCCGAGACGCTTCTGTGACGCTGGGCCCAGGCATTCGCAAAGCAGACGTCCTGACCGATCGGAAGTAGACCCCGCGTGGGGTCATTCCAGTCGATCTCTCCAAGCGCCTGTTCACGCAGAAGATGGGCATCGGTTCCCTCGCCTTCCGCAGCGAAGCTGCGTGATGCGGGACAATCCGGTCGCACGAGGAGCCGGAAGTACTCTCCACGCTCGGCGTCTCCCACGGGCACTGTCTCGGTCCCCGAGAGGCGGCCCAGTAGAGGCTTGAGTGCGCGGGAAAAGGGCGATTCGTCCAGCAGCAACAACTGGCTGTCGAGCACGGCCCCCGCGGCTCCGAGTGCCGCGCAGGCTGCCGCCGAGTGGGGAGTCACACCCCCGCGAACGTAGAGAGGGACCCCCGCGCGATCGCGCCAATGCTGGAACAATACGAAGCTGCCGAGTTCTCCCACGAAGCCGCCGGACTCATTCCCCTTCAGCACGAGTCCGTCGAAGGCCTCCCAAAGCGCTTCGTCGAAGAGTTCAGCGCCATGGGGTCCCGGCCAACGAGCGCCGCGCAGCTCGGCGAGAACCAGCGTTCCAGCGGCCCGCTGCTCTGAGAGCGCCAGCCGATGCTCGACAAAGAGTTCCGCATCGACGATCAGCCACCGCAGTCCGCGCGCACCGTAGCTCGACACCAGATCGAGACGAGATTCGTCAAACACATCGAGCTTGAGCCCGAAATCGCCGCGCGCGTGCTCTGCCAGGAGAGCAAGCGCGTGATTCAACGTGCTGGTATCCGGCACCAACTCGGCGTTCAACACGCCCACGCCACCAGCCCGTGAGGCCGCAATCGCGAGGGTCGCGTCGCATGAGCCCGCTGGGGTGAAGACAAATTTCAGAAATTCAGCAGTCACACTCGTGTCGCACGGTCGTCGGCCCCAAACCTCTGGTGGTAGAAGCTGCGAGTAGGACCCGCGGCCCACTCCCGTGGAACTGCCGCTCCATGGAGCGGTCAGCCTCCCGACACTCCTCACATCAGTGTCGCGACGCGGCAATTTGGGTCATAAAAGACCCATCATACATCAAGACGGGGTAAAAAAGACCCAAAGCGATTTGGATCACAGCGAACATCGAGCAGGCCTCCCGATGCGTGAAGGAGGACGCTGCTGGGGACAAGGACCACGCCTTACCCTAGGATTTATAATCAATTCAAATACTTAGGAAGGCGAATCGCATCTGAATGCCACACGCACTGGCATGACGGCGGGATGCAAATGTGTGGCACACGACCCGCAGATGATGGCGTCCAACGAAAGAAGTCAAACGCACCGAGTGTTCAACGTCGCTCGAGCGTCATGCCCTGCGGGGGTTCCGCGTCCATCTGTCGAGTTCGGTCTCCATCGGCGAGGTGTGCGCTCCAGAACGCGAGTGTGACCTCAGCCAGTTGATCCATCATCCGGGTGGCCTCGGCTCCATTCGGGTCTGGGCCCCGACCCAACAACTCGCCCCGCAGGGATTCGGCCTGCTTCCAATTGCGGGCCTCCAAAAGGTGCGCGAGGCGCTCGAGGCGAGGCATGGGAAACTCGGTTCGGCGCGCGAGCAGGGTTCGGATCCTGCGAGCCAAACTGCCGCGCTCTGCCGTGCTTCGCCCAACCAAAACGTCCGACGGGTCCCCAAGCAGGCGATGCATCCGAACTCCCCGCTGGCCCCTTCGAGGGCTCCCCTCCCCCACCAACGACGCGTGGGTCGCCCCTTCGACAACCAGGTGGTACTTGCTGCCAGGGGGCGCTTGCACAAAGGGCTCGCGACGCCACTCGATGGACTCGCCTTCGGCCCCCCAGTCAGCAGAGCCCGTCACACTCATCTGGGGAAGGTCGACACTCTGCCAGGACTCAGGCGCCAGGCCCAGCCGGCCAGTTCCCTGAGGCGACACCAGCAACGCCGCGCGGACGCGATGATCCCGCAAGCTCAACAGCTCACCCGACGCCCCGCTCACTCGAGCACCCGCCACCAACTGGGCCGCATAAGCGCCGATCGAGTGGCCCGCCACGCCAACACGCTCGAGGTCGACCTGAGAGATCGCCACGACCGCCTCGGAATTCCGAGAGTCTACCTTCTCAGGTACCCCCGTGGGCTCCTCGACCAACGCCGCCACCCAATCGATCAAGCCCGTGATGTCTCGCGGGCGGTCCAGAAAATCGGCATGCCTCCCTTTGAGGCGCTCGAACAGCCGGCCGAACTCCTTTGCCAGGCTACGCCCCTGCAACCCTCCGCCCACCAGCGCGTCCGCATGCTCGGGCAGAAGGCACACATACCCTGCAGAGGCCCAGCGGCGGGGTAGCGCCTGCCCGAGCTCTGGCCGGCCGCCGAGACCGTGTGAAAACACGATCAGCGGCAGGGATCCCGCGACGTTGCGCGGCCACAGGGCAACGACCCGGAGGGGGTCGACGCGATCCGCCAACGAGATCCGCAGCGCCGCTTCGGTTCCGACCTCATATCGGCCTTCCGTCACATGTCTTCCTCGAGAAAAGGCGAAGAGGAAAGCTTCTGTAGTGTGCGGGAACTCGAGCGAACACGAGCGTATTCAGCGCCTTCGGCCCACTCCTGCATACTGTGGTCCCGAGAGAAACGAATCGTGTTCGATTGAAAAATGCTGCCCCCCACATCGTCATCGCGGTGTCCAGCATCGCCGCGCTTTCCGGTCGCTGGAGTATTACCAACCCGTAGCGCCGTCTCCAGATCACAGATCAACACACTCAAGCCCGCAGTTGCCAAAACCGACACAGCGTCGCGTGAGTACCCCGAGGCGAGCCATCGGAATCCAAGTCGAACCCACGGGCTCGCCCAAGCAGTCGTCCGGACACGCGTTCGTCCCATCAAGTTCACCGATAACAGACGTGACCGAAGTATACGACCTGTGCGTCTCTGTTCCGTGGTGCCCTGAGCGCCCCAAGGGTTGTTCCCATGGCAAGGGAAATCCATGCTCGATTGATCGAGGATCCATGGATGCATTCGATTCTGAGGGGGAGTCGAGAGCCCCGTCCCGATGATTGCTCTCGTCCTGCTACGGGCAGCTTGTTCTCTGGAACCTCAGGACAAGAAAACGACAGCGTAGACGCCACAGACCGAGACCCGTTCGACATCGAAGTTGCCGGACCTCGTCCGAGTATCTCTCCGTACTCTGCTAGCCGATCACCCCTCGCATGACGGGTACCCACGGAATACGAACCCGATTCTCAACCGGCTGCCTCGTCACGGGTTCATTTCAAACACAAGGTCGCGCCATCACTCATGGACGCTCCCTTCCGACACCACGAGGCTCACAGGGCTGCCCGCCGATCCTTCGGATCGCGATGAATTTCCGGACCCTCCGCCGGGCCGTGGGAGAGCCACGGACGCGACGACGACACAAGGTTCAATGGCCAAGTTCAACTCGCATCCAGACGGCAACTGAAAGGGAATGAAAGGGTCTCGGATCCCCTTTTCCCCACGGGGCCATCAAAGTTCCTGAGCAACTTCACATTGGCGCTCGGCGAAAACCTTTCATCTCAAGGCAAAACTTACATTGTCACTCCAGGTTTCCCGTGGCAGAATACCCACGATAGTAGTGGAAACACCCCGTACCAACAGACGGGTGTTGGCCACGATTGGAGGTTGAGTTCATTCTTCGGTCGTCTTCGGACTCGGGGACGATTCGACCTGTCGACCCTGGTTCGGAATGCCCGTTCCAACTCATGTGATTCCTTGGAGATGCTGAAATGACTTGGAGAAGTTGAAATGAATAGACTTTCGAAGTTTTTGACCACCACGACCTGCGCACTGCTCGTAGCCGTGTGTGGTCTGCTCGTCACCACCAGCGCGAACGCTGACGTCGCCCGTCGGGTGCTGGCACGTGCTGAACCCGACGCCTGCTATACGCCCGGCGGACCGCCCCATGCCGTGGGTACCTACGATGAAGAGGGCAGCCTCGTATCATGCCCCGAGGGCTCAGTCGAGAAGACCAATCAGACCTACCTCTGGGGAATGGCCCATGGGGAAACACCCAACGGTGTGGAAGTGCTCTGGTTTGGGACCGGCGCGAATGTCGCATGTACGACCGCGGGCACCTTTCTGGGCGCAGAGGAAAGCGCATCTACGATCAATGCCTGTGAATACAACCTGAGCGAGTTCGCTCAAGCCAACCCAGGCATCAACCCGAATCTCGGTGACTGGGTCGAGCCCAAGATCTACAGCTATGTCCCTTCGGCAGAAGTCCTCATCGACCGCACGCCTGACGATCCGAACATGCAACGGGTGGTCGGATTCCGCTCGGCA
Source organism: Myxococcota bacterium (assembly GCA_022447545.1). Classification (GTDB taxonomy): domain Bacteria; phylum Myxococcota_A; class UBA9160; order UBA9160; family SMWR01; genus JAKVBI01. The sequence goes on from JAKVBI010000004.1 coordinate 74,104, forward strand.
GGGCTCCACAACAACGTGGCATTTCTCGCGGGTGGAAGCTTGGACGGTGGGATCATCATGTTCGCCTTCAATGCGTTCACGGGTGAGTACATCGGATCCCGAGAGTTCGGGCGGTTCAAGACGATCCGCAAGTGGACCGTCGTCAACGACGTGCTTTACGCCGGCGCGGGAACCCCGGGTCGAAATGGTTCGATTCTCAAATGGGTCGGCAGCCAACGGCAGAACTGCGCGAGGAGCTACCCCTGTACGTTCCGATTCGCTGTTGTCGGTTCCGTAGGCGGAGTCCCCCGCGAGATCACGGGATTCACCGACGAAAATGGCGACGAGCGACTCGCAACTTCAGCTCGCGGCGTCTACATCAGCCCGCCCATCACCTCGAGCCGGGGTCTCCCTCGGGGTTCCGAATGGTTCCCGATCTGGGAGCCCGTTGATTATGAGACCGACCCGATCGGTGCGATCGCATACGGTGGCGGTGGAATTGCCTCCATCTTCGATCCCGAAACCGGTTCGGACAGTCTCTTCTGGGGCACGATGCACGTCCCCGGTCGCGGTGGTTTCCTGCATGAGGACTGCTTCGGACTCGAGTTGCCGATCTGCTTTGGCACACCCACCACCGAAGAAGAATCCACCGCCCTGTTCTATGGAACCTACCGACGAACGACGGTGTGGAAGGCCAGCAACCCCGCGAGTGCCACACCTACGGTGGAACTCCTGTACGGCTCGGCAGAGCTTCCGACCTTCGACCCGGAAACTCGTACCTTCATCGATCAGGCCACCGGGTGGACTCCTCTGTACGGTCCCGAAGGGATCGACCCCTACAGCTATGGGAACGGCTACTCGTGGACGATTACGAACGTGGGTGGCGACAAGATCGTCGTGGGAACGCTGGACATCAGTCTGCTCCTGGGCGACAGCTACAATGCGGGAGCCGATATTTGGGTCTTCTATGACCCGAACCAAGCGGCGACGGCCCTCTACAAGGACGGCGTGAGCGGAAACGTTCTTAACTACGGAGCCCGCACGACTGCGGTTTCCTCGGATGGAACCAAGCTCTACGTCGGCACCGCGAGCATGGCCAACCTCGCAGACGGAGCAGGCGGTTGGGAACTGGTCGAGATCGACTTCGACGCCCCGGCCCCCGAATGCACGGAGGACTGCGACGACGATGGGATGACAGATGACATGACACCCCCCTGAGTCGCACCTGGATCTCGGGCCCCGCTAAGGCAGGGGCCCGGGGGTCCGGCTCGAGAGCAAAGATGGCCTGCGCGGTAACTTTGTACCGCGCAGGCCATCGCTTTTTTGCGAGCCGACCTTTGCGAGAAATCGCGTCTCAATCAGAAATCTCTGCTCGACGAGACCGACCGGTGGTGAAGGAAAAAAACTCCGGACCGGACTCGATCCAGATGCCGCCGCTCTACGCGGACCCAATCATTTTTCGACGCGACGTCTGAACGAGCTTGATCTCGGGCGATAGAGTGGCTGCCGCGACACTGCGGATCTCGTTGGCGATCTCTCGGAACAACGAGCGCGCGGGAGAAGTCTTGCGCCATACGAGCGCATGGGTGCGCTGGATGTCTTCACCGTGGACCCGCGCGATGCGGAGTTCCTGCGGTCGATGGATTTCGGATCGAATATAAAGCGCAGGCAAGAACGCGACTCCCATTCCCATCACGACCATTTGCCGCAGAGTGTCGAGACTCGTCCCCTCGTAGTCCCGTAGGAGGTGAGCGCCGAGACGAGCGCAGAGTTCTTGAGTCTGCTGGTGAAAATGATGATGCTCCTCGATCGTGAGGACTCGTTCTCCCGCGAGATCCTTACGAACGATGCGGCTCTTTTCGGCCAGCCGATGGTCCGACGACATCACCAGCCTGACGGGCTCGTTGAACAGAGGTACGACCGTCAGGTCCGGTTGGTCCACGGGCAGCGGCGTGAGGATCAGGTCATGATCTCCCGACACGAGGGCGGACTCGAGGTTCCTCGGCGCGTCTTCGCGCACATAGAGCTTGAGTGCGGCATAGCGTTTGTGGACTGCCGGGAGCACGTGGGGGAGCAGGTAGGGCCCGAGCGTCGGAGTGACCCCGAGGCGATAAGTAGCCGCAGGGCCCAGCGCAAGGGACTCCGCCTGGTCGCACAAGCCCTGCAACTCCTCAAGCAAGCGCCGGGCACCAGGCAACAGTTCCCGTGCCGCAGCCGTCATGATCGTGCCCGCACGTGACCGCTCGAAGAGTTGGAGGCCAAAGGACTCTTCGAGCGCCGCGATCTGGTGACTCAGCGTCGGTTGACTGACATCCAGCGTGGCCGCAGCGCTCCGGAAATTCAACGTTTCGACCACGGACACGAAGTACTGGACTTGCCGGATGGTCGGACTTCGTCTCTTCAAGTGATGGTCCGTCTGAATGAATCACAATGTATTTGATAGATAAAATCTATCAGTTTTTTTCATCTCGCGACATTTTCTTTTCAAGGACAGCCTCTAAGATGGCTCATGAACCGGACCGTAAAGGCCAAGAGCCTCTGCAAACCACCCGGAGATCTCCTATTTCGTTTAGCGGAGGACCGAGGCCCCGGTCATTCCAAATTCTCACCGAGCCCCGAGACCCCTGCCCAAAAATATTGGGCCAGAGATCTGATCGGCTCTCTCAGTGACCCGAGACACCCATCATGCATGCCCACACCCAAGAAACACGCGACTCCCTCCTACCCGCCGACGCCCTGCGACTCCTCAAAGAGGGGAATGCGCGCTTCGTGTCAAACTCCAGGGCGGACCGCAACCTCCTGCAGCAGGTAAGCGAGACACGAGATGGCCAGTTCCCGTTTGCCGCGGTCCTGAGCTGTATCGATTCACGCACATCGGCGGAGTTGGTCTTCGATCAGGGGCTGGGTGACATCTTCAGCTGTCGAATCGCTGGGAATTTCTTGAATGACGACATTCTGGGTAGCCTCGAATTTGCCTGCCACGTCGCTGGAGCCAGGCTCATCGTCGTGCTCGGTCACTCTCGCTGCGGCGCCATCAAAGGAGCGTGTGACGGAGTCGAGCTCGGTCATCTGACCGGCATGCTCTCCAAGATCCGCCCTGCCGTCGATGCAGTGGAGCAACCGACCGATGCCTCCTCGCGCACTTCGGCCAACGGAGAGTTCGTCGAGGCCGTCGCCGCGGAAAATGTTCGGCGCGTGGTCGAGGCGATTCCCGAAAGAAGCCAGATTCTCGGCGAGATGAAATCGAGTGACGCGATCGACATCGTCGGCGGATTCTATGACGTCACCGACGGATCCGTGAAGTTTCTGCCCGTGCCGTCTTCCATATCCGGTGGGAGCTAGCGCGTGATGCGCCCGATCACCGATTGACTGAAACGGAGCGTATGACTCCGGTCGCGTGAGGAAACCAGCAACGAACGAGCCGCAAGGGTCGAACCCGGCGTCCAGCAACAACCCGCCCGTCAACCAGGTTCAGGAATTCCTCGCGGGGCTCACCGTGAGCTTCGTGGTCACGCTGAGCGTTTCACTGCTCGGCCTCGACATCCAGCGCGTGGCCCTGGCCGCCACATTCAGCAGCCTGGGAGACCTGGGGGCGATGTTCACCCAGCACATGCCCACCGAATGGGCCCCCGCGCTCATCCTCCTCGGTCTGCCCTTCGCATTGCAGCACGCGATGCTGGCCTATCTGGACACCCTGCTGACGTCACTGGTCGTCGACAAGAAGGTCGATGAGATGTACGGCACCGGTGAGACCACCGCGCAGTCGCATTCTTCGGGGGCATTCCCGGTGCACAGGCCACGCTCCGATCGGTGCTCATTCTGAACGTGGGTGCGCGGACGAGAGTGGCCGGAGTGCTGGTCGGCATTTTCGTGATGATCGAGATGTTGATCTTCCAGGACTTGATCGCGCTCATCCCCCAGGCCGTGTTCACCGGCGTACTCATCAAGGTGGGATACGACGTCTTCGACTGGGAGCCGGTTCGTGTGTACCTGAGAAGCTTCCGCGAACCCAACGCACCGCCGGCGAGCGCAACCGAGCCACGGGTTCCTCATCTGGACATGTTGTTCATCGCTGGGACGACCCTCGTGACGGTGATGGTCAACCTGAATGTCGCGGTCGTCTCCTTCTGCGTCCTGTTCTTCGTGGTGAGCCGCTTCACGACCGTGCCCGACCTCGAAACCGCGGGGGATCAGGCCGGCGCCTGACCCTCCTTCCCTCGGTTGAAGCAGTCCGCCCCCCCTCGGGAGGCGGACACACCATCCCCGCCGGGAGTACTCAGGGGCATGGGCTCCCGGGTTTTCCGGGACCCGGCGGAGTCCACGGACCCCAATCGCCCCAGTCGATGTTCGCCATGCTGCAGGGAGACCGGCTCGCCGGCGGCGACGTATAACCGGCGGGCGGCGGACAGGTCGCGTTCGTATCCATTTCGGTCAATCGCGTCTGGCCCGTGCGCGTGCGTGTTTGACAGACTCGGCAACTCGTACAGTCCGTGTAGATCTTGCGCTGACATCGTTGTTCGGTCTCTGTGACCGTCGCCGTGTACGTATTCACCGTGATGCAACCACCCGTCACGGGCCGCGTCCCGGGTGTCCCTGGCCCGAAGGTGCCAGTACAACTGCGCCCGAAAGGGCCGGAGTCGACGATATGTTCATCGCATTGGATCTTGCCCGGGCCTCCGCCGCCGCAGAGTTTGGAGTCAATGGATTCGTCAATCAGGTCGAAGCCGACCCAGAGGTCTTCCTGTTGGCGCTCGAACCCATCCGCCAACCCATCGAGCAGTTGATCGCGCCGGCACTTGCTCGTGAACAGGTCGGCATGGGCGGCCTGCCATCCGGCGTCGACGAGTGCTTTCAAGAGTTTCGTGGGGTCCGGCTGGGATTGCACCAGTCGAAGGAATGGGTCGTTGGAAAGCAAACCCGTTTCGAAGGGCTCTCGAGTCGCAATGTCGCCTCGACCGTCGGGGAGAGACTCCGGATCCACGGGCCAACGAGAGTCTGTTTCGCGAGACAGCCCAAGAGTGTCCTTCACATCCTCGAGCACTTCCTTCTGATCCGCGGCACCCCAGGAATAGCCGGACCAGGATTCGCCTTCGCGGATGAACCACATCGATCCGATGTTGTCGTCGCGAAGTTCGCGTCGGTTGGCGAGCACGACGATCGATTGCACTTCTCCGTCGCCTAAGATCGGAATGTATTGCCAGCCCTCCCACGACACGGACGCACCGTTGGGGCTCGATGCAGAACAGGCTTCCACCCCGTGGTCGAGGGCACGCTCGACGGGCGCCGCAAAACGGGCGATGCGCCCTCGGCTCTCGATTTCCCGGGCGCCGGCTCCCTCTGTGATGGCCAACATCCACGTGAAGGCCAGGGCCCAAATCCAGGATGAGGACCTGCTCCGACAGTCACCAACTGATTTCTGCATGATTGATCTGTTCCGTTCCCGTCCGGGGCGTTCCGACCCCGCCACTTTGGTGTCCTCGGTCTGCCGAGTCCGGGCCGAAGTTTCCAGTCGAAGCCCATAGAGGCGGCGGGAAGCCGATCCCCGGTAATGGACTACGAGTTCAAGAACTTCGGGCCGGGTGGACCCCTGCCCCAACACAGCGGCCCCGAAGACGAAAGTTATAAATGTGGGAAATTTTCCCACTCCATTTACCGAATAGTAAGTGGGAATTTTTTCCATGTCAATGAGGGTCTGAGACACCCCCTGACGGATCCAGCGACAGCCTGGCTAGGGGGACACGGTGTACTGACCCGAAGAGAGCTTGGGGAGTTCGGAATTCGCCGCGTAGATGTCGACGTCGTAGGTACCCGCCGGCCAGCCCCCGGGCTCCTCGATCCAGACGAAGCTCGATTCGTCCTCGCGCCAAACGGGGAAGTGTTTGAAGAGCAACAGTTCCCGCCGGTCGGATCGGGACCACTTGACCAGTACCTCTTCTCCAGGAACCTCATCCGGTGAGAAGACGGCGTAGATTCGCTCACTGCCGGATCCGAAGTCTTCAGCCGAACCGACTGGGAAGCCCTGACTGTCGATCTCGCTGGTGAACTCGACCCGGGGCAGGCGTGGATCTGAATAGGCGGTGTCCGTGATCACCCCCTCCATGGCCACAGCCGAAAGCCGGCGTGCGAAGCCGCGAACGTCGCGGATGCCATCGAAGTCGGCATCGGTCAGGTCAGTGAGGCTGGTCACCACAGTGACCAGCTCGCGATCGCTCATCTGGTCGATCGTGTGGCCGACCACAGCTTCCGGATCGATGGCCCAGGAAAGCGCGCTCATCGCAAGTTCTGCCGGGCCGCGCTCGAACCAGCCAGCCGTGGGCTCTCCGATCTCCGGTTCCTCCGGCTCTTCTTCCGCCGTCGCCGCGCTCTCGAGGCCGCTGGACGAAACTGCGGACGGGAGATCGATGGTGGCCATCGCTGCAGGCCCCGGTCGCGCTGCAGCGACCCCGGCCTTCTGAGCCGGAGCCGCCGCAGGGCTGTGTCCAAGACCGAGACCTGTCGTGATGCCAGCGGCGAAGATCCAGAGCAGCGTGAAGCTCGAAAACCGACCCCTGCCGCTCATCCTTCGCTGCCACCGTAGCCATAGTCGCTGTTCCCGGAACTGCCACCACCACCCTCACCGCCGTTGTAACCGTAGGGAGGCTCGTCGCACCCCGACGACCCAAGTACGACGACCAGGCCCAAGAGGACCATGAGGAACGTTTTTCCAGGCATCTCGTCTCCTTTCGTCGCAAACAACCCGCATGGGGTGTTTCGACATTTCGCAGGTTGCGAACAAAGGTCGGGCGAGGAGCGAATCCGGATCACCGCTACGCGGCGAACTCTGAATCGAATTCAACGTGCGCTCGGCGAAACCCGGGCGGAACACGAGCGTCGAGACCCGGTCCCCTAGAAAACAGTCGTTTTCTGGGAACTTACGGCCGCGGAGCGGACGTTAACGACTGAACCAACTCGGCAATGGAGAGTGCCAGGGCTCGCGCCACGGGCTCGAGGGCCTCACCCGAGGTGCTGTCCGCGAAGTCGTCACGCGTGTGAAATTTCCGGAACGCTCCGTAGAACCCGAAGGAGCGATAGCCGCGGTTCATGATGAACGCCAAAGTCCCAGCGGTTCGTTCGGACTGCAACGCGGGTTCAAACCCGACAGGCCCCAGATGGCGATTCAGCGCAGGCGAAAGTGCTTCGTCGTTGTAGTCGAGACGCGAGTATCTCAGCGCGACCGCGCCGTCGTCTCCTTCTGTCTGGGTGACGATCGAAGCTCCCAGATGCACCCAGAAGAGAACGTCCTCCGGATCCGGCGCGCTGGAGATGAACTCGCGCATTCCCATGAAGTCCAATTCGTGACCGGCAGTCCCCAGAAAGACCAGGTGTACCGGCAAGTCACTCGACGAAGCCCAGCGGGCCAGGCCGCGCCAGAGCGCGACGCCAGGGCCTCGTTCTCCACCTGCCGCGAACCAACCGGTCGTTGGCGTCGAAATCACGACGGTTTTGTCGGTGGGGGAGCGTGACGGGAGGTAGCCGATCACGTTGTGCCCGACGGAGTTCGGCCGGGACGAACCGAAGACGTAGAGCTTGTCGACCGTAATGGTATTCGATGAGCCACCGGCCAGCAGATCCCTGTCTTCATCGCCGACCACCACGATCGGCATCGGAAATGGCGTCTCGGCGGACTCGAGAGACGCGTTGATCCCCATCACTTCGGGTAAGAGGTTGTTCACCAGAATCATCCCCGATGGCCCGGAAGCAATCTCTTCGGACAAGACTCCATCGGAATCGAGAGATCCCTGGCTATAGCCCCGGACTTCCAGAACTCTGACCGGCTCATCGATCAGCGTCGAGTCGTTGGGATACCAGAGAGGGAAGCACTCTCTGCGCAACCCTTCGACCCAGAGCGCACAGCCGTAGAGTTGGTAACGATCGAGACCGAATTCCTGGAAGGTCAGGCGGTACCCGGCCTGGCGCAAGCTCCGAGCGAGCCAGCCGTTGATACGTCGACTGGCAGAACTCCCCGTCCGTTTTTTCAAACCGAGCGAGACATAGCGCTCCACGTCGGCAAAGAGACGCGACCCTTCGAGAGCCTCGAGGCCTGGCCGAGGGTTCGTTTGTGACGCGTCCTCTTTCTCCGCAGAGGGTCTCAGCTCGGAGGGCTCCGAGGCCGACCCCCCTGCTATCAGTAGGGGGGTCAGGGCGGCCGCCAGAAAGCCCGCTGCTCGTTTCAGCCAAACCACAGTGTCCAACTAGGTATGAGTGGGCTCACAGACCCCATCGGCCGCCTGGGCACACGCGGTCGTGTCGGGTGCCGCCGCAAGCGCGTTGAAGTTCGCGTTCACCTCTTCGGCCAGCGCCGGGGTGCCATTTTCAAAGGGTTGATTGTCTCAAGGTTTCGCAGGAAGTGTCAAAACCTGTTCGTCGGCGCGACACGAGCGAGCGGAGTCCACCGCGCGGGCAGCGGACGCACCAGCACCCGCGGGAGCCGATGGGTCCCGCGTTTGCCCCGCACTTGTCCCGCGCTGAAAAGGCCGGCTTCCAATTCATTGACTGGAAACGGAAAAATGGTGGAGGCGGCGGGAATCGAACCCGCGTCCGCATAGCATCCAGTCAACGCGTCTACGTGCGTAGTCTACGCTCAATCTCGGTGGCGCCAGTCACGCAGACGGGAGAGACCGCCACCCAGCTCGACAATGTTCTCGCCCCCGACGCGGCCGAGCAGCGCGCCCGGGGCCAGCCCTCTGATGACGCCCGCAACCCGCTAGAAGGCGTCGCGGACGGGCGTCGCTACGCTAGTTTCAGCTAGGCAGCGAGTGCGTAATTATCGTCGGCAGATATGACTACCAACAGCGCCGTCTGATTAACGAGAGCACGACCATCTCGGCACGCAGCGTTCACCTTCGACTACCCGTCGAAACCGATCGCCCCCAAAAACAGCGCCAGCGGTCAGCTGACGTGGCACTTGGCAAAGCCGAGTGCCGTAAACCCTTTCCAAAAACAGCGCCAGCGGTCAGCTGACGTGGCACTCGGCCTTGCCGGGCGCCCATTCTTCCTCCGACTGCCTAGAGCATGCGCCGGCCCCCTGCCCTGTCAAGCCCACCCACCGGGCTGCGGCTCCATAACGGCCGAGAGGTCCGAAAATCCACAGATCCGGCCCGCGAAGCGTCTATTCTTGTTTCGGCGATCCGCGGGCCGCACGAGAGACGGGGCGCCGAAGGAGGGGAATGCGCATCCTCGCAAAGATCGCGCTGGGAGTCGCTCTGCTGCTGACCTGCGGGGTGGGCGCCCTGCTCTTCCTGTCCGAGGGCGTAACGGGCGAGCGGCAGGAGCGCGGGAGCCCAGCACCCCGCCCGATTCCGGGGCCCGCCGTCGAGGCGCGCACCGAGCGCCACGGACAGATCCTGTTCGGCGACCTCCACGTCCACACCACCTACTCGGGCGACGCCTTCATCTTCAGCCTGCCGCTGCTGCAGGGGGAAGGCGCGCATCCGCCCGCCGATGCCTGCGACTTCGCGCGCTTCTGTGCCGAACTCGACTTCTTCAGCATCAACGACCACGCCGAGAACATCGCGCCGTGGCAATGGAGCGAAACCCGCCAGGCCATCCGAGAGTGCAATGCGGTGTCGGGAGATCCGGGTAATCCGGACCTCGTGGCCTTCCTGGGCTGGGAGTGGACCCAGTCGGCACCGGCCGCCATGCCTGGCGAGACGGCTCCGCGAGCCCACTACGGACACAAGAATGTGATCCTGCTGGACACCGAAGAGGGCCGCGTTCCCAGCCGCCCCATTGGAGCGGGTGCCGGCGGGCTTTTCGAAGTGCCGATCCCCAGCGCGGGGTGGGCGGCCCTGCGTGCTGGCATCGCGTTGAGCGATCCAGCCCACCTGGGCGCGTACCTCGACTTCAACCGCTACACGCGCGACGTGAGAGCCGCACCCCCCTGCCCCGAGGGCGTGGGAGTGCGCGACCTGCCCGACGACTGCCTCGAGAGTGCCGAGACGCCGGCCGCCCTGTTCGCCAAGCTCGACGAGTGGGGGACCCGCAGTCTGGTCATCCCCCACGGCACGAGTTGGGGCATCCACGCACCTTACGGGTCGACCCTCGACCCCCAGCTGCGCCCCGCCATGCACGATCCCGCCCGTCAACGCCTGATGGAGGTCTACTCCGGGCACGGCAGCAGCGAGCAGTACCGCGAGTTGCTGGACTTCGTGTTGGACGATTCGGGGCAGAAGCAGTGCGCACCGCCCCGCGACGGTTACCTGCCCTGCTGTTGGCAGGCCGGCGAACTGATCCGCGAACGTTGCGGGGAGGTCTCCGAAGACGTGTGCGAGGAACGCGTCGAGCGGACACGCCAGCTGTTCGTCGAGGCCAACGGCCCCATGGGCGCGTCGGTGGTGCCCGGCGCCACCCCCGACGAGTGGCTCGAGTGTGGTCAATTCGCTGAGTCCTTCCTGCCCGCCCTGGACTTCCGGCCCGGCATGAGCGCCCAGTACGCCCTGGCCACCCGCGACCCCGACAGCGGCGACGAAGCCGGTGCCTTCCGCTTCGGCCTGATCGCATCGAGCGACAACCACAAGGCCAGGGCCGGCGCCGGCTACAAGGAGATCGCCCGCAAGGCCTTCGGCGATGCCTACGGGCTACGCGACGACTGGGCGGAGCGCATGCTCGGCGAGCGGCCGGCGCGCTCGCCCGAACCCATCCCCGCCTCCGAGGCCGGGTTCTTTCTGCCGGACCCGGGGCAGGAACGCATGGCCTCCTACTACTACACGGCGGGCCTGGTGGCCGTGCACGCGAGCACGCGCGACCGCACGGCCATCTTCGACGCACTGGACGGGCGACACGCCTACGGGACCAGTGGGCCGCGCATTCTGCTCTGGTTCGACCTCGACAACGGGCCCGGGGGCAGCGTGCCCATGGGCTCGGAGGTCTTTGTCTCCGGCGGCGCGCCGGCACCGCGCTTCACGGTGCGCGCCGTGGGAGACTTCGAGCAGTTGCCCGGATGCCCCGCCCACAGTCGCGAGCGCCTCTCCCCCGAGCGCCTGCGGACCCTCTGCCTCGACGAGTGCTACCACCCGAGTGATGTCCGCCAGCGCATCGAACGCATCGAGATCGTGCGCATCCGCCCGCAGGTAACGGGAGACGAAGCCATCGCCGAGCGCATCGAAGATCCGTGGCGGGTGTTCGAGTGCCCGGACGCTCGAGCGGGTTGCGAAGTGAGCTTCGAGGACGAGAGCTTCGACGGCAGCGGAGAAATCCTCTATTACGCGCGCGCCATTCAGGAGCCAACCCCGGCCGTGGGGGGAGACCCCATGGGCTGCCGCCGCGATGCCCAGGGCCGCTGCCTGGAAGCCAAACTGTGCGCTGCCAGTGGCCCGGACTTCGATCCCGACGACGACTGCCTCGCCCCGGTGGGAGAGCGCGCCTGGTCCTCTCCCATCTGGCTCCGACCCGCCCTCGACCCGGGCGTCTGAAGGCGTTCAGCGGAGGCCGCGTTCCCCCAGGTGGGCAGGCGGCGGGGGCCGCGCTGCGGCCTCAGTTCCCGGGCAGAGGAATGTGGTAAAGCGTCGCGGCGTTGTCCTGNAGAACCTGGCGCTGCACGCCGGGGTCGACGCCCTGCAGGACGTCGGCCACGTGGTCGAGGCTGTCGGGATACAAACACGTCGGGTGGGGGAAGTCCGTCTCGAACAGCACGTTGCCCGCGCCGACGTCGTCGATGAGTTTGGCGGGCGCCAGGCGCTCGAACCAGAAACACCCGTAGACCTGCCGGCGGAAGTACTCCGAGGGCATCATGCTGAGGGTGTCCCGAGTACTCGGGGCGGTCTCGCGGAGCTGATGATCGAGGGCCTCGAGCACAAAGGGGATCCAGCCGATGCCGCTCTCCACCGACACCACCTTCAATTCCGGATGGCGTTCCAGCACCCCGGAGTAGATCAGGTTCGACAACACGCGCGCATTTTCCACGTAGATCAGCGCGGAGCCGATGGCCAACTTCTGTTGGTCGCCCTGGGAGGGCCAGGGCGAGTTGCCGTACCACTCCATGGAGTCCTCGCTGGCGCCAATGTGAAAATTGACCGGCAGCCCGAGATCACTGCAGCGAGACCAGAACGGATCCCAGGCGGCCTCGCCGAGGTCCGGTGCGCCACGCGAGTGGGGTGCATTGCACTGCACCACACCGCGCAACCCGAGACCGTGGGATCGTTCCACCTCGGCAAGGGTCGCTTCCACGTCCCACCAGGGCATGAGTGCCATGGGGAACAACCGCCCGCCGGAATTCTCCTGGATCTCCGCCATGGCGTCGTTGTAGAGGGTGACACAAAGGAGTTTCAGCTCGGGATCCTCGACGGCGGCGAAACGCTGGCTACCGAAACCCGCAAAATTCGGGTAGAGGATCTGAGCGTAGATCCCGAGGGAGTCCATCATCTCGAGCCGGGCCGCCATGTCGTAGCTCGACACGTGGACGAGATCGCGCCCCCAGCCGATGAATTCGGTGCCAGGCTGCTTACTGCCGTCGCGCTTGACGACACTCGACGCACTGGCAAAGCCCATGTCCACGCCATCCACCACCCAGTGGGGGCCGTCATCAAAATCCACCATGTGGGGGACGCGCTCCTCGAAGCCCCGGGGTGCCCGCGCCGTCCACAGGTCCGCAGGCTCGGTCAGATGGGTATCGACATCGATTACACGCAGCGCCTCGAAGGACCTGCGGGTCTCGGCAACTTCGGACATCTCCACTCTCCTCGTCTGTTCTGATGGGTTCAGAGCGGGCCAGATCTCATGCAATCGGGCCTCGGACGCCCGGTAAACCGTTTGGGGCCGCGGCCGTTTCACACCCCTGCGCACCCTTATGTCACAGGCACGCGATCCCTACAAGCCGGTGTCCCGAATGCCCCACTACCCGAGTTCCGAGAGTTCCACCCGCCGCCCCTCGGCGGCCGACACGTAAGCGGCGTAGACGAGGCTCGTCACCGCGACCCCCAACTCGCCATCACCCGCCACCGGGTCGCCACTGGCCACGGCATCGGCGATGGCCTGACACATGGGCAGCTGCCCCGAAGTCCAGTCCTCGTCGGGCATGGGGGTACTCCAGCCGCCCGAAGTGCCGTGCTTTTCCATCAGCACCTCGTCACCAAACACTTCGGTGTCGGCCGCGTAGGCGCGCACCAGGTCGTTGGGGCTCAGGTTGCACTCGACACGGCAACTCGCAGCCAACAGCTGCAGGCGGCTGTCCATGCCGCCCAGCCAGTTGTCGCTTCCCGACGCCACCCCGCGCGAGCCGTCCTCGAAGGCGATCACCACGGACCCCCAGTTCTCCACCTCCCCCCAGTCCGTGGCGACGCTGGCCGCTGCGCCGCGCTGGGTTGCGGCGCGGGAGCAATCCGCCACCTCAGCGGTCACGGAAACCGGGCGAATCGGTGCACCGTCCAGCCGCAAGCCCTCGTTGCGCTTGAGGTGGAGCATGGCGCCAATGGGATGGGCACCCAGGCGCAGCAGGGCCCCGCCGCCGGCCAGTCGCCAGCTGCGCGCATAGGCGGCGTGCGAGCCACTGTGACACTCCCAGCCACGCATCTCGAGCACCGGCGATGCCGCCGTCTCGAGTAATCCCAGGGCGCGTTGAAAAGCGGGGGCGTACAACCAGTTCTCACCGTAGAAGAGGCGCACCCCGGCGCGCTCGGTGGCGGCGCTCAGAGCCTCGGCGTCGGCGGTCGCCACCCGCCACTGCTCGCGCGCAGAACGGTTGGCCACTTCAGCGTCGGCGGCATCGGTGGGCAGATCCTGCCCCACGTAGGCGGTGAGGGGCTTCGTGCACAGCACGTGCTTGCCGGCGGCGGCCGCCAACTCGGCGAGGGGGCGGTGCAATGCGTTGGGGACACACAGGTCCACCAGGTCGACCCCGTCTCCTTCGACCATCGCCTCCACGTCATCCCAGACCTGCGCGATGCCGTGGCGAGCCGCCCAGGCCTGGGCCCGCTCGACATGTGCGGCCACGCTGCCCACCACCCGCGCACCGCGCACCTGGGCCCAGCAACGCGCCCGGGTATCCGCCAGAAAGCCCGCTCCCACTACCCCGACTCGCACGTCGTGCACTTCACGCATTGGCTTCGTCTCGACCTCCACCCCGCATGTTGACACGGACGCGTGCTCCCCGCGATCACCGGGCTCCGATAGACTGAAGAGTGCCCCCGACCGAGGTCGTGCCGAGGCCGAGATGCTGCGCGCTGCGGCATCCCTGTCATGGTTCGGACGCACCCGGGTAAAGCTTCGGCTGCTGGGCCCCGGCTATCTGCAAAGCGCCATGACACTGGGCGGCGGAACCAGCACCGCCGCCATCTTTGCCGGGGTGTTCTTCGGCTGGTACCTGCTCACCCACGGCCCGGCCTCGGTGGCCAACTTTCTCTGATCCCACCTACCGGAGCGCTCAGAGCTTGCGATCGAAGGCGATCTTCGACCCACCCCAATGGATCAACAGCGCCTCCACCCCTTCTTCGCCCTCTCGGAAGGAAACCCCGATCTCCTCGCTCCCGTTGCGGGCCAGAAAGCTCCCGTCCTCGGCCACGCCCAGAGGTGACTCGCCGCGCAGGGGCACCTTGATGAACAACTCCCCGCCGCTACGGCGCACGGTCACCGAGAAGGGCTGGCCCGACACCGAGTACTTGCCCACGTAGCGATCGAGCCGGTGGTCGACGTCGAGCGCCAACAGTTCATCGAGGGTCCACGCTTGGTTGCGCCCGGCCGTCTCGGCACGGATGCGGGCGGCCACCGCAGGATCCACGGCGTCACCGGCGTGGCCCCACGCCCGGCGAAGATAGGTGGCCAGGCCCGCCAGAGTCGCGTCGTCCAGGCGCTCATCGGCACCATGGCCAGGCATGGTCTGGTTCCAGGTCTCGTCCCCGACCCGCACCGGCCCCGTCAGCCCCTGCAGGGCGATTCGTATCAGCCAGCCTTCCGCATCGAGAACCCAGGGCGAACCCACCAGGCTCGGCGCGACGCCGACCTGCCCACGGCCATGGCTCTGGTGGCACGTCGCGCACGCCGCCGCGTAATAGGCGGCGCCGAGTTCCAGCCCGGCCTTCTGCTCGACCGTCAGGGGCTGGGCACCGGGCACCTGATCGTCCCCCGCCCAACTGATCCCACGCCGCGCCCCCCCCGCCGCCGCGCTCAGCTCTTCGGACCAGCCCTCGGAGTCGGCGGCGAACAGATCCGGCGGACCGGCCAGGATCACCATGGGGGTCCCGGGCTCGCGAACCGCTTCGGCCACCCCCTTCATCAGCGCGACGGTCACCCAGGCATCGCGCCCGGAGCGGGGCAAGCCGGACAGTTCCGCAAACAAGTCCTCGCGTTCCTGGAGGACGAGGAGATCCGTGTCGTCGGCCCGTGCCAGGCGCAGGAAGACCGCGCCCCCCAGCGTGGCAAACCAGGCGGAACGCTCAGGGGACGCTTCGCGCCAAGCCGGCTGCGACGTCAACAACTGGACGAAATCGAGTTCGCGCCCGGACAGACCCGACACCACCGCGGCGTGCATGGAGGGATCCCCGAGGTCCGCCTCGAGCAGTTCGGCGAGCCAGATCTGGGCTCGCGGGTTCCCCGACACGGCACCCAGGCTGAACACCAACTGACGGCGCATGGCCATCGAGGAAAGATCGACCTGTTCGCGCAGCAGGGGCAGCAGAAGATCGGGATCCTGGGCGAGCCATCCCTCGGCCGCACGAAGGCCAGCCAACTGCACCTGGAGTTCAGAGTCGTTGAGGGCGAGGCTCAGGGTCTCGGTGTCCAGGGCATCGAGGGCCGCCAGCGTGTAAAGGGCGTGAACGCGCCCCACCGGCGAATGGCGGGGCAGATCCCGGAGGGGTGCCATGGCGTCAGGGTCGGCGCTTTGAATCAACTGCCGCTGGGCGCGGTCGCGCCAGACTCCCACCGGATGCGACAGGACCTGCACCCGCTCGGCGCTCGACGCCGTTCGTAGATCCACAGGCGGAAGCGTCGGCTCCACGCCTTCACGCACAACCCGCCAGATGCGGCCCAATCCCAGTGGCTCTTCGAGTCCCTGGCGCTTGACGTAGCCGTGGAGATAGTCGGAAACGAAGGCCTTGTGCTGGATCACTCCTCGATACATGTCCACCACGTAGAGGTTTCCATCGGGCCCTACCGAGACACTGACCGGACGGAAGCGCTCGTCGGTGGAAGCCAGGAATTCACGCTGCCCCCAGTCGGGGTCCGCGGTCAGCAGGTGTTCGCTTTCGAGCCGCTCCCCCGTGGAGCGCACGCGAAAGCGCGCCACCACGTTGCCCACGGTTTCAGGCACGAAGACATCGCCTCGCGCTTCGGCCCCGAAGCCGTCGCTACGAAACACGGCGATCCCGCTGGCTCCGGTGGGCCGTGCGACGCGTCCATCGCGCCGGAGAGTTCCCTCCAGGTAGGCCCGATTCGCCCCCAGCGACACGCGAATGGGATGAACCCAATCCTCGCGGGTCAGGTCGTGGGAAGTCAGGGGGTTGCGCCGAAAGTCCGGGGCGGTGGCCGGATGACGCAGCCAATAGTCGGCAGGCACCCGATCCACCAGCACGAAATGAGAGTTGGTGTTGTAGAACAGCCGGCCCCAATCGTCCTGATCGATCCCCCACTGACCGCGCGATACGCTCGGCTCCACGGTGGCGGCCTCGGCCACCTCGGGCCACGAAAAGGCGCGTGCCGACCCGGCGTTGTAGAGGCGTCCGTCCAGGCCGTAGAGCAAACCATTCTCGGAGTGCTCGACGTTCACGGCATCGACCCCGTACTCGCCCATTCGCTCTTTCGAATCGCAAACCCCGTCGCCCACGGTGTCGCGACAGCGCCACAAGTGGGGAGGCTCGCCGATCCAGACGCCATCGGGCAGGACACGGACCGCCCGCGGCAACACCAGTTGGTCCAGAAAGATCGTGCGCGTGTCGTAGCGGCCATCGCCATCTTCATCCGACAACCGAACCACGCGCCCCACCGGGGCCTCCTCGTCGGTGGCCTCGAGGTCCGGCATGTAGCCGCGCATCTCCACCACATACAGGTTGCCGGACTCGTCCCAGTCGATGGCCACGGGGTCCTCGACCAAGGGCTCCGTGGCCACTGCCTCCACCCGGTAGCCCGGTGCCACGCGAAAGGCCGCGTGGGCCTGCTCGGGGTCGAGAACCGGTGCCGGCGGAACCGGCAGCGTCGCCAGGCCCGGGGGCAACACGCCATCGGCGCGCACGGGGCCAAAGCGAACCAGCTCCAACCCTTCGACGCGGCCCCGTGCGTTGGGCAACAGCACCAGAGCCGCGGGGCCGGTGGCCGCCATGTCGTCAATCTGGAGATCGATGGCCGGGTGTCCGTCGAGTTGTACCGCCACGCGGTCACCGAGCGCGGTGACCGTGACCTCCGGCGTCCCGCCCTCCTCTTCCAGTTCGGCCAGAAGTTCGGCGGGGGCAATGCCCAGGGTCGCACCCGTGCGGAGGTCGACCACGGCACCCAGGCGCTCACCAGGAGCGAGTTCGACGGCCAGGGTTTCACCGCGCAACCGCAACTGCGCAGCTCCCTGCTCGGGGTTCCAACGCACTCGCAGAGCGAAGTCGTCCAGCGATGCAAAGGTCGTGAGGCGGGCCTCGCTGTCGCTGGCGGCCAGCCCCTCGGCGCCGCCCTCGTCGGCGCGCCAGTCGCCCCTGGGCTCGAGACCCACCAGGCCCTCGCCCCCGACCAGGGTCTGCCAGGATCGCGACTCGCCGTGCGTGTCGATCTCGATGTCGCGCCAGCGGAATACCCCCTCGTCGCCGGCGTGGACCTGGAGCGCCACGAAGCCCTCGAGAGTGGTGGGGTCGAGCAGGTCGGTCACCGGCTCGCCGTTAAGCCAGGTCTGGAGCCGCGGCCCGCGAGCCTGGATTCGGATGTCATTCCACTCTCCGACCCGCAACGCCGTGGGCGGTGACGGGGAGAACAGCCACCCGCGGCGGGCTTCGTCGTAGAGCCCCCCGCTGTAGCCACGAGCCGTGGGGTCGATCTCGAACTGGGTACCCGTGACCACGCCATCGCCGCCGCGTTGAAAGCTGCGGAACTGGACGCCGGAATTGCCGGGCTGTTCGACCTTCATCTGCAGCGACAGATCGAAATCGCCAAAGGTCTCGTCGGTGCGCAGGAAGGTATTCGCACCCGGACCGACCTCGCCCACCAGCGTTCCGTCTTCCAGTCGGTAGCTGGCGCCACCGCCCACCTTCGACCAGCCCTCGAGGCTCGTTCCATCGAACAAGGTCGCATGCCCGGACCCGCCCTCACAGGCAGGCCATCCAGCCAGGGCGAGACAAACGAGGGCAAGAGTGCGGAAGCGGTGGGACAGTGACATCACGAAATCTCCCGAGGACGCCACGGCCTGGCTCCCGGCTCCTGACGGCTGAGAGCTGGCGGCGGCTGACCAGCGTACCGAATCGCGATCAAGCCGGCGCAGCCCGCCGTCAGTCCGCCTCGCCGCCAAACCCCCAGATCCGCAGGCTCTTGCGGGTGGCGTCGAACCAGGGGCGATAGCTCACGGCGTCCGCCGCTGAACTGTCCGCGATCAAGACCAGCACCCGCCCGTCTCCCACCTCGACCAGGGTGACCTCCTCGACACGCTCTCCAACCGCAGACTGGATGAAAGCGTGTACGGCGGGATACCCGGCCACCTCCCGGGATCCGAAGGCCAGCAGCCTTCCGCGGGACAGGTAGTGGTCGGCGTAGCGCTCCATGTACTCCTCGATGGTGTCGTAACGCTCGACGATGACCTGGAACGAAGCGGAGTTGTCCCAGGCCACACCGTCGATGGCCACCATCCCCCGCCGGGTCTCGAGGCGAGTCCAGCCCCGGGGTGGGCGTAGCGAATAACCCAACCGCGCATCCACGTGGGGGGCCCCGGCGAGTTGGGGCGATCCCGTGGGAGGAGGCGCGGGAGACATTCTCCCCGAACTTCCACGGGGAACCCGCGCCAGAATCGAACCGTTCGGGAGTTGGTAGAGGGAGACGAAGGAGTTGACGTCCTCGATGGACAGCCCGGGAACCAGAACCCGGTCGCGAAGGCGCTCGTACATGAGGTCCGCCGGGATCGGGCTGTGGTTGCGCATCCCCAGGGCGTGGCCGATCTCGTGGAGCACAATCCACTTCACCTGCTCGGGGGTAAACAATCCAAACTCGTCGGCCATGAAGACCCGCAACTCCCCCACCTCGAAGGTCACCTCCAGGCGATCGGCGTTCTCGTCGAAGGCCTGGGGACGGCAGGCCCCGCGCAACCGGACACTTCCCAGAGGCGTTACATCGTGCCAATCCCGAGCCTCTTCCGGAACGAGCTGCACTTTCAGACGCGCCTGCTCGGCGCTCGGAACCCGCTCGAAACGCACCAGCCCCTCGAGCTCGCCCTCCCACATCTCGAAAGCCTCCTCAGCGGCACGCACGTAGACGTCGGCACTGCGGGGTGCGAATTCGTTCTGGAGAGAGTCGGGAATCACCGGGGTGGGAATGAACACCGCGAGCGGCATGTCCGAGGCTTCCCAGCGACACAGCACCAGGACATCCCCCTCGGGACCCGCGCCGGTGAAGCGATGGGCCATGAAGGGCAGGTAGTTGGGCTCGAGGAGCCCGTCGTTCCCGGCCCGAAAGGCCGCGTAGTCCCGGCGATCCGGCGTATAGACGTCGCGCGATTCCGCCAGGAACGGCGCCTTCGCACAGCCCGCCCACAAGCCCCACACCATCAGTACCGCCAGGCGCAGCCTCGGCGCCAGCGCCATCACGAGGATGTTCGACCGCGTCCGCGCAAGGTACGAGCCAGGTCCCGGTCGGACTCTCGGCGCTTGATGGCCTCGCGCTTGTCGTAGCGCTTCTTCCCGCGAGCCAGGGCGAGCCGCACCTTGGCCCGACCGTTCTTGAAATAGATCTCCAGGGGAACCAGGGTGAAGCCACGCTCAGCCAGCTTGCCTTCGAGACGCGCAATCTCGGCACGGTGGAGCAGAAGCTTGCGCTCGCGCTTCTCGCCGGGATTGTCCCGGGCGGCCATCGCGTAGGGGCTGATGTGCGCGTTCAACAGATAGGCTTCACCTCGGCGGATGGACCCGAAGGCATCCGATAGGTTCGCCTTGCCGTTGCGGAGCGACTTGACCTCGGGGCCCAGCAACACGAGCCCCGCTTCGAAGGTATCGAAGATCTCGTACTCGAAGGTCGCTCGTCGGTTGCGAGTGACGACCTGAATCGTGGCGTCTTCATTGGCCATGGCTGACCCGAGCGTACACTCCGGCGCTCCAAAGAGCCGCCCCCGGGGTTCCCGGCGCGATCAGTGGCGGGGAACGTTGCGTTCGTCGACGAAGATGCGAATCCCGTCCCAGTCGTGGCACTCGGACTCATCGACCTGCACGTAGCTGCAGATGATCACGAGGTCATGGGGCTTGATCAGGTGCGCGGCTGCCCCGTTGACACAGATTTCACCCGACCCGGGCTCCCCCTCGATCACGTAGGTCTGCAAGCGATTCCCGTTCGTGCAGTCATAGATGTCCACCTGCTCGTAGGCCACGATGTCCGCGGCTTTCAGCAGGTCCGAGTCGATGGTGACGCTGCCCTCGTACTCGACGTTGGCCTCGGTCACGGTGGCCCTGTGGATCTTTGATTTCAACATCGTTCGCTTCATGGAAATGTCCTCCTGGGTTCAAGGCTCTTGTTGCGTGGAGGATCCCGAGGGAACCAACACGCGGTTATCGATGAGTCGTACGGATTCTCCTCCGGTTGAGTCGGAGTCCGAGGCAGGAAAGAAAACGGCCAGGGCCAGAAGCGCGGCGCCGGCCAACTCTGGGGGCGAAGGCTTCAGACTGTGGGGGTCACGCATTTCCGCGTAGTCCACCCGAGCCAGAGGCGCCTTGGCAATCTCGTCCGAGACCATCTTCAGAATCCGCCGGGTGTCGCCCTCCCCCGCCCCGACCGCAGATTCGGCGGCATCGAGGGCTCGCACCAGCGCGCGAGCCTGGCTGCGTGCCTCGGGCGTCAATCGGACGTTGCGACTCGAAAGCGCCACGCCATCGGCCTCGCGCACCGTGGCTACCCCGACGATCTCCACTCCGAAATCGAGATCACGGGCCATGGCGCGGATCACGGCAAGTTGCTGATAGTCCTTCTCCCCGAACACCGCGACGTGAGGTCTCGAAGCCAGCAGCAGCTTGGTCACGATGGTGGTCACTCCATCGAAGTGCCCCGGACGCGACGCGCCACACAGGGACTCCCCGAGTTCACCCACCTGGACGGTCGTCACACTTCCCGCCGGGTACATCTCCTCGACACTGGGACAGAAGGCCACGTCCACTCCGCATTCGCGACAACGGTCGAGGTCAGCCTCCAACTGGCGCGGATAGCCATCCAGGTCGGCGGGGTCATTGAACTGCGTGGGATTGACGAAGATCGACACCCAAACGCGATCCGCCCGCTCACGCGCGGCCTCCACCAGGGCCAGATGGCCGGGGTGGAGGGCCCCCATGGTGGGCACCAGGGCAATCCGCCGACCCGAGGCGCGCTCGGTGTCAGCCAGGCTCTGCAGTCGTGAAACCGTTTCGATGACTTGCATGGAGGAGAAGAGTGGGTGGTTCACTTCCGGGGGTTCAAGAGGGAGGGTTCGAACTCGTCTGGAGGCTCAGCGATAGGAGTGCTCTTCGTCGGGGAATTTCCCCTTGGAGACCTCCTCGGAAAAACTGCGTGCCGCCTTCGAGACAAGGGCTCCGAGATTCGCGTAGGACTTCACGAAGCTGGGAGTCCACTCCGACAGGCCCAGCATGTCGTGCATCACGAGCACCTGACCATCACAGTTCACGCCGGCACCGATTCCAATGGTGGGAATCGACAACTCTCGAGTGACCTCGTGCGCCAGATCGGCGGGCATGCCTTCGAGGACCACCGCAAAGGCGCCCGCCTGCTGTACGGCCCGGGCATCGTCGAGAACCTGGCTTCGTCCCTCGGAGGTACGCCCCTGTACCCGGTGGCCCCCCATGCGATGAATCGCCTGAGGGGTGAGGCCAACGTGGCCCATCACGGGAATCTCCGCGACGACGAGGCGTTCGATGGTCTCGGCCACACGCACCCCGCCTTCGAGTTTCACCGCCTGGGCGCCTCCCTCTTTGATGAATCGGATGGCACTGCGCACGGCATCCTCGGAGGACACCTGGTAGCTGCCGAAGGGCATATCGCCCACCACCAGCGCCCGCCGAGCCCCACGGGAGACGAGTCGCGTGTGATAGACCGCTTCATCGAGGGTCACGGGAAGTGTGGTCTCACGACCCTGCACCACGTTTCCCAGCGAATCCCCCACCAACAGCACATCGATGCCCGCCGCGTCGAAGATCCTCGCAAAGGCGAAGTCGTAAGCAGTGAGCATGCTGATCTTGTGCCCGCGCCGTTTGCACTGGGCCAGGGAAGGAAGGGTGACTCGGTGTTCTCGCTCTGCTTCTACGGTCACTGTCGACATCTCGCCTCCAGTCCCTGTCGCGCGGCCATCGAACTCGAATCCAGGCTCCCTGAAACAAAAAACGCGCCCAACCGATGATCTCGTGGTTCCGAGATCCGGAGGCGCGGCGTCCTGGGCTCGCAGGTCCCGGAACCAATCCGGGTCACGATCCAAAGCATCACCAGCTCCCGCCTCCGTCTCGCTCCTCGTTGGATACGAGCGGTACGACCGGGCTGTGTCGCTCTCTTACTTTCAGGCGCCCTGGGCGGCGCTCAAGGGGGTCTTCAAATGAGGATCGCCCCGTGCGATTCCCCTTCGATACTGAAAGCGTAGAACGACGACTCAGGACCCGTCAAGGCCACAGAGAAAGTCCTTCAAGTAATTGTTTTTAAAATGAAAATCAAGAACCCAGGAGGTCGCGAACAGCGGGCGGCAGATACCGCTGCTCGAGGGCATCTGCGCAGTGCTCTCGCAGAGCGTGAGCCAATACCTCACTGCGCGCGACCGGAGATTCCCCCACCGCGAGCAGCACCCAGCATCTCCCCCGCACCTGGCACACCCCGCTGGTCGCAGGGGGCTCGCCCTCTCGCACCCCCCGGGAGGGAATCTTGACCACCTTGAGACCCACGTCGGCCGCAAGGTTCTCGAGTTCGCTCAGTAGTGTTTCGGGAGTCACCCCTTCGCCTCTGGAGACGCTGCCGGGTGGGGCTCCACTCCGAACAGGGCCGCCCTGAGGGAGGCAAAATGGGCAGGCGTCAGGCCCTCGGCTCGAACTCGCGGGTCCAGCCCCTGCTCGTGCAACCAACCGCTCAGCCGACTCGGCTCATAGCGGGCAGTCAGCCCGGTGCGAAGCGCGTTGACCAGGGTCTTCCGGCGCGTCGAGAAGGCCCCGCGGACCAGCCTCTCAAAGGACTCCAAATCGCCCGGGCCGACCAGGGGCGTCTCGAGAGGGCGGACCCGAACGAAACTCGAGCGAACTCGCGGCACAGGGTGAAAGCTTCTGGGATGAATGTGGAGCAGACGTTCGAGGGAAGCGACCGCGCAGTGGAGTACGGTGAGAGAGCCATAGGATTTCGTGCCCGGCGATGCCAGCAGGCGATCGGCGACTTCACGTTGCACCATCACCGACCAATCCGCGGCGAACTCCCGCAGATCGATCAGTCGCCGCAGGAGTGGCCCGGACAAGGAGTACGGCAGATTGGCCACCAACCGAACGTGCAGGCCGGCGTCGCGGGCCAGGCCCACCAGGTCCATCTCCAACGCATCGGCATGGATCAATTCGACGTTGGGGGGCAGGCTGTCGTCCTCGCGCAGCCCTCTTACGAGCCCCGCATCCACCTCGATGGCGATCACGCGGCGGGCCCGCGTGGCCAATGCGCGGGTCAGCTGACCGAGCCCCGGACCGATCTCGACGACGGTATCCCCCTCGCCGACCCCGGCCAATTCGACGAGTCGGTGGGCGAGTTCCGGATCCACCAGGAAGTTCTGACCCCGGTCCTTCCCTGCCCTCAGTCCGTGGCGCCCAAGAAAGTCACGAACGTCGGCTCTCGCACTGGGGGTCATTGGGAATCCGTCGCGACCCAGGGCGTGGCGTCGATGGGAACGCGGGAGAACGAATTGAATGCCAGACCGTGATGCTCGCCGCGTTCGAGAAGACGGGCCCCCGCACAGGCGATCATGGCTGCATTGTCGGTGCACAGTTCCACCGGAGGAAAGACCGCGCGGAAGCCATCGCGCTCCCCCCAATGGGCCAATTGCTCTCGCAACCGCCGATTGGCCGCCACCCCGCCCACGACGGCCAACTCCCGCAGACCCTCCTGGCGCAGGGCCTTCCGCGCGCGCGCTACCAACACGTCGATCGCCGCCGCCTGGAACGAAGCTGCGAGATCCTGCACGTCGGCCTGGGAAAGCTCCCCCCGACGTTCTGCCTCCAGAGCGACGGCCGTCTTGAGGCCGCTGTAGGAGAAGTCGAGCCCAGGATTGGAGAGCATGGGACGCGGGAAGTCCACGGCATCTTCACGGCCTGCCTCCGCCGCCGCCGCGACGCTGGGCCCCCCGGGAAAAGGGAGGCCGAGCAGGACGGCCACCTTGTCGAAGGCCTCGCCCACCGCGTCGTCACGCGTTTCACCCAGCCGCTGGGGCGGCCCCGTACTCTCCACGCGGAACAGCGCCGTGTGAGCACCCGATGCAACCAGTCCCAGATAGGGGGGCCCGAGTTCACGGTCGGCCAGCTCCGCCGAAGCCAGGTGCCCCGCGAGATGGTGCACGCCCACTACCGGGATGCCGAGCCGATAGGCCAGCGCTTTGCCGAAAGACAGCCCCACCAGCAACGACCCCACGAGCCCGGGACCGGCGGTAACCGCGACGCCCGCGAATTCCTCCAGGGAAATCCCGGCCTCTTCCACGGCTGCGCCCACCACTTCCGAGACGACGCGAACGTGGTCACGCGAAGCAAGTTCTGGCACCACGCCCCCGTAGGGGCTGTGGACGTCATTCTGCCCGCGCACCTCGCTCGAAACGATTTCCCAGCCATCGCGAACGACGGCGGACGCCATCTCGTCGCACGAAGATTCGATTCCCAATACCCACATGATGCATCGAAGATAGCGATCACGGGGCGGGTCCGGAGCTTTTGGAAGAAGGCAGCGACCGCGTGCGAAAGAGCCGCGGATTCAGCCCTCCATCAGCCCGTTCGTCGCTCGAGCTTCTCTTGCTCGGACTTGCAGTCGATGCACAGTTCAGCCACCGGGCGCGCCTTCAGGCGTTTGACGCCGATATCCTCGCCGCAGTTGGCACACTCGCCGTACACCCCGCTTTCGATCTTATTGAGGGCCTCGTCGATCTTCGTCAACAGTCCCTGCTCTCGCTCCCGCAAGCGGCCGGTGAACTGGAGGTTCACCTCGGAAGAGGCGGTATCGATCTCGTCCGGAAAGTCGTCGGGATCGACGTGGATGTCTCCGGACATCGCCCGTTTGGCGTTGCCCATCAGCTGTTCCCGCTGCTCCATGAGGATCTTTCGGAACCTTTCGCGATCGCGCTTCTTCAACCTGCCCTCCCGGCTTCAATCAACCCTGGGAACCGAGTAGCTCGAGTTGTCGCCTGGCCTCCGGCACCCGCGCGGAGTCCGGATACTCCCTGACCACCCTTTCGAACGCCTTGCCAGCTGCCTTGGAATAATTGGGCCCCAAACGCAGAAGCGCTTCCCCCTGGCGGTACAGCGCATCAGCAGCTTTGTTCCCCGTAGGATAGCGGGCGACGACGTCGTCGAAGCGTAGCACGGAGGTCTTGAAGTCACCCCGCTTGAAGTAGCAATCCGCCAGCCAATAGGCAGCATCGTCCGCGTAGGGTGACTGCTCGTAGTTCTGCAGGAAAGCGCGGAAACGGTCGATACAAACCTGATAGTCGTCCTTGCGCCAGGCTTCGTAGGCGGCGCGGTAGCGAGCCACCTCCTCGGAGTCCTCACCCTCAACCGGGGGGGGACCCTCGGATTCCGCGGGCTCGACCCCAGAAACGGCCAGGCGAGCCACCTGGGTACGTGCCGTCTGTGCTTCCTTCAGTGCAACCCCTGCCTGGTGCTCAGCAACCTCCACGCGTCCGGACAACTGCTTGATCTCTTTGGAGATGCGCTCGAGGTCCGCCCCAAGTTCTGCCAGGCGCTGCTGCGCTTCCGGCGAGCCGGGTTTCACCGTCCCACCCCGCTCGAGCTTGACGACCTTGACACGAAGCTTCTCGAACTCCGCAGGCGTAACGCAGCCGGAAAGGCTCATCACCACGACCAGAAGAATCGGCACCCCAAGGAAATGAGAGCCTCGCAGGAAACCCTGCGGGCGCCCCGGGACCCCAGGAGTCTGCTCAGTCTTCGCCATTGACTGCAACCGAACCCCCTCTCACCCCTTGCCAAGCATAGGTCTAGCAGGTTCCCGGGACCCTCGCCTAGGGGCGCGCTTTCCCCCATGCAGGCGACGTATTGTCCCCCAAACCCCGGGTCAGCCGGCGCAGGTTGTCGCCATTGATATCCACGACATAGAGGTCCGCCCGACCCCTCCGCCTCGAACTGAAAACGATCTTGCGCGAATTGGGGGCCCAGCTCGGCCCTTCGTCACTGGCTGGATGACTGATGAGTGGAATCGCCTGCCCTCCTTCGACGTCCAGCAACCAGATATCGAACTGCCCCTTCACGCGAGCCTCATAGGCGATCCAGGCGCCGTCGGGAGACCAGGCAGGCGCCGTGTTGTAGCTGCCATCGAAGGTGAGGCGTCGTACCTGAGAACCATCCGCACCCATCACGTAAATCTGAGGACTGCCGGACCGGTCCGACACGAAAGCGATCTGCTCACCATCAGGCGACCAGGCGGGCGAAACGTCGATGGATCGGTTGTTCGTCAGGCGACGCAGATCGCTGCCATCTTCGTTGATGGTGTAGATCTCGGCGGGCCCCTGGGCGCTGACCACGATGGCCATTTTGCGACCGCTGGGATCGAAGACCCCTCGGTATTGATGGCGTTCGGATCCAAGGCTGGGAAAGAGAAGCTTCGCAGGCTTTTGTCTGCTTCTCGAAGCCAGGAAGAGATACGGGCGATTGAGGTGACGGTAGGAGGTGTAGACGACCCCGATGCCGTCCAGCGTCCACGAGGGAAACAGATTGATGGACCCATTGGAGGTCACGGACCTCACCGATTCCCCGGTGGCGTTCATGACGTAGATCTCCGGATTGTCCGTCCGAGTGGACACGAAAACGATCTCAGTGTCAGACACCCCAGGCACACCGGTGAAGTTCTCCACGATGTCATCCGCCATGCGCCTGGCCAAAATGGCATCGTCTCGGCCCGCGAGTTGGCGATAGCGCTTGGAAAGTCGCTTACGGCAGCTGGCGGTATCCCACAACTGGAACTGGGCGGTCAGGGATTGGTCACTTCGCTCGAGCCGACCCTCGACGAAGGCATCGGCCCCGATCTGGCGCCAGCTGTCGCAGTCCTCCAGAAGCTCCGCACGGGTAAGTTCCGACGTCGCCTCGTCACCCAGGAAGGCAGTCCACTCGATGACGTCGAACAGACCGGAGAATTCGAGGCCCGTGAGCAGTTGACTGCGAAACCCCTTCGCGTCGGCCGCGTCACTCGGTGCCGAGCGGTCAGCGAATTCCTGGAGGGCCAGACGATAGGTACGCGCCGACCCCGAGGTGACGATGATGGCCGGGGGGGCCTCGGCGGCGGTGGGTCGCGCGAAAACGCTCCAGTCGAGGACCAGACACAGGCCCAGCAGCGCCGCACCCAGTTTTCGCGGGTCAGGCTTCAAAGACTGTCCTCGGGAACGAAGACAAAGGACCAGACATCGGCCTGCGGTGGCGGCGGCAGCGGGCTCGCCTTGAGGATCGCTCGCAAGACCCCTTCGTCGTACCAGGGGTTGCCCGAACTGCGGACCACTTCCGGGTTTCCCAGGACCCGACCCTGCCGATCGAGGCGAACGCGCAGATGGGCCTCCAGGTCCTGGGTGCGGAAACCCGGCGGAACCACCCAACTGCGGCGAACGTGGGCCTTGGCGCTGCGCATCCAGGCTGCCACCTCCGGGGAAACCGTGGCGGGTCCACTGGGCTTGGACGGCGCCACCGAAGCCACGCGAGGCTCGGGCCGGGGCGTGGGAGCCGTCTCACCCGCCTCCTTGCGCAACTCGGCGAGTACGTCGGCGTAGTTCTGCTCGACGGGCGGACTCGGCGCGGGTTGAGGCCGGGGCTTGGAACGTGCGCGCGTGGGCTCCGCCGACGGCCGCTCGGGGAGCACCACCTCCCTGGGCCGCCGCTTCTCAACAGGCGCTACCGGCGCGGCAGGCTCCGGCCGCTGCAACCTGGCGGGCTCGGCCCTGGGGAGTGTGACGAGATCGACGGAGATCACTTCCGATGGAACTGAGAATTGCGAAACCGACAGCGATAGGCCCACAGCCAGCATTCCAGCGTGCACTCCAAACGAGAGCATTCCCCAGGTCGCGAGTTCTCGGCGCCGGGCCGCGACCCGCTCCCCCCAGAAATCCGTCGCAACGTCCAAGTCAATCCTCGGGCTCAGTCACCATACCGAGCTTCGTCGCCCCAGCCTCGCGCGCCGCCGCCATCGCCTTCACCACGATGCCGTAGCTGGCGTCGGAGTCGGCTCGCAGGTAGATCTCCCGATCCTCGTCTCCCTCGAAAATCGCCTCCAGCTTTTCACGCAGTTGATCGGCAGGGATGGCCTTACGGGCAAGAAACAACTGCCCGTCGGCCTTGACGGTGAGAATCAAAGGCTCGCTGTCGATGCGCAGCGGCTGCGTATTGGTCTTGGGCAGGTCCACGTCCACGCCTTGCTGCATCATCGGTGCGGTCACCATGAAGATGATCAGCAGAACGAGCATCACATCCACGAAAGGCGTGACATTGATTTCCGAAAGGGGTCTCCAGGTGCGACCGGTTTGCTGAGAGATCTCGGCCACGGCTCAGGTCGGTCCCGGGGAGCGCGACTGTTTGACCTGCTCGGAAGCGTCCAGCGCCCGCTGAAGATCCCCCTCGTACTCGGCGCGGAACAAGTCGACGGAACTCGTGAGTTCCCGGAGCTCTCCCACGAAATAGTTGTAGAAGATGGTGGCGGGAATGGCGGCAAACAGCCCCACAGCCGTGGCGATCAGCGCTTCGGAGATCCCCGGAGCCACCACGGCCAGGCTCGCCGACCCGGTGCGACCAATCCCCTGAAAGGCATCGATGATTCCGATCACGGTGCCAAACAAGCCGATGAATGGCGCGGCATTGCCAGTGGTGGCCAGGATCGAGAGCCCCTTCTCGAGCCGCTGGATTTCCCGGGCGGACGTCCAGGCGATCCGGCCGATCAAGGCCCGGGCCTGGCCAGGGCTCGGAGGGCCCGAGCGAGACAGCCGGGTCCATTCCACGTGAACGTCCAGGAAGACTGCAGCGACGGGGCTTGCCTCGAGATCTCGCGCCGCATCGTAGGCTCCGTCGAAGGACCCCTGCTGATAGATCTCGACGAACGCCTCGCTATCCTGCTGAGCGCGGCGCAGTTCTCGCCATTTGAATGTAATAATGGTCCATGAACCAATAGAAGCCAGGGCGAGAATGCCGAGCACGACCTGAACGATCCAACCCGCCTGGAGAACCAGACTGAGTACATCCAGGCTCGCGAGACGTCCCCCCATTGCCGCCCCGACGAATAACAACGCCATGTGTCTCTCGTTGTGCGATCGCCGCGCCGGAGTCTAGAAGAGCGTCTGGTCGAGTTCAACCAGACCCAACCCCAGGACAGGAGATGTGATGAAGGTCACAGTCGATTCACGAAACCCCGTCGATGCCAATGCGGATCTGCTTGCAATCCTGCTGGCGGAGCAGAGCAAGTCTCGACGGAGAGTGCCCCCCCGCCTCGCGGCCATCGACCGAGCCCTGGGCGGCGCGATCACACGGGTGATGGACAGCGGTGATTTTCGCGGCAAACGGGACCAGACCTGCACCTTGTATCCTCCGAAGTCGACCTCTCTCAAGGCCACACGCATCTTGCTGATCGGACTCGGCGACGCCGAAGGCATCGAGCCCGAAACCCTGCGAGCTGCTGCAGGACGCGCCATTCAACAGGCATCGAGCCGCTCGGCCCGCAGGGTGGCTCTCCTCGTCCCGTTGATCCGCAAATCGTCGGCGGACCAGATCGGACAAACACTGGCCGAAGGTGCCGTGCTGGCCGCTTATCGATTCGATCGGTACCAGACCCAGAACCGCGACAGCCAGCCGGCCGTTCAGTCCCTGTCGATCAAGATCGAACGATCGGAGGATCTTCGCGATGCCCGCGCGGGTGCGGCGAGGGGCCTCGTGCTGGCGGAGTCCCAGAACCTGGCCCGCGACCTCTCCAACGAGCCCGGCAACGCCCTCCCCCCCCTGGAATTGGCTCGGCGTGCCGTCAAGATGGCCAAAGAGGTCGGTCTCAAGGCCAAAGTGATGCGCGTTCCGGAACTTCGACGCCGGAAAATGGGCGCGATTCTCGCCGTGGGAGAGGGCAGTGTGAACCCTCCCTGCCTGATCGTCCTCGAACACGTCCCCAGCAAGCGGGGCTCGAAACGTACCCAGAAATCTCCCAGCATCTGTTGGGTCGGCAAAGGGATCACCTTCGACTCCGGAGGGATCTCGATCAAGCCCTCCGCCGCCATGGACGAAATGAAGCACGACATGTCGGGTGCAGCTGCCGTGGTGGGTGCTATGCGGGCCTGCGCATTGCTCGACGTCCCCCGACACGTGGTGGGAATCATTGCCGCCGCTGAAAACATGCCGAGTGGAACCGCCTACCGGCCGGGCGATGTCGTGACCTCTCTTTCAGGGAAGACCATCGAAGTCCTGAATACCGATGCCGAAGGACGCGTCGTACTCGCCGATGCACTCCACTACGCACGCACCGAATACGATCCGGTCGCCATGGTCGATCTGGCGACATTGACGGGTGCCTGCGTGGTGGCCCTGGGCAAATGGGCGACGGGCCTGTTCACCAACGACGACGAACTCTCGAATCGTATCCAGCTTGCGGCCGCAGAAACCGGAGAGCGGGTTTGGCCCATGCCGCTGTTCGACGAGCACCGCAAAGCGGTTAAGAGCCAGATCGCCGACGTCAAGAATACCGGGGGCCGCGACGCCGGGGCTTCCACCGCTGCCGCCTTCCTCGCGAATTTCGTGGGCAAGACCCCGTGGGTCCACCTCGACATCGCCGGTACGGGCTGGACGAACAAAGGAGGCCCCTACCAGCGAAGTGGTGGCACAGGGGTCGGAGTCCGGCTGTTGCTGGAGACGCTCCGGCAGTGGGGGGACTGACCGCTTCGACCATGGGATCCCACCGCTGAGCCCGCCCCGGGGGCGGCGTTGACGCTGATCGCTCCCCTCTCTAACCTGCGCGTCGCCTGGAAGCGCCGGCCCGCGCTTGCCATGGAACGCCATAGGAGACTCGAGAAGTGGTCCAGACCCTCGAAAACGCAATTCGCACCGCCGCCGCAATCGCCCTCGTGTTCCTGTTTGCCGGGACCTCCAGCGCCGCAGGGGACGCCGCGGCTGGCAAGGTCAAGTACGACATGTTCTGTGCGTCCTGCCACGGACCCACGGGAAAAGGCGATGGGCCCGTCGCTGCCGCCATTCAACCTCCCCCCCGTGACTTCAGTGTCGGCGAGTTCAAGTTCGACACCAATGGCAGTGGAACGGCTGGGACCGACGAGGACCTGGCCAACGTCATCACCAATGGCGGCGCCAAATACGGCGGGAATCCCATGATGGCGCCCTGGGGTGGCGCACTCTCCCCGACCGACATCCAGAACGTCGTCGCTTACATCCGTAGCCTCAAGCAGTGACTCCATCGAATGGGCGCCTCACGGCGCCGGTTCGCTGACGCTGGCCGCGACCGATACACTGACCGACAAGGCAGCACCCACACGCCGAAGCGCCCTGAGACAGGCCATGGTCGGGTCCCGTCGGCTCCTCGAGCGATCGATTGGGTGAATCCTTCACCCCCTCGGGACGGAGACCCCAGCGCAGCGAGGAACCGAGCGTGAGTTCCAGCGAAACGCCACCCTCCGACTCCAAGAAGATCGACGGCCCCGTCGAGCCGGAAGTCCTCGACGAAGAATTCGAGATTCTGGACGAGGGCGAAGAGTCCGCGGAGCCGAAGGCGACCGCCGCGCTGGTTCCCTCCTCGGACCCGCGTTCCGTCGAAGCCGTTGACGCCCTCACGGCGTACATGGCCGAACTCTCTCACCATGCCCCGATTACCCGGGAGGAGGAGCACGAACTGGCGGTGAAATGGGTGGAGGAAGGCGACGTCGAAGCAGCCCGGAAACTGGTGCTGGCGAACCTCCGACTCGTGGTGAAGATCGCCATGGAATACCGTCGCGCCTGGACCAACGCCCTGGATCTGATCCAAGAAGGTAATGTGGGCCTCGTCCAGGCTGCCCACCGTTTCGACCCCTACCGGGGCGTGAAGCTCTCCTCCTACGCCGCCTATTGGATCCGCGCCTACATCCTGAAGTACATCCTCGACAATTTTCGAACGGTACGAATGGGCACCACACGAGCCCAACGCAAGCTCTTCTTCCAACTCAACAAAGAGAAGCGGCGGCTCGAGATCGAAGGCTTCAAGCCCGAGCCCAAGCTGATCGCCGAACGCCTGTCCGTGAGCGAAGACGACGTACGCGACATGGACCGCCGGTTGCACCAGAGCGACCTGTCACTCAACGCCCCCGCCTACGCCGAGGATGGAAATGCGGAGGTGGGTGATTTCATCTCCATGCCCAGTACCAGTGCGGAGGAAGACGTCGCGACTTCGGAGCTCCACGAGTTATTTGGCGAAACCGTCGGCGCCTTCAAACAGACTCTGGAAGATCGCGACCTCCAGATTCTCGACGAACGCCTGCTCGCCGAGACCCCCAAGACGCTGCAGGAACTCGCCACGGAGTTCGGCGTTTCGCGCGAGCGGATCCGACAGGTCGAGGCGCGCTTGATCAAGCGCCTGCGAGAGCATTTCAAGGACAGCCTGGTGGATTTTGATCTCTACTCGGGACCCGACGAATGACGGATGTAGAGACCACGCCCCCGGCCAGAATTCAGCGACGCGTGGTGGTTCAGGGGCGGGTTCAAGGAGTCTACTTCCGCGGGACCACCCTTGAGCAAGCGCGACGCCTGGGCCTGGATGGCTGGGTGCTCAACCGCCGAGACGGCTGCGTGGAGGCCCGCGTGGAGGGAGCCCCCGAGGCGGTGGCGGCCCTGCTCCGATTCCTTGCCCAGGGGCCCCGGCATGCCAGGGTCGAACACGTGGACGTCCAGGAGGCCCTACCGGAAGGGCTCCAAGGCTTCGAGATCCGTACCGAGCCGTAAACCCGTCATCAGGCCACCGGGGCGGGGCCGTAGACCCCGTGGGGACTCTACCGGGTAAAGCCCCGGTGTGTTCCTGCCGACTCGCACGATATGGCCTCATTGCACCGCTCCATGCTGTTCCTCCCGCCCGAACCTCCCATTCCCCTGGAACCGGGTGAGGCGGTGCGCATCGGGCGCGGCCAGGACTGTGATCTGCGTTTGGCCAATGGAGACGCCTCGCGGCGACATGCGGAGATCCGCAGCGGAAGCGAGGGTTTCGTGCTGCGGGATCTGGACAGCACCAATGGAACCTACGTGAACGGGAAGCGGATCCAGGAGATCGCGCTGGAGCCCGGCGATCGGATCGAGATCGGCTCCAGCGAGATTCGTTTCTGCCACGTGAACCCGGGCCTGAGCGAATCCGACGCCGCATCGGACCCACTGCCGGTACAGGAGCAGACCCTCGTGGTGGAGCGCCCCGCCCTTCAGGTCTTCGAGGGCGACCTCTCGGAGATCCCGCCCTTTGCGGTCCTTCAGATCCTCGAGATGGGACGCAAGACCGGCACGTTGAGACTCGACACCGGACAGGGCTCGACGACGCTGTGGTTCCAGAACGGGAGACCTGTACACGCGGAATCGAAACGGGATCAGGGATTCGACGCCGCCCTGACCGTCATCCACGCCACGACCGGACGCTTTGCCTTCGAACCCGTGAGTCGCCTTCCCGAGGCGACCATCGAAGCCAGCGTGACCGAGTTGTTACTGGAATCGTCGAGAATGCTCGACGAGGGGATGCTCGAAATCCCCGAATGAATGTCCGTCGGAAGGAGCCCCGACAAGGGGCGCCGCTTTGAGTTCCAGAACCCCTAGGGGAATACCGTGGTCACGGGGAAGCGCGCCCGGATGCTGCGCTGAACGGCACGGTCGAGCCCCTCGGTATCCAGGCCCACGGCATCGCGCAGCGCTTGATCCACGCTGACGCCATCGCCGAGTTGTTCGAGCAAGCGGCGACGTTGTACGGGTTCTGTGTTCATCTCGATCCAGGCCGCCGCTGCGGTCGACTCCAGGTACCCGACCCGGGCGTCCTCCCCTTCCAGTCCCGAGAAACTGGGCGCCAGTTGGCGCAGGGGAATCCAGTCCTGGTTTTCGATGCGATTGCGCAGCGTGACCCGCTCACTCCGCGTCAGACCGTCCGACGCCAGCCCCTGGCGCTGGGACAACTCTGCGAGCCCCTCGTTGAGCCAGAACGGCCGATCCCCACCCGTCTGCTCGCGAAACAACGCATGAGTGTATTCGTGGAAGAGCAGATCACGAAGTTCGCGCTCGGGATGAGCGGCGGAAACCACGTGAATACGACCGTCGAAGAAACCCACCGTCTGGAAGGAGAAGCGGTGCTGATGCTCGCGCAGATAGGCGGCCTTGCCATAGAGGACGACCCCCATGGGCTCGGCGGGCGCCACCCCAAGGCGAGCGCTGGCATGGGCGTGGGCATCTTCCAGGAAGCCGATGACCGTGTTCGCGTAGTCGGGTGATGCCTTCCCCAGGGCTGCATCGTAGTGAACTCTGAAATGAGGGTGCTTGAAGCGCACGAAGTCCAAGTCCGCTGCGGCAACCGCCGCATCGGATAGCCTGCGCTCCTCTTCCAGTTCTGAGATCCAGACCTGTGCCCTCTCGCGCAAGTCCTCGAGGTCGTCTCCAGCGGATGCCAGGAAGGCTGCGAGGTGTCGCTCAGCCGATGCATAGCGGGCGCGCTCTCGATCGAGTCCAGCCAGAATCCAATGGGCCTGGGGATGAGCGGGTTCATCGCGCAATACGCTTTCGAGAGCCGCAGATGCACGAGCACGCTCACCTCGAGCGATGTCTTCCAGAGCACCGGCCACGATCCGCTGGGATCGCTGAGAGGCCGCCCGCCTCGATTCCCAAGGATCCACAGACCTCGGCTGGAGGTCCACCACATCTCCGCTCCACAGTCCCCGAAGGACAGTGATGTCGGGCGTCCCGGGGGCTGCGCGCACGTCCGAGGGAACGGCATCGAGGCGATCCGTCATGTGGGTCACCCCGGAATCGTCGATCCAGAAATACGGAGCTGCGGAGGCCGAGGCCATCCAAAAGACGCTCTGGCCCACGGCAATGGCGTGTCGCAATCGCACTCCATCTTCATCGGAACCGCCCCCCCGGGTCTTGATCCCGAGTTCGGCTGGAAGGCGCCGTGGGTGCCCATCGACCGCCCCGATGCGCTCTCCGATCCGGGGCTCAACGGACCTTGATGGCCTCGGCCGTCAGATGACCCAGTTCCGGCAGGATGAGTTTATCCATGGCGAGCCTCACAGCGCCGCGAGACCCCGGGATGACGAACACCACCACGCCTTTCACCATGCCTGCAAGCCCTCTGGACAACAGCGCTGCGGAACCGATGTCCTCGTAGGAGAGCATTCGAAACAA
Source organism: Myxococcota bacterium (assembly GCA_022447545.1). Lineage (GTDB taxonomy): Bacteria > Myxococcota_A > UBA9160 > UBA9160 > SMWR01 > JAKVBI01. Next base: position 109,782 of record JAKVBI010000004.1, read on the forward strand.
TTCGCCGAAACCAGGGATTTCGCGATCGAGCAGGGGCCGCACGGCTTCGGGGGTCTGATCCCGGGGGGCCACCCCCGTGCCTCCCGTCAGAATGATCGCCCGGGCATCACCACCGATCAGGCGGCGAAGTGCCTCCTGAATCCGCTGGGGTTCGTCTGGAACGATCTCTCGCACCACCACCGGGTGCCCCATCTCCTCGAGCATCGCCTCGACGGCGCCCCCCCCAGTGTCGGTCTCCAGGGTGCGGCTGTCGCTGACGGTCACCACGGCGGTCGCCACCGACGCGGGCGCCTCTCGACGGTGATGGTGGGAGCGAGAAGAGGGAGCAGGCTCGTCGCTCACGGGCGGTCGTCCACCCAGTATTCGCCGTCGGTGGCGACTTCCTTCTTCCAGATCGGCACCGTCTCCTTGAGAGTGTCGATCGCGAAACGGCAGGCTTCGAAGGCTTCGGCCCGATGGGGCGCCGCTGCCACCACCACGACCGCGACATCCCCGATCTCGAGATGGCCGGCGCGGTGGGCGATGGCGACTTTCGTCCCCGGCCATCGATCGGCCGCCTCGTCGGCGATCTTCTCCATTTCCCGCTCGGCCATTTCCGGGTAGGCCTCGTATTCCAGGTGCTGAATCCGATGCCCACGGGCGTGGTCCCGGACGGCTCCCACGAACGTGACGATGCCACCCATGGCGGCTCCGGTAACGCGGGACGCAACTTCATCGACGTCGAGGGGACGATCGGAAAGGGAACAAAGCCCGGATCCTCCCGACACCGGCGGAAGGAAGGCGACCTCATCGCCATCCGAAAGAACGGTATCCGATGAGGCGATCTCGAAATTCACGGAAACGGCAAGCCGATCCCCGAACTCATCGAAGATTGGATGATCACCGGCGAGCAACTCGCGCAATTGACCCGCGTCGGAACCATCGGCCAACTCGGCCGACAACTCCTTGACACCGGCAGCCTCACGCACCGCACCGAACAGCTTGACAGTAATTCGCACGGCCCAGAGAGTACCGAATCCCGAGTCCCAATGACCGGGAGCTCGCGAAAGCGGCCTCGTCTATCGAGCGGGCGTCTACCCGCGTGCCGTCCCCTACTTTGCTACTTCGATTTGGGCTGCTCTGTTTCGCGCCCGCCTTCGACGGGTTTGAGGTTTGCCGACGGAAGCGTGCTCTTCTCGGACTTCACGAGTGCCGGTTTCATGCTCAGCATTCCGTTGACCTCGGCTCCATCTTCCACCACGATCGAGGTGGTCTCGATGTTGCCCTCAACCTTGGCGGTCTTATTGAGCACGACGCGATTCGTGGCGAACAAGTCACCCGTGACGGTTCCGCTGATGAGAATCGACTTCGAGCGGATGGACGCCTCGATTTCTCCGGTCTCCCCCACGATCAGAGTGTTCTCGCTTGCGATCTCACCCTGAAAGCGGCCGTCGATCCGAACCGTATCCTTGAAAGACAACTTTCCCTCGAACACCGACCCCTGATCGATGAAGGCCGTCAGACCTCGCGGGTTCACATCGGACTCGATTTTGTCGCTGGACGGGTTCGAGTCGGACCTCTCTCGACCAAAAGACGTGAGGGACATGTAATTCTCTCCAGGTTGTGAGATGCGATCGCCTCGCTTGGCGTTCTGAGCCCTCTTCGGCAGAGTGCAGAAGCGACTTGAGAGCCCGGGGGACAACCGTTTTGGGGAACTCCTGCACACGACTCGCAGCCTCCCGTAGAGCCCCGAGCGAGCCCGGGAAAGAGGGCTGAAGTCGCCATCGGGTTCAGGTGGCACTAGAATTCGCCGCTATGACGGAACCGGTCCACGCAGGACTGAACCTCCTCGAACGCAGTCTCCTGAGCGATCGGATCTACTCCGCCTATCTGCTGGCGGGGCCGGGCGACGCCCCCCGAGAGGCAGCCCGGCAGTTCGTGCGCGGTCTCGTGTGTACCGGAGAATCACCGCGCCCCTGTGACGAATGCACGGCATGCCGCCGCTCGACGGATGCGGAACCCCTGGCGCTCGACGGTTCAAAGGGCCCCTACTACCGGCATGTCGGGGACCACTCGGACTTGTACTGGGTGGAACGAGGAACCGGCGACACGCGGATTCGTATCGATCAGATCCGAGAACTCCAGAACGCGCTCCGCCTGCAACCCGAAGGCGAAGGCCGTCGGGCCGCAGTGATCGCAGAGGCAGAATGGCTAAACGACGAGGCCCAGAGCGCTCTGCTGCGAATCCTCGAAGAGCCACCCCCGCGCACCTCGTTCGTGCTGGTGACCACCCACGCAGCCGGATTGCGCGCCACCGTGCGTTCGCGCTGCCAGAAGTTGTCGTTCCAGCCCGAGGAGGTGAACGACCTCAAGGACCCCGAGCACAGCGAGCTCATCCAACGGCTGCGCGAAGTCGGCCAGGTGAACGTTCCCGGCCTGCTGGACTGGGCCGAGGAATACCGGGGAGCCCGAGCACCCGCCGCAGCAGGCGTTCAGACGTTGCTGAGGGTGGCCACCTCGATCCTCCACGAGCAGATCTCGACGGCGGTTCGCCAACCCGATGCCGAGGTGGACACAGCCCTCCAGACCTTCAAAACCCTCCACGACTGTCGGAAAGCACTGGCCCAGAGGAATGCGAACCCGCAAATGGTGGCCGAGCGCGCGCTGTTCGCCCTGCGAGATGCGTGGCCGACATGACCCGACGATGCGAGGCCGCGACACGCTGATGTGGTTCGACAGCCACTGCCACATCAGCGGAGACGCTTTCGATGAGGACCGGTCGGAGGTTCTCGCCCGAGCTGCGGAAGCGGGTGTCGAAGCCTATCTAGCCGTGGGTTCGGGTTACGGCATTCCACACAATGCCCGGGCCATCGACCTTGCAGCCAGCCACGAGGCGATCCACGCCGCGGTGGGTGTGCACCCGCACGAGGCCGAAACCCTGGACGACAATGCGAGAAGGGCTCTTTCCGACTGGCTCGACGCTCCGGACGTCGTCGCCGTGGGCGAGTGTGGGCTCGACTACCACTACATGAACTCGGGCCGCGAAGTGCAGCGAGAAGTCTTCGCGGAACAACTCGGATGGGCACGAGAGCGAGACCTTCCGGTCTCGATCCACGTTCGAGGCGACGAGCCCGATGCCTTCGGAGAGATGCTGGACATCTGGAACGCCCAGATCCGCGGACAGGTGGAGGGGGTCCTGCACTGCTACACGGGAACTCTGGACTTCGCCCTCGAGGCCATCCAAGCGGGTTTCTACATCTCGTTTTCGGGAATCCTCACCTTCAAACGCGATCGGGGTCTGCGCGACGTTGCTGCAGGCCTTCCCCTGGAGCGCTTGATGGTGGAAACCGATGCCCCGCTGCTGTCTCCCGAGGGAGCTCGGGGGAAGCGCAACGAACCGGGCCGGGTTACCCGGGTGGGCGAGGTCCTGGCACAGACTCAAGGCATACCGGTCGAGGAAGTGGCTCAGATCACGACCGCCAATGCGCGCCGGCTGTTTCGAGTCGAGGCAACAGGGACATGAGTGAATTGCATGCCATCGCCGACCTGGCCGAAGAGATGGCTCGAGGGGCGGGGGCCATCCAACGGGAGCGCTACGAAACGAAGCTGGAGGTCCGCACGAAGAGTGCCGCCATCGACCTGGTCACCGAAGTCGATCAAGCCTGCGAGGCTCTGATCATCGAGGCCATCGAACGCCATCGACCGGGTGATGCCATCCTCGCGGAAGAGGGGGGTGGACAGGACTTTCCCGAGGCCGAGTGGCGTTGGATCGTCGATCCGTTGGACGGAACAACCAACTACGCCCATGGATACCCCCGCTTCTGCGTATCCATCGGGATCGAGCATCGAGGCCAGACTGCCATTGGCGTGGTGTACGACCCTATCGTGGACGAAATGTATCGCGCCATTCGCGGTGAAGGCGCGCAACGCAACGGAACGCCCATTCACACCTCCAGCGAGTCCGATCTCAGCCGCGCGCTGATCGCAACGGGATTCGCCTATGACGTCCGCCGCAGCGAGAACGACAACCTCAACCACTTCGCATCTTTCGTAAAGACGGCGCGAGCTCTTCGACGCGATGGGAGTGCGGCCCTCGACCTCTGCTACGTGGCTTCCGGACGGTTGGACGGCTTCTGGGAACTCACCCTCCACCCCTGGGACGTCGCAGCCGGCAACCTGATGGTGGAGGAAGCCGGGGGTCGGGTGAGCGATCTCGCCGGAGGGCCCGCGCTGCGATCCGGTCGAGAGACCGTGGCGAGCAACGGCCCCTTACACGACGCCATGCTCGCCTTGCTCGCCACCCCACCAACTAAGTAAAAATACTTACGAAAAACCGGTATTAGTACCGACCTTCTCTAAAAGGAGAGGTGAATCTCCGTGCCTTGTGAACTCTCGGGCGAGTGGTTCCAGAGGGCGGCCCAAAAGCGAACGAGCAGGTCGATATGACGTTGCGTGCTCTGGGGCTCCAGGGGTTCGATACCGAGCAGACGCTTGTGGAGAGGTGCCAGCGTCACGTAACCCAGCATCAGACTGTTGAATGCCATCACCACGCGGGCTGAGAATTCCGCTGCCTCCTCCGCTCCATCGACTTCAGGGACGGCTTCCAGTAGAACCTGCCCTCTCTCGACCACGGGTTCCAGCCAACGCTCGACAATCAGATCCATCTGTGTGTCACCGGTGAGAACCGCGTGTTGAATCAGGCGTGCAACGTTCGGTTGTTGAACGGCGTGGTTCATGATTTCGGCAATGAGTTTTTCGGATCGCTCATGCTTGCCGACATCGAGGACCACCGCCTCCATCATTTCGAGAAACGGATCCAACAATCTCTCGAGCACACACTCATAAAGGTGTTGCTTGCTCTTGAAGTGGTTGTAGAGACTGGGCTGGCGAACGCCCACACGATCGGCCACATCACCCAGCGAAGTCGCCGCATAGCCACGCTCGGCGAACAGATCCTCGGCAGCATCGAGAACCCGCAGCGCGGTGGGCTTCTTCGAAGAGGGGGCCGGCATGCAGCATCTCCAAACTCGCGTTTGAAATTCAGCGAGTGCGTTTCCTTATACCATGAATGGGGGGGCAAAACGCCGTTCTCTCCAAAGCTCTGCCTCACCACCCTCTGGACACGCTGAGTGGTACGGACACCGATCCTGTGCCGATTCAAACACATCCCGGCACCATCCAGCCCGCGAAGGGAACCCGGCGAGGGATCCTTCAGAACGGGTCGGACCCTTCCTCCGGGGGGGCGAGGAAGCGGTTTCTCAGAGCCTCCAGGCTGACGGGAACATCGGCGCCGATCTCGGCTGGAACGGAGAAGACGATGGGCCGCGTGGGGTCGAGGGCCACGATCCCGCCCTCGGGGCCGGAACTTCCCAGGGCGACCTCCCCGAGCAGGAGCCCGGGCTCGGAATCAAGCGCTGGAGCACCATGGACCCGTAGGGTCACTCGGGGGGGAACCAGGCCCAGCCCCTCGAGTTCCCGTTCCCCCATGCTCTCGGCCAGGATATCCCGAGCCCTCAGGTCGGAGAGAGCCAGAACCACGCCCTCGATTCGTTCGGGCTCCATTTCCACGGTTTCACTGCTCCATCCCTCCTCGCCCTTCGTGGCGCGGATCACGACGGATTCGCCGTCTCGAAAAACCAGTTCGAGCTGTGTGGCCGCCTCTGGATCGAAGGACGTAAGACCGAGGACGCGCAGTTGGTTGGGCCCTGCCGGGAAGCCGTCGAGCGCCTCCGGGGAAACCTCCGAGAAACTGGCCTCGGGCCCCCGCGCGAGGCGAACCCCACCGGTCGCGGGACCCACGGTCAGTTCGATGGGAGCCTGGCCCTCTCCGGCGAGGCGTACCGAGAGATCCGGGGTCGCCAGGCCTTCCGCTTGCCGGACCGATGGCTCATCGAGGAAGCTCTCGGCCCGCAGCCGCGAGAGTCTCGACAACACTTCGTCCACGGTATTGGAATCTGCGGTGGCGCGGAGCGGTTGCACCATCACCCACCCGGCGCCCTCTCGTTGGAGCCTGGCGCGGGTGCCCCCCCAGTTCAACTCGACGCTGTCGATCTCCTCAGGATCGAAGAAGAAGATGCGCTTCTCGCGCAGATCGTACAGCGATTTGTCGAAGGCATTGACCGCGAAGGAATTGACGAGGTGGACATCATCGGACCCCTCGGTCGAAACATAGGTGTGCTCACCGACCGGAGCCCCTGCACCGATCCGCAGAGCGACTTCTTCCGCTCCGTCTACAAATTCGACACGTACCGGGTGAGCGGATTCACCGAGACCATAAACATCCGGGGGTTGGGGGTCCTCCAGGATCCGCTCGCTGAGCATCCGCTCCAATCCAGATGCCAGAGATTCCACGACGAATGGATCCGCGGCTGCGGAGAGGGGTCGGGTGAACTCCCACCGTGAGCCATCGGGGCCCTCAGCACGGGCAATCTCGACGGACACACCATCGTTGGTCATCAACTCGATGCCGCCCACATTCGAAGCCTGGAAACCGGGCAGAATCCTACGGGACGACTCGGCCACTCGCAGGCGCTCGGGTTCTCCTCGAATCTCGTAGAAGTAGACGAAGGCACCCAGCGCACATGCAACGAGAAAGAGGATTCCGGTCGTGCGGGGATTCACGACGAACCTACCCAGCCTGTTGTCGTCGGCGGTTCCACCAGGTTACGACACCCAGGATTGCGATGGCCTCGGGCAGGACAAACAGGGACAGCGAGCGAATCGTCTGAAACTGCTCGTTGGAGAGCTGAAACCGCGAGGCACGAGCGAGATTGGGACGAATCGAAATCGACTCCACGTCACCCAGGAGCCAGTTGACCGTGTTCACGAAAAGATCCCGATCCCGGTACGATTCGATGAACTCGTTGTCCGCGAAGTCCGCGTCACCAAACACGGCGACCCGAGGTTTCGGCGCGTCGGGCGATTCGCCAGATTCGCTCATTTCACCGAGGTTGCCGGCATCGGCACTCGGGGAGAGTACCGGTGTGCCCACCACGGCAACAGCAATCGGCCCCCCCAGGTCTTCGTCGGCATTAAATTCTGCAGTGCCTTCGGAAAAGAATCGGACCAGGTCTCGCTCGGCCCAGGACTCCTCGCCCGTGAACACGAGTTCCGTGAAATCGCCCGAGGCGTTGGGGTCGATCCGAACACTGCGCACCATGGAAAACAAGGTGGTTTCCCGCAGTTCCCGAGTAATCGGGTGTTCAGTGTCGTATCCGCTCGCGAAAGGCGTCGTCGCCCGACCAAACAGGGCAAGACTGCGATCCACGACGACATCCTCGCCCAGTTCAACCCCCCAATCGCTCACGACTTCAGCCAGATTGCTGTTGGCGCGTGGGTCGATCAGCACGAAAACCGACCCACCGCGTTCCAGATAGCGATCGATGGATTCGAGCTCCACACCCAACAAAGGGCGCGTCGCCCCGGCGATGACGAGAACGTCGGCATCTTCTGGAACATCGGGCTTGGAGGCCAGCAGCAGGGGCTCCACCTGATAGTTCTCGTTGCGCAGGGCCTGGGCGGCGCGCCCATAGCCCTCTTTCTGCTCCGCCGGTTCGCCGTCGATGGGACGCTCGTTGTGACCCACCAGGAAATAAACCTTCTTCGCATCCGTGCGCGTCAGTTTGACCATGGCGTTGGTGACATTCTGTTCCGTCACCTCGGCCACCTCCACGGACTCCCCGCCGACGGAGACGACGAGAATGCCAGGAGTGAGCTTTTCCGGGCCGATCCCATATTGCTCGAGCAGGTCCGGACGTGTGGCGGGGTCGGCGAAGACGAGTTGAAACCTTGGGCTCTCGTACGCGTAGCGATCCAGGAGTTCACGAACGACCGGTGCATCGATGGGGCTGAAGAAGGCCACCGCTTGGACGTCAGTGTCCAGGTCACCCAGCAGCTTGCGCGATTGGCCCGACAGCGAGTGAATCTTCTGCTCGCTCCAATCGAATCGGACCGAGTGTCGGTTGGCCAGATAGCCAATACCGCCCAGAATCGCGATGGAAAGAAACGTCGACAACAGTGCGCTCGAGCCGTAACGGCCGGCGCGCCGCCCCTCGGCCGATCGCATCCGAGTTCGGAGCGTCTCGAAGCTCGAGCCCACGGAGATGGCCAGCAACAACACACCGATGGCGAGGTTTCCACCGATCCAAACCAGGTCGGTTGGCGCTCCGAACAGCGCAAAGGTGAAGCTCAACAACCCGAAGACGACCCCCACCAGGCCGAGCGCCCCGAGCAGTCCTGCGTAGGCCTTCACCGCAAGCCTCCCCTGGCAAAGCGAAAGCGAGAACTCGCTAGCGCCATCGCGACGACTCCACGGCAGCCTTGGTGAGCAGAGCAAAGGTTCCAATCACGACCGCGTAGTAGACCAGATCCGACGTCTCCACGAGACCGCGCAGAAGCCGTTCGACGTGTGCATTGGCGGACAGATATCGGAAAAAATCGCCCACCCAGGACGCACCCGCTGCCACCCCCAGGTCCGACATCGCCGGCAGAAGCAACATGACAAGCATCAACACCAGTGCGATGAGGAAGGCAACGATTTGGCTACGAGTCAGCGATGACGCAAAGGCGCCCATGGCCGTATAGACCCAGCCTGTGAGCAACAGTCCCAGCAAACCGGACAGTGTCCGCCCGACTTCGGGATCGCCGTAGACGAAGAGGATGCCAGGGAACAAGCCGACGATGCCCGTCAGAATGGCCACGAAGGTGGCCCCACCGATGAACTTCCCAAGCACGATGTCCCACGCGGTCAGTGGGCTCGTAAGCAACAACTCCTCGGTGCCGTTTGCCTTTTCCGAGGCGAACAACCCCATGGTGATGGCGGGAATGAGGAACATCAGAACCACGGACATAGAGCCGTAGAACTCGGTGATGAGATGATCGTTGAGATTCATCATCTCCAATTGATCGAATGCCTGGAACTGCTGGAGGCGCAGCAGCATGTCGTTGAACCATGCGACGTTCAAGATAAAGAACACTCCGGCCAAGACGGAGAAGAGGCTCAATACGGCATAGGCGACCGGAGAGACGAACAAAGAGCGCAACTCCCGCCCTGCGACGTCAGTAACGTGCCTCACGCTCGCTCCTCCCGGGCCGACGAACGGCCCATGGTCTCGCGTACGAACAATTCCTCGAGGCTTTGACCTTCCGCCGTCAACTCACTCAGAGGGGCGTCCACGACCTTGCATCCCTGATGAATGAGGATGACCCGGCGGCAGATCGCCTCGACTTCGGCCAGGATGTGGGTGGAGAGAATCACCGTTTGTTGGGTCTCGCCCTTGGCAGGTGCCGCGAGCTCGGCGATCAATTCGCGAATCTCCTGAATCTGCAGGGGATCGAGCCCAGCCGTGGGCTCGTCCAGAATCAGAACGGGGGGTTCGTGAACGATGGCCTGGGCCAGCCCGACACGCTGACGATAGCCCTTGGACAATGTCCCGATCACACGGTTGCGAACGTCGACCAGACCGCAGCGCTCGAGCGAGCGCTCAACGGCCTGTCGGCGCTCCCCTCGCGACACATCTTTGATCTTTGCCACGTAGGACAGATACGACTTCACCGACATTTCAGGATAGAGGGGAGGCGATTCGGGCAGGTACCCAACGCAGCGCCGCGCCTCGATGGGATCGTTGAAGATGTCGAAGCCCGCGATGCTGGCTGTACCCTCACTGGGGGGTAGGAATCCCGTGAGCATCCGCATGGTGGTGGTCTTCCCCGCGCCGTTCGGACCGAGGAACCCAACCACCTCGCCGCGCTCCAACGAAAAATCGACCCCATCCACGGCAAGCATGTCGCCGTAGCGTTTCGAAAGCTGGCGGGCCTCGATCATCGCCGCCCCGCCATTCGCCGAACGTCGGCCGTCCACAGCAGCAGGCCATTCCAACCTGATTGAAAAGCGCCGTTGGCACTCGACCTCACGCGAACCCACCCCTCGAAAATGCGCCCGACCGCTCCGGCGCCACGGTGCCGTATCTTTGCGCTCCGCGGTACTGCACTCCGCGAAACGCCCGACCCGCGGTTCCGAAGCGCGAAGTCTAAACGCCCCCCAAAACGCGTCAAGCCCGACCCCGCGGCAATCCACGGGCTGGGCTAGGCTCTTCGTAGGATGACGGCATCGAACACACTCCTCCTGGTGATCACTGCAACGTGGCTCTGGGGGATCCCCATGGGCGCGTCCAGCGAACCCGCGACGATGTCGAGCAGCGCCCCTGGACTGGAACGGACTGAGGCCGTAACTGAGAAGCGGAGGTGGTTCTGCACCACGACCCGCTGTAGTGGCGCGTCCGGTGGCACCCCCTTGAGCCAGGCCGCGAGCTTTGGCGGTGCCGTTCTCGCGGTGATTTGGCTGGCCCGTCGCACGCCCACCAAGACGCGCTGAGTTCTCCCCCGCCCACGCTTCGCGTCGCGCTGATCATCGAGCGCTTCGCCCCCGGCGCCGGCGGTGCCGAAAATGTCGCCTGGCAGACCGCCAGGGAGCTGATCGAACTCGGTGTCGACCTCCATGTGTTCGCCCGAACCGGCGAGCCCATTCGAGGTGCATCCCTACGACTGCTTCCAGCGCCGCGCTTCTGGCAACCGGTCCGCGTTCTCACCTTCTCCGAGCGGACGAAACGAGCCACCCGAGGCCGCTTCGACCTCGTCTACTCGATGACGCGAACCACTCGACAGGACATCTATCGAGCGGGTGGGGGCTCCCACGCCCACTTCCTCGAGAATCACTCAGATCGCGCGGGAAGATCTCTGCAGGCCCTGTCACCGCGGCACCAGACGCTGTTGGCTCTCGAACGGGCCGTCTTCCGAGATCCAAGCCAATGGATCGTCTGCAACTCGAAGATGGTGGCGCGAGACCTCCGAAGCCGACACGGAATCGGATCGAGTCGAATGTTCGTGCTGTACAACGGCGTCGATGGTAGAGCCTTCAAACCACGCCCAGCCAACCGTCAGGCCGAGCGAAACCGCATCGACCCCGATGCATCGGCGGCAGATTCCATCTGGCTTTTCGCCGGGCATGGGTTCCAGCGCAAGGGGCTCGACCTCGCGTTGCACGCCCTCGCGCTCCGTCCCGATTCGCTGGCTCGACTCTGGGTGGCGGGGCGGGACTCCACCGCTCGGTGGCGCGATCTAGCGGCTCGCCTCGGCGTCGCATCGCGCGTGTCGTTCCTCGGCGAGCGAGAAGACATGCCCGAATTGTTCGCCGCAGCGGATGGCCTGCTCCTGCCTACACGATACGACGCCTTCGCCAACGTCTGCCTGGAAGGCGCCTCGGCTGGGCTCCCGATCATCACCACGCGCAACAACGGTGCTTCGGAGATCTTCCCGACGCTGCCCCAGGCCTCATTGCCCCCAGACGACGCCGAAGCCATCGCTCACGCACTCGACGGGCTCGGTGACCCCGTCGAGCGAACTCGAGTCGGAGAAATCACCCGCGCCGTGGCCAGCCGACACGACTGGCGTTCCCACGCCATGAGCCTGCTCGATCTGTTTCGCCGGCGCCTTTCGGAGACCGGAGTCACACCTCGCGCAGGATCGTGATCCAGCGGAAGGTGCTCGACGATCCGGGCACCTGCCCGCCCTGGCCCATCTCGTAGCGCAGCTGGGCACCGCTACTGGCCGTCCCAACGATCTCCTTGAAGGCGTTGATCTTGATTTCAGGATCGTCGGGGTTGAGCCCGTGGAAGACGATCTCCACCTTCTCCTTCACATCGAGAACGTTGAGAACGAGGGTCGCGAGGGTGAACAGCTTGCCGATTCCCTCGACGGCCTCCACCGAAAAACGCGGAACCTCGACCTCGTCGATTCGGAACCCGTACTCCAATCGCATGGTCGACTCCGGTGTCTGCCCTGAAGGGGCGAGCCAATCCGCCCGTTCCCCTTCGAACGGGTCGGCAGCGTCACTTCGACTCGCCGGCATGTCAAGACCGAGGCCGGCAAAGACGCGGGAGCTTTCAGTCGGCCGTCTCGGATTCGCCCGACGAGAGCCTCTCCAAGCGCTCCACTAATTCCTCGCGCTCGACAATTCCCTTTTCGACGATCAACTGCACGAGCGCGCGCAGCATGACGGCAGGCTCCACCACTGGCGTCTGCGAGGGCGTTGCGGAAACGCCCTCGGCGGGCTTTTCCGAGGCTGCCTCGGGCGCCGCACCCAGTTCCGGTGACCCATTCACCATGCCCACCAGGGAGTACTCGCGATAGTGGCGACGCAGGGCATCTTCGAGGTCACTGGGAGCCACCAGCACAGGCTGGATCTCGTTTCCCAACAAGAAGGACAGTTCGTCCAACCCAGCCAGATCCGCGGGGTCCTCGACGGCCATCTGAAGCCGTTGGACTCCGCCGAGATCCTTCAGGAAAAGAGGCAGGCAACGGTGCTTTTCGGCAATGTTGAGAGGGACTTGTGCCAACAACTCGTCGGCGATCCGCTTGCCTTCGAGGCGTACGGTCGCCAACCCCATCTGTCTCCCGAGGGTCCGGATCAATTGGTCTTCCGAGATGAAGCCCAACCGCACCAGGGTCATGCCGAGGCGGCTTCCCCACTGACGCTGCTCCGCCAGGGCGGCCAGCAGTTGGCCCTCGTCGATCACACCCTCGGCGATCAGGAACTCACCGATCTTCCGGGGCTTCTGAGGTTGGTTGGCATTCGACATGCAACCAAGAAGATCGGCCCATCGGGCCGATGACCTTATGGCGGCCCGAGCCTCTCCAGGCCCAACGTCGGTTTTTATTGGGGTAAAAACAACTCACCCTGCCCCCTCTCGACCCGTGGAGATTGGCGGCATCTTGGGCGATAAATCCAGCGCCCCCCCCAACCACGCCCCCCGGAGGCGATCGATTCCATGGCGGCGCCCCAGACATCCCGAAATCGACTCCCCTATGCGAGCGAGCCCAGCGAGACGACGGGAATGCCGTCGGGCATCCCGTACATCATCTCCAACGAAGCCGCCGAACGATTCAGCTACTACGGAATGCGCGCGGTGCTGGTGGTCTTCATGACCCGTCATCTCTTGGGCGCGGATGGCATGCCAGACCCCATGGGCGATGAGGAAGCCAAGGGCTGGTACCACCTGTTCACCGCGTCCGTTTACTTCTTCCCCCTTCTGGGCGCAATTCTGTCCGACGGCGTGTTCGGCAAGTACCGCACGATCATGACTCTCTCCGTCGTGTACTGCCTGGGCCACCTCGTGCTAGCGCTGGATTCGACGCGAATGGGCCTGGCCCTGGGTCTGGGGCTGATCGCCGTGGGAGCAGGCGGAATCAAACCCTGCGTTTCGGCCCACGTCGGGGACCAGTTCGGCAAGGCCAATCAAAAACTGCTCACACGTGTCTTTTCCTGGTTCTACTTCTCGATCAACCTGGGTGCCTTCGCATCGACACTGCTCACACCCGTCCTGCTCCGCTCCTATGGCCCTCACGTGGCCTTTGGCGTCCCTGGGGTCCTGATGGCCCTGGCGACTCTCGCCTTCTGGATGGGCCGCCACCGTTTCGTCCACGTCCCGCCGGCGGGCAAGAGCTTCATCCGAGAGGTTCTGAGCAAAGAGGGACTGCGGTCCGTGGGTCGATTGATGGGCCTCTATCTCTTCGTCGCCATGTTCTGGGCACTCTTCGACCAGACCGGCTCTGCCTGGGTGCTCCAGGCCGAGCATTTGGATCGCCGCTTCATGGGAATCGAGTGGCTTCCGTCTCAACTTCAGGCCATGAACCCGCTGCTGGTCATGCTTTTGATTCCCTTGTTCACGTACGTCCTGTACCCAGCGATTCATCGTTACTTCCCACTGACGCCTCTGCGCAAGATCGCCATCGGGTTCCTGATCACGGTGCCAGCTTTTCTGATTCCCGCCTGGCTGGAGGTGAGAATCGAAGCGGGCGAGGTCCCCAGCATTGGTTGGCAGGTTCTCGCCTATCTGATCCTGACCTCCGCAGAAGTCTTCGTCTCGATTACCTGCCTCGAGTTCTCCTATACACAAGCCCCCAATCGAATGAAGTCCTTCGTGATGGCACTGAATCTTCTCTCCGTCACGGCGGGCAACCTCTTCACGGCGGGGGTGAACTTCATGATCATCGGTCCCGATGGAAGTAGCCTCCTCGACCAGGTCGACTACTACCTGTTCTTCGCGGGAGCAATGCTCCTGACCGCCATCGCTTTCATCGGGTATGCGAGGGGGTTCCAAGAAACCCGTTACATCCAGGGGTCGAAGTCCTCAACTGGGTGATCGACTGCCACGCCACTCGCGCGCACCGCTCACGGGTTGCCGAGGCGGTAGATCCCCTCAGGCACGTCGGGATCCAATTCGACTTCGCTCAGGCGAATCTCAGCACGCGTATCCCGCGAGGTCACGTCGACCTCAATCGAAAGAGCTACGGGTAGACCGTCGATTCGAGTGTAGTCGTCGTAGCGGACCCTCCACTGCAGTTCTCCCTCGGGCCCCAGTACCTCGAGTTCGCGCAAGCGGCCCAGAGCGTCGAAAGTCGCCCTCTCCCGGATGACCGTCTCCTCGTCGGCCAATTCGGTTCGAACCCAACCGTCCGCGGTGGACTCCGAGTAGACCCGGGACAGAGTCCGGTCGAGCACTGGCGCCCCCAACAGGATCTCCACTGCGTCTTCCAGGCGAAGGTCGAGGCGAGCCAGTTCCCACAGGAGTTGCTCGTGCACCTGGCCCCCTTCCAAGGAGCGGTTCTGGGCCTGGAAGAACTGATACGACACTCCATCGGTCACCAGGGCCGCGGCAGTCTGGTCGAGCCAACCGAGGACTTCGATTCGCATGCGGGCGGGCCGCTCCACCACCAGCAGTTGGGTCCCGCGCAGGCTGACGCTCCCGGAATCCGCTTCGATATCGACCTGTGCTCGCGCCGTGAGCCCTCGGCGCTCCCGTGCGCTTTCGGTCCACGCCTCGATGAGAGCACGAGGACGGGGATCGTCGACGGCCAGTGGAGTGGCCGGGGGCGTGTGGCTACACGCCAAGGACGCGAGCAAGCCGGCGGCAGCGATGGCCGCCCTCACCTATTCAATCTCTCCGCGCAGGCGATCGAGTTTCTGTAGCAGGTTGGGTTGCTCACCCAGTCGGGGCTCGAGCTCAACGGCCTCCTGAAATCGCTCCAACGCCTGAGTGCGATCACCACGCAGGAGATGGATATCTCCGATGTGCTCGGAAACCACCGGATCTCCTCCGGTGAGGTGGTCGGCGAGTTCGAGCTCGCGCAGTGCACGATCGAGATACGTAGCGGCCTCATCCGGACGACCGGATTCCATCAAAAAACGAGCCCGCATGAAGTAGACCCAGCCCAGGCTGTCGGTGATAAAACCATCGTTGGGACGAAGTTCGAGAGCCCGCTGAATCAATTCTTCGGCCTCGTCGAGGCGTTTGCCCTGATCGGCCCAGGTATATCCCACGTAGTTGAGGGCGCTGGCGTTTTCCGGATTCTCTTGGATCGCTCGCTGCATGTAGCGGATCGACTCATCGACTCTCTTAGCCTCTCCGTACACCACACCCAGGTTGTAGAGAAGTTCGTCGTCCGACGGTTGTTCCGCGAGCAACCCCTCGAGATAGGCAACGGCACCGTCGAAATCCCCGGCTTTCGCGCGTAGCTGCGTCGCATAGAGATCCAAGGAACGCGATGGGCTCACCTGGCTGGCTCGCTGAACCTCCAGGAGGGCTTCCGAGTATTCTCCCCGCCGTTCGTAGATCGACGCGATCTCTACCCGCGCATCCGCGAAATTCTTGTGGTCTGGGGGAATGCGGTCAAACTCGGCCATGGCCTGGGTCTCATCACCCAGTCGCCTGTGAACCCGGCCCAGGAAATAGACCACTTCGAATTCTTCGGGATGCTCTTGAAGGAACCGCTCGAAATTCTCCTGGGCGTCGCGCCAGTTGCGAGCCTCGTATTCGAGAAATCCGAGTCTTACGATCGAACGCATGTCCGAAGGGTGGTGACGCTTGATTGCCTCGAAGGCCTCGATGGAGCGCTCGAGGTCGTCACTCTTCATATAGGCTTCCGCCAGGGCAATCTGCGTGAGGTGGTGATTGGGGTGGAGTTCGAGGAGTCGCCGATAGAGGTCGATCTCCTGTTCGTAATCCCCCCGTTCCCGATAAGACCGCGCCAACGCACTGGAGATCCGCAGGTTGCCGGGATCGGCGGTCAGGACCTCTTGGAGTACGCCCTCGGCTTCCTCTCCCATGCCCAGCTGTTGGTAGGCACCCGCCAGAGCGAGTTTGGCACGCAGCGAATCCGGATCGTCCTCGGTCATCCACTGAGCGACTGCAAGAGCTTCCTGGTTCCGCTCGGATTCCACGAGAATCTGGAACAACAAGCCAGCAGCACGGGGGTCCCTGGGGTCTCCCGCGTCGTCTCGAAGCACCTGCTCCGCACTCTCGAAATCCTGTTGCACACCGTAGAGCTGCGCGAGAAACAACCGCAGCGCCACATCGTCCTGCGACAGCTCGTGAGCCCGCTCGGCGTGAAGAAGCGCCTCGTCAATTCGGTTCTCGCGAGCGAGCCCCTCAGCAATCCGACGTTGCAGGAAAGAGGAGTTCGGATCTTTGGCGGCAGCTCGACGATACGCCTCCAGGGATTCACTCAAACGACCGTCGACCTCGTGAAGCTGAGCGACGAGCACATCGTAGGTCGGGTCCGCCTCGGGACGAACCTCCTGGGCCCCGGATGCACCGGGCCCAGTCCGCGAAAGCGACGCACAGCCCGCCAGCGAAGCTGCGAACACCAACGCCAGGCCGTGGAACGCAGCAGTGCGTCGCCATCGTTTCAGCAGTGCATGCCCTACCATCAACGCTCTGCAGTCCTCGATCAGCCCGAAGAGGATCCCAGGTAGCCCTTGGATTCGAGGTAGCCGACGATGACGCCCACACTCTCCTCTACAGTCTGGCTGTTGGTATCCAGGGTGATCTCGGGTCGTTCAGGGGCCTCGTAGGGGGCCGAGATTCCTGTGAACTCAGGA
Organism: Myxococcota bacterium; assembly: GCA_022447545.1. Lineage (GTDB taxonomy): Bacteria > Myxococcota_A > UBA9160 > UBA9160 > SMWR01 > JAKVBI01. The sequence continues at coordinate 126,697 of JAKVBI010000004.1, forward strand.
ATCTCACCGGCGCGGGCCTTTTGATAGAGCCCCTTGACGTCGCGGCTCTCGCACGTCTCCAGTGAGGCATCGACGAACACTTCGATGAAATCGCCCTCGGCCATCAGTTCGCGTACGGCGTCGCGGTCGGCCCGGTAGGGCGAGATGAATGACGAGAAGACGATGGCTCCTGCATCGGTGAACAACTTGGCGACCTCGCCGATGCGGCGGATGTTCTCGGTTCGGTCCTCGGGCGAAAAGCCCAGGTTGTTGTTGAGACCGTGACGCACATTGTCACCGTCCAGCACGTAAGAGAGGCGCCCCTGGGAGATCAGAAACGCCTCAGCGGCCACCGCCACGGTGCTCTTGCCCGAACCGGACAATCCGGTCAACCAGATCGTCGCCCCCTTTTGCCCGAGGATTCTTTCGCGGTCCGCTCGGGTTGCAGTGCTTTCATGCCATGTGATGTTCGTACTCTTGGTGGTCACGGAAAACAGTCTCCTGTGGTCTCGATGCGACGGCACCATGCTTTCTGCGATGCCGCCTTGGTGGCCCTTCCCTTTCGCTCTCCGCGCCTCCGAGGTTCGAACAGGAATTCTCTGGGTCCCATTCGAGGGTCACGCGACCCATTCGCGGAGGCGCAGGCAGTCCTCGTCCACCCATCTGGAGGGAGGAGACATCGAAATCACCACCCGGGTCGCCCGGAAACGAGCCCGGGACAGAACCCGACGAGATGAGGACATCTTCAAGAATAGCGCGGCTCGCGTGGAGTCCGAAGCCCGGCTTTGGGAGCGATTCAATCGCGTACGGAGAGGGGCGGCGATGTCCCCGGACCGTTTCGAAGCTCTCGCACGACCTGGATGACCCGACCCGCGGCGTCGTCGATCTCCTCCTCGGTATTTGAACGCCCCAAGCCGAAGCGAACCGCCCCTCGCGCACGCGCCTCGGACAGACCCAACGCCCGCAGGACGTGGCTCGGCTGCCCTCCTGCCGAGGCACAGGCCGATCCCGTGGAAAGGGCAACCCCCCGAAGGCGCGAGATCAGCGCATCCGCGGCGACGCCAGTGAACGAAACATTGAGATTGCCGGGAAGTCGCTGATCCGGGTCGCCGTTCAGATCGACCCCCTCCAGTTTGCTCGAAAGGAGCCCCCAGAGCCGATCGCGCAGCCCCCGCAGCCTCCCGGCCTCGACTTCGAGATCGGCGACACAGAGTTCGACCGCCTTGGCAAAGCCCACGATCAGCGGGACCGGCAGGGTTCCGGACCGGAATCCGCGTTCATGCCCCCCCCCGTGAAGCAGGGGCTCGACGCGTAGTCGCGGGCGCTGCTGGCGGACATAGAGCGCTCCGACGCCTTTGGGGCCATAGAGCTTGTGAGCACACATGGACAGCAGGTCCACACCATCGCTTTCAACATCGACAGGGATTTTGCCCACTGCCTGGGCCGCATCGGTATGAAGCGGCACACCCCGCTCACGACAAATCGCCGCAATCTCAGCCAGCGGCTGCAGAACGCCGATCTCGCTGTTCGCCGCCATCACAGACACGAGAACCGTCTCCCCGGTCAGTGCCTGCGCTACGCCATCGGGCGCCACCAAACCACCCGAATCCACCTCGAGAAGGGTCACCCTGAACCCTTCGGCTTCAAGTTGCTCACAAGCTTCGAGCACCGCCGGGTGTTCGGTGCAAACGCTGACGATGTGGTTCCCCCGCTGGCGGTTGGCTCGAGCAACGCCCTTGAGAGCAAGGTTGTCGCTCTCCGTGGTACCGCTCGTAAAAAGCACGGACCGGGGATCGTGGGCGCCGAGCGCATTGGCGATGCGTTCACGCGCATCCTCCACCGCAGCCTCAGCGCGCCAACCCCAGGCATGGGTGCGACTCGATGCGTTTCCGAAGTGCTCCGTGAAATACGGCAGCATGGCGTCCACCACGCGGGGATCCACGGGGGTCGTTGCGTGGTGGTCGAGGTAGATGAGCGGTTGGCGTTTCGAGACGAGTTCGCCCCTCACCGGATCAGGCGGCGAAGGACTCTCCACACCCGCAGGTGTTCTTGGCGTTGGGATTGACCATCTTAAAACCGGTCTCGTTCAGCGTGTCGACGTAATCCAGCGTGGTCCCCACCAGGAACAGCGCGCTCTTCTCATCGACGATGACCCGAACTCCGTGGCGCTTGAGTTCATTATCGGTGTCGCGAATCTGATCGTCGAACGCCAATTCGTAACGGAGCCCCGAACAGCCGCCGCCCACGACCTTCATCCGAAGCCCATGACTCTCCGCCCTGCCCTCCTTATCGAGCAGTTCCCGGATTCGATCCGCTGCGACTTCAGTCACCTCGATCAAGCTCATACTCTCTCGCTCCCTGCCGGATCTTCGAACGGGGTCACCAATCGGACCTTCGCAACCTCGAGGCCCTATCGGAGCTGTCAGCACCCCGCGGGGCCAACTCGTCCCCTGGGGTAGGCGCCCTACCAGCTCAGATCAGTGAGGATATGCGGCTGGACCTGCCCGTCAACCGGTTGCGCCACCGTCTCTGGAATCGGCGGAACCCGCAGCCAGCCAGAGAAATATCTCGCGATTCCCCTTGGGTCCCGAGAGTGCACTCTCGACCTCCCCCAGCACCCGGTAACCGAGTTCCAGCCCGCATTGCCGAACCCTCGAAACCGCCTGCGCCCGCAACGCCTCGTCCCGAACCACCCCCCCCTTTCCGACCTGTTCGCGCCCCACCTCGAATTGCGGCTTCACCAGGACCAGCACGTAGGCCTGGGGAGCGACCTGCGCGATTTGAGGCAACAGGAGAGTGGCCGAGATGAAGGACGCGTCGATGGTCACGAGGTCGATGGAGTGTTCGATTTGCGCTGATTCCAGATAGCGAGCATTGGTGCGCTCGAGCACCGTCACTCGGGAATCGCGTCGGAGGCGATCAGCCAGCTGCCCATATCCAACATCGACGGCGGTCACGTGGCGGGCACCGGACTGCAGCAGGCAGTCCGTGAAGCCTCCCGTCGAAGCCCCTACATCAAGGCAGAGTTTCCCCTCGCACACAACACCGAGGGAGGCCAACGCGCCCTCTAATTTCTCACCCCCACGAGAAACGAAACGGCGGCTCACGCCGCGCATTCGGATGGAGGCACCGTCTCGAATCCGCGTACCGGGCTTGTCGACGGGTACATCGTCGACCAGCACTTTGCCGGCGCGAATCAGCGACTGGGCGAGGGTCTTGGACTCGGCGAAGCCCTCGGACACCACGCGCTCATCGAGGCGCTCGCCACCTCGGAGGGCCATCACTCAATCGTGACGGTCGAGCAATGCCATCGCCGCTTCGACAATTCCGTTGGTGTCGAGTCCCATCCAAGCCCTGTGGGCACCGGGGTCTCCGTGCTCGACGATCTGGTCCGGTGCGGCAAGGCATTTCACGGGCACGGTCACCCCTTCCCGTGCAAGGGTCTCGAGCACGGCTCCACCGAACCCACCCATTCCGCTGTGCTCCTCGACAGTCACGACTGCCGAGCAACGTCGCGCGAGTTCCACGATCCGACCCTCATCGATGGGCTTGACGAAACGAGCATTGAGCACGGCTGCCGAGTACCCCCGTGCCGACAACTCGGCCGCCGCCTCGACTGCTGTATGCACCATGTTTCCCACGGCCAGCAGGGCAATGTCGTCTCCCTGGGCCAACAATTCGGCTTCGCCCACGGGGATGCTCTTGATTTCCGAATCGAGCGGTACACCGAGACCCGATCCGCGCGGAAAACGGATGGCCGCAGGCCCGGGATACCCGACTGCAGTCGCAACCAGGTGCTGAAGTTCGTTTTCGTCCTTGGGCGCCATCACGATGACATTGGGCACCGTCCGCAGATAGGCGAGATCGAACAGTCCCTGATGGGTGGTACCATCCGCCCCGACCAGTCCAGCCCGGTCGAGCGCGAAGGTGACATCGAGGTTCTGCAGGCAGACGTCGTGAACCACCTGATCATAGGCGCGCTGCAGGAAAGTCGAATAGATGGCTGCGACAGGCTTCATCCCCTCGGTCGCGAGGCCAGCCGCGAAGGTGACCGCGTGCTGCTCCGCGATGCCCACGTCGTAGAAACGTTCCGGGAACACGGCCCCGAAACGATCGAGCCCAGTTCCATCGGCCATGGCGGCGGTGATCCCGATGATCCGATCGTCCTCTCTGGCGAGGCGGATCAATGTGTCGGCGAAAACGTTCTGGAACTTCGGTGGGCCAGGCTTCGACGGGGCAAAGTCACCCGAGTCGACGTCGAACTTCCCCACGCCGTGGTACCGGAAGGGATCGCGCTGGGCGGGCTCGTAGCCATGTCCCTTGTCGGTGATGGCGTGGACCAGGATGGGACCCTCACCATTGGCCAACATCGTCTTTACGTTGGCAAAGGTCTCCATTAGCACGTCGATTCGGTGCCCTTGGATCGGTCCCACATACCGGAAATTCAGGGCCTCGAACAGGAGGCCGGGGGAAAAGAAGACCTTGACCGATTCTTCGGCTTTTTGGGCCCAGCGCAACATGTCACCCGGCAGTGAACCGATCACATCCTTCACCAGGCCCTTCATGCGCCGCACCATCGGGGCCGAGAACTTCGCCGACAGATACGAGGACATCGCCCCTACGTTGGGAGAAATGGACATCTCATTGTCGTTGAGCACCACGACGAGGTTGCTCTGCTGCAGATGCCCGGCATGGTTGAGCGCCTCGAACGCCATGCCCGCCGTCATGCCTCCGTCACCGATCAACGCGATCGCACAACCGTCCCGTCCCTGTTGTTCCAAAGCCCGTGCGATACCGAGAGCCGCGGAGATGGAGGTCCCGGCGTGCCCCGCTCCGAAGTGGTCGTAGTCGGATTCACTTCGCCGGAGGAATTTCGCGATGCCGTCGATCTGCCCGATGGTGTCGAAGCGCTTGCGGCGCCCCGTCAACATCTTGTGGGGATATCCCTGGTGCCCGACGTCCAGAACCAGGCGGTCACGGGGGGTTTCGAACGTGTAGTGGATGGCCGTCAGCAACTCGAGGGCACCAAGGCTCGACGCCAGGTGCCCGCCCGTGCGCGAAACCCGCTCGACGATCTCGGACCGCAGGGCATCCACCACCTGCTGGACGCGCTCGGGCGGCAATTCACGCAGGTCTTCGGGAAATTCTATGGTGTCGAGCAAGTCCGCCTGGGTCATGTGGATCTCCCGATGGCGAAGCGCGCCAGATGGCGAAGGGGTTGAGCGGTCTCCCCCCAGTCCTCCACCTCTCGAAGCGCGCATGACAACCAGTAAGCAGCACGCTCGCCTACCGTATCAGAAGACATCACGCGTAGCAGGTTGCAGGGATCATCGTCGTCGCGGTCCAGGAGATCATCGGCGATCTGAAAGCCAATTCCCACCGCCCGACCAAAGCGACGCAGACAGGCCAACTGCTCCTCGTCCGCCCCCGCGAGGGCAGCCCCACCTGCCACCGAAGCGGCAATCAACGCCGCGGTTTTTCGCTCGTGGACTGACTCCACGTCAGCTCCGGTGAGATCGCTTCCCTGGGCGAATTCCAGGTCCGCAACCTGGCCCCCCACGAGAGCACGGGACCCCGCTGCGGCCGCCAGTTCTCGGGTGGCCGTCAGAATGCGGCAGGGATCTCCCGGCGCCGACGACAAGACCTCGAAGGCAAGGGCCAACAACGCATCCCCGGCCAGCACTGCCACGGCTTCGCCGAATGCCACGTGGACCGACGGGCGCCCCCGCCGCTCGTCGTCATCGTCCATGCACGGCAGGTCGTCGTGCACGAGCGAGTAGGTATGGACCAGTTCCACGGCGACAGCCAGGGGAATGGCCTCGTTCCTCTCGGCCGAAACGGCCTCGGCCCCCGCCATGGCGAGAGCTGGACGAAACAGCTTCCCCGCCGGAAACATCAGGTGACGCATGGCAGCATGGAGCGTTGCAGGCTTCTCACTCACAGCCGGCAGACACTCCTGCAAAGCGGCGTTGACGTCCGGCGCGCAGTCCTCGATGTATCCGAGGGCGTCCATCAAGCCTCTTCCTCGTCGTCTTCATGGGGACGGACGAGCCACTCACCGCCCTGCTCCATCAAAACCTCGATGCGGCGCTCAGCATCGTCGAGTTGGCCGGCGCAGCGACGCGTCAAAGCCACTCCCTCCTCGAAAGCTCCCAACGCTGCCTCCAGGTCGAGTTCCCCTCGCTCCAGTCGATCCACGATTGCCTCGAGCCGAACCAGACCCTCTTCGAAAGAGGTCGCCTCCTCGGTATCCACCTTGTCCGGGTTGGCACGACCGTTCTCGGATTCGGCTGTGGATTTTCGTTTCGCCATGCTTCTCACGTAGAGCCGGTCCCAACCGATCGCTGGGCCCTGGCCTCTGTCCAACCGAGACGGAGATCCGATCCCGCTCGGCGATGCTATCTCAGGCCCCGTCCTCTGGCACACGCACATTCTCTACGACACTCGTGATCTCTGCTGCAGCCACTCGGATCTCCAACCGGTCGCCCGCGCCCACCTCATCAGCTCGGCGCACGATGGCACCATCATCTTCTCGACGCACCAGTGCGTATCCTCGATCGAGCACACCGAGAGGCGACAGAGAGTCGAGCCGTCCGGCCAGTCGAGCAAGACGAGCACGCTCGCGTTCACGCATGCCCGGAATCACTCGCACGAGCCCGTGACTGGCCAATTCGAGTCGTTCCCGGGATCGCATGGGTCCCATGCGGGAAGCTCGCATCAGCGCCCTTCCTGTGGGTTCGAGGCCGGATTTCATCCGCTCGACTCGGTGCTTCATCCCCAGAGCCAGACCACGGATCGCAGCCTTCATACGTGATCGCTGGGCCGAGAGTCGAAGCGAGGGATCAAGCGCACGGAGTGAATCCCCCAAACGACCGGCACGATGGGCACCTCTCTCCAGGAGGTTCTCCATAGCAACACGCAGCCGAGTGGCCTGCCCCGTCAGACGCGAACGGTGAGCCATACGATCGGGGACTACCATCTCGGCCGCGGCGGACGGGGTCGGCGCCCGCAGGTCCGCAACCAGATCTGCAATGGTCAGATCGACCTCGTGTCCAACCCCGGCAACCACGGGTATGGGGCAACGGCTGATCGCGCGCGCCACGAGTTCCGAGTTGAACGCCATCAAATCCTCCAACGAGCCTCCACCCCGCGTCACGACGATGACTGAGATATCGGATCGCTCGGACAACCGTTCGATGGCAGCCGAGATTTCGACCTCGGCTCCTTCCCCCTGAACTCGAGTCGGCGCGACCAAAATGGGAATGCTGGGAAAGCGACGACCCGTCACCTGCAGGAAATCCCGAATTGCCGCACCCGCCGTCGACGTGACCACTCCGATACGCTCCGGGTGTACGGGGATTTCCTTCTTCCGGTCGGCGTCGAACAGGCCTTCGGCGTCCAGACGTCGCCGCAATTGCTCGAAAGCAAGCTGGAGCGCTCCACGCCCACGAGGTTCCAGAACTCTGGCGGTGATCTGGAGTGCCCCCCGCGGTTCATAGACGGTCACATCGCCGTAGAGAACCACCTCCAACCCGTCCTCGAGTTCAAACGGAAGGCGACTCGCATCACCGCGGAACAGGACCACGCGGGCCTGTGCCGAGGCGTCGACCAGGTTGAAATAACAGTGGCCGGAACGTGCTTGATAGTAGTCGCTGATCTCACCCGCGACCCAGATACGACCGACCCGCTGCTCGAGAAGGTCACGCAGACCTGCCATGAGTTCGGCAACCGTGAGGATGCGCGCACCGTCGGCTCGTGTAGACGGGTGGGTCACCTCGCGAGAGTAACGAGCCGTCCGCCCAATCGCCCCCTGGTTTCAGGTAGGGCCAAGGGTCAATTCACCGCCTCAACGGTGAATTCAAGGCGAGGCCGTGGCCGATTTCTCGTCGCGAGCCTCGCGGGGCAAGGAGGCAGTACGGTCGCCCATGAAACGCTCGAAGTAGTTCCAACTCTTCAGCACTTCCAGTGCCCGTGCCAACTGAGGATCTTCGGGAGAGTCACCGCCCTCGGCCTCTTCATCCACGACCTCCGAATTGGGATCCGCCTCTTCCTGAGTGAAATGCCCTTCGAGATCCTGCTCTCGCAACCGGCGTCGCGCCTTGACTCTCTCCCGTTTGGCCACCACCGCCTCGATCTCGATGTCCGGCTGGATCCCCACCTCCTGAATCGAGCGACCACCGGGTGTGTAGTAGAGCGCGGTCGTCAAGCGCAGACCCGAGCCACCCTCCAGGGGGTAGACGGTTTGCACGGAGCCCTTACCAAAAGTCTTGGCTCCAATGACCAGAGCACGGTCGTGATCCTGAAGAGCACCCGCAACGATCTCCGAGGCACTCGCGCTGCCCGCATTCACCAGGATCGCCATGGGATAATTCCCCTCGGTTCCCTGAGTGCTGGCAGTGAATTCGTGGCGCTGGCTCTCGACCCGCCCTTCTGTGTACACGACGAGTCCACCGTCCAGAAACTTGTCCGCCACCTTCACGGCTTGATCCAGCAAGCCTCCGGGGTTGTCGCGCAGGTCGAGAACGAGCCCCTGGAACTGTTCCCCGGACTCTTCATGGAGTTTCCGCAAATCGCGTGTCAGGTCGTCGACCGTCCGCTCCTGAAAAGCACGTATCCGGACGTAGGCATATCCGGGCTCGAGCATACGACCCGAAACCGACACGACCTTGACGACGTCCCGTGTCACCGTATACGGCTGCGGTCGATCGAACCCCTCCCTCCAGATCTCGACGGTGATGTTGGAACCCTTGGGCCCTCGCATCAATTGGACGGCTTCGAAGAGGGTCATCTGCTTGGTCGATCGACACTCCTCCGTCCAATCTTCTGGAACCTCAGTGGGGCAGATCGCGACGATCTGGTCGAGCGACCGAATCCCAGCCCGGTCCGCCGGCGTCCCCTCGATGGGTGAAACCACCTGGATAAAACCATCCACGCTCTTGGTAATTTCGATTCCGAGTCCGTGGAACTCACCCCGTGTATCGACCTGCATCTCGGAGTAGGAGTCACTGTCCATGAAGGTCGAATGAGGATCGAGTTCCTGAAGCATGCCCCGTACCGCACCGCGCACCAGAGTCCCCTCGTCGATCGGTTCGACGTAGTTACGACGAACGAGGGTCATCACATTGGTGAAGAGGCTCAACTCCTCGTAACTCGTCGCAGACGCCAGTTTCCAAGCGCCTCCGGCCATCGCTCCAAACAGCACGGTCAGCACGACGACGTGCACGAAGAAGCGATGAATGCGCATGAGTTTCACCCTCTTGGAGATCCGTTGCAGAGCGACAGAAAACCGCCGAAACAGCGAGTACTCGGCGGCTGTGACACCGGAGATCGAAAGCGTGACTCGAACTCCTCTTCCATTCTATCCCGCCGGAATGCCCGAGAGCCAGCGAAGCGGGTCCAAAGCCTCGTCTGCCTTACGAATCTCGAAATAGAGACGAGGCCCCTCGAGCGATCCCGTGTCTCCGACCCGACCGACCACACGCCCCTCCGGAACCGACTCACCGGGATCGACAGCGACCGAAGCCAGATGACCATAGATGGTGAAATACTCGTCGCCGTGGTCGACGATCACGAGTTGGCCGTAACCGCCCAGCCATCCAGAAAATCGAACACGCCCTTTCGCAACCACTCGCACGGGTGTGTTCATCTCCGCACCGTACTCGACCCCACGATGAAAATTCTCGATGTCGAACCGAGGGTCGACCTCTCTGCCGAAGGACCGAACGATTTTTGCAGACACGGGTGACTCGAGCCGACCGCGGCGTGACCCGAATCCGCCTACGCCTCCTCCCAGAGATTCGAGGGGTCTCGGGTCGAGGCCTCCGATCGTCTCGGCGAGTGCATGAGCTGCGGTTTCGTATTCGATGAGTGCGATACGTTCGCGAACCCGATCGGCGTGGACAGCCGCCGCCAACTCGTGCTTCGCCCGGCGCTCCTCGGCGAGTTCAGCCGAGCGCACGACGAGTTCGCTGGCCAGTCGATTCCATTGGACTTCGGCTTCGCCCGCCTCGTCCCGCACCGCCTGCAACGCGTGGGATTGGCGCCGATGGGTCTCGAGCAACTCCGCATCGTGCTGGAGCAGTAACCTCAGGGCGTTGACGCGAGAAAGAAATTCTCGAATCCCGCCGGAAGAGAAGAGCAGTCGAACCGAGCCCGCCTCCCCTGCCTTGTACAGACCCACTGCCCTCCGCGACATGGCCTGCTGAGTCTGCGCCAGGTTTCGAGCAATCTCTTCGGCACGCACTTCGATGCCAGCCAACGACTCACGCGCCTTCTCGGCGCGCCTTCGACTTGCTTCCACCTCCTCGACCAACCCCGCCGCACTGCGATCGAGGGCCTCAATGGCCTCCAACAGACCACGCCCTCTGCTCTCATACGCTGCAACCCGATCGCGACCCTCGCGGACCGCTTCGCGCAGACGATGCAGGTCCTGTGACCGGTCGGCTCGAGCGCCGCTGACCAAGGCAAATACGACGAGTCCCCACACACTCACGCGCCTGAAGACCGTGGCCCGACGACCTGGTCGGTAGATCGAGACTCCCCGGGCGTTGCCCTTCAGGGCCGCCATCCTCCCGTCAACGCAGCGACCGAACCCACCAGACCGAGCATGCCACCCCCGGCAACCAGACCCATCATCCCGCCCAGGCCGAAGAAGTGCAGTCGGATCCCGCCCAGGAGCATCTCGAGGCCGAACTCGAATTCGGGTAGAACCAACCGAAACAGGGCAAAGAGCAGAACCAGTGCTCCCACACCCCCACTGGCCCCCTGCAACACACCCTCCAACAGAAAGGGAGTCTGCATGAACGATCGGCTGGCGCCCACGAGCGAAAGAATCTCGAGTTCGTCCCGCCGGGCATAGATTGCCAAACGGATCGTGTTCGCAACGATGAGCATGGTGGCAATGGAAAGAATCAAGCCCAGGCCGATACAAACGCCTCGCACCAACGCAACGGAGCGCAAGTACCCCTCGACCCAGTCCTCACCGGAGACAAGATCCTCGATTCCGCGGAGCCCATTCAGCGATTCGGCCACCACGGCCATGCCCTGGGCAGACCTGCGGGCGGGGACGAGGGCGATCTCCAGTGAAGCGGGCAACGGGTTCTCGCTCAGCCCCTCGAGCAGTGCCGCTCCACTGCCCACCCCGTCACGAAAACGCTCCAGCGCTTCGGTTTCGGAGACGATTCGAACCCCCTCTACACCCTCCACCGTGGCAGCCAATACTGCCAGTTCCCGCTGCTTCGCCGAGGGCAACCCCTGTTCAAAAAAAGCAGTCACGTAGAGTTCGTCGCCCAGTCGGTCGAGGAGCGACTGCATGTTCTGCAGCAAGAGCGCGAATGAACCGAACAGGAGCAAAGAAACCGCGATTGTCCCCATGGCCACCAGTGTGGTCACGGGATTCGAGCGAAGGCCGCGCAAGGCCGTCCGAAGAAAGTACGAAGCGCGCGGCAACACGCTCATAGAAACATCACGCAGCACTTCCCGCGGCGGGAACGTCTTCGGCGATGCGCCCCTGTTCCAGCCGAATCGTACGCTTTCCATACCGGCTCACGATGCCGAGTTCGTGGGTAGCCACCACGACCGCCGTCCCCCTGGAGGCCGTGCTGGCAATCAGGTCCATGATGTCGACCGTCAGTTCCGGATCGAGATTCCCGGTCGGCTCGTCGGCGAGCAGAATCTCCGGCTCGTTGACCAATGCCCGGGCGATGGCAACACGCTGTTGTTCGCCTCCCGACAGGGACAAAGGATGGTGGTGGCGGCGGTGTTGTAAACCGAGCTGCTTGAGAATGGAGAACACCCGAGCTCGAACTTCCTTAGCCGGTCGCCCCATGACTTCGAGCACCATGCCGACGTTGTGCTCCACGGATCGATTGGGCAGAAGCTTGAAGTCCTGGAACACCACTCCGATTCGACGCCGGAGTGCGGGAATCGCACCGTCCCCCAGCCGCGCGATGTTTCGGCCGAGTACGACAATCTGCCCCTCACTGGGACGCTCGGCCGCGAACAACAGCTTCAGCAACGTCGTCTTACCGGCACCACTGGACCCGGTGAGGAAAACGAACTCACCCCGTGCGAGTTCCAGCGACACGTCCTGCAACGCGTAGGTTCCCGCGTCATAGGATTTCGATACGTGGAAAAAGTTGGCGGCAGCCGTGCGGGGCTCCACGCCTTCCGCGTGTCCGACGCCGAGGCGTCGTGCCAGAGAACGTGTCCGCTCCCTCACCCGTTGCCGTGAGTGAGGCGGCTCTTTGCCACGAGGTGATCGAGAATCACCTCGTCCAGCGGCTTGCGTGAGACGATCCCCTCGCCGAACGGGGGCACCGGGTTCGTGGACCCCAGGCTTCCGCCCACCCTTCCCCCCACTCGCTCATCGATGACCGGATCCAGTTCACCCCTTTCGAGGCCTTCGATCATCTCCCTGTGCTGAGCCTCCATCAATTCACGCACGCGAGCCTCGAGATCCGCCGCATCGAGTTCCGCCGCGTAGTCGCTTTTGCGACTGCTCAGGATGGCCCCCTCGAAGAAGACGTGGCTGATGACGTGAGGGCGGTCGAGACCGCTGTCCTCAGTCTGCACGTGAAACCGAAGTCCACGGTGGTCCACGTCGGTGTTGAACCCCGTAAGCATCAGGATGTCTGGCCCCCCGGATTGCGCCCCGACCCACCCTCACAACCCCTCGAGCGTGGACGTACACCTCTCTCCCGCCCGAGGATCGTCCCCCGCTACGCGGTTGTCGAGCACCGGCAGCAAGAAACCTCGCGCCTCCGGGCGAGCGGAGGCGGGTCTCCCGTCGCGAATCGGCGGGTTGGCAGGGAAACTGAATGCCCCGCGGGGGAGTCGTGAGTAAATGACCGGCCCGTTCTCTGGAACCCTCGTCACGCGGCAATCTCACGCTCGTTTGTGAGAGATCGGGTAGCTAGTGTCCCGCCGGTGCCCCCCATGGATCGAGTTTCGAGGAATCCCAGTGCGATCCCACCATCGGCCCGTAGCGAGCTGGCGGAGCTTCTGAGCGATGACCCTGCGTGGGAACGGCGTCCTGCATCCCGCCATCCTCGCGGGCGGGTTCGCCATCTTCGGGGGCGCAACCGCGAGCCCTCGCGGGATGTCGCATCTGGGCGCCTGGGGATCCCACCAGTACTTCTTCGACTACGCGACGCTGGGGTTCGTTCGCCGCGGCTTCGTTGCCACCTTGTTGGCACCGCTCCCCGACGCGTTCGTCCTTGCCGCCGCCCCCTGGCTGATGCTCGTTGCAACCTTCGGCTTGTTCGCGGTCTTCGTCCGGTGGACGATGCGAGCATTTCACCCGGGCCCGGACTCGCTGCGCACCGCCTGGCTCTGGTCCGCGGTTCTCTGTCCGCTGACCTTCATGAACCTCGGATTCGACAACGGGCGCTACGACGTGTTGGGGTTACTGTTGACCTGCGCAGCTCTGACAACCGCCAATCGTGGAAAGCCGTGGCTCGCGGGTAGCGCCGTGGCGCTGTCATGCCTGATCCACGAGGCGAGCCTCGTGCTCTTTGCTCCCCTCGTCATCGTCACGAGTTGGTCTATCGCCAGCAGAACGAACCCCTCCGCGCGAACGTCGATACTCGTTCGCCTGTGTACTCCGATCGTGCTGGTCGTGATCGCGCTCCTGGCATGGGGAAGCTACGAGCCGGGGCACCCCGCGCTGATGGAGCACTTCAAGAAACTCGAGGCACTCCAAGACGTAAGTTCCGACAATCGCTTTCGCGCAACTCGCGTGCTCACGGACGGACCCTTCGACCACGTGCAGATCTACCTGCGCGACCTCATATCCAGCCGCCGGCTCTGGCAGAACCTGCTCGCGGGGATCGTGACCAGTCTCATCGTGGGATCGGTCATCCGCGATACCCGCTCGGTATTGCGACTTCCGCTCCTCTGGGTGGGAGCCCTCGCGCCCCTGTTGCTGATCCCCATCGCTAGCGACATCTTCCGTTGGATGTCTCTCGCCACCTTGAACGTCTATCTGGGATTCACATTCATATGCGCGAATCGCCCAGAACTGTTGGACCGAATCCCCGAGGCCGACGACTTCCCTTCACTCGCTCCCATGGGCTTATTCGCTGTTCTAGGCCCCATGGGTGTCACGTCATTCGCTCCCGTGTGGCAGGAAATCATCCAACTCGTCACTCGCCCGTGAAGCCTCAGCCTCGAACGATCTCCAGGCCCCTGAACGACGGCCGTGCAAACCCGATGAGCAACGCCCTCGGAAGGCCATTGCCAGGACCCCCATTCCCAGGAGCAGCCCGGTGGAGGGCTCTGGGATGAGATTCCAACCCGCTGCGACGGGGTTGAAGAGGGTGCTTCCATCATCACCCGTCCATGTGTCGATAAAAATGGTGTTTGCATCGTAGTTGGCGATCCCGGTGGTGGTGCCAAGGAACCGAGCACCCGTCAGATCAGCACCTAGGAAATCGGTATCGCTCAAGTCCGTGCACCCGAGATTCGCATGACTGAGGTCAGCCTCCACAAAAATCGCCCCGGCCAGGTTTGCACAGTAGAGATTGGTGTAGACCAGGCTCGCGCCGGTCAGATTGGAATTGGACAGGTTCGAGTAGGAGGCGTTGGCTTCGTTCAGCGTCGCGTTGAAAAAAAACGCCGGACTCGCCTCGGCTTCGAACATCGTCGCGTGTTCCAAAGTGGCCCCGTTCAACACGGCATCGCTCAAGTCCGCTTCCAGCAGATTCGCCTCGGTCAGGTCGGCCCCGAGTAGAGACGCGCCTTCGAGATCGGCCTGGGAAAGGTCCGCTCCCGTCAGATCCGCTCCGGTCAGGGTCGCGTGGCCGAGATCCGCCCCCGACAGATTCGCTTCCCTCAGTTCCGCTGCGGTTAGGGTGACGTGGCCCAAGGCCGCGTCCTCGAGGTCGGCCCCGTTCAAGGTCGCCCCCGCCGCGATATCGAAATTGCCGATCAGAACCCCGGCCTTCGTGTAGACCAGTGTCGCAGCCGATGGTGGGCTCAAAACGAACCCCACCACCCATCCCCAGAAGATGAGCCGAGCCAAATCCCTCCCCTTTCACTCTCTTCCCAAAGGTGAAAGAAGTGAGGGGAAATATACCCAATTTTTTCAGACCCATGAAACAAACCCGCAATTTTTGGGGTGAAAACCAACCATCGGTGAGGGCGGCCCTGGTGCCCGCGGGGCAAAAGAGCGGGTTTGTCCGACTGACCGACATTTTCCACGAGAGAATGCCGTGGGAAGTCCCCGTCCAAGGATTGGGTTTCATCGCGAGCCGCGAGGGTCGGTTCCATCGGGTGAGAGAGATCGTGCAACGTATCTGCGTCTTCACGGGGTCCAGTGTCGGTACGAGGAGCGACTATGCGCTCGCAGCCCGGAGCCTCGCTCGGGAACTCGTGTCGCGAGAACTCGGCCTCGTCTACGGAGGCGCCAATGTCGGTCTCATGGGAATCCTGGCCAACGCGGTATTGGACCTCGGTGGACACGTCATCGGCGTGATCCCGGAATCCCTGGCTGCCGAAGAGGTCGCCCACGAGCAGCTTTCCGAACTTCGAATCGTGAACTCGATGCACGAGCGAAAAGCGCAGATGGCCGAGCTTTCGTCCGGCTTCATCGCGCTTCCCGGGGGTGTGGGGACGCTCGAGGAAATCTTCGAGATCTTCACATGGGCACAGCTCGGTTTGCACCGAAAACCCTGCGGGCTTCTCGATGTACAGGGATACTTCGATCTTTTGATCGCATTCCTCGACCATGGCGTCAACGAACGATTCCTCAAACCCGAGCATCGAGGGATGCTCCTGGTCGAGCAAGACCCTGGGCGCCTGCTCGATGCCTTCAATGCATACACACCACCGGACCTGGGAAAGTGGATAGGGCGTGACTGATGGTCGGAGGCAAACGGAGCGGGCTCGAGGTCACGGAATGGAATCAACGTTCGAAGCGGAAACGCCCTTCGATTGCGGTACCGAATCGACGATTGGTGGAACCGACCCGTAGACTCTAAATCACCCATCCCATACGAAGGCACCGATCAACACGGAGGAGAATGATGGAGACCCACGGACATTGTGATGACCGCTTCGCCAGAGTGCGAGACGCCTTCGAGGAGAACTTCACGCAACGGGGGGACATCGGAGCTTGCTTTGCAGTGACGTTGGAGGGCGAATACGTGGTCGACATCTGGGGAGGACACCGGGACACGGAACGCTCGAAACCCTGGCAGGAGGACACGATCGTCAATGTCTACTCCACCACCAAGACCATGACCTTTCTCAGCGCGCTGATGCTGAGCGATCGCGGGCAGCTGGACCTCGAAGCCCCGGTCGCAGACTACTGGCCCGAATTTGCCGCCCGTGGCAAGGAAAACGTCCGGGTCAAGCACTGCCTGAGCCATTCCGCCGGCCTTCCCGGTTTCAGCCGCCCTTTCGAGAATGCCGAATTGTATGACTGGGATTTCGCCTGTGCAGATCTGGCTGGACAGGCGCCCTGGTGGGAACCCGGCGCCCAGAGCGGCTACCACGCCATCACGCAGGGCTATCTCATCGGCGAGGTGATTCGAAGAATCACGGGCAAGTCCTTCGGCACGTTCTTTCGAGAAGAGGTGGCCGAAAAAGTGGGAGCCGATTTCCACATCGGCGTCGACAGAAAACACTTCGATCGCATCGCGGACCTCGCGTCGCCGGCCGAAGACATGCCGATCCTCGAGATGGATCCAGAATCCATTCCAGGCCGAGTCTTCACCAATCTCGACATCATCGGCGACACGACGCGAACCGACGGCTGGCGCCAGGCGGAAATTCCCGCAGCCAATGGCCACGGGAATGCACGCTCGGTCGTACGGGCACAGACAGCGATGGCCAACGGGGGCAGCGCTTTCGGGGAGCAGCTGTTGTCGGCCGAGGGCTGCCAGAAGGCGCTCGAACTCCAGACCGATGGAATGGACGCCGTACTCATGCAACCGGTTCGTTTTGCCATGGGCTATGCCCTGCCGAGCACCGAGATCCCGGTGAGCCCGAGCCCTCATGCACTGTGGTGGGGGGGTGCCGGCGGATCCACCATCGTCGTGGATCTAGACACACACTTGTGTTTTTCCTACGTGATGAACCAGATGACCCATCAGATTCTCGGCGATCCTCGAGGCGGCAGCCTCGGTAAAGCCGTCTACGAATCTCTGGGCCTGTGATGCGTCGTAGCGATACGTGAGCCCCACGCGCGATCATCAAGGTCGATGCAGTGAAGGGGTGGAGCCCCTTCTCCCGAACGCGGATTCAGTACATGTAGCCAAGCGCTTCCAACTGCTCTCGGTCCTCCTGAGTGATTTCGGGAGCGTCCATATCGTCGGGCAGGGTCAGGTCCATGTGGACACCCACAGTCCGAAGAAGTTCGCGCAGTTCCTCCAGATCACTGGGATGAGGCTTTTCTTCGCCGGGGTCGTCTTCGAGTTCAAAGCGTGAAACGGACCCGTTGAGTTCGAGAATCCACTTCTCCCGACCGTGGACTACAGCCAAGCGGTGTTGTGACCACGAATCGGGCAGGAACAACTCCGCGACTGCGGGACGCGCCGACAGGTCCTCACCGCGGAGCGCCGGAACCAGACTACGACCTCGCCAGGACTCCGGAGGCTTCACCCCGGCAAGCTGGAGCAGAGTCGGAGCCACGTCGATGATCGACACCGGATTCAGATCCTCCCGAGGCTGACCGTTCGGACCGGAGAGCAACAGCGGAACGTGCACCATCAACTCGCTCAGGGCCGTTCCGTGGAGATATCGGCCGCCCTCGCCCAAGAATTCTCCATGATCCGAGACTAGAACGATCCAAGTCGAATCGAGAACCCGTGCATCCTTCAGGGTGTCGAGCATTTTCGACAGGGCCCTATCCACCTCCATCACGTCTGCAGCGTACAAGCGCCGAGTCAACGCCGACTCCTCGGCATCGAGCCCGAAGTTCTTTCGATAGAGTTTCCCCGTGAGCATGCGAGCCCTCGCCACGCAGTCGGGTTCCGCGGTTTCGGGGCACAAATAGGGGGTGTGGGGTTCCATCAGGTGGAGATAGACGAAGAACGGCGACGCTTCCGGCTTGCGGACGTGGCGCCGTATCCAGTCCATGGCCTGTGGAATCACGGCACTCGCTGGCGCGACACGCTTCTCACTCCATATGGGCAGCTCTCCGCCGAGTTTCGTGTGCCCGGGATGCCGGACCAGCGTGCGATCAGAAAACCCCTGGAGAATGCCCCGCGCCGGAACGATCAATCGGCTCGCGGACCAAGCCGCAGTTTGGTATCCGGCGGTGGAGAGAGCCCCCGCGAGGGTGCTGGCCCCTGCGCCCAGATGAGAACCCCAATGCATGACCTGATGCTGCGACGGCATCTCGGAGACGAACAGCGAAGCCACCGAGGGGAGCGTCCAGGGAGACGTCGAGTACGCATTGACGAACCACGTTCCACGCTCTGCGAGCCGATCAAAGCCCGGCGTAGAGACCTCAGAACCGGCAAATCCCAAATGATCCAGACGCAGGGTATCGACCATCACGACGATGAAGTTGGGCGCGCGGTCCTGTTTCGGTGCTGAGCACGCCAGCACGGCAAATGCGCAGGCCAGCGAAGCGACCTCTCGTACACAAACGCGCGACCAGAAAGACATTGGAACTAGTATAGGATCCCTGCCACGCCAGAAGATCCGATGATTTCTCCCCGCTCGGAGCGGCCGCGCATCGCACTCCCACCCACCCGGACGGGAACCCAGGCCTATCGGGACAATGTGGGGAAGCCGAAACAATCCGATCCTCAAATCGAGGACTCCCCCGGGGTCTCGACCTCGGAACAGGGCACACAGGCGCCTCTCTCAGAACCAGCGGCTCCCTCTGCCCAGCTAATTCCTACCAGTTTGGGCCTCGACGAGCGAGAATCACAGGACCCGAGGCGATCCGCCCGATTCGCGATTGGAGAGCCATGTCAGAATCTCAGCCCCAAGGCCAGAACGGATGGAAGAAATGCAGTGCCTGCAAAAAGCCCATCGACTTCGGAGCCCGTTACTTCGTATGCAGTGTCTCGACCTGCAATCGAAAACGTACGGCGCTTCAATTCTGTGACGTAAGTTGCTGGGAGGTCCACCTGCCCGTCGCTCGACACCGAGAGGCCTGGGCAGAGGAACGCCACGCGCCGAGCGAGACCGAGGCAAGGCGCACAGCTGCAAACGATCCGAGCGCCGGGTCCACTGCTCGAAAGCCCCGCCGGATCATTGCACGACCATCCGAAAAGCAGGCTGAAGGAGGTCCAGCGCGATCCCCGGGTGGCTCCTCTCCACCTGAGGAGGTCCTGATCGTGGCCAGCCGCCTGAAGGAATATGTCCGCGTCGTATCGGGGTACAAGACCAGCGATCGCGTGCTGAACCCACTCTCGGACATCGTGAGAGAAATCGTTCAGGAAGCCATCCAGAATGCCCGCTCGGAAGGACGCATGACGGTTCTCGAACGCGACATCCCACAGAAATCGCGCCGTTAGCCTACCGAATGGTCGCGCCAACCTCAGTTGCGCTCACGCGCTTTCTGGCACTCGATACAGAACAAGCTCTCGGGACGGGCCTTGAGGCGCGCAAAGCCCACGCACTCCCCGCAGTTCATACAATCACCGTACTCGTCTTCTTCGAAACGGCGGAGAGCCGAGCGCACCAACTGCAGCCGAGCCCCCTGAGCATGGCGATTGGCCTCGATCATCTTCTGCTGCTGGATGGCGTCCATCCTCGACACGCGACCCAACGCAGGCTGGTCCAACTCGACGGGTTGTGCCGCTTCGGCGGAGGACTCTAGGGTCTCCCGAATCTCCCGTTCCATGGTTTCGAGGTCCTGACGAAGCTCTGAAAACTGGGCAGCAGACAGACCCACGGATCAGCAAACGCCGACGGAAGGGAGCACCGTATTCGCGCGACCCCGCCCCATGCTTGCGTTACTCGATCGCACGAGGTCACCCTACCACAGGACACAGACCCACGAGCCCACAGGACCCGCCAGCGGCGACAAAGTTGCCCCTCCGACACACCGACTTGTCGAGAATCGGCAGGGCGATTCATGGTAATACCATTCCATCCACGGAGTTTCCCGTAAGCGCGAGAAGACCGAATGACCGAAGCGAAGCGCCTCTCAGTTCGAACCAAGGCAGCGTATGGAGTCGGCGCCACCGCAGAGGCTGCCATTTCGATCGTCTTCAACTCGTTCAACTTCCTCTTCTACAACAATGTCCTGGGTCTCTCGGGAACTCTGTGCGGCTTGGCCGTCACAATCGCGATGGTCTTCGATGCCATCTCCGATCCGATGATCGGATCGATTTCGGATCGGTTTCAGTCACGGTTCGGAAGACGGCACCCGTTTCTGTATGCCGCACCGATTCCCATGGGCATCTGCTTCTTCGCCATCTACGCCCCGCCCTCCAGCCTCGAGGGATTCGGTCTTTTCGCATGGTTCACCGTGACGACGATCCTCCTGCGAACTGCCCAGACTTTTTACCACGTTCCACATCTGGCACTCGGCGCCGAGATGACACCGGAATACGGCGAGCGCTCAGTGCTCATGAGCTACAACACGATCTTCGCACTCGTTGGAACGTCGGGCTTCTACTACATCGCATGGTCCTATTTCGGAACCCTCGACGATGGAACAGCTGACCGAACGGGCTACATGACCCTGGCGAGTGCCGTAGCGGCCTTTGCGATCGTCGTCATCTTCATATCGGCGTACTTCACGAGAGACCAAATCCCTCTGCTCTCGAAACCTCCGGACGACTTGCCGCGATTTAGCGCGCAGGCCCTCCTCGACGAGTTCCGCGCATGCCTCGCGAACCACAACTACAAGATGCTCCTATTTGGGATGATCTTCCTCTCTGCGACCCTTGGCCTACACGAAACACTTACGGCCCACATCGGCCTGTTCTTCTTTGAGCTTCGAGAAGATCAAATTCGTTTTCTCGCCCTGGGCGCACCTCCAGGGCTGATGATTGCGGCTTTCCTGACACCGAAGCTTCATGTCTGGTTCGACAAACGCGAGACTCTGATGGCTGGCATCCTCGGGATGACTACAGCCGTCTCGGGACCGATCGTATTGCGACTACTTGGGTGGCTGCCCGAAAACGGCACCCCCATCCTCTTCCCCATCCTCTGTGCTCTGAAGGGTACTTCGTATGCGGCAAGCGCGATCATGGTCATCAGCATCATGTCGACCCTCGCAGACGTCACGGATGAACACGAACTCGTATCAGGAAGACGGCAGGAGGGAGTCTTCTTCGCTTCGCGTTCGTTCTTCAGCAAACTGATGTCGGGCCTGGGCCACCTGCTCGCAGGCATCGCCATCGATTTGATTGCGTTCCCCGTGGGCGTCAAATCGGGAGAGGTCGCACCAGATACCTTGTACCGGTTCGGACTGGTGGCTGGCCCGATCACCGTCATCCCCGCCCTAATCTCGCTTTTCTTCTATGCGCGCTACCGGATCGACAAGATTCGCCACGCCGAGATCCGAAGCGAACTGGCGGCACGCACGAATTCAGAGTCGACCTGACGCAGAGACACGTTCATTGAACTCCTGACAAAGACGCACGCGCCTACCCTGCGATCTCGGGCAGGGCACACGAATCGTCAGAACCCCCGAGAGCCAACTGCAGTGCCAAATTGGTAGGCTCGGGGTCAAGCCCAGAGGGAGAAACCAGATGAACCGAGCCCAGGAAAAATTCGGCAAACCCATCGAATGGGTGGTCAAGAAGATCGAGCCGACTCTCAACGACATGATCCAGGACTTCATCCGCGCATCCCCCTTCTGCGTACTCTCCACTGCAAGCGCCGAGGGCAACTGCGATGCTTCTCCCAAAGGCGGCGCACCGGGCTTCGCGAAGGTCCTCGACCCTCGGCGGCTGCTGATTCCCGATGTCGCCGGCAACAAACTCTTCCAGTCCTATGAAAACGTCGATTCGAACCCCAATGCAGGCCTCCTGTTCCTGATCCCGGGCTGCGACTGGACAGTTCGGGTGAATGGCGCGGCCCGGGCCGTGGACACCCACCACGAGCACCTCGACGGAAGACCCGCCGAAGTGCTGTGGGAGGACGACAACACGAAAGTCCTACAGGGGCTGATGGTCGAAGTGCGCGAGGCTTACGCGCACTGCCCGCGAGCCTTCCTCTTCTCCAAGCTTTGGGACACCGAGCGGATCAACCTGGAAACCGAGCGCGATGCCAACAAGTACTGGTTCGGGCGCTACCGAAAAGCCGTCCCTGCCGCCTGAACCCGCCGCTGGCAGCCCCTCTTCTGTATGGAAGCAGGCGTGCGTAGCCCGCCGGAGACTCTCCCACGAGGCGCCCTACCCTCCGCGTACCACACAAGGGAAGAACGCCTGTCCGATTGACATTGCACTGCCGGAGGTCGAGGATGACCTCTCAACGGGATCCGCGAACTCACCGGAAGCTCATGGAGATTCGAGTTCCCGGAGTTCAATGGAACTCCATCGCCCCGACCAGCAAAGGAGGCACACATGGCCCAGGTACACGGTGGCGTACTCGCCGCCCGCCAGCTCAAGCGATGCGGAATCGACACCCTCTTCGGAGTCGTCGCGGGACCCATGATCGAACTCTTCTCGGGAGGCCAGAGCGAGGGGCTTCAAGTAGTGGGCTGCCGTCACGAGATCAACGGCGGGTTCATGGCCTCGGCGTGGGGGTGGCAGAAGAAAGTCCCCGGAGTCTTCGTGGCTGGATCGGGCCCCGCCGTCACCAATTGCGTGACGCCCCTTTATGTCGCCAATGAAAGCGCCATGCCCTTCATCGTTCTCGGAGGGTCGGCGTACTCGAACACCACGGGCCTCGGAGGGTTCCAGGAACTCGACCAGATCTCGGCGACCCGATCGGTCTGCAAATGGACCGGTCGTGTGGACTCTACCGAGCGGATTCCTGAATGGATCCACCTGGCCGTGGGTAAAGCGCTGGAGGGCCGGCCCGGAGGCGTATACCTCGACTTCCCTGGCGACGTGGTCGCAGCAAAGGTCGAGGAGAACGACGTCTCATTCCCCACGGCGCCGGAAATCGCTGCGCCGCACCCAGACCCCGAGGCCGTGTTGCGTATTGCCGACCTGCTCTCGAGTGCAGAGCGGCCGCTGATCCTGGTGGGCAAGGGTGCCGCGTGGTCAGATGCAGGTCCTGCGATCCAAAAACTGGTGGATCTCGGCATCCCCTATGTCTGTTCACCCATGGGCCGGGGCACCCTGCCCGACGATCACCCGAACTTCGCCAATGCCGCAAGGTCCCAAGCGCTCTCAGGAGCCGACGTAATCGTCATGTTCGGTGGACGATTCAACTGGATCTTCGGAATGGGCCGTCGCTTCGCACCGGATGCCACCATCGTCCAGGTCGACGTTCAGCCTGAAGAGTTGACCTCCGGTGCCGAGATATCGCTTGGCGTCACCGCCGACGCCCGCGCCACCGCAGAAGCGTTGAGCGGCGCCCTATCGGCCGTCTCGCTTTCCTCTTCAACCGAGGGCTGGCTGAAGAGCCTCCAGGAGAAGGTCAAGCGCAACGAAGAAGGCCTCCGCTCGGTCCAACTGGACGACTCTCAACCCATCAACCCCTACCGCGTGGTAGCTGAGATCAAGCAAGCCCTGCCCAGGGACGCCACAGTGACGGCCGAGGGCGAAACCACCATGGGGATCTGTCGTGCCATGCTCCCCTCCTTCGTGAATCGCAGCCGCTTCAACGCTGGGACCACGGGCTCCATGGGCGTCGGCGTTCCCTACACGGTGGGTGCGAGCCTGGCCTGCCCCGACCGCCTTTCCGTCGGCGTACTGGGCGACTACGCGTTCGGCTCGGCCGCCATCGCAGTCGAAACCGCAGCTCGAGTCGGCGCGAAGCCGCTGTTCGTTGTGCTCAACAATGAGGGAATCGCCGGACACATGCTGCAAGACAACATGCTGCCGGCGAATTCACCCATGATCGCCTCTTTGCTCCCGGCCCGGTACGAGAAGATCGCCGAGATGGTCGATGGCCATGCCGAGTACGTAGTCACGCCGGACGAGATTCGCCCAGCACTCGACCGTGCCATGGCTTCCGGCAAGCTCGCCGTCGTGCACGTACGGGTCGACCCCAAAGCTTCCCGCATGGGAGGAAGCAACTATCTCCAATAGCGCGCTCGAAAACACGCACGCTGACCCTGGCTGGCACTGAACAAGCGAGAATCGACGAAAACACGTCATGGGACGGAGAGCGCTACCCTCTGGACCGGGGACCGCCCAGCCCCATCCACTCCAACTCCATATGCTGAACGACTCGACAACGACTAGCCCCAGTTTCCCCTTCGAGAACAGCTACGCCCGATTGCCGGAGCGCTTCTTCGAACGGCTACCCCCGACTCCCGTCGCGGAACCGGGCCTGATCCGGTTGAACAACGCCCTTGCCGACCACCTGGGCCTAGACTCGGAGAGCCTGACCGCACCCACCGGGATCGAAGTTCTTGCCGGCAACCGTCTCCCCGCCGGTGCCGAACCCCTGGCCATGGCCTATGCGGGCTTTCAATTCGGCAACTGGGTCCCTCAACTGGGTGATGGCCGCGCAATCCTGCTGGGCGAAGTCATCGATCGCGACGGTGTACGCCGGGACATCCAACTCAAGGGTGCGGGACCCACCCCTTTTTCGCGCCGGGGAGACGGACGCGCGGCCCTCGGTCCTGTCCTGCGCGAATTCGTCCTGGGTGAGGCCATGGCAGCGCTGGGAGTTGCCACCACCCGTTCTCTCGCAGCGGTGACCACTGGCGAGCGAGTCGTTCGTGAGACCCACCTGCCCGGTGCGGTGCTGACCCGGGTCGCCCAAAGCCATATCCGCGTGGGTACATTCCAATTCTTCGCCGCCAGACAAGACCTGGATGCGATCCAATTGCTCGCCGATCACGTCATTGCGCGCCACTACCCAGAAGCAGCGGAATCGGCTGATCCACATCTCGCGCTGCTCCAGGCAGTGACGAACCGCCAGGCCGAACTGATCGCATCGTGGCAGTTGATCGGTTTCATCCATGGTGTGATGAACACAGACAATACGTCTGTCGCCGGGGAAACCATCGACTACGGCCCCTGTGCATTCATGGATCACTATCACCCGGAGACCGTCTACAGTTCCATCGATCAGAGGGGTCGTTACGCGTACTGCAACCAGCCCCACATCGCCCAATGGAACCTGGCAGGGTTTGCCGAGAGCCTGTTGCCTCTGATGGGAGAAGACCAGGACGCCGCAGTGGCCCGCGCAACGGAGGTCATCCAGAGTTTTTCGGAGCGGTTCAATGCTGCCCAGAACTCGGGCTGGAGACGAAAGCTGGGCCTGGCAAGAACCCAGCCGAAAGACACGGAACTGGTAGAAGACCTCCTCGCCCGAATGGCCGACAACCACGCCGATTTCACATCGACCTTCCGAAGCCTTTGCGACGTCGAGAGCACGAGCAGCGAACGAGATGAGAGCATCCGACGACTCTTCGACGACCCGGCAGCCATCGACGAGTGGATGGCGCGCTGGAGGCAGCGGCTCCAATTCGAGACCCGATCCGACGAAGATCGCGGCCAGGCCATGCGCGCAGTCAACCCAGCCTTCATCCCGCGCAATCACCTCGTGGAGGAGGTGATCTCAGCAGCCGTCGATCAGGGGGACTTCTCACCCTTTCACCGGCTCGTCGACGTCACCGCTTCGCCCTACGGCGACCCGTCGGGTCACGAGCAATTCACGGTGCCACCACGCCCTGATCAAGTGGTTCACCAGACGTTTTGTGGAACGTAAAACGAATACCCGCTCATTCCACCTTCACCAACCTTCCACGATCGCTGGACCGGTAAATGCCGCCCACGCCCCTCAAAGTGCCACTCCCGATATGATTTGCCCCTCGTACCAGACAGATGACCTCTTGAACATCGGATGTTGATTTTCGAGTAGAATCCCAGGCTGCCGACCTTGCCGCACTCACGGCATTGGCTCCAGGGGCCCCACGTCCGGGTGATACCCTTTCGGACCACTTCGGCGAACCAGCAACTTCAACAACAGAGCAAAGTCGAGAACAGGCCAAAGAATGGATGTCGATCTGAGCGAAGACCAGGAGTTCTTTCGGGAGACGACCCGAAAGTTTCTCGAAACTGAGATCCCCGTAGAAAACGTACGCCAACTCGCCGACAACCCGGCGGGCTTCGATCGGG
Organism: Myxococcota bacterium; assembly: GCA_022447545.1. GTDB lineage: Bacteria > Myxococcota_A > UBA9160 > UBA9160 > SMWR01 > JAKVBI01. Next base: position 152,838 of record JAKVBI010000004.1, read on the forward strand.
ACTGGTGGCGACGAGGCTGCGAGATGGGATGGACCTCAATGCTCGTGCCCGAAGAGCATGGAGGTGGAAGCCTGGAAGGTGAGGGTTTACTCGACCTCGTGATCGTTGCGGAAGAGATGGGTCGCCTGATCACTCCGGGGCCCCTGCTCGCGACCAATGTGGTCGCGCTGGCCGTGACCGAGAGAGGAACCGAAGATCAGAAAAAGGAACTTCTTCCGGGCATCGTGTCGGGCGACGTTCTTGCCACCTGGGCCCTCAATGAGTCCGGTGGACGGTGGCACCCAGAATCGCTCGAGTTGGAAGCTCGGCCGGTAGAAGGTGGGTTCTCACTACGAGGCACCAAAGAACCTGTCGAAGCGGCTGGGCATGTCGACCAGATCCTCGTAACTGCGCGCACGGAAAACGGTTTAACACAATTCCTAGTTCCGAGTGACGCAGATGGAATGACCATCACCCCGATGGAAAGCCTCGATCTGGTACGCCGATATGGTTCAATTCAATTCGACGATGTCTTCGTTCCGGCGTCGTCAGTCCTCGGAGAGGTTGGACAGGCCGAAGACGACGTAGAACGGCAGCTTCAAGTCGCCATCGCACTCCAACTCGCCGAAACAGTGGGGACTGTCGACCGGATTTTCGAGGTCACTCTCGAGTGGATGTTCGACCGCCACTCGTTTGGCCGACCTCTGGCTTCCTACCAGGCGCTCAAGCACCGATTTGCAGACATGAAGCTCTACCACGAGGCGAACCAGGCCGCGGCGACAGCCGTAGCCCGTGCCGTGCAGCATCACGACGAGGAGGCCTCTCTCAAGGCGAGTTCCGCAAAGTCCTACGTCGGAGATCACGCCACCTTCGTACTCCAGGAGTGCGTACAGATGCACGGCGGACTCGGCGTGACCTGGGAGTACGATCTCCACCTCTACTTGCGGCGCGCCACCACCAACCAAGTGCAATACGGAACCCCCGACGACCACCGCGAACGCATCGCACAACTCATCGGCATGGACGAGGAATCCCAATGACAGAGTCAAACCAATCCATGGAAACTCCGGAAGAATTCCAGCTGCGAGCCCGGGCATGGCTGGCGGACAACATGCCGCGTCGACCGGAAGGACAGGGGCACCTGCGCAACTTTGACCGTTGCCGAGAACTTCAAAAACTCCTACACGAAGGGGGGTTCGCTGGTGTGTGCTTCCCCGCCGAATATGGCGGATTGGGCCTGACACTCGAACACCAGCAGGCACTCGATGAAGAAACCATGTCCTACGACATGCCCCTGGCCCTCAATATCCCCACTTTTGGAATCATTGGAGCGACCCTGGTCGAGTTCGGTACGCACGAACAGAAGCAGCGCTACCTGCCGCCGATGATTCGAGGAGAAGAGATCTGGGTGCAGTTCCTTTCCGAGCCCAGCAGCGGGTCGGATCTCGCATCCCTGACCATGCGCGCCACCCGTGATGGGGATTCTTTCTTGCTGAATGGCTCGAAGATCTGGAGTTCTGGCGCCCAGTCGGCCGACTATGGAATCTGCGTGGCGCGTTCCAACTGGGACGTCCCCAAACACGATGGCATCACCGTCTTCATCGTCAAGATCAAGCAACCGGGCATCGTCGTCGAGGAGATCGTGGACACCTTTGGCGGGACCGAGTTCTGCCAGGAGTTCTTCGACGACGTGAGAATCTCGATGGACGACGTCGTTGGCGAAGTGGATGCCGGCTGGACGGTGGTCCGAGGACTCCTGGCCCACGAGCGAAATTCCATGGGAAACGCATCGCCCTTGACCAGCGGACTCGAATTGGCCCCCACCGACCACGTCGTCTCGGACATCGTCGACATCGCCCGAACCACTGGCATGGCCTCGGATCCCAAGACCCGGCAACTCGTCGGTGAGAACTACGCCCTCCGATTTGTCCAGAGCGAAACCACCAATCGCATCAGCAGTGGCATGGCTCGGGGCCAGTTTCCACCCACGGCTGGCGCCCTGCTGCGGCTCATGGGAGCACGCGCCGCCGTTCGCCGCTCCGACGTGGCGCTCGCGATTGCGGGCTCCGGAGCGGCTGCTTGGCACGAGGGTGACCCCGCAGGCAATGCAGGCTCACGATTCGTGGGGCGACAGGCGGCCGAGATCGGCGGCGGCACGACGGAAATGCAGCGCAACATCATCAGCGAGCGCATGCTCCAGATGCCACGGGAGCTCGCAGCGGACCGGGGAATCCCCTTCAACGAAGTGCGCCACAACGCCGCGACCACCCAGAAAAGCAAGAAATAGGGCTGGCCACCGCTCAATCGAACCAGTCGTAATGCTCCCCGCTCACGAGCTGGAAGGGACCCGCGAGTAACCGTGTCGCGGCATCGGCATCCGGATGTGTGCGCCCGGCGGCACGCCATTGCGCTGCTCTCCAATGAAGGTCTCGCACCATTTCGATGGGGTCGCCGTCCAGAAACAGGATTCGGACATTTCGGTTGGCGGGTGGAAGTGCGACACCCGTGACGGGGGCCTCCGGCCACGACTGAAACCAGTAGCAGCCGGTAACATGTTTCACGCTCAGCAGGTCAGGAATGTGTACCTCGTCGTAATAACCGTGCAATGCTTCGCGATCGGCGCCTTCCGGAGTATCAATGACTGAGACAAACACCCCCTTATGCGGCAGATAGGGGACGGCATTGGCCGACACGACCACACGCTCGCTCGCATAAGCGCCGACCAACCGATAGATCCCACCCGAAGACGGAACCGGCAGGGAACGCATCCGTCCCGCGTCGCGTAGAGCACGGCTCCCCCCAGCGAACATTTCCAGAATTGTCTCCAGGGGATCCGTGAGCATGTAGTACGTGAAGTATTCGGTTCCAGCGAGCTCGCCGGAATCCACGGGCCGCACTCTCTGGTAGGCCGGTGGCGCGACGGTACGCTGGGCAAGAGCGACCCCCGGACGACACGAAACCTCTGGAAGGTGGTCATTACGATGCCAGTACCCGTAGGTACCATGCTCTGCGGTTGCTTCTCCCCCGGGACCACCAATGCGCCCCAGAGAAAGCAACGCCGCCTTGATCTTGTTCTCGAACTCGGCCATCAGGACTCTCTAGTAAGAGTGCGCTTTGCGGTACAAGACAGAACCTCCAACGCCTCCGTGGTGCCTTGCATCGATCATGAACTCGTTGCAAACCTCGTAGTCGAATTGACGATCGTCATCCCGAGTCGAAACAGCACGTTGACGACAGCCTAGGAACACCAGCGAAGAGACGACAACCCCACCGAGGTCCTGTGGAGTCGCATGCTCTCCTCCTCACCTCGATCCGACCGCCCGATGATACACGCCACAAGGTCGCTGGGGGCGGCCTTGGGAATCGACGCAGACGCAAGTCACATGGATCGGGATCCCATCCGTCGATGCAATACTCGGCTACGTCTCACATCAGAGTCGTTTGAGGATGGCCCCCTGAGAATTGAAGAAGAAGCCACCGCATCCGATCAGCGCCGTTTTGGCATCGGCCACCTGACGCTCACCCGCGTCACCCCGAAGCTGGGTCACGGCCTCGCGCAGATGTCCGGTTCCGCGCGACGCCCCCTCGGAAAGCGACCCACCGTGTGGGTTCATGGGAACTCGGCCGTTGATCAGGACACTGCCCGAGGCGTCGTCCCAGTGCTCCTGCATGAAACGCCCCGCTCCCCCGGGCGGGCAGTACCCCATATTCTCGATCCAGGACAGGGTGATGATGGTGAAGCCGTCGTAGGGGAAGAAGACATCGACGTCGTCGATCCAGATATCGCTCCGCTCCTTGAGCGCCTCGATCACGACGTGTTGGCCGTGGCGGCTCAGATTCGGAAGCTGATCCTCGTCATTTTTCCCGACGATTCCGGCCGTGGCCGTATGGATCACCACGGGGTTCGGCGTCAGCGCCTTGGCCTTCTCCGTAGTGGTCAGGATGAATGCGTCCGCACCATCGACGGGAATGTCCATGTCGAGCATGCAGAGCGGGTCGCGGATCATGCGTGCCGAGAGGTAGTCCTCCATGGTCAGGGGAAACTGCATGACCGCCTTGGGGTTGCGGGCCGCGTTGGCTCGCATGTTCAATGCCACGCGCCCGAAGTCCTCTCGCGTGGCGCCGTATTCGTGGATGTAACGCGACGCCCATGCGGTGTAGGCCGCAGCGGGATCAATCGCCTCAGGAACTGGCGGTTTGGCCGTTCCACCGCCCATCATCATGTAGCGACGGAAGGGGTCGTTGGCGGCCGAGCGCGAGTTCCAGGGCAGCCTTGTGAATGCGTAGTAGAGCAGGACGGTGTCACATTGGCCGGAGAAGATCGCCGTCATGGCATCCACGAGGCCAAATACGGCAACAGGCATGGGACCTGAGTGGTGGGTGACATTGGGCAGGTTCAGTGCGGCGGCCATCTGGTTGGCTCTTGGCGCGCCGGGCTCCAGCACACCCACCACCCCATCGATGTCGCTCTTCTCGACGCCGGCGTCGCGAATGGCGTTGATGGCGGCCTCACAGGCCAAAGAGGCGGGCGACACCCCTCCGGCGTCGCGGCCGAATTTCGTCGACCCCACGCCCACGATGGCAATTTCGTCTCGCATCGGATTGCGGCGCGCCATCAAGAAGCTCCTTCCGTGCGCGGTCGGAACACCGGAAACGGCGAGCCGTAGCGCTCAATCCAGGTGAGTTCGACTTCGAGACCAATCTTCACGTCCTCGACCGGGCAGCCGACCACGGTGCTGCTGAAGCGCAGCCCCTCCTGCTCCTCGAGATCCACGGTCACGACGGGGTGGGGTCCCTTCAGGTAATCGACATCCGGCGCCGGGGCACCCTGGCGCAAAAACATGGCCAGGTGGATCACGCCTCGACCACTGACCTCGGTGGGGGTCAGGTTCGAGGACCAGCACTCGGGACAGATCGGCTTGGGGGGATGGTGGAAGAGGCTGCAATTGTCGCAGCGGTTGATCAGCAGCCGCTCGTCGAGCCAGCCTCGGAACAAATGCTTGGAATCATGGGTGATCTGTACCCATGGAAAGCGCTTGACCAGCGCTTCGTCGTCGACCGGTTCGCTCATCGTGTGCCCTTCTGCTCTGGGGAATCGTTTTCATCCAGTGGCGATCCGCGGATGATAGTTCCACCTGCCACGGAAGCGGTTCTTTTTTTCCGTTGGGGCCACACTCCTGCGCCCAGGGCGGCGCAGAACGGGACCAGCAGCGATCCAGAGCCGCTGGCTTCCGCGAAACGGCCTGCTGCTGATCGTCAGCCAATCGCCTCGTTCCCCCCCCGGACACGATCACCATAACGCCTTTCAAGTTTTTCTTCCGCGAATGGTCCGATCCGCCTCCCTCTGCCGACTCTTTCCTCGAAGCTCGGGGAAAGTGGCCGGAATTCCAGCGACAGGCCGCCCCCGGGTACACGGAGGTGGGACATGGATCGATCTCGACGGAATTTCCTGCGCACGGCGGGTCTCGGACTGGTGGGCACGGGCATCGGTCTCTCTCTCCCGTGGCCCGGAAAAGCATCCTTCCCCGTGCCCCCCCCCGGCTCCTTCCTTCCCATCGGGCCGGAGTTCGGCTCCATCGACAACCCCTTCGACGGTGCCATCGGCCCGCTGTGTCCAAACCTCGGCAAACGCGTGCTCGAGATCGTCCACTACGGGGGCCTCTCCCCCTGGGAGACCTTCTGGGTCAATGGAGGGGGGGACGATTCATTCATCAACGACGAGACCTTCGCCTCGACCCAAGTCGACATGCGCGGCGCCGGCGATTTCGTCAAGAACTTCGACTGGTGCGACTCGGGCCCACCCAACCCCGACCGCGTCAGGTTCTTCGGCGAGGACCAAGCCGGCAAGGAAATCTTCTGGGGTCCGGCGACCCAGCCCCTGTGGGACGACGACATTCTGTCTTCCGCGCGAATGATCGCCTTTGGCCACGACAAGAACGTCCACGAACTCGCCATGCCCATCGCCCTTACCGGGCTTGAAATTGGACGGGCACGTGGGGCGGGACTTGGAGCCGCGATCTCTCGCGCCTACCGAAACACCCCCTTCTGCGAGAATGGGAACCGGCCCCACTCCTACGTTCTGATGCCGTCGGATATCGGGATGTACCGCGGCATTTCGGCCTCGATCCTCGCAACGGGCCTCCACGGCGGCGCCAATCGACCCGTTGAGCTGAAGATCGGTCCTGAGGGCCTCGGGGATCTCTTTGCAAATGCAGAACCCAGCGATGTCTCGGCGGCTGCGCTCCAGGCCCTGCGCGATCAGTACCAACAGCGATTGCGCTGGCAGGGAAATTCTGGAAACCCGGTTAGATCGCCGCAATTCGACGATTATCGCTCCTCGTTCAATACGCTCGAAAACTCGTCGGCTCTCGACCCCCTCTTGGGAGGCAACGTGCTCCAGGCAGAGCTGGGGCAGTCCTGCCAGTCCACGCCAAAAACCGGTATGGACTACACCGGCAAGGCTCTCGACGTTGCAGCCATTCTGCTGAATCCGGATCAGGGCAACGCCCGCTACGTCGGTGTGATGGATCGCGGCTTCGAAACGTATGCGGGAGCCCCCTACGACACCCACAACAAGAGCACTCAGGCGGACACACACGTACCCCAGACTCTGACCAATCTGTATCACTGCCTCTCGAAGCTGCGCACCTTGATCGATAGTGGGGCCATCGACCTCGATGACACTCTGGTCGTCCTGACCACGGAGATGGGCCGCAACCCAAGCCTCGGTGCATACAACGGACGTGAGCACTGGACCCAGGGAACCGTACAGGTCCTGCTTGGATCGCCGGGCGCATCAGGCATCGTCGGCACGCTCGACGACAACGGATACGCGAAGCCCGGAAGCGACTTTCCCGAAAACACACCCTGTTTCAAATCCGCTCATGCACGTGCCGCAGTTCTAATGGCCGCCGGGGTTGACCCCGTGGCATCGAATTCGAGCACCTTCGTGCTCGGAGAACTGAACAAACCCCTCTCGGCAGGATCCGATGCCGAACTCCGAGCCCTCATCGGCTCCGAAATCCTGGGAGTATGACCATGCTGCGAACCGCAACCGCAACCGTCGCCTTTTGTTTGTTCGCCCTGGGTTGCATGCCCGAACCAACAACCGATGACAACGGAAACTCCAGCTGGGTGCAGCAAATGGTTCCCGAACTTCTGGGTCGCAAGAGCCGAGGTTGGGAGGAAACCGATGTCCTCGCGAAAGCAGCGGGCCTGCTCGGTCGAACCGCGGTTACGCGTGCCGTCACGTTGGATCCCGACTTCGCAGTCAACTGGTCGGAAATACTCGTCGACCATTTGCAGGTTCAACGAGCCGACCTCTTCGCCGCCAACCGGACCGCCAACACCCAATGCTGGGGGGGCCCCATGGCCTTCGAAGAGGGAGAAAGCGATGGAGGGCAACTCGCCCTGTGGGTCGACAAACACCACCCCGACGGAAGCAATGCTCCGGTAGAGCCCATCCCTGGTGGTCTTCCGGGCGCGGGCAACCTGCCCAGCCACGACTGGAACATGATCGACTTGATCCGGTCTTCCCTGGAACTCGACGACCTGGGACCCATCTACCTGTCCCACTTAATCCCGTTTCAAATGCATCCCGGCTACCAAAGCGACAGCCGTCCGGCTGGGCGGGAGAGGATCGGAACTGCGTTCGACAAGCTCTACCTCGGCCGCAACCAGAGCTGCATGGGATGCCACAACGAGAACTATTCACTTTCGGACAACATCCCGGGCTGGCACCGCACATACGAACCCTTTCCTGTGACAGAGGCGAAAGTCCTTGAAGAACCTTTCGGCAGCGAAAGCACACTCGTGTCCTCACACGCCCCCTTCGACCCCGAAATTCGCGGCGGCGATTTCTATCCGTGGGGGATCGATCCTTCTTGTGTCCGCGGAAAAAAAGTGGGTGCATCGATCGAAGGCATGCATCCCAACACCCCCAACCCCGACCCCGTGGAAGCGAAACTCGCCTCGATCACGGGGACCGGTCGAAACATCCTCGACGTGGAAGCAGCACTGCGCCAGGGTATCGAAGAGCTGTCCGGGGAAAGTCTCGCCAGTTACACCAACGACGTAGACTTCACGGAAGACCAGGCCATGGCCTACATGCTCGCACTGAACATCAGTAACAACGTGTGGGAACAGATCATGGGCGAGCGCCTCACGATCCCCCATGGCTACTCCCGCAACATCCCCCAACGCGGCATGCTTCGCTATCTCACCGAGGAAAAGCTTCTGCGCAACAACTGGTCGTTGGGCAGCCTGCTCGAAGCAATCCTCACCAGTGATTGGTTCAACCGCACGGCTCCTTACGCGGCCAACGATGCAGTCCACGACTCCCCCTACCATCTCCCCATGCTCCTCGACCCGTGGTTGGCCGTTCACCCGGGCGAAACCGATGCTGCCCCGGAGACCCGGTTCAACGGTCAGGGGCGCGTCGTCCACCGCTACGCTCCCCGAGTGCTCGTGCGATCCCTGGCGAAGGCCCTGGGACACGAGACCCTGCCCCCGCACCTGGTCTCGAACTCGGGCACTGAACGCGCCTTCGCAGAAAACATGGGCCAGTACATCAACGACTACAGGCCCGGTACACGCTCCATGGACTTCGTCGCCGCCATGAGCTGGTTCGATCGCCACGGTGCTTGTCAGACACCCGTAGGCCAAGGAGAAGATTGGATCGATACCCTCCGCGATGCGGCCATGGACTGGGACGACAACCACCCCGAAGAGCCCCCGTTGCTTCTACGCGACGTGGCACTGACCCTCAAGGACTGGTTGATCGGAGAGGCCACCCTCGACGCCGATTTGCCCGAAGGCACCGAGACAACCACGGTCGAAGCTCTCTTTGACGGATATTCGCTCGACACCCTCGTCGCCGATATCGCTCCCGGAGACCTCGAAGATGGCGCGCGTCAGTACTGCGGTGCTCTGGTCTCCTCACCACAGTTCGTGCTGGCAGGAATCCGCCCAGCGGAAATTGGCGAGGGCTCGCGCCTGCGCGTCTGCAACCCCGGCGAGCCCTGTACCTGGGCGGAGACTTGCGAAGCCTGGATTGAACACCTCGAAGCCGCGAGTGGAAAACAGCTGGCCTGCCTCCCGAACAGCCGGACCGTGCTCGATCTCGACAGCCTCAATCTCGACCTCCCAAACCTGGATCGCCCCGAGTTCACCCAACCAGGAGTTGACCTGCATCGAACCGACCCCGGCCATACGGAAGTGGACCCGACTCCCATCGATCGCGGCCCTCCTGCCTCCGTAGAAATCCAACCAGCGCCGGCTCCGAGCCCCGTGCCTCCGCGTGACCCCGCCACCCCAGCAAACGGAACGGGACGACTGACCCTCTAGCCTCGAAGCTCGCCACCTCCGAGGTCCCTCCACTTTCACCCGTACCCTCCCGGGTGAGTTGCCCAGAAGGAGCCTTGGACACCCCTATCCGCTTTCAGCCCCTGGGATCCGCCAGGAACGTGGGGGGTCGTCACATCGGCGAGCAAACGAGCGGAAACCAACCACAGAAAACCGAGCTTTCGACCAGATGCCCGGGATCCATCGCTGGCCAGCGCGTGAGTGATTCCAGGAGCGCGCCCCGGATGCATGAACCATGGAATGCACCCCGACTTCGATGCTTCGCGGTCCCCGCGGCAGCGGCGAGTTCATCGCCAGAGAGGTTCTCTCTCCAAGATCTGGCAACGTGAACCCTCTTCCCCGAAAGGCGTGGGAACGCACGTTCGCGCCGCACGTGAGTCCGCCATTGTCGCAGCGTCACAGTCACCCCCTCTTCTCGCAGCGTCTGGCACGCCACTTGCTCTGAAACTGCTTTGTGGTCCGATGTTTGTTTCTCGCCTACTGCCTGTGTGGGGCGTCAGCGTCGCTTGCGGAAGTTTTCCCGACGATTGCCTGGCGTGAAATTCCGACGGCCTCCCCAGGGGCCGCCTGGACCACAGTCGCCTTCGATTCGGTCACCGGCGGGTTGGCGTTGGGTGGGCCCGACGGCGTGTGGGTATGGGAGCGGACCTTGAATCGTGGGTTCACTCATCGGCTGGGCCCGCGTGGCGTGCGTGACTTGATCTTCATCTCCGCCCGCCGCACACCGACCGGGGAACTCTGGGCGGCCACCGAACAGGGCCTCTACCAAAGCGTGGGTGGGGCCTGGCTCGGGCCACTCCTGTTCTCGCCGGGAGCCGCACGGCGGACGGTCTCCCGGTTGCTGGCGGCAGAGGGCCGCATCGCGCTGGCTACGGACCGCGGGGTGTTCTTGTCCGACGCTCCTTCTGCGGACGAATTGGGCGGATCGGAATTCCGGTGGAGGGCCCTGCCGCCGCCCGTGCCGCGCGGGCAGGTGCAGGGCCTGGCCCTGGGACAGTCGCCAGCCGGCGAAAGAGGAGCGCTCGAGTGCTGGGCGCTGATCCAAGGAGAGCTGTGGCGCGTCGTTCTGAGCGGGACCGGGGACATGAGAAAGACGCGTGTGGAACGACGAGCGTTGCCCAATGCGCCGCGAGGGGATTGGCCGGTGGATCTCGCACTCGGGCTGCCCGGTGCCGACGTGGCGATCCTCTATCCGACAGTCATCGCAGGACTGAACATGGGAACTGGACCCGAGATCTCGGGAACCTGGCGAGTGTGGCACCCGGTGCTCCCACCGGGTGCCCGTGCCCTCCGCGTACATTCCGCCCTCGGCCGCGTATGGTTGGCCACGGATCGTGGCTTACTCGAGGCCCCCACCCTGGCGGGCCCCTGGCGCCGGACCGGGAGCCCGGTCGGTTTCCAATCCATCCACTCATTGGCCGGCAGTGGCCAGGAGTTGTTCGTCGTTGGCTCGAAGAAACTGTGGTCGATTGAGAAGTCCTTCGGTCAGGGTGCCGTGGAAACGGAGGGACAAGACCGCTCGGATCCGACCGTCGTCGAAGTTCAGCGAGTGGCTCTGGAGATCCTGGATCGCTCACTGGGTCAGCCCGCACGACGTCTGCATCGAGTGCGCGCACGAGGCTGGTGGCCCGAGGTCTCGGTGCGCGCCGCCCACGACGGGGATGAGTTCCGCGACTTCCGCTACGACCAAACCTACACCTACGGCGATACGCGCCACCTCTACGATTGGGGACGCGATCACGCCTCGGGGTACGCGGTTTCCCTCGCTCTGACCTGGGATCTGCGCGACACGGTCTTCGACCCCGAAGAGATCGGCGTCTCCCGCGAGTCGCGTGCCGTGGTGGCGCTGCGCAACGACGTGCTGGACGAGATTACTCAACTCTATTTCGACCGTTTGCGGACCCTGGCGGCGTGGAACGCCTACGCGGACAAGGGCGATTCCGAGGCAGTGTTGTTGAAGCTTCGGGCGGAGGAACTGGCCGCAGGGCTCGACGCCTGGACGGACGGCTGGTTCAGCCGGCATGCAGCCCCAGGGGCGCCGTGATCTCCGTCGACGTTTGTTGAAAACCCGGTCCCCGAATCAAAGGAGTTTCGATGTGAACTATTTGTTTTCGTTCGGACCGTGGATTCGCAGCCCAGGGATTCGCAGGGCGTGGCTGGCCCTCCTCCTGGGCTTGCCTCTGCGGGCTGCGGCGCTGCCGTTGATTTCCGAGGTCTACTACGACGCGCCCGGGGCCGACGCGGGCCAAACCTTCGTGGAGATTCATGCACCACCGGGCACACGCCTCGATGGCTGGCGACTCGAGGGCATCAACGGAGCCAACG
>JAKVBI010000040.1 GCA_022447545.1 Myxococcota bacterium
TCTGGGCAACGTAAGGGTTCCCTCGATCTGGCACTCTTTATCGCGTCTTTCGTGATCGCCCTGGCGTGCACCCTCTACTCTTTCGACACGGGCCCTTTTTTCGTGATCGGCATCGCGCTGTTCGGCGGGGTTGCCATTCTGTCCGCCAGGGAAGAGAAGTGCTTGCTACGGAGAGTGCGGCGTGGAGTCATCGTCTTGTCGGCGGCGGTGCTTCTCGGATTGCTCGTTTCCATGGTTCTGGTGGTCTCATGGCCGAGTCAGTTGACGACGGTTCGTGATCTCGCGGACCTGGTGCTCGAATATCGGCTCACGATGAATAAACCATTCTCGTCTGTGACTGACCTCGTTCTGTGGGGCACGAGTTGGCTGGCTGCGGCTGGGACGATCCTTTGGCTCCATCGAGAACTCAAAATGGAGACGCTACGGCGTGATTTTTCAGCATCTCGGTTTGCCACCCTCATGCTTCTCTTGGCAGCGAACGCGTTGTCAGCGGTTTGGCTCGCCTATGGGGTGACCCGCTCTGATGGATATCACGTGAAATTGGCGTGTATGCCCATCGTCTTCTCAGCCGTTTTTCTGGTATCCGGCCATTTGCGCACAAGGGATGAGAGGCGGGCTCTGTTATTAATCGGGTGTGGATTTGCTCTGACCGTTGCCATCTGGCAGATCCAAAAACCAAAGAATTCCGTGGATCGGATTTCAGCCATTCTGTCGATCGATCCTCGAGCCGCCGAGTGGAAAGTTACGGCGAAATCGTTGAAAGCTGGAATCGAAGCAGCTGAAAAAGTGCCCATGGACTCGTTGTTCGTATGGCCCTACCAGTCTCTGGTGTCAACGATGCTCGATCGGCGTGATCCCATTCACACGGTTCAAGTCCATATGGCGACGACTCGGGAACTCGATCGCCGAAACGTGGAATTGATGAGCACGCGGGAGTCGCCCATGGTGTTGTTGATCCTGGACTCGTGGCAGATCGATGATGTCCCCAATCCGAGCCGGAGCCCAGCGATGTTCAGTCACCTCTTGAAACGGTTCGAACTCGCCAGTTCTCCGTACCAACATTCCGCGATTCTGCTCGAGCGACTGGGGGACGAGAGGAGTTTTGACGTTCTTTCCCTTCCGGTTCCCCAGTGGGATGGGCACAGCTTTGGTGTGGATTTGAGGGGTTACGACCTACGGGCTACGGATACTTTGTGGTTGCGATTCCGCACGCGAAAGGCACAGCGGCTCTTGCCATTCATGCGTCCTGGAAGGCTATGGGTCGCGGTGCATCTCTCGAACGGAGAGGTTCGAAACAATCCATACCTGGTTCGCGCCGATGGTGAGGTCGAGCGGTTATGGATCGAAACCCTTTCCCCTGAGAACGATCTGATGCTCGTGCCGTTCCTTCCCGGCCCGAGAAATGTACGGTCATTGGAAACAGTGGATCGAGTGGAAGTGACTTGGAAAGCCCTGGGGGTTCTCACAGGCAAGAACCCGGAACTCGTGCTCGAAGGTTTGGAGGTATGGCGCGTCGAGAGCGAACGGGTTCGGGAGGTTTCTGTCGAGGCTCAGACGCACGACGAGATCTGGAGGTGGGCCATGTCGGCTGCCGTCCAAACAGAAGAACAGCCCCACCTCCTTCGAGAAGGGGCACGGGGCTCATCCCATTTCGGCTGGGCGGTGCGTTCGACCCGAGCTCAGTAGATCTCGGCCAATCGCGAAACTTCTTCATCGAAGTCGAATTCTTCGAGTGCACGGATCTCGGCCCTCTTCACCGCCGTGTACGATCGGAGCAGAGGTGCGCCCAAGGCCGCTTGTAGCGTAGGGTCATCGTTCAGCAGGTTCAGGGCTTGGGAAAGGTTTGCGGGGAGGGGGGCGACACCGCGGACCTGTTGCTCTGTTTCCGACAGAAGGGCTGGATCGCGATCGATGGGTTTGGGCAAAGTCAGCCCGCGGCCGATTCCGTCGAGGCCAGCTGTGATAACACCAGCAAGAGCGAGGTACGGGTTCGCGGTCGCATCGCAACTCTTGAGTTCTACATTGGTCGGTGCCGAATGGCGCTCGGTCGGAACACGCAAAGGAACCTCCTTGTGGTCGTACCCCCAGGCCCGGAAGGCACCGGACCATGCTCCGGGGCGGATGCGCCGAAATGAGTTCGGCGATGCGGCAGTCAGGGCCAGAAGTGCGGGTAGATGGTCTAAGATTCCGGCGACGAAAGCTTCCGCTTCTCTGCCGAGGTGGTTGCCCTCACCGGTTAGATTTGTTTGTTCCCGCCAGAGGCTGAAGTGGAGGTGCCAGCCGTTGCCCGCCTCGGGCTCGAAGACCAGGGGCAGGCACGTTCCCACCAAGCCTTCGGCGGCGGCGACCGCCCCGATCGTTTCCCGTACTACGCAGAACCGGTTCGCAGCTTCGACAGGACTTCCGTGCTCGGTAGAGAATTCGAACTGGGAGCGCCCAGCTTCCTTCAGCAGGGCTCGAACGAATGCGCCCTGGTCTTCGAGGGCTGATGCCATGCGGTCGAGAATCGGCCCGGCGTGGTCGAGACCGCGTGCGCTCGCAAAACCGGAGTTTTCGAAGTGCTGCAAACGCCCGTTCTCGCGTCGCAGCAGCATGAATTCGTGCTCGAAGGCCGCCTGCATGCTGAGGCCCTTCTGCTCGAGAGCCGCGAGGGCGCGATCGAGTGCCGCTCGTGGGCAATGAGCCCAAGGGGACCCGTCGGACTGCACGAAGCGTCCCATGCAGCTGGCGTGTTTCGGTTCCCAAGGGAGTACCCGGACGGTGTCGGGATCGGGAACCAACCAGACCTGTCCCACCGCTCCGAGTTCCGGGTCGTCGGCGATTCCGTCGAGAGGAAGTCCCGCCTGGGCAGCTGGGACCAGGGGAATCCCGTCCTCAAGGACCGAGGCCAGGTGCCTCAGGGTCTGGGCTTCAACTCGCAAGACACCCCCACTGTCGACCCAACCGATTCGAATGAATGCCACCCCGCTTGTTTCCAATCGCGAAATGAGTTTCTGCACAGATTTGTCCTCCAACGGGAGCATAGAAGACGACAACGTCCCAAGCCGTCACTTCGCGAGGATGGGTAGAGAACTCGAACCCGGAATGTCGAGTTTTCGATTTGGATTTCGATTGAGTCGTCCGTGTGGCAGGCGGAGCTTTCGCTGCCTCAGGGCGAATGGGCTGACAGCACCCGTCCCGGTCGTCGGCCCGTTGGTTCGTCGTCGGCGACTGTCCGCTCCCCGTTTACGAACACCGCGCGAAAGCCGCGCCCACCCTGGAAGAGCCGCGGAGACCCACCGGGCAGGTCGTGGACGACCTCGACGGGGTCGAGGGCGAGGAGTCCCGGCTCGATCACACAGAGGTCCGCCGCGTTCCCCGGGCGAATCCGGCCTCGGTCGACGAGGCCGTGGAGTTCGGCAGGCGCGCTCGTTAGCAGCCGAATCGCCTTTTCGATGGGCAATCGCCCCTGGCGATGGACCCATTCGCCCAGGAGGAAGGTCGGGTATCGATAGTTCGTCACGCTCATGACGTGCGCGCCTGCGTCGCCGAGTCCGACGACCGTATGGGGATCCGTGATCAGGTCGAGTACGCCCGGCTCGTCGCGGTTCAGAATCGGAACGTTGATCCGTGTCCGAAAGTCGTCGGCGAGTATCTGGTCGCAGAGTGCGTCGACTGCATGACGGCCGGTCTCACGCGCGAGCTGGGCCAGAGTTCGGCCCGAGAGTGCAGGGTTCGAGGGAGCAACCGCGAATGTCCAGCGTTCGAAGTCCGGGTTGAGCGGGTTCCGGGGCTCGGGTTTGGCGCCCTTCATGGACCGCCGGACTTCCGGGTCCGCTAGTCTTCGCTGCCTGTTCTGCGTCGACTCGGAGAAGTAGCCCTTTAGAGCCGGCTGCCAGCCGGGGATTGCCGTAAAGGCGGATTGTTCGTCGAACCGGAGGAGCAGGGTGATGGGAACGGGGGTCACCTGGGGCGCGATCCGCAACCCCTCGGCATTCCATTGTGCGTTTTCGGCGAGTACCTCGGGCCAAATCTCGGCCGTTCGGTCTGCGTAGAAGGGAGTCCAGGTCAGCCGTGCTCCCGCGCGCCGTGTCCAGCCGGCGTAGCGTCCCACCTCGTTGCGAAGGGCAGCAGCATCGCCGCTGAACTTTGTCTCGATGTTGATCTGCCATAGGCGCCCCCGGCACGCACCGACGAGGGCTTCGAGCTCGTCATCGTCGGCCTGACGGCTCGGAACGGGCCCGCCAAAACCGTCGACGTGATTCGGGCCACGGGAGGTCGCGAAGCCTATGGCGCCGGCCTCAAGAGCGTCTTTGAGGGCTGCGACCATCGCTTCGAGTTCCTGCTCGTTGGCAGTGGCCTCTCTTGCTCTCTCGCCCATCACCGCATACCGCAGGGACGAGTGGGGTACGAAGCCTGCGACGTTCACACCGAGGTCTTGCGTCGAGAGATGGTCGCGGTAGTCGCGCCACGTCTCCCAGGTGAAGGGCACACCGATCCGGGTGGCTGCGAAGGGGATCTCCTCGACGACTTCGAGCGCACGGAGCAGATAGTCGTCCCCGCCCGGGGGGCAGGGTGCAACTCCAAAGCCGCAGAGCCCCAGCACGACGCTCGTGACCCCATGGGCCGTGCAAGGTGAGCCGCTCGGGTCCCAGCAGAGCTGGGCGTCGAGGTGGGTGTGGGGATCGATGAACCCCGGGGTGATCCAGCAGCCGCTCGCATCGATCTCCTGGCGGCCGCGATCTTCGACGTGGCCCACGCTGACGATGCGCCCGCCGTCGACGGCGACGTCGCCCGTGCTAGGCGCTTCTCCGGACCCGTCGACGACGAGACCCCTCCGGAGGACGAGATCATGCATGGCTCTTGAATAGCGCCGGGCGCGGCTCCGGGCCAGCGGACCGGCTGGAACGCTCAATGGGTGAAAAGGAGCTCTCGGAAAGCTTCAATGGCTCTCCCGCTCGAGGAGCGGACTCTTTGGCGGGCCTCGAGCCGGATTCTCTCTTTCGCTGCACCCTCGATGTCCAAGTGTTTAGAATGGAGCTAGGAATTGCTCACTCGTCGAACTCAAAACACTGAACTGAGGAAACGATGCGCGACTACGAAGTCATCTCGACTGACTCCCACTTGGAAGTGCCTCCTTACTTTTGGGAGCCGTATGTTGAATCTGCGTTTCAAAAGTACTGCCCCAAAGTGGTCAAACTCCCCAATGGGGGTGATGCCTGGCTGATTCACGGCAAGGCCACGCCGATTCCTCTTGGTTTGAACTTCTCGGCAGGGAGGGGTTGGGAGAACCTTAAACCCACAGGCATCAGCTACGACGAAGGATTGGTGGGCGCAGGAAACGCAGACCAAAGGCTCGAGGAGATGAACCAGGATGGTGTCGACGCGGAGCTCTTGTTTCCGGCGGTCTCTGGGCAACGAACCCTGGACACTGGCGAGTTGCCGTCGGAGGCTTATGTCGCAATTGTTCGCGGTTACAACGACTGGCTTTCGCAGGAGTTCACCGCCGTGGATCCATCCCGACTTTTGGGCCTTGCGATTCTCCCAGCGACCAGCGTCGAGGACCAAATCGACGAACTGAGACGGGTTTCCAAAATGCCCGGTATCCGCGGCGTTGTCTTGCACACTTGGCCCAACGGAGGATCGACTCCGATTCCTGAAGAAGATGACAAGTTCTGGGAGGCTTCGATCGAACTTTCAATGCCTCTGACCGCCCACGTCAGTTTTGGTGGGGGTGTCGCAGCAGAGAGTCAATCAGCTCAGAATCAGGGCATGTTTAATTTTGCACCCATCGCAGGAATGCTTTCGAAGACCGTCACCCGCGGGAGTCAAGTGATTCAACTCATCCAACACGGCACATTGGATCGTTATCCCCAGCTCCAATTCTTTTTTGCCGAAACACAGATTGGTTGGATCCCCGAGTTCCGCGAGGATGCCGATGAGAATTGGAATCGCCATAAGTACTGGTCGGAAACCGAATGGCCTCATCCTCCCAGCTGGTACTGTGATAATCACTTTCACTGGGGGTTTCAGGTCGATCGCTTTGGTTTGAAGGTTCGTCACGATATCGGAGTCGAACGAATTCAGTGGTCTACAGACTTTCCTCACGTGCAGTGCGATTGGCCCGACTCTCGAAAGGTCATCGAGGATCAGTTTGCTGAAATTCCTGAAGGCGAGGCTCGGAAGATCCTGCGCGACAATGCGTATCAGTACTTCCAACTTCACCACGAGCGTTGGAAGGCCTAGGTGTCGGAAATTCTCGCGGGGCTTCGAGTTCTCGACTGTTCCAGTGGTATGTCGGGCCCACGCGCCACAGGTTTTCTGGCTGATTGCGGTGCGGATGTCGTCTGGGTCGAGCCGCGCGGAGGGGATTTTAAACGCGAGATCCTTTCGGTTCCATACTCTGTATTCAACCGCGGTAAAAGAAGCATCGAGATCGATCCGAGCGTATCGGACGACCTCGAGATCCTGAACGCACTGGTTCGCTCTTCGGATATTTTGTTCGTGGCCGATGAACCAGGCAGCTTTTCATGGCCGGATCTCGACTGGGTGAAGATCCACGAAACTGCGCCAGAACTCATTCACTGTTCGATCACCGGCTTTGGCGACGATACTCCATGGTCCGATTTGCCCGCCTATGAACCCATCGTTCATGCCGTGGTCGGTAGTCACGCAGAGCAGGTGGGACATAGAGAGGGGCCGATTTACCAGGGCCTGCCCTTTGCCAGCATTGGTGCGGCTCACCTGGCTCTGATCGGTGTGCTCGCTGCGCTCTATCGGCGTGGGATCGATGGTGCGGGGAGGAGAGTTGAGACCTCCCTTTATGATGGAGCCCTGGCGTATTTGTCGATGATGTGGGGTGACGTAGATGACAATCCGTCCACGCCAGCACCGGGCTCGCATAGGCTGGTCGCCACTTCGTTCCGCTGCTCGGATGATGAATATCTCGGAGTACACACTGGAGCTGTCGGCGCCTTCGGGCGATTGATGCAGGTGATTGGACTGGACGACCGAATCCCGCCCAGTCCTGATGGGCTCGATATGGGAGTTCCGCTCACTCCCGAGCAGCAGGAATTACTTGAAACCAGGATCCACGAGATCTTCGCATCCCGTCCCAGAGAGCACTGGCTCGAAAGCCTGCTCGCAGCCGACGTTTGTGCCGTACCGCATTTACGCCAGGGAGAGGTGTTCGATGCCCCCCAGGCTATCCACAACGAAATGACCATCCGAATCGAAGATCCAGTCCTGAAATCCGTAGATCAAGTCGCTTTGCCACTCCGTTTTGGTTCCTCGAACCCGGCTACATTCGCTCCGGCCCCCTGTCCGGGGGCGCATAGAGAAGAAATCCTTGAGCAGTTGCGGAAGACACTGGTAGCGCCACCAAAACCGGTCGACCCGACGGTCGGCTCTCTTCCGCTTCTCGACGGAGTCCGTGTGCTCGACCTCGGGGCTTTCTATGCGGGTCCGTATTCGTCGAGACTGTTGGCTGAGCTGGGAGCCGACGTCATTAAGCTGGAACCCGTGTCGGGCGATCCTTTGCGGGGGCTCGCGCGGGTGTTCCGCTCGGCTCAGGCGGGGAAAAGGTCTGTGGCGATGGATCTGAAGGATCCGGATTTGGATGTCGCACGGCGTCAATTGATTGAATGGGCGGATGTGATTCATCACAACATGCGCCCTGGTGTGGCAGAGCGCCTCGGAATGGGATTCGAGCAGGTTCGAGAGTTGAAGCCGAGCGTCGTGTACCTTTATGCGCCTGGCTGGGGTTCCAGCGGGCCCTCGAAAGACTGGCAGAGTTTTGCTCCCATGCTCTCCGGATACGTCGGTGTGGGATTTGAGGTCGCAGGTGAGTTCAACCCGCCTCTGTTCCCGTTGGGCAATGAGGACCCCGGTAATGGTTTGATGGGCGCCGTCGGAATCTTGATGGCACTGTTGAACCATCAGCGATCAGGTGACGGCCTCCTCGTTGAAAACCCGCAACTCAACGCGGCCATGTATCACATGGCGCACGTTGTTCGTACCCCGGAAGGAAGCGTGCTGGGCGCGGAAAAACTCGATCCCCTCCAACGCGGAACCGGACCCCTCTCTCGACTCTACAAAACAGAGGATGGTTGGTTGTGCCTTGTGGCAGAAACCATTGAGGAGATCGATGCACTCAGTCGTGCAACGAAGGTCGAGATTCGAACCGATCAGCGATTCGAGAGTGAGGCTCAACGGCAGATTCAACGGGACGAACTGTCGCTGGCTTTGGAGAGACAGTTCGAAACGAGATCGACGCGGCACTGGATCGAACGATTGACTGAGTTCGGCGTTCCCGTGGCAGAACCCGTCGAATACAACGCTACTCGGTTTCTGCGCGACCCGGCTCACCAACGCAGCGGCCGAGCTGTTGAGCTTCCCCATGCCAGGGATGGACGGGTCCGGCAGGTCGGACACCTGGTGCGGGTGAGCGACGCTGCTTCCGTGGAGTTTCGTTTGGCA
The DNA here is from genome assembly GCA_022447545.1 of Myxococcota bacterium. Lineage (GTDB taxonomy): Bacteria > Myxococcota_A > UBA9160 > UBA9160 > SMWR01 > JAKVBI01. The sequence goes on from JAKVBI010000040.1 coordinate 8,458, forward strand.
CCCGAACTGGGAGAACACACGGAATCGCTTCTGTCATCGTTCGGGTATGAGCCAGAGAGCCTTTCCGAACTCCGCAAGCGCGGAAGTATCCGGTGATCCGGCGGAGGAATTGTTTTGATCGAACTTCTACGTGGTGTTCGAGTTCTGGAGTGCGCGGTTCTCTTCAATGGCGATCAAACCGGTCGGTTGCTGGGAGATCTGGGGGCAGATGTGATCAAAGTTGAGGCTCCAGGTGTCGGTGATTATCTCAGGAATTTTTTGGGGCAGATCACGCCGAATAACAGTCCAGCGCATTTGTATGTAAACCGAAACAAACGAAGCCTGACCTTGGATCTTCGTTCTGAAGACGGACGCGAGATTTTCTTTGACCTACTTCGAGAGACTGACATTTTCGTCGATGGGTTTGCAGCGGACGCATGTAAGAAACTCGGCGTTGGCTATGAGGCGCAAAAAGAGGTGAAACCCGACATCATCTATTGTCAGTGCAGTGGATATGGTGCCGAAGGGCCCTACGCTGCGATTCCTACACATGGAGCGATGATGGGTGCGCTCGTGGGCTCGACTCCCATCGAGATGGGGTCTGACGGCATGACATACCAGAAGGGTGGTGATTCGGGGGATGGAACGACGTTGGGCGCAACCAACACGGCCCTGACTGCCGTAGCTGCGCTCTCTTATCGGGATCGCACGGGTAAGGGCGTGTATATCGACGGAGCCGGCTCGGACTCGGTGCTTTCGAGTCAATGGTATGGTGCGACTTACAGGTGGAACAATGATCGCATTACCGACCGGCGAGGGATGTCTCGTGCGGGTGGGAACAGTGACAGCGCGAAATACCAGTTCTACGAAACGGAAGACGAGAAGTTCATTCTGTTTTGTGGCATCGAGCACAAGTTCTGGGACGCTTTCTGCCGTGCCGTAGGTAGGACAGATCTGCTGTCCGCCAAGGATGGTCAGGGTCCCGTGGATTTCGCCGGCGGTGATATCGAACTTCGGCGCGAACTGCAGTCCATTTTTCACACACGGACCCTCGCCGAATGGATTCAGGTCGCCATCGAGCACGACATCGCGATGGGTCCAAGTCATTCACTGGAGGATCTGAGGGAGGATCCTCACCTGCTCGCACGCGAAATCCTCCACGAAGAGGACCACCCTCAAGCCGGTGCATTCACCAGCGTCGGCTGGCCGGCGCCCGTACGAGACCAGCCGTTCGAGGTTCAGTTGCCCGCTCCTGCACTCGGTGAGCACACCGGTGAAATCCTGACCGAACTCGGATGCTCGGAAGATCGAATTCACGATCTCCGTGAACGGAAGGTCGTGTGACCCTGGATTCCAAACGGACCTGATCGCTTGGTTCAACGGTTTGATCTGCGTAGCAGTATTCGCTGCTACCGAATCGCGAGCATGATGCCGATCGACTGCACGACAGCGATCCAGACAACTGTCAAACGGCCCCAGTGTAGACAGCCGGAATAGCGGCGGGCCGCGGCGAGAGGGGTAAGCCCCTTTCGGAGTTCGAACTCCCAGCGGCGGAAGATGTGGATCAACCCGGAGAGCAGGCCGCCAAGGACGATGCTGACCCGAATGTCTGGATCCGCGACGGCGAGGCCAAGGCCCGAGGCACCGACGAATGCGACGGCGACGAGGGCGTCCGCATAGTTGACGAGTCGATCCTCCAGGGTTCGTGCTTGTTCCGTGTCCTCGGGGACTGCCTCATGCTCCTCGTGGGCTACCGGGTGGGAAGTGGATTCTGTCCTCTGCCGACAAGGATTGTCAGACCCAGAGCCTGTAAAAAATTTTGGATTGGGTTCGGGGACGGCATTGGGGCCATTGCAGTCAACGAGGGGCAGGCTTTCGCTCGGGCGATTCCAGGAGGGTAAGAGCGAGCAGGCAGGAGTACGAAACGTCGATTTTCTAGAGGTGATCTTCATAGAGGGAGATCGCAGTTCGGGCGGGCTTGATTTGCTCTGAACGCAGAAACGGATTATTCATTCGACTGCGCAAAGTTGCGAATTTGAAATGAGGAGGCGCAATGTCCATTTGTTCTCGTCAACTTGAAAACTTCGTCCTTGGACCGCTTCAATGCTCCGTCCTGACGTTTCTCGTTCTCCTAGCATTGGCGCTATCGATCGGACCGGCTGCGAGTGCTGAAGAGGTCAGCGTCGACGATGTCCTCGCTCGACCCGGCTGCGCCATGGCTCACTGTGACCCGGGAATGTCGGACAATAGTGGAAAGGTGTTTCCTCTTTCGTACGGCGTCGTTGGATCGTGGAGGGACACGGACGTCAACGGTTCCCTCGTCGGTCTCGGATGCGTCGCGAACGACGATTCGGCGGTGTGCTCGTTCCGTTCATCGTCGAGTAGGCCAATTGAAATCCGGGCCTACGACCCCGACGGTGTTCCGCGGTGGGGTTCGCAGACGCTCAGTAGTCGCGCCTTCTATTCCTCCCCCATCATCGGTCCCAATGGTGACGTCGTCGCAGTTGATGAGAGGAACATTGTTCGGTTTGGGTCGGATGGAAGCACGGTCTGGTCTAAGGCGACTGCAGGTGGAAACCCGATCAGCCCCAACGTGACCCAGGATGGCCACCTGATCCTGGCGACGAAGGGAGGGCCGGTATCCGCGTACGACTTCGAGACTGGCGACCTGGTGGCTCAATTGCAGATCGAAGATCGGATCCGCTTGCGATGGCGTACTCGAAGTGTGCTCTTCGATACTGTCAATACGCCTGCAGTGTCCGGCAACAGGATCTACATCTCGACGCGCTCTTCCGGCAGGTTTCGCAGGTCGGGTACGGGAAGGCTCTATGCGATCGATCTCGTCCGAGATTCGGGATCGAGCGGCTATGCGCTGGAAATCGCCTGGTACTACGAGTTCCGAGCGCCCAGCGGAACTTCGCCAACCCTGAGTCGTATCGATGGGAAGACGGTCATCTTTTTTGATGGAGCTGGCGCGACGCCGTCCGCCAACGACCCAGCCGCCATTGCCGTGATGGACATGGGCGATCGGGGAGAGCTTCTCTGGAGTTACTCGCTTTCATCGGTGCCCCAAATGTCTCCAGCCCTCGATCCGCGACCTGAGGGGGGCATCTGGTACCTCCCGTTTGAATCTTCCCAGATCGTTCGCCTTAGCGAAGAGGGAGGAAACGAGGTTCAACGGATCGACTTCAATGACATCATTGACGAAAGCAGTAGCTCTTTCAGGCCTTTTTCTGTCATGACACTCGCCACGGATGCCGATTCCGGAAATCCGGTGATGATCGTAGCAGCAACCAATTCGAATGAATCCATCACCTACGTCGTAGCCATCGACCTCTCCGAAGAAACACTTTTGTGGAAGTATCAGATTGATGAGGGGCGAGGTTTCTACGGTGGAGTCTCTGGCCAATTCGCCATGACCACCAATGTTGACGGCGATCCGGTTCTCGTCTTCTCCACCCGGCGAAACGGTGCCTGGGGTCTCATACTCGATAAGGGCCCAGCCCGCTGACGAAACCACGCTCTGCTCTGACTCTGGAATACGACCGGGGTCAGGAGCGTGGCTGGCCCGATTGCCTCAGCGGTTGCAACGGCGCTTGGACTTGGGGGAGGGCGACCCGTTGGATCTGCTCGAGCTTATGAAAGATGACTTCTCTCCAGGGTGAGGCGGGTCGGCGAGAGCAGGGCGCTCGAGGTCGAACTTCGACGATACTCTTTGTGAGGCTCACCCGCGGGTCGAGGGTCTGGGAGCTCGGGTCTCGAAGGGGAATGGCGGCGTGGCAGGGGCAACTGGGTGCAGGAAGTTCGATGGGATCGTGGCCATGCTTGGCTCGTCGTCCTGCTGGAGAACTACGGAGGAGTAGCGCCAGGTGTTTTACGGATGAGCGCTGACCCCGTGGAGAAACAGGCTCCGGATTGTTCTGGCGCTGTGGGTCGAACGCCAGAGCCGTTGCAATAGTTGACTTCGAGTCTGTCGATAATCTGAACCGAATCCGGTGACGACGCTTCCATGAGTCGATAAAGTGATGCCTGTTGATCTGGTGCTGGAGTCCTTTCCTATTGCGCTCGTGGAGGTTCCCCTTGTCATCTCGTCGTATCGTCCGTTCTCTGGCTGTCTGCCTGGCCTCTCTCGTGTTCAGTTCCCCCGCCCTCGCGTGGCAGAACGGAGATCCGGGTCATTTCCTCCACTCCCTGAAGCTCCTGCTCGAAAAGCTAGAGCGAGGGGTTGATTTCAACGAATACAAGTGGAGGCGGGTGAATCCCGCGGCGCCCTGGGCGCCACGCGCCGGTTTGGAATCCGTCGAGCTCGATGGCCGTTTCTATGTCATGGGTGGGCGTACCCCGTTGCCTCCGCCGGCACCGCCGTTTGCGAGCCTCATCCAACGCGATGTCTGGGTCAGCGACGATCGTGGCAGGAACTGGGAGAGCCTGGGAGAAGCTCCATGGCCCGCCCGCGCCTTCTTCGAAGCGGTCCAAAAGGATGGGTTCATTTATGTGATGGGTGGCCAGAATTTCGATCTGGTTTGCCCTGTTCCCGATGGCTGCCCGCCCGCCGAGGCGTTTCCTGTTTCGACGTTTTACAACGACGTCTGGCGAAGTTCCAACGGCATTGATTGGGAGTTGATGACGGATGATGCGGGTTGGGAAGGCCGAGCCGGATTGAGTTCCGTGGTGTTCCAGGGGTGGATTTATGTCTTCGCGGGAGCCCAGGGGGACGACCCTGCAATCGGCGGGGCGGGGCGAGAGTTTTTCCGCGATGTATGGAAGTCTCGCGACGGACGCGACTGGGTCCGCGTGACTCGCCGCGTGCCCTGGGAAGGTCGAGGCGGCGCTTCGGCGGTTGTCAAGGATGGCGCCATCTACATGATGGGCGGTGAAGCGGGTTTTCTCGATCCAGCCTTCGCGGACGTGTGGAAGACGAAGAATGGACGGCACTGGAAACGCCTGACGAGGCGCGCCTGGAAATCGCGTTCAGGGCACAAGTGCGGGGTTCTCTGGAACAACATCCTCTGTTTCGGTGGATTCAATCTGTTCGGAAACCCCATGGATGTCCAGAAGAGTTCAGATGGTATTCATTGGGAGGCACTCCGGAGGCCCGCGGCACCGCCCTGGCGGGCCGCTTCGCCGGAGGACATCAAGTACGACTTCGATGTGATCGTATTGAATCGGGGGCTGCGTCAAAGCCTCTACACATTCGGTGGCGATCGGGAGACATTCGATTTCCCGACGGACCCCGGCACCGGGGGGCCACCGGGATCGGGTGACCCAGGTGACTGGCCGACGGAGCCCTACGATCTTCGAGTCGACAACGATGTGTGGAGGTTCGCGCCACGTAGATGACCCGGAGGAAAATCCGAGTCGAGAAGCGTGTGTTTCAGAGCCACCGGTATCGTTCATTTGGACGGTTTGCTGAGAGGGGGGCGACCGAGCCCATTATTCTGTCGCGCTCAGTTCCGGGCCTGGGAGCGATGTGCAGTCGCGGTGGGCACCGCGAAATGCTCGGTAATTCCCTTGTCGGACGAGATCGGATCGAAAGGAACGTCTTCGGGGCGAAGTTTCCCACCCTATCGTTGACCGAACATGTCGCGAAGAGCTGGCTATAGGGCTCCCGTTCGTTGACCCGGTCGACGCTTAGAGCACAGTGATCACGTGGGGTCTCGGAGCTCCAGTGTGCGCGGCGGAGGACCCCTTCCGGCATGGGTAGGGTCCTGCGCCACGGGATCAACCCGCGTTCCAGTCCAGCTTTGAGCCCCAAAAAAGAGGTGAACCACAAGTCACTTCTGTGGGATCGACCCGGAGAACAGGATCAGACTCTCGGATACACTCCAGGGATAATTGGTGCTCAGGTCCCATCCATCGAGTTGTGGAGCCCTCTAAAAGGAGCCCTCGTGACGACCGCCGCCCCCATCGACAAAAATGCGATTCGCGCCAGGTATCTCGCCGAACGAGACAAGCGTCTGCGCTCCGACGGAAACGACCAATATCTGCGCTTGGCGCGAACCTCGCTCGCCCACTATCTGAACGACCCCTATATGCCCATGGTGAGTCGCGAGCCGGTTGCCGACCACGTGACCGTGGCGCTCATTGGTGGCGGCTTTGCGGGCATGATCACCGGTGCGCGCCTGAAGGAGGCTGGCATCGATAGCGTGCGGGTAATCGAAAAGGCTGGTGACTTCGGCGGTACCTGGTATTGGAATCGCTATCCCGGTGCGCAGTGCGACACCGCCTCGTTCGTCTACATGCCACTGTTGGAAGAGACGGGCCACGTCCCAACCGAGAAGTACGCCCACGCACCAGAGATCCTCGAGCACAGTCGACGGATCGGCAAGCAGTACGGGCTCTACGACGGCGCGCTCTTTCACACCGAGGTCAACGGTCTCGAGTGGGATACGACCCGCTCTGTGTGGGTTGTGCGAACGAGCCGGGGGGACGAGTTTACTGCCGAATACATTGCCATGGGGACGGGACCCCTTCATGTCCCGAAGCTTCCGGGTCTAGAGGGGATCGACGAATTCGAGGGCCACTCTTTTCATACGAGCCGTTGGGACTACGACTACACGGGTGGCGATGCGGCGGGAGCGTTGATGGAGAATCTCGCCAACAAGCGGGTCGGAATCATCGGCACCGGTGCGACATCCGTACAATGCGTGCCGCACCTGGCCAG
>JAKVBI010000041.1 GCA_022447545.1 Myxococcota bacterium
TGACCTCACCCGGGGCCTCGGTCACCGCCTACACCTACGACGCCCTCGGAAAGCCCGAGACCATCACCGATGCGCTGGGCCGCGTGACCCGCAACCACTACGACGCCGATGGGCGCCTGACCTCGACAGCCATCAATGCCGACGGTGCCAGCGACGAGAGCATCGAGACCACCACCACCTACGACGCCTTCGGCAACACCATCTCCATGGCTCGTTCGTATCGCGGCGCGGCCGAGAGCCAGTTCGAGGTGGCCTCCCGCTACGACGCCTTGAACCGGGTGGTTGCCCTGACGGACGCCAACGGATTCAGCGAAACCACCGTCTACGACGAGTTTGGCAACCGGGTTTCCATGACCCGCGGCGCCTACCTCCCCGCGGCGAGCGACCCCGACTACGACGCCGCCAAAGCGGCCAACGCCTCCGCCCACGCCCAGACCACCGCCTACGCCTACGACGCCAATGACCGTCTACTCGAGACCACCGATGGCGAGGGCAACCAGACCGCCTGCACCTGGGATTCCCGAGGCAACAAGCTCTCCTCTACGGAGGGCATTGCGGGGCCCACCAGCAACGACCAGGAGCGCCTCGTCTCCACCCTCAACGAATGGGATCTCGCAGACCGCCTGACTCAGGTGACGTCGGGTTCCAGCCTCGTCCAAAACACCTACGACAGCGTGAGCAACGTCACCGAGACAAAAACGCGTGTGAGTGGAGAGGCGACCCCTGACGCGACCGACGATGTGTGGAACACCAAGCAATACACCTACGACCTGAATGGCCGAGTCGCGACGGAAACGAACTCTATTGGAACCACCGGTACCTACAGCTATGACGCCCTCGATCACGTCACCGAAAAGCGGGAAACAGGAACCGATTCGAACGGAACCCGGACTCGCACGGACCAGTACGAGTACGACAAGAATGGAAACGCGATCCGCACGACCGACGCCCTGGGAAACAGCACCACCTTCACCTATGACGCCGTAGGGAACCAAACCTCCAGCACCGATGCCCGACAGCTCTACACGAGCTTCGCCTACTACGATGGCGCCAACCGGTTGGTGTCCAGTGTCGACAACGAACGGTATCTGATCGAATACGAACTCGATGCCTCCGGAAACACGACTGAAACCCGCACCTATATGGAGCCCTTGGCAAGCCCACCCTCCGTCGAGAGTCGACCCACACCGAACGATCCAGAGAACAGGCGCACCACGAAGAACACCTACGACGGGGCCAATCAACTCATCCGAGAGGATGCCGCGGACTCCTCCTATTCAACCTACACCTACACTTCGGCGAAAGACGCGCTTCAGAAAACTCTCCATCCCAGCTCGAATTCCGAGCCGTTGAGCCGAACCCTCGACACGACGCCACGCATCCAAGAATGGAACTGGGATCACGCGGGGCGCATGACTCAGGCCACCGGCCTACGCCGTACCGATCAACCCGCGTCCGATGCCATCATCGAAACCTATCAATACGACGCAGCGAACAATCAGACGGTGAAGACGGTCTCGAATTCGATTCCACTGGCCAACGGAAACTCGGATCCCGACCGGGTCACCCAAATCCAATATGACGATCAGAATCGCCCCATCCAACGAACCTACGGGTCGCTGGATCCATCGACCCAACAGACCGAAACCACCGAATTCGACGATGCAGGGAACATCCTCCGCTTTTCAAACGGCCAGGCGATTCACCTCTTCGAATACGACGAACTGAACCGAATCCGTGCTTCGAAAGACCCCATGGGCAACGAGACCACCTATGCCTACGACGCATTCTCGTCCATCTCTTCGTTGACCGACGCCAAAGGCTCGACGACCCACTTCATCTATGACCTTCTCGGCCAATGCATCGAAATCAGATCAGCCGCGATGGAGTTCTTCTCCGCACCGCCGCAATTCAGTACGGGAATCTGGAACCTCCTCGACTTCCTGGGAGCGAATGGAGATTTCGTCGCGCATCCCACCACAACCCTCACCTACGACGAGGTCGGAAACCTCGTTCAATACGCCACCCCCAATGCCAATTCCAACGAGGTCGACAAGTTTTCCCCTTTGATCACCGGGGACTACACGACGACCTACTGGTTCGATGGAAACAACCGGAAGATCGGCCAACTAAACGGTGACTTTGCGCTGCAGACCACCGAATACAATGCCACCGGAAGCGTCACCGCTGTGACCCGATCAAATGGAAAGATCGCCCCGAGCAGCGCTCCCCGCGCAGATACCGCACCGCCTCCGGCGGTCGAACCCATCACGCAAACTCTGGTACTCGACGCCGAAGATCGGGTTCTGGAAAGCGTCTTCTCGGAAGTCGAGACCTACACCATCTCCACGCCTGCCACTGAAACCTCTCCCCCAGTCCTCCAGCCGATCAGAACACGCCTGGCTGATCGATCTTTCTACGATGCATGGGGAAACCTCGTCGAATCGAACGAAGGAGTCATGCTCGACGCAGCCGAACCTGGAGGCGTCTCCAGTTACTCGTATCACGACGCTCTCGGACGCCAGGTGGCGACGGTCGACGCAGACGGCTTCGTGATCGAAACGGCCTATGACAGCCAGGACCACGTCGTTCAACAGATCAATTACGTCAGCCCCATCCAGAATCCATCGGCCGGGACACTTCCAACTCCTTCCGGGACATCGTATGCGACCGACCAGGTCTACGATGCCACCGACAACCTCATCTACTCGAAAAGCCCATCCGTCATGACGACCAGCGGTCTCGCACGCGTGGGGACCTCCATGACCTATGACGAACGAGGAAACGAGACTCGTCGGGAAATCAATGTCGATTCAAGCGAAGCCAATTCCACGCTCACCGAGTACACCTACTACGACCTCAACGATCGCGAAGTAGCTGTCGTAGATGGAAACCGCGTCCTGAACATCACGCTATACGACAGCCTGGGAAACACCACACGCCTGGAGCGTTTCTACCAACAGGTCACTGCATCGGACACCCAACTAGCCACCGAACTTCCTTCGAATCCCGATTCACGCCAGGACCTCATCGACTTCTTCGGTATCAGCGAAAACAAAAACATGGATCAGTGGACGACTCTCGAATACAACCGATTGTCGAGGGCCAAAAAAGTCACGAGTCACGGATTCCAATCCTCCGGGGGTTCCGACGAATCGAGAGCCGACATCTCAATGGTCGCGGCGTACGATCCGAACGGAAACATCACTCGAAAGGTCCTGAACACCCCGGTCTCCGGAAACGTTCAAGCCTACGAATCAAACCAGAATGTCACGACACTGAACCAGTTCAACTCCCAGGGCATGATCGTGAACTCACTGCTTCCCAACGATTCAATTTCTCGAGTCGAATACAACACGGCCGGAAACACGACGGAAGCCTGGATCTCTCCCGCCTCTGTCGAACTTCCGCCGCGGCCCCAAGGAATTTCAGCTTCAGTCACCAATGGACTCAACCCCGAACTTCAGTTCGACTGGGCGATTGAAGCAGGACCGAGCGGAATTTCCCCGGCCGAAGAGACGAACTCGTGGGTCTTCTGGGACAAGACCTCCCACACCATGGATCCAGACCACCCCACTCCCAGCATCTACCCAAATCAGCAACAGGGGACTCCGGTCCAAGACGAAAGTGGAGAGGTGGAACCGGCTCGGTTCAACACTCAATTTCCTGTCGAAACAGGAACGCCCATCTACTACCGGGTTTTCACCCAGAACACTGAAGGCCTATGGGCGTGGTCGCAGGAGTATTCGGTTACCGTCGAAACCACCAACACCGTCCGCTCCATCTCGACCGATGAGACAGACGGAACCTTTTCGATCACGGCCTCCTTCGCGGGCCCGGTGACATCCGCCAAACTCGTTCTTTCGGATTCAACCCACGTCACCATGGCGAACCAGGGGACCGGTCAGATTTGGCGCGGAGAACTCGAAGGGATCTCTGCCCCCCAGGAAGAAGAGATCGCCATCGAGTGGGTCGCAGCAGGGGTCGTTTCCGAGTCCACGCCAGAGACCCTTCTCAAGGCACCCTATCCGCACCAATTCGTGTCGGCGTCGGAAAATGACACGACCCAATGGGTCCAATGGAAAATCCCAACCGATACGGAAGGCAACCCGACGGGAACTACACAACGTGTCTTTTTCGAAGGCACCCTCCTCCCGGAAAATTCACAGCGAGTCAATCGAACACAGGAAAACCTTCAATTCGCGCCCGAACTCACGACACCTGAACCACAGAACTACAGCATCATTTACGGAAACAGCCCCTACCCCGCCGACAGCACGTCAACCCAGGTGTCCATGCAAACCGGCGGTAGCGACACCACCATCGAGGTCACCCTGGGCAGCGACGAAGCACCCGAGGTAAACGAAGCCCTCAAGATCGAATGGAAACCCTCGGTGCCGACAGATGGATACTTCCACACCGCGCTGGACATGACCCTGTCCGGAGCGACCTGGACGTCCCCTTCCATCGATCTAAATGCTTCTACAGCCTACGAGATCAAAGTCTTCTATACCGACTCCGAAGGCCACGAGGTCCTCGTCCAATGGATGGAGATCACCACACCGGACAGTGCTTCTTCGAGCACCGTGGGTCCAGTCCCCGGGCAGTCCATTTCCGCCCTTGCACAGGAAACCAATGGCGTGATCACTCGATCCGCTACGAGTTCGAGCCTCACGGTGTCACCTGGATACTTCTCAGGAGACGTCGACGCTTCGAGCACCTCGACTGCACTGTCGTCGATACCAAGCCCAGGAACCCTCGGCTTCCAACAAACCGAAGCACAGACGCCGACCTACTACACAGAATACCGTTACGACGTCCTCGGCCGACTGGTCGAAACCAACGAAAACGATGGCATCTGGCGTACCTACGGTTTGGACAGCCGAGGAAACGCCCTCCTCACGCAGTTCTTCGGTTCGGAGATCTTTGCGGAATCTCCACCGCCAGGTTTTGTTGCCATCGAAACCTACGCGACGTACGACAACCGCAACAATCCAACTCAGGAATGGAGCCCCTTGATCGGCGACCCATCCGATGGGATTCGGGGAATTACCACGAGCACGTGGAACTTTGTCGGGGATCTGGAGCAACAAACCCAACCTGGAATGAGCGTGCCCCTCATCTACACCTACGATGGAGTCGGCAACATCATCACCGAGGCCTACGGTGGCGATGGCATTCTCGTAGGTGATGTCTCCGTGACCACCCTGAAGAACCAGGCATACGACGAATTCGGAAACCTCGTACGAGAGACCCAGCCCGGCACCGGTTCCACCCTCGTTTATCAATACGGGGATGCAGAGGACCCGGATCTATCCAAACGCAACCGTCTGCTGGCGCGACAAACCGAGGGACTGAGCAACACCCTTGAAAATTTCACCTACGACTCCTTCGGGCGGATCATCGAAACCGAGGATGGGGGCGGTAACCGAACCGCGCTTTCCTGGGACCAACGCAACCGACTGACCGAGATTTCAACTCCCGAAGGATCGACGACGAACTACACCTACGACGCATTTGATCGCCAGATCTGGACTCGCGATGCGAATGGAAACTTCGCCGGACAGGCCTACGACTCCATGGGGAATCTGGATCACCAGTATAGCTACCGCAACGACCAGAACTCGGCAGCCGCCTTGCCATCGACGGTCGCCGAGGCGTTCGCGGGCCTGAAAACCGACAGCAGCTTTTACGATCAACTCGTCGACATCGAAACCCCTCACGACATCTACAACAACATCATCAGCGAAACCTATCTCTTAGGGGGAAAAACAGAGCGGACGATCCGTCACTCATGGGAAGCTTTCGGGAGACTGAAAAGCACCTACGTGCAGTACACCGATATCGCTGGCTCGCCGATGACCACGTATTTCGTCAACGATACCTACGGGCGACGCACTGAACAGACCAGCACCAACGGACAGAAACTCGAGTTTACCTACGACGACGACAACAACACCACGAAGGTCGAAGATCGGACTCTCGGCCAAACGACCGATTACCAGTACGACATCGCCGGACGTAGAACAAAGGAAACGAGAACGGGATGGAGCCAATCCGAAGACAATGCGACCATCGACTACTCGTATTGGGAAAACGGATGGCTGAGGAGTTGGTCGAACCATGCCGACTCGGAAACCTTTTCGTCCACCTACCACTATGACCAGAGTGGCAATACGGTCACGATTGGCCGATCGGTCCCGACTCTCTATCAGGCCGCCCAGGAACCGACCGCTCACACCTACACCTACGACGCCGCCAATCGTGTCATGGCCTACCAGAACGGTGACGAAGAGCGAAAGACCTTTACCTATGACAATGCGGGAAATCGAGCGAACGCGGAGGCTTACCAGAAGACGGGGGGATCCTGGACGCCAACCTCCTCTCAATCCTACACCTACGACAAAGATGGCCTGGTGACGAGCAGTGTGGGAACCAACGACCAGAGTTGGACCTACGATTCGGTCGGGAACATCACTCGGTTCAGCCAGGATCCCGGTACTGATGACGCCATCTTGGAGACCTACACCTACAGCAGCACATATCTCGAAATCAGTTCGACTTCCGAGGACGAATCGGCCGGGACGAACTCGACAACGAACACCACGTACAACGATTGGGCGCAAACCAGCGAAGTCGAGAACATCGATCACGAGAACGACGACGATACCGATGACTTTTCCTACGTCTACAACCCCAACGGCCTCGTGAAACAAATCGATGGTACTGGTGACGGAAGTCTCACCGGATCCTCAAAAATGAACTACGACGCGAATGACAACCTGTCGAAACTGAATCTTGGGGAGAATCAGAACAGCGATTCGGATGAAATCAAGAGTTTTTCATTCGATGCTCAAGGACACATCATCTCCAGAAAATGGGATCCTGGACAGAGCGACTCGGACGACTACCCCGACGACTTCGCTCGGCGGAGCCACTACTTCTACGCGAACGGAAACCCTGTAGGCGAATACGGGGTCCAAGGCACCGACGACTCCCTCTACTACTACATCGACGAGACCAACGACGACGCGACCTCCGTGTACCAGGTACTCCAAGACATCGGCCAGTACTTTCCAAGCACCACCATTGAACAGCACTCGATCGCGTCGGGAGACACCCTCGCCTCCCTGGCAGGCACCTACTACGGAAACCCAAGCCTGTGGTTCATCATTGCCGAAGCCAACGGGCTCGATCCCGCAACGGAATTAGCCGTGGGATCGCAGGTCGTCATCCCCAACACCGTCGAAAACGGCCGAATCCCCTACGACTCACACGCGGTTTACGATGCCGGCAACATCATAGGTTCGGAACTCCCCCAACTGAAGGCCCCATCGCCAGGCGCATGCAAGGAGATCCTGGCGATTGTGATCACGATCATCGTGACGGTCATCGCGATCGTCGCGACCGTCTTGACCGCAGGAGCCGCCTCGGCATCCCTCGTTGCAGCCATTGGTATCGACAGTGCAATTCTCGCGACTACGGTTTCTGTGGTGGTGGGTGCTGCGATCGGTGCTGGATTTTTTGCCGTCTCCAACGCCATCGAACAAGGCGTCTACATCGGGCTCGGTCTTCAGGAAGAATTCAGCTGGAAAGACGTGGGAGTTTCCGCGATCACAGGAGCCTTCATGGGGGCTGGATTGGGTCTGACGGGTGCTGTCGAAGCACTCATCGGAGAAGGAGCCGAGGAGATCGGTGGAATCGCCGCTCCCAAAGCGGCCCGAGCGGCAAGAGCCGCCGCGGGAGGCCTATCCGTTCTCGGGACAATCACGACCGAAGAGATCACGACCGGAAAAATCAACTGGAAGGTCCTGGGCATTCAAATTGGCATCGAGGCGACGCTCGGATATGCGGATTGGAGGTTCTCGTCCGAAGCAAAGGGGACGCGAAAAAGCATCGAAGAGTTGAATACAGCAGAGAAGGAGTTCTACCGCGACCCCATCAACACAAGGAAGTTCGAACAACAAAACCAACTTGCCGAATTAAAATTCCAACAGGAAGGCGCACTCAGGAACTTCCAGGGAGAAGAGGACGGAAGAATCCGCTTGATGGCCGACCAAGAAAACGAGCGAGCTGCGTTGATCGAAGAACAAACCAGAACGTTGAATGCTGAAAAAAAGTTTTACAGTGAAGAATTCGCAAAAAGACGAAAAGGAATTCTCAAGAACTGGTCGAAGGAAGAACAAGAAGAGTGGGAGAAGACTCAAGATGAACCGAATCGATTCAAGCGAGCCTGGAAGAGATCCGGACACGAAGCAATCGTAAGAATTGGCCTGAACACCGAAGACGTGGGAGTCGAAAGTAAGGAACATCTCGAAGACTGGAATGAAGCCGGCGAGAAACCTGAAACGTCGCCGACGAGAGCCTCGACCTCCCAGCGCATGAGCGGAGATGAGTTCGGCGCGATCGGCATGGGTCGATCGGCGAACGCTCGAACCGGTTCGTCGTACGGCAACGATGCAACCGGGACGAATTCCCGTCGGAACGCCTCGACGGTTCCCTCGGTGAGTCGAAGCGTCCGTTCCGGGAACGACCTCTTTCAGAGCAGCCCGGATACGGGCAATCCAGGAGGAGTCGGGACCGACTATGCTTCCGAAAGCCGCCAAAACAGACTCTTCGGTTCCATGAGGACGACTACCGAAGCTCTCCGCCTCAGTCGCTCAGCCCGGCAGGCAGCGTCGGCCTTCGAAGATCGGATGCGAATCCAAGTCCCAGCCACGTTCTCCAGCGCTCGATTGCGCTTTGCCCTGGTGGCGGGAAACCCGAAATCCGTCGGACAATTCTTGCGGAGTTCCAAGGTGGTTGACTTCGCTACCAGAAACACCGGACTCGTCGGAGCGCCATCCACGCGAAATTCCGGCAAGGCCCCTGCCGCGCCTCAGACGCAATCCGAATTCGATCGAACCCAGATTCTCCAGGGGTTCACTGGCGCCATCACGGCCGCGGTATTTCTGAACCGTGAGCCCACGCGGAGACTCGCGGGAATGCCCCTGACCGAAACCGTCAGCGCCACAAAGCGGCTCAGCGCAACCTTCACGCTATCGGGTGCAGCCAGCACCGCACGGCTGGCCGCCTCGACCTCATAGCGGGCAAAGCCAATCCCCGAGCACTTCGCGGGGAGGCAGACAAACTCGGGAATCCAAGCCCGACCGACCTCAGCTTGGAACATACCTGCCTCTGAAGATCGGCACCCGACTCGCGCCCGAATGGGATATCCCCCGAAGGGCCCGTCGTCTAGGATGGCCTCGTACACGCTTGCCTCGAGGATGATGGAAGAACAGGAAACCAACGGCTCCAACTCAGGAGAAGCCATGCAACGAACCTTCGGAGTGCACATCGGACAGCAAAACCTCGAAGCCTCAGCTCTGAGGTCCCTATGGCGCCGCCTGGACGACGCCGGGGTCGACTGGATTTCGGTGTGGGACCACCTCTACGAGGCGCCACCAGCCGGCGGAACGCTGCCGCACTTCGAAGCACTCACCACGCTGGGCGCACTGGCCGCCGACACCCGCAACGCACGCATCGGAATCCTGGTGATGTATCCCGGATATCGAAACCCCGCCCTGCTCGCCAAGGCCGCCACGACTGTCGACCACCTCTCGGGCGGCCGTTTCGTGCTGGGGCTGGGAGCTGGCTGGCACGAACCCGAGGCAACCGCCTACGGGTATGGTCTGCCCCCGCTCGGACAGCGCCTGGACATGTTGGACGAGTCCGTGCAATTGATTCGCAGCATGCTCACCCAGGAGCGGACGACCTTCGAGGGCACCCACTTCCGAACTCAAGACGCATCCTGCCTGCCGCCTCCGGTCCAGGAACGGCTGCCCCTGTGGATCGGAGGAACGGGGGAGAAGCGCACCCTGCGCATGGCCGCGCGCTACGCGGATGGTTGGAACGCGGCCTACGTCGGACCCGAAGAGTACGCGCGCCTCAATGGTGTGCTCGACAGCTGGTGCGAGCGCGAGGGCCGCAACCCGAGCGAGATCGAGCGGTCCGTCAACCTGAGCTTCTCCCTGTCCGCCGATGCGGCGGGCGCGGCACGCGCCCTCGAAGAATTGCGCACACGCTGGGGCGACGAAGCCGTGCCACGGCTCCAGGCAGGGTCTCTGCTCGGTACCCCGGACGATGCCGCCGAGCGCGTCACCCAGTACCTGGACGCAGGAGCCCACAACGTGAACATCGCGTTGCGCGCACCCTGGGACGAAGAAGCCCTGAACGCCTACGTGACGGAAGTGATCCCGGCACTGCAACGGGGAAGGTGAAACCAACGGACCCCACACGGAAGGGACCGGAGGAACCCAGATGACACATTCGCAGGGTCGGCTGGCAGGCAAGGTCGCCATCGTCACCGGCGCCGGCTCGAGCGGCCCCGGGGTCGGAACGGGCAAGGCCATGTCGATCCTGTTCGCCCGGGAGGGCGCCCGGGTGGTGCTGGTGGACAGAGACCCCGAGGCCGCGGAAGCGACTCTGGCCGACCTACAGACCGAGGCCGGACAGGGGCTCGTGGTCCAAGCCGACGTGACCCGCTCCGAAGACTGCCAACGCGCAGCCGAAGCCGCCATGGGCGAGTTCGGTGGCCTCGACATCCTGGTCAACAACGTGGGTGTAGCCAGCGGTGCCTCGGCGGTAGAGGTGACCGAAGAGGAATGGGGCAACGTCCTGGACGTCAATTTGAAGAGCATGATGCTGATGTGCAAGCACACGATCCCCCGAATGAGCGCGGGCGGCGGCGGATCCATCATCAACCTGTCTTCCATTGCCGGCCTTCGCTCCGCGAGTCCTGGTGGAAGCGTCGCCTATTCCGCCTCCAAGGGCGGCGTCGTGGCGCTGACCACAGACATGGCCGCCGCCCATGGCAGGGAGAACATTCGCATCAACTGCATCGCGCCGGGCCAGCTCCACACCCCCATGGTCGCCGGCTTGCTGACGGATGAGTTCCGTGAGTTGCGCGCCCAGTCGGCTCCCCTGGGCACCGAGGGAACGGCCTGGGATGTCGCCTGGGCCGCCGTCTTCCTCGCCAGCGAAGAGTCGCGTTGGATCACCGGTGTCGTGCTCCCTGTCGACGCCGGCGTGGTGACGACCACCCCGCTGGCCATGCTCCCACACCTGCGCTGAAGAGGATTCGAGAAGAAATGAATTCGAGGGCTCCCATGGTCGACCGGACGAAACGAGGCGAAGCGATGGAAGCGGGTGCACGGCCGCGATGAACGCCTACTTCGCGGAATTCGTCGGTACGGCAATCCTGCTCGGCCTGGGCAATGGCGTGGTGGCCAACGTCGCCCTGCGCAAAACCAAGGGCGAGGCCAGGGGCGACGACTCGGGCTGGCTGGTGATCACCCTCGGGTGGGGGCTGGCCGTGTTCGTGGCGGTATTGCTCACCGCACAGTACAGCGGCGCCCACATCAACCCGGCGGTGACCCTGGGCCTCGCCACGGCGGGCCGCTTTCCGTGGGCGCTCGTGCCGGGCTACCTGGTCGCCCAGATGCTCGGCGCCGCCCTGGGCGCCACCGTGGTCTGGATGCAGTACGGCGACCACTTCACGGCCACCGACGACGCCGACGCCAAGCTCGGCGTCTTCTGCACCAGCCCCGCCATCCGCCACGCCCTGCCGAACTTGTTCTCGGAGATCGTCGGCACCTTCGTGCTGGTGTTCGCGGTGCTCGGCATGGCGATTCCAGAGGTGGGGCTTGGGGCCCTGGACGCACTGCCCATCGGCCTCGTCATCATCGCCATCGGGCTCTGTCTGGGTGGACCCACAGGGTTCGCCATCAACCCCGCCCGCGATCTGGCCCCGCGCATCATGCACACACTGCTCCCCATCCCCGGCAAGCGCGACAGCGACTGGGGCTACGCCTGGATCCCCGTGGCCGGGCCCCTTCTCGGTTGCTGGCTCGCCGCCGTGGTGTTCGACCTGCTGGTCGACAGCTGATCGCCGGCGTGCCCGGCGCGCGGGACGCCTAGAGGGCCCGCTTCCCGTGCCTCCCCAGGGTCAGGCCACTTGGGTACGTGTAGGTTCCAGCGAGTGGTTGGCCCAGGTCCATGGCGTGGGTGTCGGACGTAATGAATTGTGAGACCAACGAGCCCAAGGCCACCTCAGCTCGTCGCACCTCAAGAGAGGTGCCGAGTTCAGGGAGCCTGTGAAAAGTTCGCGATGCGCTCGGCGAGCCAGGGACCGCGGGTCACGGGCAGCATGTGGCCCCCACTCGGCACGACCCGCAGTTCCGAGTCCCGAGCGCGGGCGTGCAGGTTCTCGGCCACAACGAGGGGCACGAGCTGGTCACCGTCACCCTGAATGACCAGGATCGGAAGGGCCAGCGCCGAGGGGTCGAGGTCGACCCTCCCCTCCAGGTCCCGGCCCTCGCGACGCAGGGTGTCCAGGGTGTTGGGCGCCTCGAGGTTGGCGTCGCTCAATGCGGAGTAGCCAGGCGACACGGGCTCAGGCGCGAAGGCCGTCCGGACCATCGTCTCTCGCACGCGCTGGGCGACCGGAGGGACGGCGCTGATCCAGGACAAGACCGGGCCATTGATGAAATCGATCAGCCAGACTGGCGGCGCACCGCGAGCCTCGATGCCCGGCCCCACACTCCCCACGAGCACCAGGCCCCTGATGCGAGAGGGGTCCAGTCTGGCAGCCACCAGAGACGTGCCACCTCCGTAGGACCAGCCCACCAACGTGGCGTCTTGCACGTCGAGCCCCTCGAGCAGAGCCAGCAATTCACGAGCGTTATCGTCCACTCGGACGTCACCAGGCTCCCGGGCATCCGAATGTCCGTAACCCATGCGGTCGTAGGCGATGACGCGAAAGCCAGCGCCGAGCAGAGCGCTCCGGGTGGGCTCCCAGTCGTAGGCGCTGCCCGGCATCCCATGGACCAACACGATGGGGGGGCCCTCACCGGCGTCGAGCACGTTCACGGATCGGCCCGGTGCGAGTTCCACACGTTTGCCGGCCAGCGGCAACTCGAGCGGCGGTGCACCAGGGAACAGGGAGAACCACAGCGGCGGCAGCACCAGCAGCGCCACCAGAGCGAGCCCCAGCACGACGAGAATCCGCTTCACGATCTGACTTTGCCTCGGGGTTGCGCAAAAACCATTACCACAATGCTACCGCGTGGACGTCAGGGTTTCGGAGGCGAGCCCTGCGAACGAGATAATCAACAGATTTTTGCGATGCACTCCCTCATGAGATGCCCTCTATGAGATAAGTAGGGGAGTGGAACCGCTAACAGATACGTCGCAGGTCCGTGAAACGGGGGCCTCGGAGCCGCCGCTCTCGCTTACCACGCTGATCGCCTACGGCGCGCCAAGCCTCGCCGTGGGAGCCGCTGGTTTTCTTCTGGGCATCTACCTGCTCAAATTCTCCACGGACATCCTGCTCCTGGCCCCGGCCGTGATGGGAACCATCGTGGGCCTCTCGCGCCTCTGGGACGCCTTCACCGATCCCGCCGCCGGCTATTGGTCGGACCGAACACGCACGCGCCTGGGGCGGCGGCGATCCTGGATCCTTGCGGCAGCACTCCCCATCGCGCTGGGCGTCTTCATGGTCTGGAACCCGCCCCGTGATCTCGAGGGCACAGCTCTGATCGTGTGGATGGCCGTGGGCATGTTCGGCCTCTCCACGGCGCTGACCATGTTCACCGTCCCCCACCTGTCCCTGGGCGCCGAACTCAGTAAGCAGTACCACGAGCGCACCAAGATCGCGGGCGTGCGACAACTGATGGCTCTGTGCGGCTCGGTGCTCGGAGTGGCGTGCTTCAAGCTGATGCTGCTCTCGGAACACGGTGCAGATTCAGCGTTTGGCCAGAACCTGATCGATTGGTTTTCCATCCCCGATGACCCACGCCAGATGGCCACCGTCCTCTCGCTGGGCATGGGGGCTCTGGCCATGGCGGCCATCGTGGGCATGGTGGCCATGACGCGCGAGCGTTCCGAATATCAGGGAAGGCCCGCCTCGAGCCCCCGCGCCGCCCTGACCGATGTCGTCCGCAACCCACACGCACGACTGTTACTGATCGTGTTCGCGATCCACTCCTACGGCCAGGCCGCCCAACCCATCCTCACCCCCTACCACATGCAGTACGTGATCGGCGTGCCCACGTTCGCGGCGGAGTTGATCCTGCTCTACATGGTCCCCTCCCTGCTCTCGATTCCCTTCTGGATTCGGCTGTCGCGCCGCTTCGGCAAGAAGCATCTTTGGCTGGGGGCCATGTGCATACACAGCCTGTCGTACTTTTTCCTCTTCTTTGCCCAGGAGGGAGACGTGTGGATCATCGTCGTGTCGGCGATCGTCAACGGCATTGCGGGTGGCTGCGGGAGTACCGTATCCACATCGATCAAAGCCGACGTGATCGACTGGGACGAATATCACACAGGCGAGCGAAAAGAAGGCTCATACTTCGCCGTCTGGTCTTTCGTCCAGAAGGCTGCCTTCGGACTGATGGCCATTGTCGCCATGAGCCTGCTGCAACTGCAGGGCTTCGTACCCAATGCGGAACAGAGTGAGCAGACCCGTTTCGGCCTGCGCTTCATCTTCGGCGTGGTGCCCGGCTTCTTCTACCTGATTGGAGCGCTGGTCTTCCTGCGCTTCCGCTTCAACGAAGCCGAGCACGCCGAGATTCGCGCCGAACTCGACGCACGCGGATAAACGAACCACAGCTCCAGCGGGCTCTGGCTCCGCCTCTAGGGAAACGCGGCTCGAATCCCCTCGGCCGTCAGTCCGAACTCCTCGGGCGTGTAGTCATGGGCGCCGTGACGCCCGCGCTGGTTCTCGTCGCGCCATTCGCGCATGGCCGTCTCCCCTTCGACCGATAGATCGAAGCCAAAGCGGTCGTAGATGCGGTGCACCTCTGCGATGGGGTCGGCCTGAAACACATCGAAAGCCATGCGGTGCAGGCGCTCGGGCGGCAGCCCACCGCAAACGTCTTCGATTTTCGCCAGGCCACGTTGCCACAGCTCGAGCTGCGCCCGGCCGTGGAGATGGGGATCGAAGTCCGCGACCACCGAGCGTTGACCCACC
>JAKVBI010000042.1 GCA_022447545.1 Myxococcota bacterium
GTATCGATTCAGATAGCCGAGTTCGGCCTGGACCGTTCGCGCACTGTTGACGGGTGCATTGAGTCCAACGAACAGCCGGTTCTGATCGAATCCGGAGTCGGCCCCCCAATCGGTGGAGTTGAGGTTGAGGAACAACTCGTTGTAGGCCGCAAAACGCAGCCGGTTCGACTCCAGCAAGGGGTAGAGAACCTTGACGAACTCTCGGAATCGCCAGCCCACGTCATCTCCAGTGTCTAAGAATCGTTGTTCGAGCCGCGTCCGACTCTGGATGCTCCACCCCCCTACACCGCCGTTCCACAGCAACTGCTGCCAGAGGCGATTCTCATCAATATCCGAGCGACCCGCGGGATAGTCGCGAATCCAGCCGTATCCGACCCAGACGGTTGTGCTCTCGCTGAGCGCCCAACCAATGCCGGGCCGAACGATGGTCTGCCCGAGGCCGTTGGTGCTATCGAAGAAACGGGCCTGGCCGTCGAAGGTCCACCGCACGCGAGACCATTCAGGTGAAATGGACTCGAAGGAGCCCATCCCCGCAAGCATCAGCCAGCCCGCCGCTTGATGCTCGACCGCGGCGCGGGCCGAGGAAGCAAACAAACCCGCAACGGCAAGAGCCGTGAGCACCCAACCAGAACCGCCCACCAGGCGTGTAGCACTCCCCCTGGTCAAGCAATGCCCGCCGGTGCCCCGGCCCTCGGTGTTCGAGTTGCCGTTCCTTCCCTCGGTTCCTTTCATGCTCAGCCTCCAGTCCTGCCCTCTGAACCGCGAGTGGGAATCGTACACGGGGCACCCTTCACGCGCGAACCCAAGGGAACGATTGAAGCGTCCGATCCACACCGTTCCTCTGGGATCCTTGCAGGCCCCCCCCTGCCGTCACCCCGTCTCTGTCTCGGTAAAACGCTCGAGAATTCCAGTCTCCCATGGCGACTGTTCGATCGGCTGCGTAACTCCTTGCACTCATTCTCAATCTCTGCAGCCGCCGCGCCTCGAAAAACCGACAGATCGAGCGAAGGACCAGGCGGGTCGACGAGTTTGCCGGTCAACCGATGCCGATCTAGGCTGACATTCGATGAGCGGTTTTCGATCGTTCGGTAAACAGACTCTCCACTATTTCGACCGCCCACACGAGGGGATTCCGGCCGAACCTGTCAAGCACCCGGCAGCCTGGCACGGCCGCGAGATGGCCGCCCGCGACGATTGGATCTTCACGTGTGGAGACGCCGAGCGAACCGAACTGGATGCCGCGGTCGAACATGCCCGGGCCACGGGTCGGGCACTGACAGAACTCTCAGCCTCAGACTTCCCACTCCCCACGCTGAAGACCACCGTCCGCTCCTGGAGCCGAAGCCTGCGTGACGGTGCGGGCGTCGTCCTCCTGAGGGGCCTGCCCGTGGACCGCTGGAAGGAGGAGGAAGCGTCGATCTTCTTCTGGTGCCTCGGCCTTCACCTGGGTATTCCCGGCGCGCAGAACGCCACCAACGATCTACTCGGCCATGTGCGCGATACGGGTGAGGATCGAAGCGACCCAATGGTACGCCTCTACCGAACCGCGGCTGATATCCGCTTCCACTGCGATGCAGCCGATGCCGTCGGCCTTCTCTGCCTAAACGCGGCAGAACACGGCGGATCATCGCGTATCGCGAGTTCGGTGACAGTGTTCAACGAAATCCGCCAGCGAGCCCCAGACCTGGTGGACAAGCTGTTTTCCGAGTTCGCTCTAGACGTTCGCAGCGAAGGAGACCGGGCCTCGTTGCCGTGGCTCCCGATACCACCCTGCCGTTTCGCAAGCGGAACCCTGAGAACCTTTTTTCACGGCGACTACTACCGGTCGGCCCAACGCCACGAGGGCGCAATCCGGCTCGGGCCCGAGGGTGAACGACTCCTCGACCTCTACGAAGAAATCGGAAACGAAGAGGACATCTCTCTCGACATGGATCTGCGCCCGGGTGACGTACAACTGCTTTCGAACCATTTCGTCGTTCACTCGAGGGGGGCCTACCGAGACCCACCTCACGGCCCCGGCCGCCACCTCCTACGCCTCTGGCTCTCTCTCCCGGAAGCACCGTGAAAGAAAGCTCGGCCGGAAGAACATTTTCCCATTCAGTTGCCGCACCTCCCCTGGTAAAGTCTCCCCCTTCCCACCGAATGACAGCGGCGGGACGGACGAAAGGGCGGAAGGAACAATGGCCTCCAACAACAAGTGGGTTCTCGTGCGGCCCCTATCGGACGCCATCGGCATTGGAGGCTCGCTGCTCTGTATCGGGCACTGCCTGATCCTTCCAGTCTCGCTCGTGGTCGGAATGATCATTCCGGTCTCCTTCGCCGAGGACGAATTTCTACATGGAGCCCTCCTATGGGCAGTCGTACCCGCTGCAATGCTCGCCTTCGCAATCGGTTGTCTACATCACAAAGACCGACGGGTTCTCCTCCTGGGAGCGACGGGCCTCCTCGCTCTCGCCACGGCCTTCACCGGTTTGCACGATGCAATCAGCCAGAGCGCTGAGCGATGGATTGCGGTCGCCGCCTCCGGACTTCTGATTGGAGCCCACGTGAGGAATTTCCGCCTCTGCCGCACTCGGGCCTGCGACCATACGTCGCCGCACACCAGTGGCCGGTGACGAGACCCCGATCGAATTTTCCACACCTGGAGCAACCCCGTTCGAACGGCGTGCCTGGGGCGCTGGATCCCAACGCATCGAAGCCGATTTTCGGTCCGCATGAAACTCTCGAGCCTGATCCTCATCGCCGCGGTCGTCCTCGTCACGGCACCCCCCGCCGTCTTCCTCTACATGAACCGAATCGTCAATCCCCGCGTCGCTGATGAACTGCGCAACGAACCCAACGGTGAGCGCGCGCGAAAGGTCATGCTGCTGACTCTCCCGAGCGGACGTGAAATCCCGGTGAACTACCTTCGAGAAGGAGCGTCGATCTATGCCGCTGCCGATGGTCGATGGTGGCGTGAATTGATAGGCGACGGAGCCTCGGTGCGGCTCCTGGTGCGGGGGAAGCCACTCGCAGGCCACGCCCGGGCCATTCGCAACGACCCTGCGCAAACGAAAACCATATTCGCGAGGCTACGCCCCAACGCCTTGCCTGGCTTCGGCACCCTCGTAGAGGTTCAACTCAACACGTTCTCGACGCTGAGCGAGTAAAGCGTGACTCATGCGCCCCTCGCCTCTTCCCGGATGAAACGGGAATGAGGGCGAGTTCGGAGCAAGCAGACGATTCAATACCACTCGGAATTGGAATCAAAGCCCAAGGTCGCGCCTCATGATCTCGATGCCTTCTTGTCGGGTCGAAAGCTTGTTCGCCGCGTACGCATCAGCAGGCAATTGAGCGAATCCCGCCGCCAGCTCGAGGGCCCTGGGCACAGCCTCGCCGTCTCCCACGATCTCGTCGAGAAAGCCGGCGTCGACCGCGCCGTCTGGATCGTAAATCTTCGACTGAACAACGACGGATGTGTAGTGCCGCTTGCTGAGCTTGGCCTCGAGCAAGGTCAAAGCCCAGGGCGTGAGACGCATCCCCACCTGGGTCTCGATCATGCTGAACTTGAAGCGGCCGCCTTCACCGATCCGCGTGTCACAGGCAAGAAGCCAAAGACAACCAATTGTAAAAGAATGGCCCGTGCAAGCCGCCACGAGCGGCTTTCCGCACTGGTACATGCGGAGCGCCAGACTTCCACCTCCCAGTCCGAGCTTGCCAACTGCCTCCTTGTCTTCGCCCATCATGGTGGAGAGATCAAAGCCCGCACAGAAAGAACCCGGTCGCCCTGTGAGGACGATCGCCTTTGCGTTTGCTTCGGCCTCATCGAAAGCGCTGGTGAGTCCGTTAATGCCATCGAGGGTGAAAGCGTTTTTCTTCCCATCGTCGAAGCTGATCAAACCAATTCCGTCTGTGATATCGAGTGAGATCTCCATTTCTCTACCTCAATCCGCCTGTTCTACGAGGCGATTCACCCCGTTTCTTCGATTCTCTCCGCCCACACGCCACTCTGGAGCCATGACCCACCGGGTCAGTTGATCGCACGCCTTTGCGGCGCGCTCCCAAAATTGCATCGTGCAGCCAACGTGCCCGACCCAAACCTTGAATCCGGGCCTCGTTCACCATTTTGCCCAAACCCAACTCGTTGAGCAAAAGAGGCTCGAAGCCTGAACCTCAAAGCAACGGTGGCATCGCCAACTCCCGGTCTTCACTGACGCGATATCACGGGCTCGAAAATCACGACCTCTCCCCACCTGGGTACGATTCGTAGACTCAGCCGGTTTCTCTAGTGCCGTCCACGATGGGAACCGGCAAGTCCGCCAGGAATCCGGAAACGGAGGAAAGACCGTGAAGAGCCCGAACGCTCGAGCATTGACCAGGTAGGCCAAGAGCCTCGCGGAGAAGCCCGCGTCGATCACTAGGGTTGTAAAGAAAAAAGCAAGCCCTGGGTGAGCCCGAGGCGAGGAGTTCAGGATCGCTTCAAGGGTCGAGTCACGACATGGGATCGGGTAACGACACCTAGATCAGGTTTCCGAGGGCGCGGACCTGCGTTCCATCGTCGGCGAAATTGTCGGCTTGCAGCCAGGTCTCGAAGCCTGTCTTCAACCGCGGCCATTCGCGATCCAAGACGGAATACCACGCCGTATCACGGTTTCTGCCTTTGTATATCGTGGCTTGTCGAAAGACACCTTCGTATGTCATTCCCAGTCGTTCCGCTGCACTTCTCGACGGACCGTTCAGCGCGTCGCATTTCCACTCGTAACGGCGGTAGCCAAGTTCGTCGAATGCTCGTCTCATCATGAGGTACATGGCCTCGGTCCCCATCGGAGATTTCCGCATTCGCTGGGAGAAATGAATGTGCCCCACCTCGATGACCCCGATCTCGGGTGAGATACGGAGATAGCTCGCGACCCCCACCGCTCGCCCATTCGATGCATCGACGATTACGTGAAACAACGGGTCGGCACCGAGGCAAGTTTCGGTCATCCAACGCTGAAACACCTCGATGTCTTGGAACGGACCATAGGGGAGATACGTCCAGCTCCTCCCGTCCCCATCTTCGGCGAACGCCTGAAAGAGATCATCGCCGTGAAGATGGACATCAATGGGTTCGACCCGACAGAGCCGGCCGAACATCGGCGTGTGGGGTGGCCGCAACGCCGATTGCCACCCAGGCAAAGCGAAACCAATGGGGAGCCCGAATTCGCTGTCACCAGAGCCTTTTGCCATGGATCTTGCCCGCACCTCTTTCGCGAAAAAGCCGGCAACACTTTCGCGACTCAGCGTTCATTTCGACTGAAGGATGGCAACCCCATGGCTCTTTGTCCATTTCTCCATGGAGCGGGAGCGGCCCCCATGTGGGATCTCCCGTGTTTCATGGACCGACTCTGGAGCCCAGGCTCAATCCGACATAAAACTCCATTGTTTCGGTAGAATTCTCGATGTCACACGGATGGGTGGGTGCTCACCATGCCGACCGCCCCGAGACTTACAGTCGCGACGACACGACGAGTACCACTGCTGATCGTGGATTTCATCGAAGGGTTCGTAGGCAGGATTAACGCGCGGCAAGCCGGGCAACCCTAGAGCCACGAGCCTAAGGGGAGAGCATCGATGCTGAAGAAGGTGCTGCTGGGGATTGTTGGAGCGATCGTGTTGGCCGCCGGGGTGATCGGGTGGACGAGGGTCCTTCCGGTCTATCAATTCGGGCAGCAGATCTCGCCGAACTCCGCCCCCGAAGACTATGCGCAGCAGGAGGACAGCCGAGTCCAACTTCCCGTTCCTCTCGAATTGGAGTTACGACCCCACAATCCGATAAAGAACGTGTACTGGGGCGAACTCCACGTGCACACGGTCGAGAGTATGGACGCGGTCCTCTTCGGCACGACCGCAACCGTCGAAGATGCCTACCGCTTCGCCCGAGGAGAACCACTTCGAAGTCCGGGAGGAGAACTCATGCAGCTCTCGCGGCCTCTCGACTTCGTGGCCATTACCGATCACGCGGAAGGCTTCGGCATGAGAACCCGCTGTGGAGACGCAGACCTGAGCCTCCTCGAGCAGGTGAACTGCTGGATCATGCAAACCCCGGGTTTTACCGCCGCCATGTTCCTCCTCAGTCGCCAAACCCGAATGGAGGCCGAGACTGATCCAACACACCCCGCCGGCGTGTACCGCAATCGCGCGAGAACGCGTCTGCTACGAGAGAATGCCCCGATCTGCAGTGGAGGCGAAGGCGGCCCGGAGCGGTGTCTGCTGGACAGCCGCTCGGATTGGGCACGCTATATCGAGCAGGCCGACCGCCACTACGAGCCCGGCGTGTTTACCACCTTCGCCGCCTATGAGTTCTCGCCGGTGCTGTCCGGAGCCGGAAAACACCACCGCAACGTCATCTTCAACGGCGATGACCTTCCCGACCACGCGATCTCATCGCTGGATGTCGACAATGCCGTCGATTTATGGCGCGGCCTCGAGGAGAATTGCAAAGGCGACTGCGACTTCCTGACCATCCCACACAACATGAACAAGGGCTGGGGCCTCTTCTACAGTCGCCACACCTGGGATGGGGGCACCTACAGCGAAGACGACTGGCGGACCCGGATGCGCCGCGAGCCCCTGGCAGAAATGTATCAGGTCAAGGGTGCATCCGAGTGCGCGTTGGGTGTCGGAGCGACAGACGAGGAGTGTGGGTTCGAGCAGGTCCTTACGCCCTGCGCGCCCGGACAGGAGTACGGCTGCGCCTTCGAATCTTCTTTTGCGCGGCAGGGCCTCAAGATCGGCATGGAACTTGACCGGGAGCTCGGCTTCAACCCTCTGGCCTTCGGCTTCATCGCGGCCACGGACGCGCACAACGCGAACCCGGGAGACGCCGAAGAGTGGGACTTCCCCGGCAAGGTCGGTGCAGTGAGTTCGCCTGCGCTTCGACGGCTTCGCACGAGACCCGAATCGGAGCCACACAATCAGATCCTGACAGACCACGGCTCGGGGGGCCTTGCCGCCGTCTGGGCCGAGGAAAACACCCGCGATGCGATCTTTGCAGGGATGAAGCGCCGAGAAGCATATGCGACGTCCGGTCCACGCATCCTCCTGCGCTTCTTCGCGGGCTGGGGATTCGGCGATGCGATCATGGAAGGCTCAGACCCGATCGCGGCGGCCACGAGAGGTGGCGTTCCCATGGGAGGCGTTCTGAAACCCGAGGAAAAAACCGCCGAAAGCCCGACCTTCTTCGTTTGGGCCGGTGCCGACTGGATGAGTGCGCCGCTCCAGCGCATCCAACTCGTCAAGGGCTGGATCGATTCGGACGGGAAAACGCACGAAGAAGTCCGCGATGTCGTCTGCGCGGACGGCCTCCAGGTCGATCCGAACACCCTTCGCTGTCCGGACAACGGCGCATTGGTCGACCTGAACTCCTGCCAGCCAGACGAGGGAATTGGAGCCGGGCAGCTGATGGCGACGTGGCAGGATCCGGATTTTGATGCCAGTCAGGATGCGTTCTACTACGTCCGAGCCATTCAAAACCCCACCTGCCGATGGTCGACCTACGACGCAATTCGGCTGGGACGTGAGCCCGATTCACGGGTTCCGGCTACGATCCGCGAACGCGCCTGGTCATCACCGATCTGGATCGATCCGTAAACGGGACCTTCTCCAAACGCAATCGGCACAGCCGCTGTGAGAGGCCTCCGGGCAACGAGCGTCAGCCCTCGCCCGAAACACTCAGGAGTTTCGACTGATCCGTTCAACAAGCGCGAAGAATAGCCGGAACACACTCATCGCTCTGGTCTCTCTCACGATACTCGTGTCCTGCGTTGCCCCACCGCAAAAGCTCACCGTGGTCGATTGGGTCCCCCCCGCGGAGATCGAGCAAGCTGCATGGGACGAACTTCTCGAAGAGAACGTCAAAAGAGGCTTCGTCCACTATCCCGGCTTCTGCAGCTCGAAATCCTTTTCCGACTATCTCGAGCAGATTCGTGAAACGGACCTGACGGGAGCCTCTCGAGAGGAAATCCTGAGCTTCTACACCAACGCCTACAACGCAGCGGCCATCGAGTCCATCCTCGAGGGGAACAGCCCATCATCGCTACTCGGCCGATACCACTTCTTCATGCAAAAACGACATGCCGTGGCCGGAGAGGACATCACGCTATGGGATCTGGAGCACGAGCGATTGAGACCCCTCAACGAGAGCCGGATCCACTTTGCAATCGTCTGTGCGTCACATTCCTGCCCTGCCCTGCAATCGACTCGCTTCCGACCCGAAATCCTCGATGAACAATTGAATCTCGCCGCTCGACAGTTCATCAACGACCCCGAACGAAACCGCTTCTACCTCGCGGAACGAGTGGCACTGATCTCACCCATCTTCGACTGGTACAAAGAGGACTTCACCGCGGAGGAGGCCAGCCTTTCCCAATATCTGGCCCTCTACGTCGATGAACCGGACGTGGCAGACGCACTGAGGAAGGATGCTTTCGAAATTCGCTTCCTCCCCTACGACTGGAGCTTGAACGGAATGCCACCCAGTGCACAGGCCGGCTGCCTGAACCCGAAAGAGGACTGAATTCACGGCGAGCAGCCCTCGCGCCTTTCGGCTGCGGAGCCGAATCGATATCTTTTCCCCATGGCCGCTTCCGGCGATGGGGCAAAGCCCTACGAAGCATGGACGACCTGTGAACGCCATGCGCAACCCTTCGAGGCCGTTCGCGCACTCGCCCCCGAACTGAGAGTCCCACCCTCGCTGTGGCTCGCACTGGCCTCGATCGCCGCGATGGGCTTCGTTGTCGGAGGGCTCTCCGCGAGCCACCTCGGTCGGTCCACCTGGGCTTTCGCGTGCTTTTGTGCATCGATCGCCTCCTATGGTTTCGTCGCGACCCTGGACCTGAAGGAACACCTCCGCCTGGAGAAATTCGTGACCGGCCGGTTCGTGGCCTGGACGGTCATCCCTCTGGGTGAGAGCGCTCTCCATGTCGGAATCGTCGGCTGCCTCCTGCTGGCGGTCTCCATCACGCTGAGTCAGCCCGCGCTCGGCAGCTCCCCACTGCTCCTGGCCACCCTGGGATTTTTCGGCCTCGGATGGCTCGATGAACTGCTCTACCATCGCCGCCGCGCCCTACATCGCGAAGACATCCTCCACACGGTCTCTCACCTCACCGGAGGAGCAGTATTCGCCACCCTTTATCTGTCGGATGCCATCACGCACTAGATTCGGGGATCGAATCCAACCAGCCGCCAGGAACCCGACAGCGGAACACAGCACGCCTGTATTGAATCTCCTCCATCGCCTGGACGCCCTTTACGGTGAGTTCCGCGCAGGGGAATTCAACGATTGCGTCGCGCTGCGGGGTGATCGACGTAGATAGGCGATGACCATGCGCGCGGAGAATCTGGTGCGAGACACTCATCGAACAGATGACAATCGCGTGTCTCGATACAGCGACCCTCACCATCGAGTCGACAATTGAGCGGAGTTCCGTTCACTGTCGGCAGAGGTGCCTCAAAGACCCGCGCGTAGTAGAGAGCGTCACGGCCCGAGGTGGGGAAATCAGGATCCGTGAAGGTGGCCTCGCATCCGTCCGTATCTTCCTGGCAATCGAAGCTCCTCCACGGATCGTCGATCAGATCGGCAATGTCTTCGTCGGGATGCACCTGCGGACGAATGCGGATCACGTCGATGCGCACGATCGGTCGACGCTGGTCGTTCGGGAAGTAACACTCGCCCCGGCAAAGCCTCTGAAGAAGGTCGGGGCCAAGAGCTTCCGCGGCCTCCTCGGGACAGCCGGGCTGCTGCTCGAAGGACCCGGCGGCCCGAACCCGCAGGACGGGAGACTCATCACTCTCGACTTCGCTTCCCATGGGCACTGCCCCATCGCGGGTGAGCAGGTCGAACCACAAGAGGATCCGCGGCCCACTCGTTCCGTAGATCTCATTTGCTTCGAAGGCCCTCCAAATCGAGCGACGATCGCGCCCGTCCGCGTGCACGGCGATGAGACCGCCCGTGTACTGAAAGGACTGCACCCGTTCAGTGGAAACGCCGAAGGAAAACGCCGAGGTGCGCTGGGCTTCAAAGGGGATCGAGCGAGCGGGTGGAGACGGCTCCTCGGAATCCAAGTCCTCTTCCATGGGTGCGATGAAGCGGCGAACCGTGGAGGACATCGCTTCGGGATCATCGGAGCCCGCGTCAGTCATGGCCCGAATCTCCTTGTAGCCGGTGCCAGGGCGGGCCGAGTGATTGTCACTCGAGGCCATGAAGCCCATGCGAAAACGGCGAGGGCCCTCCAACCCTTCTTCGAAGTGCCCGAGGGCCGCGATGTACTGTGCGGAACTCGCCGGGATGTACTTGAAGGCGGGCTGGTTGCAATCGCGACATTGACCCGCGTCGAGCCAGTCCGGTCCACTCGACCCGGACACGACCCTGGCTGCGTCCTTTCCCGCGGCCACCGCGTGCTCGCGAGCCTGCGCCGCGCGCGCCGCGCATTCCACGGCGGACTCGTCGCTGGCAAGGCAACGCTCTTCGATGATCTGACCCGCCCGCCGACACATGGGCAGGTAGTCCGGGCGCTCCTCGGGACACACCAGGCGACCCCCTTCGCCCATCTCGGCGCCCCGCCAATCGCGATAGACCTCCGAATCCCCGTGACCGGAGTAGATCTCGATCATGGTCTGCACCTCGGGGTCGTGCATCGCCCCCTCGAGCTGCTTGTCCCAACTGGCAGTGGTGGGCGTATAAATCCCCCAGCTCGTGCCATGGGGAATCACGATGGCCTCGTGTCCCCACTCATCCAACTTCCGGAACAAATCGGCAGGCGTGGGAGCAACCTCCTGGCAGTCTCCGGGAAGATCGCGGACATGGCCGTCGGGACAGGGCTCGAAACCGGAAAATGCCGCAATCTGCGCGGAAAGATCCCAGGCGCGCTGGTCCATCAGACCCAGGGCACCTCGCAAAAATGGAGATGCCGAGGCGAGCGGCGGCGAACCAGGCTTCGCCGCGATGGGGCGGCTCGGAATCTTCCCATCGACGATTTCCGCCAGCACGACGTTCTTGTGTCCGTAGTGGGTTTCGGGAGTGAGGCCGGCCTGAGTCCACTCCCAGCCGAGGAATGCAACGCTATCTGGGTTGGCGGGGTCCCCCGAGCGGTCGTTGCACGCACGGATTGAATCGATGGTGCGGCTCCAATCGGCGGGGGTGATGGCGTTGGCATGGTCGTTAATCGACCAAAAATCGAGAGCGGCGCATTGGCGCGCGAAGTCACACGCGTCGGCCGCATTCATCGCCCCTCCGCCGCCCATGATCGGCAGATTCATCGCGAAGGCGTCGGACGAGATCGTGGTATGGACGTGTAGATCTCCGAAGAGAATCTGAGAATCGCCAGGTGCGTGAAACATTCTCGCAACACCGGCCTGAGGCTCTTCAATCGTTCTACGTCTATCCGCCGATCGCTCCGAAGTCGCCGGTTCGACACGTAAGCTATCGACCTCACCGAGTAGACCGCTCCCAGCGATCCACAAGAAGAGCGCGATGAGAAGCATCAAGGCGACGAAACTGACGAGGGTCTTTTTGAACATCACTGGAACCTCGCTCAACTCAACCTTCCAGTCTGGCCCGGCCGCCGTCGGAACGGCTTCTGCTCCTGGTACTCTCCCGATCTCTCGCTCCCCAATGCGACTTCCGGAGCTATCGTGTTCGGGTGACCGCTCATCGGGTCCGAGGGAAAGAAATAGCCGACCGATCCGTTGCCGATCATCTACCCAAGCTTGGAACCCAAACTGGAATCAGACAAAAAACGGAAAATTCGGAGTTCTGCCCCAGCCAACGCGCTCGTTCAACGCTCAGTTGAATCCTGCATCACTCTATTCCCGCATTACCCAGAGAAGGCGTCGGCCTCCCGCAGGCCTGCAAGAGCCGCACTCGATTCGAGATCCTGGTAGGCGGTGAGCAGACGAATATGGTTGTTGACTGTGATCTCCCAGCCGTAGTTATTGATGGGCGTCGTGAGCCATCCAATGTACACACCCCAGACCGCAGCTCGGCGGTATTCAAGCCACATCGTATCCGGACTTGGCGCATCCTGGACGCCGCCGACCAGCAGTTGGTCGCGATAGAAGGCCAAGAGCTCTTTTTCATGCTCTCTGCGGAGCCCCACACTGAGGCCCGTCATGAGTAGGTACGTCACGTCGTGCAAGCAGTAGCCCCGTGCGAGCAACTGCCAGTCAAGCAAACCTACATTCCCGTCAGGGAGCAGATACGTGTTCCCGATATGCGTGTCGCCGTGACAGAGCGTTTGAGGCAGGGATGCCTGGTGCCTTTGCAGCTTGCGGAACTCGTGGTAAAGACCCTCAGCAGTTTGGCCGGCGGCTTCCACGAGTTCTTTCTTGAATTGGTTGGTTTCGACCAGCTCAGAGATCATCGCGGGCACCATATCGGGGTGATTGAACATCGTGTACACAGAACCCGATGTGTGCGGCTGGACCCACGCGAGGTCCTCTTCAAAACGCGGCGACTGCCAGTAGCGAGCGTGCAGCGCAGCAAGAGTGGAGAGCAGGTTTCTAATCTGGGCGAGCGAGACGCTGGTCGTAACGTTGGCGAACTCCGCATCCCGTTGGCGTAGGTCCTCCAGCGCGATTCCAAAGGTCCCGCTCTTTCGACTGTATTGACCTCCGAAGCAGGTCGCGATCTCGCTTTCGATCTCGGGGGCAAGCCGCGTGTAGAAATTCACCTCATTCTCGTACAACGGGATGTCGCCGAGGTCGGGGCGGCAGACCTTGAGCACCCATCGCGTGTTGATCGATTCGGCTCCATCGCCGGCCAGAACGACGTCGACACCGATCCTTCCAGCCGTCGATACGTCATCGGTTCCCGCTGCAAAGGTCTTGTTCTCCCAAACCTCAAAGTCGATCACCTCGACTTCTGGGTGGAGAGTCTGAACGAGTCGGGTCAGATGCTCTCTGGTCAATTCTCCGGGCTCGTGCGGAAACTCTTGCTGCATGTCTCTCCCGTCGTAACATTCCGTGCGCTCTCGCACTGCACCCTATTGGGCAAGCTCCGCGACGATCGAGCAACTGGATCGGGCGGGTGCCCCTCGGGCGCTGTCCCATTATGCCGTCACACTGGGGTTCTGTCCGGTTTTCGCTTGGAGTTGCGCTTACCCCAATCGGATTTGCGACCGAGGAGCCATGAGAAATTCCCGCGCACGAGGGATCCCACACACCGAGGCACTCTAGACTCGGAACGGGTGCACCGGAAGGGTCAGCGGAAGATCAGCCGCAGTGACGATACCGGGCGCTGCCGCGCACACATAGGGAATCGCGTTGACAATCCGCATGGAGGTCGCCACCATCCCTTGATCGCTGAAATCGTGTTCATCGCCCAGCGTCAGTTCGCATTGAAAGCTGGGATCACCACTGAACTTGATGCGGTAGGTCCCATCGCGATCGGCCCGAGGCCATTCCGGTGCGATTTCCGGGGACATTCGGTTGATGTGCTCGATGATGATCGCATCTCGTTCATCCACGACTCCTATGGTTTCGAAACGAACCGCAGCGACCGTCCCAGCAGGGATCCTCCCGGCGGCCACTTCAAGCGGGACGTCGGTCACGCGTTTCTCGTAGGTTTCGCGAATCTCGACCTCGACACCCAGATGGTCGGCAACCATTCGCACTGGAGGCCCCCATGCGGACGCCTGTACGCCTGGCACTTCCATCAAACACCGATCTTCGGGGGGCTTCCCGAAGCCGAACACTTCGAACATCGTGAATGACACAGGATAGTCGGCGTAGCCGAAGATCTCCTGCGTCCTCACCGAATCAATCCGATTCGAAAGAGTAGACAGTGCAAGCACTAGATGATCCCCGGAAAAACCAGGCTCAATCCCCGACGCATATAGCGAAGCGCCCCCGAGTTGACATGCGCTTTCGATCTCCGCGACGGCCGCCGAGTCGAAGCCCGCGGGGTGAACCAGGCCAGGGACGGAGGTCGTGACGACGTTGATCCCCGCGCCAAGCATTCGGCAATAGTCGTCGATGCACTCCTTGTGGCGCGCTTCGCCGCTCGCTGTGTAGCTAATGCAGTCTGGAGCGAGGGAAATCAGCGCATCCGCATCATCGGTCGCAATCACCCCGATCGGCTCTCCAGCACAGAGCGCGCCGGCATCCTGCCCCACCTTGTCTTCACTATGAACCCAAACGCCCTGGAGTTCGAGGTCTGCGCGGTCGTGAATCACGCGGAGCGCGATTGCCCCACAGGCGCCGGTTGACCACTGGACGACGTTCAAGCCACTCATCGATGACTCCTCGTGTCTATCAAGCCCGAGAAAGCGCTTGGCCGGAGGATAGCGTCGTTCGTCCTCGGCGCGGCGGTGGGCTTGTATCGTTACGCTAGTCTTTTTTTGAATATCC
>JAKVBI010000043.1 GCA_022447545.1 Myxococcota bacterium
AGACCGCCTGCACCTGGGATTCCCGAGGCAACAAGCTCTCCTCTACGGAGGGCATTGCGGGGCCCACCAGCAACGACGAAGAACACCTGTCGACGACCACCTACCAATGGGATCTGGCGGATCGCTCCACCGAGGTGCGGAATGCCGACGGCATCGTCGAAACGGCCTACGACTCTGTCGGGAACGTGACTCAAACCCGCAAACTCCAGAGTGGAGACCCCACCAACGGAAGCGCAATCTGGACCACGGTGCGATTCGTCCATGACGGGAACGGTCACATCGTCGAGCGGATCGACTCGTACGACACCATCGTCCACATAAACTACGACGGGCTTGAAAAAGTCACCCGCATCACCGAGGGATTCGGCACTCCCGACCAACGCTCAACGAACATGATCTACGACCCGAATGGGAATCTCATTTCGGTCACGAATGCCCTCGGTGCTACAACACATTACGGCTACGACGCCGTGAATAACCGCACGTCAACCACCAACGCCCGTGGCTACACGAGCTATGCCTTCTACGATGGGGCCAACCGCCTTGTTGCCAACGTCGACAGTGAACTCTTCCTGATCGAATCCAGCTTCGACCCCGCCGGAAACATCATCGAAACACGCACCTACATGACTGCCCTCTCGAGCGCCCCAACACCGGGAACCAGACCGCTACCCGAGCAACCCGAAAACGTCAGAATCGCAAACCAACTCTTCGATGGTGCCAACCAACTGATTCGAACCGCCGCGGCAGACACAAGCTACTCCACCTTCAGATACAGCTCTGCAGGCGACAAGGTCGCTGAGACCTTGCATCCGAGCGAACAGGCTGATCGCGTCGCGAGAACGCGCACGAATGAGCTCACCTCTCGCACCCGGACATGGGCATGGGATCGTTCGGGAAGATTGACGCAATTCATCGAAACTCCTACCAAAAACAACCGACCGATCATCGACCACACCTACGACGCAGCCAACAACAAGATTCAGGAAGCCACGACCGATCCCTTGCATCCCGACGAGATCGACCACGTGACTCGATATTCCTACGATGAAGCAAATCGCCTGATCCGAACTGAAATGGGTTCGCCAACCACGACGCCCAGTCTGAACCCGGTTCAAAGCACCACCTACGACAGGGCAGGCAACAAAACCGAAGAAAACGATTCCGGAGCCATCACCACATACACCTACGACCTCGAGAACAGGCTCCTGGTGGAGACGAACCCAACGCAGGGAACGACAAGCTACACCTACGACATATTCTCGAACCCGATCTCCAAAACCGACGCCCTGGGCAACACGACGGACTTCGCATTCGACGCCATCAACCAATGCATCGAAGTCAGAATGCCCGAGATCGAGGCATACAGCGCAAATTACGGAGCCTTCTCAAACCGTCCCACGACAACGATCCGTTACGACGAAGTCGGAAACAAGGTCGAGGTCGTCAACCCCAACGGAAACGCATCTGGGTTCATTCCAACCAACGACAAGGTGGGAGATTTCAGGGAATCCACCTGGTATGACGGAAACAATCGCATCATCGCGGAACTTAACGGCGACTATGCACTTCGAATCTACGAGTACAATGCGACCGGATCCGCCACACGTGTGAGCCTGGATACTCAGCGAGTCTTACCGGACGGTAACCCCCGCGCACAAACATCCCCTCCTCCTCTCAGTAGCGCCGAGAACCTTTCGACCATCGTGTACGAGTTCGACGAAATGGATCGCGAGATCCAAACCACGAACCCAAGTATCGACGTCACCACACTGAGCAACATCGACACCTCCAACCCATCAGCTACGACCACCAACACCCCGACGTACACGTACAGCTATTACGACGCATGGGGAAACCGCGTTCAATACGTCTCCAACACGGACCATGTGGAGGCTCACCTCGACGAAACCGACTCATACACCACCACCTATTTCGATGCCCTGGGAAGACAGACGGCCAACATCGACCCCTCGGGCTTCCTCGTGGAAACCGCCTATGACAACTATGGAATGGAGACCGCTCAGAATCAGTACACAGAACCGATTGTCGGAGCGACTCCAAGCGAATACCCAAACCCTGCCCAGGGTGCCCTTTGGTATCAAACGAACTCCGAATACGATCAATACGGAAATCTCTCCTCTCAAACCTCACCAGAAATCGCTACGCGCGACGGCCTGAAGCGAGTCGAAACGACCTATGTGTACGACCGCCGCGGAAATACAACTCAACAGCACACAAGGACCGAGGACGGAACGAGCGAAGATACCCTCAGCATCTTCACCTTCTACGACAACTCGGATCGTGAGGTTGCCGTTGTCGATGGAAACCGGGTGCTCAACTCCACCGCGTATGACGCAGTCGGAAACACCACGACGACGGGCCGTTTCTACGATGCGGTCGCAATCGGACTCGACCTAGGAAGTCTCGAGCTTCCCGATGAGATTGCCGCCAACACTGATTATTCAACGGCCCAAATTCGGGAAGCATTCGGCGTCGAATCTGATTCCGATCAAGACCAGATCGTTCAAATCGAATACAACGCACTATCCCGCGGTACGAAACTGACCCTCGTCATGTCTGGAGACGAGCCGAGCAACTATGTCTGGGAGACCGGATTCGACCCGAATTTGAACCTGACCCGCAAGATTGCAAACGCCACCGAAGCCGATGGGTATGCGAAGGCCACGACGATCCACACCTACAATTCTTCGAATGATGCCGTCGACATCCTTCTCCCCAACAATGGCCTCACTCAGATCGAATACAACACCGGCGGTTACAAAGTCAAAGAGTCGATCAGCGGGTCCCCGGACCAACTTCCGCCCATCGCCACACCGACCTCGGCCCAGATCACCAACGGTCCGTCATCGCAACTGATCGTCGAATGGAATTACCCAGCAAGCGAGAGCGCAGCCGACCAGACCATTTCGTGGATTGCATGGGACACCGAGAGCCACCCGGGTCTGACGAGTGCCGACACTCCGAGCACTGCACCGACTCAAAGCGGGATCTATGCCTCTGCGACGAACGCTGGACTCCCAATGGATGGAAGTCTGTCAGCCCTCATTCCTCTCGAGGGAATCACCGGCGACATCTACTACCGGGTCGTGACCCAGGACACGGCAGGCACCCAGTCCTGGTCCGCCGAGCAAACGCTGGCGATTCCGCCGACCCTGCAGGAATTCGAAGTCACACAGACCTCTGATGGTTTCGCTCTCGAACTGTCGTTTCTTGACACCGTTGCCAACCCTCTCCTGTTGTTGGACGGACAGCCTCCGAGTTTCCCCAATCAATTCACCGATGAGACTGGCAATCGATGGAGCCTCCAAATTCCCACCTCCGTTCCAAACGAGGCCGCCTTGAGCATCCAATGGGAGACTGATGGAACGGTCGAGACGACAGAAATCGGCACCCCACTCCGGGCCCCAGGCGATCACCAAGCCACTGGTGGGAATTGGATCGGTTGGCCAATCCCCACAGACTCATCGGGACTGGTCCTGGGAGACAGTCAATGGGTCCTGTACGACGGATTCCCCTATGCCACTCCAGACTCCCGAATCGGACAATCCGGTGGCGACTTCCGGTTCGAAACCGGGATGACCACCCCAGGTACGAATACGTACACGGTGTTCTACGGCACTTCTTCGCCTGACTCCCATACCGGAACCATCAGCGCGGCGGATGGCGGCGCAACCACGACCATCGACCTGACCCTCTCCGGCAACGAGGCTACCCACGCAACCAATCTGCGCGTTGCATGGCGTGAAGTATCCAACCCGCCCGACGCAAGCCCGTGGTTTCCCTCCGCCAACGAACAAACGATGACTCAAGCCGGTTCCGATTGGAATGCGACCCTTTCTCTCGCGCCCTCCACCACTTATGAAATCAAGCTCTACTACACAGGCGACATGGGCGAAACCGTCCTGGTCCAATGGGAGCGATTGACCACCTCCACGTCCTCCGATCCCACCGTCACCCAGCCTTTCGAAGGAAGTTCCATGATGGTTCTGGCGCAAGAAAGCGCCGGAAGCGTGACGCTCTCAGCCATCGACCAACCCTTATCCGTGACTCCCGGCGACTACTCGGGGCCCATCGACCTCGCCAAAACGAGCTTCGAAGTCCACCCGCTCGAGAGTCCTGACACCAGTCCCGGGCAACAGAACCCCGCTGTCACAAAGGCCGGGTATTCAAACGAATACGAATACAACCACCAATTTCAGCTCACAGGAACGAACGAGAACACAGGCGTCTGGAAGGAATTGAATTTGGACGCCATGGGAAACACCGTCTCAACACGGCTCTATGGCGCCCGAGAGAATCTCGACGATCCGAGCTTCGACCCCATCGTCAGCTTCACTCAATTCGATCGGCGTAACCTCGCCATCAAGGCTTGGGGGCCAGAGACTGCTGCAGGTCGCTCCACAGCCACAACCACCTGGGACTATGCTGGAAACGTGGCCTCAAAAACTCTTCCAGGCACCCAGACGGCCATCGAATCCACCTACGATGGCTTGGGAAACCTCGTCAAGGAGGCCTACGCCGGATCCGGGATCCAAGTGGCCGACGCTTCCTATCTCACGACGGTGCACCAGTTCAAATACGACGCTTTCGGAAACCAGGTTTCCCAGATCGACGCGAATGGGAACGAGAAACTGCACCACTATGGACCTGCAGGCGGAACAGACCTGAGTAGCCGGAATCGCTTGACCAAGGAAGAAATCAGCTCACTTACATCCTACGGAAAAACCTTCCGTTACGACTCGCTCGGTCGCACCATTTCGGTTCAGGACAATGCCGGCCATGAGCAATGGATGGATTGGGACCAGAGGGATCGGTTGATCCAGCTGACGGATGCGATTGGTGTTGCTACCTCCGACGATGACAGCGATGGAATCACAAAATATTGGTATGACCCTTTTGATCGAAAGACGTGGACCCAGGATGCCAACGGCAACTTCTTTGGCCACGCCTACGACACCATGGGAAACCTGACGAACAAGTACAGCTTCCAGGAAAAACAGGGAGAGGGTCCTAAGAGCCTCGAAGACGCTCTCTCGGCTGTCAACGATAGCTCTTACAAACTGGTCGACTATCAATACGCCTACGACATCTATGGCAACAAGATCAGCGAAACGACCCCTACCGGATCTTTCACCAGTTACACGTGGAATTCAAAAAGCAAACTCACGAGTTCAAATGGACCGCTCTCGAATTATTCGAGTTACACCTACGACGACTTTGGTCGCATCAAAACGAAAACGAACAATCTTGGCCAGAACAAACAGTACACCTACGACAACGCGGGAAACATTACCAAGATCGAAGATCTCGCAGTCACTGGTATCGAGACGAAGTTCAAATGCACGCCCTCCAACGAAAAGCCTTACCCCACGGAAAATTTTCTAGGCGAAAACCACACGGTCACCCACTACGAATACGATCTTGCAAACCGCCGCACCAAAGAAACCTTCGGTCCGAATTCCGGAGGCGGCGAACTCTATGTCGACATGGCCTACGTATACTGGGAAAACGGGTGGCTCAAGTCATGGAAGGACTCGGCGGCCTACTACGACGACGCTCCGATTAGCCTGACTTATCAGTACGACCAACAAGGCAACAAAGTCCATCTTTCCGGATCTGGGAGCACCCAACACAGCTATGCCTACGATGCCGCCAACCGTGTAACCACCTACAACCAGGGTTCCGGGCAGAATCAATATTTCTACAACTCATCTGGCTGGCGAGACCGCGAGAAGGACTCGAGCAACGAAACCACCAGTTATACCTATGACCAGAACGGCCGGATCACCAATGCAACCGCCACAACCAGCTCACCCGATAAGAAATGGACCTACGACTCGGTGGGAAATGTGGCGACCTACCAGGAAGCCGACGACTCCGACGCGAGCGATTACCTCAGGAACACCTACAAGTACTACACCAACTACCTGAACTATGACTCGACCTCCAAGGACAACGATTCGGACAGCGACAAGAATACGAACTTCCACACCACGACCGATTACGACCTTTCCCAGAACACCATCAAGGTGACTCAGTTCGATCTCGACGATGATTCCAACAAATTCGTCTTCGATTACCGTTACGAGGCTCCGGACGCCAGCGGTGCGAATACCGGCTTGCTCAGCAATATCGACGCCTCGGGGGGTGGCACAGGCTCTTCGGTCATGAAGTACGACCAGAATGGAAATTTAAAAAAGCTCAATCGCGACAAGTCGCCAGGCAGCGACAGCAAAGTGATCAAGACATTCGTTTATAACGCCGACGACCAGATCATTCGGCGCACCTGGGACAGCGGCGATTGCAGCGAACCCGCGGATGCCCCCCTGACCCGTTACCTATATGCCAACGGGAACCCGGTAGGCGAATACGCACCCATCAAAGACGGAATCGGCGGTGAGCACAACCTTTCCACAGGGCCACCCCCATCCTTTGATCCTGGCTGGGATACAACGGCCTCTCTCACACTCGATTCTGGAAGCTATTCGGAACTCAAATCTCCCGATTCGGACTTTCCCTCACTGAGTATCCAGGAGCACACCGTTCGAGAGGGTGAGACGCTTCAATCCATCTCCGGAGACTACTATGGAAACCCGAGCTTGTGGTTCGTCCTCGCCGAGGCCAACGGGTTAAGAGCCGATCAGGATCTGGCCGTCGGGAACCGCCTTGTCGTTCCCAATACCGTCGAAAACGGGCGAATGTCCTTCGATTCTCACGTCATTTATGACGAAGACGCAATCATCGGCCCGAAGCTTCCTGAAGTCACGCCCCCCAGCCATGCCTGCCAGGCCATCACGGCGCTCATCCTAGGCATCATTGCCGTCATAGCTTCCATCGCTCTCACAGTGCTAACAGCCGGCGCTGCAGCTGAAACCATCTTCGGAGCCACCACAATCCTGGCAACTGCGATTGCCTACACGGTCGTCGGAGCCATTAGTTTCTTGTTGGTCGACACTACAAAACAGATCATCATGAAGGCTGCCTTCAGACAGAATTACAGCTGGAATTGGAAAGAAACACTCGGCTCGACCGTTCAAGGAGCATTCTTCGGGCTCTCCTCTGGTGTTGGCGCCCTCCAAGAAGCCGGCGCGCTCGCGAGAACAGGCGCAAACTTGGCCTTCCAAGTTGGGTGGAACACGCTCGACTTCGTTCAACAGACTGCGTTCACGGCCTGGAAGAATGACGAGAACTTCCGGGATGCATGGAAGTGGGGGCTATTCTTTGGAAATTTCGCTGCGAGTGCACTTCTGGGAGGAATGAACTACGGAACTCCAAGAATGGACGATGCAGCACTCTTTGAACCTGGACAAGGCAACCGCATACGAATAAGAAAAGAATTCAATCTGGAATTTCGGTCGGGAGAAAAGTTGGGCTTCAACCCGGAAAAGCTCGGAAAAAAGATCAGCGCACAAAAATTCGAGCGGTATGAGTATCCCGATCCGATTCCTGCAGAAATACTATGGGAGGGCCATGATCTCGTTGATCCCCAAATGTTCGCTCGGAAGTTTCCTGATCCTGTAGATCTCTTTTCCGAAGCGTCAATTAAAAGAAGAGGCTCGCTTAAAAAGCTCGGACTGTTGAGGTTTGCTTACCCGTTAACCACGACCACTCTTCAAATTGTCATGGTATCGAAATTTGCGCATCGGGAGAATGTCCGGACAGACAGTGCTCGAAGGGTGAACCTCTTCGACCAAGATCGAACAGATGCTGGATCGGCGACTCGAGGGCCCTGGTACGGAGGGCGATCCAGTTCGAACACGCAATGGATGGGTGCGCCGAACCGCAGCGTGGACGCACTTTCCGGCCTTCGCTCGGGTGCTCTCGACTCGGAT
Source organism: Myxococcota bacterium (assembly GCA_022447545.1). Taxonomy (GTDB): domain Bacteria; phylum Myxococcota_A; class UBA9160; order UBA9160; family SMWR01; genus JAKVBI01. Next base: position 7,857 of record JAKVBI010000043.1, read on the forward strand.
GGAGGCAATGCCACAACACGGGATTCAATCGCAGAGGCGACTGGAGTCCCCTTCGGAAGTCCCGCGTCTTCGTCCATGCGACGTGAAACGCCGAGTTCCTTAGCACCTGTACTTTCTCCCGCATCCGGCGGCGGCATGGGCTCCATCGACACGACCGACCAGAGCATCCTACTGAGTCGAGCCGCGGACGATGCCGCCCGCACATTGCGTGATCGCATGCGACAGAACGTCCCCGCAACCTTCTCGAGTGCTCGCCTGCGCGACGCCCTTGTCGCCGGCAACAATCAATCGCTCCGTCAATTTCAGCAGAGTTCGAATAACGTCGTTTTCCAAACACAAGACATCGGCACCATCGTCGAGCCCTCGTCACACAACCCCGAGTACGATTCCCGTGCAACCGCGACCGCGGTTCTGCTCGATCGAGTCCAGATCCAGCAGGGTTCCCTCGGATCCTTGAGCGTCGCTGTACTCCAGGGCCGAGAGGCCTCACAAGCGCTCGCCGGTCTTCCCATCACCGAGAGCATGGAATGGATCCGACGGATCGGCAAAGCCTTGACCGTGTCGAACCCAGCGAGTGCCAACCGCACCAACTTCGCGGTGCAATAGCGCTCCCCATGTAAGAACACCATCCGGGTGTTGGCACCCGCCCCTCAATTGCACACATCGACGCCCATTGCCGGACCCCCCAATCCTTGGACCCCCTACGGTTCGGTTTCTCCCAGCTCGAGGTGAGATCACCCTTCGAAGAATTAAACCTTTGAGGGCTTGGCTGGATACAGACGTGAGCACTCTATTGATTTTGTTCTGAATTCTATTTGCAGAGTCTCGTCTGGAGCGTCAGAAGAGACTTCCCCACGGGGGGGGAGCCACCATGACCGTAGCGATGGGTGGTGACGGCAGCGGTCTGCTGGACACCAGCCTGACGATCCTGAAGCGCGGAGACCC
>JAKVBI010000044.1:0-401 GCA_022447545.1 Myxococcota bacterium
AATTAGGGACGGTCGCCGTCTGAACAGGAGTCTTGCTTTCGAGATAGGCGAGCATCTCGGGTGCCGAGTCCACGAACCTCTCGATCAATGCTGGATCGTGTTCGTGGCCCATGGCCAGCCGCGAGATGTAGGCGATGGCCTCTTCACGCGAGTCGGGTACCCCGGCACCCGTCATGTGGTGATTCCCGGGAAGCCACATCACGCCTCCCGAAACCGCCGTGGTGCCACCGATCATGTCACTCTTCTCCAGCACCAACGTCTTCGCGCCACCGTCGTGAGCCAGCGTGGCGGCCGTCAAGGCCGCCCCGCCCGCACCCACCCCCCCCCCCTCCACCCCATAGGCCCAGCGCGCCCGTGGTTGGGTGAACAACCTCGCCGCCCCGCGCGTCACCCCCCACCCA
>JAKVBI010000044.1:411-8329 GCA_022447545.1 Myxococcota bacterium
CAACCCCGGGGGGGCCCCCCTTATTCTCCCATTCCCCCCCCCCCCCTCGGTGCGCCCCCCCGGGTGGGCCGCCGGGGGGGGGCCGTCCCGGCCCCCCCCGCCCGAACCCACCACCACCACATCCACCACTTCGTCCCAGCGCTCCGGTCTTTCGGTCAACATCGTCTCCTCCCGGCGAGTCACGCCCAACGCAAGCGCGGGCCCCCTCGGTTCTCATGCTCGAGATCGTCGGGACACGATTGTGCCCTACCAAGCTGGAACTGTGGGAAGCAGGTTCCGAAGACGTGGGATTTCCATCCGGTACCATCGAATCGAACCGCCAGCCGATCCAACCCGTCCCACCCGATGGGGGAGCCCCATGGCCCAGGGAACAAATCGCTACCCGCATCTTTTGGCGCCAGGCCGCATCGGCGCCATGGAACTTCGCAACCGCATCCTGATGTGCCCCATGGGCGACAACCAGGCCACCTCCGCAGGTTTCGTGACTCCCGAGCAGATCGACTATTTCGAGGCACGGGCCCGCGGTGGCGCCGCCCTCCTGCTCGTGGGCTCGGTGGGCATCACATTTCCCGAAGGCATCGGCACCCCGAACCAGACCGCCCTCGCCAGTGATGACCACACTCCCGGGATGGCGAAGATGGCCAAGGCCGTACACGCCCACGGTGCCAGGCTGGCGGTTCAGTTGGTTCACAACGGCAAAGCCGCTGTCATGGACATCCGCCAGGGACGTTCCATGTGGGTCCCCTCCGAACCCGTTTCCGCCGAGGCAGACACCTTGTCGGGCATGCTCACCCCAGCGGAGGCCGAGGTGATGGGAACGCCCTATGGCGTCCCGGGTGCCCGAATCGACTACCACGTGATGTCTCACGCAGACATCGCCACCATGGCCGAACACTTCGCAGTAGCGACCGAGCGTGCTCGCGCCGCGGGAGTCGACGGAGTCGAGATCCACGCGGGCCACGGCTACCTGATCGACGAATTTCTCTCCCCCACCAGCAACTTCCGAACCGATGCGTATGGAGGCACCGTCGACAACCGGGCGCGATTCCTCGTGGAGGTCCTGGAGGCAATCCGTGAACGGGTCGGCCGGGACTACCCGGTCTGGTGTCGATTGAACGGAGAGGAATACCTGACTGAAGGAGAAACCCCGGAGGACGCATGCCGCGTCGCCGAATTGGCCGAGGCGGCGGGAGCCGACGCCTTTCACATGAGCGCCTACGCAGATCCCTCCCAGGCCATCGGCTACACCGAAGCCCACGCGACCCATACCCCGGGTCGTTTCCTCCCCTACGCGGCCGCGGTGAAAGCGCGAGTCGGCGTTCCGGTCATCGCCGTAGGCCGAATTTCCCCGCAACTGGCGGAGCAGACCCTGTCCCGAGGCAATGCGGATTTCGTCGCCATGGGCCGCGCCCTCATCGCCGACCCCGAACTCCCCAACAAATTGGCAGCGGGTGCAGCCGAACGAGTGCGTCCCTGTGCGTACCACTATCGCTGCATCGGACGGATCTTCCTCAGTTCGAGTGTCGCTTGCGTCGTCAACCCCCGCACGGGTCGAGAAAGTGAACTCGCCATCAGCACCACCTCGCAATCCCGACAGGTGCTGGTGGTGGGTGGCGGGCCCGCAGGTCTCGAGGTCGCCCGCATCAGCGCGCGCCGCGGACATTCGGTCACACTCATCGACGCGCGCACGGTCCTGGGTGGACGTTTCACCTTGGCTGCCCGAACTGCAGAACCCAACGCCGAGGTGTTGCGCTGGCTGGTGGATGAAGTGACCCGCCTGGGCGTCGAAGTCCGCCTGGGCCAAACGGTGGACGCCCAACACCCAGACGTATCCTGGGCCGATTGTGTGGTCGTCGCCACCGGAGCGTCGTGGTCCCAACCGCGCTGCCCGGGTTCCCAACGGCCCCACGTCCACACCGTGGACGAACTCCCGGGCTGGCTCGAAGCAGCGACACCCGACGAGAACGTGGTGGTCTTGGGCGGTGATCTGCCCGGCCTCGCGATCGCGACCTACGCACGCAAAAGGGCAGCGAACGTGACGGTCCTCGAGCAGACCAACGTCTTCGCCACCTCAAACGGACTGCCCGGCCGCTGGCGTCACGTCCACGAGGCCCAGGGCCGCGGGATTCTTTTGGTTCCGGGCGCCCAAAGCATCGAAATCACCGCCCAGGAAGTAGGCTGGCGGGACGAGAGCGGAGTGCATCGCAGCATTCCGGCCGATCGGGTGCTGATCACCGACGGCGCGCGCCCGGACACCGGTCTGCTGCAAGCGCTGGCGGCCAAAGGAGTCGAAGCGCACGCAGTGGGTGACTGCCGCTCGGTCGAACTTCTGGAGGGCGCCATGCGAGACGCCGCCGAACTGGGCGTCCGCCTCTGAACCAAACTTTCTCCGATCGCAATCCTGGCCTTGCGTTAGATTCAGCGCGGGCCGACGGTGGCCATACGACGCGACCCGCACGAGGATGTCCCCATGTTCGACTATGACCCCCTGGATCCCCGGGTCCTCGAAGACCCCTTTCCCTTTTATCGAAGGCTACGCGACGAGGCACCGGCCTACTACTCCAAGAAATACAACACCTGGTTCCTGTCGAGATTCGAAGACATCTGGGCCGCCGAACGAGACTTCAAACACTTCACCATCGTGAACGGACAAATGCCTTCGCAGATTCTCGGATTCGAAGAATTCGACTCCGATCAAGCGGAGGTCGAGTTCGGTGACTCGCCAGCCAGCCTCGACCCCCCTCGACACACACACCTTCGCGCCGCTCTGACTTCGGCGTTTCGCCCCAGTGCCGCCCAAGCTCTCGAAGCCCGCACACGAGAACTCGTTCGTGGGTTCATCGACGAGTTCATCGATCGCGGCGAAGCCGACGTCGTCCTCGACCTCGCTATGCGAACCAGTGTGCGCATTGCCTCGACCCTCATCGGTCTACCTCTGGACATGGCTGATTGGTTTGTCGAGCGGGTCAATGCCATGTTCATTCGTGACGAAACCGGCTGGCAGCGAACCGATGATGGAATGGCCGGGGTTCTCGAACTGCACGCATTCCTGGCCGAGTTCATTGCCGAACGTCGTCGGCGCGGGGGATCTTCCGATGACGCCATCGACAGGCTCCTCAACGCAAAAATTCAGGGGGAGAGCCTGAGCGACAAGGATTGCCTCTCAACGATTTCACTGCTGTTGGTCGGGGGAACAGAAACCCTTCCCAAGGCGTTCTCCGGTGCCGTCTACCGTCTGGGCAAACACCCCGATCAGCGCTCTGCCTGTGTAGAGAACCCTTCCCTCGTTCCATCAGCCTTTCAGGAGGCCCTGCGGATGGACATGCCCACCCAGATGCTGGGCCGGTTCGTGGCGAAGACCTGGGAGATCCACGGGCAGAGTCTCGAGCCCGGCCAGGGAGTGCTCTTTCTCTGGGCTTCGGCCAATCGCGACGACCGCGAGTTTCCCGACCCCGACCGGTTCGACATCCAGCGACAAGCTCCGCGCATCCTGACCTTCGGCGCGGGTCCACACATGTGTCTCGGAGCCCATGTAGCCCGCATGGAGGGAGAGGTCATGCTCCAGGAGCTCCTCGCGCGTGTGCCCGAATACGAGCTTCTCATGGACGATGCAGTCCAGATGCGGTCCGAAGTGTTTCGAGGCTACGTATCCCTGCCGATCCGTTTCCCCACGACCTGAAGCAACCCGAGACCCCCGGGATTCCACAGCTTCGAACCCCCGAGTGGTACATTGCACCCCGGATTCCACCCGTCGATTCCGAGAACCGACCATGAGCCACCCTCGAAACCCCACAAACCCCTTGGACGAAAACGTCTGGGACGCCTTTTGCGACCAACTCAAACGCGCTGGGCGCCTCGTCCTGGACAGCGCTCCCGATGACGCCTTCGATCGGGCAGAGGGGCTTCGTTACGTCGGGAGGATCGCCGGCCACGCCCTCCAAAGTTTCATCGAGGACAGCGATCCCGCCAATCCGAGCATCGCTGGCCTACCCAAACTCGGCGGTGACAACCCGGACTACGTCTATGCCAGCGCTCCGCTTTCAAGCGAATACGAATACCGGCTCTGGGGCAATCGTGGGGAGACGAGCTTTCTGGGCTTCGGCACCTACCAGGGCGACGTCGGCACTGCCGAGGGACTCAAACTCAGCGGATACCTCGAAGGCGCCGACCTCGAGAGCGACGACACCGGAAATTTCGAAATCCGCATTTCGTGCAACGAACAGCCCGGCAACTGGTTGCCCATGCAACCCGGCAGCCGACAGTTGATGGTGCGCCAATCGGTTCGCGATCGGCGCACCCAACGTCTCGCCGAATTTGAAATCGAACGCCTGGGCGCGGTCGATGCCCCTCCAGCCCTGGACCCTGAGGTCTACGGCCAACAAATCGAGCGCGCGGGACAGTACGTCCATGGCGCCATCTCGCAGTTCCTCGAATGGACCAATCACTACGCGGCACGCCCGAATCAAGTTCTCAAACTGGACGAGGCCCTCGCTTCCAATGCCCAGGGGGATCCCAGCACCCACTACTACCTGGGGTACTACGAATTGAGACCCGGAGAAGCGCTACAGATCGACCTCACCCCGCCCGAGTGTGAGTACTGGAATCTTCAACTGTGCAACCATTGGTTGGAGTCCCTTGATTTCCGCCACCACGACGTGAACGTAAACCATCACAATGCCGTGGCGGACCCTCAGGGCTGCGTTCGCATTCTGGCCGCCCCCAACGACCCCGGGCTCCCCAATTGGCTCGACACTGCGGGACACCAGCGCGGCTGTATCGTGCTGCGCCAAATCGGCACGTCCACTCCCAACGATCCAGTCTGCCAGGTGGTGTCCTCATCGGGGCTCGGACCCGGCAAAGTAGGCGTGACATGAGCCAGGCTCCCTCGGACCGACGCAGCCAATGGGTTCCCCGCCCTCGCCCCCAATGGCTGCAACAAATGAATGACGAAGGGCGAGCACTCGACCTGCGGGGCGTGGTTCCTCTCGACGAGGAATCCCTCCTGCACACCGCTGCCCAGAACACCGGGCTCGAAGACTTCGGGGAAGAGGATTGGCGTGAGCCCTTCCGCATTCTGCTCCGGTCCATCGACGAAGAGGCGAATCTCAACCTCATGGGCCGGCTCTATACCCGCTCGGACCTACTGATTCACTTGGAGGGACGCCTCCGGGTCATCGATTGGTACAAGCGAAATCCGCAGGTCGAAGACGAGGTGATCGAGGCTCCCGTCTTCGTTACCGGACTCCCCCGTTCGGGAACGACCATCATGCAGGAAATCCTCGGCGCAGACCCCGGATCCCGGACCGTCAAGATGTGGGAAGCAAAATACCCATGCCCTCCACCGAAAGCCGACGATCCCGCCCCCGACCCACGCATCGCGCGCGCCGAGGCGTTGACGGCTCTTCAGGATCACATCACCCCGGAGTGGGCGAGCATGCACAAAGTCGGAGGCGACCTTCCGGTGGAGTGCATCGAGTTCACCTACTCCTCCTTCGTATCCGATGCCTTCTCGGCCTCCTTCCAGGTTCCCACCTACTCGGCCTACGTGGCCAATCGCGATGCAGGCGACGCTTTCCGTTGGCACCGAAGAATCCTCAAACTCCTCCAGTCGGCTTGGCGCCCCGAACGGTGGCTCCTCAAGGGACCCACCCACATTCCACACCTCCCCACGCTGTTCGAAACCTATCCTGACGCGAGGATCGTGCTGATGCTGCGAGATCCCGTAAAGGCCCTGGCCTCGGTGGTCGACGTCTGCGGTACGCTTTTCTGGATGCGATCGGACGATCCCTTCTCGGGAGACTCCTATGGCCATTTCCTCAGCGCCGACCCCGTGGTGGCCAACCTCGAGCAAATGATCGCTTGGATCGAAGACGGTGTGATTCCGGGCGATCGCATCCAACCCGTTCGCTATCTCGACTTCTTCGCCGATCCCGCCTCGGAAATTCGCAAACTCTACTCGGGCCTGGACCTTCCCCTAACGGCCGAAGCCGAGAGAAGCATGCTGAGCTACATCGACGAAAAGCCCAAGGGGAAGTTCGGGGAACACGACTACGAGACCGGTGAGGAGTCCCGGATCGCCGAAGATCGTGGCAAATTCAAGCACTTCCAGGACTATTTCAGGATTCCAGACGAACTCTGAGGAAAACCCATGATTCGAGAATTTGAGGGCCGTGTGGCGGTCGTGACCGGAGCGGCCAGCGGTATTGGAGCCGCCCTGGCCCACGCTTGTGTCGAGCGCGGGATGAAAATCGTTGCGGCGGACATCGATGCGGCGGGAGCCGAGGCCACTGCGCAGCGTCTGGGCGAGAGCGCCGTGGCCCATACCGTCGACGTCGCAGACCCACACTCCGTGAGCGCCCTGGCCGATGCGTCCTTCGCACGCTGGGGTCAGGTCGACCTCCTCTTCAACAACGCCGGCGTTTTTCAGGGCGGGCTGACCTGGGAACGAAGCGTGGAGGACTGGGAGTGGACACTGGGCGTCAACGTCTACGGCATCATTCACGGAATTCGAAACTTCGTGCCGCGAATGATCGCCCAGGAAACACCCGGACACGTAGTCAACACGGCCAGCGTAGCGGCCTTTGTCGGGGGCCCGGCCTCGGGCCCGTACGTGGTATCCAAGTGCGCCGCACTGTCTCTCTCGGAATGCCTGGCCTGGGATCTTCAAGCGGCGAACTCTAAAATTGGTGCCTCCGTACTGACCCCCAGCGCCTTCGACACCGAAATCGCAGGAACAGCGCGGGTGCGGCCCGCCTCCTTTGGCACGGACTCGACCCCCGATGGCAAGGCGACGGCCGAAACTCTCAGTGGCATGTTGGCCGACCGCGGGGCTCCCCCTGAAGAAATCATTCCGCCGGTTTTCGAAGCCATCGAATCCGGAACCTTTCTGATCGCCACCAAACCGAGCTACCGAGCCCAGATCCAGAACAGATTCGATGCCCTGATGGAGCGTAAACTGCCGGGGCTCATGGAAGTCGATTGACCTGACGTCCACCCCCACTTGCGAGGCTTCAGCCTCGCGACCGAGAGGAGAATCTCATGAGTTATGCGATCCACGACTGGCTGATCGATGTCGACACCCACGTCACCGAACCGCCCGACCTGTTCACCTCTCGCCTGCCCAGGAAATACCAGGATCGAGCCCCGCGGGTCGCCGTCAATCCCGAGACCGGTTACGAGATCTGGGAGGTGGGCGACCGCAGCCCCATCACTCCGGTGGGCCACACCGCCGTGGCAGGCTGGCATGAGCCCTTCCCCGCCGCGCCCTCCAGCTTCGCAGAAGTACCCAAGGCGGCTCACGACGCCCATGCGCGCATCGAGTACATGGACTCGCTGAACATCTGGGCCATGGCTCTCTACCCCAATGTCGGGGGATTCGGGAGCCAGGTCTTTCTGGGCCTGAAGGACGAGCCGCTCATGCTCGCATGCGTCCAGGCCTACAACGATTTCCTGACGGACTGGTGTGAACCCGCGCGAGCACGCTTCATTCCCATCACCGCCCTGCCCTTCTGGAGCATTGAAGATTCCGTTCGAGAGATCGAGCGCTGCGCAAACATGGGCCACAAAGGCGTGCTCTTCACGGGCGAGCCCCACTCACACGGCTTGCCGGTTCTTGCCAACCCACACTGGAATCCGATCTGGGAGTGCGCCCAGGCCCTCGAACTTCCCATCAGCTTCCACATCGGTGCGGGAAACTTCACCGGAGAGAGCTTCTGGACACCCGAGCGGGTCCAACACTACGGGCCCGGGGGCGTCAACGGCGTCTTCACCACGGGTATGTTTCTGGAGAACGGAAAGCAGATCGTGGACCTCCTGTTCTCCGGAGTTCTTCCACGCTATCCAGACCTCCAGTTCATCTCCGTGGAGAGCGGGATGGGATTCGTTCCCTTTCTGTTGGAATCGGCCGATTACACCTTCG
>JAKVBI010000045.1 GCA_022447545.1 Myxococcota bacterium
CGGCTCTGGCGGCTCGATGGGCTGGGTGGAGCCAGGGGACGTCTTCCTGCGAATTCCATCCCGGTGACGCGCCGGAGTCATCTCCGCATGACACTTCCCCGGGGGTGTATCTCGCAGTTGTCATCTTTCTTTGAGGTGACTCCCGAGCCCTTGGAAAATAAGGGTTTTTCGGCCAGGGCGGGTGGCATGGTTGTTGCGTTTTTCGTGGGGCATCGAAAGGAGCCTCACCGTGAAGAGAAATGGAACGACAGTGGCCGAGTTCAGTCGCGAACTCGAAGGAAATTCTGGCGGCGCCCTGAGCCGCATGTCGCAGGGGAATTCCGGGGATGCACTCCTGGTTCCCGAGACGCTCTTGCCCTCCCAGCTTCCGAGTTCCGAGGACTCACTGGGAGCTCCAGCGGGGGTGCGCGGGCTGATGTTGGCGATTCTCGAGGACGCGGTCTACTGCTTGGCAGATACAGCGAATCGCTGTGCCAAGCGCAGACGCGAAGCGAGGCTTGCCGAGACCTGGATCCGCGATCCACGGGAAGATTGGGTGTTCTCCTTCGTGAGCATCTGCCGGGTTCTCGATCTCGACCCGGACACGCTTCGCTTCCGGTTGCTTTCGGTGCCTCCGGAAGACGTTCTCCCCGATAAGAGCCGGAGGCGTCGCAGCCATCGGGTCGAGCGCGGCAAGCGGAAACGGCGCGCGCGTCGAGACAAGTCGTCTCCGTCGCTTCCTCCGGAAGTCGCGGATGTGGTCGGGAGTGAGCCCGAGGTCGCTCTGCAGGCGGTCGGAGCCGGCTGAGCCGACCGGCGCGTGCGTCCCCCGCGGGGGCGTACGCGCCACCTTCGGGCGCCTGCTAGCCTTCGGCGATCACGGATCCGAGTCGCTTGAGCTGCTCGGTGTCCGCCCCCAGGGTGTATTGGATTTGTTTCGCCCAGAGGAAGTAGCGCTGGATGGGGTAGTCGACATCGATCGAAATGCCGCCATGGACGTGCAGTGCTGCGTGACCGATCCGGCTTCCTCCGTGCCCTGCCCAGAATTTGGCGATGGCAATCTCGCGATCCGAAGGCATGTCTTCGGCGAGCCGGGTGGCGGCTTGCCACATCGTGAGGTTCATCGCCTCATTGTCGATGAAGCAGTCCCCCATGCGTTGGCTGACGGCCTGAAAGGTCGCGATGGGCTTGTTGAATTGCTTTCGTTCGGCTGCGTAGCCAGCGGTGATGCGCAGTGCGGACTGGGCGACTCCCGATGCGATGGCGGTGAGGGCGGTCAGGGTGCGATCGAGGATCCAGCTCAGAATCTCGTCTCCCTGGCCCTCGGCTCCCAAGCGATCTTCGCTGCCGACCGGGGTGTCCTGGAACGAGACGCGGTAGTGGGTTTCCCAGTTGAAAGTCGTTTGGGCTTCGAGCGTGACCCCTTCGCGTTGTGGCTCCACGAGGAATAGGACGACCTCGCCGTCGTCTTTTCGCGCTGGGACGATAATACGCTCGGATTGGGCTGCGATCGGGACGCCGACTTTCACCCCATTGAGTCGATACCCGTTCTCGGTAGCGTGGGCCGTGGTCGTTGGTTTACGCGGGTCGGCTGCGGCTTCGCTGAGTGCTGCGGTGAGTAGGGTGGTTCCGCTGGAAACCCCCGGCAGGAGTTCCTGCTTTTGAGCATCCGACCCGAAGGTGGAGATCGGTAGGGCGCTCGAGACCACAGTGGGAAGGAAGGGCACGTGGGAGACGGCACGCCCGATCTGTTCGAGAATCAGACAAATCTCGACGAAACCTGCACCGGCTCCACCAAACTGCTCCGGGAGTGCGACTCCAAGGAGGCCAGCTTCAGCCAGTTTGCCCCAGGTGTCGCGGTCGATGCACTCCTCGGAATCTTCCAGTGCTTTGAGACGCTCCAGCGTCGATTGATCGGTGAGGATCTTCTCGGAAAGTTCCGAGATGGCCTTCTGTTCATCGCTAAGGGAGAAGTCCACGTGTGCCTCCTAGAATCGTGGTGCCACCGGCATCTTCAGGCCGAACATCGAAATCAAGTCGCGCTGCATTTCGTTCACGCCGCCGCCGAAGGTGAGAATATGCAGGGAACGTAGGAGTGAACTCGCGCGGCCGTTGATGGCAGCCTCAGGGCTTCCTTCACGGAAGGATGCCTGCGGGCCAAGAATTTCGAGCATGCTGTGGAGTGCTTCGAGGTAGAACTCGGTTCCGAAAACCTTGAGGGTCGAGGCGTGTGCCGGGTCGAGGGGCATGGCCTTCTCGGCGCGCCAGGCAACCTTGAAGTTCATGAGTCGCAGGAAGTCGAGTCGAGCGTCGATGCGAGCCAGGGAGATCCGGACCCACTCATCGTCGATGACGCGAGTGCCTTCGGGCCGTTTGGTTTCTTTGGCCCAGGCGACGACGTCCTCGAACACCCCTTCGATCATACCCGAGCTGCACAGGGTGACGCGCTCATTGTTCAATTGGTTGGTGATCAGTTGCCAGCCGCCGTTCTCTTCGCCCACCAGATTGCTCACGGGTATGCGGACGTCTTCGTAGTAGGTGCAGTTGGTGTTGAAGTTGCCCATGTTCGAGATCGGCTGGACCTTGTAGCCAGCGGTGTCGCTGGGAACGATGACGATCGAGATTCCCTTGTGACGCTTGGCTTCCTGGTCGGTCCGGACGGCCAGCCACACATAGTCGGCGTCGGTGGCCAGGCTGGTGTAGATTTTCTGACCGTTGATGACCCACTGATCTCCGTCGCGCACGGCCTTTGTTTGTAGTGACGCGAGGTCGGTTCCGGAGTTCGGCTCGGTGTATCCGATGGCGAATTGAATCTCGCCCTTCAGGATCTTCGGCAAAAAGAAGTCTTTCTGCTCCTTCGTGCCGTATTGCATGATGGTTGGTGCAACCGAATTTACCGTCAGCATGGGTACGGGAGCACCGACGCGCATCGATTCGTCGAAGAAGATGAATTGCTCGATGGGGGTCATGCCGCGGCCGCCGTACTCTTTGGGCCAGCCGATCCCCAGCCATCCATCCGCGCCCATCTGTTCCACGACCTTGCGCACGGAAGGGCCAACGCCCTCACTGGTCCGAACCTCTTTCAGGATTTCCGGAGTCAGTAGTTTTCCGTAGTAGTCTCTCAGCTCCTGGCGGAGCGCTTCGTGCTCGGGGCTGTATGCGAGTTTCACGAGTTTGTTGCTAAGGGACGGGCGCTCGGCGGGCAAGCCGGGGTGCATGCATCGTGAGTCATTTGGGTGAGTGTTGGTTGTAGGATAGCTTCATCGGTATGGCCGCAGGATCAAATCCGGATCCATCCCCGATTGTGACGCTGCTGGTTTCTTGCGTGGACCGTCCTGGGATCGTTGCAAACCTGGCGCAGGCTCTCCATCGGGGAGGAGCCAACATCCTGGATGCCGACCAGCACACGGATTCCGAATCGGGCCAGTTCTTCCAGCGGATCTCCTTCGACTTCTCCGCGCGTGCAGGCGATCGGTCCGGGCTCGAAAGTGCCATCGCCGAAGTCGCAGCGACGTACGAAATGCGCTGGGGCCTGCACTATCGAGATCGTCGGAAGCGAATCGCCATTTTCGTCTCTCGCTACGATCATTGTCTTTACGATCTTCTGCTGAGAGAGAGAGCTGGAGAGTTGGACGGAGAGATCGTTCTCATCGTTTCGAACCATCGCGATGCTGAGTCCATCGCCGAGCAATTCGGTTTGCCCTATCATTGGATTCCGGTGACTCCGGACAACAAGGCTGAGCAGGAAGCAAAACAGGCCGCTATTCTAGAGGATGCCGAAATCGATCTGGTTGTCCTCGCCCGCTACATGCAGATCTTGAGCGGTGGGTTCATCGATCGCTTCCCATCCCGCATCATCAACATCCACCACTCTTTTCTCCCTGCATTCGTGGGCGGGCGGCCCTACCAGCAGGCGCGGGAGAGGGGGGTGAAGCTCATCGGTGCCACGGCGCACTATGCGACCACGGACCTGGATGAGGGCCCAATCATCGAGCAGGACGTCACCCGGGTCTCTCATCGCGATTCGGTCGAAGACCTGATTCGACGCGGACGCGACCTTGAGCGCCTGGTGTTGGCACGCGCCGTGCGCTGGCATTTAGAGGATCGGGTTTTGCCCTATGGCCGAAAGACGATCGTGTTCGGCTGAAGAGAACCGCGTGTCGGCTTTCTCGTCGATCTAGCGTCCCTTGAACTCTGGACGCTCTTTCTTCAGGAATGAAGCAATTGCTCCCCGGGCATCTTCGGTTCGGGAGGCGTCGGAAATCGCGTGGGTCTCGAGTTCCATCTGGCCCTCCAGGCCTTCGTCGCTCATGACGAGTTTTTTGAGCATTCCGTAGGCTTCGGTCGGTCCCGCGGCGAGCTGACTGGCAAGCTTCTCGGACTCGGCGGCGAGTTCGGCGTCGGGAACGACGCGATTGACCAGGCCCCAATCGAGAGCCTCGGCTGCCTTGAGCCTTCGGTTCAGCATCATGAGTTCCAGGGTTCGTCGTCGTCCGATGATGCGTGGCATGAAGAAGGTCGAACTCCCGTCGGGAGTGAGCCCTGCATTGGTATAGGCCATCGTGAAGCTTGAGGACTCTCCGCAGATGGCGAAATCGGTCGAGAGCGCGAGGCTCATTCCCGCGCCCGCAGCAGCCCCGTTGACCGCGGCAATCACGGGCGCGCGCATGCGAGCAAAGCGAGAGATGGCTGCGTGGAGATATGTGGTTACTTCTTTGAGAAGAATCGGCATGCGTTCTCCCACGTCCGCAAAGGCACGTAGGTCTCCCCCCGCGCAGAACAACTTGCTGTCGGGGCTTGCCTTGATCAGGACCGCTCGGACGCTGGCGTCTCCATCCGCTTCCATCGCGGCGTAGGCCAGGTCGCGGGCGAGGGGCACGTTGATCGCGTTTGCCGCCTTGGGGCGGTTCAGGGTTACATGGGCGACGCCGTCGGAGACGGAGTAGAGTACATTCTCAAATTCCATGGCAGACCCTTCGTAGACGCAGGTGGGCATGTCAAGGTCGCCTGGGCGTTCGACATGGAATTCTCTGGCCCGGGAGTCGGGCCACTCGGGAGAACCCTGTTCGGAGTGTCGCTTTGGTTTTGGTGAATGCCAGCGCTTTTGCCGAGGACTCCGCTCTCTTTGTTGCACGCCCTCTCGGCAGAGATCGGATTTTTTGGGATTCGGCTTAATACTCAGGGATTTGAGCCAACATGGGGGTTGCCGTCGGCCTGCTCACACAGGTATATCGTACCCAGAGCCCTCCATTCCGATTTCGAAACTTCCGAGGCCCCTGATGAAGCCTGCCGTCAAGATCGTTCCCCGTAGCCAAGCACCCCGTCGA
>JAKVBI010000046.1 GCA_022447545.1 Myxococcota bacterium
GTTCCTGTCCGGAAAGCACCCCCGCGGTTGCGCCGTCGGTTCCGGAAGGGCAAGCGAGCGGAGGCTAAACCGCCCTGGAAGAGGGGCCCTTCCTCAGGGTGGGGGAGTTGCAGCACCCGGGCTTTATAGGTCGCCGGCCGGAGCGCCGCCTGGGAGATCGGGTTCGGGGATGTCGAGCAGTTCGATCTCGTAGTTCTCCCGCAAGGTGCGGTAGAGACTTTCGTTGGCCTCCTTGCGGCGCTGGGTGAGCCAGTCGGCCTCAACCTCCCCGCGAATGGTGGAGAATTCGGGTAGACGGCCCGGAGTGCGATCGCGAACGCGCACGACGTGCCACCCATAGAGGGAGGCAATGGGCTCGGACCATGTTCCTGGCTCGATTTCGCTGAGCTTTTCCACGAATTGCGTCCCAAAGAGTTCGGTGAGTTCGCGTTCGGGGCGCCTGCCGTATTCACGTTGAAGAATCGAAGGGTCGCCCAACCCACGCCAATCCACTCCGTCGTCGGGAGATGACTTCAGCTCCTGCAGGGCAGCTTCGGCATCGCGTCGGGCATTCTCCCCTCGCTGCTCGGAACTGAAATAGACGTGCTGGAAGGAAGTCTCCGCTGGTTTCGCGTACTGTTCTGGGCGGCTGCGGTAGAATTGGCGTAACTCGTCTTCGCTCGGTTCGGCGAGTTCGCTCAACCCCTCGGTGACGAAGCGAAATTTCTGCACGAGTCGCCGCCGAACGATGACGTCATCACGGTCCAATCCGAGTTTGAGGGCCTCGCGGTAGAGGATCTCGTCGCGGATATGATTGCGCAGAATCGCCGAGGTCTGCTCCGGCGTGGGGGGCAAGCCGTATTGCGCTTCCCACTGCTCCGTCAGGCGTTCGAGGTCCGAGCGGTCGACGGTGACCACCTGGGGTTCTTCGCGCGATCCTCCTAGCCATTGGGCGAAGACGAAGAGGAGTGCGCCAGCAACGATGAAATGGAAGAGAGGCTCGCGAAGCATGCTGCGGAGAAGCGAACTCAACTCTCCGCCGTATCTCCCGTTTCGTCGGGTACGTACCAGATGGCCGAAGACCAGGCGCGTTCCTGAATGGTCTTCTTCAAGTCGGGCCTTGGCTCAAGCCCAGCGCGGATGGCATCCCAGGTCGACCAGCGGCATGTGGGATTCTCGAGCACGCGGACGTAGTAGAACGCTTTCTGGTCGGGGTCGAACTGGGGGTCACGCCAGAGAGCTTTCAGTTCTGACGCACCGACGTTCGAGGAGATCGAGCAGTCCGAGAGGTCGACTTTGGCCCCGTTGTCCGGGCAGCGATGGGTTTTGGGGTCGGGCAGGGCACCGTCCGAGCAGGCGATGTCGTACACTTCTTCGAAGGTCTCTCCCTCTTCGACCCAGCCCTTGATGACTTGAAGCCGCTGCAGAGGTGCTCCGTCGGAGTCCCGGATCGCCCACGCGAGGAACTCCGGAGCCTGGGCGCCATCGCCGATCAAGTCACTGCCCATGGTGACACCCGAGCGGTAGGCGAGTGTCGCCAGATCGGGGGATTCGAGGATATTGGTGGGGAAATCGTAGCCGGCAAAAAAGCGCACGCGAATGCGAGGCCCGGTGGTGGCGAAGGTCTCCTTGCGGCGGAATGCATCGTAGATGGCTTCGCGCGTATTCTCTTCGGCCCAGACCGCAGCCAGGCCCGAGGCCCCCCAGGTCGGAGTCGCTCCGCTCATGTAGGTTTCGCCTTCGACCTCGGCGATCATATTGGGCTGTGCATAATTCAGCAGGGTGGCCTGCCACCAGGGGAGTGGAGTCGACCCCCGGCGCTCGGACGTGGCATCGAGAAGGCCGATCTTCGAGAAGTAGTTCGACTCGTCGTCGGAGGTGGCGCCGGTGTGCGTGTCGCTCGCTCCAACCACCCCGAACTTGTAGGGGTTTTCCACGCCGCGATCCTCGAGCGTCAGGCCTCGGCGCAGTGCATCGCGAACGTAGGAGCCTTCCGGTTTGCTGAATTCCGGCGAAGCGATTCGATAGGGCATGATTTCGAAGTCGGCCCACTCATCGGTCTGGGAGAGGAGAGGGTGGGTTTCGGAAGTGCCTTTGACCTGCGTGATTTCCACCAGGGGTTCGTTACGGAGACGTTGCGTTGCATAGTCGTCGTCGATGGGGTTCCCGGCCCAGTCTTCCATCTTGAACATCTGCCCGTTCGAGCCATTCGAGTTGTGTGGGATTGCGAGGCTTTCGATGCCCCGTGCTCGCAAGCCATCCATCCAATCCCAAAGCCCTTCGGGGTTGCGCGAGTGAAACCGCGAAAACGGGACCGCGGGGAATTGGTCGCCGCCTCGAAAGATCACGTTACGGTGAAGATTGCCCTGGTCGTCGCTGGACGTGGTGTATTCGTAGGCGACGAAGGTGGTGAAGCGCCCGGGGTCGTTGAAGCGTTCGGCCGCGTTGATGGTGTCCGCCCAGGCGGACCGGGTTACCTCCTCAAGGGCTTCGGGGTCGATCGAACCGTCCTGGATGCCCTGGATCATGGCGGGAAGGAAGGTCGCAAAAGTCTGGACCCGGCCGGGGATACTGGTGACGCCGAGGTTTTCCGGGGCATTCAGGTCGTGGATGTTTTTGGAAAAGGGTAGCTTGGAAGTCTCTGTCGAAGTGTCGGCGGCCGCCTGGACCACGCCGAGAAACATCGCGTGGTCGGTTACGGCGTAGAAGTCCAGCGGTTTGCGGAGTTGCATGTCGAAGCCCCCGGGGTGCTGGATCGCCTCACCTCGAGCATAGCGGTAGGCATCATAGGGGGTTGCAATGGTGCCGAACGCAAAGGCATCCATTGAGTAGGTCGTATGAACGTGGAGATCTCCGAAATAGGCGTTGCGCTCTGGGTTGGGGCGAGGGCGCACGGTGATCACGTCGTCGTCGATCTCTAGAGGGTTGCTGTTCACCGCCCGGCGTAAATTCTGTGCGAATTCGCTGTCGGGGTCGGTGGAGATATTATTGTCGGAGGAGGTGCAACCCAGAAGTGTCAGGAGTGCGGCCGTCGCGATCCAGAGGTTGGAGTTCTTCATCGGACACTTCCTTTGCGTTTTGTCCCGAGGGAAGGGGTTTCTGCCCTCTTTGGTTTCATTGTTCTCAATTGTTTCTCTTCGTGTCGACCGAAATTTCGGTGGGCAGGGGGCGGCCCTGCATGAAGTCGATCATGAGCTGTGCGAGTTCGGGCCCTGCATCTTCCTGTACGAAATGCCCCGCCCCGAGGATGTCGACGTTCTGTGCCGTGGGAACTCGTTCGAGGAAGACCGCTTTGCCTTCTCCGGTGAGGGGGTCGTCGTCGGTGAAAGCCACCAGGAAAGGTTTGTCCCATTTGTCGAACACGGTTTCCCACGCGAGTTCGTTCTCCTCTAGCTGCGAGGGCACGAGGTAGGGCATGATTTGTGCAGCCGCCTTGTAGCGTTGTTCGGGGAAGGGAGCCTCGTAGGCTTCTATGGGGTAGCGGCCCTGGCCCAGGATATCCATCACTTCTCCCACGGGAAGGTCTTCCACGCTTTGGCTGTAGGCCACCCAGCGGGGAAAGGTGAGATCCGTTCGGATATCCTCGAGGGAGAGCGGGCTGAGCCACCATACCAGTGCCTTGAACGCCGGATAGCCAATCTTGCCACCCAACCCACCGGCCGAAGCCAGCGCAGTGTTGGAGACCACGACTCGCGCAAAGCGGTCTGGTTCGGCCGCCACCACGCGCAGTCCGATCAAACCTCCCCAGTCCTGGCCGAAGAAGGTGGCGTCACGCAGGTCGAGTGCAACCACGAACTTTCGCATGAACTCGATCTGCATCGGATAGCTGTAGGCACTTTCGGCGGCGTATTTGTCCGATTTGCCGAAGCCCACCAGGTCGGGGGCCACGACCCGGTAACCAGCACCGGCAAGGATGGGAATCATTTTGCGGAACAGGTAGCTCCAGGTCGGCTCGCCATGGATGAGGAGAATTGGCTCGCCATTGCGGGGGCCTTCGTCCAGATAGTGAATCCGCATCCCGTCGATGTCGGTGTAATGGGACTCGAAGGGGAAGTCCTGGAGGCTGGCGAATCTCGCCTCTGGAGTGCGCAGAACGCCCGGCCGGATCTCTTCCGCATCGGCAACGCTCGTACTGAACAAGAGACCTACGGCGACGAGCGCGCAGGAGAGCATCCCGGCTCTTCCCTTTCTCAAAGAAGCGAAGCGGTTCATGGCTGGCCCTCCAATGGTTGGGTTGCAAGCAGGCGTGTGCGCGCGAGTGCTGCGGCGCGGTGCACGTGGGCTGCGCGATATTTGGGCAGGGCGAGCATCGTCATCATGGCGGCGGCCGATGGGTAGACGGCAATCGCCACCTGGTTCCACTTCCCGTCGTCGTCTCC
>JAKVBI010000047.1 GCA_022447545.1 Myxococcota bacterium
CAGATCCGCCCCTGTCCCGAACCATCCCAGGAGGCCCGACCTGTTCTTGGAGGGGCTGTAATACGGCACTCTCCTTCTCCAAGCTTTTTTTAGGATCTTTAATGTCCGATCTTGCATATTCGTTCCTCAGGTTCTCAAATACTCTCAGGTTGTTTCTATAACATTTTGTGCGGACTTCTTGAAATGGCGTCAAGTCGTGCTGCTGTCGAAACGCATCAGTCGAGCTGATCAGGCCCGGTACGCGACCGCCGGATTGAGGCAATTCCTGGGTACTGGAATAAAGAGGAGCCCTGCTTGAAGGGCCCCACACACCACCCTTTACATTGTCTTTACACAACTAAGTGACTCCACCTCTTGCCCCTCCCCCACCGCTCCTCTACATTCCGCCTCGCATAACGAGTGGGGCTGACGCCCTCGCCAACCTGCTCAACCCGGGCAAGGTGGTTTCGCCGAGAGGCGGTATGCGGCCAGACGGCAACCGAGAGGGGTTCCGAGCCGTGAGCGTCAGCCCTTCGTCGAAAACGACGGAGGGTTTTCTTCTTGAGAGCGCGAACACGATCCATGTGAACCACTGATCACTTCCCGCGCCGTTCCTCGGCAACGAGGAGCGGGGGGATCTTCGGCGAGCGCGACCCGTGCGCTCGACGGGAGAGGTGCGCCCTGGCAAAGGGTCGGAGTGCACGGCGGGAGAGGTGTGCGCTCGGATCGGTTCGCGCCGGCCCAACGGACTTCGCCTTCCACGAGGAGGAGAACGCCAAACCACGGGTTCGAGAAGAGGAGAGCAGACTCATGAACTGCAACTACGCCATGCAGGTGGCCATGGATGCCCTGGAGGCCTACTGCCACACCGGAGCCCTGGAGCTGACCCACCGGATTGGACTCGACGGCATGGAACGCGAGTGGATCAGCGTGTTCCTGCCCGAAGAGGGGATGCAGGTGTTCTCGCGCCTGCCAGGAGATGCCTCGGAGTATGAGCCCGAGGGGTACTTCAACGAGGAGTACCTGCAGCACCTGTCCCAGTTGCACCAGGTGATGGCCAGCCGGGAGTCCTGGCACCTGGCCGTGCCCGCCGTCGCCGCCTGAGGGCGGCGGCGGGCCCCGGGCGCCGGGCTCGAAGGAGCCGGCACGAGACGACAAGACAACGAAACCCAGGGGAAGCCACAGAGCTCCCACAAACAGCAGGGGGCACCGGCCCCCGCAACCCAAACTGGAAGGTCCGACATGTCCCAGCACAAAGACGCGAACACGAAACCCAGCCCCAAGGTGCTTGCCGAGGGCCCGCCCAACGAGCCGGTGCTCAGCAAGCTCGGCGCCTACGGGTTCGAGAAGCAGGAGACCGTGCTGCTGGCCGCCCTGGTCAGCGAGGATCCGCTGCTGCTCATTGGCCGCAGCGGCACGGGCAAGACGTTTCTGCTCAACAGCATCAGCGAGGCGCTGGGCCTCGAGCACCGCCACTACAACGCGAGCCTGATCTCCTTCGACGATCTCGTGGGCTTCCCCTACCCCGACGACGCCCACGAGTCGGTGCGCTTTCTCGAAACACCGGCCACCATCTGGAACGCCGAGTCGGTGCTGGTGGACGAGATCAGCCGCTGCAAGCCGGAACACCAGAACCGGTTGTTCTCGCTGGTCCACGAGCGGCGCATTCAGGGCATCGACCTCGAGCGCCTGCGCTACCGCTGGGCCGCCATGAACCCGTCGAGCAGCGACAGCACGGACGAGGAGTACCTGGGCTCCGAACCCCTCGACCCGGCCCTGGCCGACCGCTTCGCGCTGATCGTAGAGGTGGGCGACTGGGCGGATCTTTCCAAAGCAGACCGCCGGCGCGTCGCCGACCCGAGCGGTGAGGGCGCGCACGCCAACGACGGCGGCCAACTCGCCCAGCGCCTGGCGGCCTGGCGCGGCCAGTTCGAGGAGCAGTTGAAGAATTGCCCCGGCGAGCTGCTCGACTACGCGAGTGCCGCCACCACGGCCCTGAGCGAGGCGGGGGTACGCCTCTCTCCCCGACGTGCGCGCCTGCTCGCGCGCAGCCTGTTGGCCGCCGGCATCGTGGCCGGTGAACTGAGCGACGCGTTGTTCCACCAGGTGCTCGCCGCCAGCCTGCCCCACCGCTGCTGGGGCGAGCCGCCCAGCCCCGAGGTGGTGGCCGCCGCCCACCGACTGGCCTGGTCGGTCAGCTTGGTGGACCCACGCGACAAGTGGGTGCACTTGGTTCAACTCGAGCGGCGGCTCGACCGGAAGGCGGAGCTGCTCCTCAACAATTGCCTCGACCCCGATGCCGGAACCCTGGCCGTCGAACAGGTGCTGTCTCGTCTACGCGCCGATCGAGCTGCGGCCTTCGCTCTGGCCGCCTACCCGGCTGCCGTGGCGGGCCACCTTCCCGTGGGCACCGAGGCCGTAGCCGACCTCGGCTCCATCGCGCAGAAGCTGCTGGACGTGGACGAGGTCCTCGCGTGGACATCGGTTCAAAACAGCAACCACCCCGAACTGGCGAAGGTCGACCCTGTACTCGATGCGTTGCAGGGCGCGCGCAGGGAACGTGCCAGGCAACTGTTGTATGGCTGCATCGTCGAAAAATGGGAGATCAAAAACCCAAAGAAGCTGGAAGAGGAGTTCGACCGCTGCGTGAACGTCTTCGCCCGCGTGGTGCCGTCATGAGCCTCCAACACCCTGCCCTTCTCGAAAGCAGCGTTTCCCTTCCGACGCCCTGGCTCGAGCCTGGCCTCGACCTCAGCTACGGCGCCAACTTGGGCAAGCCCCGCGTCCGGCATCTCTCGTACACCCTGCTCGGCAAACAGAAGGGCCGGGTTCGATGCCCACGGGTCACTCGGCTGGCATTGAAATTCAGCCGGCGCCATCCGCGCACGACCATCGAGCACCTGCTGGAGCTCGCGGGCTACACGAGCATCGAGGAAGCCGAACGCGACTTCCCGCCCGGCGTCGCTGCCATCTGCCACCCCAACCCCGCAGCTCACCCGCTGGAGGTTTTGAGCGCGGACCCAAAAGAAGTCCTTCGCCAGGCGTTCCTGCTCGGCCGTTGCACGGCGACCTTCTACAGCCCCACGAGGCCACTGTTGTGGACGCGAGCGAGCCTCACCCGCCACCTCGAACTTTTCGAGCCCGAAGGTTTTTACGCATGAAGGCCAGCAACTTCCTCGACATCTACCGTGAATTGATCGACGAGAACCCTTTCGCGGCTCGCGCCGTCTTGAAAATTCTGGAGATCGAATTCACCCACGAAATCCCCACGCTTGCCGTGACCCAGGGCGACAAGCCCAGGTTGCTCGTGAACCTGGGTTTCCTCCAGGCCCACTGCCACACCGACGAGCACGTGAAGGCTGTCATCTGCCACGAGTTTCTCCACGTGCTGCTA
Organism: Myxococcota bacterium; assembly: GCA_022447545.1. Taxonomy (GTDB): domain Bacteria; phylum Myxococcota_A; class UBA9160; order UBA9160; family SMWR01; genus JAKVBI01. The sequence continues at coordinate 3,374 of JAKVBI010000047.1, forward strand.
CGTCACACCGAACGCGAGGCCACTCCCACTCCAGCCTGGAACCTGGCTCTCGACGCCGTCATCAACGCAATCATCCACCGCAGCCTGGGCACCCAATACAGCAGCATGATGAGCACCTTCTACAAGGATGCTCAGGGCCCGGAACTTCTGCTGCGCCCACCCCAGGCCCCGATCCTCAAGAACACGGTCGACTTGACGTGGCAAGAAGTCGCAAGTTGGGAGGCGCTGTACGAGGGCAACCTCACGGCTTCCGACATTCACGAGATCGCGCGTGATTTCAAACACCGCGACCTTCCGGCGGTCGACCGTCTACTCGGAAGCCACGAGGCGAACTCCGAGCCTAATGCGGGAAGCCACGAGGCGAACTCCAAGCCTAATGCAGGAAGCCACGAGGCGAACTCCGAACCCAACGCGGAAAGCCCCGAGGCGGAGCCCCCGTCCACCGACCTGAATGCTGCGCTCGACCGGGTACGCGAATATCTGAGCGGCAACGGACGC
>JAKVBI010000048.1 GCA_022447545.1 Myxococcota bacterium
CCCATTCTTGTCGTACGTGTAGTCATTCCGAAGCCACTCGGCGCTCTGCTCATTTACATTGCCACTCTGGAGGAAACTAACGGATTTACGATTTCCGACCGTATCGTATTCGATCCTTTCAGAACTTCCTTCACCAGTAATCGACTGTGTCAATCGGTCCGCATGGTCGAAAACGAATCGTTTGGTGGACGTGTGATCCTGGTCATTGCCTCCAGTGATTCCAGTGGTTTCAGATACTTTGTTTCCGCGCTGATCCCAGGAGCAACGTGTCGAGTTGCCGTTACCGTCCACAGTCCGTACGAGTTGGTTGTTTTCGTCATACTCGAAGTTTGTGATGATCTCATTGACGACATTGTCCTTCTCGTAGCTGTATTCGGCGTCTCCTTGTTTCGGTAGATAAGCACCATGCGTGATTTTTACCTGATTTCCAAATTCGTCATATTCGAACAGCGTGCTGAAACCGTTTCCATCGCTGATTTGAATCACCCGGTTCATCGAATCGTATTTGTAGTTTGTCGAGCGAGCGTCGCTGCCATCCGAGAAGGACTGAGTCGTCTCGACAATATTTCCAAATACGTCGTATCGATTGTCGGTTTGAATTCCGACTTTTTCGGCGGTCACAGCCACGAGATTCGTCTCGAGTCGACCATTTTGGTCGAAGACATTGACCGTCTTCACCCCGTTGGCGTCGGTGATTTCCGCTTGATTCCCATATGAATCATATTGGTAACGGGTCGAATGGTCGTTGAGAATACGATCGACCTGGTCAGAACGAACTCCTTCTTCCCAACGCTCGTAGTAAACGCCCCCCAACGGATCGGTTTGGCTTTGCCGCCATGCGATAAATTCCGGTTCATTCGAATAAGTACGAGCGGTCCCCAACGGGCTCACCACGCGGGTTAGACTCTCATCACCATCATACTCAAAGAGCGTTCGGCGTTCGTCCGCCGTCCCGCTCGCCTGTCGAGTCTCTATTTTTTGGCCTTTTGCGTCATAAACATGGAGTGTCGTGTTTCCGTTGCCGTCCCTGCTTTCCGTCAATTGACCATCGGCATCGTAGAAGTAGGCCAGTTCTCTTTTCTCGGACTTGTCGGGGCTGGCCACTTCCCGAGTTTTATTGTTGGCCGGATCATATTCGAACTCGATGATGTCTCCGGCACCGTTCACCTGTTTCACGAGCCTTGAATTCGCATCCCATTCAAATACTTCCAACCTTGCCCGGGGGGTGTTTGGCGAACGTGTTTTCTTGTCCAGATCTCCAATGGGTGTGTATTCGAAAGCTGTGGAATAAAGATCTTTCAGCAATCGTTTCTCGTCGTCAGACAACTCATCCAACGATTTCCCTTCGCCCGACGCATTGGTGACTCCCAGCTGCAGCCTGATGTCGAGATGAAGCGGAGGGTCAGATTGAACCAGAGCATTCCCCAACGGGTCGGTTTGCTTCGTCAATCGCCCATTTGCATCGTATTCGAAACTGGTACTTCGTTCGTTAGGGAGCGAAAAAGCATCGCGGCGTTTCAGAACTTGGCCCTTGGGATCGAGCTCAAAAAATGTCTCGACCCCCGCCCAGTCGGTCATTTTATAGAGCCTGCCCTGGTCATCGAAATACTGTTCTCTGTGTTTCGAATCTCCGGTTCCTGGGGCCTTGGTCTCTCGCGTCTGATTGCCGGCACCGTCGTATTCGAAAATGGTCTTCAACCCTGTGGGATCGACCTCCACGATCTTTCGGTTGTTTGCATCAAATCCAAATGTCGTTGCGTAGTAAAGGTCTGAGACGTCCGGCGTCGGTGCAGTATCGTCCGTCGGAATGCCGAATTTTTTCGCATAAAGCCGGTATTCGATTTGGTTGCCCTCGTCATCATAGGCAAGTACCTCGAGGAACCGGTCTCTCGCGAACTGCGCAACCTTGCGGTTGTTGGCGTCGTATTTCAGGATTCTCGAGTTTCCTAACTCGTCCGTTTCGATCGTCAGATTTCCGACCGAATCGTATCCCCAACGCTTCGTGTGCGCTGTGAGTATGGCGTCACGAGCCGGTCCTTGCGGAACCGCATCGGCTTTTTGATGTCCCACGGCGCTCGTTTCGGCGTCTCGTCGGTTTAGCTGATCGTATTGGTATGTCGTTCGATAACCATTTTCGTCAACGACTGAAACCATGTTTCCAAAGACATCGTAGGCATAATTCTCTGTATAGATTTCACGAAGGTCAGCCTTTTGTTGCGAGGTCAAATGAGCAACGAGCAACCCTGAACCCGAAGAGTCGGCATATCCTCGACGGCGACGCTCTTCGATGTAAATTGCATCATCGGATTCCGCGAGCTTGTTGCCGATGGGGGTCGTTTTAGAGAGGAGTTGATCATCCTTGTCGTAGGTAAAGGATGTTTTTCCACCCGCTTCGTCTGTCTCACTGATCAGGTTTCCGACATCGTCATAGGCAAGAATCCGTGCCAGGTTCGTAGCAATCGGATCAATACGCTGCGTAATGCGATTGTTTGCGTCGTAGGAAAATCGATTCTCATTATTGTTCTGGTCGGTCTCTGCGATCAGATTTCCTACTTTGTCGAACTTGTATTTGACTTCGCTCGCAGGGAATGGATCTCCCTCTCCTCGAATTTCGCTCGTTCGGCGGTTGTTTTTATCGTAGGCGTATCTCCTGATACGTCCATCCTCATCTCTTTCCAAGGTGCGATTTCCAACGGAATCATAGACATAAAGAACGGTGTCTTGATCGAGCACGTCGCGTCGTTCATCGGGTGTCAAAGCCGGATCGAGCGAAGCTTTGTTTCCGACGCCACCCGTTCGGCTCGCGACACGGTTTTCCAAATCGTATTCGTAGGTGGTTACGTTTCCATTCCGGTCGATTTCCGTGGTGAGATTGCCGACAGCGTCATACTCGTAACCCTTGGCCTTGTCGTAGGGATCAATCTCCTGGACGATACGATTGAGCGCGTCGTAGACGTATCTCGTTTCGTGGAGGTTGGCGTCTGTCGTGGAACTGACATTCCCTACGGCGTCGTACGCATAGCGGGTTTCGCCACCGCGCGCGTCGGTGGCTTTTGTCATTCGGTTCAATGCATCGTATTCATACTCGGTAATTTGATCCTCAGAGGCTTGAACGATCGAAGCTCGAGGGTTGCCCGGATCCGGATCTTGGAGGATTGGCGTGACGTGCCGAGTCGTGCTCGAAACATTTCCGTTTGAGTCGTAGGTGTAGCTCGTTGCGTGGCGAAGACGGTCGATCTCGAGGACGACCTCGTTTTCCGGGCTGTAGTAACAGCGGCTCCAGTGCTTGTTGGCGTCACGCTTCCCAGTCTGATTG
>JAKVBI010000049.1 GCA_022447545.1 Myxococcota bacterium
GACGACCCTATCTCCGCCACGCGACACGTACAACGCTTTGAATTCCCTCCGCCGGGCTTCCAGCAACGAGCTTCGTATGGGACACAGAACGGAAGATCTGCACGCTGCCGCAATCGAGGCCGAACACCGCGCCCAACCTCGCCTGGCGAACTTCGCTGCGGCGACCGAGCAAGCATGCACCCGGGCACGCGAGTCCCGCTTACGATTCAGGAGCCAGCCTCGACGAGAAAGTCCCTTCCTCCTGCGGGCAGGATGCGGAAGCGCTCCGGGTCGAGCCCCTGGTCCTCGACCAGTTCCAGTAGCGCTGCCGGCGGCTGGTCGAGAGGCTCATCGGTCAAATCGAAGGTGCCGTAGTGCATCGGATAGAACCGCCTGGCACGGAGGTCTCCGAAGGCTGCCAGGGCCTCCGCCGGATCCATGTGCTGGTAACGCATCATGAACCGAGGAGCCCAGGCCCCGATGGGCAGCATCGCCACATCGATCGGCCCAAAACGCCGACCGAATTCCCGAAAGCCGTGGAAGTAGCCCGTGTCCCCCGCAAAGAAGTAGGTGCGCTCGCCGTTGTCGAGGAGGAACGCACACCAGAGCGATCGATTGGGCAACTGATCGATCCGACTCGACCAGTGCTGCGACGGTAGACAAGTGATCGTCCATGCACCGTGGCGCGCCGACTCCCACCAGTCCAACTCCACCGCAGTTTTTCCTCGCTTGCGAAACCAATCGCCGAGACCGAGCGGCACGAACCATTGCATCGAGTCAGGTAGGGCCTCGACGGTATCCGTATCCAGATGGTCGTAATGATTGTGCGAAATGACAGCGAAAGCATCTGCGGGAATGGACTCGAGCGGAATTCCCGGGGGGTTCCAACGCGCCGGCAGAAGTGCACGCTTGGAGAAATGGGGGTCTGTCAGGAAAACGTCGCCACCATCCTGAACCGCAAAGGTCGCGTGCCCGACCCACGTGACACTGGGGCGCTCCCCAGGCTGCCCCAGATACGATCCGTCATTCGCCACCAGCGGTAGCTCGGGCTTGCGCCACTTATCGAAACGATTCCAGTCAAAGAGCTTCCAACGCAGAAACGCCCAACTCTTCCCTCCCATCTCCTGCCAGGGATTGAAGAATTCGCTCCCCCGGCGATGGGGAAGATAGAGCGAGCGAGCCTCTTCGGGAACCGACGTACCGACTTCAGAAACTGACGTCGGTGCGGATTCTCCCACGGCTTCGCCTCGAACGACTCCTGGAAGGAGAACGAACATCAAAACCACGAGGAATTCACGCATGAGCGCCTCGAACATTAGTACGCGGCCCCTGAAGTCGCCAACAAGCACGGCGCACGCACGCGATCGCCGGCAAGTCGGGAGTTCCGACTAGACGAGGCCTACCCCCGGCAGGCGTGCCCAATTCCCCCAGGTGATGAGCCATTCGATCTGGACGATTTCGCCATCACCGTCGCGATCGAACTCGACGAAAATCCCTTCGAGTGCATCGGACCACGAGGTTCGCAGCACCAACTCGTCCCGGGAAACGCCTCCGCTGCCATCGACGTCGATCTGCTGGTGGATCTCCTTGGCCTCGTCGGTGATGATTCGGTTCTCGACATATTCGTCGAGTGTAACCTGACCGCTGGCATCCCGATCGGTTGCCCCAAAGACGCCCCGGGCCGAGAATGAATTTCCAAAGATGGAATTCGCCTCGTATTCTTCGATCGACACCAGGCCATTTTCATCGGCGTCGAGAAAACCAAAGGTAGCCGCATAGGCATCGAGCTGCTCCTGCGGAAGACCAGCTCGCCCGCGGGCACCGAGCTCTCGTAGAATCTCACCCTCACGCGAGGCGGAAGACTTCTCGTCCTCACCGCATCCGGCCAAAGCCAGCAGCGCCGCGAGAAAAAGAATACGAGGCAACATCAGGTCACTGTGCGCCGAACACTCAGGAGTAGCAAGTGCCTCGGGAGGTGCGCCTCCACGCAGGAGGCGCTTGGCCCAGAAGTTCCCCGGCTCGAGTCGTCAGCGCTCCAACTCCACGCCGAAGACAATGGCTTGGGAACCATCGACCGCGAGCCCCGCGTAATCCCACTCCATCCGGTCTTCCCCGATCCGGATTCCGGTCACCAGCCCAGCCGAGCCTCCCTCCGGCGGCACCCCGATCTCGACGATCGAAAGCTCGCGCCCTTCTCCATAGATCACGCCCACGATAGGCTCGACCCCGCCGATCTCGCCGTTGTTCCACTCGTTGGCACCGGAGAACATGCAGCCCTCTTGAAAGTCGACGCGCAGAACCATCTTGAGGCCTGCAATGGTGCGAGAAGCTCCACCGCCAGCCACCGCGAGAGCGTCGTACCTCCCCGACTTCCAATCGCCGCGGATGTCCGGACAGGTTTCATCCAATCGCGTAGGCCCTGTGCGGGAAAGCTTGCTTCGAAATACCGTCCCATAGTCACCCGCGACGGCCAATCCCGTGTAGGCCCATTCCATGTCCTCACCGTTCAACCAAGCTGTTACCGACGCCCTGGTGCCTCCAACCGGATGCGGACCCAACTCGACAATTGTGAAGGTCTCTCGGTCACCGCGCATCACTCCCGCAACAACCTCCTCCCCACCAATTTCTCCGTTCGACCATCGGTTCACGCCCTTGAAGGTGCAGCCCACTTGCTCCTGCACCTCGAGTGTCATCGAAAGCCCTTCGAGAATCCTGCGCGGACCAGCACCGT
>JAKVBI010000005.1 GCA_022447545.1 Myxococcota bacterium
CCCCCCCCCCCCCCCCCCCCCCCCCCCCCCCCCCCCCCCCCCCCCCCCCCCCCCCCCCCCCCCCCCCCCCCCCCCCCCGATCTGTCGCTTCGACGGGATCAGCCTCGGTGTGGGGCCGGAGAGTGCGGGCGCCGTTCCTGGCCCTTTGTGTTATGGCGACCCGTCAGCGAGCGAGCTGACTCTGAGTGATGTCAACTTCGCACTCGGGCGCATCCAGCCCGACCGCTTTCCCTTCCCGCTTTTCCGGGAACCCGTGGAGCGTGGGCTGAGGCGGGTCCAGACGGAGTTGGAAACGGCTGGCCAACCTCTGTCTCTCGAGCAGATCGCTGCAGGTTTCGTGCGAATCGCCAACGCGAACATGGCACAGGCCATCGAGCAGGTGTCCCTGGCCCGGGGGCAGGATCCTCGGGATTGTGCGTTGGTGGGCTTTGGCGGTGCGGCGGGCCAGCACGTCTGCGAGGTGGCGCGTGAACTCGGGGTGAGCACCATTCTTCTCCACCCCCTGGCGGGTGTCCTTTCCGCCTACGGGATCGGGATCTCCCAGCCCTCTTGGGATGGTCAGAAAGACGCAGGCCGGACGCTTTTCGATGTCGAGGCCGGTGTTCCGGAGCGGGTGCTCGCAACCTTGAGCCAGCTCGAGGCAGAGGGGAGGGAGGCATTGCGCTTCGAAGCGCACACTTCCGAGGAGATGACGGTCGAGCGTCGGTTGGATCTTCGTTATGTGGGCACTGAGAGCCCACTGCCAATTCGCGAGCCTAGGGATGGAGATTATCTGGCGGCCTTTGCGGCGGAGCATCGGGCGCGCTTTGGCTATGTCCGAACCGGACGCGACATCGAAATCGTGACGGCACGCGTGCGTTTAAGCCATCCCATTCGTTCCTCGGCGACCCTGGCCTTCCCGCCCAGCCCTGACGATGGGCAGCTGGGCGACGAGCGCACCGAAACCGTGTGGTTCGATGGCGAGCGCGTCGACGGGGTGCCGGTGATGGCTCGCGAATCCCTGGCTCCTGGTGAGCGTCTCGAGGGTCCGGCGGTTCTGTTGGAGGATACTGGGACGATCGTCATCGCCCCCGGCTTCTGCGCTGAACTTCGCTCCGACGGGATGTTGGTTCTGGTGGACGAGACCGGGAGAAGCCGTCATTCCGAGGGCGATCTCGGCGAAGTGGACCCCATCCGCCTCGAGGTGCTGGGCAATCGGTTCATGGCCATTGCCGAACAGATGGGCACGGTGCTCCGAAATACGTCGGTTTCGACCAACATCAAGGAACGGCTCGACTACTCGTGCGCGGTGTTCGATGGCACAGGCGGTTTGGTGGCCAACGCCCCGCACATTCCCGTGCATCTCGGCGCCATGTCGGAGACGGTTCGCGAAGTCCTCGAGCGCTTCCCCGACCTCGGCGAGGGAGACGTGGTAGTGACCAACGATCCCGCCGCCGGTGGCTCTCACCTTCCGGACGTGACTGCGGTGACGCCCGTGTTCGAGTCGGGTGAGCGCCCCACGTTCTTCGTGGCCAGTCGAGGGCATCACTCCGACATCGGAGGGATCACTCCGGGATCCATGCCCGCGACGTCTCAGACTCTCGACGAGGAAGGCGTCGTGCTGTCGCCGTTCCCCCTGGTGGTGGCGGGAGATCTGCGGGAAGCGGAGTTGCGCGCTCGGTTGACGGGAGCACCTCATCCCGCCCGCAATCCCGATGACAACCTCGCCGAACTCGAGGCGATGTTGGCGGCGAATCGGTGCGGGGTCCAGGCCCTCAAGGGGCTGGCGGCGGAGCAGGGACTCGAGGCCATCGTCGTCACCATGGAACAGTTACAGGCTGCCGCCGCATCCAAGGTGGCACGGGAGATCGGTCGGATTCCCGACGGGGTGCATCACTTCGAAGATGCACTCGACGAGGGCACGCCAGTGTGCGTGACGTTCGAGATCCGAGGCGAGCGCATGCTCGTGGATTTCGAGGGGACTGGGGACGCGGTGCCCGGCAATCTGAACGCCCCCCGCGCGGTGGTCTATGCCGCGCTGATCTACGTGTTGCGCTCGCTGGTTTCTGAACGAATCCCGTTGAATGGGGGCTGTCTGGCCCCCGTGGAGGTACGCATCCCCCCTGGCTCCCTGCTCGATCCACCCACAGGCGCAGCCGTCGTGGGTGGCAACGTGGAGACCTCCCAACGAGTCGTCGACGTTCTGCTCGGGGCCATGGGGAGAGCGGCTGCCAGCCAGGGCACCATGAACAATGTCGCCTTCGGGGATTCGAGCTTCGGCTACTACGAGACCATTGGCGGCGGGGTCGGGGGTTGCGACGGCTACGCCGGGGCCTCGGGGGTGCATACCCACATGACGAATACACGAATCACGGACCCTGAAATTCTCGAAGTTCGTCATCCAGTGCGTCTGCTCGAGTTCGCGTTGCGCCATGGGTCTGGGGGGGTGGGCCGATTCCCCGGAGGCAATGGGCTGGTGCGGAGCTATGAGTTCCTGGCGCCGGTGACTGTTTCCCTGCTGACGCAGCGGCGAACCACCGCTCCTTTCGGGCTCGACGGCGGTGGCGCGGGTCAGCCGGGTCGCAACAGTGTGCGGCGTCGGGGTGGGGATTTCGTGGCGCTTCCCTCGTGCGCGACGTTGGAACTGGGACCCGGAGACCAACTCAGGATCGAGACCCCTGGAGGGGGAGGTTACGGGTCGGCCGAGGTGTCCAATCCATCCGAGCGTTCGCGCGGCGGACGCCCCGAGCCTTGAGGACGACGCTGGGTCCGGCCCGGAGTCTACCGGGCGCTCTTGCCTTGGTGGCGGGTTGGCCTGCCGCACGGGTGTGTGGCCCTTGCGTGAGCGTCGCCACCTCCTTACTGTCCGCACGGGCGCGTAGCTCAACTGGCAGAGCAAGGGACTCTTAATCCCTAGGTTCGGGGTTCGATCCCCCGCGCGCTCACCACACCCACCTCATCTCACACCGTCGTCTGATCCCCATGGGGATTCTTGCTCGGGTTTCCGTGGAGTTCGCGAGATCTCGTGCCGGATTCACAGAGGCCACGACTGTGCTTGCAGGTGGGGTAGCACCACTCTACGTTGGGCGAACGGCGCCGGGGTGGCGGAATTGGTAGACGCGGTGGCCTTAGGAGCCATCGTCCGATTGGACGTGCAGGTTCGAGTCCTGTCCCCGGTACCCCGGTCGACTCCGCGGCTGCGAACCCCCCGCACGATCGCGAGTGAGGAATCTTTCCATGGAACAGGCGAATGCGTCAGACGGCGCGATCCAGGTGAATGCGAGCCAAGAGAGCCCGGTGCTTCACAGCGTCGAGGTGGAGGTCGAGGCTGAAAAAGTCGACCAAGCTTATGCACGCGCCTACCGGGACCTTGCGAAGCAGGTGAGGGTTAAGGGTTTCCGCCCGGGACGCGTTCCCCGCTCGGTGCTCGAACGTTTGTACTCGGCTTCCATCGCCGATCAGATCGAGCAGACTCTGGTGGGCGAGACACTGCGTGATGCGGTGGAACTTGCGGGACTCGAGCCCGTCAGCGAGCCGAGCATCGACGCCCAGCCGCCCACGAGCGGCGAAGTCTTCCGCTACACCCTTCGGGTCGAGGTGAAGCCCGAGATCGAACTCTTTGAAACGTCGGGACTGAACGCCGAGAAGCCCGCGGTTTCCGTATCCGAAGAGGATGTTACGCGCGAACTCGAGACGTTGAGGCAGCATCATGCACCCGAGGTCGAAGAACCTGCGGACTCCCTCGCTCGTGAGGGAACGATCCTCTGGGTGGATTTCGTGGGTCGAATCGACGGAGAGGCCTTCGAGGGGGGCAGTGCTCAGGACGCTCGGGTGGAGATCGGCTCGGGTCAGTTCATCCCTGGCTTCGAGGAACAACTCGTGGGTGCAATTCAGGGGGAGGATCGAGAGGTCCGTGTGAGCTTTCCCGAAGATTATGGGAACGCAGAACTCGCGGGTAAGGAGGCCGTCTTCCAGGTCCACGTCGACAATTTGAAGCGCCGCGAGCCGGTTCCGCTCGATGACGAATTCGCAAAGGACATGGGAGATTTCGAGAATCTCGAGGCTCTGACCGAGCGAATTCGAACCGATCTGGTCGATTCGCGGGAGCGCGCCTCCAAGAGTCACCTTCACCGCACGTTGATGGACTCCCTGATTGAGCGCGTTCCCATGACGATTCCCCCGAGTCTCGTGGAGCAAGAGCTGGGGCAGCAACTGCAGGCCGCACAACAACGCTTGCAGGGGTCGGTGTCTCCTGACGACGCCAACCGGCAGTTGTCGCGTTGGGCGGACGAGTGGCGGCCACGTGCCGAGCGGCAGGTCCGCGAAGCGCTGTTGCTCGAGTCCGTGGCAGGCCAACAGCAAATCGAGGTCACCGAGGAGGAGGTGAGGGCTCGCCTCGAGGAGTTGGCGGGTGTTCAGGGCGTGGAGGCCGCGGCGCTGGAAAAGGCCTATCGAGATGAGGCTTCGAAGCGGGCCATACGACGCCAACTGTGCGACGAGAAGGCGCTTGAATTCCTGGTTGCTCAGGCTAACGTCGTCGATACGACAGATACTTAGGAGCTTTTCCTCTGTTTCGGACAAGCTCTGGGCCGACTCTCATTCCCTCCCCCCCGGCGGCCTAATCATCTCGAATCCAGCGCAACCCATCGATCGGGCCCGTGGGCCAGAGGGTCGAGCCAGACTCCTCCTGATGGGTGGACACGAAGAGGGGCAGGGGAGTGGAGAGAGCGGTCGCGCACGGTGATGGCAGTCCGCCGTCGGCTCACCCCGGGTTGGCCCCGGTATGATCTGAACGTCCCGCGGGGGGTGGGAATGGGATTGGAATGCTCGGACTTCGGACTTGGTTCGGGCGTTCTGGGCGCTGGGTCGGTTACCCTGTTTCGAGGCGAATCGAGGAAGAACGGAACGACGCGTGGAAGTTTTTTTTGCAATGAGCGTGCACGGGTTGACGTCGACACGCAGGATTCAATGAGATGCCCCTGATCCCCTACGTGATCGAACAGAACCAACGCGGTGAGCGTGCCTTCGATATCTACTCGCGTTTGCTGCGCGACCGAATCATCTTCCTCGGAAGTGGCATTGATGACGAAGTCGCGAATCTGGTGATCGCACAGATGCTCTTTCTCGAGGCGGAGGATCCGGATAAGGAGATCCACCTCTACATCAATTCCCCAGGTGGGTCCGTCACGGCGGGCCTCGCCGTTTACGACACCATGCAGTACGTCAAGCCGGACATCTCGACGCTTTGCATTGGGCAGGCGGCTTCGATGGGGGCCTGGTTACTGGCCTGCGGGACGGCGGGCAAGCGCATGGCCCTTCCCAACTCGCAGGTCATGATCCATCAGCCCATGGGCGGAGTTCAGGGGCAGGCAACGGACATCGACATCCACGCGAGGGAGATTCTCAAGATGCGAGCGAAGATGAACGACATCCTCGCGCATCACACGGGAAAATCCGTCGAGGAAATCGCACGCGACACCGAGCGGGACTACCATCTGACTGGGCAGGAAGCCATGGACTATGGTCTGGTCGATCGGGTCGTGAAGGAACGAAACGGGGACGCCCCGGGGGGTGGCAACGGCTCAGCGGAAACTGGTGAGTCGGCGGAGGTGGGATGAAACAGCGCGACGACGACGCGAATCTTTCCTGCTCGTTCTGTGGCAAGAGCCAGAGAGAGGTCAAGAAACTCATCGCGGGCCCCACGGTCTACATTTGCGACGAGTGCATCGAACTCTGCAACGACATCATCGCCGAGGAGTACGGCCAGGAAGAGGTGCCCGCCGAGACCTCTCGGGTCCCCAAACCCAAGGAGATCAAAGAAGCCCTCGATGAGTATGTGATCGGCCAGGAATCTGCAAAGAAGACCCTCGCCGTGGCGGTCCACAACCACTATCGACGTATCGAGAGCCAGTCCTTCGTCGGAGACGTTGAACTCCAGAAGGCCAACATTCTTCTCCTCGGCCCCACGGGGTCGGGGAAGACGCTTCTGGCGCAGACGCTGGCTCGCGTCTTGGACGTTCCGTTCACCATCGCCGACGCCACCACGCTCACCGAGGCGGGGTATGTGGGAGAGGACGTCGAGAACATTGTTCTCAATCTGGTCCAGGCGGCGAACTACGACGTCGAACGCGCCCAGCGCGGGATCATTTACATCGACGAGATCGACAAGATTGCGCGCAAGAGCGAGAACCCGTCCATCACGCGAGACGTGTCGGGCGAGGGGGTTCAACAGGCACTGCTCAAGATCATCGAGGGCACCATGGCGAGCGTGCCCCCGAAGGGTGGGCGAAAGCACCCTCAGCAGGAGTTCCTTCAGATCAATACCGCGAACATCCTATTCATTTGCGGGGGAGCGTTCTGTGGGCTCGATAGCATCATCGAGCAACGCATTGGCGTGAAGTCATTGGGGTTCGGGGCGGACATCAAGCAGCGCAACGAACGAAGGCTTGGAGAAGTCTTGTGTGAGGTGGAGAGCGAGGATCTGCTCGGCTTTGGCTTGATCCCCGAGTTCGTCGGGCGCCTCCCCGTCGTTGCGACCCTCGAGGAACTGAACGAAGAAGCCCTGGTCGACATTCTGACCCAACCGAAGAACGCGCTGGTCAAACAGTACGAGAAGTTGTTCGAGTTCGAGGATGTGCGGCTGCGGTTCACAGACACCTCTCTGTCCGCGGTGGCGCGCCAGGCCCTGCGTCGCAAGTCGGGTGCCCGTGGTCTACGGACGATTCTCGAGAATGTCATGCTCGACCTGATGTACGAGATCCCTTCTCGAGACGACGTCGAAGAGTGTGTGATCAACCAGGAAGTCATCGATCAGGGCAGCAAGCCACTCATGGTGCTCAAGCAGGAAGCGGAGTCTGCCTGATCAACAACTAGGGAAATGTGATGGGAATCTTCAAGACCGAAGACGGTGATCAAATGGGTGATGGCGGAGAGAGTGCCTCGGATGCTCCCGTCGTCCCTCTTCTACCTCTGCGTGACATCGTCGTTTTTCCTCACATGGTGGTTCCCCTCTTCGTAGGACGTACGCGTTCCATCGCCGCACTCGAAGACGCGATGGAATCGGACCGTCAATTGCTGCTCTGCGCACAGCGTGAGGCAGGTGACGACGAACCCACCGAGTCCGACATCTACGAGATCGGAACCGTGGGGTCGATTGTGCAACTGCTTCGGCTCCCCGACGGAACCGTCAAGGTGCTGGTCGAGGGTAAATCCCGGGCGAAGATTCAGCGCTTCGTGACCGATGATCCGTTTTTCGCCTGTGAGATCGAGGAGCTTTCGGAAAACGCCGATCCGAACTCTGAGGCCCAGGCCCTCGTGCGCTCGGTGCAATCGGCGTTCGAGAGCCTCGTCAAGCACAACAAGAAGGTTCCGCCCGAGACCCTGAACACGATCATGTCCGTGGAGGCTCCGGGCCGTCTCGCGGACACGGTGGTGGCACACCTGAACCTCAAGCTCGATGCGCGGCAGGAGTTGCTGGAGACCGTCGACCCGGTTGCGAGGCTGGAGGAGGTCTACGCCCGAATGCAGGCGGAGATCGAAGTGCTCGAAGTGGAGGGGAAGATCCGCGGGCGCGTCAAGAAGCAGATGGAGCGCTCGCAGAAGGAGTACTACCTCAACGAGCAGATGCGGGCGATCCAGAAAGAACTCGGAGACCGCGACGAATTCAAGAACGAGATCGAGGAACTCGAGGAGCAGGTCAAGCAGAAGAAGATGACCGAGGAGGCGCGTGAGCGCGTCGACAAGGAGCTGAAGAAGCTGAAGATGATGTCGCCGATGAGCGCGGAAGCCACCGTCGTGCGCAACTACATCGACTGGTTCCTGGCGCTTCCCTGGTCCGACTACAAAGAGGAGGTCATCGAGATCAGTGAGGCCGAGCGGGTTCTCGACGATGACCACTACGGACTCGAGAAGCCCAAGGAGCGAATCGTCGAGTATCTCGCCGTACAGTCGCTGGTCGAGCGGATGAAGGGCCCGATTCTCTGCCTCGTCGGTCCTCCCGGTGTCGGAAAGACCTCCCTTGGGAAGTCCATTGCCCGGGCGACCAATCGGGATTTCGTGCGTGTGTCCCTGGGTGGCGTGCGCGACGAAGCGGAGATTCGCGGTCATCGTCGCACCTACATCGGTGCCCTTCCCGGCAAGGTTCTTCAGAGTCTGAAGAAGGCCGGTTCGGGAAATCCGGTTTTTCTGCTCGACGAAGTCGACAAGATGTCCACGGATTTTCGAGGAGATCCCTCTTCGGCGTTGCTCGAGGTCCTCGATCCCGAACAGAACAACAGCTTCAACGATCACTACCTCGATGTCGATTACGATCTTTCGCAGGTGATGTTCGTGTGCACCGCCAATGTGATGTCCCAGATCCCCCGCCCGCTCCTCGATCGCATGGAGGTCATCCAACTTCCAGGATACGTGGAGCAAGAGAAACTCCGCATCGCGCGCGGATACCTGGTCCCCAAGCAGATCGAGGCGAACGGGTTGTCCGATGAGCTCATCGAGTTCAACGATGCGTCGGTCCTGGAAATCATCCGCCACTACACGCGTGAGTCCGGCGTGCGAACTCTGGAGCGCGAGATCGCGTCGGTTTGTCGGAAAGTGGCGCGAGACGTCGTCAAGCAGGGTGACAAGGCGGGCTTGACGCGGGTGACGCCCGCACGGGTGCGCAAGATGCTGGGGGTTCAGAAGTTCCGTTTTGGCAAAGCCGAGGAAACGGACCGCGTTGGCGTATGCACCGGCCTTGCATTTACCGAGGTGGGCGGGGAACTGCTCTCCACCGAGGTCTCAGTCACACCTGGGAAGGGGAAGCTGCAGGTCACTGGGCGCTTGGGCGACGTCATGCAGGAGAGCGCCAACGCCGCAGTCACCTACGTTCGCTCGCGGGCGAAGCAACTCGGCCTGACTCGCGACTTCTATTCAAAGGTCGACATCCACATTCACGTTCCCGAGGGAGCGACGCCCAAGGATGGCCCCTCGGCGGGAATCACCCTGGCGACCGCCATCGCTTCGGCACTGACCAAGGTGCCGGTTCGGTCGAGCTTCGCCATGACGGGTGAGATCACCCTGAGGGGGCGGGTTCTGCCCATTGGTGGACTCAAGGAGAAGTTGATCGCCGCCCTTCGCGGCGGGATCGAATCGGTGTTGATTCCCAAGGAAAACGAGAAGGACCTCCCGGACATTCCGACCAACATCAAGCGGAACCTCGAGATCATCTGTGTCGAGCACATGGACGAAGTCCTTTCTCACGCCCTCGCATTGCACGACCCCACCGTCTGGCTCCAGGACGGAGTTCACGAAGTCGACGACATCTATGAAGTTCCGCCTCCGCAGCGCCCGGGTGCTGAGATCCCGTCTCCAGCCGGCGTGAACTAGGAGCCCGCCAGGGATTTCGGAACCCAGGACTCACGGGTGCCGAGCGTTTGGGGCGGTGTTGTGTTTTCATTGCCTGACCGGGCGCGTAGCTCAGTTGGCTAGAGCACCTCGTTTACACCGAGGGGGTCGGCGGTTCGAGCCCGTCCGCGCCCACGGTCTTGTCGTCGGCCCTTGGTGTGGGATTCCATGGCGGGGCAAGCCATCGGATGGCGCCATTCCGTCTGGCGGCGCCTTTCGGTGGTTTGTGCTAAATCCGAGCCGCTAGCGGATTTTCGACGGTGTCGCGGCGCGAGTCGGACCACAAGAGTCGAGTTTCGCGAGTGGGACCCAGCGAGAGGACCGAGTCGAGCCGAGCGGCCCGAGTTGCCCGGTGAGGATCGAACATCTCGAAGGGGCGGTAGTTCAATCTGGTTAGAGCACTGGCCTGTCACGCCAGAAGTTGCGGGTTCGAGTCCCGTCCGCCCCGCCAGGTCCCGCTGTCTGGCGCTCGATGCGTCGTGATTCCGGCGCCTACTCAGGGTCGCCGTTCCCTGTTTTCCCGTCTCGGCGCGCGCGCCAATCGGCCAGGCGCTTTGCGATGGGCACCTCGGCGCCCACGTCCCGCGGTTCGTAGTAGGTCGCATCGCCGAGATCTTTCGGGAGATTCCAGCGCGACACGAAGGAACCCTCGGCGTCGTGTGGGTATTCGTAGTCCCGTCCGTAGCCAAGTCCTTTCATCAAGCCCGTGGGCGCGTTGCGCAGGTGCAGCGGGACGGGCAGCGAGCCGCGTTCTCGTGCGTCCTCCAGGGCTCGTTGGATGCCCATGTAGGCGGCATTGCTCTTGGGCGCGCAGGCCAGGTAGGACACCGCCTGCCCGATGGCGATCCGGCCCTCGGGCATTCCGATGCGTTCTACGGTCTGGTAGGCGGCGAGGGCCAGGGAAAGCGCTCCGGGGTCCGCGTTCCCTACGTCCTCCGAGGCGAAGATCACCAGTCGGCGCAGGATGAACAGCGGATCTTCGCCCGCCTCGAGCATGCGAGCCGAGTAGTAGAGCGCTGCGTCGGGATCGCTGGCTCGGAGGCTCTTGATCAGCGCCGAGACGATGTTGTAGTGCTCTTCGCGATCCCGGTCGTGGAGCAGGATGCGCCGTCCGACGGCTTCGCGAATGGCCTCCAGGCTCAGGGCGGCGTGGTCACTGTCCCGTTCGCGGTGGACGTGTGTGGCCGTTTCGAGGATTCCCAGCGCACGCCGAGCATCGCCATCGGCGGCTGCAGCGATGGCCGCCACGGCCTCCTCGTCCAGGCGAATCCCGAGCCCTCCCAGGCCGCGGTCCGAGTCGCTCGCTGCGCGCCCAACGAGCGCGCGGAGATCGTCCTCACCGAGCCGTTCCAGGGTGAGGACGCGGCATCGGGAGAGGAGGGGGGCGATGACCTCGAAGGACGGATTTTCCGTGGTAGCACCCAGCAGGGTCACCGCGCCGGACTCCACGTGCGGGAGCAGGGCATCTTGCTGAACCCGGTTGAGACGATGGATTTCATCCAGAAACAGCAGGGTCCGCTGGCCCTGGGCCCGAATTCGCCGAGCCGATTCGACCGCGCCGCGAATCTCCTTTAAGCCCGCGGTGACGGCGGAAAGGGCCTCGAAGCGCATGTCCGCGTGATGGGCCAAGAGTCTTGCCAGGGTCGTCTTGCCGCAGCCGGGTGGACCCCAGAGCACGAGTGAGGGCAGATCCCCCGAGTCGATCAGTGCCCGGAGCCCCGCGCCCGGCGCGAGCAGGTGCTGCTGGCCGCACATCTCTGCGAGGGAGCGGGGGCGCATCCGCTCCGCCAGGGGCGCGCGTGGGTCCACTTGCGCGACCGCCGCAGGGGCCGGGCTGGCCGACTCGGGAAACAATTCGAGGGAGTCGTCCTGAGGCATGCGGAGATGCTAGCAACGTGGGATAGTTCCGAGGTGGCGGGGGCCGGGTGGGAGTCCCCGTCCATCGATGAGCAGATGCGAGACCATGCCGTACCGATCCATCGGGATATGTCTCAAGCCCGGCCAGCCTCAGCTCGGGGAGGTGGTACGGACGCTGAAGGTCTGGCTCGAAGACCGCGACTACGACGTCCTGCTCGGACCCCAGGCCGCTGACGCCGTGGAGGAGACGGGCCTGGATCGCAGTGATCTAGCCGAGCAGGTTGATCTGATGGTGGTGTTGGGGGGCGATGGAACCCTGCTCGCAGTGGCTCGGCTCATCGGGCACCGCCGGGTTCCCATCCTGGGCGTGAATCTCGGCACCCTGGGGTTCCTCGCCGAAATCTCCCAGGAGGAAATGTTCGAAACCCTGGAGGAGGTGCTGGCCGGGCGCTTTCATCGCGAGCAGCGCATGCGGCTCGAGGTGCGCGTTCACCGCGACGGGGCGGTAGTGGGCGAATACCTCGCCCTCAACGACGCAGTGATCGCGAAGACCGGCATCTCTCGCCTGCTGGATCTCGAGGCTCGCGCGGATGGTGTTGAGGTCACCGCCTATCACGCCGATGGCCTCATCGTGTCGACGCCGACGGGATCCTCCGCCTACTCGTTGTCGGCCGGGGGGCCCCTGGTCCTGCCCGGTTTCGAAGCCGTCCTGCTGACGCCCATCTGTCCCCACACCCTCACCCAGCGCCCCCTGGTGCTCCCTGCCGACTCCGGCGTCGAGATTCGCGTGCATCAGACCCACGAGGGGGACGTGAGGTTGACTGTGGACGGACAGGTGGGTTGCGAGGTGCGCGAGGGGGATTTCGTGTCTGCTCGCCGCTCCGAGCATCCTGTGGAATTGCTGGTGCCGCCGGATCGCAACCGCTTTGAGGTCATGCGCCGAAAGCTTCGTTGGGGGGAGCGTTGATCGAGACTCTTCGCATTCAAGGCCTCGCCATCGTGGAACGTGCCGAACTCGATTTTGGCCCCGGTCTGAATGTGCTCACGGGTGAGACCGGTGCCGGGAAGTCGATCATTCTGGAAGCCCTGGGGCTGTTGTCCGGCGCGCGTGCATCGGTGAACTCTCTCCGCGAAGGGGTCGAAAGCGCATCCGTGGAGGCTCTGTTTCGTACCGACCGGCTCCCCGAGTTGGAGGCGGAACTGGTCGAGCGAGGGATGGAGTTGGTGGACCACGAACTCGTGGTGCGTCGGACGGTGTCGAGGGCAGGTCGAAGCAAGGCTCAGCTCTGTGGGCAACTGGTGCCTGTATCGACCCTGGCGGAGACCTTTGGAGGGCGCCTGGAGATTTCGAGCCAGCACGATTCGCAGCGGCTGCGCCGGCCGGAGGTCCATGGCGAGATGCTGGACCGGCTCGCAGGCCTGCAGTCCTTGGGGAGGGACGTTGCGGAGGGGGTCCGGGCGATCCTGGCACTCGACCAAGAGTTGCTGAGGCTCCGTGAGGCATCCGCCGAAAGAGCGAGGCGCCAGGACTTTCTGCGTTTTCAGGTCGAAGAAATCGACCGGGCGCAACTGGATGTGGAACAAATCGAGCAGATGCGTGTCGATCGCGCGCGGCTCCTTCACGCCTCGCGTCTCGGCGACGAGGGAGGGCTGGCGCTTGGTCTTCTGGTGGGAGATCCGGAACGGGAGTCCGGGCCCAGTATCACGGATCTGCTGGGTGAGACACTGCGGCTCGTACGTGGAATTGCTGAACTGGACCCCTCTCTCTCAGATCTCGCCCAGCGAATCGAAGCCAACCAGGCAGACGTTCGTGACGCCGCCTTCGAGCTGGAACGTTATGTGACCGCCGTGGAGGTGGACCCAGCGCGCCTGTCGGAGATCGAAGAGCGTCTTCACCAGGTCGAGCAGCTCCATCGCAAGTACGGGGCCGAGATCGAAGACGTGCTGCGTTTCCGCGACGAGGCGGAAGCCGAGCTGGCATCGGCGGTCGGAGCGGACCAGCGCGAAGGGACCATTGTCGGCGAGCGGTCGGAGCTCGCGCGGAAGGTGGTCGGTGCGGCGAAGAAACTGACGCGAGGGCGTTCCAAGGCGGCTCGCAGCTTTTCGGCAACGGTGCAAACCGCGCTGCGCTCTCTCGGCATGTCCGAGGCGGAGTTCTCCGTCGCCCTGGTGCCGCAATCGGCACCGGATGATCTGCCGTGTGGACCGGGTGGGCACGAGGCCCCGGAGTTCTTCTTCAACGCCAATGCCGGAGAGACTCCCCAGCCCTTGCGCAAATCGGCCTCGGGGGGGGAGCTGTCCCGAACGTTTCTGGCCATCAAGAATGCCGCCCGCGACGCAGATCCGGGCATGGTCCTGGTCTTCGATGAAGTGGATGCCGGGGTCGGAGGGCGTGCCGCGGACCGGGTGGGCCGGACCCTGGCAGAGCTGGCAAGCCATCACCAGGTTCTATGCATCACGCACCTTCCCCAGGTCGCAGCTTTCGCCCAGACTCACTTCAAGGTCGAGAAACTCGCGCGCAAGGGGCGCACTCGGGTTCGGGTCACGCGTGTCGAGGACGCTGATCGGGTCGAAGAAATCGCCCGGATGGCTGGGGGTGAGAAGGTCGGCGAGGCCACCCGACGCCACGCTCGGGCCCTGCTGGGCGCACGGGCCGGCTGAATCCCCATTGCCTGCCCCCCCTGGGGGCGCTCCCGGCGGGGGTTCCAGTTCCTCAGATCGTCATTCAAGGGCACGCAACGAAGCACCGATGTTGCACGGAGTGCGGATCGGAATGGGGTTCCGATCTCGCGGGGCGACGAGGCACGGCCTGATGCAGATCGAACAGACTGGGACGCGACCGGAGTCCGAAATACCGACGCCTCCCGGAGCCACCGTTCGGGTTCTGGGAGGGTTCTATGAGGGGCTCGACGTGCCGCTGGAGGGAGATTGGACGGTCATCGGACGGGGACGGTCTGCGGACCTCGTGCTCGCCGAACCGACGATTTCTCGCTGTCACGCGGCCCTGGGATTCGACGGCGAGTCGTTTTTCGTCCAGGACCTAGGAAGTACCAACGGAACCAAGGTCAACGGGGTGAGCGAACCGCGTCGGAACCTGTCGGATGGAGACGAGCTGGAATTGGGAAAGATCCGATTGCTGGTTCGTCTCCCACACTGAAACCCGGCCAACGGTCGGATCAATCAAACTGGAGCAAGCATGGAGCGCTACTCCCTGATCGTGGTCGCCGATGAGACGGCACCGATCCGGAGGTTCGACATCCTCAAGAGTGTGGTGCATCGCACGATGTGGGGTGTCGGGGTCGTCTGTGTCCTGCTGACCCTCGGCCTGACCGACTATGTGAGCCTGAGGCGACAGCACCCGGAACTGCAGGAACTGCGCATCGAGACCAAGGAACAACAGGCGAAGATCCGAGAGGTCGAAGAAGACCTCGCGCAAGTGGAAGAGCGTCTGGCCCGGATCGCTGAACTCGAGCGTAAGGTCCGAATCATCGCCAACCTTCCCGGATCGGCCGGCACGGGTGGCATCGAGATCACCGAGGCGGGTGACCCGACCCGTGGCGACTTGGAGGTTCCCGAGGCCGGCTCCGGTTCGGACTCCCTGGAATCCCAAGACGTGGATGTAGAGCCCGTTTCCGAGGCGACAGTTCAGCCGGCTGACAGCGCCCCGGCGCACAACCCCCGGGTTTCCGAACTGCGCCGAGAAGCCGTGCGCCTAGGAGCCGTGGCGGACACACGCGAGACGACATTGATGGATCTGGTGTCGGCACTGGAGAACAAGCACCACCACCTGGATTCTTCCCCGGCCATCTGGCCCACCAAGGGCTGGCTCACCTCACGGTTCGGATACCGCGTTTCACCCTTTACTTCGCAGAAGCAGTTCCATGCGGGAATCGACATTGCGGGTCGTCGGGGGACTCCCGTCATTGCACCCGCCAGGGGGCGGGTCACCTATGCATCCAACCGCGGACCCATGGGCCTGACGGTTATTTTGGACCACGGCTATGGGGTGCGAACGATGTACGGCCACAATGAAGCCATCGAGGTCGCGCGAGACGACGAGGTTGCCCGCGGACAGACGATTGCCCGGCTCGGGAGCAGCGGTCGGAGCACCGGGCCCCATCTCCACTATGTGGTCGAGGTCGATGGAAAGCCCCGTAATCCCCTCGATTACATCTTTGATTGACCCCGGTTGGGGACCTCAAGGGCAGTTGACCCCAGCGCAGGGTGCGCTGGGTGGGATTTTTCGGGGGGTGATGCGGGATTCCTGTCGTTGGGTTTGCCGCTCATCTGCCCCTCTCGTAGACTTCCCGCTTGCTCGGTGACGAATCGCCGAAGCGGGGATGCGGCGGTCCGGGATGGCCAGCATTTTTCGAAAGGTCATAGGCAGTCACAACGATCGTGTGATCAAACGCATCACGCCGATCGTCGAGTCCATCAATCGCCTGGAACCCGAGTTGGTGGCGCTTTCGGATCAGAATCTCGGGGCTCGCACCGTCGATTTCCGGCAACGCATCGAAAATGGTGAGTCCCTCGACGATCTGTTGCCCGAGGCCTTCGCCACCGTTCGCGAGGCCGCCAAGCGGTCTCTGGGTCAGCGCCACTACGACGTCCAACTCATCGGCGGTGTGATCCTTCACCGTGGCTCCATCGCGGAGATGAAGACCGGCGAGGGAAAGACTCTCGTCTCGACACTGGCGTCCTACCTCAACGCGCTGACCGGGAACGGTGTCCACATTGTCACAGTCAACGATTACCTCGCTCGCCGCGACGCGGATTGGATGGGCGAGGTGCATCGGTTTCTTGGCTTGTCGGTGGGTGTGGTGACTCATGAGAGCACCGAAGAGGAGCGGCACGCCGCCTACCGATCGGACATCACCTATGTGACGAACAACGAGTTGGGCTTCGACTATCTGCGCGACAACATGAAGTTCACTCTTGATCAGTGTGTTCAGCGGGAGTTGCAATTCGGGATCATCGACGAGGTGGACTCCATTCTGGTGGACGAGGCCCGAACCCCACTGATCATCTCCGGTCCTTCGGAGCAGGACACGCAGTTGTACGCCATCGTCAACCGCATCATTCCGTCGCTGAATGCGGGGACGAAGGGGGATACCAAGGAGGGCGTCGAGGAGACGGGTGACTACTGGATCGACGAAAAGGCCCACAGTGCCACCCTCACCGAGGAGGGTGTCCACAAGGTCGAGAAGACCCTGCGGGTCGAAAACCTCTACGACCCCCAGATGCTGCCCGTTCTGCACGCAGTGAACCAGGCTCTGTCGGCTCACAGTCTCAAGAAGGTCGACGTCGATTATGTGGTGAAGGTGGGCGAGAGCGGTCAGAAGGAAGTGATCATCGTCGACGAGTTCACGGGCCGTTTGATGCCGGGTCGGCGTTGGTCAGATGGTCTCCATCAGGCGGTAGAGGCGAAGGAGGGCATCCAGGTTCGCAGCGAGAATCAGACCCTGGCTTCGGTCACGTTCCAGAACTTCTTCCGCATGTACGAAAAACTCGCGGGCATGACGGGGACGGCGGATACCGAGGCACCCGAGTTCGCGAAGATCTACGACTTGGATGTGGTCATGGTTCCGACCAATCGACCGATGGTTCGCGACGATCAGGCCGACGTCGTATTTAAATCCAAGCGAGAGAAGTTCGACGCCGTCGTCGATGACATCAAGGATCGTCACGAGTCGGGTCAGCCTGTTCTGGTGGGCACGATTTCGATCGAAACGTCCGAGATGTTGGGCCGGAAGCTCAAGAAGAAGGGGATTCCACACAACGTCCTCAACGCCAAGCAGCACGAGAGGGAGGCCGAAATCGTTGCCCAGGCCGGTCGCCTGGGTGCTGTCACGATCTCGACCAACATGGCGGGGCGCGGGACGGACATCGTGCTTGGGGGCAACGCGGAATTCCTCGCCCTGGCCAAGTGCGGACACGACAAGAACCACGACGACTACCCCGTGTTGTTCGCTGAATTCGAGTCGCAGTGCAAAGGCGAGCGCGATCACGTCATCGAATCAGGCGGACTCCACATCATGGGGACCGAGCGCCACGAAAGCCGCCGCATCGACAACCAGCTTCGAGGACGTGCGGGTCGTCAGGGAGATTCAGGTTCGAGCCAGTTCTTCCTGTCCCTGGAGGATGACCTTCTTCGCATTTTCGAGAGCGAACGGGTTGCAGATTGGTGGGACCGCGTGGGTGTCGAGGAGGGGGAGGCCATCGAAAATCGCCTGCTCTCTCGTGTGATCGAGAATGCCCAGACCAAGGTGGAGGCTCGCAACTTCGACATCCGAAAACACCTGCTCGACTACGACGACGTCATGAACAAGCAGCGCGTCGCCTTCTACGAGCGGCGCCAGGAAGTGATGGGTCGAGAACAGGTTCACGACGAGATCCTCGACATCGCCGAGGGGGTGCTGGTGGGACTGCTCGACACCCACTGGCCCGAGAAGGGGGCACCCGAGCGGGAGGATCTCGAGGATCTGGCGCGCTCGGTCGAGGCGCATTTCGGGTTGACGCTCTCGGCCAGCGCCGAGCCCTTCACCGTCGACGGCAGGCCGGCTTCGGATCGCGAGGAGTTGGGCCGAGCAGTGCTCGATCGCATGGTCGAATTCCTCGAGATCAAGCGCAACCGTTGTGACCAGATGGCCACGGAACACGCGAACCTGGGCTATCCCCGCTTCGACGACGTCGAGCGGGACATCTACCTGCGGATCCTGGACACCCAGTGGAAGGATCACCTCCACGGCATGGATGGCCTGCGAGATGGCATCAATCTGCGGGGATACGCTCAACGGGATCCGAAGCTCGAGTACCAGCGTGAAGGCTACGCGATGTTCGAGGAGATGAGCGATCGGATCGACGCCCAGGTGATCGAGACGGCCTGTAAGGTGATTCTGCCCGAGCCCATTCTCGAATCCGCCTCTCCCGGTGCTGAAGTCACTTCGGGTCCCGCGGCAGCACCGAGTGTGGGTCCCGTTTCTCGTCCCGCGCCGGGCGGCGAGCGCATCAAGGCCAAGTCCCCGGGAGCGCGCGATGGGAAGGTCGGAAAAGTGGGGCGCAATGACCCCTGTACCTGCGGCAGTGGCAAGAAGTTCAAGAAGTGCTGCGGCGCTGCCTAAACGTCTCCTCGCAATCCGCCCTCGATTGGCTCAGGCACTGCTTTGACGAACTCAGAGTTTAGGGTTCCGGGCTTCGAGGCTGCCGGTGTCGAATGTGGGATCAAGCCCCAGGGGCTCGACCTGGCGTTGATCACCAGCGCGCAGCCGTCCGCCGTCGCAGGGGTGTTCACGCGATCCACGGTGGTGGGGGCGCCCGTGGAGGTGTCCCGGGAGCGAGTTGCCGCCGGTTGGTCCCGCGGAGTCGTGGTCAACAGTGGCTGTTCCAATGTCGCGATGGGGGCACGGGGAGTTCGCGATGCTCGTGCGATGGCGAAATCTGCCGCCGATGTCCTGGGAGTACGCCCGGAGCAGATGCTCGTGGCGTCGACGGGGGTGATTGGAGAGCCGCTTCCCATGGGGAAGATCCGACGAGGGGTGAAAGCGGCTGCTCGCTCGCTGACCGCCGAAGGGCTGCCCGCCGCAGCGCGGGCGATCATGACGACGGACACCTACCCGAAACTTGCTTCGACGCGTGTCCGAATCGCGGGCCAAGACGTCACGTTGGTGGGAATCGCCAAGGGCTCGGGCATGATCGAGCCCAACATGGCGACCATGCTGGGATACCTGTTCACCGATGCCGCGGTTTCTCCCGCCTTTCTTCGACGAGTACTGCGGAGTTCGTCGGAGGCAAGCTTCAACCGGGTCAGTGTCGACGGGGAGACCTCCACCAGCGACATGGTGCTGCTGTTCGCCAATGGAATGGCGGGCAACTCGCCCCTGAAGGGCCCCCGAAGTCCAGGGGCCTCCGCATTTTCCGACGCCGTACTCGAGGTGTCGACCCGACTCGCTCGCGACCTCGCCCGAGACGGGGAGGGCGCGAC
The DNA here is from genome assembly GCA_022447545.1 of Myxococcota bacterium. Taxonomy (GTDB): domain Bacteria; phylum Myxococcota_A; class UBA9160; order UBA9160; family SMWR01; genus JAKVBI01. Next base: position 19,199 of record JAKVBI010000005.1, read on the forward strand.
GAAACTCGTCACGGTCTCGGTGCGGGGGGCACGTAATCCGATCGAAGCGGAGCGCGCGGCGCGCAGGATCGCGAACTCGGTGTTGGTCAAGACGGCACTCTTCGGGCGCGACCCCAACTGGGGCCGGATCCTCCAGGCGGTAGGAGCGGGGCAGATCACCATCCGGCTTCCACGAGCCGAGGTGCGGCTGTGTGGCGTTCCGGTGTTTCGGCACGGCAGTGGTACGGGTTCGGCGGCGCGGCGTCGGGCCCTCTCCAAGTTGGCGGCGGATGAGGTGGAGATCGAGGTGGCCCTGGGGGCTGGCCGGGGAAAAGCTACGCTCTGGACCTGTGACCTGAGCTACGACTACGTACGGATCAACGCGGAATACACCACCTGACGCGCCCCCTGGGGCAAGTGGCCGTCGCGAGTTGTCTGGGATGCCCTCGCCCAGGACCTTTGCGACTCCCCCCAAGGGTCTGCTAACCGTTTGCGAATCCACACGTTCCGGCACCTCCCCCGCGGTGCCCCGGGCGTTTTCAGCGGCTTCCCATGGGAGTCGTGTCGACGCCCGAGGGGTTTGGGGAATTCGTGGTGCGGAGCGGAAGTTCAACCGCGAAGGAGAGTATTCCCATGTCTGAAAACACAGTGGAGGCGCCCGGCGCCGAAACGACCACCGACGCTGAAGCCGCTGCCGCATTGGCCACTGCTGGTGCCGAGGCGGAGGCCGCGTCCGAAACGCCGAGCGAGACCGGTGCTCAGTTGGAGCAGACCCAACTCACCGTGCGAGAGTTGCTCGAAGCCGGTGTCCATTTCGGACACCAGACGCGGCGCTGGAACCCGCAGATGCGCAGCTTTCTCTTCGGAGAGCGCAATGGCGTCCACATCATCGATCTCGACCAGACGCTGCCACGCTTCGACGAGGCACTGGATTTCATTCGAGAGGTGACCGCTGGGGGCGGCAAGGTGCTGTTCGTGGGGACCAAGCGCCAGGCCCAGGCGCCTGTGATGCTCGAGGCTCAGCGCGCGGGTCAGTACTACGTGAACAACCGTTGGCTGGGCGGCATGCTCACGAATTTCAAGACCGTCAGGAAGTCGATCGAGAGGTTCAACTCGATGCTCGAGACGGTGGCCGACGAAGAGAAGACGTCGGCGATGTCCAAGAAGGACCTCTCCCGTGTGAACCGGCAGATCGAGAAATACCGGAAGTCTCTCGACGGAATGCGGGAGATGACCCGTCTGCCGGACGCGATGCTCGTGATCGATGTCAACGTGGAGTCGATTGCGATTTCCGAGGCCCAGCGATTGGGCATTCCGATCATCGCCGTGGTGGATTCCAATTGCGACCCGAGAGGGATCGAATTCGTCGTTCCCGGAAATGATGACTCGATTCGCGCGATTCAACTCTACTGTTCCCGGGTGGCCAGCGCGTGTCTCGAGGGTGATGCGGCTCACAACGAGCGAATCCAGTCGGAAGTCGCCCAAGACGAGGCCTCTCGTGCAGGCTCGGGTCCGGCCCCGACGGGTACCGGTCGTGTGGTGGTCGAAATCAGCCAACCCCCACGCCGTGGACGTGGAGCTTCCTTCGGCGAGGGGGCCGACGAACGGGCCACGGAGCCTCTCAAGCCCCATGAGGTGAACCCGCGTCGGGCGGCGGCGACTACAGTGGCCGATGCCGCCGAGGCGGCCGCCGAGGAGGCTTCCGAATCGACTGCGGCTGCCGAGTCTGAGCAGTCCGAGGCCGCTCCGGAGGAGGCACCCAAGGAAACGGAATCCGACGCGTGATGGCGGCCTCCGAGCCAGCCCGAGCGCACGAAACTCAGGAAAGCGGCGCCCGGAACCTCTCCTTGCCCGCCCGCTTCGCGACATGGTGGGGCGAGAGGCCAGGGCGCGCCGGAGCCTGACGGGACTCCCGGGTCGCGTCCGAATCCTGGCGGATCCAGTACCGCCGTCGAGGAAAATGAAAACCCAGAACCGAACTGAAACCGCACGGCCCATGGAGGGGTCGGGTGCGGGCGAATGGGAGACATAGCAGTGGCACAGATCTCTGCGAAACAGGTCAAGGATCTCCGGGACCAGACCGGAGCCGGAATGATGGATTGCAAGCGCGCCCTGAACGAGTCGGATGGTGACTTGGCCAAGGCAGTGGCCGTCCTTCGGGAGCGTGGACTCGCCAAGGCGGGCAAGCGGGAAGGTCGAGCCACGAGTGAAGGGGTGATTGCCATCAGCCTTCGAGGTGGATCGGGCGGCATGGTTGAACTCGGTTGCGAGACGGATTTCGTCGCTCGAACGGATCAGTTCAACGAGTTGGCGAGTTCTCTGTCGGAAGTCGTGGCCCAGGAGTCGTCGATTTCGACTCCTGATGACTTGCTGCTCGCCGACGTAGGCGGTCAGAAAATTGGAGACCGCATTGCCGAGGCGATCGCAACCCTGGGCGAGAACGTCGTCGTCAAACGCGTGAAGAACCTCTCCACTGACGGGATCGTTGGTGGCTATGTGCACGCGGGTGGAAAACTCGGGGTCCTGGTGGCTCTGTCCGGTGGGACCGACGAGCAGGAGAGTCTGGCCAAGGACGTCGCGATGCATGTGGCGGCGGCCGACCCCACGCCGGCGGCCGTGGATCGCGATGGCTTGCCGGCCGAGTTGATCGAGTCCGAGACCAGCATCTATCGAAACCAGGCAGAGTCCGAGGGGAAGCCCGAAGGGGTGATCGACAAGATTGTGACGGGGAAACTCTCGAAGTTCGTTGCGAGCGTATGCCTGGTCGATCAGCCTTTCGTGAAGGATCCCGACCGGAAGGTGGGCGATCTGTTGACTGAAACCAGCGCGGACCTGAGCGTGGCAGCCTTCGAACGGTTCAAATTGGGAGAGGTCGCCGAGTCGTGAAATCGGCCTACCGGAGACTGGTCATCAAGCTCTCAGGGGAGCGCCTTGCTGGTGACTCGGGATTCGGGATCAGTCCGAGCGTGATTGCCGAGATTGCCGAAGAGATTCGGCGTGTTCACGAACTCGGGTGTCAGATCGGGATCGTGATCGGAGGGGGCAATGTCATCCGTGGTATTCGTGCGGCCAGCGAGGGCTTGGACCGGGCCGCCGCGGACTACATGGGGATGCTCGCATCGACCATCAACGCCCTGGCGTTCCAGGATTTTCTCGAGAAGAGCGGTCTCCAGACCCGTGTGTTGACGGCCCTGGAGATCGAGTCCGTTGCCGAGCCCTACATTCGTCGTCGGGCCGTACGCCATCTCGAGAAGGGGAGGGTGGTGGTATTCGCCGCGGGAACGGGAAATCCCTATTTCTCGACGGATACGGCGGCGGCTCTGCGAGCTGCGGAGATCGATGCCGAGGTCATCCTCATGGCAAAGCACGGAGTGGATGGGGTCTATGACGCGGACCCGAAGCTCGAACCCCAGGCGGTACGCTATGAAACTCTTAGTTTCGACGAGGCGATCCGTAAGAATCTCCGGGTGATGGATCAGACGGCTCTGGCGCTTTGTCGGGAGAATGACCTCCCGATCATCGTTTTCGACACGGGTGTACCTGGAAACATCCTGCGAGTGGCTGCGGGAGAGCAGGTGGGGACACGAGTCGGGAAGGAGTAGGCGAAAATGGCGGAAGGCGACGCAGCGCTCGTAAATGAAGAGTGCGGGGAGCAAATGTCGAAAGCTCTCCGCAACCTGAAGACGGAGTTGCAGAAGGTCCGAACCGGCCGTGCCAATGCGTCGATGCTGGATGGAATTCAGGTGGACTACTACGGAACCCTCACGCCGTTGAACCAACTGGCGAATTTTACGGTTCCAGACCCCCGTTTGATCGTGATCTCGCCCTACGACAAGGGGGCGATGCAGGAGATCGAAAAGGCCATTCTGACATCTGATCTCGGCCTTTCTCCCAACAACGATGGAAAGGTGGTGAGGATTCCGATTCCCCCTCTCACCGAGGAGCGCCGCAAGGAACTCGTCAGGCGGGTGGGTCGTCTGGCCGAAGACCACAAGGTGGGGGTTCGCGACGCTCGCCGGGAAGCGCTTTCCATGCTCAAGGATCTGGCGAATTCCGGTGACATCTCCGAGGACGAGCGGCGGCGTGCCGAGAAGGACACCCAGAAGCTCACCGACGACAACATCAAGACCATCGACGAAACCGCGAACCAGAAGGAGGAGGAGATCCTCCAGGTCTGAGAGAATGGAAGAGAGTCTGCCGAACCGCGATCGGATTCCCGCACACGTTGCCATCATCATGGATGGCAATGGTCGCTGGGCGGAGTCCAGGGGGATCTCCCGTCTGAGAGGCCACCGTGCGGGTCTTCAGCGCGTACGCGACGTGCTGCGTGCGTCGAACGACCTGGGGATTCAATACCTCACTCTTTACGCCTTCTCGCTCGAGAATTGGAACCGCCCCAAGACCGAGGTGGACGGATTGATGAGTCTGCTCATCGAGTACATGGAGCGGGAACTCAATGAAGTGGATCGCAATGGCATTCGGGTCCGGGCGATCGGCCGCCTCGATCGCCTACCGGGCCGAGTGCAGAAGGCCGTCGAGAATGCGATCGAGCGCACGCGTGAGAATTCCGAGATGACCCTGACCTTTGCGCTTTCCTACGGAGGCCGTGCCGAGATCGTCGATGCCGCTCGAAAAATGGTCCTGGATGCGGAGCGCGGAACACTGCTGCCCAAGAGCATCGACGAGAAGACGTTTCGAGATTATCTCTATGACCCCACGCTTCCCGATCCCGATCTGTTGATCCGAACGGGGGCGGAGGTGCGTGTTTCCAATTTCCTGCTCTGGCAAATCGCGTATGCGGAGATCCACAACACGAACGTGATGTGGCCCGATTTTCAGAAGCAGAATCTCGTGGATGCGATTCTCGACTACCAGGGGCGTGAGCGGCGCTTTGGGATGACCGGATCCCAGGTGCGAGAGGGTGGGTCGTGAAGCGGTTGTCCATCCTCGGTAGCACCGGGAGTGTGGGCCAACAGACGCTTTCCGTGGTCGAAGAGTTTCCTGATCGCTACGAGGTCGCGGCCCTGGCGGCTGGGCGCAAGCTCGATGTCCTCGCTGACCAGGTTCGGCGTTTTCGGCCTTCGGTGGTTTCCGTTGCCGATCCGGCGGGTGTCGAGGAACTTCGGAAAAAGGTCGCGGATCCCGACCTGCGCATTGAGGTGGGGCCTGAAGGCCTCCGGGAGGTCGCGGTCGTCGACGCCGATCTGGTGGTCGCCGGCCTGGTGGGTGCTGTTGGGCTCGATCCGACTCTCGCCGCAATCCGTGCAGGTCGAAACATCGCCCTGGCCAACAAGGAGGTCATGGTGATGGCGGGTGCGCTGGTACTTCGGGAGGTCAAGGCCCGGGGTGTCGAACTGCTGCCAGTGGACAGTGAGCACAGCGCCATTTTTCAATGTCTGGCCGGCCAACGCATAGAAGACGTGGAGCGAATCCTCTTGACCTGCTCGGGTGGGCCTTTTCGTACTTGGGAGGCCGATGCCATCGCGCAGGCGACGGTCAAGCAGGCCCTGGATCATCCGAATTGGGACATGGGTCCAAAGATCACCATCGACTCCGCAACCCTGATGAACAAAGGCCTTGAGGTCATCGAGGCACGCTGGCTCTTCGATCTACCTCCCGAGCGGGTGGATGTGGTGGTTCATCCGCAGTCCATCGTGCACTCGCTGGTCGAATACACCGATGGGTCCGTGCTGGCGCAGTTGGGTGTACCTGACATGCGCGTTCCCATTGCTGTGGCTCTGGCTCATCCCGAGCGGTTGCCCCTATCCGCCGACCGTCTGGACCTTACGGCAGCGAGCCGTCTCGATTTCGAGGCTCCAGACCGCAAGCGGTTTCCCTGCCTGGACCTGGCCTATGCGGCTCTGTCCGCCGATGAAGCGGCTCCGGCGGTGCTGAATGCCGCCAACGAAGTGGTCGTCGAAGCGTTCCTGGCCGGCGAGACCGCCTTTCCCGTGATTGCCGCGTCGAATGCGGCGGTCCTCGATGCACACATGGCGCGTTCCGGCGGGTTTCGCCTGCGCGATCTCGCCGACGTGAACGAAGCGGATGAGTGGGCGCGAGTTCGTGCTCGTGAGTGGCTCTCGACTACGGAGGGATACGACTCTTGAGCGGTGGCTCCTCGTACTTGTTTGCCTTCGTGGTGATGTTGGGTGTCCTCGTGTTCGTCCACGAGTTGGGACATTTCCTCGTGGCCAAGCTGTTTGGCGTCCGTGTCCTGAAATTCAGTCTGGGGTTTGGCCCGGCGATAGGGTTCGGTCGCTTTCGGATGCGGTGGATTCGCGGACACACCGAATACGTGGTGGCGGCCATCCCGCTGGGTGGATTCGTGAAGATGCTGGGAGAGACCGGCGACGAGGAGGAGGATCTCGTTGCCCGGGCTCACCCTGACGAAACACTGACCGGCAAACCCACATGGCAGAAACTCGCCGTGGTGTTGGCCGGACCCTGCATGAATCTCATTTTTCCCGTGCTCGTCTACACGCTGCTGTTGGGCGTCGGAATTCCCAAGCCCGACTCCACGCTGGGTGCTGTCGAGCCCGGTTCGCCCGGTGTCATTGCGGGATTGTTGCCGGGAGATCAGATCACCTTCCTCGACGGCCAACCGGTGGAGTGGTGGAAGGACGTGTCCACGACCATCCTCGACAACCCCGACCGGGTGCTCGACGCGGTTTACGAGCGAGAGGGGGTCCGGCACGAGACGCGGATCCAGGTGGGGGAACGATCTTCCTTCGATGAGTTCGGAACGGTTCAGAGCCAGGGGTGGGCTGGACTGGAGCACAGCAGGTTGCTCGCCATGGTGGCTCTACCCAGCGCCAGCGCACCAGCTCTCGCCGGAGGTCTGCGTTCCGGCGACATCGTGAAGTCCGTAGCTGGGGATCCGGTTGACGATTGGTATGGGTTCGAGACCGCCGTATTTGGGGCCGGAGTTGGCGGCGTGTTTGAAGTGACGGTGGATCGTGGCGATGCCGACGCGCAGGAGACCGTCTCTTTGAAGTTGCCCGCCATGGGGAGCGTTTCCGCCCTCGGGGCGATTCCTGCGGCAGTGCTCGTGGCTTCCGTGAGCCCCGATTCTCCAGCCGAAAGGGCCGGTCTCGAGACCGGCGACATCGTGCTCTCCGTGGACGGTGAGCCCATGGGAACGTTTTCGGCCTTCTCGAATCAGGTGAGGACCAGCGAGGGGCGGACCCTGGATCTGAGGGTCTCGCGCGATGGGAATTCCTTTGATCTCGACGTCACTCCCGAGTTGTCACCGCTCGACAACGGACTGTCTACCGAGGACGCATACCTGGTGGGGATCAGTGTTCAATCGACGACCCTGCCCGGCGAGATGAAAGTCGATCAGAGCCTCAACCCGATGGTCTCGATTCCCCGCGCTACCGCGATGACCTTCGATCTGTGCGTGACCATGGTGCGCGGAGTCGGGAAACTCATCACCGGCGAGGTGTCGAGAAAAAACCTGGCCGGTCCCATCGGGATCGCCCAGATTGCGGGCAACGCGCTGAAGATGGGTTGGGAGTACTACCTCCAGGTCATGGTGTTCATCAGTGTGAATCTCGGCATTCTGAACCTCCTACCCATTCCGATCCTGGATGGAGGGCAGGCACTCATCTATTCCATCGAAGGGATTCGGCGCCAACCCATGTCGCTCCGGATGCGCGAGGCCATCCAACAGGTCGGGCTCACCATGTTGGTGTTTATCATGGCGCTGGCGTTCTGGAACGACATCTCGCGCCACTGGTCGAGTGTCTTGGAGTGGTTGAGGAGCGGCTCCGGGCTCTGAGAGGCCCCAGGGCACGACATCTTGGCAGCATGAGCGACGAATCGAACTGGCTCCTGGCGATCGAATCCGCGACCCGACAAACCAGCGTCGCGCTGTTTCGGGGGGCTGATTTGATCGACGAAGAATGGGGGCCCTTGGAACGCGACGTTGCCGAGAGTCTCCTCGAAAGCATCGATGTACTGCTCGCCCGATGCAAGCTGTCGCCCGAGGAGATCCAGGATTTTGCCGTTTCCATCGGTCCGGGTTCCTTCACGAGTCTCCGTATCGGTGTGGCGACGGTGAAGGGGCTGGCGTTTGGTCGGCCTCACCGGGCCGTCGGAATCTCGACTCTGGAGGCGCTGGCGTTGGAGGTCGAGCCGGGAAGGTTGGCCGTGCCCGTCCTCGACGCGCGGCGGGGCGAACTCTACGCGGCCGTCTACCAGCGCGAGCCCGGCGGGTCTGGGGTGGATCTGTTTCAGCGGCTTCCCGAGGGCGTGTATACGCCCGAGGAGGTAGCTGGCGCGCTTGACGAACCCTGTGTGCTGGTGGGGGATGGCGGGGAACTCGCCGGAAATCGGATCTCGGAGCTGGCGAGCGCTTCCGTGGCTGTGCTCACGTCTCCTCGGGGCTCACCCCGGGCACGCCAGGTGGGTCGAATTGCCCGAAATCGACTGACCCGAGGCGAGTTTCTGGATGCCGGGAGCCTCGTTCCCCGCTATCTACGCCGTCCGGAAGCGGAAGTAAAGCGAACGGGTGTGCGCTTCGAAGGCTCTTGAGCCCCGGGCGGGTCCTTCGCCCGTCGCGACGCCTCCTGGGCGGTCGTTTTGACACGCCTGAAATCAAACAGTAGTTTCGATTCTGGACATCTGCACCAGTAGGAAGCCGTGACGAGTACCGGTTCGGACATTTTCATTCGATGCCTACGCGAAGAGGGGGTCGACCTGATCTTTGGTCACCCCGGCGGAGCGGTTCTGTTCCTCTACGACGCGATCCACCGGCACGGCTTTCGGCACGTGCTCGCAAGGCATGAGCAGGGCGCGGTTCACATGGCCGACGGCTACGCACGAGCCAGCGGTCGGCCTGGGGTGGCTCTGGTCACCTCTGGCCCGGCGCTCACCAATGCCATCACGGGCATTGCCACTGCCTATTCGGACTCGATCCCGATGGTGGTCTTCTCGGGCCAGGTTCCCCTGCCAGCCATCGGCAGCGATGCGTTTCAGGAAGCCGATAACGTGGGGCTCACGCGTCCGATCACCAAGCACAACTATCTCGTGAAGGATGTGGCCGATCTGGCGCCCATCGTCAAAGAGGCCTTCTACATCGCGACGACTGGCCGGCCGGGCCCTGTGCTGGTGGACATCCCCAAGGATGTCAGCAACATGCCCTGCGAGTTCGACTACCCGAGAGAAGTCCACCTCGACCACTATCAGCCGCGCTATGAGGGCCACTGGGGGCAGATCAAGAAAGCCCTCTCCATGCTGCTTCGGGCCGAGCGTCCTCTGCTGTACTTCGGGGGTGGGGCCATCCTGTCCGGTGCCTCGGCAGAATTGAGGGCGCTGGTAGAGACGCTGCGCATTCCCACCACCTATACCTTGATGGGAATCGGCGGGATCCCCGGAGATCACGAGCTTTCTCTGGGGATGCTGGGGATGCACGGCAGTTACCGCGCAAACCTGGCCACTGACGAATGCGATGTCTTGCTCGCAGTGGGTGCACGCTTCGACGATCGGGTCACGGGCAAGCTGGACGAGTTCAGCCCTCACTCCAAGAAGATTCACATCGACATCGATCCCACGTCGATTCGCAAGACGGTGCATGTCGACATCCCCATCGTGGGGGATGTGCGTAACTGCCTGCAGAAATTCTTGAAGGTCTTGGAAGAGAAGGACCTCTCGCGCTTCCACGAGCGCATGGGGCCTTGGAAGCAGCAACTGGAGGAGTGGAATCGGCAGGAACCGATCGCGTACCAGCAGCACCCGGATGAACCGATCAAGCCGCAATTCGTAATCGACAAACTCTTCCAGGCCACCCACGGAGACGCCGTCGTCACCACCGACGTAGGTCAACATCAGATGTGGGCCGCGCAGTACTACCACTGTCAGTCTCCCAACAACTGGGTCAGCTCAGGCGGTCTGGGGACCATGGGGTTTGGCCTTCCCTCGGCTGTGGGAGCCCAGTGTGCACGCCCCGGCGAGCCCGTGATCTGCATCGCGGGTGACGGGTCCTTGATGATGACGATCCAGGAGTTGACGACGGCGGTCGAGGAAAACCTGCCCATCAAGGTCGCGCTGATCAATAACCAGTATCTCGGCATGGTTCGCCAGTGGCAGGAGATCATCTACGACGATCGCAAGTCCGCGGTGGACCTCTCGGTGGCACCAGATTTCGTCAAGCTCGCCGAGGCGTTTGGTGCGCTGGGTCTGCAGGCTTCCCGCGTCGACGAGGTGGACTCGGTGATCGAGAAGGCCTTTGCTCATCCGGGTCCGGTTCTCATGGATTTCCGGGTTTCCAAGACCGAGAACTGCTACCCGATGGTTCCCGCGGGTTCACCGTCGCGCAAGATGCTGTTGCGCGACCCGGACTGAATCAGCGTGCAGCACACCATCTCCGTTTGGGTCCGCAACGAATTCGGTGTCCTGTCCCGCGTCGTGGGGATGTTCAGCGGTCGTGGTTACAACATCGACAGCCTCAGTGTGGCTCCGACCCTCGACGAAGAGGTCTCTCACATGACCCTCGTCACCCATGGGGACGATGACACCATCGAGCAGATCACCAAGCAACTACATAAATTGATCGACGTCATCACCGTCAAGGATCACCGGGATGGTGAATTCGTAGGCCGCGAGTTGGCGTTGCTCACGGTCGAGCCCCCGCCGGAAGCGAGAGCCGAGGTCTTTCGAATCGCCGAGATCTTCCGTGGCAAGATTGTGGATGTGGGACAGAAGAGTCTGACCATCGAGGTCACGGGAAAACAGGACAAGATCGATGCGATGACGCGCCTCCTCGAGCCGCTCGGGCTGCAGAGCCGGGTGCGAACCGGGCCGCTCGCCGTCGCGCGCGGCAGCGCGCGTTGATCCCAGGGATTACATCGTTCTCCAACCTTTACACCATTCGAAACCGGATTCCGGGAAACGGAACCCAGCCAGGAGAGAACCCCCGAAATGGCACTGAACATCTACTACGACAAGGACGCCGATCTCGGTCGGCTCGAAGGCAAGACCGTGGCCGTGATCGGATATGGGAGCCAGGGGCACGCCCACTCCCAGAACCTCCACCACTCGGGTGTCGACGTGGTGGTCGGCCTCCGCAAGGACTCACCCACCTGGGCGAAGGCCGAGGCGGCTGGTTTGAAGGTGATGACTCCCGCCGATGCCGCGGCGGCTGCCGACGTCGTCATGATGACCCTGCCCGACGAGACGACGGCTTCCATCTACGAGGAGCACATCGCTCCGAATCTTCAGGCTGGCAACTACCTGGCCGTCGCCCACGGCTTCAATATTCACTTCGGTGCGATTCAGCCTCCCGAGGACGTGAACGTCTTCATGGTGGCTCCTAAGGGGCCGGGGCACACCGTTCGGCAGCACTACGAAGAAGGGCGGGGGGTCCCCTCCCTGGTGGCCGTCGCCCAGGATCCTACCGGTGACACGCTCCAGATTGCATTGGCCTATGCCAAGGGGATCGGCGCTGGGCGAGCTGGCATCATCGAGACCAACTTCCGCGAAGAGACTGAGACGGATCTCTTTGGTGAGCAGACGGTTTTGTGCGGTGGGCTGACGGCGCTGATGGCCGCCGGGTACGAGACCCTGGTGGAGGCCGGTTACTCGCCCGAGATGGCCTATTTCGAGACCATCCACGAGGTCAAGCTGATCGTCGATCTGATCTATGAGGGAGGGGTCGCCAACATGCGCTACTCGGTGTCGAATACCGCCGAGTACGGGGATCTGACTCGCGGGCCTCGGGTGATCGATGACGGCGTGAAGGCTCGCATGAAGGAAGTCCTCTCGGAGATCCAGAGTGGACGCTTTGCGAAGGAGTTCATCCTCGAGAACCGCTCCGGTGGGGTTTCTTTCCGCGCTCTCCGAAAGCACGGCGAGGAACACCCGATGGAGGAGGTGGGAGCGAAGTTGCGGGGTCTGATGCCCTGGCTGGCGGAAAACCGTTTGGTGGACCGCTCCAAGAACTGAGCCGGACCGAGGGCGCGAGCATGGCCGATCCCGTGGACATTGAGTTGGATGAGGCCGGGTCTCCCGGTGAGCGTCTGTTCGATGAGCGTCCGACCGAGTTCATCGTCCGGGACGCCTTCGTTCTGGGAGCCGTCCCGCTTGCTCTGGCGGGCTTGGCGGGCGTTTTCGGCCTGTCGTGGCTCGGCTACCTGCTGATGGCCTTGACGGTCTTCGTCGCCTGTTTCTTCCGCAACCCGCCTCGGGACATTCCCGGCGACGAACGCACCGTGGTGTCTCCTGCCGATGGCCGGGTGATCGCCGTGGACGAGGCGAGCCTACCCGACGGCACTCTCGTGCCGAGAGTCGGAATCTTTCTTTCGGTTTTCAATGTCCACGTCAACCGGGCCCCGGTGGCCGGACGCGTGATCGGGATCGAACGGGGAGGCGAGCGTTTTCGCGCCGCCTTCGATTCTCGTGCGGACCGTGACAACGTGTACTGCGCGATGTCCTTGGAGACACTGCAAAAAGAAATCGTGCGCGTTGTGCAGATCACGGGCTTGATCGCCCGACGGATCGTCAGCCACCCGGTGGCAGGCGAGTGGGTTCAGCGCGGAGCGAGATATGGGCTGATTCGATTCGGGTCACGGGTTGACGTCTATCTGCCACCGGGAAGCGTCATCACTGTGACTCGCAGGCAAAAGGTCCGCGGCGGCAGTTCCGAACTCGGCCGGTTGCCCGAGCCGACCTCCGAGGGTTCCGGTGCGAGCACTGACCCGCAGGAGGACGCCTGATGACCGATCCCCAGCGGTCGCCGGGAGTTCGTCGTCGTCGCCGCCGCCGCCGCCGCTCTGGATCTTCCCGTGGGCTCTACCTGCTGCCCCACCTGGTGACGACCGCGGGGTTGTTCTTTGGCTTCTATGCCATTGTGGAGGCGTTCGAGGGCAAGCCCGAGCGCTCGGCAGTGGCAATTCTCCTGGCTGGAATCTGTGATGGGCTCGATGGTCGGCTAGCGAGAATTGCCCGATCTTCGAGCCGTTTCGGCATGGAATACGACTCGATCGCCGACACGGTTTCCTTTGGGATTGCCCCGGCCATGTTGGCTTTTTCAGCGGGTAATCTTCAGGTGCTTGGCCGGATTGGCTGGGTGATGGCCTTCCTGTTCAGCGCATGCGCGGCGCTCCGCCTGGCGAGATTCAACGTCTCCCCGGCCACCTATAAGGGCCGTTTCGAGGGCCTGCCCACGCCTGCCGCCGCCGGGATGATCGCCTCGTCGACCTTGTTCGGCATCTTTCTGACCGAGAATGGTTTCGCGCTCCGGATTCCCGAGGCCTTCATTGCGTCGGGGACTGCAATTCTTGGATTGTTGATGGTGAGTTCCGTGCCCTATCGCAGTGGCAAGGAGATCGACCTCCGCCATTCGTACGGGACTCTGGTGGTCATGCTTTTCGCTTTGGCGCTGATCGTGGTGGAGCCGAGTGTGAGCTTGTTTCTGATCGGAATCAGCTACGTGTGCTCGGGGCCCCTGGGTTGGCTCTGGCGCTTGAGAACTGGTCGGGAACTCGAAAGGCTCGAACCGGCACCGGATTCCGGGCAGAGCTGAGGGCCCAGGGCCGGGAGGTGCGGAACCTCCCGTTGGGACGCGGTGAGTCTTTCATCAGCTGCTGCTGATGCAATTCAGGGAGTGTGGAATTGGAACGAATCTTGGTGTTGCCGGGTGACGGCATTGGTCCGGAAGTGACTCGTGAGGCGCAACGGGTTCTCGAAGTGGTGGGCGCCGAGTCCGGTCTCGCGCTCGAATTCGAAGAAGATCTCATCGGCGGAGCCGCCATCGAAGCCCACGGCACGCCTCTGGCCGACGAAACCGTCGAACGTGCGCGGTCCTGTCGAGCGGTGCTGCTGGGTGCGGTGGGTGGGCCCCGCTGGGATGACATGGCAGTGGATGTGAGGCCCGAGAAGGGTCTGTTGCGGATTCGCAAAGAACTGGAGCTGTTTGCCAACCTTCGTCCGGCGGCCGTCTTTCCTGCGCTGGCGAGCGCTTCGACGCTGCGGCCCGAAGTCGTGGATGGTATCGATTTGTTGGTGGTCCGAGAGTTGACGGGGGGGATCTATTTTGGCGAGCCCCGTGGCCGGGGCGAAGTGGATGGGTTGCGGGAAGCGCGCAACACCATGGTCTACGACGAGAGTGAGATCGCCCGAATCGCGCGGGTGGCTTTCGAGTCGGCAGGGCGCCGGCGCGGGGAGGTGACGCACGTCCACAAGGCCAACGTGCTGGAGGTTTCCCAGCTTTGGATGGAAGTGGTGGCCGAGGTCGCGCGCGATTTCCCCGAAGTTCGCCTCGATCATCAACTCGTGGATTCCATGGCGATGCTGTTGCTGCGCGAACCCGCCCGATACGACGTGATCGTGACGGGGAATCTGTTCGGAGACATTCTGTCCGACGAAGCGGCCATGATTACCGGGTCGCTGGGGATGTTGCCTTCGGCGAGCCTCGGGGAGGGAGGTGTGGGGTTGTACGAGCCAGTGCATGGATCGGCTCCCGACATCGCCGGTCAGGACCTGGCCAATCCTCTGGCGGCGATTCTGTCGGCTGCCATGTTGCTCGAGCACTCCCTCGACGCGCCAAAGCCCGCAGCCCGGATTCGCGATGCCGTGACTCGAGTGCTGGAAGAAGGGCATAGGACCAGTGATCTCGCGGCGCCGGATCAGACACCGCTGGGATGCCGCGCCATGGGTGACCAGGTGTTGGCGCAGCTTTCGGGAAGTTGATGGCGAGCCAGGGACACCGCATCGGAATCGTGGGGGCCACGGGAATGCTGGGCAGCGAGGTGGTGGTGGCCCTCGATGCCTCACCCCTGCGCGTGCAGGAGATCGTCCCCATCGCCACCGAAGCCTCTCTGGGACAGGACATCGAGTGCCAGGGGGAGGTCTACCCGTTGGTGGCCCTCGAAGATGAAGGGCGGGAGGCTTCGGCGATCCGGGGACTCGACCTGGTGATCCTGTGTGCGCCGCCCGAGATCTGCATGGAATACGCGCGTCATGCATTGCGGGCCGAGGTTCCCTGTATCGACGGTTCCGGGGCTCTGGGCCGTTCCGACGAGGTGCCTCTTTGTGCGGCGCCCCTGACAACGAGTTCCGGGGTGGGGAACGAGCCGGTTTTGGCTTGTCCTTCCGGGGCGGCACTGTCGTGGGCGCTCGCCCTGGAGCCCCTACAGAACGCGGCGGGTTTGAAGCGTGTGGCAGGAACGGTTCTCGAAGCGGCCTCGGTTCGAGGTCGGCGGGGCGTCGAGGCGCTACACCTCGAATCCATCGCGATGTTCAACCAGCAGGAGACCGCAGGGTCCGAGGTATTCGGTCGTTCTGTGGCCTTTGATGTTTGGCCGGTGGACTCCGACCCCATGGATGCATCGCCTGAGTCGCCTCGCCTGGCCCGCGAGTTGAAGAGGCTGCTCGGGGCCGAATTCGCTGTCTCTGCCAGTTTCATTCAGGTCCCTGCCTTCGTGGGACAGGCCACGGACCTGTGGGTTGAGACCGAGCGGCCTCTTTCGGCGGCCGAGGCCGCGAAATGTCTTGCTGAGGCACCCACCGTCGAGCTGGCACCCGAGGCGGAAGGCGGACCCTCCCTGCGGGGGGCTTCGGGCAGCCGTTCCGTTGTCGTCGGACCCCCGCGCCTGGATCCGACTCATCCTTCGACTCTGCGCCTTTGGTGGGTGTCGGATGTCCTGAGTGCGGCGGCGGCGAACACCGCCGACCTCGCTGTGGCCCGCCTGCAGCCGGATTGAGGAGGGGCTTTGCCCGACCTCAAACTCACCCTGGAATACGATGGCCAGGACTTTGCCGGCTGGCAGTCCCAGGCTCGGGCCGCCGGAGCTCGCACCGTGCAGGAAACGCTGCAGGATGCCATCGCCCAGGTAACCGGCGAAGAGACGGTGGTGCAGGGCTCCGGGAGGACCGATGCAGGCGTTCACGCCGAGGGGCAGGTCGCAAGTGTCCATCTCGACAGCAGCCTCGCTCCAGAGGTCCTGCAGCGGGCGCTGTGTGCCGTTCTCCCCTCGGATCTCGCCGTAACTGATATCGAGGTGGCGCCCAGGGGCTTCCATGCGCGCTACGACGCACTCTCGAAGCACTATCGTTACCAGATCTGGAATGCAGTGAGCCGCTCGCCACTGCGGCGTTACCGCCATCATTGCGTCGCCCGCCCCCTGGACGTGGAGGCCATGGGGAAAGCCGCCATCGCAATCGTGGGGCGCCGGGATTTTGCCTCGTTCGAGGCAACGGGTTCCGAGCGACAATCGTCGGTTCGCGAGGTCACGCGCTGTGACGTGACGGGGCATTCCGGGGACGAGATTCGGATCGATCTCGAGGCAGACGGCCTCTTGCGGTACATGGTGAGAAACATCGCAGGGACTTTGATCGAGGTGGGGGGAGGACAACGCGCCCCGGAGAGCCTTCCCCACCTCCTGGAGGCCCGAAACCGGGCGCTGGCGGGTCCGACGGCTCCGGCCCTGGGTCTGACCCTCGTGAGCGTCACGTACGCCGATTCCGCTTCAAATCCGAGATGTTGAGATCAGGCGGCGCTTGACGGACGCCCGCGTCTCGGGTACTCCTACTCGCCCGCCCAGGGCGCTCGTGCTGGGGTTGCGCTTTGCGCGCATGCCCCGGCTGCCGCGAGGCGGGATCCACCAAGGGTGCGGTCTTCCGTCCGGTTGGGCTTTCGAACCGGAAGCCGGTCGCGATGATTGGCAGGGCGCGCATTCACAGGAGGTGTTCGACGATGGGGGTTCAGGCCCATCGCGCAACCAAGAGCATGAAACCCGCCGACGTGTCTCGGCGCTGGTACGTGGTCGATGCAACCGATCAGGTACTCGGGCGGCTGGCGACGCGGGTGGCGGGTGTTCTGCGGGGCAAGCACCACCCGAGCTTTACACCCCATGTCGACATGGGAGATCACGTGATCGTGATCAATGCCGAGAAGGTTCGGCTCACGGGACGCAAGCGTGAGCAGAAGACCTACTACCGGCACACGGGTTACACGGGGCATGTGAAGTCCATCAACGCCGACAAACTGCTCGACGGTCCCTATGCGGATCGAGTGATTCGGCGCGCCGTGCGCGGCATGCTCCCCAAGAATTCCCTGGGTCGACAACTCTATTCCAAGCTCAAGGTGTACGCGGGTCCCGATCACCCTCACGCCGCACAACAGCCCGAGGTCATGGAAATTGGCTGAACCTGAGATCATTACGGCAACAGGCAAGCGCAAGAGCGCCATCGCGCGAGTTCGTCTGTCTTTTGGCAATGGCGAGGTCGTCGTCAATGGCAAGCGAATGGAGGAGTACTTTCCTCGCGAAGTGTTGTGCATTCGTGTGAATGCCGCCTTCGAAGCTGCCGGTGTCGAGGGTCGCTACAACGTCAACGCGAAGGTTCACGGGGGTGGAATTGCGGGTCAGGCTGACGCGCTCCGCCACGGGATCTCCCGGGCCCTGCAGACTTCCGACGAAACTCTGCGTGCACCCCTCAAGAAGAAGGGGTTCCTGACGCGCGATGCGCGGAAGAAGGAACGCAAGAAGTACGGACAGAAGGGCGCGCGCGCGCGCTTCCAGTTCTCCAAACGCTGAGACGCGGAACCGTTGAATCGAAACGGGAGGCCGCGTTGGCCTCCCGTTTTTCTTTTGGGCTTCTTCCACTCAGCGCCGAGAGGGCGAAGGACGTGGAACGGGTGGGGGCCGGTGCCAGCAGGCCCTTTCAGGTTTGTATAGAAGGTGCGAAGCAATGAGGGCGAGATGAGAGTCGCGGTGATCGGTGCCAGCGGATACACGGGGCTGGAGTTGATCCGCATCCTTTCGCGCCATCCCCAGTTCGAGATCTCGGTGGCGACGTCCGAGCAGCGGGCGGGTCAGGCTGTCGGGGCCGCCTTTCCATCGCTGGGCGGCATCTTGGATCTGGATTTCGAGGCCAATGATCCGGAACGGGTCGCGCAACGGGTGGATTTTGCCTTCACGGCATTGCCCCATGGTGCGTCGGCCCCTGCCGTGGCCAGCCTTCGCAAGGCCGGCGTGCCCGTCGCCGACCTCTCGGCTGATTTTCGTATCCGAGACGTTGGGACCTACGAGGCAAGTTATGGGAGCCACGGGGCACCCGAGTGGCTGGACTCTGCGGTCTACGGCCTTCCGGAGTTGTATCGCGAGAGCCTTGCGGCCACGGATCTCGCGGCGGTCGCGGGTTGTTATCCAACCTCGGTTCTTCTCCCCCTGGTTCCTCTGCTGAGAGCGGGGATGTTGGAGCCGGGTCACCTGATGGTGGATTCGAAGTCCGGCGTGTCGGGTGCGGGGCGGAAACTCGAGGCCGACTATCTGTTTGCGGAGCTCGAGGGCGATTGCAGGGCCTACCAGGTGGGTGGCGTCCATCGTCACGTGCCCGAAATGGAGCAGGAGGCCGGGGCAGCCGCCGGGGCTGCCGCCTGCATCACCTTCGTTCCGCATCTCCTGCCCACCACCCGTGGCATCGCGACTTCCATCTACGCGCGGCCGGTGGGGGGGCTGAGCGCTGCTCGGGCTCGGGAAGTACTGCTCGACGCCTACGCGCAGGAGCGATTCGTTCGGGTCCTGCCGGAAGGGCAGGCGCCCCGCCTGAGTTCGGTAAAGGGGAGCAACTACTGCGATGTGGCCGCGTTTGCGGACGAGCGGACCGGAACGCTGATCCTGCTCTCGACCCTGGACAACCTGGTCAAGGGAGCTGCGGGTCAGGCCGTGCAGTGCGCGAACCTGATGTGTGGGTTCCCCGAGGATCAGGGCTTGTTGGAGGTCCCCATCGCGCCCTGATGCGCGATCCAAAACGCGGGTTGTCAACGGCCGTCGGGCTCTGTTTGACGCTCCATGCTGCGGACGATATAAACCCCCAAACCACCGCAGTTTGCGCACGGTGCCCGCCACGTCTCGTCTCTCCCCCGACGCTCGAAACATCCGTCCCAGGGGAATCGTGTCTGCGCTTGCCGGTGCACCGGCGTGACGCGTTATTTCGCCAGTGACCCCGAGGTGGTGCGTCTCTCGGTCTCTGCCGTGGTCCGCTCGCGCAGCGAAAGTGCCGAGATTCTGCTCATGCAACGCTCGGACAACGGTTGCTGGGGGCTTCCTGGGGGGCACGTCGAGCCCGGGGAGAGTGTCGTCGAGGCCACGGTTCGCGAAGTTCTCGAGGAGACCGGCTACGCGATCGAGGTGGGGCGTCTCATCGGGGTCTACTCAGACCCTGCGCGTCAGGTCGTCCAGTACCCCGATGGTCGCCGCGTCCAGGCCGTGAATCTCTGTTTCGAGGCGGTGGCCGGCGAACGGGGCGAGCCGACGACGCCCGAGGAGACACTGGCGACAGGATTCTTCGTGCTCGATGCTCTGCCCGAGCCCTTCGTTCCTCCTCACGAGATCCGCATCAGCGATGTGATCGCAGCGGATCCGGTCGTGAGGGTGCGTTGATGGGTAGTTTGCGGAAGCGCATGGGTTCGTTGGAGTTTGGAAGGAACATGGTAGAAAGCGAGTTCCCGGCCGGGCAGGGAGCTAGGCTGGAAACTCGCAGCTGAGAATTTGGATCCGTTGATCTGGGGGGAGAGCAGTCATGCCGGAGCGCAGTACCAAGTTCATCTTCGTCACTGGGGGGGTGCTTTCATCCCTGGGCAAAGGCTTAGCGTCGGCATCTCTGGGTGCGCTGCTCGAAGCACGAGGGTTGAGCATCACGTTCCTCAAGCTCGATCCTTATCTCAACATCGATCCGGGCACCATGAACCCATTTCAGCACGGCGAGGTCTACGTCACGGGGGACGGTGCGGAGACGGACCTCGATCTCGGCCACTACGAGCGTTTTACCCGCGCGCAAATGGCGAAGATCAACAATGTCACTGCCGGTAAGGTGTACGACACGGTGCTCGGCAAAGAGCGCCGGGGCGACTATCTGGGCGGGACCGTCCAGGTCATTCCCCACGTGACCGACGAGATCAAGGAACGGATCCAGTTGGCGGCTGAAGGCTTCGATGTCCTGATCTGTGAGGTCGGCGGGACCGTTGGAGATATCGAGAGCCTCCCCTTTCTCGAAGCCATTCGTCAGGTGCGCGCCGATGTGGGACGTGAGAACTGCTGCTACGTGCACATTGCGCTGGTTCCATACATCGCGACCGCAGGCGAGCTCAAAACCAAGCCCGTTCAGCACTCGGTCAAGGAACTGAGAACTGTCGGTATCGCACC
The DNA here is from genome assembly GCA_022447545.1 of Myxococcota bacterium. Lineage (GTDB taxonomy): Bacteria > Myxococcota_A > UBA9160 > UBA9160 > SMWR01 > JAKVBI01. The sequence continues at coordinate 39,322 of JAKVBI010000005.1, forward strand.
TGACATCATTTTGTGCAGGACGGATCGGTTTTTGCCCAAAGGTGTGAAAGCCAAGATCGCATTGTTCTGCAATGTCGATGAGGATGCGGTGATCACCGCAAAAGACGTTGAGACCATCTACGAGGTGCCTCTCATCCTCAATCAAGAGGGACTCGATGAGAAGGTGACCCAGGTGTTGAACATCTGGACCGGGCGTCCGGACCTCGGACGTTGGAGCGACATCCTTCACCGGGCGTCGAATCCCGAGTCGACGGTGACCATCGCCATGGTTGGGAAGTACGTCGATCTGACCGAGAGCTACAAGAGCCTCAACGAGGCTCTTTATCACGCGGGTTTCCACCACAAGGCGCGCGTGAACATCGAATACGTGGATTCGGAGAAACTCGAGGACCCGTCCTCGCTGCGAAATGCGTCCGGTATTCTGGTGCCTCACGGTTTCGGGGCACGGGGTGCCGAGGGCAAGATTGCTGCGGTGGGTCTGGCACGCGAGCAGCGTATCCCCTACCTGGGAATTTGCTTCGGCATGCAGTTCTCGGTAATCGAGTTTGCGCGCAACGTGGCGGGGCTCGTGGGTGCGAACTCCACGGAGGTCGACGAGTCGACTGCTCACCCCGTGATCGACCTGTTGCCCGAGCAGAGAGACATCGAGGACATGGGCGCCACCATGCGGCTGGGCAACTGGCCATGTGTCCTCAAGCCGGGCACCAAAGCCCACAAGGCCTACGGGCAGGAGCGCATTGCCGAGCGCCATCGCCATCGCTACGAGTTCAACCCCGAGTACCGGGAACGGCTCGAGGCAGCGGGTCTCGTGTGCTCCGGGACCTCACCGGACGGGAGGCTGGTGGAGATCGTCGAGCTGGAGGACCACCCCTGGTTTGTCGCCTCCCAGTTTCATCCCGAATTCGCATCGACGCCTTTCCGGCCCTCGGCGCTTTTCGTTGATTTCATTGGTGCAGCCCTGAAATACGGGGGAGGCGGGGACTGATGCATCCGGGCGGCCCCGCCCGTTTGGCAATGTAGGCGGAATCCCCCTCATGGACGGGGGGCTCAGCCGGGCCCACATTTGCCGGTCCCGTTGCCCAAGGACTTGGGGGTTCCACCCAGGTGGCCCTTGCAATCGGGCGCCGGCTCTCCTACCAACCGCTGGACGTCGGGACGTTAGCTCAGCTGGCTAGAGCGCCGTGCTCACACCGCGGAGGTCACTGGTTCGAGTCCAGTACGTCCCACCATCGTTTTTCTGTGGCCCGGTAGCTCAGCTGGATAGAGCACCAGCCTCCGAAGCTGGGGGTCGCGCGTTCGAATCGCGCCCGGGTCACCACCTACACTTCGCCCCGGCGGCCACCCACGGCGCCGGGGCGTTCCAGTCGAGGGGCCGGATCCCGGGCTCCGATGAGAGGGCGTGGCCGGGGCTCGTCTCGGACCGCGGTACGGTTCACCTTCTTGCGCAGCCATCTCCTACGTCCCGACTGGCCCTTCGACGTCCGGCGACTTCCCTTCTTCTACGGTTGGGCGATCGCCGCGCTGTCAACGGTTGGATTCTGGATGAGTATTCCCGGCCAGACCATGGGGGCGGCGGTCTTCACCGATGAGTTTGTCGAGGCCTTCGGGCTCTCGCGCACTCAGCTGTCCATTGCCTATCTGTTCGGCACCGTAGGCAGTGCGCTCTTTCTGACTCCGGCGGGGCGCCTCTATGATCGGTTCGGGGCTCGTTTGACTCTCGTGGCAGCGAGTCTGGGGCTCGGGATCTTCGTGTTGTGGCTCAGTGTGCTCGATACCCTGGCTACGGGACTTGCGGCGTTCCCCCTCGTATTCCTGGGCTACTTCGGAGTGCGCTTCTCGGGTCAGGGGGTGCTGGCCAGTGCTTCGCGGAATGTCCTGCTCGTATGGTTCGAGTCGAAGCGCGGTTGGGTGTCGGGAATTCGTGGGGTGTTCGTGTCCCTGGGGTTCTCGTTGGCACCGATTCCGCTGGGTTTCCTGATTGGCGAACTCGGCTGGCGGATGACCCTGTGGATCCTCGGTGGGGTGGTGGCCGTAGGGTTCGGCCTCGCCAGCCTTCTGCTGGTTCGCGACAACCCCGAGTCCTGTGGGCTCGAGCCCGATGGCGGGAGCGTCGATGGAAACGAGGGTGGGGCGCCCAATGCGCCCGATCGGACCCTGAGCGAGGCCCGGAGCAGCCCTGTCTTCTGGGTCCATTCGCTGAGTCTCTCCATTCACGCGCTGTTCGGGACGGCCGTTACCTTCCATATTGCCGCGATCTTCAACGAGGCGGGTCGCAGCCGCGAAGAGGCCTTTGCGTACTTCTTCCCCATGGCTCTGGTCAGTACCAGCGTCAATCTGCTGTCCAGTTGGCTTTCCGATCGGGCACCTCTCAAGCCCTTTCTCGTCGTCATGCTCCTGGCCTTCATCTGTGGTGCGACTGGACTGATCCACCTGGAACGGGACTGGGGCTATTGGCTTCTGGTGGCTGGTTTCGGAGCGGGAGGGGGGCTCTGGGGCCTGCTTTCAAACCTGTCGTTCGTGCGTTTCTTCGGCCGGTTGCATCTGGGTGAGATCAGTGGGCTGAATACGGCGATCACCGTGTTTGCCAGTGCTATCGGGCCGGCGCTGTTCAGCCTGGGGGCTGACGGTTTCGGTACCTATCGCGCCGCTGCCTGGTTGTGCCTGGGCGGGCTTGTGGGCCTGCTGGTGGCGGCAGTGGTGATTCCCCAGCGCGAACCCAGCAGCGGCTGAGACGGGTCGAGCACCGACGGAGGTGGAAATTCAAGCGCTCCGGATCACATGTCCCGACGTCGAGCCCGTGTACTTGCCGTGGTCCATACAGACCTGTCCATTCACGATGGTGGCCACGTAGCCTTCCGCGTCCACAACGAAGCGCGAGCTGTCAGCTGGGAAGTCGGTGACCAGCCGGCTCTCTCCCACCGCCAGCGCGTCGGGGTTGAAGATCACCAGATCCGCGTAGGCGCCCTCTCGGATGACTCCCCGGTCGCGGAGGCCGTGTACGTTGGCGGGCATGCCCGTCAGGCGATACACGGCATCTTCCAGGGTCAGAACGTCCGGGACCCAGTCCATGATCAATCGCGTCGTGTAGTCGGCTCCTACGAACGTGGCCAGATGGGCACCGCCGTCGCTCGAGCCCGACATCACCAGGGGATTGCGGAAAGCCTCTCGCGTGACCTGGTTCACGAATTCATCGGCACGTGGATTGGTGCGCCGGGTCCACCAGGTTTCGAGTCCATCTTCGATGCTGAGGTCGAGAAAGGTGTCCAGGGGGTCGGTGCCGAGTTCCTCGGCCAGTTCTGCCACCGTACGTCCAACGCGATCCTCGTAGGCGGGGTCGTGGACGGATTGGACTTCGAGGGTTCTCCAACTCATGGAGATGTTGCGGGCCTCGGGGCTGTCCCATTCGGCTCGGAGTTGTTCCCGAACGGCGGGGTCGCGGAGTCTGGACACGCGTTCGTCACCGCTCAGGCACAACGCTTCGCGCCAGGTGGGCAGTTCGTCGAAGGCGAAGGTGTCCGAGAGTTTGAGGTGGAAGCCTGACCGGTTCGTCATGAACTGGGGATGGATTCTCGCGCCCTGCTCTCGGGCCTCAGCGACGAAGTCGAGGGCTTGTTGCCAGCCTTCCGGGGCATCGCCGTTGGGGAACAGGGGTCCGAGTTCGACGGGCCGCCCCGATGCTTCGTGCATGCGCAGGATCAGTTCCCGGTCGGCCTCGTCGTAGCCTGATGCGAAGGTTTTGGAGATGATCTCCACGGCGCCGTGGCCGAACTCTGCCAATACGGAGCACAGATCCACGATCTCGTCGGCGGTGGCGTGGTTGCTGGGGACTTCGCGGCCGTCTTCGCCCACGTGAAGCTCGACCTGGGAGGTCGAGAATCCGATGGCGCCCTCGCGCATTCCCTGGCGTACCAACTCCTTCATGGCCTCGATCTCTTCCGCGGTGGCGGCGCGTTCCGAGGCATCGTCTCCCATTACGTAGCGCCGGACCGCCGAGTGCCCCACATAGCTGCCCACGTTCACACCGAGTCGGTTGTCGAAGCGTTTCCAGTAGTCGGCGAAACCGCCGCCCTCGAACCGCAGCCCCTCGTTCAGAGCGTCTCGAGACATTCCCTCCACTCGGCTCAACATGCCCGCCAGCCAATCCACGTCTTCGGGCTTGGCGGGTGCCAGGGTGAAGCCGCAATTGCCCACGAGCACTGTGGTGACACCATGCCAGGACGCCGGTGACGCCGTCGGGTCCCAGTCGAGTTGCACGTCGTAGTGGGTGTGGATATCGATGAAGCCTGGTGCCAGCACGAGGCCCTCGGCATCGATCACCCGGGCGGCGTCTTCCTCGATGCGCCCGATTCGCGCAATTCGTTCGCCCCGGATTCCCACGTCGGCTCGAAACGCCGGTAGGCCGGTTCCGTCCACTACCTTTGCATTGCGGATTACCAGGTCGAAGCTCATGGTCTCGGTTCTCCCGTTTTGGGGTGTCCTTCAGATTCTACCACCGCTCGTCGGCAGTCTCTCGATTCTGCTACGGCGACTGTGGCATCAGGTGCGGTGCCGGGCGCGCTCGCTCGCTCGGCCGATTGCCTGCGATCCGGCTGTGCATCATGACCCGGGGCTCGGCCATGTCCCACGGCGTCGCTTGATGGAGCAGGCAGCGGTTGTCCCAGAGGACGGCATCGCCGGGCGTCCAGTGGTGGTGGTGGGTGCGGGGGGGCTGGCAGGCGAACTCCATCAATTCCTGTAGCAGTCGGCGGGATTCCGTCTGGGAGAGGCCGGGAATCCCGAAGGCATGGCGACCGATCAGCAGCGAGGGCCGGCCGGTCTCCGGGTGGATCTTCACCAATGGCCGGAGAGGCGGGGGCTGATTATGGAATCCGTAACCGCTGTAATCGTCGGGGCCCTTGTCAGCATCGTCCTTGGGCTTGTGGCCGAGTTCTCCCTGGCTGTAGTAGAGCGAGTGGAAGGCCGAGAGTCCGTGAATACGGGTTCGTGTCTCCGCGTCGAGAGCCTGGTAGGCGGCTCGCATGTCGGCCCAGCCGGTCTGGCCACCCGATGGGGGAACGACGCGCGCCGTGAAGACTGCGCCTTTGGCCTGGACGGGCATGTAGGTACTGTCCGCATGCCAGCCCATGTTTCCGCGCAGAATTGCGATGACTTCGTCGTCTTTGTCGTCGGGCCGAACGCTCCCGTCGCTGAGCACATTACTGAGAGCAGCGATCTTGAAGTCCAGGCGGCCGAATCGCCCGGCGAAGCGGACCTGCTCGTCGTCGGTCAGATGCTGATCTGGAAAGATCAGCAGGGCGGCGTCGAGCCACAAGTCGTGGAGTTGTTGGAAGGCTGTATCGTCGAGCTCTCGCAGATCGATTCCGGTCACTCGCGCGCCAAAGGTGGCGTCGAGTCTTTCGACTTGAAGGGGGCCTCGCGTGGCCATGACTCTGGGCCTCCCGCCTGATGGCCGTGTTGCTCTCATTGAGCGTAGCGATTGGAACCCAGGCGTTGCGAGCCCCTCGTCTTGCATTTTGATAGGAGAAAGGGCGATCCTGTCGATACGTCGAAGAGTGGGGAGGTAGCGGGATCGCCATGAACCGTTTCGTGCTCATCGCCTGGTCGGTGACCGTTGCACTCTCCTACATCGCCCTCGGAGGGAGCTTGGCGAAGCTCGTGGAGGGTTGGGATGCGTCGGGGATCCCGAGGCTTCCCTTGTGGGCGCTGCTGCTGTCCCTGCTGGTGAGTCTCGCGCTCACCGTACGCTGGGCTGCGTCGGCATCTTCCGTAGGAACTAGGTCCAGGAGTGGGCGGCGTCGCTTCTTGTTGGGTGCGCTGACGGCCGGGGGAGGGCTGGCAGCGAGCTTGGCCGCGGCCTTCGCACGCGTTCTGCCCTGGTACACGGTGACGGGCAAGAACATCTTCCTGGTTCGACCACCCTACAAGGCCGACGGTTACGACGAGGCCTGGGCCGGCTCACGTGTGAGCGAATACCGCCGCCTCGGACGCACGGATTTTCTCGTGTCCGACATCTCGCTGGGGTCGGGTTCTTCGACGGGGGGCCGTCAGAGGCCCGAGGTGGCTCGGGAGGCCATCGAGCGTGGGATCAACTACTTCGACACCGCGCCGGACTACAGCGAAGCGGGTTCGGAAAAGCGTCTTGGACGCGCCATGAAGGGTGTGCGCGACCAGATGTTCGTGGCGACGAAGTTCTGTACGCCGCGCGGACATCTGGCGCCGGGAAGTTCCGTGGCCGCCTACATGGAGGCCGTGGAGGGAAGCCTCCGCCGGTTGGAGACCGACCGGGTCGACCTTGTTCACATCCACTCCTGTGACAGTGTCGAACGGTTGATGGACGAGAACGCTCACGAGGCCTTCGACCGGTTGAAGGAACAGGGCAAAGCGCGGTTCCTGGGCGTCTCCACCCATACGCCGAACCTCGAGGCCGTGGCCAACGCGGCCATCGAGAGTGATCGCTTCGATGTGATGATGCTCGCCTACCACTACGGTGCCTGGCCCCATCTCGGGGACATCATCGATCGTGCTGCAGAACGTGACATCGGCGTGGTGGCCATGAAGACGCTGCGTGGTTCCAAGCACCGAGGGCTTCTCGAAAATCGCGAGGACCGTGACTCCTTCACACAGGCGTCATTCAAGTGGGTGCTGGCCAATCCAAGTGTTTCGTGTCTCGTTATCTCGTTGTGGGAGTCCGCTCAACTCGACGAGTTCCTGTATGCGTCGGGCAAGCGTCCCCATGGGCGTGATCTCGCTCTTCTTCAGCGTTATGACGAGCGGATCGCGGGAGCACACTGCCGTCCCCATTGCGGAGCCTGCCTGTCGACCTGTCCGGAAGGGGTTCCGATCCACGATGTGCTCCGCTATCGCATGTATTTCGAGGACTACGGGGCCGAGAAGGAGGCCATGCGCTTGTATTCTCAGCTCGAAACTCGTGCCGACGCATGTGGAGAGTGCAGCGCGCCATGTGCCAACGCGTGCCCCGATGGGATCGCGATTCCCGAGCGCACCCGGGGGGCTCACGATTTGCTGACTCTGGTCTAGAGGTCCCGCTCGACCTCATTGAATCTTATTTCTGTCGCGATTGGAATCCGAGTAGGCTTCGACTGTGATGCAAGAATTTCAGACGCTTTTGTCGCCGGTCATTTTGTTTCTGCTCATGATTGTCGTGGGGCTGCAACTCGTGGTGGACGATTTTCGGCGGGTGCTTTCGGCACCGCGCGCGGTGATCGGCGGGACCTTGGGGCAGTTGTTGCTGCTTCCACTCATGACCTGGGGGGTGGTGGCGTTGTTGGATGTTCCGCCACTGTTTGCAGCCGGAGCTGTGCTGCTTGCTGCAACTCCAGGCGCTGCCATGTCGAATGTGATGACGGCTGTGGCGAAGGCCAACGTCGCTCTCTCGGTCACACTCACGGCGGTGGCTTCGATCCTCGCGGTCGTGACTCTGCCCCTACTCGCTGCGGTGGGGATCGCGACCTTTGTCGATGAGTCCTTTGAAATCGATGTCCCGGTCCTTCCCATGGTCCGTCAACTCGTCATGTTCGTCGGGGCGCCCATCGGTGTGGGAATGCTGATTCGGGCGCGTAAGCCCGAGGCTGCCGAGCGCTACGTGTCGAAAGCGAACCGCTTTGCCGCTTTCGGGGTGCTGGTGTTGACGGGGATGGGCATCGTTTCGGGTGTCGTCTCGGGAGACACGACGAGTGTTTTTCCGAGTGCCGCCGATTTTGGAGTGTCCCTGCTGGCCGCGACGGTTTGGACACTACTGGCCATGGCGATTGGATGGGCCGTTGCAACCGTCGTCAGGCTGGAGGGGGACGACCGCTTTACGTTCGTGGTCGAGTTCTCGGCGCGCAATCTCGCCTTGACGATCATCCTCGCCATGGCGTCTTTCGGACGGCTCGACTTGGGATTGTTCGCGGTCGCCTACTCGATGTCCGGTTTTCCGCTGGTCATCGTCGTTGCGATTCTTCGCGGTCGCTTTTCAAGGGGGGCCGGCGAAAGCCCGTCGGCGGAGGCTCCGTCTTCCGCGGGAACGTCGATTTGAAGCCCACTCGAAGTGGGCTTAGACGGTCGTTCAGGGGTTGGTTTCGGGCAGGTCTTCGTCGCCGCGGTTGCGCCCGCGAGCATTGACGGGGCAGGTCTTTGGGGCTCGTTGGTGGGTCCACCAGTTGACCCCGCATCGACACACTAACGCGTCATCAAACACGTGGTCGCCACACGGTACTCCGCCCAGAAGGTGTTCGATCTCCGGGTCGTTCGGGAGCTTCGCCGACGAAGCGCCATTGTCGGGTCGTGCCACTGCAGCTCGTACCCGTTCGGTCGATAGGCGATCGGTTTGCGGGTGGTCGGTACCGTTTTTCATCCAATAGAGAAGGTAGCAGACGAATCATCAAGGGCCCGGTGCGGTCGACGCCCGAGTTCAGTCGAGTTTGTAGAGGCGCTTGCAGGTTTCTCCCGTGACTTTTCGCACGGTCTCATCGGAAAGAGATCCAAGGGCCTCGTCGATGGCTTTCCGCGACTCCGGCCACGTGCTGTCCGGATGCGGGTAGTCACAGGCCCACATGAAGTTGTCGGGCCCAAGTAATGGAATTAGCTGGGGGCCGAATGGTTCTTCTTCGAAGGTGGCAAAGACCTGGCGCTGGAAGATCTCGCTCGGTCGGGTGTTGATCATGCCGTCCCGTGCCGGTTTGCAGTGCTTTTCGAAGGTCGCATCCATTCGCTTGACCAGATAGGGAATCCAACCCACGCCCGACTCCGCGAGTACGAGTTTCAGCCCTGGATGCTTCTCCAGTGCGCCGCAATACATCATGACTGAGAAGGGTTCATCAAGTTGCAGTGGCAGCACCGCCACCGAGGCCGGGACTTTCCAACCTGCTTCAAGATAGTTCTCGGTGGTGCCGTCAACGGCCAGCGCTGTGCCGCCTCCGATGTGGAAGCTGATGGGAACGTCCGCTTCCTCGAGCGCGGACCAGAGATCGTCCCAGTTTCGGCCGAGGTCGACCAGATCCAGGTCGTGGGCTCGGAACACGAAGCCCCGGTGACCCAGGGCGAGGCAGCGTTGTAGTTCCTCGATGGCAACCGCTGGAGAAAGAGTAGGCAGGGCTGCCAGCGCGCAAAGTCGACCCGGGAGATGGGCGTTGAATTCCTCGGCAGACCAGTCGTTCCAGGCGCGGAGTACGGCGAGTTTCAATTCCGGGTCTTCCATGGGGAAACCCCAGAGTGCGCCCGGTCCATAGACGATGGAGGCGTAGATGTCGTCACGATCCATGTCCTCCATGCGTCGCGCGGGATCGCCCGGGCGCATGCCGTCGTCGTGTTCGTGAACACGCTGGGTGGCCAGGCCCGGGTAACTGCCGCTGATGCCGAGGAAGTGCTCACCGGCGATCCACAGCGCGTGACCCTTGCGTTCCACCACCTTTGGCCCGAGGTCTAGGAATTTTCTGGGTAGGCGATCCGACCAGAGATTCGGCGGCAGGTGGTAGATGTCGAGGTGGTCGTCGCAGGAATAGATTCGATGGTTGAGGTGGGAATCAGACATGACAGCTCTCCCTTTTCTGCTCTTCCTCTTGCGGTCTCCCTGCTGGGTCAGTGTAGGCGCGTACCGGAGCCGGCGAGGGAAGGGGCTTTGATTCCGAGAAGGGTCAGGTCGGCTCGAATCGAACGGGTAGGGTCTCGGGGCCGCGAAAGGCAGTTCCGCGAATTTCGGGGACGGGTCGTTCGGGATCCAGCCGGAGTCCGGGCAACCGATCCAGCACTGCATCGAGGCCGACACGCAACTCGAGCCGGGCGAGGTGCATCCCCAGGCAGACGTGACGTCCCCAACCGAAGGCCAGGTGGGGTGGATCCGATGGGTGGCTCGGATCCCAGAGTTCCGCGCTCGGATAGACGTTCGCGTCGCGGTTGGCCGAACCCATGGACAGAGTTACTCGAGTTCCCTCGGCAATTGGGCAGCCGCGGACCTCGGTGTCGCGGGTCGCGACGCGTGCGATCATCGGGGCCGAACTCTCCCAGCGCAGAGTTTCCTCGATCACGTGGGGAATGGCGGATCGATCACGGCGCAGTCGATCGAGGAATTCCGGGTGTTGCATCAGCGCCAGTAGCAGGATTCCCATTTCCCGATAGGTCGTCTCGGCTCCGGCTGGCAGGAGCAGGCGCAGGAAACCGTAGATGTGCTCGTCGTCGAGCTGCTCGCCCTCCACACGTGCGTGTACGATGTCGCTAATCAGGTCTTCTCGTGGTTGTGCTCGCCGATCCTCCACGATGGGCGTGAGGTATTCGCGCATCGCTGTGGAAGCGGCCCGCCCAGCTTCAGGATTCATGGGCCCCCCATTGATCAGGGTGGACCAGGTGTGAAACTTTTCATGATCCTCCACGGGTACGCCGATGATCGCCGCGATCACACGTGTGGGATAGGGGGCGGTCACGTCCCGAACGAGATCGGCGCGTCCAAGGGGGGCGATCGCATCGAGCAACTCGTGGATGGTGGGGCGGATCAGCTGTTCTTCCCAGCGAGCCAGCGCCGAGGCGCGAAAAGCCCGCGAGACGAGGTTGCGATAGGTGGTGTGCTCCCGTCCATCTTTGCCCAGCAGGATCTCTCCCATGTAGGGTCCCATGCCCTCCTGGTTACAGCGGGCTGAGAACCGGGTCTCGTCTCCAAGCACCTCTTCCACATCCTCTCGTGTGAAGAAGTGCATGGTTTCGCGATCCGTGTGATCGCTCAGCGTCACGGGGCCGTGTGCGCGTCCTGCATCCCATGCGGGATGCGGGTCGTCGGTTCCCAGGTGAAATTGGCGGAGAGCTTCAGGAGTCTCGGAAGGGGTGGAGGGTGAACGTTTTTTCATGAGTTGATTTCGAGGTTCGTGGGCATCGGGGTCTCCCTCGGCGGATGCGCTGTGTGGTGAATCGGTTGCATGTTGGCTCTTTCAGCCGAGCTCTGGAAGGGCCTCGCCTGAAAAGTAGCGTCGGGGGTTCTCGACGAGGATGTGATCGATGTGCTGATCCGTGGCGCCTCCGGCTTTGAGCATGGGGACGATGTCTCGGCTGAAGCGGCTGGGTGTCCAGTTTTCCTGTGCCTTGAACTGCTTACCCAGCCAGCACCAGACCGTATCGTGGGAAACCAGGAGCCGGGTGCTGGCTCCTTTCTCGATCAGTCGCAACATCGACTGGGCGCGATTCTCGTCGGAGTTGATGACTTCGAGGCCAAAGCGGTCGAAGCCGACATAGGTGCCGCCTTCCACGAGTCGCCAGTGATATTCGTGGTCGTTCGTCCCACAGCTATGGCCAATGATCACCCGCTCGGGGGGCACGTTGTGCTTGGCGAAAATGGCCTGCTGTTCTTCTCCCAATACGCCGTCATCGGTATGGGTGATGATTGGGGCGCTGGTCTCGATGCACGCCTTCGATGCTGCTTCGAGCACCGCCTCTTCGTACTTCGTGACCTGCCCGGTTCCGGTGGCAACCTTGATGATGCCAGCCCGAACATCGGTGTCTCCCACGCCCACGGTCAACTCACGGATGAAGACCTCGGCCATCTCGTCCGCGAGGTTGCCCCCCACGGACTGTCGCATCTTCCAATAGGGAGTGGCGCCAAAAGCCTCGTTGTAGAGGCCCGTGGCTCCCACGATGGTGAAACCCGTGGCCTGAGCCACTTCGGCGCAGAAAACGATGTCTCTTCCCAGGTCTGCGGGACAGGGGTCCACCATCGCGCGGATTCCCACGCCCTGCATCTCGGCGACTCGATCTTTGGCGATCTGCATCATCTCGGTCCTGGTGAAGCCGGGCGCGATGTCTGTATTCCAGCCGGGCATGCCCGTGACGACATGCTCGTGCATCAGGGTCGGGCCGAGGTCGTCCACGGAGATGGCTCCGGTGACGGTCTGTACTAAGGCGGGCATGGGGATTCCTCCGATGTGGGAATGGATTTCTATCCTGGGCCGGAAAGTCGCCTTGAGTCAATCCTCGGGACGATTTCGAGGGGCGATCTTCCGCGGACAGAATTTTCCTTCGAGTCGAAGTCGATTGCCGGGGGGGACCCGTTGCGTGGTAGCCTGACGCCCCGAAATTGGTCTGTTGGATGGGGCGAGGGGATTCCCTCCTGGTCAGCGCTGCTACGTGAGGAATTTGATGAACCGTCTCGAACAAATCTGGGCACAGTTGAGCGGAGCCTGGCTGAAAACTGGCGCGACGATTCCTCTGGACGCCACCATCGAGGCCGTTCTTCTGCTCGCGATCAGCTTCTGGTTGCGTGTCCAGATCGCCAACTTGTTGGTCGCGATTCTCGGTTGGGTGGTGCGCTCCCAGCGGCACAAACTCATCTCCGAGATTCTCGAGGCCATGCGAAGCCCGCTTCAGTTTCTCGTGTTGGCCGCTGCAGTCAGTGGCGCTGCCGCGGTCATGGGGCTCTATGGCGATTGGGCGGAATACGCGGGCAGAATCCTGCGATCGCTGATCTTCGTGTTTATTTTCTGGACGATCGTGCGCCTGGTCGAGCCTTGCGTTGATCTCCTACTGAGCCGTTACTCGCATCGCCTCTCCCAGTCGACGCTTCGAGATTTCGTTTCGACCGCTGTGCGGACTGTTCTCTTCCTGCTCGGGCTGTCTACGGTGCTGGAACTCTGGGGGGTCAACGTGGTGGGTCTGCTCGGGAGTCTCGGCTTGCTCGGGGCAGCGGTGGCACTGGGTGCCAAGGAGTTCTTCGCGGATCTGTTGGCGGGAATCGTTCTCCTGACGAATCGAATCGCGGATCGGGGTGATTGGATTCGCACGACCGACGTGGACGGGAACGTCGAGGCAATTGGTTTGCGCGCCACGCGGGTGAGAAAGTTCGACAAGACGCTGATTACGGTTCCGAATCACCTTCTCGTCGATTACCCCCTGACCAATTTCACCCGCATGACTCAGCGCAGGATCTATTGGACGATCGGTCTCGAGTATCGAACCAGCGAGTCACAGCTGAAGACGATCGTGCGAGAGATCTCCGACTTCATCCACCAGCACGAAGAATTCGAAACGGATCCCGCCAAGGTCCTTACCTTCGTGTTCGTCGATTCATTCGGTGATTCGAGCATCAACATCATGGTCTACTGCTTCACCCGGACCACTGTGTGGCGGGAATGGCTGGCTCTGAAGGAAGAACTTGCCTACGAGGTGAAACGCATCGTCGAGAGTCACGGCGCGGGGTTCGCCTTTCCGTCGACCTCGCTTTACGTCGAATCCCTTCCATTCGGAACACCCGAACCCTTCCCCGCCGATGGCGGTGGGGAGGGCAATCCTTCTTCGGCGCCAGGCGGCAATTCGACTCCGGAGATGGCTTGACGAGTGGCGCGTTGCTTCGCAGCATCGCCGCTCGGAGTGTGGCGGTGGTTGCATTGGCCGGGTTGCTCTTGCCGATGTGGAGTTGTACGCCGTCTCGGAGTGCAGGGTCTCCCCAAACGGAATCTGGTTCGGGACGGCAGAGAATCGCGAATCCGGCTTCCGAGAATTGTATCTCCCGAGGTGGAGTTCTTCGCATCGAGCGCATCGGGAACGGTTCAGAGGTTGGAGTGTGCTGGTTCGAAGATGCGCGCCAATGTGAGGAGTGGGCGTTGATGCGCGGTTCGTGTCCATTGGGCGGGCGTCGCGTCACGGGTTACGAGACTCCGGGAGGCCGCTACTGCGCGATCTTGGGTGGGACCTATCAGGTGACGGAAGCAGCGACTCCTGGCCAAAGCGAGCGTGGGCGTTGCGCGCTCCCTGACGGCCGGGTCTGCACCGCGGGGAAGTTGTGGGATGGGAGTTGCGGTTGAGGGGCCTCCACGCCGTTTCGTAGCCTCTTCGAGTCTTCGAAGGGCTTGAATACGGGGGGGGGCGGCCGGTTGGCTGCGTCTCGCGGGGGGGAGGATCCCACCGGGCGTTCACAGGATGCCCATGACCGAGGGCACCGGGAACCGTCACGCCACACGTACGTCGTTTCACCGCCTCGGAGGTGAGGGGGGTGCCTGGGGTAGAATCGCTCGCGATCCACGGCCCCGGAGGCCCGCGTTCAGGATGCGTGATGAACTCGGGGAGTGTGGGTGGAAAGGTGTGGGATTGAAATCGTGGACGTGACGCGTTGGATCGAGGGCTCACCTTTTGGGGCAGCATTGGGTGTCGAAGTGGTGAGTCTCAACGATGACGAGGCCCATCTGCGTCTGCCCTTTCGCGAAAGCAACTCCAACCCCGGAGGCGCACTGCATGGAGGTGTCGCGGCCTCTCTTTGCTCGATCGGAGCCCAGGCGCTGACCCGGCGGAATCTGGGAGCCGACTCGGGGCCGTGGCACACGTGTGTGATCGAGGTCGGTTACCTGGCGGCTGCCATCGAGGAGTCGGTAGAAGCTCGGGCGCGGCTGCTGCGGAGGGGCAAGGAACTTTGCTTCGTCGAAGTCGAAGTCTCCAGCGAAAGGGGCAGGGCGGTGGCTCACGCCACCAGTACCGTCCGGGGGCGCTTCGGTGCTCCTGAACCCGAATACGCGGCCGTCGATCCGGTTCCAGGCCCCGACCAGGCGGAGCCGGGCCCCATGGGAGGTAATCTGCACCGGATCCCGTTCATCGGCGCCCGCGGTATTCGCGCCGAACACATGCAAGACGGCGGCGCGCGGATCGTGATGCCGTTCAATGAGGCCAACGCAGACGGGGCGGGAGGCAACCACGAGGGGGCTGTTCTCGCACTTCTCGACACGACGGGTGCCATGGCGGCCTGGGCGGAATGTGGGTTGGGAAACTACAAAGCGTCCACGCCGGCCCTTCAAGCCCAGATGGTCCGTGTTCCTCCTGCCCAGGACCTGGTGGCTTATGGTCGCTGCGTGCAGCGAGATGGAGAGGTTTTCTTCAGCGACGTTCGTGTTGCGACTCGCGGAGACTCCCGGTTGGTCGCCCAGGGAACGGTGGTCTACAGGATCGTGACCTAGGCGAGAGCTTTCGACACGAGCATCGGCAGGTGAGCATGACTCGAATCGTATTCCGGAACGCAAACCTCGTAGATGGTGAAAACCCCGCTCGGCCCGGCGTCACGGTGATCGTAGACGGAGAGCGCATCGACGGCGTGTACGACCGCGCAGTACCGGAGCCCGGACCCGGCGACCGCGTCATCGATCTCGCCGGCAGAACCCTGATGCCGGGACTCTTTTCGTGCCACTTCCACACGACCTTCCACGAACTCGCGCCCGGCGAGGCGCCGGCCCTCCAGATCCTGCATTCCCCGGCCACCTACACCTTGTTGGCCGCACGGAACCTGCGCACGGCTCTCGAGTGCGGGGTGACGGGCATCGTATGTTCGAGTGCACCCTATGGGATTGACGCTGCACTGAAGCAGGGTCTCGGCGAGGGATGGATCACGGGCCCGCGCATGCTGGGTGGGAGCCATGAACTGATGGCAACCAACGACATCGCGGCGGGGGTGTCGCGAAACTACTGGCTCGGTCTCGGTAACCAGGGGCTCGTACGTACGGCAGACGGTGCGGATGCATTCCGATCCCTGGTGCGTGAGGAAATTCGCGATGGGGCCGACGTCGTCAAGATCAGCGCCAGTGGGGGGCATAACGCAGGGCCCACGGAAGATCTCGTCAACCTCATGCCCGATGAGCTCGAGGCAGTCGTCGATGCCGCCCATTCCCGAGGCCGGCTCGTTCGTGCTCATGCAGCCTCACGGGCCGCTGTTCTGGCATGTGCGAAAACCGGCGTCGACCTGATCGATCATGCCGATCGCATGGACGAGGAATGCATCGAGGTCATCCTGGAAAAGGATGCCACCGTGGTGCCGAGTCTTCTCTATATCCTCCGTGTGCTCGACTTCATGGGAGGGGACCAGATCCAGGCAATGGTATCTCCCGGTGTGCGTCCGATGTTCGAGAAGACGCTGCAGAGCATGCGAGAAGACTCCGCGTACCTGACCGATTTCCTTCCCCGGGTCGAGGAGGCGGGGGTGCGTATCGTATGCGGCGACGACTTCGGTACCACCTTCCTGCCCCATGGAGAGTACGCACAGGAACTCGAGTTCTACGTGAAGCACGTGGGCATGGCCCCGATCGACGTCGTGCGTTGGGCCACTCGAAACGGAGCCCAGGCCATGGGGCGGGGCGACGACTTGGGCACTGTGGAGGTTGGAAAGTTGGCGGATCTATTGGTGGTCGATGGCGATCCACTGACGGACATCGGCTGCCTGCAGGACCGCGAGCGCTTGCACGGTGTGATCCTTGGAGGCGAATTCGCGGTCGACAGGCTTTCCCGGAGTTCTGAGGCCTGAAGCTTGAACCGTCCATCGGAGATTCACCATGGTGGCATACGACCCATTCTCGCCCGAGGCGATGCAAGACCCCTACCCGATTTATCGGAAGTTGAGGGAATGTTCCCCGGTGCACCGACTCGAGGCTTACGACGCCTGGGCTCTTTCGCGATTCGAAGATGTCTGGAACGTGATCTCCGACGCACGCTCCTTCACGATCGTCGAGGGGCCGGTGTTCGTGAAGAGCCAGATTTCACAACCCTTCGTGGGCGGAGAGATTACACCCGCGGACGCAGACCGGAGTTTCTCCACCTGGGATCCACCAGGCCACACTCGACTGCGCGCGGCCATGAGCCCGCACTTTCGTCCCGGGGCCGTGGGCAGGCTCGAGGTGTTTGCCCGTGAACTCGCCGGCGAGGTACTCGATGCGGCGATTCCTCGAGGCCGCTTCGACGTCGTGGGCGACTATGCGTCCCCGGTTTCCGTGCGGGTCATCTGCCGTGTCCTGGGCATTCCCGACGAAGAGGCGCCGAGGCTGATCGAGCAGGTCAATCTCTCGTCTCGGCGCGAGCCCGGCAAGCCGGGGATGACCCCGGAAGGCATGAAGGCTCAGGCTGAACTCCATGCCGGAATCGTCGATCAGGTTGCACAACGCCGAGCGGGGGTCGCGGGGCCGCCGGGGGTGATCGAAAGTCTGCTGTCAGTGGAGATCGATGGAGGCCGCCTCGACGACGTCCAGATTGCGACGCAATTGGTGACCCTGCTGGTAGGGGGTACCGAGACCATGCCCAAGATCGTGGCCGGCGGGCTTCTGGAACTCGAGAGGAATCCAGGTCAGCGCGAGCGATTGGTGGCCGATTTGGCTCAGTCCCACCACGCCTTCGAGGAGATGATGCGGCACCAGGGAGTGTTGCAGTCGGTGGGCCGTACGGCGTTGCGTGAGGTGGACGTGGCGGGCGTTGCGATCCAGCCGGGTCAGCGCGTCTTCCTGCTCCTGCAGTCTGCCAACCGTGACGAGCGTGAGTTCGACCGTGCAGAAACCTTCGATATCGCACGCCGTCCCGAGCGCCACCTCGGCCTGGGCCACGGTCCTCATCACTGCATTGGGACCCACGTGGCGCGCCTGGAAGGCCGCGTGTTGGTGGAAGAGTTGCTGAGACGTCTGCCCCGGTACGCGGTCGACCTGGCGGGTGTCGAGCGCCCTCCGTCGGATTTTCAGATTGGCTATACGGCGTTGCCCATTCACTGCGGGTCGGCCGCCTGATCAAACTCCGGGTCGGCGTGCTTGGGTTGGACTACTCGCGCGGCGGATAACGTTCGATTCGGTACGGATCGATGTCGGGTTGGATCAACCAGACGTTTCGTTCTTCGAAGTACTGTAGGAGTTCGCCATTGCGAGCCGTTCCCGAATCGCGCGCCCAGATCACGGGTGCGGAGTCGATGTTGGCTGCGTTGTAGACCCACTCGAAGTGGGGGTTGTGGTCGTGCGCATATCGAACCAGTACGAGGTGTCGGCCACCCTGGGCTTGGAGGTCCCGCAGGATGTCGGCCCGCGCCACGATGCTTTGGTGTTCGCGCTTCGAAAGACGCATGTCGGCCATCACCCAATGCTCGGCAAAGGCGGCCGCGAGCAGTAACACCACACTGATGTGACCCACGGCCAGGCGTCGCGAGCGAACACGCCACATGCGGCGCAGGGCCACCACGATCAGGAAGGCCGCGAGGGGAACGAAGGGAGCTGCGTAGTGGGGATACTCGTGTGTTTCGATCGCCAGCGCGGCTGCAAAGAGAGCACAGGCCGCGACCGCGAATCGAACACCGGGCTCGCACCAGGCCCAGGGCAGCGCAAACAGGGCGGCGGTCAGACCGTAGAGGGTGAAAAAGCGCAGGAAGACCCAGAACTTCATCTCGACACCCGTGAGGAAGCCCTCGATGCTGGCACGCCGCCAGTGGTACTGGGAGTTGTGGGCACGGGGTCCGTAGAAATCCGCCAACACACGGTGGCGATAGGTTTTGGGCGCGTATGGCGGGAGTACGATCAGGGCGGGTACGGCGGCGTAGGTTTGATCGTAGAGGGTATAGGTGAGGGTGAGAGGGTCGCCCGTGGTGCGATGGTTGTAGGTTCCGAGTAGCAGGGCGGTAGTGCCCAAGATCGCCATCGCCGGGACGCTGCCGCGCAAGAGCACATCCCGGCGGCGCGTTGGGGAGGCTCGCCACACCCCGATCCCGTACCCCACGGCGGCTGGGAGACAGGCCACGGCTCCCTCGTAGGGGCGAGACAGGGCAAGGAGCGAGATGCCGATTCCCAACCACACGCCGTCGCGCCAACGGGGTTCACCCACCAGGCGTGGGATGGCGCCGTACAGCAGGGCTCCGCCGAGCAGGGCGCCAGCTCCTCCCCACATCCAGTTTCCCCAAACCACACTGAGTTGGGGGTGGAGGGCCAGCATCAGGCCGCCCAGCAGGGCCCAGTTGGGTTCGAGCCAAGCCCGTAGCATCCAACACGTGGCCGCGCAGGCCAGGGCAAAGGACAACGCCACACCGTAGACGGGGTTCCCCAGGGTCCAGCCCAGGGCCAGGATCGCTCCCTGCAGGGGGGGATACTTGGACACGTACGTGGGCTCGTGCATGACGTGTGGGCTTTCGAAATAGCGCCACATGGGGTGCGTGGGGTTGGCGAGACGGCCCTGTCGGAAGGTATCGGCCGTGAGCAGGTAGCTGAACTCGTCGTGTGTCTGGGGGACCGTCGGTCGCAATTGCTCTACGAGGATGGCACTGGCGAGGGCCACGATGGCCACCAGGAGGAAGGAACCCAAGGGGCTCGTCGCCCGGCTTCGAAGTGAAGTGGCCGCTGCGTGCGTGTCTGCCAAACGATCTCCCAGGGGACGCCCCCATGAGTGTTCTGCCTGAGCCGGCGTTCCGTTCCCGATTGAGCAGTGCGCGAGAAGGGTAGCTGGCACGGGCGCCTTGCCGAAGGGGGGGCGCTCCCGGCATCTGGGGCGGGGCTTAGCTGTCGTCCTGGAGCTGAACGAGGTTGCGCAGAGGCTCGGCTGCCGCGTAGCGCTGCAGATTCTCTGCGAGCAGTTCCAAAGCCTGGTGGTCGTAGGTGTCGGGCGAGATGGCGCAGTGTGGAGAGAGGTACACGTGGGGTGCGCTCCACAGGGGGTGGTCGGTCGGCAGGGGCTCCTGTCGGGTGACATCCAGGATCGCCGCTCCCAGTTTTCCCCGTTCCAACGCCCGAGCCAGGGCGATTTCGTCCACCAGGTTGCCGCGGGCCACGTTGCACAAAACACTGTCGGGCTTCATCAGAGACAGGCGCCGCTCGTTCATCAGATTGCGCGTCGCGGGGGTGTCGGGTGCAGCCAACACCACCGCATCCGAGCCTGCCACCAGCTCGTCAATTGCGTCGGGTCCCAGAAGTTTGTCGACCAGGGGTGATGGGTCTCCGGGGTTGAAACGTCGGCGGTTCGCGATCACGCGCATGCCCAGGGCCCGCGCTCTCTCGGCGACGGCTTTGCCGATCGCGCCCAGCCCGACGATTCCGAGGGTGCTCCCTGCCAGCAGGCGGCTGCGGGGTCGAGTGAAATTCCGTTGGCGCTGCATCTGTTCGATGGAACGGGTGTCCTTCCAGACCTCGAGGAGTCGGCCGATCACGAATTCCGCGATGGGAACGGCCCCCGCGCCCGAGGCTGTGGTCAGTGCGATTCCCGCCTGTTCGAGGGCCGCGACGGGGAGGTGCTCGGTGCCCGCACTAAAGGCCTGGACCCAGCGCAGACGGGGTGTGAGCTCGAGCAGCGTTTCGGGGAGATCCAGCGCCATCAAGACTTCGCAACGCGCGTAGGCGTCGATCAGCTGTGGGGTCAGACTGGGGGCAAGGGCCTCGAGGTCGGCCGGTACTGGAGGGGTTCGACGTGCAAGGCGAAGCTTCAGATTCTCCTTGTAGGGTATGGGCAGCAACTCGATGGGTCGGTCGCAATCGGCCAATCGCCTGTGGAGTGCTGCTGTGTCGAAGTCCTCGGGATGATTGATACAGACGACTAGGGGTTCGCTCAACGCGGAAAACCCCGTCCATCCAGGGAGGAGGGCGCGAGCAGGCTGGCATCGATTTCGTCAATTCGGCGCACGCCACAAAGCGCCATGGCCCGTTCCAGCTCGTTTTGGAGACCCTCCAGTACATTGGCAACGCCGCGTTGCCCGTCCACCACCAACCCCCACATGATGGGTCGCCCGACCATTACCGCACGTGCTCCCATGGCAATGGCCTCGATGACGTGGCGGCCACGACGGATCCCGCCATCGACGAAGACTTCGGCTCGTCCGTCCACTCCTTGCACCACGTCGCTCAGAGCATCGGCGCTGGAGATTGCACCGTCGAGTTGCCGTCCTCCATGGTTCGACACCACCACGCCCGCAGCACCAGCTTCGATGCAAGCTGCCGCGTCGTCCCCCCGTAGGACGCCTTTGACTACGACGGGAACCCCAGCGTGGGAGGCGAACCATTCGATGTGATCGAAGGTCAGCGCGTGGTCGAATACCTCGTTGGGGTCTTCGATCTTGCCGTCGGACTGAAGGAACGCCCAGCTGTTTCTGACGTCGCGCCGGCGGTTGCCCTGCCGTACGACATCCACGGTCAGGACCACGGCGTGATAGCCCTGCTCGACGCTGCGTGCGATGGCTGCCTCAGTGCGCTGGCGGTCCTTCATTACGTAGACCTGCAGCCATCGGGGTGCGTCTCCGGCGACGGCGGCCACCTCGCTGGCCGAGCCGGCGCCGAACAAACCCATGACGAACAGAGCCCCGGCCTTGGCGGCGCCTCGCGCCGTGGCGACGGGTCCCTCGTCGCAAGCGCGATGTTGCATGGCCATGGGGGCGATACCGATGGGGCTCTTTACGCGCTGGCCGAGAATTGTGGTCGAGGTGTCGACCGTCTCCACGTCTCGCAGCACTCGGGGGCGCAGACGTCTTCGCGCCCATGCAGCTTCATTGTCCACGAGGGTGGCCTCATCCTCTGAGCCCCCTGCGATGTAATCGTAGAAGCCGGTGTCCAACTTTTCGCGCGCTAGTGATTCGAGTTCCTCGAGATCCATACCGCGGGCCAGTGTAGACGATCCCGGAGATGTCGAAGGGGTCGTCGTGAGCGCTTCAGCGGCACCCTGCACCCTTGTCCGGGGATCACGAAGGAAAGGGGGCGGTTGGCCGCAGGGTTGGATGGACAAGACGGGTTCGATATGAGAATGTGCGGCTCCGACTCGGTGGTTCGTCGAGCTTCAGAGATATCAGGAGGAGATGTTTTGAGCGCTTCACTAGCTGGCAGGACTGCCGTGGTCACGGGTGCAGGTCGTGGCATTGGTCGCGCAACCGCGATCGAGTTGGCCAGGTTGGGCGCAAAGGTCGTGGTCAACGACATTGGAGCGGGAGCGACGGGGGAGGAGGAGGATGCCTCTCTAGCCGAGCAGGTTGCAGGTGAGATTCGCGCCGCGGGGGGCGAGGCCGCAGCCAGCCAAGACTCGGTCTCAGAGTTCGAGAGTGCCGGTCGCATCATCGCCACCGCCGAGGAGCACTTTGGAGGTGTCGACATCCTGGTCAACAACGCTGGGCTTGCGGCGGGAACCAACATCTGGGATATGGACCCGGAATTGTTTCGGCTCGTGGCCAGCACCCACGTTGATGGAACCTTCAACTGCACCCGCCACGCCGTGGGTCACATGAAGGAGCAGGGGTGGGGGCGAATCGTCAATCTGGTCTCGCGCGCGGGTTTGATCGGCGTTCCCGGAAACGTCGCGTACGGAGCGGGCAAGGGCGGAGTCTTCGGGCTGACCAACGTCATGAGTCGCGACCTGGCTTCGTTTGGCGTGACCGTCAACGGCGTGAACCCTTCGTCCACGGACACACGCATGGTTTCCAGGGCCATCGAGTCCGGGATGGCCGAAGGTGGCGAAGGGGCCCGGCGCGCCGAGGCGCTCAAAGCAGTTCTTCAGCGTCCTGAAGATGTGGCGGTGGTCATCGCCGCGTTGTGCTTGGACGGGGCCGCACACATGAGTGGCCAGTTTCTCTTTGTTCGCCGCAGTGAGGTTTCGCTCTTTCAGCCGCTGACTCCCACGCGGACGACTTCCCGCGAAGAGCCCTGGTCTTCTGAAGATCTGGCTTCCGCTCTTCAAGACGTCGAGCCCTACCCGCTGAATCAACCGTACTAAACACCCCGGATCACCGGAACCCGTAGGGAACATCGGCTTCGAAGGGTTGGCGGGAAGAACATGTCGTGCGAACGCGCGCGGCCATCACCCATGGAGGATGCTCCTGAGCATGTCACAACTGCCCCCGGTGACCTACGACATCGAATACCCCTACACCCGCACCACGGGCCCGGTTGTCGGCGCCTTTCTGACGGCTCTGCGCGACGGCCGGATCTTGGCGAGTCGATGTGGCGATCGGGTGATCTGTCCACCCGTCGAGAGCGACCCCGAGACGGGTGAATCCATCCCCGTGGACCTGGTGGAGGTCGGTCCTATGGGGACCATCCAGAATTGGACCTGGATCGAGGAACCGAGTTCCAAGCACCCGTTCCAGCAGCCTTTTGCCTTTGCACTCGTGCTTTTGGATGGAGCCGATACGCCCATCTGTCACGCTGTTCGGGCGTCGGGCATGGAGGCCATGTCGACGGGCATGCGGGTTCGCGCCCAGTGGCGCGAGGAACGGGCAAGCGCCATCACCGATGTCTACTTCGTTCCCGAAGCCGATGCCGAGGAACAGTACGTGGCACCCGGAGAGGGCGAGGTCGAACTTACCGAGCACCTGATCTCCCTCTCGTTCCAGGAGGATCTCCAGCCTCACCGGGAGCGATACTCGCGGGGGTTGCTCGAGGGCCGGTTTGTTGGTCAGCGCAGTCCGGCTTCGGGCAAGGTCTACATCCCGAGCAAGGGCTACGACCCCATCGAGCGCGTACTTATGAGTGAATCCGACGATGTCGACTTGCCTCATACGGGCACGGTGGTGTCCTACACGATCATCACCCCGGTGCAGTATTACGGGCAGAAGGAGACCGAGCCCTACATCCGTGCCTCGATCCTTCTCGATGGTGCGGATCAGCCCCTGGGTCAGCAGGACATCCGCGAAATCGCCCCCGAGGATTTTCGCGCCGGTCTCAGGGTGCGCGCAATCTTCCGCTCCGAGGCGGAGCGGTCCGTCGAAGGGATGGACAACCGCTGGGGAAGTACTGGAAACGTCGTCGAGCGCTGGGAGCCGACGGGTGAACCTGATGTTCCCTTCGCAGAAATCTCGGAGCACGCCTACTGATGTCCGCAGAAGCCATTGCCATCGTCGCCGCAGCACAGACACCGTCCTATCGTGCCTACAACAACACCGAACCCGCGCTGATCATGCGGGTCGTCAACGAAATCCTGTCAGAGACGAAGCTCGATCGGCACGACATCGACTTCACGATTGCCGGTAGTTGTGACTATCTATCGGGCCTGCCCTTTGCCTTCGTGGCCAACGTAGACGGTTTTGGAGCCTGGCCGCCCGTTTACGAGTCTCACGTGGAGATGGACGGAGCCTTCGCGCTGTTCGAGGCGTGGGTGCGGCTGTCGGTGGGTGACCTCGACTTCGCCCTGGTTGCAGGTTCGGGCAAGTCATCGCCGGGTACACCCCGGGAAATTTTCCCGCTTCAGACGGACCCTTATTACGGGGCTCCTCTGGGTCTCGACCCTGTGAGCACAGCAGGCTTGCAGGGCCGGGCGCTGATCGACGCCGGGCGGGCCAGCGAGCGTGACTTTGCCGAGGTCGTGTCGCGCAGTCGCCGCGATGGGATGAGCAATCCCCACGCGCAAGTCACGGCGGATGTATCCGCCGACTTTCTGTTGGACGAGCCCTACTACGCCGCCCCTCTCCGGCGTCATGATCTGCCACCCATTTCCGACGGGGCGGCGGCGGTTCTGCTGGCCCGGGGGGACCGTGCCCGCGAACTGACGGATAACCCGGTCTGGATTCGGGGGATCGACCACCGCATCGAGTCGAATCAACTCGGTCTCCGCGATCTGGCGACCTCGGTCTCCACCCGTCTGGCCGCCGAGTCGCTCGGCCTGAAATCCGGTCCTGTGGACGTCGCCGAGTTGTGTGTTCGGTACAGCCCCGAGGAGATCGTGCTGCGCCAGGCACTCGAGTTGGGAGATGAGACACGCATCAATCCCTCGGGCGGGCCGTTGTGCGGGCATCCTGTGATGGCCACCGGCCTCGTTCGTGTCATCGAAGTGGCTCAACGGATTCGCGCCGGCGACGCTCGGCGCGGGGTGGCTCATGCGGCCAGTGGGCCTGCGCTGCAACAGAACCTGTTGTGTGTCCTGGAAGGAGAAAACTGATGGCCGAACGTTGTGCAGTGGTCGGAATCGGACAGACCAAGTACTCCCGCCGCAGAGGAGACCTTTCCATCAATGGTCTGGTCCGAGAGGCAGCATTGCGCGCGTTGGAGGATGCTCAACTCGGCTTTGCAGACATCGACGCCATCGTGATCGGCAAGGCCCCCGACGCCCTCGAGGGCGTGATGATGCCCGAGTTGAGCCTTTGTGATTCTCTGGGTGCGATCGGGAAACCCATTCATCGCGTGCACACGGCCGGGTCGGTAGGGGCCTCCACTGCGATTTCTGCGGCCACGATGGTGGAAAGTGGACTGTTTGGAACTGTCCTCACTCTGGGGTACGAGAAGCAGTCTGATGGGAATGCGACCTGGGCCCTGGGAGGTGGACGCAGCGGGAGTCAGGGGGCTGGTGGATCCTTCGCGCCCTGGATCCGCAATTACATCACGCGCAGTGGTGCGCCCGAGCACATTGGCTGGAAGGTTGCGGTGAAGGACCGCAAGAACGGTCTGCTCAACCCGTACGCGCATCTCCATCTCGAAGACATCAGCATCGAGAAGGTCAAAGAGTCCCCGATGCTTTGGGATCCGCTTCACTTTCTCGAGAGTTGTCCGTCGTCGGATGGTGCGGCGGCGATGGTGCTGACCAACGAAGCGGGTGCTCGGCGGGCACCGCACCCCCCAGCCTGGGTGCTCGCTCATGCCAAACGCACGGAATTCACCCAGTTTCCTGGCCGCGACACCGTGAAGCCTGCGGCCGGCGTCGAGTGCGCCAAAGCCCTCTACCGTAAAGCGGGAATCACCGATCCGCGGCGACAGATCGATTGTGCGGAACTCTACGTGCCTTTCAGCTGGTACGAGCCCATGTGGCTAGAGGGTCACCTGCTCTGCGAAGAGGGCGAGGGGTGGAAGCTCACGGATGAGGGCGTGACTGAACGCTCGGGCTCTTTTCCTGTCAACATGTCTGGCGGCGTGTTGTCGTCCAACCCCATTGGTGCTTCCGGCATGATCCGGTGTCTAGAAGCTGCCAACCAGGTGCGAGGGACTGCGGGCGACTACCAGGTGGACGGCGCCCGGGTCGCACTCGGTCATGCCTACGGTGGTGCCGCCAATTACTTCGCCATGTGGCTCGTGAGTACCGACAAGGAACCGAGCTTTCAGTGAGCCCGGTCGAGTTCGGCACTGCGAACTCGCTCGATTGCACGCGAATCGGATGCCGCGTACTCTGCGGCGGTTCAGGTGGAGTCTGTGGCAACGGGTGATTTCTTGGTACCGAGGTTTCGGCGATCGTGATTCTCGACATGCACAACCATTCGGTCATGTCCGATGACAGTCGGGCCAAGGTCGAGAACTACTGTCAGTGGGTCCACAAGCGCGGAGTTCCCATCGATGGTTTCGTGCTCAGTGAGCACCGGAAGTTCGATTTCGAGTCCGATTATCGATCCCTGGAGGACGAATACGGGCTGCGGATCTTGAAGGCTGCCGAAGTGGAGACCGATTATGGCCACGTGCTCGTCTACGGAGTGAATGAGGACATGTATGCGGCCTTCGACTTTTCGGCGATTCGGCTGTCTCTGGCGGAGGTTGTGAACGAGGTCGCGCGCTGTGGCGGCATCGCGGTGCCTTGTCACCCCGGTCGCACGCGGGTGGGCATGCTGGCCCACGTGCGCGATCGCGGTCCCGTCGAAGGGGTGGAAGTCATCGAGACCCTCAACGGTGGAAGCCGGGGCACAGAGAACGATGAGGCCGGTGGGCTTGCCCAGGAGTACGGATACCGCGGGATCGGTGGAAGCGATGCCCACATCGTCAGCCACATCGGACGATGCGCGACTCGCTTTGCCGACCCCATTGAAACGGTCGAGGATCTGGTAGAAGCCCTGCGCGGGGGCGACTACCAGGCGATTCACACGACCGGGACCGAAGGAGAACGGTGAGGTGGCGATTGGGGTCGACGAACTGAGAAGCCGATATGTTGGGATGGTGTTCGACAGTGTGGAAGTACAGGCCCTGAGGGACGAGATGGTCGGGTTCGCCAGCGCCTGTGGAGAGACGGAACCCTGCTATATCGATCCCGACCACGAGGACTTTCAGGCCCCCGTGAACTTCACGACGAAGTACCACGGCGCCCGCATGCTGCCCGATGACTTTCCCGAGTTCGATCGGCGGGCCATGATCGACGCAGGGAAGGCGATCACCTGGCACCGGCCCATCCGCGCGGGTGAAACGCTCACGGCACGCAGTCAGATCTACGACATCTACGAAAAGACAGGGCGGAGTGGAGTGATGCTCTTCCTGGTGCACCGGATGGAGTTCACCAATGAGGGGGGCGAACTCACCTCGGTGGTCGATTGGCGGCTGATTCTGCGTGGAGGACTGTCATGAGCGCACGACGCTACGAAGACGTGGAGTTCGGCGAGGATCTTCCTGAAGTATTGCCCGACGTCGGGATGGTCAACGTGAAACGCTTCTGCCACGCCACAGGTATGTTGGCTGCGAGATTCATGGACCACGAGGCAGCGAAGCAGGAGCAACTTCCCGGGGCGATCGTTCCTGGGATCATGAGTCAGGGGCTGCTCGTAGCGGCGATTCACACCTGGGCACCTGGCTGCGTGGTCCATTTCGTCGATACGGTTTTTCGAGCGCCTCTACTGGTGGATTCCCATCCGATCTGTCGAGCGGTGGTCACCGACAAGGACGACGATACCCGGAGAATCGAGATCGATTTGACCATCGTGAACGAGGCCGGCGAAACGCGGGTCATGGGGACGGCGAAGGTCGAACTCTGACGGGGGTTCTTCTGTTACCAGACCACCTGCACTCCGGCGCGGATGCCGTGGCGTGTATAGGCGTCGTTGATGGCGATCTCGTACTGGCCAAAGACCCGGAAAGAATTCGGTGTCTCCACGAGCCAGCCGATGCCGATGCTGCCGGTGTTGCGAGCCGGTGCAATGCCCACGATTTCGAAGGGTGAGGCCAGGTCCGTTCCGCTCAGGCGGCCTACGATGCGCCGGTCCGTATCCCCAAATTCTCGTTCGTAGCGGCCCCAGATTTCGGGTAACAGGCGGTAGTCCTCGTCGAACACCAGGGCCCCGTGCAGTCGCAATCCTACAGCGGCAACCTTGGAGTCCAGGTCGTTCGCATCGACCTGGAGGTCGATCGAGTCGGCACCGGTTTCCGTGAAGGCGTTGCGTTCGAGGCGGACCCATTCGAAGAAGGCCATGGGGGTGAACTGAACCCCGTGGTAGGAGGCCAGGTCGACCCCCGTCTCGATGTAGGCGCTGATTTCATTCCCGTCGAAGCTCGCGTTTGCGGTTCGCTGGAGCGTTCCGATCTGGATGGGGCGTCGGGATTCGAAGTCGTCTCGGGTGTAGCGGGCAATGGCTCCCGCATAGGCATGCTCACTGCCCCAGGCCCCATAGAGGGCGGCGTGGTAGTTGTCGATGTCTCCACTGGATTCGTGCCGATCGAATTCCAGGGAGGTATGGCCGTAGCCACCCGACGCACCCACCCGCAACGCGTTCATGGGCCGCATCTCGACGCCCAGTGCGACTCCCCCCACGTCGTAGTCGAAACCCGTGGCATTGGGATCTCCATCGACGGTGCCGAAGGCGCCGAAGCCGTCGAGCCAAGTGATGAGACCCAGGGGAGAGGACGGCGGCTGCGGCTCGTGTGAGGAACCCAGGGGAGCGTGGGTCCCGTCACGCCGGCTGGGTAGGGGCCACATGGCTTCGGATGAGGCGTACAGTACCGGCGTGCCAAGGCCTCGGACCGGGTTTGCGTTGGTGAGGGGCGTGTCCGCGGGCGCGGGTTTTCGAATGCGCAGGCGCCGGGCGACGACCTCGCGGAATTGTCGTGAGGCGTCCAGGGTCGCGGTGTCGTAACCGGTGAGCGGTGCGCCAGTGAGCTCGTCGAGCCCCGCGATCACCTCGGGATCCGTCAATCCGCTCTTGAAGGCATCGATGACGTTCTTCAGGTCTCCAGTCGGCGTCGGTCCGACAGCGTCGAGAACCAACCCGATGGCGTACTGGTTCGGCGTCTGGGCGAAATTTGCAAAGGTTGCGGTGGGGTCGGGGGTGACGACCAGTTGCAACTGTGTGGGCGTGGTCTGGACGGAAATCGTCTGAAAGGCGAAGTCCGAAGGAGGGGAGGGGGCGGCTCCATTCACGGAAGCGGCCGATACCAGCGTGTAGATCTTCTCCTCCGAATAGTCACCGCTGGCCAGGGCCAGCTCGATGCGACCACCGTTCAGTTGTGCGTTTCCAGTCTGGACGTCGATGAGATCGCTCTCCTGGTCCGCGTTGGCGTCGATCACCAGCACCATTCCCGATTCGAGAGTCAGGGAGCCATCGGCGACTTCGATGGTTGCGATGGACGGTCCGGGGTCCACGGTGCCCCCCACGATGAAGTCGTCCCGGATTCGGCCGTTGCCCGACAGGGTGGCCCCACTGGCAACCACGACTCCGCCCTGGATCCGAGAATTGCTTTCGAGAGACAGGGTCGTGCCGTCGCTCAGGCTGACGTCGCTGTCGAAATCGATCCCGTTGGTGAGAGCGAGCCCGCCCCCTTCGACGCTTGCGCCACCTGAGAGGGTCTGGTTCGAATCGAAGGTCAGGGTTCCAGCACCCGATTTGACGAGGTTGCCAGAACCACTGAGCACGTTTTCGAAGGTTGCGTCGGTCGCCTCGTCGAATTGGACGGTTGCACCCGCGGCCACGGCGATGTCAGTGGGAAAGCTCTTTGTGCTGCCCTGGAGCGTTCCCCCCTCCACGGTAGTACTGGCCTGGTAGTCGTTGATCGCGGAGAAGATCAGGGTTCCGTCGCCCTGCTTGGTCAGGCCGCCGGCACCGCTGATGGAACCCGTGGATCGGCTCGTCTCGCCAGCACTTACAGTCACCGTGGCGATCACACCGTTGCTCAGGTAGAGGTCGGCGCCTTCGGTCCTTGTGGCTCCGTTGCTCAGAGCTGGGCTTTGCACGCTGTTGGCGGTTCCGCTGCCCAGAGAACTGTCCACCAGGAACAACTCGGCTCCCTCGCGTACGAAGATGGCACCGCCCCAGGAATTGCCTCCCTGGCCTCCACCCAGGTTCGAGCCCTCGCCGCCGCCGGTGCCTCCGCTGCCTCCCGCACCCGATACCGACCCGCCGCCGCCTGCGCCGAAACCACCGTCGCCACCGTCACCCGAGAGCGCGCCTCCGCCACCACCAAACTCTCCACCGTGACCAGCGTTGCCATTTCCCGTGGCGCCGCCTCCGCCCCCTGAGGCGCCGCCATCGCCCCCGTTCGTGCCCGAACTGGAAACCAGGGGGCCACCGCCCCCGCCGCCCGAGATGGAGCCACCTGCATCCCCTGCCTGGTCGGCTGTGCCGCCGACTCCGCCATTGGAGCCTCCGCCGTTGCCGCCCGTTTCGCTACTGCCGTCGGAGCCGCGAAAGAAGCTCGCTCCCCCACCGCCGCCGCCCGCGCCGGTGTCTCCAGCGATTCCGTTGCCTCCCGCACCAGCGAACCCGCCTCCGCCGCCGATGCCCAGACCACCGGGTGCGTTCAAGCCACCTCCGCCGCCTCCTCCATCGTCCACGACACCGTCGCCGCCATCGCCGCCAATGGCGGTGTTTCCGTCGAAGCTGACCCTGTCCAGGGTGACTCTGGTGAAGAGCACTCCACCCGGGTTGTCGACGAGCAGGCCGCCACCTGCTCCCAGCCCTCCCCCAGCGTTCCCGGCACCATTGCCTCCCTGAGCCACGCCGTTGCGCACGGCCAGATGACGCAACGTGACGTCGCCGACGCGGACGAAGAAGACGCGATTCTTGGAAGCGCCGTCGATCACCAGTCCGGGCGCATCGACGCCATCGATGGTCAGGTTGCGGTCGATGATCGGAAGCGCGGAGTCCAGGTTGATGACGGCATCCGACAGGCTCGGGTCAAAGGTGATTTCCTGGATGTTGTCGTTCACGAGCCCCGCTCGCAGCGAACCCTCCCCCTGGTCGACGGTGGTGGTCACCACACAGCTGGCGATTACGACGTTCGTATCGCTTGGGCAGGGATCCGCCTGGCTCGCGCCCGAGGCGAGGAACAGTCCAGCACTGGAGCCCAGGATTCGCATCCAACGCGTGATTCGCCCGAATTGATGTCCATCCCCCGTCACGTGGGAGATGGAATCACACGGCGGCGCCCTTGGCGACCACGTCGCTTGTTTCTGCCCGGGATCTCAGGCCGTTGCAGGGCCCACCTCGGTGTTACTCCCCGGAAGGGGCAGGTTGTAGAGGCGCGCGGCGTTGCCGGAAAACAGCTGCTGAAGCCGTTCCTCGGACAGATCCTCGCGTTCGCTCAACACCTTCACGCTGTCGGGAAACGCACAATCCCAATGGCAGTAATCCGACGCATAACAGATCACGTCCTCGCCGGAGGTTTGGGCCACGTAGGGGACCATCTTCTCGTCGGGTTCGCAGGTCAGAAAACCCCGGTTTGTGAAGTACTGGGAAGGAGGGCGGTCGATGTTTGGCGCCTGGTCGGGCATGAGTTCGTAGTGCTCATCCAGGCGTTCGAGCCAGAAGGGCAGCCAGCCTACTCCGGCCTCCATGAAGCCGACCCTCAGGCGCGGGAAGCGGTGGAAGATGCCCCCGACCGTGAAGTTGAAGGTGGCCTGCATGGCGCCCAACGGGTGGGTGACGGCGTGGACGCCCAGGCGCGAATCGAAACGCTCGATGGCGAAAGGGGTCTGCCCCGGAGCCTGCCCGCCGCCGTGGGTACAGACCGCGATGTCCAGGCGCTGGGCGGTCTCCCACACGATGTCGAAGCTGGGATCGTCGAGGTTTTTGTCCTGAACGTGGGTCGCCGTCACCATTCCCACGAACCCGTAGGTCGTCACGCAGCGCTCGAGTTCCGCAGCGGCGAGTTCTGGATCGATCATGGGCAGCTTGGCGACGAGTTTGAGTCGGTCTGGGTCATGGGCAGCGTACTCGGCCCGGGCGTCGTTGAGGGTCTGGCACAGGGCATTGGCGAAGTCCGGATCGCCCAGCGCCCACTCTTCGCCCGAGCCCGGGGGAAACAGCACCGCCAGATCGATGCCCTCGAGGTCCATGTCCGCCATGCGCTGAGCCGGGTCGTACATGCCCGGTTGCATGGGTGTGTCGAACTCCAGGGGGTCGTCGGGGCGCTCGTGGCTGCCGCCATCGTTCTTCATGCCTCCGCCCGGCAGACCGCCGTAGCGAGCCTTCATGGCGGCCACATATTCGCGCATTCTCCCCTCGAAGGTGGCGGGGATTCGGCGCCGCCAGCCCAGAGGCTCGCCTCCGTGCCCATCGGCGTCGATCACGTAGTATCCGAAGCGTCCCAAGTCGATCCTCCGATTCCAGCGCTGCGGAGCGTGCGTGAGGGCGCGCCTCGGATCGCCGGTGGGTCGTTGGAATTATACGCACAGTCTCGGTCGAGGACCGATGCGGAGGGGCGATTCATGGTCAGGGCAATCGCGATCACGAGTGTGGGGCTGCTGTTGGGATTGCTGGGGTCTGGTGTTGCCCTGGCCATCGACGATGAGGCCGAGGTTCATCTCGATCGGGCGCTCGAAGAGCGCTGGGACGCTTCCTCCCAGGTGGCTCTGAATCTCTGGACGTTCGCGGAACTCGGGTACCAGGAGAAACGCAGCTCGCAACTCCTGCAGGCGACCCTTCAAAAAGCCGGCTTCGAGGTACAGGCCGGTGTGGCAGGCATGCCCACCGCCTTCGTCGCGTCCGCTGGTTCGGGGCGGCCGGTGATCGGCATCCTCGCGGAATTCGATGCGCTCCCGGGTCTGTCCCAAAAAGCCGTGCCCTACCGCGACCCCCGTGTGGAGCGGGGCAGCGGGCACGCCTGTGGTCATCACCTGTTTGGAGCGGGCTCGGTGGCCGCCGCTGTGGCGGTTCGGGACTGGATGGCGACCCAATCGATTCCCGGAACCCTGCGTGTCTACGGCACGCCGGCCGAGGAGGGGGGGGCCGGCAAGGCCTACTTGGCCCGGGCGGGCGCCTTCCGAGATGTCGATGCGGTGCTGCACTGGCATCCCAGTGACCGCAATCAGGTGAGCTACGCGTCCACTCTGGCCAACAAGTCTGCAAAATTCCGATTTCGCGGGGAGTCGGCCCATGCATCGGCCGCCCCGGAACGGGGGCGGTCCGCCCTTGATGGAGTCGAGGCCATGAGCTTCATGGTCAACCTCCTGCGGGAACACGTTCCCGACGCCACACGCATTCACTACGTGGTCACGGGCGGCGGAGACGCGCCGAATATCGTGCCCGAAAATGCCGAGTTGTTCCTCTATGCTCGTCATCCTGACGCGCGCGTGTTGGCGGGCATCTGGCAACGGATCGTCGAGATCTCAGAAGCAGCGGCTCTGGGAACCGGCACCCGGGTTTCGCACGAGGTGATCCACGGCTCCCACAGCGTGTTGCCCAATCAGGTCCTGCTCGATCGCCTGCAGGTCCAGCTCGAGCGGGTGGGTGGGGTGGAATACGACGCCGAGCAGACGGCCTTCGCCGAAGCTCTGTACGCGACGTTGCGCGACCCGGATCGTCTGCTCGGATCCCAGGAACAGGTGCAGGCGTCGACCCGCGGGCTGACGATGAGCTCGACGGATGTGGGAGACGTGAGCTGGAACGCGCCCACGGGCGGTTTTCGAACCGCGACCTGGGTGCCGGGTACGCCTCCCCACAGTTGGCAGGCCGTGGCCGCCGGAGGAATGTCGATCGGCCTCGAGGGGATGCGGGTCGCTTCCCGGGTGCTGGCTGCCACGGCGGCCGAGCTGTTCCTCGATCCGGAAATCATCGAGGCGGCGCGTGCCGAGTTCGAACGCCGTACGGGTCCTGATTTCGAATACCAGGCGCTGGTGGGCGAACGCCAGCCTCCACTGGATTATCGCGACTGACTCCAACCAGCCCGTGAGACGGGCTTGCCTGGGTCCGGGGTTCGGGCGCATGATGTCGCCAGTGCGGGGGGCGCGCTCCCCTTCAGTGGAATGCGCGACCGGCCCCGCCACCGCAACGGTGAAAGGAAAATCTCATGAGCATGCCCCTCGAAGGTCTTCGCGTCATCGATTGGACAATCTGGCAGCAGGGACCAGCGGCGTCTCAAATGCTCGCCGACCTGGGTGCCGAGGTCATCAAGATCGAGTCGCCCGACGGTGGCGATCCCGGCCGTGGGGTCATGTCCATGGCTGGCTTGGACATGACGCAGGTGCCCAATGCGTATTTCGAGGGCAACAACCGCAACAAAAAGAGCATCACCCTGGATCTCAAGAAACCCGAGGCCCAGGAGGTCGTCTACCGCCTGATCGCCCGCTCGGACATCTTCGTGCAGAACTTCAGAAAGGGCGTCGCTGATCGTCTCGGGCTCGGCTACGAAGATCTGCGAGCCCACAACGACAAGCTCATCTACGCGTCGGCGACGGGCTACGGGCCCGAAGGCCCCGACAGCGGTGATCCCTCCTTCGACCTCCTCGGTCAGGCTCGCTCGGGGATCATGATGGCCGCGGGGGAACCCGACATGCCGCCCTTGACCCTGGCAGGTGGGCCCGCCGATCAGATGGGCGCTGTCATGTTGGCCTACGGAGTTCTGGCCGCGGTCGTGGCTCGTGAGCGACTGGGGGTGGGGCAAAAGGTCGATGGCTCCCACCTGGGCAGCATGATGTGGCTCCAGGCACTGAGTGTCTCGGCGCGCTTGATGGTCGGCGGCGGGCACCCGCGAAGTCAGCGTTCGAAGCCCGGCAACCCTCTGTGGAACCACTACCGCTGCGGAGACGATCAGTGGCTCGTGATGGGCATGATCCAGGCTGATCGCTACTGGGGCGATTTCTGTCGGGCCATCGGGCGGCCCGAAATGATTGAAGACGAGCGTTTCGCCACCATGCAGGTGCGCGGCCAGAATTCCGAGGCGTGTGTGGCGATTCTCGACGAGGTGTTTGCCAGCAAGCCCCGGGCGGAATGGCTCGAGATTCTGCGCAAGGGGGGGGATTTTATTTTCACCCTGGTCAACTCGGTCAACGATCTGCCGGACGATCCGCAGGTGAAGGCCAACGGGTACGTGGTGCCCTTTGACCATCCGCGCTTCGGCCCGGTGCAGGTTCAGGGAATGCCCGTGACCCTGCACGAGACACCGGGGCAGGTCCGCCTGCCGGCGCCGGAACTGGGAGAGCACACCGAGCAGGTGTTGACGGAATTGCTCGATTACAGCTGGGAGGAGGTTGCCGAACTGCGCGAGCGCAAGGTGACCTGAACTCGAAACTATTCGCTCGAGCCCCTGGCGGTCGTTTCGCCGTGGCAACCGGGCAACTGTCGCCTAGAATCGGTTTTTATGAGTCCTGCTACCCCCAGAAGTGTCGATCCGGCCCTTGCCGTGAGTTTGGCCGAGCAATACGGAACGCCCTACTACCTCTACGACGCGCAGTTGATCCGCGAGCGTGTGGGGCTGCTGTCGGAGTTCGATGTCATCCGTTTTGCCCAGAAGGCTTGCTCGAACATCCACGTGTTGCGAGTCCTGAACGAGTTGGGCTGCTGCGTGGATGCGGTCTCCCTGGGCGAGGTCGAGCGAGCGGTTCGCGCGGGCTTCGATCCCCGAGCCGAACCCGCTGGCGTGGTCTACACCGCCGACCTCCTCGACGACGCCACTTTGGACCGCTGCCTCGAACTCGGCCTGCCCATCAATGCGGGTTCGCCCGACATGCTCGAACAACTCGGTCAGCGCCGGCAGGCCAGTCCGGTCTGGCTGCGGGTCAATCCCGGTTTTGGGCACGGCCACAGTCGCAAGACCAACACCGGCGGGGAGTGGAGCAAGCACGGGATCTGGCACGAGCACCTGGATGTGGCGCTGCGCCACATCGAAAAATACGAACTCGACCTGGTGGGTCTGCACATGCACATCGGGTCGGGGTCCGACTTCGATCACCTGCGTCAGGTCTGCGACGCCATGGTCGACTTGGTGCGAACCCTCGGAGTGGATGTGCGGGCGATTTCCGGCGGAGGGGGCCTCCCCATCCCCTACCGTCCCGAAGACGAGTCCTTCGACACCGAATCCCTGCACCGTCTGTGGGACTCGGCGCGCCGCGAGGTTGAGAACCTCGTGGGCCATCCGGTCAGCCTCGAGATCGAGCCGGGTCGGTTTCTCGTGGGAGAGGCGGGTGTGTTGGTCGCCGAGGTGCGTGCCGAGAAGCACATGCAGGCGAACCGATTCGTGTTGGTCGATGCCGGTTTTGACAACTTGGTGCGGCCTGCCATGTATGGCAGCCATCACGAGATCAGTGTGGTGGCGCGCTCCGGAGAGATGGCCTCCGGGGTTCCGGAGCCCACCGTGGTGGCCGGGCCGTTGTGCGAGTCGGGAGACGTATTTACGCAGGTCGAGGGGGGAGTCGTTGTGCCTCGCAACCTCCCACCCGCCTCGGTGGGGGACCTCGTGGTGATCCACGACGCGGGGGCCTACGGGGCTGCGATGGCGAGCAACTACAACTCACGCCCCCTGGCACCGGAGATCCTGATTGATGGCGACGAGACTCGTCTGATCCGGCGACGTCAGACCATCGAGGACCTCCTCGATCTCGAAGAGGTCTGAGCGCGGACCGGTTGGAGGCGTTGATGTCTGCCGAGCGATTTCGTGTCGAGATCCCCCAGGCAAAGCTCGACGTCCTGAGTCAGCGTCTCGACCAGGCCACCTGGCCTCACGACTACGAGAACGACGACTGGTCCTACGGCACCAATGCGAGCTATCTGCGCGAGCTCGTGAATTACTGGCAGTCCACCTACGACTGGCGGTCGCGTGAGGCCGCCCTGAACCAACGGCCGCATTTTCGCGCCAAAATCGACGGACTCCCCATCCACTTCGTTCACGAGCGCGGAGTGGGTCCGGCGCCGATTCCCATCGTCCTGACCCACGGCTGGCCCTGGTCGTTCATGGACTTCGACCGCGTGGTCGGGCCGCTGGTGGATCCCGCCGCCCATGGAGGGGATGCGGCGGATGCGTTCGACGTGGTCATTCCGTCGTTGCCGGGCTTCACCTTCTCGACCCCCTTGGATCGAAGCGGCATCCACTGGGCCAGTACCGCCGACCTGTGGGTGAAACTCATGCGCGACGTCCTCGGCTACCCGCGCTTCGCGGCCCACGGGGGGGATTGGGGGGCTCTGGTCACCCTGCAATTGGGGCATGCCCACGCCGCCCACCTGATCGGAATTCATGCCACCAACGCCTTCCCCATGCCGCCTTTCGGGCAGTGGCGTCCCTGGATGCTCGGAGGCGCGGATCTCGACGACCTGCCCGCCGACGAACGCGAGGGCTGGCTGGCCTGGGAGCGGAAGTTCGCGTCCCATGTGGCTGTGCACATGCTCGACCCCCAGACCCTCGCCTACGCGCTCCACGACTCCCCCCTGGCGCTCTGTGCCTGGTTGCTCGAGCGGCGCCGCGCCTGGAGCGATTGTGGGGGCGATGTCGAGAGTCGATTCTCCAAGCAACATCTGATCGACACCACCATGCTCTACTGGCTCACGGGGAGTCCCGTGACTTCCATGCGTTACTACGCCGAAGCCGCACGCCACGTCTGGGAGCCGGCCCATCAACGGGTCCCCGTCATCGAGGCGCCCACAGGGCTGTCGCTGTTCCGCTTCGACATGCCGCCGGGACCCACGGACTGGGCCCAGGACTACTTCGATCTGCGCTTGATGAACGTCCGCGAGTCCGGGGGGCACTTCGCGGCCTACGAGGAACCCGAGGCCGTGGTGGCGGACATTCGGGAGACGTTCCGCGGGCTGCGCTGATTGGATTGGGGACGCCGGCCGTCGGCCCGTTGATCTTGTGACGAGGAGGGATACGAGATGGAGATCTTCCGCGACGTCGTGCTGGCTAGACGGGGCGACCCCAACCCCGCCATTCTTTTCGAGGATCAGTCCTACAGCTATGCGCAGTACGTCGACGCCAGCCTGGTGCGTTCGGCCTTCTTGCTCGACCAGCGGCGCGAAGGGCCGCTTCACGTGGGCGTTTTGCTCGACAACGTTCCGGAATTCCCCATGTGGTTGGGGGCCGCCGCACTAGCGGGAGCCACGGTGGTGGGCATCAACCCGACCCGGCGTGGGGCGGAACTCGAGCGCGATATTCGACACACCGATTGTCAGCTGATCGTGACCGAAGCACGGCACGCCCCCATGCTCGAAGGGCTCGACCTCGACCTCCCCCCGGATCGCATCCTCGACATCGAGAGCGACGACTACCTCCGAGCTCTCGAGCCCCATGCCGGGGCGGACGTGCCCGACGTCACTGTGGAACCCCGAGACCGACTGCTGCTGCTGTTTACTTCGGGGACCAGCGGTGCGCCCAAGGCCGTGATCTGCAGTCAGCTCAAACTTGCGCTGGTGGGTCAGAGCATCGTGGGGATCGCAGGGTTGAGTGCGGACACCGTCGCCTACCAGGTGATGCCCATGTTCCACTCGAATGCGTTGTTCGCGGGGTGGTCGCCCACCGTGGTGGCCGGCGGGGCCAGTGCACTCCGGCGCAAGTTCTCGGCCTCGGGCTTCCTGCCCGATGTTCGCCGCTTTGGGGCGACCTACTTCAACTATGTGGGTAAGCCGCTTTCCTACATCCTCGCGACGCCGGAACGTGAAGACGATGCCGACAACCCCCTCCGGTACGTCTTCGGAAATGAGGG
This sequence comes from Myxococcota bacterium, assembly GCA_022447545.1. GTDB lineage: Bacteria > Myxococcota_A > UBA9160 > UBA9160 > SMWR01 > JAKVBI01. The sequence goes on from JAKVBI010000005.1 coordinate 77,551, forward strand.
CGCCGATCTCGACATCGGCCGCTTCTCTCAACGTTTCGGTGTTCCGGTGCAGGATGGATATGGTTCCACTGAGACCGGCGCGTCGGTCAGTCGAAGCGACGACATGCCCAAGGGCTCACTGGGCCGAGCGCCCGAGGGGCTGGTGATTCTCGACTCGGAGACCGAGAAGGAGTGCCCGGTGGCCGACTTCGATGCGAACGGCCGCATCGTCAACCCCGAAGAGGCCATTGGCGAGATGGTCAACACCCAGGGCCCGGCGTTGTTCGAGGGGTACTACAACAACGACGAAGCCAACGAGAAGCGGATGCGCAACGGCTGGTTCTGGACCGGTGATCTGGCCTATCGGGATTCCGAAGGATTCATCTACTTCGCGGGCCGTGATTTCGAGTGGTTGCGTGTGGATGGAGAAAACTTTGCGGCGGCCCCCATCGAGCGCATCCTGAGCCGCTTTCCCGGGGTCGTGCTGGCCGCCGTCTACGCCGTTCCGGATGCTGAAGTGGGAGACCAGGTGATGGCTGCCCTGGAACTGGTCGACCCCGAGGCCTTTGATCCGGACGCCTTCGAGCGATTCCTCCACGAACAATCGGATCTGGGGACGAAGTGGGCGCCACACTATGTGCGTGTGACCCACCACCTGCCCATTACTCAGACCAGCAAGGTGCAGAAGCGAAAATTGCGCGCCGAGCGTTGGGAGTGCGACGAGTTGGTGTTCTTTCGGCCGAACCCAGAGGCTGCCCTTCGGCCCATCACGGCCGATGACGCAGTGGCTCTGCGCCGCGAGTTCGAAGCTCGAGACCGTGAGAATCTGCTGATCTGAAGCGTTGGCTTGGCGTTTTCAGCGCAGAGCGGGCAGCACATCCTCGGCCACCCGCTGCATGGCTTCCGCGAACTGAAGCGGCGTGGGCTGGGCGATTCCCGGTAGCGTCGGGAAGCAAAGTGCGTGCTCGAGGCCGACTTCCGCGTAGGCGGATAGGCCATCGATGATCTGTTGGGTAGTGCCTCCAACGGCGGCGCTGTTGGAAGGAACGGGCTCGTCGAGGTGAATCATGGGCCCGAGCATGGAGAAGGTGACTTCGGAGGGGTCGCGTTTCGCCTGTTCGAGGGCGTCTCGGACCTGGGCGAACTCGATCTTCAACTCGTCTGGGTTCGATGAGATCGAGTGGTAACCCTGGCCGTATCGCGCCACGCGCCGCGCTGCGATGGCCCCCTTGCCGCCCACCCAGATCGGAATGTGGGGCTTTCTGGCGGGTTTGGGGTTGGCGTGGACTTCCGTGAACTGGTGATGGTCGCCCTCGAAGCTGGCAGGGCCTTCCTGCGTCCATAGCTCGATGCAGATACGCATCCATTCATCGGTGACGCGACCCCGCACTGCGTAGTGGTGCCCGATGCCGAGTTCGTCGAACTCTTCCTGCATCCACCCCACGCCAATTCCCAGGAGGACGCGCCCGTGACTCAGTTGGTCGATCGTCGCCAGCATTTTGGCCAGCACCAGTGGGTTGCGGTAGGGAACGATCAACACACTGGTCCCGAGTTCGACCCGCCGGGTTCGGGTGGCTACGGCGGCGAGGACGGCCAACGGATCGTAGATGTTCTGGCGATAGGCAAAGCCTGCTACGCCGGATTCGTTGTACGGGTATCGGGAGCCGATGGCCGCAGGCATGAAGAGGTGGTCGTGGGCCCACACGGAATCGAAGCCAAAGACTTCGGCGCGGCAGGCGGTTTCCACCAAATCTGCGGCATCGCCATGCTTACCGAAGGTGTCGAAGTTTCCCACCGCGATTCCGAGCTTCAAGGGCGCGCTCCTGTGTTGCCGAAGGCTGGGAGCATCTCGCGCGCGAGGGTTTCCAGTCCGGCCATGGCGCGTTCGAAGGGGGGGCCGTCGCCTTCGGTGCTCGGTGTAGAGACCAGGTGTTGTAAACCTGCGCGTGCGTAGGCCTGGAGGTCGAGGGCGATCTGGTCCAGGGATCCGCAAAGGGGAGGGCGGTTCTCGGTGGGAAGTGCCCGCGGGTAGATCTGCATGGGTTGGGCCAGCTGGATTTCGAGCTCCGAGGGGTCGCGCCGATCCTGTCGACAGATTTCCTGGAGAGCGGTTACCTGCTGGGCGAGGTCGTCCGGGCTCGAGAACAGGGCCTGGAACCCGTTGCCCAACAGCGAGGCACGTCTCAGTGCGCGCTGTGACTTGCCACCGATCACGATGGGTGGATGAGGCTTGCGGGCGGGCTTCGGGAAGGTTCCCACGTTGGAGAACTCGACGAAATCTCCCCGGTACGAGGAGGGGCCCGTGTTGGTCCACATCTCCTTGATGGCACAGAGATACTCGTCGGTGACTTCACCCCGCCGATCGAAGTGTTCGTCGGGAAGGCCGAGTGCCTCGAACTCGTCGCGCAACCAACCCACCCCCACGCCCAGGACCACGCGACCTCCCGACAAGCGGTCCGCGAAGGCCAGCATCTTGGCCGTGATCGCCGGGTGACGATGGGGTATCACGAGCACGCCGGTTCCCACTTCCACGCGTTGGGTGACGGCAGCCAGGGCGTTGACCAGTACCAGGGGTTCGTGGAAGTCGACCCCCGAGGGAATCGCGAAGGCGTCGCCATAGGGGTAACGGGTGCGAATCGTCTCCGGCAGAACGAGGTGATCGTTGACCCAGACGGAGTCGAATCCCAGTTCGTCGGCGCGCCTTGCGAGGTCCAGGCATGCGTGTACGCCGTCGGGGCTGCCGAAGCTCCCACCGTTTCCGACGCTGATTCCGAACTTCACGTTTGCCTTCTCCCCGCCGGTGTTCTCGCCGCGTCCCGCACTGTGGTCAACGCCTCATGCATTCGGCGGCTCGCCTCGTTCAGGGGGAGTGCCATCAGTTCATCGTTGAACGTTTCGACAGCCAGCGGCGCACGTGAGCCGATTTCGTCGAGGCAGCGAATCAGGGCCATGAGGTCGGCGTTACCGTGGCCGGGTAGAAGTCGGCGATGCATGGCCTCTTCGAGCAGGTCGCCTTCGGGCTTTGCTGGAGCATCGCACAGCTGAACACCGCCAATGCGTTCGCCCGGAATCTGGCGCAAGAGCTGGGTGTCCCCTCCCGTTCGAAACCAATGCCAGCCGTCGATCATCAAGCAGGCATTGCTGCGCCCGCACGACTGGACGATCTGCCAGGCGGTGGGGAGGTCTGGGATTCCACTCCACGGCAGAAACTCGAGGCTCACGCGAACGTCGCACTCGGCGGCCTGATCACACAGCCGCGCGAAGCCCTCGATGGCATCGGGCAGGGAGGGGAGTCGGGTCTCCAGGGTGGTGGCCAGCAGGTTCTGGCAGTTCAGGATTTCGCAGGTCTTCAAGAGACCATCGGTCTCTTGGTCGGCCTGGGTGCGCTTCCCGGGTCCGTCGGCCCAGAGCAGGGCGGCTTCCAGGGTCGCGACCTCGAGTCCGAGTTGGTTGGCCGAGGCTGCGATCTCGGGTCCCGTGGCACCCTCTTGGAGCGCGGCATTGTAGTGAAGCGCCCAGAGAGACACGCCTTCGAACTCGCCCACCGCCGCGGCTTCCAGATGCTCGAAGACCGTACCGGGCCCCAGGGTTCCTGGGCACAATACCGTGTCGTCGGTGCCGAGCACGGGCCTCCCTCCTGGCCGATGGGGTCCATCAGCCGATCCCACCCCCTACCATAGTGAGAAGGGAGTGGGTTTCCCTGCCGGCCCCCGTCCGCGAGAGCGCCGGGTCCTGCGCCGCCGCCGCATGCGGCTGTGGAGTTGGGAGCGCTTTCCCTTGAGCCATTCCTCTCGGGTGATCTCGTCTTCGCGCTTGCCCCGGACTTTCTCTTGGAGCGTGCGGAAGTCGCAGAAGTCGTGGTAGGCGTCGATCTCGTTCTCGAGCTCTTTGACGACGAGTTCCACCATGATGGCATCGTCGAGGAAACCGATGGCGGGGATGGCATCGGGGATCAGATCCTCGGCTTCGGCGAAGTAGGCCATGGCGTTCAGGACGTGAGTGCGGTCCGGGCCGGAGAGGTTCCACTCCCGGTCGTCCAGCATTTCCACCATTACTTCGAGCTTGGAGATGCGCTCGCGGACGAAGTCGGGTGCGTTCTTCCCTCGCATTTCCTCGAGTAGCGAGGCGGTGGATTCGATGATCTCTGATTCTTCTCGCGCCTTGGCGCCCGCGCGAGCCTCACGCATTTTTTTTCGGAAATATCGGAGGTCGCGGTCCGAAAGCTCGAATGAAACCTTGAGCGGCATGGGGGCTCCCTTTGTAGTTTCTGCCGGTCCGCGTATCCATTTCGTGGTTCTCGATCCCGGCGGCGCCCATTCTAGCCGCAAAACCGATGGTTTCGCCGCGCGAGTTTGCCGGGCTAGCATGGGTCGCTCGGGTGGTCGATTTTCGCAGGTTCCCGTTGGGGATCCCTTGCCCATGAGCCCTAGAAAGGTCCGTGACATGCCCAGCTCGAATTTTATCGACTCGGCCGATCTGCGTTTCCATTACCTCCAGGAGGGCGGGGGCAGTGAGGCCGTGATCCTGCTCCACGGGTTTCCCCAGACGTCCCACATGTGGCGCCACCAGATCCCCGTTCTGTCCAGTCAATACGCGGTCTACGCACCCGACACTCGTGGCTACGGCCAGACAGACCGGCCCCGGATCCGCTTGTCGCGCGATCTCCTGGCTCGAGATGTCATCGATTTCATGGATGCTCTCGACATCGAGCGCGCTCATCTCGTCGGCCATGACTGGGGCGGGATCATCGCTTTCAAGGCGGCCATCGATCATCCCGAACGCTTTTCTCGGCTCGCGCTGATCGATACGCTCACCTCGGTCTGGATCACCTGGGGAATCCACGGTTATTGGTTCAAGTGTGAGCCCCGGGCCGAGGAATTCTTCGAGCGTTACCACGAGCAGTTCATCCGCTCGGTCTTCGGCGGCGAGCAGGCCGGGTATGGGGGACCGCCTGATTCTCCCTGGGCACCCGTGGAGGGTTCCGAGGGCAGTGCGGCGCTGTCGGACTTCGACCCCACACGTTTCTGGACCCCCGCGGACGTCGACCACTATGCCGACGCATTCTCGGATCCCGACTGTTGGTTCCACGCCATCGAGTACTACCGCCATTGTTTGCCATTCCACATCGAGACACCCGATCCGTCGGCACGGCGTGGTCGGCGCTTCGAGTTTCGCTCCAGCCAACAGGTTGCCCGGATGTGGGAGCACCCGGATCTGCTGTTCTCTCACCCGGACTTTGAGCACTTCATGGTCTTTGCTCCGGAGGATCGCCACAAGCAATACCCCGGTCCCGCCCTCTACCTGTTCAGTCCATTTCTGATGCCCCAGGCGTTTGTCGACGGGTTGCCGCCCGACGACTACATCCCCAACGGAAACCCCTACGCAGACTCTTTCCCCCTGCATCTTCCCGATCTCCGGACTCGAGGTGCCCAGTGCGGGCACTTCATTCCGGAGGAGGCCCCCGAGCGCACCAACGAAGTGCTCTCCGACTTTCTCGCCGGGCGCATCTGAGGGGTTGCGGGCGATCAGCGGTATGGGCAGGTGTGGCTGGAGACTGAGGACGAGAACCCCATGAGTGGTACATCCGACCAACTGGTCCGAACAGTGACGGTGGGTGGGGACGTGGCCCTGAGTGCCGTGGTGGGAACTGGCTTGGTTCGTGAAGCGACGAACCGGCGCGAAATGTCTCCGACCGCCGTCAACGCCTTGGGTCGCGGTTTGGTGGGAGTGGTGCTGCTGAGTGTTGGGCTCAAGGGGGGCGAGTCCCTACAACTTCGCTTCGCGGGCGACGGACCGCTGGGAGATCTGCTGGCGATCACCGACGATCAGGCGCGGGTGCGGGGAACGATTCGCAACCCCATGGCGCATGTCCCCCCGCGCAACGGGCGATTCGATGTGGGGGGAGGCATGGGTCGGGGGCTTCTGTCGGTGGTCCGGAGCCACCCCAACTGGCGCGAGCCCCACACCGGTGTCGTGGAAATAGAGACGGGCGAGATTGCTCGAGACCTGGCCAAGTATCTGACCGAGAGTGAACAGACGCCGGCCGCAGTGGCCCTGGGGGTGGGGCTCGATCGCGAGGGCCGGGTGGATGCCACGGCGGGTGTCATGGTACGGGTGTTGCCCGGCGCGCGGAATGACGTCGTCGCGCACGTGGAGGCGAATGTTGCTTCTCTTCCCAACGTCGCCGAACTGGTGCGGATGGGCTTCGATGCCGACGGCCTGTTGGACCATCTGGCTCGGGGTGTGGGAGTGGGCGAGCGAGACTACACGACTCCGCGTTTCCACTGTCCCTGCAATCGTCAGCGGGCTCTCGAGACTCTTGGGCTGCTCGGGAGCGAAGCGATCACCGAGATCGTGGAACTGGGCCAGGGGCAGGAGGTCTGCTGCCATTTCTGCGGGCTCGCCTACCAGTTGACTAGCGATGAAGTCCGCGCCCACTACGCCCATTGAACCCACCTCAAACCCGCGCCAAATCCGAGTCGAATTCGCGTTCGGTGGGTTCACGCCCCTGCGTCAGCAGCCCCCGTTCGCCGCTTCCAGTCGATGTGCGCGGCTTCGTTGAGGCTCGCGATGCTGCGCTCGCCAGAACTGGCGGCCAGGAAGCGATTCACACTGGTGTAGGCTGCGTTGAGAAACAGCGACATGGGGAGGCCGAGGACGTGACAGGCCCAGGCGTTGATCACCCCTCCATGGCAGAAGACGGCGATGCGCCCACCCGGGTGGCCTTGGATGAGGCGTTCGATCGTGGCGACCACGGTAGCCTGAAAGGTGGGAAGGTCGGCTTCGGCGTAGAGTTCACCTGCCGCCAGCGCCCGCCAGCGCTCAGGATCGTCGCGCTTGACCTCCTCCAGAGGTACGTAGGATTCGGCGTCGTGGTCGAGTTCCGTGACCCCGTTCTCGATTTGGATCTCGAGACCGAGCGCGTCCGCGAGCGGACCAGCGGTTTGCACGGCGCGGCGCAGCGGGCTCGAAACGATGGTATCGATGGGTTCGGAACGCAGCCATCGACTGAGGCGTCGGGCCTGCTCCCAGCCCTTTGCACTCAGTTCGGGATCCGCGGGTTGCCCGGGCTGTCCGTCGACTCGAATCGGCAGTCCGTGGCGAACGAGTAGGATCTGCAAGGGACCTCCTCCAGGAGCGAAGAGACTACACCAGGCCACCTCGGACGAGATTGAGGGCTTCCTGCCTTGGCGGGCCTGCGCGGTGCTAGGGTGGCCGCGTGACAGGCGCCCAGGATGAGGAAGATCTGCAACACCCCGTGCCGTCGAGAGAGGGCTGGTGGCGATCCCTGCGCGAGCGCGACCACACCCGCGGCAATCTGCTGGTATCGGTCCTGGTTCTGTCGGCTCCGGCCGTAGCGACCGGGTTGCTCGGCGTAGGAGCCTTCCAGATGGTGGATCTGGCGTTTCTCGCGACCCTGGGAGACGATCAGGTCGCGGCGGCGGGCGCGTCGAATCAGACTCTGCGGCAGGTGTTTCAGATGCTCATCATGGGCCTGTCGGTGGGCTCACAGATGATGATCGCACGCCAGATCGGAGCCTTCCGGGTAGATCAGGCCGAGCATACGGCAGGGCAGAGTTTTCTGATCGGTGGTGGCCTCGCAGGGGTTGCGGCCATCGTGGGCGCGCTCTTTCCCGAACCACTGATTTCGCTGATCGCCCGGGATCCTGAGGTGATCGCGTTCGGGACCATCTACGTTCGCATCATCTTCACCACCCTGGCTGCAACCGTGGCGGTTCAAGTCTTTGGTGCGGTCTTGGGTGGCGCAGGGGATACCACGACACCCATGGTGATCTCCTTCGTGGTGACCTTGGCATCCATTGCCGCGGAATGGGTGCTCGCCTTTGGGCACCTGGGATTTCCCGCCATGGGGATCGCCGGCATTGGTCTCGGGGCCGCCGTTGGCAACGCATGCGGTGTGGTGTTGGCGATGTGGGCGTTGATGACCGGACGTTGCCGGGTCCATTTGAGGCGTCGCCACTTCATCCCCGACCCGGGGGCGATGCGCCAACTCATCAGCGTCTCGTGGCAGCCGGCGTTCCACATGGTGGCACGCTCATTGATGTTGGTGTTCTTCATGACGTTGTCGGGTCGGCTGGGCGGAGATGTGCAGGCCGCCTATACGATTGGGCTTCGGATCGAGATGACGGTGATCATGATCACCTTCGCGGTTGCCAACGCCTGCGCCACTCTGGTGGGTCAGAACCTCGGGGCGCATAATGTCGGCCGGGCATGGCAATCGGTGCGTGTCAGTGCGGCCGTTGCGATGGTCACCCTTTGGCCCCTGGCCATCACCCTGTATCTGGCGCGTGACGTGATCGCGGGTTCGTTCACCTCGGATCCTGGAGTGGCTGCCATCGCCTCGGAGTATCTCGTCTACTCGTCGGCGATTCTCAGCTTCTACGGTCTGTATTTCGTCGCCTTCCGGACACTGCAGGCCGCGGGCGACATGAATTCTCCGATGTACATCTCCATCGGGGCCGCCGTGTTTTTAGGGGCACCTCTCGGTTACTACCTGACCTTCTCGACGGATCTTGGCACCACCGGCATGTGGGTCGCGAATCTCGTCTACGCCATAGCCAACACGATGATGATGGTCGGTTGGCTTCTGACCGGTCGGTGGACTCGTTCTCACGAACCGCCCTCGGCGGGCTGATCTACGGCTGAGGCAGCGGCCGAGTGCCCTTCGCCTCGGCGTTTCCAGGGGTCACTCGACGTAGCCGAGGGCGCGGAGACGCTCTTCGTGCTCAGGCTCTGCCTCGGGGGCTCCGACCATGGGCTGGGCGCTGCTGAAGTAACGACTCATCGCCTTCATGTCACGGGTGATCAACCGGTTCTCGTCCGAGTCTTCTGTGATTCGCTCCCAATTGCCTCTGCCGTCCCAGGTGTAGGCCGCCCATTTGGGGTCCAGGGGAGAAGGATTCTCGCGCCAAACCTCCTTGAGTTCGACGGCACGCACGAAGGAGTCGCTGCGATAGGCCGACACCTCTTCGCCTGCATCGCAGATCACGAAGCGATCCGGTGGGGCGGATCCATCTCGCAAGTGGGGCCCGAGGGCGATCCCGCGGGCATCTTCGGGAACCTCGAGTCCTGCCAACTCCAGGAGCGTGGGCAGCACATCGACGTGGCCCACGGGTTCCGGTCGACGTGCCGGCTCGATTCCTGGCGCGCGAAGAATCATGGGAACGTGGGCGAGTTGAGGGGTGCTGTGCAGGAAGTGGGAGAACCAGACGTCGTTCTCCCCCATGGCTTCGCCGTGGTCGGCAGTGAGGAGCACGATGGTCTCGCGGCTTGATGAATGGGTGTCGACGGATTCGATCAGCGCGCCGAGGAAGGCGTCGGCGTACAGGATCTCGTCCGCGTAACGGCTGCGGTACTGGCTCGAATGGCGGACGCCGTCGAGGGCCTGGTATCGGGGGATGCCACCTGGGCCGTCCTGTTTCTCGAGTACGGGGAGTTCACGGTCGGATGCCCCGTCCTCCACCCGGATGCGACCCAGGTGATCGGGCGGAGGGTCGTAGGGGCCGTGGGGATCCTGGAAGTGGACCCAGAGAAAGAAGGGTTCATCGCCGTGTTGGGCGATCCATGCCCGAGCCCGTTCGTAGGTGTGCTCGGCGATTCGTTCGTATTGGAGTGGCCGGTTGGCCTCGACGCTGGGAAGGTCGTCATCGAAATGGTCGAAGCCTCTGGCAAAGCCCAGGCGGGCCTCGAGATTGATGTTTCCCACGAAGGCCGCCGTCTCGTAACCGGCATCCCGGAAATGCTCCGCCAGAGTTCGCAAACCCTCCAGTGCTGTGGGGCCCGAGTAGAATCCGACACTGTGCTCGCGGGTGTGGCGCGAGGTGAGAATGGAGGCGTGGGAGGGGGAGGTGGTGGACGAGGCGGCGATGGCACGCTCGAAGATCACCCCCTGGGCCCCCAGGGCATCGAGGTTTGGGCTCGTGGGGTGGGAGAAGCCATAGCTGCTCAGATAGTCGGCGCGCAGGGTGTCCATGGTGATGAGAACCACGTTGGGGCGGACACCCGACGGCTGACAGGCCCCCATCCCCGTGACGAATATTGCGGCCGAAACCACGACGAAAACGGATGCGAGCAGCGATAGGGTGACCCGGTGACTGCGCGACATCGAGAAGCAGTATATCCGAGCCCGTGGGATCGCCCGCGCTTCGCGACCCGGCCTTTGAAATCGGCACCCCGGGGGTTCGGCACTCTCGTCCAGGTCCCCTGGGTGTGATGGCAAATCCGGGTCCGGCATGGAGTCGCTAAATTATGGCGATGATCCAGTCTTATGCGGAAAAGATCCTGCGCGCGAGGGTTTACGACGTTGCCCGTGAGTCTCCACTGGAACCTGCGCCGAAACTCTCCCAGCGCCTCGGCGAGCGGGTTTTCCTCAAACGGGAGGATCTTCAGCCGGTTTTTTCCTTCAAGCTGCGCGGTGCGTACAACAAGATCGTTTCCCTTCCGCCGGAGGTTGGGCAAAAGGGGCTGGTGGCAGCATCCGCGGGCAATCACGCCCAGGGCGTGGCACTGGCTGCCCAGAAACTCGGCTATCCCGCGATCATCGCGATGCCGACGACCACGCCCGACATCAAGGTCCAGGCCGTCGTGCGTTACGGGATGGAGGTGGTGCTCCACGGCGATACCTACGACGAAGCCTACGCGAGGGCTCGAGAAATTGCCGAAGAGCGGGAACTGGTTTTTATCCACCCCTACGATGATCCGGAAATCATTGCGGGGCAGGGGACCGTGGGGGTGGAGATCCTCCGTCAACATCCCGACCCCATCGACGCGGTGTTCGTTCCGGTGGGCGGGGGCGGTTTGCTCGCCGGTGTCCTGGCGTACCTGAAGTTCGTGAGCCCCAGCACACGAGTCATCGCGGTGGAGCCCGATGACGCGGCTTGTCTGGATGCTGCAGTCCGGGCCGGGCGACCCGTTCCGCTGGACCACGTGGGGACTTTTGCCGATGGAGCTGCGGTGCGTCAGATCGGCGACGAAACCTTCCGGGTCGTCAAGGATCATCTCGATGGCGTGGTCCGGGTGAGCGTCGACGAGATTTGCGCGGCGGTGCTGGATTTGTTCGAAGAGACACGAGTGATTGCAGAGCCCGCCGGCGCACTGGCGGTTGCGGGAATGAAGAAGTGGCTGGAAGGTGCAGCCGAGGGAAACGACCGGTCGCTGGTAGCGATCCAGAGCGGTGCCAACATCAATTTTCATCGGTTGCGTCACATCTCCGAACGCACCGAGATCGGGGAGAAGAAGGAGGCGATTCTCGCGGTCACGATCCCCGAACAGCCGGGCAGCTTCAGAAAACTCTGTCGTTGCTTCGGGCCAAGAAGCATTACCGAGTTCAACTACCGTTACGCGCATTCTCGCGAGGCCCACGTGTTCGTCGGGGTTCGTCTTCTCGACGGGGAGAAGGATCGTCACGCGTTGATCGATGTGCTTTCGAGCAGCGGATACGCGGTCGTTGATATGACGGAAAACGAACTGGCAGTTCTCCACACGAGACATCTGGTGGGAGGCCGTGCTGATGCTCTCGAAAGCGAGCGGTTGTTTCGCTTCGAATTTCCCGAACGTCCAGGCGCCCTGGCTCATTTTCTGGAGTTGATGAGCACCAGTTGGAACATCAGCTTGTTCCACTATCGCAACCACGGCGCCGAGCGGGGGCGTGTGTTGGCTGGAATTCAGGTGCCCAGCACAGACCGAGGAGACTTCGATGCCTATCTCCAGAAACTCGGGTATCCCTGCGCCGAGGAGACCGAAAACCCCGCCTATCGTCTCTTCCTGCGCTGAAGCGGGCCCCGGTGTCCGCAGCTTCAGGGTCGAGGGTGCCGTGTCGTTTTCCTTAGGGCTCTGAATCCGTGAATGGGAAGGACTCCGCCCATTGCACTTTTGGCGACGGAACGGTTTCCGCGGGCCGTCTCGAAAGGCTCGCGGGGATTTATCGCATCACCAGCATGGCGTTGCTCGAAGGTCTTCAAGCGAATCACGATCAGGTGATGTGCATCGGTCGAGAACTGGAAGGCCGGGTCCGAGACGCCGGATTTCAGGTGGTCTCGTCGCGCCCTCGCAAGGCGGGTGTCTCGGCAGCAGAGATGGCCTCTCTACATCGACCGAACCTCGAGAGCATTCGCTCGGATCCGTGGGTGCGGGAGCGCTATGACGACGCGGTTCTCGATGAACTCGACCGTGGACTCGCTGTGATCGAAAAGGAACCCGGTCGACGCATTTCCATCGAGGACGTGTTGCGCCAAATCGTTGCTCGTGCCTGACCGAGGACGCCTGGGAGTTGCTGCACCTGGCGAGTTCAGTTCGCTTTCGCGGCTGCGAGAGGTGTTGGGTCGGAAGGACTCGATCCGGTGTTGCGGGAAACCGGGGCTCCAAGGGTTTTTATGCCTGCCGCATCGCGAACTCTTTGGGTTGCGAGCTTGATCTTCTCGACGAAAACGTCGAGATCCGGCACCACGTCCGGGTCTGCGTTGAAGCCCCAGTGGATCGTGCCTGCGCTGCTGATCAGGGCGATCCCCAGGCCCAGATTCTCCATCAGCGGAACGAGTGGGTACATTCCTCGCAGGCGCGCACCCTGGCAGTAGAGTGGGACTTGAGGGCCCGGTACATTGGTGATGATGGTATTGATGGGGCCCGAGATCGACTGAGCGCCCAGCGAGAGCAGCGTGGCCGGAGTCCATTCCGCGACCTTCATCATCATCTCGACGCCCAGGGCCTGACGGGATTGCTTGAGGCGGCTTGTCTCGGAGTGGATCGACTCCAATTGCTTTCGCGGCTCGTGCTCGGAGATGGGGAGTGACAGAACCCACGAGGACACGCGGTTGCCGAGCTCGCCTTGTTCGTCTCCTCCTCGGACGGACACCGGGGTTGAGACCTTGAAGTCGATTCGGGACGGGTCGACGCTGCGATGGATGAAGTACTCCCGCACCGCCCCCGTCACGATGGTCAGCACTACGTCATTGATGGTGCAGTTCCAACTCTTGCGGATGGCCCTGAACTCCTCGAGAGGAATGTCGTACCAGTCGAAAGCGCGATGAGGACCCAGTTTTCCGTTGAGAGGGGTTGCATCGGTTCGCAGGCCGGCACCCAGCGTCTGCAGGAGAGCCCCGGCTCGCACCGAAATCTCCTCCCTCAAGTCGTCGGCTTCGTCGATGAAGCTCTGAACCCCCCTCATCAGGCGCAGGGGTAACTGGGCTCGGCGGCCGAGTTCGTCCATCAGAAGTTCAGTGCCCGTTGGGACGGGGCGCGGCATGAAACGCGGAGCTTCCGAGGGTTCGATGGGTTCGGGTTCGGTGCTGAGCAGGATGAATGCGAGGTCGACGCCTGCGATTCCATCGATCATGCAGTGGTGGACCTTGGTGATCATGGCGAAGCCCTTGCCACCGTCTAGTCCTTCCACGATCCACGTTTCCCACAGAGGGCGATTTCGGTCGAGGGGCTGGGCCATGACGCGCGCCGAGAGTTTCTTGAGTTGCTCGGGGGTGCCCGGTTTTGGCAAGGCGGTGTGTCGAATGTGGTAATCGAGGTCGAAGTGAGGGTCATCGACCCATACGGCCCGACCATCGAGAGGGATGGTTTGGATTCTCTGTCGGTAGCGCGGTATCCGGTGCAGGGAGCTTCGTATCATGCCCTTGATGGATTCGACGTTGATCCCGCCATTCGTCGTCGCCAGGGGGCCTGTCTCGAAGATCATGGTCGACGCGACGTGCATCTGCACCTCGGGCTTTTCCAAGATCAGAAATGCGTTGTCCATGGCCGTGAGTCGGTCGTAGTGATAACTCACAGTTGGCTCTCCCGGTTCCGCTGGGGCCCCGTTGATAGCGGGCAAAGGGCGGCGGCGAGGGCAGTCATACCGTAGTTCGGGGTGCCCAGGCAACACATTACGCGGTTCTCAGTTCGATCCCCGCTTCCGACAACATGGCTGACGATAACTCGAAGTCGTCCAGCCAGCGTTCCGGCACCTGGCACCCTTTCGGGTAGACCACCGTGGTGACTCCAGCCTGGACGAGGCTGCGCGCACATCGAGTGCAGGGAGGCCAGGTCACATAAGCAGTGCACCCCTTGAGGGAGACACCGACGCGCGCCGCGTGCATGATGGCGTTTTCCTCAGCATGGCAGATCAACGGATACTTCTGTTCGCGATCCGCCAGACGCTCTTGGTTGTCCTCGATGCCCCTCGGGAAGCCATTGAAGCCGGTGCTGCGGATCTCGCGATCCGTGCCGACTACGACACAGCCCACTTGTGTCGAGGGGTCCTTGCTCCATCCCGCGATGTGCTGGGCCAAATCGAGGAACCGCTTGTCCCATTTTTCGCTCATGCGGGGAAACTCTCATTTGTTCGCGGGAAACACAAGAGCATCGGCATGCTCGTCGGCGATCGCTGGGCGCGGTACGGTCCCAGGTCATCCCCGCGCCCGCAGGCGTGGCGGCCCCGGGAGCGAGGCATTGGCGCATTCTGAACATCATTCGGGGGGTCCGCGCGTTTTGCGCTTTTGTCCCCACTGTGCGGCGCCCCTGACTCTCGAGCGTCGAGGGCACCGAGATCGGCCGGTGTGCTCGTCCTGTGGATTCGTCCACTACGCAGACCCCAGGGTCGCGGCGGTCAGCTTGGTGCTCGAGGGCGATCGTGTGCTGCTGGTGCAGCGTCGGTTCGATCCCAAGAAGGGGTTCTGGTCGCTTCCGGGTGGATATGTGGATGCGGGCGAGGATCCCAGAGTCGCTGCTGCCCGGGAGGTGAAAGAGGAGACTGGGCTGGAAATTGCTGTTGCGGCACTGCTCGATGTCCTCTTCAACGCGGATCCCGGTGGTGCCTCCATCGTGATCGTCTACCGGGCCGAGGTGGTCGGTGGCGAACTCAGCGCCGCCGATGACGCCGCCGAGGCGGAGTTCTTTGCCATGGATGGGCTGCCGCCTCTGGCCTTTGAGAGCACCGAGTCCGCCATCGCATCTCTGGGCGTGGATTCCTGACGCGGCTGGCAGTTCCCTGTCCCGCGAAACCGCCGAGGCGCGGGAGCGTGTATTCCATCAGCTTTGGGATCTCGCCCCAGGCAGTGAATCCCAACGCCGCGATCAGTTTATCTGAGGCAGTTCGCGCAAGAGGTCGGGCTCCACGTAGATGTAGCGAGCGGCAGGAACGCGTTCTCGTAGTACGGCTTCGATGGAATCGATGGTCGCAGCGATGGCCTCGAGGGAAAGGGCGGGATCCAGTGCCACCTTGATGCCCAGCAGAATCTGTTCCGGGCCGAGGTGCTGTGTGCGCAGGTCGATCACGCGTAGCACGTTGGGGTTCTCGTGGATCGCTGCGAGGATGATTTCGCGGATGTCGGGACTCACGGCTTCGCCGATCAGCAGACTCTTGGTCTCCAGCGCGAGGATGACGGCGATGGCTCCCAGCAGCAGGCCAATGGCGATGCTGCCCAGGGCATCGAAGCGGGGGTCGCCCGTCAAAAGTGCCAGGCTGATTCCCACGAGGGCGAACAGCAGTCCAAGCAGCGCTCCGAGGTCCTCGAGTAGAACCACGGGGAGTTCGGGGCTCTTGGAGCGGGTCACGAAACGCCACCAGGAGGCTCCTCGTTTTTCCAACCGTGCGGCGCGTGCTGCGTTCCACAGCGCCGAGCCTTCCAACGCCATCGCCACCAATAGGATCGCGATGGCGACCTCGGGTCGTGCGAACTCCGAGGGGTGCAGGAGTTTCTCGACTCCCTCATAGATGGCGAACATCGAGCCGAGAACGAACATGACGATGGAAACCAGGAATGCGTAGAAGTAGCGCTCGCGCGCGTATCCGAAGGGGTGTTCGGGCGTTGGGGCTCGCTGGGCCTGACGTCCACCCCACAGCAGCAGCCCCTGGTTGCCGGTGTCGGCGATGGAGTGGATGGCCTCGGCCAGTAGGGATGCGGCGCCGGTGACCCCCCAGCCGATGAACTTCGCCAGCGCGATCCCCAGGTTGGCTGCGAATGCCCACAAAATGGCCCGGCGGCCGCCTTCCTGCATTGGGACTCTCCTCGTACTGGGCCCGTCCGGATGCAAGCCCCACTGTTGGGAGGGTATGCGTTCGAACTCAGATGGGCCCGAACCAGGATAAAGTCCGCCACAGGGTGTATCCCTGCAGATGCGAGCCCCACGGGAACCCCGGATCGCTTAGAATCACCAACCGCCGGGGCCCGCATGTCGGCGCGAGGTGACTCGGCGATTTCGACCGCTGCAGGTCGACCAGTTCTCGGACGAGGAGGAACAAGGAATGGCCCAGGCAACGGTGAGTGGAGAGTTTTCGGTGAGCGCGGATGTCCTCTGGACCCTGGTGAGGGACTTCGGGAATGTGAGTTGGATGCAGGGCGCCACCTCCACGGATGTCGAGGGAGAGGGGCCTGGAATGTTTCGGGTCTTTCACGTGGGCGATGCCCCGCCCGTACGCGAGCGGCTCGAGACGGTGGACGAGGAGAATCGTACGATTACGTACACGATTCCCGAGGGCATCCCGATGCCGGTGAAGAACTATCACTCGACCATGCGGGTGAGTGGGGACTCGGTGGCCTCCCGCCTTGAATGGATCGGTAAGTGCGACCCCGACGGTGTCACCGAAGCGGAGGCTGCGGCAACGGTCGAGGGCATGTACCAGGCCATGATCGGCTGGATCAAGGAAGCCCTGGGTTCGGACTGAGGGTTCGCCGGACGCTGGGAAGCCGCCATCGGAGCACCAGCGAGGTGTGGAATCGATTTTCTTTCGGGGTGGACACCCGGGAGCCACCGGAAGCGGAGTGAAGGGTGCGAGCAGTCCGATGCAATGAAGGACAGATCCACGTCGCCGAGGTGGATGCGCCTGAGGGCGACGGTGTACGTGTGAGTGTTCGCTCGGCAGGGATCTGCGGGTCCGATCTCCACATGCTCCAACTGGGCTTCCCCATGGGTCACACCCTTGGGCATGAAATGGCGGGCGAGCTTTCCGACGGCACTCCTGTGGCGATCGAGCCGCTTGGGCCGTGTGGTCATTGTGAGTTCTGTGTGACCGGGGACTACAACCTCTGCGTCCTAGGGCCCGAGATGATCTATGGGGTGGTTCGGGACGGTGGCATGGCCGATGAGATCGTGGTCCCCGAGCGTTGTCTCGTAACGCTCCCAGCGGGTGTCTCCGCCCGGGACGCCTGTCTGGTGGAGCCCATGGCCGTGGGCGTGCATGGATTGCGCAAGGCCGGACTGCGCCCAGGGCAGAGGGTTGCGGTGGTGGGTGGCGGTGGGTTGGGTCTGTGCGCGGTGGCCACGGTCCCAAACGAGATCGAGGTGGCACTGGAGGCTCGGCATGACGCCCAGCGGGCGGCGGGTGAGCGCCTTGGGGCTTCCCTGGAGCCGGAAGGCCACTACGAAGTCGTGATCGATGCTGCCGGCAGTGAAAGTTCACTGGCTCGTGCCGTCGAACTGTGCCGTCCCGGCGGCACCCTGGTGATGATCGCCACCTACTGGCAACCGGTCCAGATGCCGGGCTTCGAGATGTGTTCCAAGGAGGTCACCGTGGTGACGTCCCTGATGTACGGGCGCCCGGGCATTGCTCGAGACGTCGATGTGGCGGCCTCGATGCTGGGTCGTCGCCCGGAGATTCCCGAAGCCATCATCAGCCATCGATTGCCCCTGGATGCGGCGGCGGAAGCCTTCGAGATCGCCTCGAATCGCAGCGCCGGCGCGCTCAAAGTCGTCGTGGAACCCTGAAGCTACGAAAACGAAGGACGCCTCCGTCATGCCCATGCCCCATGGAATTCCCGCCATCGATCTCATGATGAGCATCCCCGGTCAGGACAACAGCGCCTGGTACGAATTCATCAAGCCTCTGCTGATGGATCGCGAGAGTCGCGAGATGTTCAAGATGCCTGCTCAATACATGTTCAAGGACATTCCCCAGACCGGGAAGCAGGACGACTACGTCGCCTATGTGATCGCCGAAATGGATAAGGTCGGTATCGAGCGCTCCATGATCGGCATCGACGAAGACAACGAAGGGGTGCTGATGGCACTCAAGAACCACCCCGATCGCTTCTTCGGCTCTTACGAGTGCAACCCCAACCGCGGTATGGAGGAGGTTCGCAAGATCGAGCGCTTGCATCGCGACTATGGGATCAAGGCCATTACGGGTTTTCCCTGTGGGCTCGTACCCCAGGTCCCCATCGATGACAAACGCTGGTACCCCATCTATGCAAAATGCGTCGAACTCGACATCCCGATTTGTCTGTGTGCGGGGGTGCCCGGGCCGCGTGTTCCCATGTCGCCTCAAAAGGTCGAGCGAATCGATGAGGTGTGCTGGTTTTTTCCGGATCTAAAGTTCGTGATGCGACACGGTGCCGAGCCGTGGACAGCCCTCGCGGTGAAGCTCATGCTCAAGTGGCCCAACCTCTACTACATGACGAGCGCCTTTGCGCCGCGTCACTACCCCCAGGACATCATCGACTTCGCCAACACCCGGGGCGCGGACAAGATCCTGTACGCCGGCTACTTCCCCATGGGTCTTTCGCTCGAGCGCATCTGGAGCGAGATGCCGGACGTGCCGTTCCGAGAGCACGTATGGCCGAAATTTCTGCGTGAAAACGCCATCCGAGTCTTCGGATTGGACGCCTAGTCGAAAATACCGAAGCGTCAGCTGTGTTGGTTACTGACCGACACAGCTTCGCCCGTCATGAAACTCGCCAGGTCTGAGGCGAGAAAGACCACGACGTTGGCGATTTCCCAGGGCTCTGCAGACCGATTCATGGCCTCCATGGCGATCAGGCCCGACAGAAACTCGTCACTGCTGACTTTGGCCAGATTGGCGTGGATGGCGAGGCTCGGGACCACGGCATTGACGCGTACGCCTGCCGGGGCCGCTTCCATGGCCGCCGTCCGGGTCAGGGCCAGGACACCGGCTTTGGCGGCCGCATAATGGGCCTGGCCCGCCTGGGCGCGCCAGTTCACGACGCTGCCGAGATTGACGATCGATCCGCTCTTTCGAGGCAGCATGTGCCGGAGCGCAGCTCGAACGCAGCGGAACGTTCCGGTGAGGGTCACATCGAGGACGGCGCTCCACTGGTCGTCGGTCATGTCGACGATGTCGGCGGTTCCGCCGAGACCTGCATTGTTTACCAACACGTCGAGGTGTCCCATTTCGCTCACGGCGTGGGCGATCATCGCCTGCACCTCATCTTCGTTGGTGACGTCTGCCGGCAGGGCGTGGACGGTCTTTCCCGTTTGATCCTGGAGGTCGTTTCGATACTGCTCCAGACGGCGCTCGTGCCGATCCGACAACATCACCGTGGCACCCTCTTCGGCGCATCGCTTCGCGGTTGCGAAACCGATTCCCGTGCCGGCCGAAGCGGTGACCAGCACCGTTTTGCCGGCGAGCAGGTCGTGGCCTTTCGGGTACGGAGGGATTTCCGAAGCGTTCACTCGTGACTCCTCGCAGGTTGACTTGAACTGGCGTCTCACCCAGCATGGCTTTCCGGCTGGAGAGAGTCAAACCACCTGCTGCTGTCGAGGGAGTTTCCATGTTCGAGGTCTACGCCACGATGTCTGAGCGCATGAAGCTCTCCGATGTCGCGGCCCACGCGCAACGCGCCGAAGCCATGGGATACGATGGCCTCAACGTACCCGAAGCGGTTCACGACGGGTTGTTGATCGCCCAGGCTGCCCTGGCGGCGACCACCCGGCTCAAGGTCGCCACCAGTGTTCTAGTGGCCTTTCCGCGCAGTCCGATGTCTGTGGCCGTCGCGACCTGGGATCTGCAGGAGATGTCTGGGGGTCGATTCGAACTGGGCCTGGGCACCCAGGTGCGGGGGAACATCGTGAAGCGCTACAGCACGCCGTGGTCGGCGCCTGCGCCGCGCATGCGCGAGTACGTGGGTTCCCTGCGAGCGATCTTCGCGTGCTGGCAGGAGGGAACACCGCTCGAATATGTAGGCGACCACTACCAGTTCACTCGAATGCAGCCCTTCTTCAATCCGGGGCCTCTCGATTGTGGTCCCCCTCAGATCTTTTTGGGAGCGGTGGGGCCCTTGATGACAGCCCTGGTGGGGGAGGTGGCGGACGGTATGGTGACCCATCCGACCAATACGGCGCCGCGCTACCTCCGCGAGGTGGTCCGCCCCAGTATCGAGCGTGGCGCGGCTCGGGTAGGTCGCGACGCATCCAAGGTGCGCCTCATGGTCGGCCCCCCTACGGCCACGGGTCGGGATGCTGATGCTGTGGCGGCCGAGCGCGAGCGCCAGCGCGAGATGCTGACCTTCCTGTTTTCGACCCCCTCCTACTGGCAGAGCCTCGACTTGTTCGGTCTGCGCGATCGCGGCGAGCGTTTGAACCAACTCACCCGGGAGGGTCGTTGGGACGACATGGTCGGCACCATCGATGACGCCATGCTCGATACCTTCGTCCCGGCCGCCTCCTACGCAGATGCGCCGGACGTGCTTCGGGAGTGGTACGACGGGCTGGTGGGCTCGCTCACCTTCCCCATGCCCGCTGACGCAGGGGACGACGCTCTGGTGGCCGACTGCATTCGGTCGCTTCAGGGTCGCTGAGAGCTCTCTCAACGGGTGCTCCTTGCAGGAGGGCCGCGCCGCTGGAGACGGGGGCGATTGTGCTACAGAATGTGTCCGCGCCAGGGATCTCGCGCGTCATCGGAACCCTCCAGAGCCACGGAATGCCCATGGGCTCCGGTCGGGTGACGAGAATTCCGAGCCGTGGCTCCGACCATCGAGTTTTCGACCGCGGCGTTCGGAAGCGACTGGCCGTCAGGATTCGGAACACGGCCCACAACAGAATCCGGAATTGGGAAAGGAACTGGAAATGGCAGAGGCCTACATCATCGACGCGATTCGAACGCCCGTGGGGAGGCGAGGTGGCAGTTTGAGCACAGCTCATCCCGCGGATCTCGGGGGAAGTGTGTTGGCGGCGTTGACCGAACGCACGGGGATCGACCCCAGTGCGGTGGACGATGTCGTCTATGGCTGCTGCGACACCATCGGGCCCCAGGCGGGGGATATCGCACGGACATGCTGGCTCGCGGCAGGCCTGCCTGACACGGTTCCCGGTACCACGGTGGATCGCCAGTGCGGTTCGGCTCAGCAGGCCGTTCACTTTGCGGCTCAGGCCGTGATGAGTGGCACCATGGACGTGGTGATGGCGGGCGGCGTGCAGAACATGAGCATGATTCCGATCTCGTCGGCGATGACGGTTGCCGAGCCTCTGGGACACTCGGACCCGTTCTCGCTCTCGAAGGGTTGGGTAGAGCGCTACGGCACCGTCGAAGTGTCGCAGTTCAATTCAGCCGAGATGATCGCCGAGAAGTGGGATTTTTCCCGTGAAGACATGGAGGCGTTCGCACTCGAGAGCCACACTCGCGCTCTCCACGCCGCGGATGAGGGCTACTTCGACGAGGAGATTCTCCCCTACGGCGACCTCTCGGTCGACGAAGGACCCCGTCGGGACACCTCCATGGAGAAGATGGCCAAGCTCCGCACTCTCCAGGAGGGGGGTCGCCTGACGGCCGCAGTGTCCAGCCAGATCTCCGATGCCTCGGCCTGCTTGATGATTGCTTCGGAGCAGGCAGTCAAGGACCACGGCCTCCAGCCGCGGGCGCGCATCCATCATCTCTCGGTGCTCGGGGCGGATCCCATCTGGATGCTGACGGCGCCGATTCCCGCGACCGCGCGTGCCATGGAGAAGACCGGGATGAAACTCGACGATATCGACGTCGTGGAGATCAACGAGGCCTTCGCATCCGTGGTGTTGGCCTGGCTGAAGGACACGGGTTACGACCCGGCCAAGACCAACGTCAATGGTGGAGCCATCTCACTCGGACACCCCATCGGAGCCACGGGGGCGAGGCTGATGACCACCATGCTCAACGAACTCGAGCGCCGCGGCGCGCGGTTCGGCCTTCAGACGATGTGCGAGGGCGGTGGCCAGGCAAACGTCACCATCATCGAGCGCTTGTAGCGCGTCCGTGGCCCGGGCCCCAAGGCTCGGTGCCAGGTGAACGCCTGCTGAGGGCGCGAAATCAGGGGCCGAGGGTCGTGGCCCGGGACATTTGATTTGGGAGGTCGTTGGAAATGGCAAAGCTGTGTGAGGGCCGAACCGTCATCGTCACGGGAGCGGGCCGGGGTATCGGGCGCGAGCACGCCCTGGAGTTCGCTCGGCAGGGGGCGCGCGTGGTGGTGAACGACCTCGGCGCAGAACTGGACGGCAGCGGCGGCGCTTCTGGCCCCGCAGCCGATGTGGCCGAGGAGATTCGGGCCATGGGTGGCGAAGCCATTGTCAATGATGCCGATGTCGCCGACTTCGAGGCCACGGGTGAACTGGTCGAGTCGACCATCGCGACCTTCGGAGGGCTCGATGTCGTAGTCAACAACGCGGGGTTCCTTCGCGACCGGATGTTCGTCAGCACTTCCGAGGAGGAATGGGACGCCGTGATTCGCGTCCACTTGAAGGGGCACTTCTGTGTCTCGCGACACGCCTCGGCCTACTGGCGCGCGGAATCGAAAGCCGGTCGCCAGCCCAACGCGCGAATCATCAACACCAGTTCCGGTGCCGGCTTGTTGGGCAGTGTCGGCCAATCGACGTACTCGGCCGCCAAGGCGGGGATCGCGGCCCTGACGCTGGTACAGGCCGCCGAGATGGAACGCTACGGCGTAACTGCCAACTCCATCGCTCCCTCGGCACGCACCCGCATGACGGAAAAGGTGTTTGCCGAGACAATGGCGAAGCCCGAAGATGGATCCTTCGATGTGGCGGCCCCGGAGAACATCTCCCCTCTGGTGGTGTGGTTGGGAAGCGCTGAGTCGTCGGACATCACGGGTCGTTGCTTCGAGGTCGAAGGTGGCAAGTTGAGTGTCGCCGACGGCTGGCGCGGAGGGCCGGAGGTCGATGAGGGCAGGCGTTGGGATCCAAGCGATGTCGGCCAGGCCCTGCGGGATCTCATCGGTAAGGCCGAGCCCCCCGAAAAGGTCTACGGAAGCTGATTCGCCGTGGATTTTTCCTTCAATGAAGAACAGAACGAACTTCGCGCCATGGCGCGAAGTTTTCTGGAAGAGCACTCCTCTCCGGAGCGGGTGCGCGAGGCCATGGCAACCGAACAGGGCTACGACGAGGCCGTCTGGAAACAGATTGCCACGGAACTCGGCTGGCCCGCCATCACGATTCCCGAGGAGTACGACGGCCTTGGCTTGAGCTATGTGGAACTCGTGGCCCTCCTCGAGGAAACCGGGCGGGCTCTGTTGTGTTCTCCCTTCTTCTCCACCGTGTGCCTGGCCACCAACGCGCTTCTGGTGGCCGGCAACCCGGAACAGAAGGCCGCTCACCTGCCGGGCATCGCGTCGGGAACGACGACGGCCACCCTGGCCTTGAGCGAATCCTCGGGGAGCTGGGACGTCGGCGATCTCGAAACGCTGGCCCGGTTCGAGGGTCAGGAGGTCGTGCTGTCGGGAACCAAGACCTATGTCCCTGATGGACATACTGCCGATCTGTTGGTCGTGGCGGCGCGCGAGGACGGGACATCGGGAGCTCAGGGTGTTGGTCTCTATCTGGTACCCGCGGATGCTGCGGGTGTGGAGCGGCGTTGGCTGCCGACCATGGATCAGACGCGCAAGCAGGCCGAGGTGGTCTTGCGCGACGTTCGCCTGCCTGCGGCCATGCGTCTGGGAGGCGAGGGTGCAGAGCTCGATGGCGCCGAGGCCTTGGAGCGAGTGCTCCAGTTGGCGGCTGTGGCGATCTCGGCAGAGCAGGTGGGCGGTGCCCAACGTTGCCTCGAATTGTCGGTGGAATATGCGAAGGAGCGGGTGCAGTTCGGTCGGCCCATCGGTTCGTTCCAGGCGATCAAGCACAAGTGCGCCGACATGATGGTCAAAGTCGAATCCGCACGTTCGGCGAGCTACTACGCGGCGTGCATCGCCGCCGAGCAGGGAGCGGAACTCCCCGAGCACGCTTCACTGGCCAAGGCCTACTGCTCTGACGCATTCTGGAGTTGTGCGGCCGAGGGGATCCAGATCTTCGGGGGGGTGGGCTTTACCTGGGAGTACGACATTCATCTGTACTTCAAGCGGGCGAAGTCCACCGAGACCTTTCTCGGAAGTGGCAGTTACCACCGTGAGAAGATTGCCAGCCGGATTGGACTCTAATCAGGCTCGTGCCTCGGAGTGTCGGGGCTTCGCACGGAGTTCGTCCTGGAGTAGGATGGCCCCGCCTTGGGAAATCTTGGCCTGCCTGGGCGACCCGGTTTTTCATGGGCGGCGTTGATGCCGTGGAGTACTGGAGGATCCCCCCAGATGTCAGACCCGGTCGTTCTGGTCGAGAAAGAGGCGGGCGTTGCGATTGTGACGCTCAATCGGCCCGATTCCATGAATGCGATTTCGAGTGAACTGTCGGAGTCTCTTTATCGGACCTTTCTCGAACTTCAAGCCGATGAAGAGGTGCGCTGCGCGGTGGTCACGGGGGCCGGGCGTGCGTTCTGTGCGGGGATGGACCTCAAGGAGTTGGGGGCGGGTGGGTCGGAAACGCGAGGGGACAAGATCGGGAACCCCATCGACGGGGCGATGCGCGCCTTTGAGGGGCCGATCATCGCTGCGGTCAACGGCTACGCGGTGACCGCGGGCTTCGAGCTGGCGTTGGCCTGCGACGTGATCGTCGCGTCGACTCAAGCCGTCTTTGCCGACACCCACGCGCGTGTGGGCATCCTTCCAGGGTGGGGTCTGGGTGTGAGGTTGCCGCGTCTGATCGGCTCGGTTCGAGCCAAGTCGGTTTCGCTCACCGGCAATCCGATTCCTGCCGACCAGGCCGAGCGGTGGGGGCTGGTGTCCAGTGTGGTCGAGCCCGACGAGTTGATGCCCACCTGCCGCGCTCTGGCGGAGGACATGATCTCCTGCGACCCGAAGATTCTGAAGGGGTACAAGCGCTTGATCGACGAGTGCATTGCAATGCCCTTCGACGAGGCGCTGGCCCACGAAAATGCGGTGGCCACGGCGTCCGCCCGGGAGATCAGCGCAGACACCATCGCCCAGCGTCGCAAGGGGATCCAGGCTCGAAACCGCGATCGGAGCTCAGACTGACGGCCGACGACTTTGAGCGCGTCGTGGAATTGGACGATGGGTCGACAGAACAACGACGGGAGCACTGGACTTCATGCAGATTGGATTGATGTCCTTGGGGGATCACCTTCCCGACCCTCATGGTGGTGATTATGAGTTGGGTCAATCGGCGAGGCATCGAAGCTTCGTTGAACAAGCGGTCCTCGCCGAGGAATTGGGATTCCATTCGGTCCACCTTGGTGAGCATCACTGCAGCGACTACATCCTTTCGTCTCCCCCTGTCGTGCTGGCTGCCATCGCCGAGCGCACTCATCGTTTGCGGCTCTCCACGGCGGTCACCCTGGCCACTCACCTGGATCCGGTGCGCATAGCCGAGGATTACTCGACCCTGGACAACCTCTCGGACGGCCGTGTTGAGATCGTCATGGGACGCGGGGGGTTCACGTTGGCATACGAAGTGTTTGGCCAGTCCTACGAACAGTCGCGCCCGATCTACGACGAGTCGGTGGTCCTGGTGCAGAAGCTATTGAGCGAAGAGAAGGTCGACTACGACGCTCGGTTCCGTGCGCCCCTCAATGGCATCACAGTGCAACCTCGACCCGTTCAGCAACCCCACCCGCCCATCTGGGTGGCTGCGGCTTCTGACGATTCATTCGATCTGGCTGCGGACCGGGGATTTCGCGCCATGGTGCCCACGTTCTTCGTTCCCTCGGAGAATTTCGTCTCCGGTGTGGCCCGCTATCGCGAGCGTTACGCGGCAGCGGGTCACGACCCCGGGAACGCCCGGATCGCTACGTCGTCCCATACCTTCGTGTGCAGGGACTCCCAGGATGCAAAGCGGCTCTGGCGGCCCTATTTCGGCAACTATCTCAACTGGTTGGGGGGGGTTCTCAGTTCTCAACCCGTGGCCCCGCAGCCGCGCTTCGACATCGACGCCATGATCGATGGCCCCGCGCTCTGTGGGAGCCCGGCTCAGGTGGTGGACCGACTCGGGGCTTTGCGCGAGGAGTTGTCGATGGATCTTCACCTGGTCGGCTTCGATGTCGGAGGGCTCCCTGAGGCCGACTTGAAGGCCTCCATAGAACTGTTTGCCAGCGAGGTTCTGCCCGCTTTCCGCTAGTCCGCCGGGCAGGA
This sequence comes from Myxococcota bacterium, assembly GCA_022447545.1. Classification (GTDB taxonomy): domain Bacteria; phylum Myxococcota_A; class UBA9160; order UBA9160; family SMWR01; genus JAKVBI01. The sequence continues at coordinate 103,704 of JAKVBI010000005.1, forward strand.
GGGGAGGGCGCCCCCAAGACCCGATCGGTTCCCGACCGCGCGTGTGTGATAGGTTGCGGCGATGTCGGACACCGGAGCATTTCGAGGCTGGCGGATCGTCACCGTGGCGTTCGCCAGTCAGGCAGTCGCCATCGGTTTCTCGGTGGGGACCTTTGGCATCTTCGTCGAGCCCCTGACGGCGGAGTTCGATTCGACGCGTGCTCAGGTGAGCCTGGGCCAATCGATCCTGATGGCTACGATGACCCTCGCGGGCTTGATCGTTGGCCCTCAACTCGACCGGCGTTCGATTCGGAGCATCATGGTCGCGGGAGCGCTGCTCCAGGCCGTGTGCCTCGCTCTGGCCTCTCAAGCGACATCACTTTGGGAACTCGCCATCTTGTTTGGGGTCGGTGTCGGCCTTGCCGTTGCCATGGTGGGCCCCCTGGCGTCGACCACTGTGGTGAGCAAATGGTTCGATGAGAAGCGGGGACGTGCCCAGGGTTTTACCAACATGGGGGGGCCTGCGGGTGGAGCGGTGGCTTCCGTGGCCACCGGACTGCTGATCGCGAACCTGGGCTGGAGGCCCACATTGCTGGTGTTCGCGGCGGTCACGCTACTGGTGATTCCCCTGATCTGGACAGTGATCCGCAACCGGCCCGAGGATATCGGCCAATGGCCTGATGGTGCCGAAGCGCCGCCCGCGGGATCAGAGGGAGTGGGGGCCGGCGTCGAAAGTCGCGCCTGGACGGCTTCGGCGTTGCTGAGAGCGAGGTCCTTCTGGCTATTGGCGCTGGCCGTAGGCTTGTTGTTCGGAATCGCGACGGGCTGGGTGGTTCACATCGTTCCCCTGTGCGTCGATCTGGGTCTCGGAGTGGACGGGGGCGGGGCCATCCTCGGCGTGGGCGCTTTGCTCGGAATTGCCGGGACCCTGGCCTTTGGTGCGATGGCTGATCGCTACGATCAGCGCTGGTTGTTGGCGGCGATCCTGGCCGTCCACATCGTGGGTTTTTTGATTCTGTGGGCCGCGGCCGGCCCTTGGGTGCTCGCCTTCGTGGTCTGTGTCATCGGCTTCGCGGGAGGCGGCATGATGCCCGTCTACGCGACTCTGATCGGGCGAATGTTCGGCCCCGCATCCTTTGGTCAGGTGATGGGCCTGGTGGGTTTCGTGATGTTGCCCTTTGCCTTCTCAGCGCCTCCCGTGGCGGGGTGGTTGCGGGACCGTTCAGACAACTACGAAGCGGCCTTCCTGATGTTTTCGTCCGGACTGATCTTGTCGTTGCTTCTGCTCGGGGCGTTGCGCTTGCCGGATGAAGAGGCATCGAAGAGTTGACCATGCAGGCAGCCATTATCACGGGTCGCGGTCGGGTTGAATTGCAAGAGTTTCCGGAACCCGAGCCCGCCGTCGAGGGTGTGGTGGTGGATGTTCGCTACTGCGGAATCTGTGGCACGGATGTCCACGCCTACCAAAGCGGAGACCCCTATCCCCCTGCGTTGTGTGGCCACGAGTGGACGGGGGCCGTGAGCAAGCTCGGCGCGGGCGTCTCCGACCTGCGCGAAGGCGATCGGGTCACGGTTGCCATCAAGCCTCCGTGTGGGGCGTGTCTCGAGTGTCGTGCGGGTCACGAGGACAACTGCCGCCGCGCGTTGAATGCCCAGGGCGGCGGAGACCGTTGCGGTTCGGACCACGGGGGCTTCGCCCCCTCCATTGCAGTCAGCGCCGATCGCGTGGCCCGAGTGCCCGCGGGTCTGAGCGACGAGGCCGCCGCCCAGGTAGAGCCCGTCACGGTGGCGTACCACGCCGTGCGTCGCAGTGGCTTGCGGCTGGGAGACCGGGTGTTGGTCCAGGGGGCGGGGCCCATTGGTCTGTACACCCTGCAATGGGTGCGCGCAGCGGGAGCCGCCGAGGTGTTCGTGGTGGAGAGTTCACCGGCTCGTCAGCAACTGGCGCAGGAGTTGGGGGCCACCCAGGTTTTTGCACCCGGCGAGGAGGCGCGTCAGGCCGTGCTCGACCGCACTGAGGGCTTGGGGATCGATACGGTCTTCGAGTGCGTGGGTCGGCCCGAAACGCTGCAGACGGCAGCCGACTTCGCGCGCACGGGTGCATCGCTGATGGTCATTGGACTGTCGGACCTCGATGCGCCCGTCAAACCCAGTGTATGGCTGCGCAAGGAACTCACCGTCGCCTGTTCCATGGGCTACCACCACACGGAGTTCGAACGGGCCATGGCCATGATGGCCGAGGGCCGCGTAATCGCGGATCCGCTGCACAGTCGAACCGTGGGAATGACCGGGATCGAAGCCGCGATTTCCGAACTGGCGGCTGGGCCCAGCCAGGACGTGAAGATTCTGCTCGATCCCAGGGCCTGAGGCTTCGCGTTTCGGCTGCTAGGTCCACCCTCGGGCTGCGGTGCGGGGAGGCGCTATGCTTCCGCCCCTTCGTCTGGAAGCCCCGACAACACGGAGACTCGGGAGCGTGCCTGTCCTTCGCACCGCCATTGATCCCAAGCGCGCGGACTTTCGCGCCAACGCCGACGCCTACGATGGGCTGATCGAGATCTTGCGTGGACACCTCTCTCACGCGGCGGTGGGCGGCCGAGATCGGTCCATCGAGCGCCATCGGTCACGAGGCAAGCTGTTGCCGCGCGAGCGCATCGACCGGGTTGTGGATGCCGGGTCGTCGTTTCTCGAACTTTCGACCTTGGCGGGCTTCGGCCAGTACGGCGACGAAGCTCCGGGCGCGGGTATCGTGACGGGAGTGGGACTGGTCCATTCGATCCCCTGCATGTTCATCGCAAACGATGCCACCGTGAAGGGAGGCAGCCTCCTGCCTGCCTCGATCAAGAAGCACATTCGAGCTCAGGAAATTGCTCTCGAGAATCGCCTGCCCTGCATCTATCTGGTGGACAGCGGTGGCGCGTTTCTCCCTCTCCAGGACGAGGTGTTCCCCGACCGGGATCACTTTGGCGGGACCTTCTACCACCAGGCCCGCATGTCGGCTGCGGGGCTTCCTCAGTTGTCGGTGGTGCTGGGGGGGTGCACGGCGGGCGGCGCGTATGTGCCGGCGCTATCCGACGAGGTGATCATCGTCAAGAATATCGGGCGGATCTTTCTCGGCGGGCCCCCCATCGTCAAGGCCGCCCTGGGTGAGATCGTGGATGCTGAAACGCTGGGTGGAGCTGACGTTCACACGCTGCAGTCCGGTGTTGCGGACCATATCGCGTATGAAGAGCCGGAAGCCTACGCGAAGCTTCGCGATATCGTGGCGCACCTCAATCAGCCAGGCTTCCCCGAGCCACCGGCGACTCCGGTCGATCCGCTGTATGCCTCGGATGAAATTGGTGGGGTGATCTCTCACGATCCGCGATTTCCCTATGACGTGAGAGAAATCATTGCCAGGTTGGTCGATGGATCTGAATTCCAGGAGTTCAAACCCCGCTATGGGGAGACTTTGATCACGGGAACTGCGCACATCCACGGGTATCCCGTGGGTATCCTCGGTAACAACGGGATCATCTTTTCCGAGTGTGCGTTGAAGGCCACGCATTTCATCGAGATGTGTAACCAGCGTGGGACTCCTCTGCTTTTCTTGCAGAACACGTCGGGATACATGGTGGGGGCCGAGGCCGAGGCGCGCGGCATTGCCAAGGATGGAGCCAAGATGGTGGCTTCCGTGGCGAATGCCTCGGTGCCCAAATTCACGGTGCTGACCGGCGGGAGCTATGGTGCGGGCAACTACGGTATGTGCGGACGGGGGTTTCGCCCACGCTTCCTGTTCGCGTGGCCCAACAGCCGAATCGCCACCATGAGCGCCGAGACGGCACAGACGGTGTTGGTGGACATTCGCAGGGCGGGCCTGGATGCGGACCGTGTGGACGAAGACCAACTCGCAGCCCTTCGCGACGAGGTGGCCACGCAGTACGAAACCCAGAGTGATCCCTATTACGCGACCTCTCGCTTGTGGGACGATGGTTTGATCGAGCCCCATCAGACGCGCGATGTGTTGGGGCTTTGTCTCGCCCTGGCGTCCCGAGAACCGGGACCGGCGGGCTCCTTTCGCGTGTTCAGGATGTAGGGAAGGGCCGTGTTTCGAAGTCTTTTCATTGCCAATCGCGGGGAAATCGCCGTCCGGCTGATGCGCACGTGCCGACGCCTGGGGATTCGGAGCGTGGCTGCGTATTCCGAGGCGGATCGCGAGGCTCTGCACGTGGAATTCGCAGACGAAGCCGTGGAGATCGGTCCGTCTCCGGCAGCGGAAAGCTACTTGAATATCGAGCGCTTGCTGGATGCCGCTCGTCGCTGTGGGGCCGAAGCGATTCATCCCGGTTACGGGTTCCTGTCTGAGAACGCGGAATTTGCTTCGGCATGTGTGGATGCGGGGTTCGTCTTCGTGGGCCCCCACGCCGAGGCGATCCGCCAGATGGGTTCCAAGGAGCATGCGCGGCGCCTGGCCCGAGAGCACGGGGTTCCCGTGTTGCCCGGATACGACGGGGAGGACCCCTCGCCCGAGAATCTCCGCGCCAGGGCTCTCGAGATCGGTTTTCCCATCATGATCAAGGCCAGTGCCGGTGGGGGTGGGCGCGGAATCCGCATCGTCGAGGACGAGTCGCGTTTCGACAAGGCCTGCGAGCAGGCGGCGCGCGAGGCTCAGGCATCATTCGGCGACGGTCGCCTGGTCGTCGAGCGTTATGTCCAGCAACCGCGTCACATCGAGGTGCAGGTCGTGGGGGATCGGCACGGTCGGTTGCTCCATTGTTTTGAACGCGAGTGCTCGATTCAGCGGCGCCATCAAAAGGTGGTTGAGGAGGCACCGGCGTCCCGGCTCTCGGCAACCGCTCGTGAAAGTGTTTTGAACTCGGCCTGTACGCTGGCTCGAGCCATCGGGTACGACTCGGTGGGTACCGTCGAGTTCATCCTCGATGATGAGACCGGTGAGGCCTTCTTTCTCGAGATGAACACCCGGTTGCAGGTTGAGCATCCCACGACGGAAATGATCACGGGTCTCGACCTGGTCGAGCTTCAGCTGCGATCCGCGGCCGGTGAGCCCCTGACTCTCGAACAAGAGCAGATTCGTGTCGAAGGCTGGGCGATCGAAGTCAGGCTCAATGCCGAAGACCCTTCGAAAAAATTTCTGCCCCGAACAGGACGGATTGATCACCTCGTGTGGCCCGAGACTCCGCACCTTCGGTTCGAATCCGGTGTTCAGAGCGGCTCGGTGATCACTCCGTTTTATGACTCCTTGCTGGCAAAGGTGGTGGCCTGGGGGGACGATCGCGACCAGGCCATCGCGCGACTCGTCGAGGCGCTGGACCGCACGGTGTTGTTCGGCCCCGTCAACAATCTGGCCTTCCTGCGCCAGGTTGTGGATCACGAGGCCTTTCGCTCGGCTTCGTTGACCACGCATTTCATCGACGAGCACTTTCCCAAAGGTTTGCTCGACGCGCCGGCAGCAACTCTCCCTGACCCGGTTGTGGCGGCGCTGGCCCAGGTCGCGAGTTCCGAGCCCGGTGGATCCACTCCCTGGCATCGTCTGGGGGCATGGCGCTTGCTGTCCGACGCCGGCCAGCCGGCCGCAAGGGACGTCTTCCTCGAAGAGGGCAAGCGGATCCACGCCCTGCGCGTGTGGGAAGACGGTCGCGTCGATTTCGACCAGGAGATGTATCCGGTCGAGGTTCGAGTTGGCAGCGCTGGGACCCTGGAACTGGAGAGTGGGGGCCGGCTCGAGCGGGTGGGGTTCGCGCGGCATGGCGAGCGCGTTGCTCTGGTGCGCAATGGACGGCGTCCCGAGTACCGGGTGTTGCCTCGTGAGCAGGTCTGGCGGACCGGAGTCACGGATTCCACGGGTCAGCCCGATGCCGTGGTGGCACCGTTTCCGGGCCAGGTGGCTGAGGTCCGGGTGAAGGCGGGCGACACCGTGTCGGCAGGTGAGATCGTTGTGGTGCTCGAGGCCATGAAGATGTTTCATCACCTCGTCGTAGGCGGTAGCGGATGCGTGTCCGAGGTGCTCTGTGCCAAAGGTCAGAGTGTTACGGCCGATGAGGTGCTCGTTCGATTCGAGAACCCGGAAAGCCGAGGCGATTGATTCCATGCGCGATGCGATCTATCTCGATGAGGATCTCCAGGCCTTGCGCGATCAGACCGAGACTTTCATTGCCAAGGAGGTGATGACTCGGGCCGACGCGTGGGAGGCAGAGGGAAGCGTGCCCCGGGAGTTTCTGCTCCAGATGGGAGATCTCGGTTTTTTTGGTTTGCGTCAGCCCGAGGCTTACGGCGGTCTGGGGCGCGGCGCACTGTCGTCGGCGGTGTTCTCTGAGGCCCTTGGGAGTTCCACCTATGGGGGCTTCGAGGTCACGGTACTCGTCCACACCGACATGGCGTCACCTCATCTCCGGCATGCCGGCAACGACGAACAACTGACAACCTATATGCCGGGAATCGTGAGCGGTCAGTTGCTGACCGCCATTGCGGTCACCGAGCCGGTGGCGGGTTCGGATGTGGCCGGAATCCGAACCACCGCACGACGCGATGGCGACGACTGGGTGATCGATGGCTCCAAGATCTTCATCACCAATGGAGTCAGTGCCGATCTCCTGATCGTGGCGGCGCGAACCCGGCCCGAAGAACCGCGCGGTCTCTCCATGTTCCTGGTGGAAGCGGGGACGCCCGGTCTTCGTGTGTCCAGGAAGCTGGACAAGACCGGGTGGTTGTCGTCGGATACCGCAGAGCTCGCGTTCGAGGGCTGTCGCGTTCCGGCTTCGCGCCTGCTGGGAGAGGAGGGGCGCGGTTTCTACTCGATCATGCAGAATTTCCAGAACGAGCGGATGGCCCTGTCGGGGATGGCGGTGGGGGCCTCCCAGACGGCCCTTGATCTGACCTACGCGTGGACCCAGGAGCGCAAGGCTTTCGGCGGGGTGTTATTCGATCAGCAGGTGATTCGGCAGCGCCTGGCCATGCTTCAGGCGCGGGTCGATGCGGCCCGGCAGTTGCTCTACCACTCGGCCTGGTTGATGGAGCGGGGCGTGGACGCCACGCGCGAGGTCTCCGCCCTCAAGGCCCTCACCGGCGAGTTGGTGAATGAGGTCACCTACGCCTGCGTTCAGTTCCACGGTGGCGTCGGCTACATGCGGGAGTCCACCATCGAGCGCATGGCGCGTGACGCGAGGGTCATGAGCATCGGGGGCGGTGCGACCGAGGTCATGCTGGACGAGGTCGCCAAGCGGTCCCGACTCTAACGCCGCCTTACTGCACTTCTTCGGATTCCTTGAATCCATAGCGGATCGCTTTGGTCCGGATCTCCGCGTCGGGTGAAGCGGGGAAGGGGGCGGTGTAGAGCTTCCAGGGGCCGCCGTCGAGACTCCAGCCGAGCGAGGCACCCGGTGTGTTGGACGAGAGTTCGATTCGCCCATCCTCGAGGCGCTCGATGCTGGGGGCTTCGGTGACTGGTTGTTGGCCATCTGGCCACATGCGTTGGGCCAGTTCCTCTTCGGGTAGCAGTCCCAGGTCCCCTGAAACTTCGAGCCAGCGGTCGAGTTCTCTTCTCATGCGTTCCAGCGTCCGCGCATGGGTGGTGTCATTTGCGAGGTCGTGCAGTTGATGGGGGTCGGACCACGTGTCGTAGAGTTCCTCTTCGGGACGCGAAGGGCGAAACCACAGGCTCGCGGGTCCGTCCAGGGCGTTGGCCTCGGAGAGTTCCAACATCTCCACCATCATGGGCGTGTGATTGCGGAAGGTGACGTCGAGCACGTAGGGGAGTTCCGGATGGAGGTTGCGAATATATGCGAAACGCCGATCTCGCACGGCTCGTACCCCATCGGGCTGATCGTCGATGCGGTCGCGTGCCGCGTACACGTAGGCCGGTTCAGGTTGCTTGTCGGGGCCGACGAAGACTCGGCCCTGCATGTGTTCCGGGATCTGCACACCCGCGATGGATAGGATGGTGGGAGCGAGGTCCACGAGGCTCACCAACTCTGGGTTCACCGAGCCCGGCGGTGTTACTCCGGGCCAGCGCACGATGAGCGGAACGCGAATGCCCGAGTCGTAGACCCAGCGCTTGGCGCGAGGCAAGCCGTCTCCGTGGTCGGTGGTGAAGATCACCACGGTGCGATCGGCCAAACCGTCCCGCTCGAGTTCGGCCAGGGCTTCACCCACCAGTCGGTCCATGGCGGCGATGTTGTTGTAGTGGCGAGCGAGGTCGGCGCGCACGGTGGGAGTGTCGGGGTAATAGGGGGGGACCGGAACTTCGGCGGGGTCGAATTCCCGTTCCCAGAGCCAGTGGTTGCGCAGGCGCATGGGGGCCATGAACCACTGGGGGCTGCTCCCGAGGCCCCAGGTGGGCCAGACATTGCTCTCGTGAGTGTTGTCGAAGGTTCGATAGGCGAAGAAGGGCTGGCCTTCGTCGCGAAGCCCCGGGTCTTCGCTGTTGGGTTCGTCCCAGATCGTGAACGGGCCTCCCATGACCCCCGACAAACCGACGTCCATCTGGTAGTCGGTTTTACCGTTGTTCAGGGTGAAGTAGCCCGCTTCCCGCAGACGCTCGGGAAAGGCCTTCATGCCTGGCGGCGGGACTGCCGCATAACCGCCCGCACCGGCGCGCATGTGTCCGGCGCCCCACGTGTTCTGGTGCGTGCCCATGATGATTCCCGACCGGCTCGGGGCGCAGACTCCGGCGGACGTGAAGGCATTGACGAACCGCATCCCCTCGGCAGCCAGCCGATCGATGTTCGGTGTGACCTGGAGGGGGTCATCGTAGACCCCCAGACGCGGGCTGAGATCCTCGGCCATCAGCAGAAGAACATTCCACCGCTCGCCTTCCGAGGGCGGTGTCGCTGAGCTGGCACCGGGTTGCCACAACAGCACGGCAGCCAGTAGCAATGCCCGGGCGGACTTCACGAAAGTGGCGGCCTCACGACGCGGGACGAGGTTCTCGAGGCATGCCCAGGGCGCGCTCGGAGATGAGATTGCGCTGGATCTGGTTCGAACCTGCGTAGATGGTGTCCGAGCGGGTGTAAAGGAAGAGGCGTTGGAGTTGGGTCAACTCGTAGGGGCCACCCTCGGCCAGTTCACTTTCGGCACCGAGTACGTCCATGGCGAGTTTGCCCATCTCGCGGTGCCACGTGGCCCAGTAGATCTTCGTGATCATCGACTCGGGCCCCAGTTCCGCACCTTCGTTTCCCGAAAGCACGCGCAGGGCGTTGAAGCGCATGATGCGCAGGCCGATCCACGCATCGACCAGGCGTTGGCGCAGGACGGGGTCCTGGGCCGCGCCGTTGCGCTTGGCGATTTCAATGATCTCGTCGAGTTCGTTTTGGAACTGGTGTTGCTGTCCCAGGGTGGAGGCGCCGCGTTCGAAGGCCAGGGTGCCCATGGCGACCTTCCAGCCCGCGCCGCGCTCACCGACGATGTTGTCCGACGCCGTGCGGGCGCCATCGAAGAAGACCTCTCCGAATTCCGCCGTGCCGGTGATCTGCAGAATGGGACGAACCTCGATGCCCTGCTGGTGCATGGGCACCAGCAGGTACGACAGAGCGCGATGGTTGCTGGGCGCGTCGGGCTCGGTGCGGCAGACCACGAAACACCATTCCGACCACTCGGACCAGGAGGTCCAGACCTTCTGGCCGTGGATTACCCACTCGTCTCCATCGAGTTCGGCCCGGGTCTGTACGTTGGCGAGGTCTGAGCCCGCATTGGGCTCCGAGTAGCCCTGGCACCAGAGTTCCTCGCCGCTCACGATCCCTGGCAGGAAGCGCTGCTTCTGCGCCTCGGTGCCAAAAGCCATCAGTGTGGGGCCGAGCAGGGTTTCACCGATGTGTCCGGCGCGTCCGGGCGCCCGTGCCCGGGCGTATTCTTCATAGAAGATGACCTGTTGGTGGAGGGGCAGGCCGCGTCCCCCGTATTCGACGGGCCAGCCCACACACGTCCAACCTGCGGCTCCGAGCACGCGCTCCCACTGGCGGCGCTCTTCGACGAGGGCGTGCTCGTCGCCCGGGCCGCCGCGTCCACGAACCTCCTCGAATTCTCCGGTGAGGTTGTCGTTCAACCACTCGGCAACTTCTCTACGGAAGGCCTCGTCGTTTTCGCTGAAGTGCAGGTCCAAAGGGGGCTCTCCGGTGTGTTTTGGCGCGCAGGGCGCGGGAGTTGAGGTTACGGCAGGCGCGGAGTTGCTGGCAAGCAGAGGCCGAGTGCTCAGGTTACGGGGGCGAGTCGTCGGTTCACGACGGGCGAGCCACGAAACGGACCCAACCGTCGAGACCCGAGATGGCCTCATTCTCGTAGTCGGCATCCCCGGGGAGGAATAGGGGGGCGCGGAGGTCGTTGCCCTCCCGCCGCACCTCGAGATCGCTCCCGCTCTGCTGGGCCTGGGCATCGGACAGAGCCCGTGCGCTGCTCGAGTACTCGGCCAGAACCTGCAATGCAGCCCGGGTGGGAGGCAGCATCTCGATCTCGCCGCGCTCCCAGCGTGAGATCGCCTCGGCCGGGCGCAGCCACTCCGAGTGGACGGCCTCCCGGTTGTCGTGGCGCGCGATCTGTCCCTCGGGCATGACGGCCAGGAAGAAGCGGGTGTCGTAGCGGCGGGGAGAATTCGGGGGGGTGATCCAGCGCGCGATGTAGGGCATCGCCGCCAGTTCGAGTTCCAGTTTCTCGTCCTCCAGCATCCGGGCGAACTCGAGGCGCCCACTCTCGAGGCGTGCTCGTTGGGCGTCCACGCGCTCGCGTTCGACGTCTCCACGTATTTTCAGGGCCGGCCGGCCATCCCGGGGGCGTGCCAACAGCACCCCGGCTTCTTCGAAGGTCTCGCGCAGTGCGGCAACCCACCAGGCGAGGCCGCCCTCGGCGAGTCCCAGGCGCTGATTGGCCTCGGCCTCGCTCAAGTCCGGGGACAGGGCTGCCAGGTGCGGAACGCGGTCCTGGTCTTCCAGGCCACCCCCCGGAAACATCCACATGTCACCCACGAACACCGACCTCGCGTTGCGGCGCATCAGGTAGACGTGGAGGTCCGGGCAGTCCCGTATCAACACCAGCGTCGAAGCGGGAAGAATGGGAACGGGCTGGGTTTCGGTCATGTGTTTTCGGTGCTCCAGGGCTTCAAAACCGCAGCCCGGTCCGTGGTCTCCGGGTGGTAAGCTACACCCCTCTGTCAGCAGGCTCCCCTCTGGTGAGGGTGCCACGTCGCTAAGGATCCCACCCCCCATGGATATTTCGTTGGAACGCACGATTCCCAGGCTCGTGCACGCGGCTGCCAAGGCCTACGGAAACAGAAATGCCATCGAAGACGGCGATGTGACCCTCAGCTTCGAGGAACTCGAACGAGAATCGCTGCGAGCCGCACGTGCATTCAACGCTTCCGGGGTGGAGCACGGTGATCGCATCGCCATCTGGGCTCCGAACATCTACGAATGGATTCTGGCTGCTATCGGGCTCCAGTCAACGGGCGCGATCCTCGTACCCCTCAACACTCGGCTCAAGGGATCCGAAGCCGGCTACATCCTACGCAAGAGCAGAGCCCGCATGATCTTCATGATCGGGAACTTCCTGGACGCCGACTACGTCGGGATGTTGGCCGATCAGGATCTCCCCGACCTTCGGGAGATCGTGGTGTTCCGCGACGACTCCACCGAGCAGACGACCTGGGCAGATTTTCTGGCCCGTGGTGAGGGAGTTCCAGAAGAAGAGGCTCGTGAACGGGCGCTCGCCGTGGGGCCCGACGATCTCGCCGACATCATGTTCACTTCGGGCACCACGGGTCAGCCCAAAGGGGTGATGACGGCCCATGAGCAGAACTTGCGCGGATTCAAGGCTTGGACCGAGGTGGTGGGGCTGGCAGAGGGGGACCGCTACCTGATCGTGAATCCCTTCTTCCACGCGTTCGGGTACAAGTCGGGTTGGCTGTCGTCCATCATGCGGGGCGCCACGATATTGCCCCACCAGGTCTTCGATGTGCCCGCAGTGCTCGAGCGCGCCAGTCGGGAGCGCATCAGTGTTCTCCCGGGTCCTCCGACCCTCTATCAGTCGATTCTCGCCCACCCCGACCGGGACGCCCATGATTTGAGCTGCCTGCGTCTTGCAGTGACCGGGGCGGCCGCAATTCCCGTGGAGTTGATCCACCGCATGCGGCGCGATCTCAGCTTCGACACCGTCATCACGGGGTACGGTCTGACCGAGGCCAGCGGCATTGCCACCATGTGCCGCTTCGACGACAGTCCGGAGACCATCGCATTGACCTCCGGGCGCGCGATTCCCGATGTCGAGGTTTTGTGCGTCGATGACGACGGTCGAGAAGTTCCCCGGGGCGAACCGGGGGAGGTTGTGATCCGGGGCTACAACGTGATGCGGGGATATTTGGATGATGAGGCCGAAACCGCTGCGACGATCGATGCCGAGGGCTGGCTCCACACCGGGGACATCGGCGTCATGGACGACGCGGGTTATCTGAAGATCACCGACCGCAAGAAGGACATGTTCATCATGGGCGGCTTCAACTGTTATCCCGCTGAGATCGAGAGCCTGATGTTCGAGCACCAAGGCATCGCTCAGGTGGCCGTGATCGGGATTCCCGACGAGCGCATGGGTGAGGTCGGCATGGCATTCGTCGTGCCCCTCGAAGGTGTGGAGTTGACCGAAGAGGAGATCTCGGCCTGGTGCCGGGACCACATGGCCAACTACAAGGTGCCCCGTCGTGTCGCTCTGGTAGACGAACTGCCCACCAACGCGACGGGTAAGATCACCAAGTTCGTTCTGAGGGAGTGGGCGACCGAGGGCGGTGGGGAGAAGATCAATTGAGCGGGCAAAGCTGGGGAAGCTTGTGGGATCTGATCGAGTGGCGAGTTGCCGAAACCCCAGACGCTCGCTTTTGTCTCGATGATGCCGGGCGCGAGCTGAGTTTTACCGAGTATCGCGACAGCATCGAGCGCGCGGCGGCGGGACTGCAGGCATTGGGGATCGGCGAAGGGACGGCGGTGACCTGGATCCTTCCCACGCGGGTGAGTGCTTTGATCCTGATGGGCGCGTTGTCGCGCTTGGGCGCCGTGCAAAATCCGGTCATCCCCATCTATCGCCACCGAGAAGTGGACTTCGTGACGCGTCAGACCGGTGCGAGTTTCCTGATCGTCCCCACGGAATTTCGCGGCTTCGACTACGCCGGTATGGCTGGGGAACTCGCCCAGGAGAATCCCGAACTCGAGGTTCTGGTGGTTGAGCACGATCTTCCCGAAGGCGACCCCTCCGCACTGCCGCCCCCGCCGCCTTCTTGTACTCCTGACGAAGCCCCGGTGCGCTGGATCTTCTACACCTCGGGGACGACTTCGGACCCCAAGGGCGCGCGTCACACCGACCAGACGCTGCTCGCCACGAGTGTGGGATTTTCGCGCACCATGGATCTGCAACCTGGCGAGAGCATTGGGCTGGTGTTTCCCGTCACCCACATCGGCGGTGCGAACTGGCTCATGGCCGCGCTGATCTCCGGCAGCCACCACCTGGTGGTGGAGATCTTTGGTCCCGAGAGCGTGGATTTTCTCTCGGAGCAGGACGTTCGACATGCGGGTTCGGGGACCGCTTTCTTCAACCTCTATCTCTCGAGGCAGCGCGAACATCCTGAAAAACCACTGTTTCCCAATGTTCGAACATTTCCAGGCGGCGGGGCGCCCAAGCCTCCGACTCTGCACCAGGAGATGAAGTCCGAGCTCGGAGGCTATGGGATCATCGCTGGCTACGGGTTGACCGAGTGCCCCATCATCGCCATGTGCACCACCGAGGATCCCGATGACAAGCTGGCTGTCACTGAGGGGAAGGTCAATCCCTCCCATGCCCGGATCCGGGTGGTGAAGCTCGATGGCAGTCCGGCTGCGCCGGGCGAGGAGGGGGAGCTGCGAGTCTGGGGCCCTCAGTTGTGCAAAGGCTATCTCGACACCGCCCTCAATGATGCGGGGTTCGACGACGAGGGCTTCTTCTTGACCGGCGACCTCGGATTCGTCGATGAGGATGGCTACGTGGTGATCACGGGTCGGGTCAAGGACGTGATCATCCGCAATGCCGAGAACATCAGCGCCAAGGAGATCGAAGATCTCCTGTACGAGCACCCGAAGGTGGCGGATGTGGCGGTGGTGGGCCTACCCGACCCGAAGACCGGGGAGCGTGCCTGTGCCGTGGTGGCCAGCACATCGGCGGGCGACAACCTCGCGTTCGAGGAGATGGTCGACTATCTAAAGTCCAAGCGGATGATGATGCAGAAGATTCCTGAGCAACTGGAGATCGTGGACGAGATACCGCGCAACCCGAGCGGAAAGATTCTCAAGAACCAACTGCGCGAAACCTACGGCGGAAAGTGAGTCACTCGGTCGGAGTGCTCGTTTGACCTGGGAGGAAGCATTGTGAAAGACGCAACAGCCATCGTCGGGATTGCCGAGTCGAAGTTCTCGAAGAACCTCGAGGCTTCAGAGTGCCAACTCGCCAGTGAGGTGATCATTGCTGCACTGGCCGAGGCGGGGCTCAAGCCGTCGGATGTGGACGGGATGGCGTCCTACACCATGGAGACGACCAGCGAGGTCGACATCGCCAAGAACATGGGCGCCGGAGACATCAATTTTTTTGGGCAGGTCGGTTATGGCGGCGGAGCGGGGCCCGGATGCGTGGGGCTCATTGCCATGGCGGTTGCGACGGGCCAATGCGAGGTTGGAGTGGCTTGGCGCTCGCGCAAGCGCGGCTCGGGTCAGCGTCCCTGGGCGGCCAATGATCAGGTCACCGTGGGGGCCTCTTGGACCCGTCCCTGGGGACTCCTACGACCCGCCGACGAGATCGGAATGCTGACGCGTCGCTACATGCACGAGTATGGGGCAACCCGCGAGCACCTGTGCAACGTGGCCATGTCCGTGCGTAAACACGCCAACAACAATCCCAACGCGATCATGTACGAGCGCAAGATGACGCGCGACGACTACATGAATGCCCGCTGGATTTCCGAGCCCCTGTGTCTGTTCGACAACTGCCTTGAAACCGATGGAGCCCTGGCCTGTGTGGTGGTGTCCGCTGAACGCGCCAAGGATTGCCCCCAGACGCCGGTCTACATTCACTCGGTTTCCCAGGGGTTGCCGCCCCAGCATCAAACCATGACGAATTACTGGAACGAGGACCCGCTGCGGGGGCCGGCCTGGTGTTGTGCCGACGGTCTCTACAAGACGTCCGACATCAAGCCCGAAGACATCAAGGTGGCCCAACTCTACGATGCGTTCAGCCCGCTCATTATCCTGTCCCTCGAGGGGTATGGGTTCTGCGAGCGGGGTGAGGGGGCGGCCTTCACGGAGGACGGCGGCATCGAAGTCGGGGGGCGATTGCCCGTGAATACCTCGGGGGGTGGCTTGTCCGAAGCCTATGTGCACGGATTCAACCTGATCAACGAAAACGTGCGCCAGATGCGAGGGACTTCGTGCAACCAGGTGGAGGGTGCCGACACCTGCATCGTGACCGCAGGTGAGGGCGTGCCCACCAGCGCAATGATTCTCAGGAGGTGACCCCGTGAGCCAGGACGTATTGCTTCCCGCCATTGGACCGGATGAAGCTCCCTTTTGGGAGTACACCCGCAAGGGCGAATTGCGAATTCAACAGTGCAGTGGGTGCGAGCGCTTGCGCTTCCCTCCGCGTCCCATGTGTCCCGATTGTCACTCGACCGACTCTCACTGGACCCTTGTTTCCGGAAGGGGAACGGTGTGGTCGTACGTGGTTCCCCACCCGCCGCTGCTGCCACAATTCATGCCCCTTGCTCCCTACCATGTGATCACCGTTGCACTCGATGAGAACCCCACGATCCGTCTACTGGGAAATCTGGTGGAGAAAGCCGGCGACCCCATCAACGCCATCGATCCCGCTACCATCGAAATTGGCATGGCGGTTCAGGTGGTCTTCGAAGCGGTGAACGACGAGATCCACATGCCGCGCTGGGTTCGCGTATAGGACGCGGCCCTGTCGTGCGGAACTGATCTCCCGCTGCTCGACCGGCCACTGCGGCATGCTCAGAGGTACTGGGTGTAACCATCCAGAATGGGCATGACCTCGTCGGCGGGTGCCGATGGCAGCCTCAGGACCACCTCGGTGATTCCCAGAGACTGGTAGTAGTCGAGCTTTTCCGGGCTGGGCAACACCCCGAAGGGCACCAGGTGCAGGTCCTCGGGGTTTCGGCCGCGCTCTTCGACGGCTTGGCGCAGGGCGACGAGAGCCTCCCGCATGCCAGCACCACCAATGGGCATCCAGCCGTCTGCATACTCGGCGACCTGAGCGAAGATCTTGGGCCCCGGGGCGCCGCCGATGAGGATCCGCGGACCGGGCTTTTGGAGAGGTTTGGGCCACTGCCAACTGGGCTCGAAATCTACGAACTCGCCGTGGTACTCGGCCACGTCCTCACGCCACAGTTCCTGCATGGCCAGCATGTGTTCTCGGACGCGCTCGCGACGGGTCCGGACCTCGATGCCGTGGTTCTCCATCTCTTCGTGGTTCCAGCCGAAGCCGATCCCCAGCACCAGGCGGCCCGAGGCGATTCGGTCCAGGGTGGCGATCTGCTTGGCGAAGGTGATGGGGTCGTGCTGGGCTGGCAGGCTGATTCCCGTTCCCAATAGGATCCGATCGGTCACGCTGGCGGCGGCGGCGAGCACGATATAAGGGTCGAAGGAGCGGAGGTATTCCTCGTCGAGTTCTTCGGTTCCCGTCGGCGGGGGGGTCCGCCGGCTCGTGGGGATGTGGGTGTGCTCGGGGACGTAGAGCGAGTAAAAGCCGCGTTCTTCCGCCTGCCGTGCGAGGTCGACGGGATCCATCGAGAGGTCTGTGGCGTGAAGGGTGA
This sequence comes from Myxococcota bacterium, assembly GCA_022447545.1. Classification (GTDB taxonomy): domain Bacteria; phylum Myxococcota_A; class UBA9160; order UBA9160; family SMWR01; genus JAKVBI01. The sequence goes on from JAKVBI010000005.1 coordinate 120,499, forward strand.
CCCCGATCTCCATGGTTTTGATCTCCTCTGGCGACTGATCGCGTTTTGTGGCTGCGCCGGCTGCGGGCTCGACCGCTGCAAAACAGCGCACGGAAACGCTCGATCGCAGCAGCCGGAGATGCGAGTATAGGCCGCGCACGTTGGGAGTTCCGCAAACGGAACCATGGAATTGAATACAGGAGTTGATCCAATGAAAGTTCTGGAAGGCAAGGCATCTGTCGTCACGGGGGGTGGGCGCGGCATCGGGCGGGGACATTGCCTGCGCCTCGCGGAGAACGGAGGTGCCGTCGTGGTCAATGACGTCGACCTCGAAGAGGCGAAGAAGGTCGTGGCGGAGATCGAGCAGGCCGGCGGCAAGGCGAGTGCCAACGACTCCGACATCGGAACCCGCGAAGGGGCGGCTCAGCTCGTCGACCAGTGCGTCTCGGAATTCGGACGCATCGATGGCTGCGTGAACAACGCCGGGATCGTGCGGGATCGCACCTTCCTGAAGATGACGGACAGCGAGTTCGATGACGTCTTCCGGATCCACGCCAAGGGCACTTTCATGTGCGCCCAGGAGGCCGCGCTCCGCATGAAGGAGCAGGGAGGTGGCGGATCCATCGTGAATACGGTTTCCGCGGCCCACTATGGGAATTTCGGGCAGACCAACTACGCGGGCGCCAAGGGGGCCATCGCCTCCATGACCTACACCTGGGCGTTGGAGCTTTCCCGCTACGGGATCAGGGTCAATGCCATCAGTCCCTCGGGAAGTACCCGCATGTCCGCCACCTACAAGGGGGCAGATGGCAAGGAGGTGGAGGCCCCGTTCGTGGACCCCACCCTCAATGGTCACTTCGTGGCCTGGTTGTGCAGTGACGATGCGAACTGGGTGACGGGTCAGCTGTTTGGCACGGGCCGCGACCGCGTGCTGGTGGTCGAGCAACCGCGCTACGGCACGGGGATGTTCATGCCCGGCGGGCTGACGGTGGCTGAACTCCAGGAGCACTTCCGCGGCAGTCTCGGCGACAAGCTCGAGTCCTTCGGTTTGATGAAGTCCGCCTATCCGTTCCACGACGGCGTGGGACCCAAGCCCAAGTCCTAGGGGTCGACGGAGGGGCGATCGAAACCCCGAAGGTTCAAGGACGCGCGCGGGCGCCTGGGGGCGCCCAGCGTGCTACCCCTTGGCGCGTGCATCCTCTACAGCAGCGTCTTCTCGAATGCCTGAACCTCGAACTCGTCGGCGAGGACCTCCATCGCGGGGTGTGCGAGGACGATCGTCACGGCAGGATCTTTGGCGGCCAGGTCGTCGGGCAGGCTCTGGTGGCCGCCCAGCGCAGTGTCGAGGGGCGCCGAGCCCATTCGATCCACGCCTACTTTCTGCGCATGGGCGACCCGGCGCTCCCCATCGACTTTCGCGTGGAACGAACCCGCGAGGGCAGGGCCTTCGCGACACGCCAGGTCCTCGCCGTGCAGGATGAGGAACCGATCTTCCAGATGATCGCGTCATTCATGCGCGAAGAAGAGGGCTACGAGCATCAGGCGACGGCGCCACCGGCGCCGGACCCGGAGAGCCTTCCGCCTCTGGAGGAACTCGTGGGAGTCCGCGGTGCTCGCCTTCCTGAGGGCTCGCGTCACTGGGCGGGAAAGCCTCGTTCGATCGACATGCGCCACGCCGTAGTTCCGTACTATCTCGGAGGCGACGTCGGTCGCGAGCCCATGGTGGCCTGGTTCCGAACCCACGACCCCCTGCCGGATGACCCCGACCTCCATCGCGCGATCATCGCCTACACGAGCGACATGTCCCTCAACGACACGGCCATCCGCGCCCACGGCCATGAGGGGCCTCTGGGTGCGCCCATGATGTCGAGCCTCGACCACGCCGTGTGGTTCCACGTCGACGCGCGCGCCGACGAGTGGCTGCTGTGGGTTTGCGACAGTCCTCGTGCCGCTGCGGCTCGTGGCTTTTCGCGCGGTGTCATCTACCGCCAGGACGGTGTGCAGGTGGCCACGGTGGCCCAGGAATCTCTCATGCGCCCGATGCGGGAACCCTCGCCGCGCTGACTCGGATTGCCGTCGGGTGGGATCACCAGCCGCAGCTGCGGCCGGTGTTCTGCTCTTCGAGCCAGGCGCTCAGGGGAGCGAAGTATTCGATCAACGCCGAGGCGTCCATCTCTCGTTGCCCCGTCAGGGCTTCCAGGGCATCGGGCCAGGGTTTGGAACGGCCGAGTTCGAGCATGTCGTTGAGTCGCTCTCCCGCGACCTGACTGCCGTAGATCGAACAGCGGTGGAGGGGGCCTTCATAACCCGCGATCTCGCACAGGGCCCGCTGGAACTGGAACTGAAGGATGTACGCGAGGAAATAGCGGGTGTAGGGCACGTTGGCGGGAATGTGGAACTTCGCACCGGGGTCGAAGGAACTCTCGTCGCGGGCGACTGGGGGCTGGATGCCCTGGTATCGCTCGCGCAGCTCCCACCAGGAGGCGTTGTAGTCGGCCGGGTCGATGGCGCCCGAAAAGACCTGCCAGCGCCATTGGTCGACCAAGAGTCCGAAGGCCAGGAAGGCGACCTTGTCCAGGGCCATCTTCATGAGCAGGCCGAGGTCCGCATCGCTGGGTGGAAGCTCGTCGAGCAGGCCCACCTGCACCAGATACTCGGGGGTGATCGAAAGGGCGATCGTATCTCCAACGCCCTCGTGAAAGCCGTCGTGGGCACTCCCCTGGAACAGAGGGGGCTGCTGGTTGTAGGCGCGCTGGTAGTAGTTGTGCCCGAGCTCGTGGTGGACCGTGAAGAAGTCCTCGCCGGTGATCTGGATGCACATCTTGATGCGAAGGTCGTCGAGGCCGTCGATATCCCAGGCACTGGCGTGGCAGACCACATCACGGTCTCGCGGCTGCGTGAACAGGGATCGCTGCCAGAAAGTTTCCGGGAGCGGAGCGAAGCCCAGAGAGCTGAAGAATCCCTCGCCGAAACGGACCATTCCCCGGGCGTCGACGCCCTGGTCGCGCAGGATCCCGGTGAGGTCGTAGCCCGGGTCCGATTCGGCGGGGCCCACCAGTTCGTAGACGTTGCCCCAGGTTTGGCTCCACATGTTTCCCAACAGATGGGCGGGGATGGGTTCGTCGAGGGAGACTTGATCGGGGCCGTAATGCTCGGCCAGTCGTGCGCGAACGTGACAATGCAGGGCTTCGTATAGCGGTTCGACCTGTTTCCACAGACGCTCCACCTCGGCGGTGAAGGCATCGGGCTCCATGTCGTAGTCCGAACGCCAGAGTTCGCCGAGGTCCGTGAACCCGAGGTCCATGGCACCGAGGTTGGCGATTGCCACGAAGCGTTGGTATTGCCCACGCATGGGGGGCGAGACTTCACGCCAGCCTACCCACAGATCCAGGAGTTCGTTGGGATCCCGGCTCTCGGCCATGCGGCGGTCCATGGCGGTGAGATCGAGGCATTCTCCATCCGGACGACAATGGCGCCCTGTCGCGTAGGTGGCTTCCATCTCGGTGGTGATCTCGGACAACTCACGTTGGAGTTCCGAGTCCTGAGGGGCGGCCATGGACAGGGAGGCCTTGAGGATCCGGAGCTTGCGGCGCACGTCCTCGGGGAGTTCAAGGTTCGCGAAGGCATCCGATTCGGCGGCGAGCTGTTGGTTGAGGGCCACGAGCTCGGCCTGGCTGTCCGCAGCGATGCCTCGGGTGTCCTGGGTGATGAAGTTGGCTGCGACCCAGGAGGCTCGTCCAGTCTCGAACCACTGGGTTGCGAGCTGTTCCTCGGCTTCCGCCACAAAGGCCTCGGCGTCGGCCACGGTGACGGGCCAGTGGAAGACGGCTGGGGCGGGGTCGCTCGTCGTGGCAGGCGGAGAGGCAGGAGGGCTCGTGCAGCACAGCAGCACGAACGACAGGCTGATCAGCTGGCCTCGTTTCACTTCTGCGCGATCTTGAAACGTGGCAGCACCACGCCGTCGCCGCAGTCGTCCCAGTGCAACTCGAGCTCCAAGCCCACATGGATCTCTTCGGGTTCCGCATCGAGTACGTTGCTGATGATGCGGGCGCCGGGCGCGTCGTCGAATTCCACGACCACGACGTTGTAGGGGACTTCGTCCGCCACCGTGGGAAGAGCCGGGTGGTAGATGGTGGTGTGGCTGTAGACCCGACCGCGGCCGCCCACCAGGGCCCATTCGTCTCGTGTCGAGGCGCAGCTGGGGCAGCCTGCCAGAGGTGGATGTCGGAAGGCCCCGCAGTCGGCGCAACGCTGGAGGCGCAGTTCGCGCTTTTTGCAGGCATCCCAGAAGGGGCTGCTGAGTGAATCCGGGTGAAGGCTTGCAAGTTCCGATAGCAGAGACATGGTCACCTCCTCAGGAGCAGGGAACTGGTGGGAAGATTGGCAGGGCCCGCAGTGGCCAGGGCGATTTCCGCCCCTTCGACCTGGGAGGTCGAAGTGCCGCGCAGTTGACGCACGGCTTCGACGATGTGGGTCAGGCCCAGCAGATAGACTTCGGACAGGTTGCCGCCGTGGGTGTTGACGGGCAGCCGCCCGCCCTCCCACAGCAGCCCGCCGTCCTCCACGAAGGCACCTCCCTCGCCGCGCTCGCAGAAGCCGTAATCCTCCAGCTGCAGGATCACCAGACCACTGAAGTGGTCGTAGAGGAGTGCCACGTCCACGTCCTCGGGGCCGACCCCGGCCATGGCGTAGAGTCGCTTGGCCAGATGCGCATGGCCGGCGGTGGCGTAGATTTCATCTGACGCATTTTGGCTGGTCAGGGCCTGTCCCCATTCGGCGGAGCCGCCCTGGGCTCCCGCCATGATGTAGACGGGCGGCTGGGCGAGGTCGCGGGCCCGCTCGGCCGAGGTGACCAGGATCACGCCCCCGCCGTCGTTTTCCTGGCAGCAATCGAACAGCCGGAAGGGGTCGGCGATCAAGCGGGATTCCTGGTGGTCCTCGAGGGTCAAGGGTGCCTGCATCAGTGCCTTGGGGTTGCGTCGGGCGTGGGTGCGGGTGGCGACGGCCACCTCGGCCAGATGCCGAGAGGTGGTTCCGTACAGATGCATGTGCCTGCGGAAGATCATGGAGAAGAACTGCACCGGAGAGATCAGTCCGAAGGGCCGGTGGAAATCCGTCAGGGGGTTTGCGGCCAACTGGGCGGAGCCGTAGGAGGCGCCGAAACGCGCGTGGGGGGGTTGGGTGATGGTCTTGTACACCATCACGACCTCGGCGAGCCCGGCGGTGATCGCCGCCGCCGCGTTGGCGACGGCCCCACAGGTTCCGCCCCCACCCCCCCCGAACACGAGGCTCGAGTAGTTGATGTTGGGGATGCCGAGTGCCGGTGCGAGTCGGCTCGGGTCGTTGGGGTCCACTGAGTAAGAGCAGAAGCCGTCGATCTCGCGTCGATCGATCCCCGAGTCCTCGAGGGCTCGGTCCAGGGCTTCGGCAATTTTCGGGACCGAGCCGATTTCGAAGAAATCACCCCGTCTCCCGTAATCGGTCAGCCCCACCCCTGCGATGCAGGTCTGGTCTTTGAGGCTCATCATTCCTCCCTCGCATATCCGGTGCGTCAGGCCCGGGGTGGCTCCATCTTACCCGCGTTTCCCCCTCCAGAGGCACGGGAAGAACCGACTGACTCGTCTTTCAGCCGAAGGACTTGGCTCGTGCCGCCGTGCTGCTGCCCCCGTCCACCGGCAGCAGGATGCCCGTGATGACCTCGGAGTCGGGGCTCGCCAGGAAGGCCGCGGCGGCGGCGATGTCGTCGTCGATGGGCAGCCGAGTCAGGTGCATATTCTCGAAGTGGGTACGGCGCTCGTCGCTGAGGACTTCGCGGCCGTCGTTGATCACATAGCCCGGAGCCAGGGTGTTGCAGCGGATGGCTTCCGCTGCGAAGTCGGTGGCGATCGAGCGGGTCAGTGCGTTCATGCCGCCTTTGGCCGCCGAATAGGCCGGCATCCCGGGTACGGCCCGTTCCGCGGCCCGAGAAGAGACGTTCACGATGGATCCGTGGCCGGCACGCCGCATTTCGGGGATGGCGGCCCGGCAAAGCCACATCACAGCCGTGAGGCCCACGTGGAGGACGCCGTGCCAGGTCTGGGTAGCCAGACGGTCGATGGGGGCCTGGGGAGGAGTGACCTCCTTCGCCACCGCGTTGTTGACGAGCACGGTGAGGGAGCCGAAACGATCCACGGTCCGCGCCACCAGTTCGGCACACTGCTCCTCGTCTGACAGGTCCGCGGGGAGGAAAACGCCCTCGCCCGGGAGTCCCGCCAGAGTCTCCAGCACCGCTTCGCCGCGTTCCCGGTTGCGACCGGTGACGACCACCCGGGCCCCCTCGGCGGCAAAGCGCCGCGCGATGGCGCGGCCCAATCCCGATGTGGATCCGGTGACAATCGCTACTTCGTCACGCATTCGGGCTTCGAGAGATGTCTTCACGTGGGTTCCTCCGTGGTGAGAACGTGTGTGGGGGTTAGCTGCGGCGCTTCTGGTTGAGGTCCGAGGTGGACGGTCCCGGTCCCGTGGCGAGTTCGGCCAAGCGCTCCCGAATCGCGGCATCGGGCTGAGGCCGCGGACGGGACCCGTCGAAGGCTTCGGCAATTTTTGGGTCGAGGGCGTGTCTTGGCATCTCGCCGCGGAGCAGTCGGCCCAGGTCTTCGGCGATGATCTGGCCCTGATGGGCTGCGACCTCGGCTGTGTTGCCCCCTACGTGGGGGGTGGCGATGACGTTGTCGCGGTTCAGCAGCGGATGGTCCGAGCCCGGGGGCTCGGCATCGAAGACGTCGAGGGCTGCCCCTGCCAGTCGTTCGCCGTCCAGGGCTTCGACCAGGGCTGCCTCGTCCAACAGGGCAGGCCTCGCCGTGTTGATCAAATAGGCGTCGGGTTTCAGGAGAGCGAGTTCCGCGGCTCCGATCATGCCCGTCGTCTCGTCGGTCACCGGTGCGTGGAGGCTCACGAAGTCGCTGCTGCGCAGCAGTGAGTTCAGATCCACCGATTCGACGCCGTCCAGCGCCACGCGTTCTGGGTCGAGGTACGGGTCGAAGGCAATGACCCGCGCCCCGAAGGCCCGGGCCCGGCGGGCCACTCCTCGCCCGACCGCTCCCATCCCCACCAGGCCCACGGTCTTGTTCCAAAGCTCCCGGCCTCGGAGGGGTCCAAAGGCCGTGGCCAGGATGCGCATGTCCCCGGGGTCGTGGGGGGTGGACTCGAGCAGGCCACTGGAGGCCCGGAGCTTGCGGGCCAACATGCCCATCATCACCACGGCCAGGTCGGCGACGGCGTCGGCATTGCGGCCGGGTGCATTGAGGACGGGAATTCCCAAGAGCGAACAGGCTTCGACGTCCACGTTGACCGCATTGCCGCGGCAGGAGGCGACCACCCGCAAATCCGGCAGCTGGGAAACGGCCGCGGCACTCACGAGATCGATCTCGGTTACGAAGACCTCGAACCCCGCCAGGGCCTCGACGAGTGAATCGTCCTTCAACAACCGCCCGGCGTCGCGGTAGCTCGCGTACTCGACGTCGCCCAGTTCGCGGAGAGCGTCGAGAGAAGTTTCGTCTACGGTGGCCGTCACCAGGATTCGCGGTCGGGTTGCCGACACTGAGGTGGTTTCGGCCGATGCCGGGGACAGGGCTGCGCCGGCGAGTCGGCTCATGGCCCGCTCCCGGCCCGGGGCCTCCCCATCGAGTTGAAGTCGCCAGTGGGTGTGGAGTTCTTCGTAGACGGCGGTGCGCTCGGCGTCGGGCTCGAAGCGGTGTGCTTCTCCCGACAACTGCTGGCTGCCCTGGGCCAGGTCTCCGAAGACTTCGGCTGCGACGCCTGCACAGATCGCCGCGCCCAGTGCCGAGGACTCGCTCGCGGTACGCGTCTCGACCGGCAGGCCGCACACGTCGGCCAGCAACTGGGCAAAGCTGGCACTGCGTGACAGTCCGCCTCCCAGGGCCAGGGCGGTGACCTCCCGCTCCGAGATCTCACGAGCCTGTTGGAGGTTGCCGCGGATCCCGTAGGCGAGGCCTTCCACCACGGCGCGTGCGAGGTGACGCCGGCGGGCCGGGTCGTCCCGGGCAAGCAGGTGCGAGAGGCTGATGCTCCCGCTGGGGAGGCTCGGGGCCCGAGCGTCCATGATCTGCGCACCGAGAGTCGACAGGATGCCCGAGGCTCCGGGAATCGATTGGTCGGCCTCGGCGAGCAAGGCCGCGACGGGTTGCGGAAGGTCGGGATGGAGCGCGCCCGCCAACCATTCGAGGACCTCGCCCACCGGTCCCGCGCTGCTCTCGATGACCCAGCGTCCATCGACCAGATGATGTCCCTGCCAGCAGCGAGCGGCTGGATCCTCGGCCGGGCGGTCGAGGACGATTTCCACGGGCGCCGTGGTGCCGGCGATCACCGCCGCGGATCCATTTTCGAGGGCGCCCACGCCGAGTAGACCAGATTGGGTGTCGGCTCCGCCCTGGGCGACGGGGGTGCCAGCGGCCAGTCCGAAATGGGCGGCGGCGTCAGCCGTCAACTCCCCCAGGCATTCTCCAGCCGGGGCGATGCGAGGAAAGAGGCGGTGCGGCAACTCGAGCCGGTCGATCCACTCCCAGGCCCAATGTCTTCGCTCGAGCTCGCACAGCAGGGTCTCCCCCGCTTGCGATGCGTCGGTGGCGATGGCACCGCACAGGCGATGGGTGATGGCGTCGTTGAGGGAGTACGCCACAGCCGACTGTTCCCACGTTTCCGGTGCGTTACGGGCAAGCCATTGGAGACGCGGGGCGGCCATGACCGACATTGGGAAGTGACCCGTGTCGGTGTTCAGCGCATCTCCGTGGTCGGCTGCCAGCTTCAGCGCTTCGGCTATGGCGCGCGCATCGCGGTTGGGTCCGGCGTACAGGGGGTTGCCCTGGGCATCCGCCACCACCAGACCGAAGCGCATGCTGGTGACCGCCACGCCGATGACCTCGGGCGCCGCGGCTCCAGCTCGTTCCAGGGCTTCGTGGGAGGCAGCACCGAGCTGTTGCCAAAGCGTGTCGAGGTCGGCATCGAAGCCCATGGGGATGGCGCTGTCGGCCGCGGGGAACCGCCAGGGTCGGGTCGCCGTGGCGACGGCTCCCGAATCGAGGTCTACCACCAGGGCGCGACCGCTTCCCCCACCGATGTCGAGTCCCATGAGGAACCGTTTGGGCATGTCGGCTTCTTGTCCTTTGGGTTGGTTTCCGGTTTTGGGCTCGTGGTTCCGGAGTTGACTCCTCTTCGGCAATCACGTCACCCGCGCTCGCCGAGCTTGGCACCTCGATCCTCCTGCTCCATCATCGCACGGGACCATGAACTCGCGCTTGGAAACCAGGGGGGGGTGGAGGTCGTCGGGCTGGAGAGCCGAGAGGAGGGTGCGTGCAGGTTCGGGGCAGCAGGGTGCTGGTGACGGGAGCTTCTTCGGGCATCGGGGCAGCACTTGCCCGGGCGTTGGCCGAAGCGGGAGCGATTGTCGGTGGGGTGGCGCGCCGCACGGATCGCCTGGAAGAGGTCATGGAAGATTGCCGGCGCCACACCCCGAATTCGCGGGGTTGGACCGCGGATCTCGGGGATCTGGATCTGGCCGAGCGGGTGGTCCGAGAGGCCTGGGAGGAGTTGGGTCCGCTGGACATCCTGGTCAACAACGCGGCCGTCCCGGACCGGACCCACGTCGCTGACATCACCCCGGACTCGCTGGCCGAGACCCTGCGGATCGATTTTGAATCTCCGGTGCGCATGAGCCTGACGGCTCTGGCACTCATGCGCGCGCGGGGTGGGGGATTGATCGTGAATGTTTCGAGCCTCGGGGGCCGGCTGGGGATTGCCCATGAAGCCGCCTACTGCTCGGCGAAATTCGCCCTGTGCGGTTTCAGTGAGGCGATGTTCGTGGATCTCGTCGGAGATCCCGTCGACGTCAAGCTGGTGATTCCCGGGCCCATCGACACCGAGATCTGGAGCCGGCCCACCCGCGAGCAACCGGCTTACGATGGGCCCTTGATGCCCGCGGCGGATTGCGCGGCGGGGATCGTCGAGGCCATCGAGGGCGACGCTTTCGAGTCCTACATCCCCGACATGAGAGCGATCGCTGTCGCCAAAACCCAGGACCCAGGGGTCTTTCTCACGGGTTCCGCTGCGGCGCTGCGCTCCACCGACCCCGAAGACTGAGGCGATCCTCGGCGGTCGCCCGCTGGGCCAGACTCGCGATCAGAACCCGAGCGCCGTTCCTTCACCGACCCACAGTGGGTCGAAGTCGCGATTCGTGAGCTCAATGCTGCCCCGCAGGATCACGTCCTTTTGGAAACGGATGTCGCCGGTGATCCGCAGACCCGAACACTCCATCAGCGAGGGAGCCCCTTCTGGGAAGCGCTTCATGAAGTCGTCGATGTGCTGGTAGTGCTCGCTGTCGAGATCGATCAACAACTCGGGTTGAGCTGCGGGATCGCGGTGTACCCGGTAGTCCGGGGTGAGCACGTAGGCGTCGGACCAGAGGGCCAGCAGATCCCCAGTGGTCTTGACGGGAGAAAAGCGCTCGCGGGGAACGCGTAGGGCGCGGCTCGATTCGAAACAGCTGATGGCCGAGCCCATGGCTGTTTCGAGTTGATAGACACGAGGCGAGCGCCGATCCCGAGGGTCCGCGTGCTTCTCGTTGCGAATCATCGGGAGTTCGAGCAGGCCCTCGCTCTCCTCGAGGCGAGCCCTCAACGCTGGAAGGTCGATCCAGAGGTTATTGGTGTTGAAGAAACGGTGGTGCTCGATGTCCTGGAACATCGCTTCGTCGTCGGGGCTGCACTGGGCTGATTCGCGCAGCATCAGCCGGCCGTCGGACCGGCTGCGCGCCAGATGCCCTCCCTTGCGATCTGCACGCGTGCGGTCCGCCACCTCCATCACAAAGGGGATCTGTTCCTGGCTCATCCAGCCGAGAATGTCGACCTCGAGGGCAGCACCGAGGTTGTCGGCATTCGAGATGAATGCGTATTCGTAGCCGGCATCGAGCAGAAACCCCAACATTCCCGAAGTGGTGAGGGCGGTGTAGATGTCACCGTGTCCCGGCGGACACCACTCCAGTGAGGGATCACACGGCCACTCGAGTGGCGCGAGGTCCGATGCGAGGAGCTTCGGAACTTTGCTCTGTAGGAAGTCCGCGGGCACTCCGGTGTCCATGGATGGGTGCCGAGTGAGCACTGCCAGGGAATCGTCACGGGTGCGAAAACTGTTCATGAGGATCAGGGGAAGCTGAACGTCGAAGCGCTGACGAAGAGACAGGGTTTGTCGCGCAATGATCTCGAGGAAGGAGAGGTTCTCTTTCGCGGGTAGCAGGCTCTTGGCACGCGTCGTACCCATGGAGGTTCCCAGCCCTCCGTTGAGCTTCAACACGACCGTGCGGGGGAGGGCGCTGATGCCGGCCTGGGTGTAGCTCTGCAACTCCTCGAGGTGGGGCAGGCTCTCCACGGGCGCGATGGTTTCTTCGAGAAGGCGCCCGGTGTCACCGGACATGAGGGTGTCGAAGTTGCGCCGAAAGCTGCGAATCGCCAACGGCGACAGGCCCTCAGTCATCATCTTGTTTTCGGCGGCGTCGAAGGCAGGGGCCATCGAAGATCCTCGGCTGGTGAGTCTTCGCACCCATCGACCAGCCGCTGCCCAGATCTGAGGGCTTTTGAGCCTCGTGGGAACCTACCGCGTGAACTGTGGGGGTTCTCCCATGTCGTGGTGCGCCGCCTGGGCGGAAGGGGTCAGCGGGATTCGATCAGGTGAGCGTCGCACCATCTGCGCACCGAGTTGATGAGGTAGATCTTGTCAGCGTGGTGGAGGTCGTCGACGGTCAGGCAGGTCTCTTCGATCTCACCGTCGTCGAGCAGTTGTGCCCGGAAGGTCCCGGGCAACAGACCCGCTGACTCCATGGGGGTGAGCCTTCCACCGTCGATTTCCAGGACGAGGTTGGCCGTACAGGTTTCGGTGATCTCCCGCTGCTGGTTCCACAGGACGACGTCCTGAGCTTCAGGGTGGGCGGCGAGGGCCCTCTCGTAGACCTCGCGTCGTGAGGTCTTGTGTTGAAGGAACGGGTTCGAACGATCGACGGGTTCGTTGGCAATGGCAAGGCGGACTGGGCTGCTCGGCTTGAGGTCCTCTTCCTGGATGGAGAGTTCTCCATCACCCGCGACGATCAGGCGAACTTTCCTGGGGCGCTGAAGCTCCGAGGCGAATTGGGCCAGCCGTGCATCGACCTCCGCGAGGTCTACGCGAAATCCCAGGTGCTCGGCCGAGCGTTCGAGTCGGGCGAGGTGGCGGTCCAATAGGAAGTAGCCCTGCTCGGGGGTCCAGAGGATCGACTCGAACAGGTTGAAACCGTTCGCCATGCCCGCTGAGTATCGCACACCGGGTGGGGGTGCCCGGGTCGTGGAGAAAGGGGAAATCCCCGCGGAGGGACTTTCTCGATCGAGCGTTGGACGTGGCCCAACGGTACTCTGGGGGCTTGGTGGAGACTCGAACTCGAGCAGCGGATCCCGGAAATGGAAGGGCCGCATTCTTCCACGGGACGAACGGGTCGGTTTTCGTGTTGAGGGAGTGGTTCCCACTCACCTTCCTGCTCTTCGTTCTGCTCTTGGCCCTTTACGCGTCCACGGCTGCTCGGTGGGTGCTTCTCGAAGACGACGGTCTGTTCGCCATGGCAGCTGCCGTGCCGAGTGTCGCCCATCCTCCCGGGTATCCAGTATACACACTTCTGGTTCATCTGTTCACCTGGCTTCCCGTGGACAGCGTTGCCTACCGGGCCCACCTGGCCAGCGGCGTGTTCGGAGCCATGGCCGCCTGTGCGGTGTTCTGGTGCGCTTCGCTGCTCATTCGCGAACGTGGATTCGCCTTCGTTGCCGCACTCGCGTACGGGATTTCCGAGCACTTCTGGTCTCAGTCGATCCTCGCTGATGTCTATACGCTCAATGCCGCTCTTTTCTTCATTCTCCTGGGTTCGAGCCTCACCTACCTCGAGCGCCCCACGCCGGGCCGGTTGCGGTGGATCGCGCTGGTCTACGGTTTGTCTCTCGCCAACCACTGGCCGCTGATCGTGTTATCCACGCCTTGTCTGTTGCTGGTCCTTGGGTCCAGGAGATGGGAGATCGCGCGCCAAGCCGTCACTGCGGTGCCATTTGGTTTGGTGGGCCTCCTCCCCTACGTGTGGGTGGTCTGGCGATCGCAGGCCGATATCCCGGTCAATTTCGTGGGGCCCATCGATTCCTTTCGCGAGTTCTGGTACGTCCTCTCGCGCGAGAGCTACGAAGGGCACGAGACCCGGGTGACCAGTGCGGGCTGGAATGACAAGCTCGCGTTCCAGGGTTTCATGGCGCGGGAGATGGTCCATGCCTACACCTTCGTCGGCGCACTCGTGGCCGTGGTGGGAATGTTCTGGCTCCGACTCCGCGTGCCCATTTCGCTTTGGCTGGGGCTGATCGCTGGGGTCCTGGGTACGAGTTTTGTTCTGATGTGGATTCTGGGCTTCGACTATGAGCCCATCGGCCGGGCGACCGTCCGTCCGTTTCCACTCGTGGCCTTCGGCACGCTGGGGCTCTTCTTCGCTGCGGGGCTCTCGGCACTCCATTCATGGGCCGGGTCCAAGGCGGGGTCGGCCGGGCGCTGGGTGGTTCCGCTGCTCTGCGTTGGCGTGGTCCTCGGGTCCTTCGCCACCAACCTCCCGATCAACGATCGCAGCTCCGACACCTGGGGGCACGATTTCGGAATGAGCGTGCTTCGCACACTCCCCGAAGATTCCATTCTTTTCACTTCCGTCGATCAGGACGTGGGGCCCATTGGATACCTGCACCATGTGGAAGGTGTGCGTCCGGACATCGAGGTCTTCAACGAGAACGGTCTCGTCTTCGCCAATCGCTTGTTTTCTCCGGTCACCACTCCCACACCACGACAGCTCCAGATTCTCCGGGAATTCTCCTTGGACAGTGAACGACCCGTATTCGTCATGGGCTCGACGCGCTGGGGTGCGACCCTCGAAGACCGGGGAATCTATTTCCGGGTGCTTCCAGAGGGTTCGAACCAAGTCAAGCTGGTACCCGAGACGCTCGACTACTTCCGATCGTTGATCGAGCGGACGGAGGTCGACACTTGGAATGCCTCTCACCGCGTCGATCTGCTGGTACGTTATGGGGACTGGCTCGCCCGCATCGCCTACGAGAACCCCGGCGCTCTGCCTTCATCGGTCTTGCGCGAGCACCGGATGGCTGCCGAGGGGAGCTATGGGAGTCTGTTGGGAATGGCCAGTGCCCTTGCCCGATCAGATTCGCAAGACCATCGCCAACAGGCGCTCGAGTACCTGGCGGCCGCCGAACCGCTGCTGGGCGAACATCTCAGCAAGTTCTGGCGGGCGCGCCTGTACTACGTTCGTGCCTTCGTCGCCCAACTGAATGGTTCTGTCGCGAATGCGCTCGTCGACCTCGAGCGCTCGGTCGAGATCTATCCAGAATCCAGCAATGGTGCCGTGCGCGACCTGCTCCGTCTCTATGCGCGATTGGGTCGTGCGGAGGATTTTCGGGGCTTGCGCAAGCGAGTGTTCGTCGACGAGCCCGTACCGGAGGAGATTCGCGAATGGGGCCGGGCGATGCGGCGAGCGCCCCGCTCGAATCGCACTGGAAATGCTGGGAACTTCCCGCAGTCTCCGTCTCCGTGAGGGGCGGTTCGGCGCAACTTCTGGCTAGAGCCGTCCTGTGCGCAGGTTGGTCGGAACCCATTCGGGTGATCGTTTCTCCGCGAACGCGCGCATTCCCTCGTGGGCTTCCCCACTCTTCCAGAGCGACCAGTGGAACGACATGCGATCGACGTGGCCATAGTTTTCGGTGAGAGCACGCTTGACGAACATTCGTGCTTCGGGCGCGCTGCGCAGGATCTCCTCGGCCGCCTTGCGCGATTCCTCCATCAGGTCCTCGTGGGCCACGACCCGTGAGATGAGTCCGATGCGCAGGGCCTCCTCGGCGGAGACGATACGACCGGAAAGCATCATGTCGCGTGCCACCGCCACACCTACATGGGCTGGGAGATAGGCGGCGTAGTTCATGTCGGCGATCCCGCGGACCAACTCGGGTACGCGAAACGTTGCGCGCTCACTGCAGACCGCGATGTCCGACATCATGGCCGTCAGAAGCCCGCCACCCCAGCACATGCCGTTCACTGCGGAGATCACGGGAGCGAAGCTCATGCGAACCTCTTCGAAGGGGATGATGTCCCCACCCACCATGTATTCCTGGTTGGGGTTGGGGTCCTCGACGACACCCCGCAGTTCGCCACCGGGTGCGAACACGTCACCGGTGCCCGTGATAATCAGGGCTGTCGGCTCCTCGTAGGTGTTCACCAGGGCGACAGCCTTCTTGATGCCGTAGTACATGGAACTCGACAGGGCGTTCTTCGACGACGGCCGGTCGATGGTGCAAAGTGCAATGTGTCCCTCGCGTTCGTAGCGCAGGAAGGGAGTTCCGAGATCTGCGGTTTCTGCCATGGGTGCCTCCTCGACGATTGAGATGCCAGACTACTCCCGCCGATACTCGGCCCGCGCAAAATTTCGTCTCCGGAGGTGGGTGGCGTTCTAGAATCCAGCTCTAGAAACGAATTCGGAGGGTGTCCATGAGCGCCAGAGCACTCCAATTCTCGCTCCACTACGATTTCCGCAACCCCGCACCCTGGCACGAGCCCGGTGAGCGCCGTCACGCAGCGCTCCTCGACCAGATCGAGTGGGCGGAGCGCGAGTTGGGCTTCGATGCCTTCTCGATCCCCGAGCATCATTTCGTCGATTTTGCGAGTTCGCCTCTGACTCTGGCTGCAGCCGTGGCTGCGCGTACCCGCCGGGCCACCCTCGGAACCAACGTGCTCGTTCTGCCCGTCCACAACCCTCTGAGGCTGGCGGAGGACTGTCTGACCGTGGACGCAATCTCGGGTGGCCGCTTTCGCCTGGGAGTAGGGCTTGGCTACCGCGGTGCGGAGCACGCCGCTCTGGGGACCGCCCTCGCCGAACGGCGTGACCGCGCCGAAGAGGCCCTGGGCATCCTGCGGCGGGCCTTTGCGGGGGAGCACTTTGCCCATCAGGGGCGTTTCTTTGCCTTCGACGAGCTGACCGTCACGCCACCGCCCGTGCGTGAAGGGGGGCCGGAGATCTGGATCGGGGGTCTGGCGCCAGCAGGTGTCGAACGCGCCGCGCGCCTGGGCGACGGTTACCTGTGCCCCTCGCCGGAAGCTGTGGGGGCCTACGTCGAGCAGCGCAGGCGTTTGAATGCACCCTCGACCGGGCGGGCGCTGGTCATGCTTTCGTGGGTGGTCGACGAAGACCCCGAGCGCACATTCGCGCGGATTGGAGAGCACTTGCTCTATCACTACACCCAATACCGTGAATTCGGCATGCAGCAGATCCCAGCCTTCGAGAAGCCCGAGGAACTACTGTCCAAGGGCTTCGTGACCCTTCACGACGGGCCCGGGGCCGTGAGTGCTTTGCGGGACATCGCCGCTGCGGAGTCCGTGGAGGCCGTCGAACTGTGGCCGGTGGCCCCGGGGGAGCGTGCCGATGACGCGGCGCCGCGCCTCGAGTACTTCGCCAACCACGTGATGCCCGAATTCCGTTCCGCCACTGGCAACGGCGGCCCCTAGTCTCCGGGCGGGACCCCACAAGCATTGCCTCTGCTTCCCGACGCCACCTTCTCTTTGGCTCGTGCCCACGGGAAACCCCGGAGCTCTTCACGTCCCTGTTGAACCTGTGATCGGCCTTGGCGAACCGGCGGCCTCAGGCGTGACTTCGGGCGCGCTCGATGGCCGCTTCGATCTGGGGAATGGCCTCGGCCACCTGGCGAACATCCACTCGCTCGGCCAGGTCGGTCGCGCCCACTGAGCGCAGGATTTCGGGTAGTCGCGTGCGTAGGCGATCCAGTGCCCAGCCCTTGGGGTCACCCTCGAGGACGGGGTCGAGGAACACGCGGCGTTGGGCCTGTTCGTCCTGGTAGACGTAGTGGTAGTGGGGTTCGGCTTCGAAGCAGTCGAAGCGGAAGTACTCGAGAAGGTCACCCGTCTCGTTGCCGAACACGTGGATGCACACTCCGGCGTCGTCGGTGCCCGCGTTCCGATACCCGTCGTCGCCTTCCTCGGGGCGCGGGTTGTAGCGCACCTCGCGCAGGTACTCGCCCGCCGTTTCGTCGTTGAGCAACCGATAGCCGATTCCGACGGTGATCGGGCCGATCTCGATCAACTCGGTCTGCTCCGGGATGTGGGGCAGCGGGAGAATGGGGTAACGCGTTCCGGGAATGGAGGACTCGTCTTCCATAGGGGCATGGTACCGCGGCCTGGAGAGGGTGGGCGCAGACTTCCCCGAACTCCTGGGTGGTGCTTGCGTGAAGGAGGCTTGTTCAGTCCGGATAGCGTGGGTTTCGTGGGCCGAAGAGCACGGCTTCGGCATTGTCGTAGAGATAACGTTCCAGGACGCCCGGGCGCAGCTCGAGTTGCTCGGCCTCATCGACGCAACGTTTCATGGAAAGGACGGGGTGATCCGAGGCAAACATGATTTTGTGCTTTCCGCGCGTGTTCATGTAGTGGATGAGCGAGTCCGGCAGGTATTTCGGCGCGTAGGCGGAAGTCATGAGGTAGAGGTTCGAGTACTTGATCATCAGCCGGATGGCGACGTCCCACCAGGGATCGGCTCCGTGCTGCATCACGAGGCGCAACTCCGGGAAGTGGAGACACACGCGGTCCAGATGCATGGGGTGCTGGCATTCGCCGGGAACCGGTGGACCCGGGATTCCGGTGTTGATTCCAGCGGTGAGGTCGAGCTCGATGCACTTGGCGTAGAAGGGATAGTAGATGGGGTCGTTGGGGGGGATGTCCATCCCGAAAGGGGTGACCCGCGCCAGGACCACCGGGTGGTTTCGCACGAGATCTTCCATGGCCCAGAGCGCCTTCATGCCGCGGCGGAGGTCTGGGTTGACGGCAAGGAAGAAACGTTCGGGGTAGTCGACGGCGAAGGCCAGAACGCGTGGGTCGGGTTTCTCGGCGCTGACCGAGAGTAGGACCTTCTCGACGCCCGCATGATCCATGGCCTCCAGGGTTTCCTCGGCGCTCAGATCCTTGAAGAATTCGTCTCCGCCCTTGAAGTAGTCCTCCTTGACGCGCACCAGGAATTCGGTGCCGGCGTTGGCTCCCATGTTCACGTTGACCCAGAGGTCGATGGCTCGGTTCACGACATCTCCATGCAAAGGGCGGTTCATCATACCGTTGGCTCGTGGAGGGTTCTACGCCGAATTGGAGAGTTGGCTCGCTCGGCGCCGTCCCTTTTTGCTGAAGCGACTCTCCGGTGAACCGAGGGAATGGAGGCTTTTGGGTGTCAGCGGGCCGAGCGCTCGGGTGCCGCTGAGATGGCC
Source organism: Myxococcota bacterium (assembly GCA_022447545.1). Classification (GTDB taxonomy): domain Bacteria; phylum Myxococcota_A; class UBA9160; order UBA9160; family SMWR01; genus JAKVBI01. The sequence continues at coordinate 138,834 of JAKVBI010000005.1, forward strand.
GACCTGACGTCGTCGAACAAGAGCAGTCGCCCCGTGACGTCCGTGGCATCGAGGACCTCCTGCACCTGAGCCGAAATTCCCACCAGGGCGAGGTCGCCGAATCGTCGCTGCTGGCCGACTCGGAAGCGTCGCAGCAATCCGGCGATGGAGGAATCGATCCGGTCGACGCGTGTGAAATCGAAGATTGCCCAGCGCGCGCGGCTGAGAGGCAGGTTGAGGCGCTTGCGAAGTGAGTTCGTGCAAACGTTCCGGAGGTGCGTTTCCTCGAAGCTCACGATCAGGGTGTCCCCGGCCTTTTGGCACAGGATGCGGGGGCGGTGGGTACCACCGCTCCGGTTGGGCCGGGGGGGGCGCGGTGTCATGGCGGCTCCATTGCGGGGGCGAGTCTCGAACCGGGTGCTCTCCCATTCTAAATGTCAGCGCCGATTTCTCGATCAGGGAATCCGCACGGTCGGGCGATAATTCGACTTTCGGTGCAGTGACAACGGAATCCTTCGACCCAGCGGTGAATTCTGGAACGGCTCGCGTGCTGCGCAGACGATTCCCCGAATCCGGCGCCCTTGCGGTGAAGGCAAGGAGCCGTGGGTGCGAGGAGGGGAGGAAGTCAGTCGCTGGGCCCGTCGAGGCTCCAGATTCCCGCTCCGCGTGTTGCGATGAACAGGAACACGAAACAATAGAGCGCCGCCAACTCGCCATGGTTGATCAGCGGGAGTGGATGCTGGAGTCCATGGGCCATCCAGTACGCGGCCGCCATCAGCCCGCTCGAAAGAAAGGCGGCGCCTCGAGTGAACCAACCCAGCGCGATCATGGCGCCAGCCACCAATTCGATACCTCCCGCCGCGTAGAGGACGACGGCAGGCATTTCGGGTGCGGGTGCCGGAAACCCGAAGATCTTCTGGCAACCGTGCCAGAAGAACAGGAAGCCGGACACGATACGAAGGGCGGCATAGGTTTGTTCTTGTCGCTGACTCAGGAAGGTGGACATGTCTATTTCTCCCGGGTGGAATTCAACGGAGTGTCGACGGGCGGTGTGCTCAACGTAACTCGTACTTGTTCATCGCGTGCAGGTCGATGGTTCCCTGGTTGCTCTCCACGCGTATTGCCGGTGACCCACTGCCGAGTTGAAGCACCGAGGACTCGCCGTCATGCGAGAGACGGAAGCGACTTTCGTCGAGACCATGTGGGACGATGCTCCCTCGTGTACGGGCCTCCACCCCCACGTCACCGGATTTGGGAAAGTCCACCCGGATGTCTCCGGTCTGGGTTGCGAACCGATCCGGCTCCCCCGGATCGGGAGAGCGCAGGGTTGCGTTGATTCGGCCCGATCCCGTGCGGGCATCTACAGGCCTGGACGTGGAGACGCGTAGGTCTCCACTTTGCGAGTGGGTGAGGAGCGGGCGATCCACTCCTTTGGCTTCGATGTTGCCGTGGTCGGTGGAAATCTCCAGTCGCACACCTGGGGGTACGAGGAGAGCCAGGTCGATGCGGCCTCGCTTGCGTCCGTCCGGTCCGGGGCGGGTCGCACTGGGGTAATGGATCTCGATTTCCACCGGCGTTCGGTCCTGGTGAATTTCGATCCGTGCATCGGTCTGGTCCCGAGAGAATCGTTGGATCATGGCCGCGACGGACAGTCGATCGTCGCCGGAACTCCGCGCCCGGATGTCACCGAACGGGTTGTGGACCCGAAGAACCTGACTCGGCGAGAGGTCTCCGGTCCATTGAAAATCGTCGACCCGGAACTCGTCGGGCGGGGGCTGCCCCGACGCAACGTCGCCGAGGAGCACACAGGCGATAAGCGAGAGCAGCGCAGTGCGAGGTGCGATTCGACCGGTCACGTCCTAGACCTCCAGATTCGGACCCTCACGGGAACCCTCCGAGCAGATTACAGAATGAATTCGCAGGCAGCGGGGCACTGCGGCGCTGGGGGCCGAAGCCCCGGCCAACCCGGGCCCACCTTCACCGATGAATTCTCCCGCTTCCCCCCAAGGCGTTGTTTTTTTCCTACAATTAGGATTGATCCCACCCCCAAAGAGGGGGCCGCCCTGCGCCTGTGGTCCATGGTTCCTCTGAGGTCCAAGGAGAAACGGGAGGTTCCCAGGCCCGAGGTCCGGGCACTGAGGTGGGCAATAGTTTCCACCTAGTCGGTAAGGTTTTTCTCATTCTGGGTATCTCCATTCATTCTTGCAGGACTGGTTCGTCTGACTCTAACCCCCGGGGATAGAGAGAGTTTTGCCCAAGCGGCCGCTTCGTCGGGACTTTGGGCACTGAACTTGCTCATCTAGTTCAGCAGGGTTGCAAGGATCTCCCCAGGGTCTTGATGCATTTGGCGTGTAGAGTCAGTGGATCGGGGCCTGGTAAGGAGAGTCCAAGGAGGGTCGGAGCCGATGAATCAGCGGCGTGAAGGGGGATGGGGGCTTTGGCGGGGTGTTTTCGCACCTGCCATCGGGCGCTTGGGTCGTCGGTTGGGGAGTGTTTCATTCCCTACGGTTCTGATTCTGTTGGCCCTCTCTCATGTCGCCGCCGCCGAGGGCTCGGGATCCGGCTCGCTGCCCGTCTCCAAGGGCGCCGAAACCTACGGGCCCTTCGAAGCGACCCGCGTAGACATCGACCTCAGAAACCTCGGCCGGGCTCGCGCCTGGCAGCCCGGGGATGCCATCAAGATGATTCCCCGGCGCAGCCACATGACCGGGAAGCTCATCGAACATCTCAGCAACGTTCCGGTCCCCAAGCCTCGCAAGGACGCATTGCTCGGTCGTCAAGCCAAGGTGGCCACCTCCCGTGCCTTTACGACACCGGACGTCAACATCGCCGGCCAGGGCTACAGCGGGGTCCAGCCGCCGGACACCGTGGGGGACGTCGGTCCCTTCTACTACATCCAGATGATCAACGGCTACGACACGACTTTCATCGTCTACAACAAGGCCGATGGCAGCGTGGCCGCCGGCCCCATCGCCTTGGACAGTCTCGGTAGTGGCGAGTGTGCCAACGGCGCAGGGGATCCCATCGTTTTGTACGACGAACTCGCCGATCGCTGGGTGCTTTCGGAGTTCTCGTCCAACGGGAATCGGATGTGCGTTTACGTGGCCCAGACCCCGGATCCCATTTCGGGAGGCTGGTACAACTACGATTTTCAGGCTCCGTCGTTTCCCGACTATCCGAAATATGCGGTCTGGCCCGACGGGTATTACGTCGGCACCAACGAGAGCGGTGGGCCCGCGGTCTACGTTTTTGAACGTACAGCCATGCTCAATGGGAATGCGGCCACCATGCAGCGCAAGACGGTGCCCGCCCTGGCGGGCTTCGGCTTTCAGATGGTGACACCGGCAGACCACGACGGCGACGACGCGCCGCCCACCGGGTCACCCGCCTACTTCCTACGCCACAAGGATGACGAGGCTCACAGCCCGGGCAGTGCCAACCCGAGCCAGGACACTCTCGAAATTTTCGAAATGGATGTCGACTGGGCGAATTCGTCCAACACGACGTTGGCCGGCCCCACGAGTGTTGTGGTCGCTGAGTTCGATTCCGAGTTGTGTGGCCTGGTCTCCTACAGCTGTATCCCCCAACCCAGTGGGGGGGCAGCCCTCGATCCCCTGCGCGAAGTCGTGATGTGGCGCCCCCAATATCGGAACTTCGGCTCCTATGAAGCTCTCATCGGCAACCATTCCACCGATGTCGATGGCAACAACCGATCGGGAATTCGCTGGTGGGAGTTGCGGAGGAGTGGTGGCGGGCCGTGGGTCAAGTACCAGGAGGGCACCTTCGCCCCGAACACCGACGCCCATCACCGCTGGATGGGGAGCATCGCCATGGACAGCTCGGGTGGCATCGCAGTGGGCTACAGCATCGGCGGTGCATCCTTGGCTACGGGCATTGCGTATACGGGGCGTGCCGAGGCGGATCCCCTTGGGACGATGACCGAGACGGAAACCGTCGTCCAGCAGGGTGGAGGGACTCATTCCGGCAACCGTTGGGGTGACTACAGCTCCATGAATGTCGACCCGGTCGATCAGTGCACGTTCTGGTACACAAACGAGTGGGCCCAGGCCAATGGCACCTGGGCGACCAACATCAGCTCCTTCAAGTTCGATGACTGTGGAGGGAGTGGCTTCCAGATGACCGGGAGCAACTTGAACCAGGCCATCTGCAAACCCAACAGTCTCGCGAACATTGAGATGAACATCACCGCCATCAGCGAATTCTCCAATCCGGTGACCTTGAGTCTCGAAGATCTCCCCGCGGATTTCTCCGGTAGCTTTGCGGGAAACCCGGTCAGCCCCGGCGGTTCAAGCGATCTCTCGGTGGTCGTTGGAAGCGGCGCGAGTACTGGGCTCCAGGAGTTCACGATTCGCGGTACGGCGACCGAAGCGACCGACCGCACCTTGACGGCGTCGGTTCATGTTGCCGACAGCGTCGGAACGCCCACCCTGGTAACTCCACTGGACGGGACCGGAAGTGTCTCCACCACACCGACGTTCACCTGGAACGCAGCTTCCCAGGCCGACAGCTACGTGCTCGAGGTGGCTGAGGATTCCGCGTTCAGCACCGTCACGTTCACTGCCGATGTGGATGGGACGAGCCAGACCGTCTCGCCGGCCCTGGAATCCGGCACCGAGTACTTCTGGCGTGTGAGTGCCGTCAACGCTTGTGGATCCGCGCTGTCGAGTGTCCGAAGCTTCACGACGTCAGTGAATCTTTGTTTGAGCCCGCAGCTCTCGATCCCCGACGCGAACATTCCCGGGCCTCTACAGGACACGATGACCGTCTCCGGTGAGGGGGCTCTTACGGACATCGATGTCTCCCTCCAGATCACGCACACCTACGTGGGCGATCTCTCGGTGACGCTGACGCACGAGGATACTGGCACCACGGTGAGCCTCCTCGATCGACCCGGCCAACCCCTGATCGGTTGGATCTACGGTTGCCCAGAAGACGACGTGGATGTCGTCTTGAGCGACGAGGCGACCAATCTGGCCGAAGATGCCTGCGAGAGCACTCCGCCGGCCATTGGTGGCACGCTGAAAGGCTCTGGCAGCTTGGGCGCTTTCGACGGAGAGGACCTGGCGGGAAGCTGGACCCTCGCGGTGACGGACAACGAGGCCGCAGATACGGGAGTCCTGAGTCGGTGGTGTCTGGTTCCGACCGTCGAGATACCGCCCAGTCCTACCGACACCGATGGGGATGGCACCGCGGACACATCCGATAATTGTGTGAACGTGTCGAACGCGAGCCAGACCGATACTGATGAAGACGGCTTTGGTGATGCCTGCGATACGTGTCGTTTGGCTGCCAACCCCGAGCAGACGGATACGGATGGAGATGGGTATGGCAATCGCTGCGATCCGGACTTCGACAACAATGACAAGATCGGAGCATTCGATCTGAACGTGTTCCGGTCGTGTTTCATCGACATGCAAACGTCCAGCCTGTGTGTGAATGCCGACTTCGACAACAACGGAAGCATGGGCGCATCCGATCTGAATATCTTCCGCGAGTACTTCATCAAAGGAGATCCCGGCCCGGGTCCTTCGGGACCCGAGTAGGCACCGTGGGGGCTGAGGAGCGGGGCACCACTCCTGTGAGGCCTCGTGGGCTCCAACGCCACGCGGCAAGCGAAGACCGAGTACTCTCGTCTACTGTCGGCGGGTGAGCGGCGATTTCGAGATGGACCCTCCCCGGGCGAGCCTGTGCCTTTTCGGCCTTTGGAGGACGCGCGCGGCAAGCTTCCGATGGCCGGCCCAGTGCGCTCACACCAAGCGGGTGGGATGGGTCGTACTGATGAGCCTGTGCCTGCCGGTTCTGGCCAATTCGCAGGCTGCGGGGAACCCGCCATCCGAGACCATCGAAGTGCTGGGTTCACGGGAACGGGGCACACCGCACCAGCGCGCGACTCCTTCACGTGTGATCGGAGCAGATGAGATTGCACGCACCTCCCCGCTCGTGCTGACCGACGCCTTGCGCGGCGCCTTCGGGGTGCACCTCCAGTCCACCACCCCAGGGCAGGCCTCTCCCTTCTTGCGGGGGGTGACGGGCTCCGCGGTGCTCAACCTGGTGGACGGTATGCGCCTGAACCACGCCCTCTATCGCTCGGCCCCGAACCCCTATCTCTCGCTCGTGGACCCGTACATCGCCGACCAGATCGAGGTGGTGCGGGGACCTGCCGCGGTGCTGTATGGAAGCGACGCCATGGGCGGGCTCGTTCAGGTGCTGACCCGGCAACCACAGATGTCCGGCCCGGACTGGAGAGCCCAGGGTCGTCTGGGGGCTCTGTTCGGCTCCGCTGACCTGGCGCGTGGGGTCCGGGCCGAATTGCAGGCCGGCCGCGACGGCGCGGCGGTTCGCATGGGATTCAGTGGGTTGCAGACCGACGATCTGCGCGGCGGGGGGGACACCGGGTACCAGGACCCCACCGGGTACGACGCTCTGGCGGGAGATTTCGCTGCGCTGCTCGAACTGGACGACGGGCAGAACCTGCAGCTCGACGTGCAGTGGATGAAGCAGCCCAAGACACCGCGCTACGACGAGATGGTGGCCGGTTACGGGCAATCCGAGCCCTCATCGGACTTCTTCTATTACGAGCCCCTGGAGAGGCTCTTCGCACATCTGCGCTACGAGGTCGAAGATCTGCCTTCGGAATTTCTCGACGAGCTGAGGCTGGACGCGAGCTTTCAGCGCACCCGCGACGACCGTCACACCCGCGACTTCGGCAGCACTCAAGAGCTCCGCGAGCACAACACCAGTGAACTGTTGGGGCTGTCGGCCGTGGCCAGAAGCCACTGGGGGGATCGGCTGAAACTCACCTGGGGGGTCGATGCGTATCTCGACTGGGTTTCGAGTCAGCGAACGGGCACGGATGTCACGACGGGCGTGAGCTCGGTCATCGAACCCCGCTATCCGGACGGGTCCCGCATGGACTCCTATGGGGTGTTCGCGTGGGGGGAGTACGAACTGGTTCCCGAACTGCGTTTTCAGGCGGGCCTGCGCTACAGCGCTTTTTTGATCGATCTGCCCGGAACCCCGGTGAACGCAGCGGTCTCCCTCCGCCCCAATGATGTCAGTGGTGCCGTGGGGCTCCTCTACGAGCCCTTCGAGTCGTTCCAGGCGGTCGTGAACCTGCGAAGAGGTTTCCGCGCCCCGAACGTCTTCGATCTGGGCGCATTCGGGCCGCGGCCAGGCAACCGCTACAACGTTCCCAACACCAACCTCGAACCGGAGGTGCTCTACAGCGCGGATCTGGGCTTTCGCTACTTCGGTCGCCATTTCGACTTCGAGGTGATCGGCTACTACTCGTTCTACGAGGACCGAATCGAAACCGTCCTGACCGGGGAAGCTCCCATCGACGGCCGCGCCGTCGTGACCAGCGCCAATGAGAAGACGGTGCGGATCACCGGTTTCGAGACCTCGGCGACCTGGTGGTGGAGCGAGAGGCTGGCCCTGCGTGGCGACCTGTTCTTCACCTGGGGTGAGCAGGACGGTTCCTTCGGCGGCAAGCAGCCTGCCGATCGCATTCCTCCCCTTCAGGGCCGCGTGGGTTTGCCCTGGGAGATCGGAGATCGCTTCTGGCTGGAGCCCTACCTGCGCTTCGCGGCCCGTCAGGATCGCCTGAGTGACCGCGATATCCAGGATCCGCGGATCGATCCGTCGGGAACTGCGGGCTGGGTGACCCTGAATGTGCGAGGGACGTGGCGTTGGAGCGATCGCCTGGCGTGGGCCCTGGCGCTCCAGAACCTCACGGATGCGTCGTATCGCGAGCACGGTTCCGGCGTGCAGTCTCCGGGGGTGGGCGTCTTGTTGTCCATGAGCGCGACGTTTCCCTAGGCGGGCCCCGGGGGCGGGATGGTACGCTGAGCCAGCGAACTTCAGGGAGTCATGATGATCCACCAACTCCGCGGCTATGTTCTGCCGGGCCTACTAATCCTTTCCATTCTCGCCCTCGTGGTGGCGCAGTGGTTCCCCATTTTTCGCTGGGTGACGGGAGTGACGGTTCCACTGCTGCTACTGGGCATCTATGACGTCCTCCAGAAGCGGCACAACATCCTCCGCAACTACCCGGTACTCGGACACCTGCGCTTCATGTTCGAGGATGCTGGGCCCGAGCTCCACCAGTACTTCGTGGAGAGCAACACCAGCGGCGCGCCTTTCAACCGCAAGACCCGTTCCCTCATGTACGAGCGGTCCAAGAACCTGGTCGACGCGTTTCCCTTCGGAACCGAACTCGATGTCTACGAGGACGGCTACACCTTCGTCAGCCACTCGATTCGCCCCAAGCCCGCCGTCGAGGACGCCGCCAAGAACCTGCGCGTTCAGATCGGTGGCCCCGAGTGCAAGAAGCCCTACTCGGCCTCCATCCTGAATATCTCGGCCATGAGTTTCGGGGCGTTGGGTGCCAATGCGGTGCTGGCCATGAACGAGGGCGCGCGCCGGGGAGGCTTTGCCCACAACACGGGGGAGGGGGGCTTCAGCCGCCATCACCGGCAGAATGGAGGCGACATCTTCTGGCAGGTGGGAACCGGTTACTTTGGTTGCCGAACCAAGGAGGGCCGCTTCGACCCCGAGATGTTCCAGGAAACCGCGGCTCACGATCAGATCAAGATGATCGAACTGAAGGTCTCCCAGGGGGCGAAGCCGGGGCACGGAGGCATTCTGCCCGGCGCCAAGGTCACGGCCGAGATCGCCGAGGCCCGCCGGGTTCCGGTGGGCGAGGATTGCTTGTCGGCGCCCGGGCACACGGCTTTCGCCACTCCCATCGAGATGATGGAGTTCATGGCGAAGTTGCGTGAACTGGCCGACGGCAAGCCCGTGGGTTTCAAACTCTGCGTGGGCAACGTCCGGGAATTCATGGCCATCGCCAAGGCCATGGTCGAGACGGGGGTGCGACCGGATTTCATCACCGTGGATGGTGCCGAAGGGGGCACCGGGGCCGCGCCCCTCGAGTTTTCCGATCACCTGGGTTACCCGCTGCGCGATGCTCTCTATGTGGTGCACAACACCCTGGTCGGAATCGGTGTGCGAGACGAGATTCGTGTCGCGGCCAGCGGCAAGCGGGTCACCGCGAACGAGTTGGCGGTGGCCAGCGCATTGGGGGCCGACTGGTGCAATACGGCGCGGGGATTCATGTTCTCCGTGGGATGCATCCAGGCCCAGAGTTGCCACACCAACCGCTGCCCGGTGGGCGTGACCACCCAGGACGCGAAGCTTCAGCGGGCCCTGGACGTCGAAGACAAGGCCAAGCGGGTCCACGCCTTCCACCACAACACCGTGCGTTCGCTGGCGGAGTTCACGGCGGCAGCGGGGCTCGCGCACCCAGCGGAGTTCGAACCCCAACACATCAAGCAGCGCATCAGCGCCTACGAGGTTCGAACCTTCCGAGAACTGTATCCATCGTTCGAGGACCGTCAGTTGCTCGATGGGGAGGTCGGCGGTTGGATGCAGAACTCCTGGAACACCGCGCGCGCCGAGACTTTTGACCCCATGGACTGAGCGCGCATTGCGGGCCTTTCGCGCGGATGGGCGCGAGCCTCGTCGTGCTCGTGCATCGAGATAACGGGGTTGCCTCGCAGACCCCGAGGCCGCGGGTCAGTTTCGCTCGTGGGCGGACGCGGCACCGAGTCGTAGCGCCCAGCCCGGGCGTCGACGCACCAGAGTTTGGTGGACTGCGAACAGTGCGATGCCCAAGGGCGGCAAGGCGAGGGCGGGCCAGTGAAGGAGGAGCGCGGAACGCGGGGGCGCGACCTCCAGAGAGGTGGTGGCCCGCTGGGTGATGCCCCGACGCTCGACGGTGACCTCGAGTTCCCAGACTCCGGGGGACGTCAGTCGAGGCCAGGCCGAGTAGAGGAGCCCGTTGGTGCCGGCTCCAAGTTGAGCGTGGTGAGCGTGCCGAGCCTCGTGCGCCTCTTGGATCTGGTGAGTTGGATGGGTCGAGTTGCTCAGGTCTCGCGTGGGTTCCGCGGGGGGCCGCAGCCGCAATTCGACTTCGGCGTCCAGCACCGGTCGGCCCGTTTCCGTGTCGGTGACCAGTACGCTGAGGTCGACCTCGCCCACCCGCAGGGGATCTGGCGAACCCAGGGCGGTGATCTGCCAGGGCTCGCCCGGCGAGCGCACCAACACGCTGCCCCCGTCGGCCCAGACCGGGAGCGAACCCGCGAGCCAGGCCAGCAGCCCTACGACTCTCCACGCGCGTCTCACATCCAGGTCCCCCGCATCTCCATGGGCTGCAGGAAGATCCAGACGCCCGTGCCGTACAGCCCCGCCGCCAACAACGCCCAGGGCAGAAGCAGGGCCAGAGCCCCCGCGGCGTCCTTCCGGTAGTCGCAAGCCACGCGCCATCCCAGGGCGAGGCTGGCCAGCCACCCCACGCCCAGGACCGCGATCTCCCAGGAGATCCACGTCGGCGACAGGGCCGACGCCATGGCCAACGACCAGTCGGGGTTTCCCANNCCGGGGAGGCCCGTGTCGCCCAGGGCGCGTTGCAGTGCAGGCACGGCCGTCCAACGCCCCGCCCACAGGTGCCCGGCGAAATGGCCGAGCCACATCGCAAACCCCAGGGGTACCCCGGCCGCCAGCATGCGACGGCCGAACTCCACCCGGGCCGCGCCGAGCCCACCGGCTCGGGCGCTCCAGCGGGTGAGCGTCCACCAGAGCACTGCCGGCAGGGCCACCAATGCAACCATCAGCCACAGGGTCGTGACCACCGCTGGGGTCTCAACGCCCAGGGCCTGGCCCAGGCTTTGCTCCATGCGCGCCGTGGGCGCCAACATCCCCGCGGCATTCGCGTAGGCGCCGATCACCAGCAACCCGGTGAGGGCCGCGACGTCGCCGCGTTGGGACAGGCGGCCGATCCCCGAGCGGGCCGCGTCCGTCGCCAGCCCCGAGCCGGGAGTCGTGGTTTGGAGCAACACGTTGTCGTGGGGGCAGGCGCTCGCGCAGTCCAGGCAGAACGTGCAATCGAGATTGCCGAGCTTGCGCGGTTGGAAGAGCGCCATCTCGCAGCCCGTCTGTTGGGCGTTGCCGCGAATGCAGTCCTGGGTGGTGCAGCGCTGGCAGACGTCGGGCGCGTCGACGGAGACTTCCACGGGCGAGAGCTGGGAGAACACGAAGCCGAACTGGCCGATGGGGCACGCGTACTTGCAGAAGCTGCCGCGGGTGAAGGTCACGTCCACGAGAAAGCTGGCTGCGAAGAAGCCCACCACCACCCAGGCCGTCCAGCCCGGCTGGTTCCACAAAGAGAAGACCTCGTAGGAGCCGAGGAACAACAGCAGCAAACCGGCGGCCAGCCATTTGTTGCGCAGGGCGTCGGGCCAACTCCGGGGGTTGGGCCGCAGGCGGCGCGCCAGCCCGCGCGACACCGTGAAGGGGCAGACACCGCAGAACCAGTTGCCGGCCACGAGCAGGCCCACCACCAGCAGGCCGCGCCAGTAGGTCCAGGGCAGCACGCCCGCCAGGTTCGAGGCGCTGGGCTGTTCGGGGCCGAACCAGCCGTCGACCACCAGCAGTGCGGCCAGCCCCACCAGCACAGCCCGCACGGTTTTCCGCGCCGTGCGCGCGTGGTGGTTGGCCAGGCGGCGCCAAGCCTGCGCGCCCCGGGCGGGCTTCAGCTGCGGCGAAGTGGGCGGTGCCTGGGCGCGCGATGGACGCACACCGCGCGACTCCAGCAACTCGACACTCACGGCCACCAGGGCGAACAGGGAGGCGATGGCGCCGAGCCCCCACATGAGCGCGCCGGCCGCGGCCTGGTCGGCCAGGGCCGAGAGGTCGAGCACCCGCGGCGCCCGGGCGTAGACGTCGTAGAAGACGCGGTCCGAGAAGGTGAACAGGGCCGCGAAGGCGCTGTTCTGGAGCGCGGCCAAAACCAGGTAGGGGAGCATGGCGGCGCGGGGCCAGACGGGCCGGCTGGGCCAGGGTTGAACCACGGGGAACCAGAAGACGAGCCCCGCCGCCAGGAAGCACAGGTGCTCGACGTCGTGCCAGAAGGGCGAGCGCAGGGCGAGTTCGTAGGCGCCCGGCCAGTGCCAGACCCAGAGGGTGACCACGTAGAGGGGCCAGGCCACGGCCGGGTGCACGACGCCACGCGCGAAGCCCTGCAGGCGCGGCGACGCCAGGAAGGGGCCAAGCCCGTCGCGCAGCCAGCTTCGGGGCAGACCCTGGAGCATGGGGCCCCAGGGCGCGCCGAGCCACAACAGCGGGGGCACGGCCAGGGTCAGCAGCACGTGTTGCAGCATGTGGGCCTGGAGCAGAAAGTTTGCGAAGGCATCCAGGGGCGACGCTGTGGCCACCCAGAGCAGTGTCAGGCCACTCCAGAAAGCCCCGAGCCGCCAGGGCGGAAAGTGCTCGGGCCGCCGGGCATGCAGGGCCCGCCAGCCTCGCCAATAGACCCAGCCGCTGGCGATTGCCAGCGCCACGAATCCGGGTTCGAACCCCCAGGAGCTCAACGCCGCTGCCCAGGCCGTGTGCAAATCGCACTCCCGCGCGCCGTCATCGCCCGGCGCCATCTCACTCGGCCTGCAAACCTAGCGGTCTCCGTCCCGGGTGGCCGGAGCGCGGCCGCGGAGGCGGTTTCCTGTCTGTTGGCGGCCCTCAGCGGTTTGCTTGCCCATCGAGTTTGGCCCGCCCCGGTGGGTTTCGTGTACGCTCGCGGCTGCGTTCAACCCCGCGACTTCAAGTGACCGACGCCCCGGCAAATACCACTCAAACACAGACGCAGGCGCGCACCCTCTCGCGTTTCATCGAGGCCCAGCGCCGCGACGGGCCGTTGTTGTTGTGGGCCCTGGTGGTGGGGGCGCTGGCGGGGTTGGTGGGGGGCGGTTTCCGGCTCACTGTTCAGACCCTGGTGGGGTGGCGCACGCGTTTCGATGCCGGCGAGTTCACCCAGGGCGTGCCCCATGTCTGGGAGGCCGTGGCGGTGTCGGCGCTGCTGGCCGCCACCGCGGTCTGGATGGTTCGGCGCTTTGCGCCCGAAGCGGCGGGCAGTGGCGTCCAGGAGGTGGAGGGCGCCCTCGACGGCCTGCGCCCGGTGCGCTGGCGGCGCCTGCTGCCGGTGAAGTTCGTTGCGGGAGCGCTTTCCATTGGCTCGGGGATGATCCTGGGTCGCGAAGGGCCCACCATTCAGATGGGCGGAGCACTGGGGCGCATGATGGCCGACAAGCTTCGCCTGAGTGTCGAGCACGCCCACGTCCTGTTGGCTGCGGGCAGTGGGGCAGGGCTCACGGCGGCCTTCAACGCGCCCCTGGCGGGGATGCTGTTCGTCATCGAAGAGATGCGCCCCCAGTTCCACTACAACGTGATTTCGGTTCAGGCCGTGCTCGTGGCCTGCGCAGTGGCCGACGTGATGGTGCGGGTGGTGCTGGGCGATTCCGTCGTCCTCCCCATGCTGTCCTTCGCCACGCCAGCGGTTTCGGCGCTGTGGATCTTCCCCATCTTCGGTGCGCTGTTGGGCTTGACGGGCTTCGTGTTCAACTTCGCGCTGATTCGCATGGTGGATGGCACCGCGAGCCTGGGCGATCGCGCCCGCGTCGTCATGGCGGCCGGCGTCGGGGGGTTGGTGGGTTGGCTCGCCCTGGTGTTGCCTGAAGCCGTCGGGGGCGGCGAGGCCATGATCGAGCGCGCCCTGGACGGGGCCATCCCCGTGGCGCTGTTGCTGCTGCTGTTTCTGGGGCGCTTCGCTTTGACGGTGGTCAGCTACGGGACCGGTGCGCCGGGGGGCATCTTCGCCCCCATGCTCGCCCTGGGAACGCTCTTCGGCCTGTGGTTCGGCCACCTTTCCCATGGTTTGTTCCCGGACCTCATCGACCACCCCCAGGTTTTTACCGTGGCCGCCATGGGGGCGCTGTTCTCGGCCACTGTACGGGCCCCCATTACCGGCATCGTGCTGGCCATGGAGCTGACCGGCGCCTACCAGCAGCTGCTGCCCCTGATTCTGACCTGCGTTCCCGCGACCCTGGTGGCCCACGGCCTCGGCGGCATGCCGATCTACACACTTCTGCTAGGCCGGGTGCTGCGCAACGCGGACCTCGGCGTGACCGGGCGGCTCGTCTTCTACTGCAAGCAGGACTGCCCGCTGTGCGAGAAGGGACACGCGGTGGTGGCGGCGCTGGCCGAGCGTTTCGGCCTCGAGTTGGTGCCCACGGACGTCGGCCCCGACGCCGAACTGCTCGAACGCCACGGGGAACGCCTTCCGGTGGTGGAGTTCGAGGGCATCGAGCTGGGCTGCGGGCGACTGTCCGAGCGGGACCTCGAACGCGAACTCCGGCGGGCGGCAGCGCTGCTCGAAGCTCGCGCACCCCACGCCGAGCGCTGAGGTCGCCCCCTCAGTCCGCCGGCGAAGGGAGTGCAAGCAGGGTGCGCAGTCGGTCGATGTAGCGATGCTCGCCGCCGGTCACGGCCCGGCCCATGCGTTCCCGGATCTCCGCCCGCAGGTCTGCGTTGGTGCACAGCCGCACGGCGCGGTCCGCCAACTCGTCGGGGGTTTTGAAGAAGCAGGCATCGGCGGTGGCGTCGTCGAAGAGTTCCCGGTGGTGGCCGGTGTCCTCCATGGCCACGCAGGATCCCATGGCGGGTTCCTCGTAGGTGCGCATGACGTGTTGGTCGCGGTTGGCGCGGCGCACCAGGCAGAAAGACATCTTGGCCCGGGCCAGCACACTCCGCATGCCATCGAGGTCGAGCATGCCTCCGTGCGCGTTCCGGGTGGACCGGTAGCGGTTCCAGTAACCGCCGTAGAGGGCGACCTCCAGGCCGGTTTGAAGGACGGCCTCCGCGTAGGGGACGCGGTCTTTGTCGGCGCCGCCGATGAACACCACATCGGGGGCGGGCGTCTCCCCCGCGATGGACTCCGGGGAAGCCGGGCGGTGGACGTGGGGGTCGTAGCCGAAGTGGAGCAACTCCACGTCGCCCACCCCCAGGGCCCTGAACTGTTCGAGGTTGGCGGGGCGGGGCGTGAAGACGGCGTCGTAGTGGTGGGTGCCGGCCAGGTGCCAGGGGGCGGCCAGGACGGGATTCCACGGGTCGTCGGAGGAGAAGTTCAACAACCGGACCCCCATCTGCGAGATGGCCTCCAGGGCGCCTTCGGTCAACGGGGGCGAGCCCGTGGTGAGGCACCAGCGCGGCTGAAACTCGCGCGCCGTGTCCACCGCCCGGGCCGAGAATTCTTCGAGCCGCAGCGGGCGCCGACCCCGGAGGCGTTCGAGGGCACGCCCCACCAGGCGCCCCGACGCGTACCCCTCGCGGCTGTCCAGGGTGACCGTTTCCAGGCCCAGTTCGCCCGCCGCGCGATCCAGATAACTGCCCAGCGCCTGGGGGGTGAAGACGCCCACCAGCATGAGCCGATCGCTCACCGCCGCCCCGCCTCGCCCGGCATCCGCCCGCCCGTCTGAAGTCCTGAACCCGTCACCGAGCCAATACGTTATCAACTTCCCCGCGGCTGCGGCTGCGGCTGCGTCTGCGGTGGTGACGGCCGCGGAACGCCAGGCTCCGTGTTCACGTCGCCTCGGCGGCCCGGGAGCCGCCGATTTGACATCTCCCAGACCCGGGCCGGACAATGACACAGAACG
The DNA here is from genome assembly GCA_022447545.1 of Myxococcota bacterium. Lineage (GTDB taxonomy): Bacteria > Myxococcota_A > UBA9160 > UBA9160 > SMWR01 > JAKVBI01. The sequence goes on from JAKVBI010000005.1 coordinate 154,376, forward strand.
GACACGAGGTTCCCCGATGCTCGCGCGGCTCCTGATCTCCTTCTGCCTGATGGTTCCGCTTGCGGCCCTCGCCCAGGCCCCGCCGGACATGAGCTACCAGGGCCAGCTCATCGACGCTTCGGGTGAACTCGTCACGGGCGCGGTGAACATTCAGCTCCGCATCTACGAGAGCGAGACCCCCACCGACGGCGAGACCCCGCTGTTCATGGAAGACCACGACGGCGTCGAGGTGGCGGGCGGTGTCTTCCACCTCCTGGTGGGCCAGGGCTCGTCCGTGGTGGGCAGCTTCGATCCGAGTCTTTTCAGTTCCGGCGATCGCTACCTGGAACTGCGCGTCAACGGCGAGCGCATGGAGCCCCGCCAGGTGATCAGTGCCGTCCCCTACGCGTTCCAGGCCAGCCACTCCACGTACTCCACGTCCGCGTCGGTGGCGGCCCTGGCGGACGACTCCACCCGACTGGGCGGGCTCAGCCTCGCCGAACTCACGGCCAGTATCCCCACGCCCTGGACACAGGGCGAAGGGCAGATCGCCACGACCGACCAGGTGGTGATCGGAGACGAAACGCCTGCACCCACCACGGAACTGCATGTCGCCGGCGACACCGTGATTACCGGCGACACCGTGATCAACGGCGGCATCGTGGCCGGCCCGGACTCCCTCGATGTGGTCGGTTCGATCGGGAGTCTTCAGAGCCGAGCCTCCACCTTGGAGTCGGAACTCACACGAGGCTCATTACGTGTCTATGACGGGTTGGGGAATGAGTTGGGGGTCTTTGCTTTGGTGTCAAGCGAAGGCGGGCTTCATGTCTACAACGATGATCTCGGTGCCTTTTTTGAGGTTGGTGACGCATTTTGCTTTGATGAGTCGTCGTGTGACTCTGAGTCTCAATTTGAAAATTTTTACTGGGAGAGTCCTGATTGTGAAGGGACACCACATTTAGAACTGGACGGGTACCACCGCCTATTCGCTGGTGGAAATAAATATCTGATCAGGGTTCCTGAATCGATGGCGCTATCAGGTTGGGGTGCAACAGTTCCGGGTACGCAGTTGTCGCAGCGCTCTTTCGAGACATCTGGGGACGGAGGTTCGGGGTGCCTTCCGTTCGCAAGAACGAAAAATGCCTTTGAAGTCGAGCTCTACGAATCTGTTGACTTGCCGTTTCCGTATCCCATCGTACGCCCTGTATCGATCCGGCCATTCGAGATAGGGCCTTCCAATCCATCGCCGAGCAGTGCAAATGTTCTCGCGTTCGATGGTGTCGATGATTGGGTGGTTCGTGGTGACTTGCCTCCGCAACTTCTCGGCGGTGCCGCCAAGTTCGTCGGGGCATGGGTGCGGCCGGAGGCGTCGGCTGAAGCTCAGACCGTCTTGTACATGGGAACGGATACGTCCGGTGGCGGAGCCCCAGGCGGGCAGACGTTTGAACTGATCATCGATCCGGCCGGAAACGTTACGGCCAATACGGCTCAATGGTACTACGCATCTCCTCACGTGATTCCATTTGGTGAATGGTCGTATGTGTTCGCGCTCTGGAACCCAGCCCTCGGCCAATACGCCGTGGGAGCCCTCACCAACGGGTTCGTGTCGAAGACCTACGTCACCTTTGGAAACTCTTCTTCGCAAAAGCTGTCATCCGGCCCCGTGTATCTAGGAGCCGGTGTTTTGTACGGAACACTTGGGCATTGGCCGTTCAATGGAGAGATCTCCCAGGTGTCGCTTCTCGATCACGTTCCCACCGACAGCGAGATCCTGGCTCTGGCATCGGGTCCGGCGGATCCCGCGTCGGTTCCGGGTCTCGTGGCCTACTGGTCGCTGAATCAAGACACGGGTACGTCTGTGGTCGATGACACGGGCAATGGTTGGGACCTCACCCTTCAGAACGGAGCCAGTTGGCAACCGGTGAGTGAATAGGGGCGGCAATGCTGGGCGGGAAAGTCAAAGCGTTCTGGAATTGTTTTGCGGCCGTGGTGTGGTTTGCGCTCCAGGCCGGTGCCCAGCCCGCGGACATCAGCTACCAGGGCCAGCTCATCGACGCTTCGGGTGAACTCGTCACGGGCGCGGTGAACATTCAGCTCCGCATCTACGAGAGCGAGACCCCCACCGGCGGTGACGAGACCCCCCTCTACATCGAAGACCATCTCGGGGTTGCGGTGGAGGGCGGTGTCTTCCACCTGCTCGTGGGGCAGGGCTCGGTGCTGGTGGGGAGCTTCGGGCCGGAGTTGTTCGACCACTCCGAGCGCTATCTGGAACTGCATGTGAACGGGGAAGCCATGGAGCCCCGCCAGGTGATCAGTGCCGTCCCCTACGCGTTCCAGGCCAGCCACTCCACGCACTCCACGTCCGCGTCGGTAGCGGCCCTGGCAGACGACTCCGCGAGGCTGGGCGGGCTCAGCCTCACGGAGATCACCTCCACGATCCCCACTGCCTGGGCGAACGGAACAGGCCAGGTCACCACCAACGAACAAGTGGTGATCGGTTCAGGGGGCCCGCCCGATCCCGCGACGGAACTGCATGTTGCGGGGGACGTGGTGATCGAAGGGCAGTTGATCACGGGGGAGTCCGGAACCGACCTCGAAGCGCAGTTGGCGGCCCTGGCGGCACAGGTGGATGTTCTGGCGGCGGAGGCGGCGTATGTCCGCTACGTGTTCACGGGCGAGGGGGTCGAGATGGGGGTCGACCAGTCTTGGGGCCGTCGATTGCGTGTCTATGTGCCCTCGCTGGATGCGACTGTTTGTATGGAACAATCCAGCGAATCGGCATGTTTCAGGATTCCAAGCCCAGGCTACCCGTGTGGTCTTGATACCTGTCAGGGGGATGGCTTCGAAGACAGAATGTATTTTGCCGAAGCAGACTGTCTGGGTCAGGCGTATCTCGTATCCCCGAATTCCCCCTCTCCTTTTCCGGGTGACTCCATCGAGCCAGTGGATCGTTGGAGCGACCCCCCGCGCGCGCTTATGCGCGTGAGTGGTTCGTCCTTGGCGCAGCGTATGTTGCCTTCGTGTCGGTACAGGGATGATCCCTGCCAGAACCAATGTGAGACTGATCCCCAGTACAGCTTCGAGGTCAGCGACTTCGAGGGTGTGTTGCCCTTCGCGCGGCCCATCCCGGGCCCCCTTCGAATCGGACCGAGGCCGTAGATGCAGCCGTTGATTCTCGTATTCCTGTTCCTGGTTCTGAGCTTCGCGTCGAGCGCCGCGGATCTCACCAGCCCGAGCTACCGCCTGCGCGGTGGCCACATCAATGCCGGGGCTGTGAGCGGGGCCACCAGCACGGCGGTGTCTCCGCAGTTCGGCATTCTGGGTGGCACGCTTGGGCAGCCCACGGTGAAGACCTGGGTGGTAGAGGGGATGCACCGGGGCGACCCCGGCTTCTGGGGAGGCGCCACCAGCACCCAGTCCAACCAGGATGCGGATGAGGTGATCGACGAGTTCGACAACTGCACCCTGATCGCGAACGCCGATCAGCGCGATACCGATGGCGATGGCTGCGGGAACGTCTGCGATGGCGACTACGACCAGAATGGAGTGGTGGGCGCCGGCGACTTCGCCCAGTTTCGAGCGGCCTTCCAGGCCATCAGCACCGGCAACCCGGGCTTCAATGAGGCCGTGGACGCAAACGGCGATGGCATCGTGGGCACTGGCGACTTCGCGGTGTTCCGCGGGCAGTTCCAGGAGGCGGAGCCGGGCCCCTCGCTGCGAGCCGACCGGGATCCCGTGGCCTGCCCCTAGGAGGGTCGGGTCGCCCGGGTCGGGCGAACCCGCCGACGCATTATTGGATCAGCACGCGCTGGGCGGCGTTGGCGGCGTCGGGTTCGCCGGCGGGTTTCAGGGTGCCCAGGAAGGCCACCAGGGCGGTGACCTCCGAGGGGCTCAGGTTGTGGCCGTAGGCGGGCATGTTGCCGCCGCCCTGGAGCACCTGCCGGATCAGTTGGTCGTTGGTCAGGCGTGCCGCCACGTCGCTGAGATCCGGGCCGCGCTGGCCTCCGATGCCATCGAGGCTGTGGCAATTGCGGCACTGCTTGCCCTGGAGCACCGCCGCCCCCTGCAGGGCCAGCGGTGAACGGCCCTTCACCATGGCGACGGGCACCGGGTCGCGGGTCCAGGCGTCCATGTGGGGAGACCACGGCGAGCTGAGCCCCAGGTAGGCCAGGGTGCTGAGGATGGTCATGATCATGAGCACGCCCACCACGGCGCCGGGCCGCCGGCTCGGGTGCTTCTCGCCGGCGCGCGACACGAAGGGAATGGCGAACAACGCCACCACCGCCACGGGCAGCAGGTAGACGATCACAAAGGTCTCGGTGTAGGCGGGCAGCAGGGCGAAGACGGCAAACAGCGACAGGAAGTAGAAGTCCGGCCGGGGCACGGTGTCGATGAGGGTGGGGTTCGGGGGGCCGTTGGGTCCGGCCGGGCCGAAGAGGGCGGCGCAGGCCAGCACCCCGGAGATCACCAGGGCGCCGAAGATCACGTCCTTGTCGACGCCGTCGGGGAAGAAGGGGATGCCCTCTTTTTCGATCAGGGCCTCGTACTCCTCGTCGTAGTGGTCGAGGTCCACGGGTTTTCCCGCGATGGGGTAGTCGTTGATGCCCGTCTTCAGCACCAGGCGCAGGTGGACCACGACGAACAGGATCACCAGGCCCGGCAACACGAAGACGTGCAGGCCGAAGAAGCGCGACAGCGTCTCGCCGGCGATGATCGGCCCGCCCAGCACGAGGTAGACGAGGTCGTTACCGATGAAGGGGATGCGGCCCATGATGGACGCCCCGATGCCGAGGCCCCAGTAGGCGTCCTGGTCGAAGCGCATCACCTGGCCGGTGAAGGCCAGGCCCAGGGTGCACAGGAACAGCACGCAGCCGATCACCCAGGTGAATTCGCGCGGGTACTTGTAGGCGCCGAACAGGAACACCTGGAGCATGTGGATGGTCATCAGCGCGACCATGAAGTTCGAGCCCCAGTAGTGGACGGCTCGCAGGAACCAGCCGAAGGTCTGCTGGTAGTTGAGGTACTCGAGGCTGTTCCAGGCTTCGTCGGCGGCGGGCACGTAGACCAGGGCCAGGCAGATACCCGTGACGATTTGCAGCACGAAGCAGATCAGGGTGGCGCTGCCGAACACGTACCACCAGCTGGCCGAGCTGCGCGGAATCGCGTGGCCCGCGGAGTTGCGGTACAGGGGCTCGAGCTGGAGCCGCTTCTCGAACCAGTCGCCGAGTGTTTTGAGCTTCACGCCTGGGCCTCGCGCATCAGACGGGCTCCGAGAGGGTGGGGGTCTGGCCGCCGCGGACCCAGAGCGCGCCGTTTTTGATCTGGTACTCGTATTCGTAGAGCCCGCGCGGCGGCGGGCCCGAGGCCACGGACCCGTCCTCGTAGTAGACGCCGCCGTGGCACGGGCACATGAACAGCCCGGACTGGGGGAACCAGCGCACCGGGCAACCCAGGTGCGCGCAATTGATGGCGAAGATCTGGAAGCGCTGGCCGTCGATCCGTCGCACCCAGCAGGGAATGTCGGCGGTGGTCCCATCCCAGGGCACCGTGAAGGGGTTGCGGTACTTGGCCAAGCGGGTCTCGCGCTCGGGGAACTGGTCGATCTCGCCCAGGGGTATCCAGGCCTGCATGGCCCGCTTCTGGAAGGTGGCGGAGATCACGTAGCCGATGATGGGCACGGCCATCAGGCTGGCCGCGATGGCGTTGAGGCCGATGCCCAGCCGGAACAGGAAGCTCCGGCGCGTCACCGGCGGAACGCTGGGCGGCAGTCGCTGGCCGCTTCCGGGAACGGCTTCGTTGCCGGATTCGCTGCCGGCTTCGCTGCCGGTTTCGCTGCCGGTTTCGGGGTCGGACATCAGTCTCTCCCTTTTCCTTTCTCTGCTCCGGTGCCGAGCGTGGGGCCCGCCGCGTAGGGCTGGCCGGGGAATTCGCTGCGCTGGGCCACCAGCCAGGCCACGATGTCCGAGACTTCCTGGGGGGTCAGGTTGCGTCCCTTCACGTAGCCGTCGAAGCCTGGCATACCGAGATCGCGCCGCCCCACCACGACGGTCGTCCGCAGGGAACGGTCGCTGACGAGGTTCAGGAAGGCGGAGTTCACCACCGAGCCCGCTTCGGGGCCGCCGGTGCCTCCACTTCCGTGGCAGTGTGCGCAGGCGGTCTCGAAGGCCTCGGCGCCTCGCTGGGGGTCGCCCGTCACCGAGGCTGCCTGGCTGGAGGGGGGCAGGGCGGCGGCGGCGTAGCGTGCCGGCTGCCCCCATTTGCGGACGATGCCATCGGCCAGGGCGTCCACTTGGGCCGCGGTGAGGGGGCCGCCGGTACTGTCCAGGAAGCTCGGCATGGCGGTCCCGGGCACGCCGTTGGCGATCACGCTTCGAATGGCGGTGTGTCCCGCGTAGGCGATGTAGAGCGGGTCGTTGAGGTTGCGGGCCGGCCCCAGGCTGCCGTCGGCGCCGTGGCAACCCGCGCAGCGCAGGTCGTAGAGGGAGGCGAAGTCGAGGATCTCCGACGGCAAGCGGTAGCGGTCGGCTTCGCGCGGCCGGCCGGGCAGGGAATCACACGCCACCAGGCTCACGGCGGCCAGTGCCACCAGGGCGATCGTCCAGGGTCGGTTGCGCGTCATTGGGCGCGGCCCCCGTCGTCGCCATTCCCTGCGTCGTCGCTTCCGGTGTCGGTCGCGTCAGATAGGTCGGGCAGGCCCCCGCCCTCGATGCCTGCACGCGCCGCCAGGGGCCAGGTCTGCAGGGTCTCGATGGTTTCGCTGCGCGCGATCACAGCCCCCGCCACCAGCCCGAAGGCAATCTGTGAGGCCACGAACCACGCCCACTGGATGTGCTCGGCCAGAGCCGGGCTCACCACGCCAAGGCTGGTCCACGTCACGGCGCTCCACAGGCACGGCGCCACCACACCCCCCCACAGCAGGACGCGCCCGGGCAGCATGGGAAGCAGGGCGGCGTAGACGAGCCCCACCAACAGCGACAACCCCAGGTGCATCAACGTGGCCGTGACCAGTGCGGAGGCCGAGAAGGCATTGAGCTGGGCGGCGTCGGCCAGGTTGAAGGCCGGCAGCACCACCGAGGAGAGCAGGTTGATGGGGTACCAGGGGCTGGCTTCGGCGATCAGCCCGTAGAGCATGGCGATCCCCGCCATGGCGGCGGCTCCCGCCAGGCCGCCCTTCAAGCCCGACGTGTAGGGGTGCATCTCGGCCGGCACCCGCACCCGGTGCCCCTCGACGCCGGCTTGCAGGTGTTCGACGGCGCCTACCCGTGCCACCACAGGCTGGGCGCGTTCGTGCTCGGGCTGCAGGGCCACGTGCTCGTGGTGTTCGCTTGGCAGCACTTCGCGCCACCAGTGGATGGCCCCCCATACCGCCGCCACCAACCCCACGATGCTCACCAACTCGTTGGTCACGAGCCCCGCCAGCAGCAGGCTGAGCCCCAGGGCCAGGAACATCGGCGCGGCGGTGGGCGCCGGCATGGCAATGCCAGGGTCACTGCCCGGATCAACGTCCGGATCAACGTCCGGGTTGCCTTGGGGGCGCGGGTCGATGGGGGGTTGCTCGGGGTTCGTCACGGGTTCCTCAACGACCGATCACATACACGCTGGCCAACACGGCCAGCCAGACGGCGTCCACGAAGTGCCAGTACCAGGACAGCAACTCCACGCGTTCCGCGTGCCGTTTCTCTACGTGTCCCAGCAGGGACAGGCTGAGCACCAGGCTCATGGCGAGCACGCCGATCATCACATGGGCGGCGTGGAATCCGACCAACGAGTAGAAGGTGGTGCCGAACAGGTTCGTCCGGATCGTGAGCCCGTGGCCCTCGATCAACCCGCGCCACTCCATGGCCGTGAAGCCCAGGAAGGTGGCTCCCAGCACCATGGTGGCGAGCAGGCCCAGGGAGAAGCGCGCCATGGCGCCGGCCCGCAGGCCGGCCACCGCCAGCATGATGGTGGCGCTACTCGACAGCAGGCAGGCCGTGGCCAGCCACGGGAACTCGAGCACGTCGGCGGGTTGGGGGCCGTGTTGGCTCTTGCCAATGTAGAACAGGTACCCCACCACGAAGATCGAGAAGAAGGCGCTCTCGGTGATGATCAGGCACGTCATCCCCACCCGGCCGCGGTCGGGCAGCCGAGGGCTCGTGTGGGTTTGTACCGAGGTGCTCATGAGGGCTCCATGACGCGCCGCCTACTCGTACTTCCAGTCGGGGTCGTCGGGGTGTTTCAGATCCCACAGCGGCCGGCGGCTGCGCACTTCCGGGATCTCGGCAAAGTTGTAGGCCGGGGGCGGCGAACTGGTCGACCACTCGAGCGTCCAGGCGTTCCAGGGGTCGTCGCCGGCGGGTTCTCCCCGCCGCAGGGCGTGGATCAGGGCGATCACGAACAGCAACACGCCCACGCCCTGGAACACGACCCCTGCCGTGGTGATCTGGTTCCACACCTCCCAGCCGCGTTCGGCGGGATAGGTGTAGATGCGCCGCGGCATGCCCAGCAGGCCCTGGACGTGCATGGTGGTGAAGGTCATCTGGAAGCCAATGGTGAACAGCCAGAAGTGCCAGCGCCCCAGGGTCTCGTTCACCATCCGGCCGCTGACTTTGGGGAACCAGTAGTAGATGGCCCCGAAGATCGTGAACACGAGGCCCCCGATCAGCACGTAGTGGAAGTGGGCCACCACGAAATAGGAGTCGCTCAGCTGCCAGGTGAAGGGCGCGGCCGCCAGCATGATGCCCGTGAGCCCCGCAATCAGGAACTGGAACAGGAAGGCCGTGCAGAAGAGCATGGGCAGGCGGAAGTGAAGCTTCCCGCCGTACATGGTGCCCACCCAGTTGAAGATCTTGATGCCCGTGGGGACCCCCACCAGCATGGTGATGGCCGCGAACCAGATGGCCGTTCCCTTGCCCAGGCCCACCACGAACATGTGGTGCGCCCACACGCCCACGCTGAGCAGGCCGATCGCACAGGTGGCGCCCACCATGATGGGGTAACCGAAGATCACCTTGCGGGAGAAGACGGGGATGATCTCCGACGCGTAGGCGAAGCCCGGGATGATCAGGATGTAGACCTCCGGGTGCCCGAAGAACCAGAAGAAGTGCTGCCAAAGCACAGCGTCGCCGCCCGCCTGGGTGTCGAAGAAGTGGGCGCCCAGGAAGCGGTCGAAGAGCAGCATCACCTGGGCGGCGGTCAACGGGGACAGGGCGATCAGGATCAGCCCCGACACGATCAGCATCATCCAGACGAACAGCGGCAGCCGGCCCAGGGTCATGCCCGGGCAGCGCATGGACAGCGTGGTGGTGATCATGTTGATGGCACCGGCAATGCTGCCGAAGCCGCTGATCAGAATGCCCAGCACCCAGTAGTCGGTGGAGTTGCCGCGCGAGAACGCTTTGCCGGTCAGCGGCGCATAGGCGAACCAGCCCACGTCCGGTGCCGTTCCCGCCGCATAGAGGCCGTCGCCACCCAGGTAGCTGAAGTAGAAGATCAACCCCCCGAACAGGAACATCCAGAACCCCCAGGCGTTGAGCCGGGGGAAGGCCATGTCGCGCGCGCCGATCATGATGGGGATCAGGTAGTTGCCCATGCCGATGATGATGGGCATGCCCACGAAGAACACCATGGTGGTGCCGTGCATGGTGAAGAAGCGGTTGAAGACCTGGGGCGAGAGCAGGTCGTTCTGGGCGAAGAAGAGCTGGAAGCGCATCATCGCCGCCTCGGCGCCGCCGATCAGCAGGAACACCAGGCCGCAGCCCACATACAGGATCCCCAGCCGCTTGTGGTCCACGGTGGTCACCCAGCTGTGCAGCACCGTCGTCCACTGCTCCCGGCCTGGAGAGGTCCAGGTCGAGGCTTGCGTTCCCGGGCTGGGCAGATCGATGGACGCCACTTCGTCTCTCCCGGCTAGTGAAGGGTGATCAGGTAGTCGACGACTCCGTCGACATCGGTTTCACCGAGCCCCATGGCGGGCATCCGGGCGCCCATCTTCAGGTGGTCGGGGCTCTGCACCCAGGCCCGCAGATTCGCCGGCGTGTTCGTCGCCACCCCGGCGCCGATGGTGGCGCGGCTCATCAGGTGGGTGAGGTCCGGCCCGAAGCGCCCGGTGGCCACCGTGCCGCGCACGGTATGGCAGTTGATGCAGGCCGTCTTCAGGAACGTCGCGCGGCCGTCGGCCACCTTGGGGTCGTCCACGGCGGGACGCTGCTGGGCCCGGGCCCAGCGCTCGAACTCCTCGGGGGTCTGGACCACCACGCGCAGCAGCATGTTGGCGTGCTGGGTCCCGCAGTACTCGGCGCACTGGCCCACGTAGGTGCCCGTCTCCAGGGGGGCGATCCAAGCGTGGTTGGTGCGGTTGGGGATCACATCCATCTTGCCCGCCAGCCGCGGGATCCAGAAGCTGTGAATGACGTCGGCGGACTCCAGGGTCAGGAAGGTCGGACGTCCGGACGTGGAATCACTCAACGGGATGTGCAGTTCGTTGGCGGTGGTGAATCCGAATTCCGGGTAGTGGAACTCCCACCACCACTGGTGGCCGATGGCAGTCACAGGCATCCAGCCCTCGGGGCGTTCGTCGATCTGCAGGTCGACGATGGTGCGCGCGGTGACCAGTGCCAGGATCACGACCACCACCACGGGAATCACTGTCCACGCCAACTCCAGCGGGTTGCTGCCGTAGATCTGTGCGGGTTCACGGCCGTCGTCGCCGGGTCGGGCGCGGTAGCGGATCACCGCGTAGGCGATCAGCGCCGTCACCACCGTGAAGATCACCGCGCAGATGCCGAGGACGAGGGTCGAGTAGGCGAGGATCTCCGTGGTCTGGGTGGATCGCGGGTCGAAGATGCTGGGCGTTTGTGTCGAACTCGCGTCGGCGGCGTACATTGCCACGGGGAGCGCCGCGGTCAGGGCGCCGACCACGAACCCGCTGGTGCGCGACAAGGCGGCGAGCGGCAAAGCTGGGCGCGGAAATTCCATGCACTCCCGTCGGGGCCCAGGGTCGGCCCGGCGCCCCCCCAAGATAGGCGAAACCGTCCCATCCGGTCATTGCTGAATCGTGCTGAATGTGGGCTCCCAGCGTTCCAGAATCGCGTTCTACTTTCCGGTCCGGCTCCCTCGACATGGAGGGGGAGAAGGTGAATGATGGGGAAGCGATCGAGTGTCGCAGAGGATTTGCATGCAGGGAGAACGCCCCGTTCGGAAACCCTGCCAGCTGACGCCGGACCAGGTGTTGGAGTTGGCGCAGCTTCACTCGGAACTCGAGTCCAGCCGGGACCTGGAGCCCCTGCTGGCGACGTTGGACGACGAGCCGGTCTTCGAATTCCATCCACCGGGCGCCACCCTCAGTGGCATGGACCGGCTACGCCGCTACTACCAACATTTCCTCAACGACTTCATGCCCACCATTGAGGAGACCTACCTCATGGGTGAGTGGTCTGGGCCCGATGCGGTCACCTTCGAGTACCAGCTCCGGCTGCGGGTTGGGGGCCAGCTCGAAGATCACCAGCTGGTGAGTGTGATGTTCGTCTGTGGTGATCGGCTGGGCGGTGAACGCCTCTATGGGGACGAACGCCTGCTGAAGCTCATGTTGGGGCCCCTCTTCGCCGAGCTCGAACCCATCACGGGTCCGACGCGCTGGGCCCGGATTTGAGCCGTCGGAACCCCCTCAGCCGCGATTCCGCCCCCTGAACGAATCCCCGAGGGTGGCCATTCGTCTCCAAGTTGCGGTCTGCATTGGACGCGCCGGAGTCGCGCACCGTACAATCCCCCCATGCAAGAGAAGCTGCTCGATGGTGTCCGTATCGTAGACCTCGCCGGGGAACCGGCCGCCATGGCAGGCCGAATCCTGGCCGACCTGGGCGCAGACGTCGTCCATGTAGAACCTCCCGAAGGCGATCCGCTTCGTTCGGTGGGGCCCTTTGCCGAGATCGAAGGCCGCGGTCGTGTCTCGCTGCGCTTCGAGGCCTGGCATGCGGGCAAGCGCGGCCTCGCCTGTGCTGCGGACGATCCGCGCCTGGACGCACTGCTGCGTGCGGCCGACCTGGTGATCGACACGCCGGGCTGGCCCGGCATGCTCGAGCTGGAGCCGGAACGGGCCCCCCAGGCCAGCTGGATCCGCGTAACTCCCTTCGGCCTCGACGGGCCCCGCTCCCAATGGCGGGCGAGTGACCTCGGTGTCATGGCTGCTACCGGGAACATGTACAGCACCGGCTATCCGGACCGCGCGCCGGTTCGGGCCAGCGAGCCTTCGGGGTACGGCCACGTCGGGCCCGAGGTCGCCTATTCGGCCTTGACCGCCTACGCGTCGGGTCGCCCCCAGGTCGTCGACGTCTCCATGCAGGAAGTGGTGATGGTCGCGAACATGGGCGGTGCGCTGGGCTTCCGCATTCGGGGCGATCGTGGCATGCGGCGGGGTGCCTCCATAGGGCGCACCCGTGAGATCTGGAAGTGCAAGGACGGCTTCGTGACGTTCGGCCTGCGGGGTGGCCCCGCTCGTGTTCCGAGCCTGCGCATGATCACCGAACTGCTCGTTCAGAACGGGATCGAGGCGCCGGCCTGGACCGAACGGGACTGGGCGACCTGGAACCCCAATGAGACCAGTGATGAGGAGATGCGCGCGCTCGAGGAGCCGCTGATCGAATTGTTCGCCAACTACGAGATGATGGAAATCTTCGAGATGGCATGTGAGCGCAACCTGATGGTGGCGGCTGCCAATACCCCCAAGGAGGTCTACGGGAGCCGTCAACTCCAGGCTCGTGAGATGTTTGCCGACGTTGGGGGCGTGGCCGGGCTGGCCCACCGTCCGGCGCTGGTGACGAGCTTCGACGGGCAGGCGGCTCCCATCGTTGCTCAGCGCGGTGCACCCAGCCTCGACTCATCCGATCTTCCGAACTGGGAGCCGCGAGCCTCGGCCTCGGTTTCATCGAGTGGCCCCGCTTGGGAGGGGATGAAGCTGGTCGAGTTCGGCTCGGGAGCTGCTGGCCCCATTGCGGCCCGCTACTTCAGCGAGCAGGGCGCCACCGTGATCAAGGTCGAGTCCAAGAGTCGCCCCGACTTCCTGCGTATCTATGCGCTGGGGCCGGGCAACCCTCACGGCCTCGAGGGCTCGCCGCTGTTCAACGCCCTCAACGTGGGCAAGCGAAGTGTGACCTTGAACCTCAAGGACGCCAAAGGCATCGAGATCGCGCGTCAGCTGATGTTCTGGGCAGACGCGGTGCTCGAGAACTTTGCCCCCAAAGCCATGCGGGGCTTCGGGCTCGACTACGCGTCGCTGGCGCCCCAGAAACCCGACCTGGTGATGGTCTCCTCGTGCATCAATGGCCAGACGGGCCCCTACGCCAACTATCCGGGCTTTGGCGCCCAGGGCTCAGCCATCTCTTGTTACAACTTCATCACCGGCTGGCCCGACTACGAGCCCATGGGCCCGGCGGGCACCATCACCGACTCTCTGTCGCCGCGCTTCGGGGCCACCTGCATTGCGGCGGGCGTGCTGTATCACCGCCGCACCGGGCGTGGTCTCCACGTGGACGTGTCCCAGGTCGAGAATGCGCTCTACACCCTGGCACCCTGGCTGCTCGACTACTCGGTCAACGGCGTCATCACACCGCGCATGGGCAATCGCTCTCTGCGCACTGCTCCCCACGGCGCGTTTCCGTGCCTGGACGAGCAGGGGCCCGAAGGGGTCGTGGGCGATCGCTGGATCACCCTCGCGGTGTGGTCGGACGAGGAGTGGGGCCGGCTCGCGAAGCTCATGGGGGTCGACGACCCGTCGCTGGCCGACAACCAGGCCCGGCTCGAGCGCGTCGATGAGGTGGAGGCCCTGGTGGCCGACTACACCCGTCAGCACACCCGTGCCGAGCTGGCCGAGCGGCTTCAGGCCGAGGGCATCGAAGCCGTTCCGCTTCAGGACTACGGGGATCTGTTCGACGATCCTCAGATCGCACACCGCAAACACTTCGTGGGGGTGACCCATCCAGTGATCGGGGAGACCACCTACGAGCGCAACGGCTTCCGGCTGTCCCAGGCCCCGTCGGGTTACCCCCGACCTACGCCCACACTGGGGGAGCACACGGAGATCATCCTCGAGGAGATCCTCGGCATGGCAGCCGCCGAGCGCAAACAGCTGGCCGAGTCCGGGGCCCTCGACTGATGGGTCTGGACGCGCAAATCCTGGGCGCAGTGACACCGCGCGGTCGTGGAGGGGTGCGGTGAAGGTTCTGATCCACGTGCACCCCGGCTTGTTGAAGCGGGTGCGTGAAGAACTGCCCGATGTCGAGCTGATCCAGATTCCCCAGGAGGGCCCCATACCCGACGGGGTGGAAGGTGAGGTACTGCTGACCCAGGCCTGGGGGAGCCCGAATCTGCGCGAATGCATGGAGCGTGGTGTGCGCTGGGTCCACACCTTTGGCACCGGCGTCAATGCCTTCCCGTTCGGCGACCTTGGCGGGGTTCCGCTCAGCTGTGCCCGAGGGGCCAGTGCAGTCCCCATCGCCGAGTGGGTGTTGGCCGTGATGCTGCGCTTCGAGAAGAAACTGCCCGAGAGCTTCATCCAAGAACCGCCCGAACAGTGGAACCGAGCCGAACTCGGTGGCTTGTTTGGACGCACCGTTGGGCTGGTGGGCTTGGGGGGAATTGGTGAAGCCGTAGCCAAGCGCGCCCTGGCCTTCGATATGGAGGTCCTGGCCTACCGGCGCACCGCTCAGCCCAGTGCTCACGACGGGGTCGAAGTGGTGGAGACGCTCGACGACTTGTTGACGCGCTCGGACCATCTCGTGGTGGCGGCTTCGGCCACGCCGGCCACGCGGCATCTCCTTGGGCGCGAGGCCTTCGAGCGCGTGAAGCCCGGGGTCCACCTGGTGAACATCGCCCGGGGTGAACTGGTCGACCAGGATGCACTGCGAGAAGCGCTCGACGATGGCCGCGTGGAATGCGCGTCGCTCGACTGCGTCGACCCCGAGCCGCTGCCCGAGGGGCACTGGCTCTACACCCACCCGCGGGTTTTGCTCTCGCCGCACATCTCCTGGGCGATGCCGGGTGCCACTCTGGTATTGGCGGATACCTTCGCCGAAAATCTGCACCGCTACATTGCGGGTGAGCCCCTCGAGGGGCTGGTGGACGTCGAGCACGGCTACTAGGTAACGGTCGGATCGCAAATCCCGCCTGAAGAAGCCCGAAAGTTACAGGGAGACCCCCCTTGGATCTGCGGTACTCGAAGAGCGATGAGGAATTTCGCGCGGAACTGCGCGCATGGTTGGAAGTGGAGGTGCCCAAACACGGCACCGAGCCCGAGCAGAACGACTGGGAGAGTCGGCTCGAGTACGACACTTCGTGGCAGCGAAAGTTGTTCGAGGCGGGCTTCGCGGGCATCAACTGGCCCGTCGAGTACGGGGGCCGCGACGCATCGCTGTCCGAGCAGTTGATCTACTACGAGGAATACGCCCGGTCCAAAGCGCCCTACGTGGGAGTGAACTTCGTCGGCCTGTTGCACGGGGGGCCCACCCTCATGGCCGAGGGCACCGAAGCCCAGAAGGAAAAGCACATTCCCCGCATCATCCGGGGGGAGGAGATCTGGTGCCAGGGCTTCTCGGAGCCCACTGCGGGGTCCGATCTGGCGAGCTTGCGCACCCGGGCCGAGCGTGACGGCGACGAATACGTGATCAACGGCCACAAGATCTGGACGAGCTTTGCCCAGGTCTCGGACTACTGCGAGTTGCTGGCTCGCACGGACCCGGACACGAAGAAGCACGCGGGGATCAGTTGGCTCATCCTCCCCATGGATGTGCCGGGGATCGAGATCCGCCCCCTTCCGACCCTCAAGGGCGAACTCGACTTCAGTGAGGTCTTCTTCGAGGATGTCCGGATCCCTGTCGACAGTCTCGTCGGCAAGGAGAATGACGGCTGGCGGGTCACCAATGTCACGCTGCGCTTCGAACGCGGCACCGCCTTTGCCAGCGAGATGTACAAACTGCAGGAGATCCTCGCGAGATTGAAGAAGACCCTCCAGGCGACCACGCGTTGGGAGGCGACGGCCTGGGACGACGCGGCGTTGCGAAGAGAGGTCGGGCACCTGCAGGCCGAACTCGATTCGCTCTGGGCCATGCTCAAGCTGGCGATCTCCGAGACCAGCAAGACGGGCATGCCGGGGCTCGGCGCCTCGGCGATGAAGCTCTACTACACCGACCTGGCCCAGCGGGTCACACAGCTCTGCGTGGGAGCCATTGGGCGCGCGGCCCTGAGCCGCTCCCCGCTCGAGGGTCTGCCCGACGCGGACTTCCTGGGCGCCGACCTTCAGCCCCTCTCGTTGTCCATAGCGGGGGGCTCTTCGCAGATTCAACGCAACATCATTGCCGAGCGGATCCTGGGACATCCCAAGGAACGCTGAGCCGGGAGACGACCCCTTGGATTTCAGGCCGAGCGACGATCAGGAGGCCCTGCAGCAGGGCGTCCGTTCCTTCTGTGAAGGGCGGGTCACCACCGATCACCTGCGGGAGATCGAGAGTCAACCCAAGGCTTTCGACCGAGAACTCTGGAACGAACTGGCGGAGATGGGAATCTTCAGTCTGCAGGTTCCCGAGGAGCAGGGTGGGGTGGGGCTCAAGGCCGCCGACGCCGTGCTCGTCTTCGAAGAACTCGGGCGCGCTTGTGTGCCGGGTCCGGTGCTGTGGTCCCACCTGGCGGCGGGTCATGTGGACGGAGCCGATCTGGGAGAGACGGTGGTGGGAGGGCTCGATCTGACGGCGCCGACCATCGAGCCGTTCATGATCGAGCATCTCGAGTCCCTGGACCGGCTGATTCTCCTCAAGCCCGACTCGGTGGAGGTCGTCGAGGCGGGAGCCGTCGAGGGCACGTCCATCGAAGTTCCGCTGGATCCCCTCACGCCGATCCACTACGCCAAGTCCCTGCCGACGGGCGAAGCCATCGGCGGGGTGGAGTTGGCGACACAGATGCGCCTGATGGGGACCACCCTGGCGTCGGGCCTGATGCTCGGGATTGCAGAAGCGACTCTCGAAATGGCCAACGAGTACGCGAAGAAGCGCGAACAGTTCGATCGCCCCATCGGATCCTTCCAGTCCATCAAGCACATGCTGGCGGATTCCTTCGTGCGCCAGGAGGCCGCACGGGCCGCCGCCTATGCGGCTGGGGCCACCCTGGATTTCCCCGAAGTAGGCGATGTGGAACGCGCTGTATCGTCAGCGAAGGTGGTGGCGGGCGATGCTGCCATGAAGAACTCGCGCACGTGCATTCAGGTCCACGGCGGCATGGGGTACACCTGGGAAGTTCCCGCCCACTATTTCTTCAAGCGCACCTGGGTGCTCGAAAACGTCTTTGGTGGCGTGCACGAACATTCCGATCGCATCGCCGACCGGGTGGCCGCCGAGGCCTGAGCCCCGGGTCACGGCTCAGTACATCACCTGGCCTCCGTTGACGTCGAGGGTCTGGCCGGTGATGCACGATGAGAGCGACGAGGCGAAGAAGACCACCGCGCCCGAGATCTCGTGGGAGTCGGGGATCCGACCGAGCGGGATCCTGCCAGCGATTTCCTGATACGCCTCGTCGTCAGTGATGTTGCGGGCCTTGGCCATCCGCTTGAGATACCCCTGCACGGCTGGGCCCCAGATGTAGCCCGGCAGAACAGAGTTCAGGCGGATCTGGTCGGCGCCCAGCTCGCGGGCCAACCCCTGGGTGGCCACATTGAGTCCCGCCTTGGAGGCCGCGTAGGCGGCGAAGGTGGGGTTGGCGACGCGGCTCGACATGGTGCTGATCATCACCACCGAGCCGCCGCCTCGTGCTTTCAGGGCCGGTACTGCCGCCTGGGTGAGGCGAAGGCTTCCCAGCAGGTTCACCTCCAGAGGGGCGCGCCAGCGCTCGAGGTCGTCTTGCTCGAAGAGGGTACTGGTGCCGGTGTGGAAGGCGTTGTTGACCAACACATCGAGTCCACCGAATTCAGCCACTGCGCGATCCACGATGGCTTGACAGTCCTGGGGTTGCGTGATGTCGGTGGGCACCGAGATCACACGCCGGCCCAGGGCTTCGACTTCCGCCGCAACACTTTCGAGGTTCGCAACGGTGCGGGCGCCGATGACGAGGTCGGCTCCCTCCTGGGCCAGGCGCAAGGAGATGTCCCGACCCATTCCGGGTCCGATGCCAGAGACGATGGCCACTTTTCCTTCGAGTAACACGCTTCAACTCCTTTCGAGAATCGTTCCGGGCAGGGCGCCCGTGTGGACGCCGTCCTCGATCAGTACCTGGCCGTTGACGATGACGGCGCCGACCCCCAGGGCACGTTGCACGATCCGTCGACCTCCGGCCGGTACGTCCTCACGCCACTCGCGTGGGCCCGCGGCGATGGTGTCCGGGTCGAAGATCACCACATCGGCCGCCAGGCCCGGCTCCAGGCGGCCCCGATCGTTCACCCCCAGCACTGCAGCTGACATGGAGGTCAGGCGTCGGACCGCTTCTTCCAGGGGCATGATGCCCTGCTCGCGCACCCAATGTCCGAGTAATCGACCACTGAAGTCGACCCCGCAGTCCATGTCCAGGTGTGCGCCTGCATCGGACACGCCGGGCAGACACCGGGGGCCGCGCAGGATCTGGCCAACGGCGTCCATGTCCCCATTCATCAGTCCCCGGTAGACAAAACGCGTCTCGAGTCTGTCCTCCACCACGACGTCGAGCATGGCGTCCACGACGTGGACCCCTCGTTCCGCTGCAACGTCCGCGACGCGCCGTCCCGCCAGTTCGGGGTGGGTTCTGGACTCGGTGAAGTGGACGATCTGGGACCGTGCGGTCATCTGGCTGGGGGCTTCGGGCGAATCATCGAACTCTTCGCGCAAGGCCGCGCGCAGTTCGGGGTCCGCGAAGCGCGCGAGCTTTTCCTCTTTGGGCAGGCTGAGGGCCTGGTGCCAGGTCGGGTACCAGACGAACAGCCTCGTATCGATCAGGTCGAACTCCAGGTCGAGGCGCTGGCTCTTTGCCACGGCGTAGACCTCTCCACCCCGCTCGCTGGACTCCTCCATGTAGGCGAGCAGATCGCGCCAGCCTTCGGGGTCGTCCCAGCGATGCTGGAACGCATTCCACACCACCGCGCTTCCGGTGAGTTTGGACAGCTCGATCATCAGCTCGCGATACGTCGCGTCGATGTGTGCGGCGCCCGGGTGGGGGGAGACGGTGAAGACACCGCCGCCCGCGGTTCCCATTGCTGTGGCGAGGGTGCGAAGCTCGTCGTGGGTCGCCAGTTGGCTGGGGACGGGTTTGTCGTAGGGGCCTACCTCGAAATTTGCCTGTAGGGTCGAAAACCCGATGGCGCCCTGATGTAGGGCTGCCTTCAACTCCGCCGCCATGGCTTCGATCTCGTCTGGGGTGGCGGCCCGCTCGTAGGATTCAGCGCCCATCACGCGGTGGCGCAGCGCGCAGTGGCCCACCTGGGCGGCGACGTTGATGCCGAGTTCGGGCCGGATGCGCTCCAGGTATTCGCCAAAGGAGCTCCAGGTCCAGTCGAGCACGCTGTCGAGGAGCTCCATGGAGACGCCCTCCACCTGGGAGAACAGACGCTGGAGGTAGTCGCGGTCCTCGGGCGCCGCGACGGGTGCGAGGGTGAAGCCGCAGTTTCCCGTGAGCACCGAGGTCACCCCGTGCCAGCACGAGGAGCTGGCCGTGGGCTCCCAGAACCACTGGGCGTCGTAGTGGGTATGGAGGTCGAAGAACCCCGGGCACACCACGCGCCCGGCGGCGTCGAAGCTGCGCCGGGCGGGTCCCCCGGCGTCCGCGCCGACTTCCACGATCCGTCCACCGTCGATGGCGACGTTTCCGGGCTGGCCTGCGGCGCCCGTGCCGTCTATTACCAGCGCGTCCCGGATCAGCAGGTCGATCATGGCTTTCGCCTCCCTCGGCAGCTTATCAGGAACCGTCTTTTCAGGGGGTCTGGCAGCGGATGTGCTTGCACCCGTGCTCGTGATCGAACACGATGGGCCCGATTTCACAGTGGAATGGAGAATCCGGCGTGGCGGACGAACAAAGAGCCGTGGACGGGATCGATCCGGTCGATACACAGCGGACTCCGGTCCCCGCGTATTCCTGGTACGTGCTCGGGGTTCTGTTCCTCGTCTACGTCTTCAATTTCATCGACCGCAACATCCTGTCGATCCTGATGGAGTCCATCAAGGAGGACCTGGACCTCTCGGACAAGCAGCTGGGCCTGTTGTCCGGTTTCGCGTTTGCAATCTTCTACAGCTTGATGGGGCTCCCCCTGGCGCGTTGGGCCGATACGGGCTCCCGCCGCACCATCATCGCCCTGGGCCTGGCGGTCTGGAGTGTCATGACCGCCGCGTCGGGCCTGGCGCGCAACTACGTCCAGATCGTTCTGGCTCGCATCGGTGTGGGCGTGGGCGAGGCTGCGGGCAGTCCTCCCGCGCACTCGCTGATCTCCGACTACTTCCCGCCGGAGCGTCGGGGGACGGCGCTGGCCATTTATTCCATGGGGATCTATGGCGGCATTCTGTTCGGTTTCACGCTCGGGGGTTGGCTCGACGAGAACGTCGGCTGGCGCATGGCCTTCATGGTGGTGGGGCTCCCGGGTGTGCTGCTCGCCCTGCTCGTACGCTTCACCGTGAAGGAGCCTCCGCGAGGACAGACCGAGAGCGGGCCCGTGGATGCCGAGCCAATCCCTGTGGGCGAGACGCTCCGCTTCCTGATCGCCCGACGCTCATTTCTGTACCTGCAAATTGGTGGCGCGCTGCACGCCTTCGCCTCCTACGGGGTGGGCAGTTGGGTCGCCGTGTTCCTGCGGCGGGTCCACGACATGGGCAGTGCCGAGATCGGCTACTGGCTCGGGGCGCTGGCGGGTGCCGGTGGGGCATTGGGGGTCTTTCTGGGTGGCATTCTGGCCGACCGTCTCGTGCCACGAGACGCGCGTTGGTACATGTGGTTGCCCATTCTGGCTGCCGTCGGAGCCATTCCCTTCACACTGGCGTTCCTGCTGCTGGACAACACCCTGGTGGCGCTGCTCTGTTACCTCCCCCATGCCATCATCAGTGCCACCTACAACGGCCCCGTCTACGCCATGACCCAGGCAGTGGTGAAGGTTCGCATGCGCGCCTTTGCGGTGGCGGTTCATCTGCTGATCGTGAATCTCATCGGTCTGGGCCTCGGACCGCTGGTGGTGGGCGCCATCAGCGACTGGTTACAACCCACCGAAGGGGTGAATTCGATCCGCTACGCGCTGTTGGTGGTGGCGATCACCAATGTGGTGGCGTGTATCTTCTACTTCCGAGCCAATCGCACCCTCGCAGAAGATCTGGCATCTCGGGACGACTGACGCTCGGCGTCGTTTTTTTCGGTCACGCCTCGTCTCCCCTCATTGCGGTATTCTGATTTCACGGTGGTGGGTAGCGAATCGAGTCTCGACGAACCCTCGCGCTGGGATGTCAGGGCATCTCGATTCCTGGGGCTCGTGGGCCGAGACGACCCCGAGACTTTGTCTTCGAAACTCGGGGCCTTCATCACCTTGTTCGTGCTTCACTGCGCGGTCCGTGAGTGGGTGTCGTTGTACGATGTCCACGGAGACGCACTGCTCAGCCGCGCGCCCGAGAAGGTTCTGCCCCTCGCGATCTGGCTCAGCCTCTGTACCTTGGCCACGCTGACCGACCGCTATAGGAATGCAGCGCTCTACGGCCTGTTCATGGGGCTGACCTTCAAACTCGTCGAGCATACCCCCACCTGGTCGAATCACTTCACCGTGGAGTGGATCACCAGTGTGTTTTTGCTCATGGGTGCGCGGCGCAGCGAAGGGTTTCCAGCGCTGTGTCAGGCGCTCCGCTGGCTGGTCTTCATCGCGCTCTTCTGGTCCGGCCTGCAGAAGGTTCTTCATGGCACCTATTTTCAGGGCACCTTCCTGGCCTTCGTGGTGGCCAACTCGGACCGCTTCGCGGACTTCTTCGTGTGGGTCCTGCCGGCCTGGGAGTTCGATGCCGTTCGTTCGACCGCTCTCCCGGGCCCTTACCGGTTCGAGTCCTGGATGGGCTTGGCGATCTCCAATGTCACCTGGATTGCTGAAATGTGCTTTTCGTTGCTCCTGCTGACCGAGCGCTTTCGGATGTTGGCCGTGGTCGGTGCGGCGGTTCTGTTGGTGGGGATCGAAATCGCTGCTCGCGAACTGATGTTCGGCCTGCTGTTTTTGAACCTGTTGCTCCTCTATCCGCGGCGCGACCTGAACCGGCGTCTGCTGCCGGCCTTCGGGGTCGCTTATGCGTTGATCCTGTGGAACCGGGTGGGCCTGGTGGATTTCGGGTTGACGAATTGAGTGCCCGCATCCTCACTCGGTTCTACGCAACGGCCATTGCGGTGTTCCTGGTATGGCCGGCCGTGCAGTGGGGTTTGGTGACCTTTGCCAACGTCGACCCCTGGAAGCTGTGCGGTTTCGCGATGTACGCCATGCAGCACCACGTCGAAGTGAAGGTGATCGATCGCAGTGGTGAAGAAGCGAGGGATATCACCCGCGCGTTGATTCCGAGAGCCGGCAAGGCCCGGAAGCATTTTCTGCGTTATCGCCAGGTGCTGGGGGATCTCGTTTCCCCCGATGAGCTGGCTGAGATGGTCTTCGGCTCCACGGATGCGGATCGGATCTCGGTGGTGGTGATTACCTGGCGGCTCGGGCCCCGCTCCTCGACCTTCGAGAGCGAGAGGCGGCAGTACTTCTACCAGCGTCCGGTCTGAAGTTTTCCGTGCGTCCAGGGGGGCAGGTCGTGAGATTCGGTGTCCAGCCGTCGAGCGGCTCGGGTTAGCATGGTACGGGTCGGGATTCGCCCGGAGGAACCATGAAGCCCCTGGAAGGTCTGCGTGTACTCGATCTGACCCGTGTCGTTTCGGGTCCGACTTGTTGCTTCTACCTCGCTGCCCTCGGTGCCGAGGTGATTCGCATCGAGGGACCCGAGGGAGATGTGACCTGGCGTGTACCGCCCTTCGTGGGGCCGGACGGTGTACATCGCGGGCCCCGCGGTGAGCAGGACATCCCCCTGAGTCCTCTGCGCCGGGGTCGCGGCAAGCGCAACGTGGTGCTCGACCTCAAGGAGGAAGAGGGACGCGAGATCTTCCGGCGCCTGGTGGAGAAGTCCGACGCATTGGTGGAGAACTTTCGACCTGGCGTGCTGGAGTCGTTGGGTATCGACTACCCAGCCCTCGAGGCCATCAACCCGCGCCTGGTCCATTGCAGCATCACCGGTTATGGACACGACGGCCCCTATCGGGAGCGTCCCAGCATGGACCTCGTGGTGCAGGCCGTTTCGGGGATCATGTCCAAGACGGGATTTCCCGACGGTCCGCCCACGAAGATCGGTGTGACCATCGGCGATCAGGTACCCGGCATCTTCGCCGCGCTGGGCGTCGTTTCTGCCCTACGTCAGCGCGACGCCGAGGGGCGTGGGCAATTCGTCGATGTCGCCATGCTCGACTCCCTGATCGCGCTGATGTGGGACGAGCCCATCGACCACTACGCGGATGTGGGGCTGCCCGAGCGGGCGGGCAACAGCGATCCGCGGGGTTCGCCTATTGGGACCTTCGAGACCACCGACGGCTGGGTGGCCGTGGTGTCCGTGGGGGATGCCCAATGGCAGCGCATGATCGAACTCATCGACCGCCTGGACCTGATGGAGTTCGCCACCGACCCACGGGGTCGGGGCGACTATCGGGAGACCATCGACGCCGCGCTAGCGGCCTGGACAAAGACGCGCACCAGCGACGAGGTGGTCGCGGCGCTAACGGGCATCGGCATGGCGTCGGGCAAAGTCCAGCCTGCTGGGGTGGGCAAGACCGACCCTCAGGTGCAGCACCGGAAATCCCTGGCGCCCTTGCGTCACCCGGATCTCGATGATCCCACCCCGTATTGGGGGCCGGCCCTGCCCATGCGCATGTCGCGCGCCGACCTGAACCCAGCGCCGGCCGAGCATCTGGGCCAGAGCACCGACGCCGTGCTGCGTGAAATCCTGGACCTGTCCGACGAGGAGATTGCCGACCTGCGCGCTCGCGGCATCGCGGGTCGGCCTACTTAGGGCGGGCGGACCCCCGACGCATCGAATCAGCCTCCTCGCGTTTCTGGCGGCATGCGATTGACGGCGGAAATGACGGCGACGAGCGAGGCCGTGGCGATGTTGGTGTGGCGGCCCACGCCCCAGACGGCATCGCCCCGCTCACCGCGGGCTTCCACGTAGGCGACGGCGCTGGCATCAGCGCCGCTGCCCACCGAGTGCTCGCTGAAATCGAGCACGCGGATTCGCCAGTCGGAATGCCGGAAGAGGGCATCCACCAGCGACGCGATGGGTCCATTGCCCCGGCCACGGATGCGCTGCTCGACCCCATCCAGGTGGACGTGGAATTCCCGGTGATCCTCGGCCTCGGCGCCTCCGTCCTCTTCGCCCACGAGCGAGGGGGCGATGGGCTCGTGGTCGATCAACTCGAGGGGGCGGGTGTGGTGCAGATACTCGTTCTGGAACTCCTCCCAGAGGCGTAGGGAGGTGAGTTCACCGCCGCTCTCTTCACTCAGCCCCTGGACACGGCGGCTGAATTCCACCTGCAGGCCTCGTGGCAGTTGCAGGCCGTGATCGGCCTTGAGGATGTAGGCCACGCCGCCTTTGCCGGACTGGCTGTTGATGCGAATGACCGCCTCGTAGGAGCGCCCCACGTCCTTGGGATCGATGGGCAGGTAGGGAACCTCCCAGTGATCGCTCTTGGATTCATCGATGGAGTCGAGCCCCTTGTTGATGGCGTCCTGGTGCGAGCCCGAGAAGGCGGTGTAGACCAATTCGCCCGCGTAGGGGTGGCGCGGGTGAACGGGCAGGCCGGTACAGTACTCAGCGGCCTCGATGACCTCGTCGATGTTCCACAGTCCGAGTTTCGGGTCGACACCCTGGGTGAAGAGGTTCAGCGCCAGGGTCACGATGTCCACGTTGCCCGTGCGTTCGCCGTTGCCAAAGAGCGTTCCCTCCACACGGTCGGCCCCCGCCATCAGGGCGAGTTCTGCAGCGGCCACCGCGGTGCCGCGGTCGTTGTGGGGATGGATGCTCAGAATCGTGCAGTCCCGGTCTCGGATGTGGCGCCCGAACCACTCGATCTGGTCGGCGTAAACGTTGACGCTGGCCATCTCCACCGTGGCTGGCAGGTTCACGATCATGGGTGCGTCCGGGGTGGGTTGCCAGACGTCCATGACCGCCTCGCAGACCTCTACGGCGAAATCCAACTCGGTTCCCGTGAAGCTTTCCGGCGAGTACTCGAGGACGATCTCTGTCTCGGGCACCTGGTCCCGCAGTTCGCGAATCAGCTTCGCGCCGCTCACGGCAATGTCGAGGATGCCGGCTCGATCCATCTTGAAGACCACGCGGCGCTGGAGTTCCGAGGTGGAGTTGTAGAGGTGCACCACGGCCCGCCGGCTTCCGCGGATGCCCTCGAAGGTGCGGCGGATCAACTCCTCGCGGCTCTGGGTGAGGACCTGGATGGTGACGTCGTCGGGGATGAGATCCCCTTCGATCAATTGCCGGGTGAAGTCGAACTCGGTCTGAGAGGCGCTGGGAAAGCCGACCTCGATCTCCCGGAAACCGAGCTTGACCAGCTGGTTCCACATGCGCATTTTGCGCTCGGGGCCCATGGGGTCCACCAGGGCTTGGTTGCCGTCACGCAGGTCGACGCTGCACCAGACCGGTGCTTCGGTCAGGGTGCGCGTGGGCCACTGGCGGTCGGGCAGGTCGATTTGGCCGAACGCGCGGTATCGGCTGGCGGGCATGCTGGTCATGGTGTCGCTCCCATTTTTTTCAACTCCTTCCAACGAATGGCAACTCTTCCAAGGAGTTTCGAAGGTCCATCGAACCGATCTGGAACCGAGACGCGAAACCCCCTCCGGCCAGTTTCAGGCGGGAGGGGGTTTCGTGTCTCGGTTCCGTGAGTGGAAGCGCTAGACCCCTCCCGCCCCCGTAAGGAGCAGGTTGAGGGACCGGTTCGAAAGGGCCCCGAGCAGAAAACCAGCTGTGGTGCGCTGCCTCTTCATGGCGTTGGAGGGTACCGAGGCGGTCGTCGAAAGCAAGCTCGGCCGTTCCGGGCTCCCAGAATGCGCTGCGGGGCTGGTACGATGTCCTCCAGTGGAGGCGAACATGACGACCGATTCCCCCCGCGGAACTCCCCTGCAGAAATTCGAAGAGGAGGATCTCCCCGGCGGGAGGATTCCCAAGGAGCGGTACACGTCCCACGAATTCGCTCAGCGGGAATGGGAGCAGATGTGGACGCGGACCTGGCTGTTGGCGGGTCCGGTCTCGGATCTTCCCACCACGGGCAGTTACTTCACCTTCGAGATCGGCGACGAGTCGATCCTGGTGGTACGGTCGGCAGCCGATCGGATCTCGGCCTTCTACAACGTGTGCCAGCATCGCGCGAGCCGGGTGGTGACGAAGCCCGGTTGTGGCCATACCGGTGCCTTCGTGTGTCCCTACCACTTGTGGGCCTACGATCTCGACGGGCGCCTGTCGAGAGTGCCTGATCGGGAGGATTTCGGGGCCGGTCT
Source organism: Myxococcota bacterium (assembly GCA_022447545.1). GTDB lineage: Bacteria > Myxococcota_A > UBA9160 > UBA9160 > SMWR01 > JAKVBI01. The sequence continues at coordinate 180,870 of JAKVBI010000005.1, forward strand.
CGCCGAGGGAACGAGGCTTCCCCAGGTCCGCACGGACACCTGGGGCGGTTTCGTGTTCGTGAATCTGGACCCGGCCGCGGCACCGCTCGAGGAATACCTGGGCGTGGTTCCCGACCATCTCGACCCCTATGACTTCGAGAACAACTACGCGTTGGCCCAGGACATGACCTTCGAGTGGGAGTGCAACTGGAAGATCGGGGTCGACGCCTTCAACGAGGTCTACCACGTTCAAGGCATTCATCCGGAGCTGCTCGACATCAGCGACGATGTCGATTGCCCGGTGGACCTGCTGGGTCTACACAGCCGTTTCCTGTTCCATGTTCTGCGGCCCAGTCCGCGCTGGACCGACGAGCGGGCCCGACGCGAGGGATATCGGGATCGCCACGAACTCACGGCTCAGGTGCGCGACATTCTCAAGAACATGGGGGTTGATCCCGACGGTTTCGAGGGCGACATGCGTCACGTGCGCAAGGCCATGATGATGCGCCTGCGCGAGTTGGGAGGGCAGGGGGGACTCGATTTCTCCCAACTCAACGACGAGCAGCTGTGGATGGACGTCCACTACTTCCTGTTTCCCAACGTCACCTTCAACATCAGTCCGGGGCACTTCTGGCTGTTCCGGCACCGACCGAATCCGAGGGACCCCAATCGCATGTTCTGGGACTTCCAGGAGTATCAGCGGATTCCGCGTGGAGCTGAGCGGCCCTCCCGGCCCGAGCACGTGCACGCGGTGTGGGGCGACGGGCGGGAGAATGAAATCCACCTCGCCCTTCGCCAGGACGGGGATGCGGCGGGGCCCCTGCAGCAGGGCATGCGCTCCCGAGGGTTCGAGGGGCTGGTGCTCGCCCATCAGGAGCGCCGGATCCGGCACTTCCACATGAACCTGGACCGCTACTTGGAAGGCTGAGTCGGCGTCTTCCGGGGTGCCTCTGGGCGCGGGACCGTCAGTCCAACTCCGCCACCACCGGCGCGTGGTCCGAGGCCGTCATGCCGTCGACCTTCTTGCGCCAGTCCCGGTCCACACCGGCCGTGCGAGTTCGGGCCACCAGAGGTTGTGTGGCCAGCAGGAAATCGATGCGAAGTCCCTGTTTCTTGTGGAAGGCGCCTCCCCGGTAGTCCCACCACGAAAAATCCGCGGCATCGGGGTGGAGGTGGCGGTGGAGGTCTGTCAGCCCCCAGTCGAGCAGGGAGCGGATCCGCGTTCGCTCAGCGTCGGTGTGGAAGATGTCGCCCTTCATGGCTTCTTCGTTCCAGCTGTCGAGCGGGGTGGGGCAGATGTTGAAGTCGCCGCAGAGCACCAGTGGTTCGTCCGGTGTGTGCTGCGCCTTCAGGTGCTCGATCAGCGAGTCGAACCACGCCAGTTTGCGTGGGTAGTCGTCGTGCTCGAGGTTCTTGCCGTTGGGGCAGTAAACGGTCGTGAAGGTCAGGTCGGGCAAGCGAGCCGTCAGCAGACGTGCACCGAAATCGTCCTGGCCGGGCAGGCCCACCTGGGTGGCCTCGATCTCCGATTCCAGGGGGACGAGCACCGCAACCCCGTTCCAGCTCTTCTGGCCGTGGGCCACGGCCTGGTAGCCCGCCTCGGCCAGGGCGTCGTGGGGGAATTTGTCGTCCGTGAGCTTGAGTTCCTGTAGCCCGACGACATCGGGCTTGCGGTCGGCGAGCCAGGCGAGCACGAATTCGAGCCGGGCCCGCAGCCCGTTGATGTTCCAGGTAGCGATTTTCATGGCCCCATCCTAGAGCAAATGCACGGCGGTTTCGTCGTGGGGTAAGCTGCCGCCCATGTATGACCACATTCTCTTCGACGTGACCGATGGCATCGCGACCATCACCCTCAACCGCCCCGAAGTTCTCAATGCCTACATTCCCGCCATGGGAGAGGACGTTGTCTCCGCCCTGGACCGGGTCCGGGATGACGATGAAGTCCGGGCGGTCATTCTGACCGGAGCCGGCCGGGGCTTCTGCGCTGGGGTCGACCTCGAGTACATGAAGAACAACCCCTCGGGTACGGGCTCCAAGATCGGCCAGGAGGCCTTCATTCGGAAGATGCCCCTGGATCTGACCCGCTTTCCGAAGCCTGTGATCGTGGCCATGAATGGTGCCGCCATCGGTGTGGGGATCACCATGGCGCTGCCCTGCGACATTCGCATTGCGGCCGAGGGCATCAAGATGGGGACCACCTTCACCAAGCTGGGCATCCTGCCCGGGCTCGGCAGCACTCACTTGTTGCCCCAGATCGTGGGCCTCCCCAAAGCGCTCGAATTGGTGCTCACGGCGCGGGTGATTCGCGCCGAGGAGGCGCTGGAGATCGGGTTGGTCAACAAGGTCGTTCCCGCCGAGTCGCTCATGGACGAGGCGAGGGCCATGGCGGGCATGGCGGCGCAGTGCAACCCCGCTGCGCTGGCTCTGGCCAAGCGCGGTCTTCACGAGGGACTTTCTCTGACCGTCGCCGAGGCCATGGAGAACGAACAGGTCCTGGGTGCCGAATTGCGTGAGAGGAACCCGCGTCCGTTGTCCTGATGGCGCTGGCCGTTTCAGGCGGCGACGGGAGACACCATGCTCGATGCCTTCGCTCGCGAACGAGGCACTGAACTCGCCCTCGTCGACCCGATCCGGCAGCGCAGCTGGGCGGAACTCTATGATCGCTCTCAGCGCATCGCCCATTTGTTGCGCGATGACCTGGGGCTGGTTGCAGGCGACCACGTAGCGCTGTGTATGCGCAACCGCGTCGAGGCCGTGGAGTTGCTCTGGGGGGCCGTCTACGCCGGAATCTGGATCACACCGATCAACTTCCACCTGGCGCCGGGCGAGATGGACTACATCGTGGCGGACTCGGGTTCGAAGGTGTTGTTTGCCGACGAGCACGTGCCAGACCTCGATCAGCGGCCAGAGCGCGGCGTGTTGCGGGTGGGTGACGAACTGGAGGGAGCGCTGGCCGAGGCCTCGGATGCGCCTATGCCCTTAGACGGGCCTGCCGCGGGCAACATGATCTACACCAGTGGGACCACCGGACGGCCCAAGGGTGTCAAACGAAGGAGCCCGGCCAGTGTCGAGGCCTGGTTGGAGCGCGGAGCCGCTTCGGGGCGGGCTGTGGGGCTGGATGGGGTAGGCGCCCATCTCGTGACCGGCCCCCTCTACCACGCCGCTCCGTTGATGTTCTCGGTGTACGATCAACTCAACGGCGCGCCCATCGTGATCATGGCGGCGTGGGATGAGCAGGCGTGTCTGGACCTGATCGCCGCCCACGACATCGCTCGAACCCACCTCGTGCCCACCATGTTCGTGCGTCTGCTGCGGCTGCCCGAGGCCGCGCGTGAGGGCTTCGATCCGGCCCCGCTGAAAGTCGTGTTGCACGGCGCTGCGCCCATCTCGGTGCCCGTCAAGCGTCGCATGATCGACTGGTGGGGGCCCGTGCTCTTCGAGTACTGGGGGGGCACCGAGGGGGGCGTGAATACGCTGATCGACAGCCGCGACTGGCTCGAGCACCCGGGGTCCGTGGGACGGACGCTACCGGGGTTCGAGGTGTTCGCGGTGGACGAAGAAGGGCGGCGCCTTGGATCCGACGAGGTCGGGACGCTCTACTGTCACGATACGCGCTTCGACGAACCCTTTGCCTATCACGGAGATCCCCAGAAGACGGCGGGGGCGTATCTCGAACCCGGTACCTTCACTCTGAGCGACGTGGGCTGTGTGGACGGACGTGGCTACGTGCACCTGCGTGACCGCGCTTCGAACATGATCATCTCGGGAGGGGTCAATATCTACCCCGCCGAGGTGGAGAAGGCGCTGGGCGAGCACCCCTGGGTGGCCGATGTCGCGGTCTTCGGCATTCCTGACGATGAGTGGGGCGAACAGGTCAAGGCCGCCGTCGAACTCGTGCCGGGGGTGGACCCGAGCGACACGGTTGCAGACGAGATTCTGCAGTTCGTCCGCGAGTCGGTGGCGGGTTACAAGGTGCCCCGCAGCGTGGATTTTCACGATGCTCTACCGCGCCAGATCTCGGGCAAGCTCTTTTTGCGCGAGTTGCGCGAGCCCTACTGGCGCGACCGCGACAAGCGCATCTGAGCGGCGCTGCGCCTAGGCACTGACGTCGTCGGGGCGCCAGATCTGGATCCCGCGCGGCGCATGGCCGGTGCGAACGAGATCTGCGCCCAGCTGTCGGTGAAGTGCCTGACGGCTGCCCAACAGGGCGTCGAGGGTATGGATCCGGCGCGAGAAGCGGTGGTGGACGTGCTCCTCGGTGAAACCGATGGCTCCAAAGCACTGAAGGGCTCTTTGGGCCACGGCTCTGCCGGTACGGCCTGCCAGGGCCTTGACGGCCATTGCCAATTCGACCGCGTCTCCGTCACTCCACTGCTCGAGGGTCGATCGGCACATCTCGGACAGGGCCGATACATCCACCACGCTCTCGGCGACGAGGTGCTGAATGGCCTGGAAGCGCGCGATGGGTTGGCCGAACTGCTCGCGCTCCTGGGTGTGGGCCGACGAGGTTTCGAGTAGGGCGCGCGATGCGCCCAGCATGTCGAAGGACGCGGCGATACGCGCCAGGGTCAGGGCCCGGGCGGCCGCATCCGCATCCAACTCGATTCGTTGCTCGTCGGTTCCGACGATGCGCACGCCGCTGATGAGGTCCGAGTCCATGGCGTAGCTCGGCGCGGCCTCCACGGCGTCGGCGGCGAGTACCCGCACCTCGTTTCCAGCGTCGTGAATCACGAGATGGGTGGTGTCTGCATCGAGCCCGCACACCAGCAGGAAAGGGTCGTCGCCGGCGCTGGGCGGTGAGATCGCGTAGGCGAGGCTCGCGGCGTCGACCTTCAGGGTCTCAGCCACGGCTGCGTTGGCCACAGCAGCCAGAGCCGGACTGGTGCGTACCCGGCTGCCCAGTCCCTCGAACCAGGCCCCAAAGGCGGTGCGTCCGAAGGCGTCCTCGGGCGAGGCCGCGAAGGCGAACCAGTCGAGCCCATCCAGAGCTTCTCGTGTCTGTTCGGTTTTCTCGAGGGCATCTCCCACGCTCTGGCGCACCACCTCGAGCTCTTCGTCGGCTTCGCCGGCGGGTGCTGCGCGATTTCCCTCCACCATCAGCCGTGCGATCACGTTGAGCTGGATCTGCCGCGAGCCTCCGTAGATGCTCGAGGCACGTGAGTACAGGTAATCGTCCTGCCAGGTCTGGGCGTTCTCGCAGCTTCCAAGGTCGAGCTCTGGCGACAGGACTTCCCGAGCGGCTTCATAGAAGTACTGCTCGGTGTCGATCACCATGACTTTGGTCACCGACGATTCCGGGCCGGGTGCCTCGCCGCGAGCCAGGATCTCCATCACTGCACGGGAGCGGCAGCGAAGCGCCAACAGCCGCACCAGGCAATCGCCGAGCAACTCGGTGTGCTCCGACGCATTGGGGGTGGCTGCCAGTCGCTCGAGTCGGGGCAGGATCTCGCATTGGCGCAGCCAGGCGTAGTTGCCGCGCTCACCGGCCAGAATGTGCATGGCCACCGCCCAGCCCTCGCCCTCGGCGCCCACGCGGTTGCTTTCGGGGACCACCACGCCGTCGAAGAAGACCTCGGCGAGTTCCTCTTCACCGGTGGGTTGCGGGATGGGGCCGACGGTGAGTCCCGGCGTCGTCAAGTCGACAACGAAGGCCGTCAGGCCCCGGTGTCGGTCTTCGGTGGTTCCGGTGCGGGCCAGAAACAAACAGTGGGTGGCCCACTTGGCCCAGCTCGTCCAGATCTTGTGCCCATCGATGCGATAACCGCCATCTACGGCCTGGGCGCGCGTGCGCAGCGAAGCCAGATCTGACCCGGAGGTGGGCTCCGAGAACCCCTGGCACCAGAGTGTGTCTCCCCGCAAGGTCGCCAGGAACAGCTCGCCGATCAGCTCGGGGCTCGCGTAGCGCTCGAGGGCCGGCGGAAGAATGTCCAGGTGCTCGAAGTGGTGGCGCGGCGGATACCCGTTGATTTCGAGCAGATCCACGATCAACCCACGGTGGAGCACCGTCCCGCCTCGGCCGCCGGTCTTTTCCGACCAGCCGTAGAGGGTCCACCCGGCATCAAAGAGCTCGCGCTGGAGTTGACCCAGCAATTCGACCTTGCCGCCGAAATCGTGGGGGAGCTGTTTGAAGCGGGCGTGTTCATCACGTTTTTCGTCGAGCCAGCTCTGAAAAGCCTGGGCCAGCTCAGGGAGGGGAGGGGCATTTCCAATCATCTCAGCCTCATTCTGGGGGGGGGGCAATACCGGCGCCGTTTCGTTCCGGTTGCACCCTACGTTTCAAGCTCGTTGGCGTCAATCCGTGGGGGTTGGCTCTGCGGAGCGGATGCGAATCAGTCCCTCCTGGGCACAGGAGGCGACGATACGGCCTGCTCGGTCGTAGATGGTGCCCCGGCCCATGCCTCGGTTGTGGGCCGTGACCGGGCTGTCCTGGAGGTGGAGCAACCAATCGTCGGCGCGGAACGCTCGGTGGAACCACATGGCGTGGTCGAGGCTCGCGGACTGGACGCCCTCTCGGCCCATGCCCGTGGGGAGTGGCCTCACCGAGGGAACCATGACGGTAAAATCCGTCGCGTAGGCGAGCACGCACTGGTGAATGGAAAGATCGTCGGGTAGGTCGCCGCGGGCGCGCAGCCAGGTGCGCAACTCGGCGGGCAGGGGTTCGACGGAAGAGAAATTCATCCCCCCGGCATTGAGGACCTCAATGGGGAGCTGGAAGCGGCGATCATCGCGTTCCACCTGGGCCCCGCGGACTTGCAGCAGCTTCCGGATCTCCTCCTCGTAGGCGACGCCTTCGGGGTCGCCCAACTCGGGCAAGTCGATCTGGCGCTCCGGGCCCTCCTCGAAGCTCTGAAAGGAGACCGACATGTTGAAGACTGCTTCGCCTTTCTGAATGGCCACGACGCGCCGCGTTGTGAAGCTTCGGCCGTCGCGGATGCGATCGACTTCGAAGAGGATCGGGGCGGTTGGGTTTCCGGGACGGAGGAAGTAGGCGTGAAGCGAGTGGGCGTCACGCCCCTCCACGGTCTTCTGGGCGGCCATCAGGCTCTGGGCCAGCACCTGTCCGCCGAACAAGCGGTCACGGCCGTCTGGGACGCTGAAACCGCGGAAGAGGTCTCGTTCGATGCGTTCGAGGCTCAGGAGTTCGAGGAGCTGGGAGAGGGCGGACATGGACGATGATTAGCGCAGCAGGCGGGGGTGGGGGGGCCAGGACCGAGCAGTCAGCCGATCACCCCGGATTCAGCCAACCGGGCGATCTCCGCATCGCTCATTCCGAGCAGGTCCTTCAGGACCTGAAAGCTGTGCTCGCCCAGCAGCGGGGCCGGGGTTCGGGGGCCCGACGAGTAGCCGTCGATCCGGTAGGCGTGGCCCGTGTACGGGATGCGTCCCATCTCCGGGTGGTCGTGGAAGTGGTAGAAGTGGCGATGGCCGTACTGGGGATCTCGCAGGAGGTCGCTGCTGCGCTGAACCGGGCCTGCCGGCACCTTCTCGGCCTGGAGGCGCGCAGTGTTTTCGGCAGAGGAATGCTGACGCGTCCACTCGGACAGCCGAGCATCGATTTCTTCGTGGCGGGCCGCGCGCCCTGCGGAGTGGTCGAGGTCGGTGTCGGCCATCCAGGCGGGGTTGCCCAGCGCGCGTTGTAGTCCACGCCACTGTTGGTCGTCATCCACCGCGATGGCGCACCAGGCATCGTTTCCCTCGCACGGGTAGACGCCCTGCGGTGCGGCTCCAGCACTTTGGTTGCCGCAGCGGGTCACCAGTACGTCGTTGCACTGGTAGTCGAGCAGTTCCGGAGCCAGAAACTGCAGCGCCATCTCCATTTGGGCGGCGTCGATGTACTGCCCCTCTCCGGTTCGCCGCCGGTGATCGAGGGCGGACAACAACATCGAGATCAGGAAGCGCGGCGCGATGACGTCGGTGTAGGCCTGCCAGGGGCCACTGGGCGGTAGATCCGGCCAGCCCGCAAGCTCGTAGAAACCCGCCACTGCACCCGCATGGTACCCGTAGCCGGCCATGGCCGCGGCCGGGCCGTACTGTCCCATCAGACACGTGCTGACCATCACGATGGAGGGGTTTCGAGCGCGTACCTGCTCGTAGCCCAGGCCCGCCCGTTCGGCGGCCCCGGGGGTCCAACTCTCGAGGAAGACATCGGCCCACTCCACCAGCGCGACAGCAATCTCCTGGGCTTCGGGCCGCTTGAGGTCGAGGGCGAGACTCAGCTTCGACGGGTTGAAGTCGCCGTAGAAATGCGAGCGGTTCCAGCCCGGTTTCTCGTCCATGAACGGCCCGGCACTCCGGAGCCCGTCGGGGCGTTGGTCGGATTCGACCTTGACCACCGTCGCCCCGTGGTCGGCCAGGGCACGGGCCGAGATGGGCCCCACGCCGATCCAGCTGAGATCGAACACCTTCAGACCTTCGAAGGGCAGGGCGTCCGCGTCGTGGGTCGGGTCGGCCTCGGCGGGGCTTCGCGGCGAAGCGTCCAATTCGGCCAGAATCTCGGCCCGGTGTTCGTCAAGGCGGGGTGCCGGGCGGCGGAGTTGGATCGGGGTGGCCGAGAGTTTTGCGAAGACGCCGGGGGATCGGGCGGGCCGTCCGTCGGGAAGGTTCACAGGGGCGAAGGCGTTGCGGGCCGCGAGTTGTGGGAAGGCCAGCAGATCCGCCAGCGTGTTCACGGGTGCGAGGGTGATGTGACGCTCGAGCCCCCACTCGAACAGCTCCTGCTTGGTGTGACCCGCGAAGAAGCGCTCGAGAACGGCATTGAGTTCGGTATCGCTCACGGTTACCGGCTCTCCATGGAGCACGCGGCGATCGTAGGTTTCCCAGTCCTCGGCCTCGAGGGCGGGAGTGGACAGCCCATCTTCCCGTACCCAGGGCAGGAGGTTGCCGAAGTTCCCGCCGTTTCCCAGCGTCACGAGATGCCCGTCGGCACAGGCGAACACCAGGCGGATGACGAGCTTTCCCAACTGCAGAGCCGACCCCTGGCGTTCGAAGTCGCGGCCCTGGATCGCCGAGGCCGCCATGGCGTTGAGCATCGTCCAGGTCATGGCGGCCTGGGCGGAGACGTCGACCGACTGCGCTTGTCCCGTTCGCCGCATCCGCGCATGCGCGACCAGGGCGGCAACCACCGCTTCCACGCCCGTGTGGCGCCAGACCTGGGGCACGCTCAGGCGCACGGGAGGTCGTTCCGGCACCCCCTGCACCGAGACCGGCCCGCCCATGGCAGCGATGGTGAGATCGCTGCCGGTGTACTCCGCGTAGGGCCCGTCGCTTCCGAAGGGCGTGATGCGCACGTGAATCACGTGTGGGTTCGCCTTCTTCAGCGTTGAGAAATCGATGCCGACCCGGGCCAGATCACCCGGGGGCCAGGACTCCAGGACGAAATCCGCACCCGCAGCGAGAGCCAGGAACCGCTCCCGGTCGGCCGTTTCGTCCAGGTCCAGGACCACGGAGCGCTTGTTGCGGTTGTAGGCCGCGAACTGAAGGCTGCCCTCGGGGCCTGGCGTTGCCGGGCAGCGGGGTCCCTGACGTCGCGCCTCGGAACCACTGGGCGGCTCGACGCGCACCACGTCCGCACCCAGATCACCCAGTACCATCCCCGCGATCTCGCCGCGGTGGTCGGTCAGGTCAAGGACACGGTAGGGGGCGAGTAGCAACGTTGGGTTCGAGCCTCTCTGGAGCGTGCCGTCCCGGAGGGGGCCACGTCAGGGCACGCACACCTCGGGCAGCGGGTGGCGGTAGAGCTTGGCCGCGTTCTCGTGGCTGATCATGCGCTGCTCTTCCACGGGCAGGTCTCCCAAAAGGTGGTGCATGACGTCCTGGGTGTCGGGCCAGGTTCCATCGCCGTGGGGGTAGTCGGATTCGGCCATGATGTTCTCAACGCCAATCGCGTAGCGGGTGGGCAGGGTCGACGGATCGTCGATCATGGTGAACCAGAAGTTGCGCTTGAGTACATCCGACGGTGAGTTCACGGGATCGGGCCATCCCTGTCCGTAGCCCGAACGCTCCATGATGTTGTCCAGACGGTCGATCAGACCGCCCACCCAGGCGATGCCACCCTCGGACATGGTGATTTTGAGGTCCGGGTACTTGGCGGGCCAACCGCTCCAGAGCCACTGGGCGCAGGAGGTGAAGGCCTGGGCCTGGAACATCGTGGCGCCGAGTTCGAGCATGGGGGCGCCTTCGGGGCTGGGCGACGGCCCCGCCGAGCCCACGTGCAGACTCAACACCGTATCGGTTTCCGCGCAGGCGCGGATGATGGGCTCCCAGTGATCGCTGTAGCAACTCGGGTAGCCGACCGTGTGGGGCTGCTCCGGAATGGTGGTGGACTTGAAGCCGCGCGCTGCGTTGCGGCGGATCTCCTCGGCTCCCTTTTCGGGATCGGCGAGGAAGGTGAGTCCCAGGGGAATGGTGCGCTCGGGGTACGGGCTGTACCAGCCCTCGTAGAGCCAGTCGTTCCATGCCTGGACGCACGCGTACCCGAGGTCCTTGTCTTTGGCGTCTGAGAACAGCGTGCCTCCGAAGCCGGTTACCCCAGATGGAAAGTTGAGTGAAGCCCAGACACCGTTGATGTCCTGGTCCTTGATGCGGTCCTCGATCCGCCAGCAGCCAGGGCGCAGTTCTTCGAAGCGGGAGGGCTCCAGCCGGTAGTCCTCCTTGGGGCGGCCAGCCACGGCCATGAAACCCACCTGGTAGTAGGGGGTGCCCTCGAACATCCAGACCTCGTGGCCTTCGTCGGTCTCGATCACCTTGGGGCCCGGTTCGATGTACTTGCGTGGGAGGCGCCCCTCGAAGGTCTCCGGCGGTTCGACGAGGTGATCGTCGGTAGAGATCAGCGTGTACTTCTGTTCGCGAGGCTCCGGATCGGGCAGAAGCGGGCCCGTGACCGGTCGTTTGATTCCCAGCTTGATGACTTTTGTCACGCTCAGTCCTCCTCGTCGCTGCTGAATGTCAGCCTACTGCAAAGTGGGCGCACATTTCCCAATTTGTTGACGAGAATCCGGCCGGAATAGGATGGGGCGGCTGGGCTCAGGCGGGGGCGTCGGCGAGGAAACGCTGCAGGGCACCGCCGATGCGGTCGCGCTCGATCAAGAAGGTGTCGTGACCGTAGGGCGAATCGACCTCAAGGTACGTGACCTCGTTGCCGCGCTTGCCCAGGTGTTCGGCCAACTCACGCTGTTGCCACACTGGGAACAGCAGGTCCGAGGACACGCCGATCACCAGGGCTGGGCTCGTAATGGCATCGACCTCCTCCACACCGTCCGGGCGCGGGGCCAGGAGGTCGAATAGGTCCATGGCCTTGGAGATGTAGAGATACGAGTTGGCGTCGTACTGTAGACAGAAGCGTTCGCCCTGGTGCTCTAGATAAGCCTCCACCTCGAAATCCCGATCCAGGCGGGGCGTTCCCTCGTTGACGCGCCGGCGGCCAAAGCGCTCGAGCCACTCGGGGCCCGAGCGGTAGGTGATGGTGCCGATCTCTCGAGCGACCTTTTGCCCCGTGTGGGGGAAACTCTCACCGTAGTAGCGGCCCTCGCGCCAATCCGGGTCGGCCATGACGGCCTGGCGCTGGACGAAGCGCATGGCGATGGACTGGGGGTGGGAGCGCAGTGCAGCCGAGATGCTGACCACTCGCGCCACCCGGTGCGGGGCGAGGGCGGCGACCTGAAGCGAAAGCATGCCCCCCAGCGAGGACCCCGCGGCTGCGTAGAGGCAGTCGATGCCCAGGTGATCGACCAGCAGCCACTGAGCACGCGCCATGTCCCGTACGGTCAGGATCGGAAAGTCCGGACCATAGGGCTGCCCCGTCTCCGGGCAGATGGAGGACGGCCCTGTGCTTCCGTAGCAGCCCCCCAGGAGATTTGCGCAGACCACGAAGAAGCGATCCGTGTCCAGGGCCAGGCCAGGACCGATGAACTGCTCCCACCAGCCGTCCTGGGGATTGTTCGGATGGCTCTTGGCATGGGACGAGGCCGACAGACCCGTCAGAAGTAAAACTGCGTTATCCCGCTCGGGCGTCAACTTGCCCCAGGTCTCGTACGCGATCTCGATTTCGGACAGCTGGCCGCCCCAATCGCAGACGAAGGGCGAGGCATGTCGGTAGGTTTGGTAGCCCGAGACGATGCGATCGTATTGAGGCTCGGGGCCCTGGGTGACGTGGCTTGTCATCGGAGGATCGGCTCGACAGAGGGTTCTTGTTTCGAGGGGTTCAGAGATCGTAGACCATCCCGCGAGTCTTCCCAGTGTTGGCGCGCGATTGTCGGGCAACGGGAGTCCCCGGGGGGAGACTGGGTCCGGGACGGGTCTTCCCATCCATGGGTCACACACGGCCGGTTCGCCCGAATGGAAGGCTTTGAGAGGCGAGTTGGGAGGCCCCGGGGGGCATCACCGGGATTCTCGCATTCTGTGGTAGAACAACGGAAGCGGACGGGATGTCCGGGAGAGGGCGAGCATGAGCAGTGTCGAAAAGCCGCAAATTCCCGCGGTCGAGGGCTGGCTCCGCATGGATGAAGCGGACCCCTCACTGCTGGGGACGCGTTGTGAAGAATGCCGGACGGTTTACTTCCCACCCGAGCGAACCTTTTGTCGCAACCCGCGCTGCGCGGGGAGCTCATTTGAGGAACATCCTCTGAGTCGTCGCGGCCGCCTCTGGTCGTTTACCAACAACTGCTACCCGCCCCCGGACCCCTACGTGGCATCGGATCCCTTCGAGCCCTACGCGATCGCCGCGGTGGAGTTGGAGGCCGAGAAGATGGTCGTCCTGGGGCAGGTGGTGTCGGGCGTGAACGTTGGTGACCTGAAGGCCGGCATGGAAATGGAATTGGTTCTCGCGACGTTGTTCGAGGACGACGAGAACGAGGTCGTGGTCTGGAAGTGGCAGCCGGTCGCTGCCTGATGCCACGACGCGTGCTGATTTTTTCACTCGATCCCACAACCCCTGGGGTCGGGCGCGGGAGAGCTTGATGTCGGACGAAATCGCAGTACTGGGCGTGGGGATGCACCCCTGGGGCAAGTGGGGCCGGAACTTCGTCGAGTACGGGGTCAAGGCCGCACAGGACGCATTGGCGGACGCCGGCGTCGCCTGGTCGGACATCCAATTCGTGGCGGGCGGCGATACCGTGCGCAACGGCTACCCGGGCTACGTGGCCGGTGCGACCTTCGCCCAGGCTCTGGGTTGGAGTGGTGCACAGGTGGCGAGTTCCTACGGCGCTTGTGCGACAGGCGCGCAAGCCATTGCCACGGCGCGCGCCCAGATCCTCGCGGGCTTGTGTGACGTCGCACTGGTGGTGGGTGCGGATGCGGCGCCCAAGGGATTCTTCGCACCCACGGGTGGCGATCGCCCGGATGACCCCGATTGGCTGCGCTTCCGGGTTCTCGGAGCCACCAACCCCATCTATTTCGGACTCTACGCCCGGCGGCGTATGGAGATCTACGGTGCGACGGAGCTCGACTTTGCCCGGGTCAAGGTCAAGAACAGCCAGCACGGGTACACGAATCCCAATGCCCGCTACAAGAAGACCTTCACCATCGAGGACGTCCTCGAATCCCCCATGGTTTCCGACCCCCTGCGGTTGTTGCAGATTTGCGCCACCAGCGATGGCGGGGCGGCATTGGTGCTCTCGAGCATGGACTACGCGCGCAAACACACCACCGATCCGGTGACCGTTGCCGGCGTCTCTACCGTCACGCCGCAGTTTCCCCAGACCGTCATCGAGATGCCCAACTTCGCTACCGACTCGGCGGCGACTCAGCCTCTGCCCGATACCCCATTCAAGGATTCCATCGCTCAACTTGCCTACGAACAGGCGGGCCTGGGACCCGAGGATCTCGATCTGGCCGAGGTCTACGACCTGTCTTCGGCGCTGGAACTCGACTGGTACGAGAACCTGGGGCTGTGCAATCCCGGTGATGCCGAGAAACTGCTCAACGATGGGGATACCACCATCGGTGGCCGCATCCCTGTCAACGCCAGCGGTGGGCTGGGTTGCTTCGGCGAGGCCGTGCCCGCCCAGGCCATTGCTCAGGTGTGTGAAGTGACCTGGCAGTTACGCGGGGAAGTCGGTGATCGTCAGGTCGAGGGGGCCCGCGTGGGGCTCACCATCAACCAGGGTCTGTTCGGTCACGGTTCGTCGGTCATCCTGAAGCGCTGAGCGCGTCTCTCTTCCGTCGCAACGAGGGTTCCGGACCGCTGCCGAGGACGGATCCTCGAGCCCATCGCCCACAAACTTCCCTCCCACGAGGATCAGGAGTCCGCTTCGATGATCCGCTGCCGCCGGGCACTGGCCTGGTCGATCGTCCTGCTCGCCCTCCTCGTCAGCGCGACTCCTCCGGGAGCCCGTGCCGAGGAGCCGGCCGCTGAGCCGAAACCTCGTTGGACACCCAACGTGTATCTGGGGGCCAAGCTGGGCAGCGAGCGCATGCTCGGCCAGGTGGACATCATCGGCCCGGTGCTTCAGGGCCAGAACGCTCTGATGTTCATGGATCTGCGCGGGCGTATCGACGATGACTCCAGCGGAGAGGGAAACTTCGGTTTGGGCTATCGGCAGATCCTTGCCGGGGGCAGTTTGGTGGCAGGGGCCTACGGGTTCTTCGACGTTCTGCGCAGCGCCAACGACAACACCTTCATTCAGGGAACTCTGGGGCTCGAGTTGTCGAGCGAGTTCTGGATGGGGCGAGTCAATGGCTACCTTCCCGAGGATCGCGACCAGGTGATCGCCTACATGGGTCTCTATCCCGAGGGGCCTCAACTGATCGGCAACACCCTCGAGATCGTCAGTGGGCTCGGGCCAGCCAGGGTCGAGACGGCTCTCGGAGGCTTCGACGTCGAACTCGGCCGGCGTTTCCCTGTGTTCGGTCAGAATCTCTGGATCTACGGTGCCTACTACCGTTTCTCCAAGGCCGGGCTTCCCACCGTCGAGGGCCCGCGTGTTCGAGCCGAGGTCAGGTTCGATCTGTCGCGCTGGTTGTCCAACGCCGTGTTGGCGTTGGGTGGAGAGTGGGAGACCGACGACGTACGCGGCAGTCAGGGTTTTGGCACCCTTGAGTTCCGCTACGCGTTCGGGGGAGCGCGCGCGCGCGGGGCCGGGCCCCTCGATGAGGTTCCCTGGCAGGATCGTCGAATGGTGGGGCGCGTGGTTCGCGATGTCGATGTCATCACGGGGCAGACCATGAGCGGTGCTCCCCAGACCTTGGAACCGGCCTACTACCCGGACTCGGAAACCCCCGTGGGCTCGGTGGTCGTCGTGGCCAACTGTGGAGAGAACTGCTCGTCGGCTCCTGGGACCGTAGAAGCGCCCAACGATCTCGCCACCGGGGTGGGTTTCCTCGAGTCGGATTCCATTTTGCTCGTCCAGGGGGACCTCGGAAACGTACCCACGGAGGGGGTGACCCTTTCGAGTGATTCCCAGCGCCTGTCGGTGCTGGGTGGGGGCGTGATCACCACCGTGGAGAGCGCCAGTGGCCAACTCTTCCGCTACGCGTTGCCGGGTTCCTCGCCGACCCTCGAACTGGCAGAGGGCTCCACGCAACCGATTCTGAGCTTCGCGGCACCCGTCTCCAGCGGTGGAGAGACCGAACGGGACTTTCTCATCGCGGGGATCGATTTCCTGGGCGGTGGGCTGAAATTCGACGGAGTGGAGGGACGGTTCGTTCTCCAGAACCTCGTGATCGACGACAGCCGTTCCCGCGGGTTCGATGCCCAGAACACGGGGGCCGACTTCTCGTTGTTCCAGGTGGAGGTCAACCGAAGTGCCGACGAGGGGGTGTGGCTGTCCAACCTGCAGGGAGACGAGAGTCGGTTTGCCGCGGCGGGACTTCGGATCGACAACGGCGCCACGCAGAACGGTGAGGGGGAGGTGACCGAGACCTATGGTCCGGGCTTCGTCGTCCGGGATGCCAAGGAGATCGCTGTCACCGCGTCCCTGGCAGTGACCACCGGTGAGACGGCCATCGATATTGCTTCCGCCGGCGCCGACCCCGTCGGGGTTGCGATGCTTCAGGGCTGGCTGGCTGTCATTGCCGACGATGCCCCCACGGGTATCAAGTTGGACAACGTCCGCGGTACCTTCGACGTCCTGGCTGCTGCCATCGAGGGCGATGGAACGCCGGAAAGTGTCGGTATCTCCATGAAGAACTCGCAACTCGACTCGTTTCTGGGCACAGCGAGCGGCACTGGCGACGTGACCATCGTCCGGGCAGGAACTGGGATCTCTCTCGATGGAATGCGTTTGTTCGACGACCAGTCCGAGGATTGCGAAACCTGCGGGAGGGTGTTCGTCCAGGGGGATACCACCATTTCGGACACGACGGGTTCGGCTGTGCGGGTTTCGAACTCCGAGGCACCCATCAACTTCCTGTCGACGCTCATCGAAAACCCCGGGGATGACGGCATCGTTCTGACGGACAACACCGGCGACTTTCGATTTGGAGGTTCGGTGTTGTTCGATGCAGAGGAGGGCAGTGATGCCAGGGCCCTCGTTGCCGACCTGCTCGGAGGGCAGGTCATTCTGGGGGCTCCACAGGTCTCCGACCCCAGTTTTGTGCAGGATCTGTTCTTCGAAGTGGATGGGGCGTTACTCGGGAGCGCTGACTCGGGAGCCGCGGTTCTGATCAAGGGCGCCGATCGCTTCGGTCTCGAGAATCCCCAGTTCTCGAACATCGGAGATCAGGCCAGCGAGCATGCCCTGCAGGTGATCGATGTGGGGCGTTACGGCACCGCAATCGGCGATGGAGCCGTGTTGGTCTTCACGGACCCGGGCGCGCCGATCACGGGTTTCTCTCAACTGTCCGGCAGTGCTCTTGTCGTGGAAACGGCATGGGGCTCGGTTCCCAGCACGGTGCTGTCGGTATTTGGGACTCAATTCTCCGAGATCGAAGGCGACGCGGTTCGGGCGGTGATCCATGGGCCCGCAGAGGGAATCGCCCTCGGCTATGAGACGATCATCCAGGAGAACGTGCTCGATCAGATCGGCGGGGATGGCATCGCGTTCGAGATCCAGGACCCCTCGGTGTCTCCCGAAGACGGGAGCCTCGTCTTCGACTACATCGCCGTGAACAACATCCTCAACGCCATCGGAGGGACTGGGATCCGCGCAGACCTGGACGCCGGAGGAGTCGAGACCCAAACGGACTCGGTGGTGGATTTCGTGGTCACCAACAATGGTCTGACTGAGGTGGAGGGCAACGGCATCAGCGTGAGCCTCAGCAATGGTCCGAGCGTGGCGTTGCAGATCTCGAACAACGACGTGTTGGGAACTGCGGCTGAAGGCGAATCCGTGCCGTCTTCGCTCACGGGCGTGGGTGTGAGTTTGAAGGGGGTCGCTCTCGCCGCCGAGGAGACCGGTCGCGACGCGGACATCGCGGTGACCTCGAACATCATCAGGAACTGGGGCCAGGCTGGGGTTGATGTGAACACCCAGGGCGACACGATTGGGGGCGATGCCACGGCACTGATCGCAGGCAATGACATCTCTGACACCGCGGGCCCAGGCGTTCGCCTGGCCACGGGTGCGGATCTGTCTCTGGACGTCACCGTAGACGACAACGATTACGTCTCCACGGGTGGAATCCAGATGACGGGAGCTTCGATCTCCGAGGCGAGGCTTGGGGTGGACCTGCAGGACAACCTGATGGAGCCCACCGCGGGGGATACCTCTCCGCGTTTCCGGTTCGAGAGTTCGGAAACGGTTCGCATCGGGGTCTACTGTGACCCTGCGGAGCCGACCTGTCCGTCGAGTCTCGAGCAAGCGGCCGATTTCAAGACAGTGTTGGACCTCGGTCAGAACGGCGTGAACGGTCAGTTGGTCGAACTCGACCAGATTGAGACGACCGGCACGAACTTCGAGGTGCTCGACACCCTCCGCCGCGTGGACGATGGAGATCCGGATCCCGAGGAGAATCCCTAGTGGATCCGAGGCGGCGAGCGGTTTGGCTGTTGATGTCTGGGGTCCTCGGGTTGGGGACGACCCTGCCGGATGGAGTTCTGGCTGAGGACCTCGGTCTGGAGTTCGGATTGCGAGCGGGCTTTCGGCAGGACGAAATCGAGTTCGAGACCGCTAACCGGTTCGGAGGGACCTCCACTGCCAAGCTGGAGGAGACCAAGGTCAACCATCTCGAGATCTTCGCGAGAGGGGACATTGCCGAGGGCTTGACGTTTCGGGGCTCGGCATCCTTTGGCTGGGTCTACGACGGCAACTTTCAGTATTCGGGAACAGGTGACGACGGTCCCTACGATCCCATTACCGGGATCGGGGGGCTTCCCAACGCACTCGTGGGAACCGTCGACGGCGACATGGCCTACGACGTGGTGGGTGGGGTGGGCTATCAGTTGAAGGCGTTCGAGGATCGTCTCCGAATCGCACCGCTCGGTGGCTACACCTACCACAGCTTCGACATTCGTACGGGCGACACGACCGAGACCTTGTTGGATGGTTTTCCGCTCGGATTCACACGACCTCCGGCCGTGTTCGAGACCGAGTGGAAGGGCCCCTGGGTGGGCGTGGATGTGATCACCGAGCCGGTTCCGAAGCTCAGTCTGATCGGGGAACTGCAATACAGCTGGTTGAACTTCGAGGCGCAGCCGAGCGTCGTGGATCCGGAGATCTCGTCGGTTCAACGGGGAGACGGCGGGGGGTTCAGCTGGACGGTGGGTGTGAGCTACCGCTTCGCGAAGTACTTCACTGCAGAACTCCGCTATCACTCCCTCGACTGGTCGGCGACGACCGGGCGTCAGATGACCGTTCACTGGCAGTCCTGGCACGCGACGGCCGGCGCCGTCCTGGTCTTCTGACCCGCCGCGGTGATCGCGACGACGAGGGCGGACTCAATCGCCCCATCACATCGCGCAGGCGGTCATCGGCGGCAAACCGCGCCGTGGGAGACGCGTCGAGGGACGTACTCAGTCGCATCGTGAAGGCCACGGGTGCGTCGCTGCCCAAAGTCTGATCGAGAGCGAGCCAGGCGCGGAGACCGGCGGTGCTCAGGGATCCATATCCCTCGGTCCAGTGGTAGACGAGTTGTCGCCCGTTGGGTGAACGCATCACGCTGGCTTCGATCCTCGGGCTCCCGGCTTCTATGGACAGCGGGCGCTGCTCCAGGAGCATCCAGCCCGAGCCGGGGTAGGCCGTTTTCGGTGAGCGCAGGCTTTGCGTGCGATTTCGCTGGTCGTCGGCGCCCACATACAGGGTCACGCTGCGCCCCTCGACCTCGAAGGTGCGCTGGAGCCACGCACCCGCTTCCACGGAGCCGAGGAACTCCAGATCCAGCGCGGTTTCGAGATCGGCGCGTCCCGCGAGCCCTCGTGTTCGCTGTTCCAGAGCCGCCTGGGCCATGGAACTCGGTCCGTTGAGGGGTGGCGGGAGCCGTGGGGAAAGTCCGAGGGAAACGAACAGCACGATGAGGCCGAGTACGCGGGTGCGCGGAAGTGTTGCCGCTGCTTGTACGCGCTCACTTGGCTGCGGGTTCCGTGGAGCGCGGCTGGGTATATGGCCAAGGAGGCGGATCCATCCCCCCAGGGCCAGCGCGCCCAGGATCACCACGATCAGGCCCTGAGTGGAATGGCTCTCCAGGGCGCCCGTGGGTTGGGAAAGAGTAAGCCAGGCAACGCGCAACCCATTCATCAGAAATCCAAGCCCTGGCGCTACCAGCAGGGTCAGCAGGGTTTGGATGAGGGGCGGCCGGAAGACAACCAGATAGAAGACGGCAGCGAGGCTGAGTGCTTCGACGCTGGCCAATCCGCTGCAGGACTCCACGACTCGGAAGGCATTGGTCGAGGTGATCAGCATGTCGCCGCTTCGCGCGTGACCCAGTCCAGCCAGGGTCAGCAGGTTGGATGCCAGGGAGGCACTTGCGATCTGCATGGGATACACGAGCTGGTGTCGAACGACGGCAGGTAGAGAGAACAGGAACAACAGCAGGAGAGTGCTCGGCATCCACCCGCGAAAGGCATGGCGCCCCCCCAACGCCCAGCTGCTGCCCGACACCGCGAGGATGAGCGACAATGCGGCCAGATCGGGTGCACCCGCCAGCCCAGCCCAGATCCGAAGGGCGGCTGCTCCCGCCAAGAGCGCAACCGTGGGCCCAAGGGCGCCCGGTGGGCCAAAGGTTCGCAGCAGAGCGCGCCAGCGCAGGGCGATGGCGGCGGCGAAAAGCAACAGGACGAGCCGGGTGCTGGTCTCGGTCTCCGTCCCGCTGGTGGGGGTCGCCAGGAGCAGGTAGCCCAACGCGAGGCTGGCTCCCACCCCCCCGAGCCCCAGGCCCATACTCGTTTGTCGAGGCGTTTCGGGGCCTTCCCCGGCCACGTTTGGGGTGCCGTGTGCGGTCCTCTGCGTGGCTTCGGGCGTGCTGCGGGTGGTTTCGTTCATCCGGTGTGGCTCACAGGCCCGGTCGATTGTACCCCTTCCGCTCACCCACGCGGCCACCGCCATCCCCGCGTCAAGCGGCGAAGACGATAGAATCCGCTGGATGTTCCCGGGATTTCATCGACTCGTCACTTGGCGACGCCCCGTCGTGGGTGCGGTAGGCGTGGCGTGGCTCGTCGCGGGCTGCTTGTTCGGTTCAGCGAGCTGTTCCCGAGAGTCCCTGTACGGCTACAGCCAGCCCATGCCAGAGGACAAGGGCATCCACTGGCAACCCACGCCGAGCTCATTGCTCGAGACGCGTCCCATCGAAACGTCGGGAGTCGGGGAGGACGGCGTTCTCGATCTGCTCAGCATGCCGCACCAGGGGGAAATGCTCTGGTTCGGTTGGGAACGTGGAGGCCAATCCGTGACTTCTCCGTTCCGTTTGGAGTCAGGTCGTAATGGCGGTGTGCTGCGCTTTCTGCTCGCAAGTCCGAGCGACCTCGAGCTGTGTCTTGAGGTGCGTCCTGCGGGTGACACCGGTGCCCAGAGCCTGGTGGTTCTTCTCAACGGTGAACCCATGGCGCAGTGGGCCCTCGAGACGCCGGGATCGACTCAGTGTGTGGCTTTGCCGGCTGACCAACTGGTCCACGGCCCGAACTGGCTCGAGTTCGACCACCCGGACGCAGCGGGCGATGAGTCTCGGGCAGGTGCGGTGTTCGATGAACTCCGTATCCGGGGCTTCGAGGATTCGAATGGTCCAGTCCGGGCTCGCGTAGGCCTGGGGGAGGGCGAGGCGGAGTCTGCCTACCTGCAACGCGGCTCGGGAAGCTTCGCGCTGCTGCTTTCCCTACCGGAGTTGGCGGAACTGCGCATGCGAGCGGCCAGGATTGCCCATCACGGGAGCGCCGGGACCGAGCCCGCTCTGGGGGATGTGAGAATCGTCCAGGACAGCGGTGTGAGATCTCTCTGGGAGGGGGAACTCGCCCCCGGTGAGAGCTTCCCGCCCATCCGGTTGGACCTCGGAGCGTTTCGCGAGCGGGCGGTGGTGCTCCTCTTCCGTGTGTCCGATCTGCCCGACGGCCAGGAATGGGCGTGGATCGATCCTCGTATCGTCCGGCGTGCCCCTTCCGAACTGGAGCGGCGAGGCTTGGCGCCGCCGTGGGCCTCAGCGTCGGGTGGGGAGATCTCTCTCGAGGCTTCGCCGGTCGAGAATGGGCCGCTGGGTCGAGAGGCCCCGGCCGTTGAGATCGTTGGCGATCCCGCAACGCGCGGGCGCGAATTCCGCTTCGGCGGATTCCGCGAACGGGCCGATCCCTCAGTCTGGGGGGGGCGCGGGCTGTTCACCGAAGTTCAGCCCGATCTCGACATCTCGCGCCACCATGCCGTCACGGTCTTCTTCCTGACCCAGTGGCGGTTTGCCTTCGCGGCACCGGAATCCGCGTCGGGCTCTTAGTCAGACTTCTGGCGGCCTTCGGGTCAGCGTTTGCCTGATCGTCTCCAGAAGACCACCGCGAATACCGTGGCGACGGCGATGACCTCGATCAGTTCGCGAGGGGGCTCGGGCAGGAAGATCACGTCCATTTCGATACGGCTGGCAATGGACTCGAATGTCGCACCAACGAAGAATCGGGGTGCCAGTGGAAGCCAGTCGATGAGCACGGTGATCCCAACCCCTTTTCGAATTCGTGAGGTTCGTGGGTACTGTGCGATACCCGTTGGCGGCTATTCGTCGATCAAATCGCTGGAAGCATCGCCGGTCAGGACGTTCTTGAGCACCTTGCCGGCAGCGTTGCGCGGCAGAGGCTCTTCCCGAACCTCCCAGTGCTCGGGGACCTTGAACCGCGCGAGGGTCTCGGCCACCCAGGCTTCGAGATCGTCGGTGGAGAGGGTCGCACCGGCTTCAGGTACGACGATCGCTTTGACGGCCTGGCCGTGCTCCGGGTGGTCGACACCGACCACAGCGGATTCTGCGACCTGGGGGTGCGCGTCGAGGCGATGCTCGATCTCGACGGGATAGATGTTCTCGGCAGACCTCAAGATCATGTCCCGAGCGCGTGAATTGATGTAAAGGCGCCCGTCTTCCACGCGCGCGATGTCGCCGGTAGCGAGCCAGCGTCCAGGCTTGAGGGTCTTGCGGGTGGCCTCGGGATCCCTCCAGTACTCGAGCATCGTGTAGGGACTGCGCGAGTGGACCTCTCCGTACTCGCCATCGGGAAGTACGTTTTCCTCGGGGTCTCGGATTTCGACCTCGGTGCACAAAATCGGTGCACCCACGGAATCCGGATGGTCGGCCAACTCCTTGCCTCCAATGGAGGTGATCACGGCGACGGACTCCGACAACCCGTAGCCGATGGAGAAGTTCGCGCCTCCACGCGGAAAGGTCTCGCGCATGCGCGCCTGGATGGCTGGGCTGGTCGGTGCGCCTCCCGAGCCGAGATTGTGGATGCTCGATAGATCGTAGTCGCCGATCTTGGGATGAGAGACCACCTGGTGGGACGCGCTTCCCAGACCCGACCACATGGTCACCCGCTCTTTTTCGATCAGCCGGAGCACGTCCTCGGGGTCGAAGCGTCCCAGGCGCAGCACGATTTTGGCGCCCGTGGAGAGCATCATGAAGGCGCCGGCGAACATGCCCGAGAGGTGGAATAGAGGAGACGTGAGCAGGGCGATCGTCTTGGGCGGCGGTTCGCGGGTCTGGCCTCGTTCCGCTGCCAGCATGAAACCTTTGACGCCATTGACCAGATTGGTCTGCAAGAAACCCAAGATGCCGCGGTGCGTGGTGACGGCGCCCTTGGGTCGGCCCGTGGTACCGCTGGTGAAGAGGATCACCGCCGGGTCATCTTCGGCAATGGGAACCGTGGGAAGCGGTGCCCCGGGAGCGTGCTCGAGGAGTTCCTGAAATTCAGATTCGATTTCGACGATGGGGACCGTGACGGCGGCTCCCTCCATGCGGGCCAGCCTCTTTCGGTCCCCAATGATGACTTTGGGCTCGGCGTGTTCGATGGCGTAAAGCATTTCATCGCGAGCCCACCAGCCGTTGAAGGCGGCCACGATGGCGCCAAGGCTCAAGCTCGCCCACAAGGTCATGATCCACTCGGGGTGGTTCTCAGCCGCGATGGCGACGCGGTCACCGGGTCCGACGCCATATCGATCACTCAGCGCACGAGCCAGGGATCCCACCAACTCGAGGTGTTGCTGGTAGGTGATACGACGCTCACCGCACACCAGGTACTCGGCGTCGCCTTGGGCGGCGCTTTTCTCCAGAACTTCGCGCAGGCTGCCCGCTCGCTCTTTGAAGATCTTCACGCGCTCGCCGAGGACTTCCTCCTCGACGATCTCGAACGGACCCCCGGGGCCCGTCAGATTGGAGATGACTTTGTTCTCTAGTTCGTCCACGAGGGGATTATACGGTCCGAGACGACGGCAGGGGCAGTCGTCAGGCGTCCAATCCTCCCGGGCCGATCCGAGTCCCGTCCGCTAGCACGGTGGCGCCGACTCGTGCCAAATGGAAGCTCGGGGTCCCCCAGGCAACGTCCAGTGCCCAGGCTCGCTTCATCCACAGGTGAAGGTCGACCTCCCAGGTGTAGCCGATGGCCCCGTGGACCTGTAGGGAGGCTTTGGCGCCGGCCACCGCGGCCTCACAGGCAGCGACTTTGGCGTGGGAGACTTCGAGGCTTCGGTGATCTCCCCCCCGGGCCACCGAGTCCGCTGCTCGGTAGACGACGGGCCTCGCGAACTCGAGCTTCACGGCGACGTTTGCGAGCATGTGCTTCACCGCCTGGAACGAACCAATGGGCACGCCGAACTGCTCTCGCTCACGCGCATAGTCGACGGCCAGGTCGATCAATTGTTGGCAGATCCCCAGTTGTTGGGCGGCTGCGGCCAGGATCGCCCGGTCGAAGGTCAGGTCGATCAGGGCTTCCGCCTGGGATCCCGAGGCGATGCAGGTGGCCGTGTCGGGCGTCCAGTCGACCTGAAAGAGGCGCCTCGAGAAATCATTGCATTCCTGACGCACGCAGGTGACGGAATCGCCAGGTACTGCGTGCAGCTCGCTGCCGTGTTGCAGGATCAACAAGTCGGCGCTGTCGGCTGCGTGGACGAGCGGGTCGGCTTCGAGACCGACCACCGCAGTGGCTTCTCCTGCGGTCAACCGCGGTAGCCAGGTGTTGGCGAGTTCCGCCGAGCCCAGGTCTCGGATCAGTGGAATTGCCAGGGCGCTGTTTTGGGCCAGGGGCTCGGACAACGCGGCCCGCCCAGCCTCTTCGAGGAGGAGTACGAAATCGACCTCGTTGCCACCGAGGCCTCCATGGTCTTCGGATGCGAGTACACCGAGTAGGCCCAGCTCGCCCAACGCCTTCCATAACCCCTGGGAGCGCCCGTCGTCCGTGTCCCAAAGGGAACGAATCTGTTCTGGGGTGCATTCCTTGCTGAGGAAATCGCGAACACCCTCCTGGAACAGTTGCTGATCTTCACTGAAGAGAAATTCCATGATCAGCTCCTGGGCAGCCCGAGCAGGCGCTCGGCGATCACGTTGCGTTGGATCTCGTTGGTGCCGGCATAGATGGGCCCCGCGAGGGAGAAGAGATAGCCGTCGAGCCAGCTGCCCACGTCTGCTGCGGCCGGAGCCCGGGGCAGTAGTTGGGCACGTGCGTCGAGGATCGAAAGCGCCGTTTCGTGCATCTGAACATCCATCTCGGACCAGAAGATCTTGTTCAGGCTGGCCTCCGAGCCGATGCTGCCACCCGCGATGATTCGCGAAGCCGTCGCGTAGGTGTTCAAGCGGTAGGCTTCGGCGTTCATCCACGCCCGGGTCACTGACTCCCGAACTCTTCCGTCGAGGCGATCCTCGTGGCGTCGGTAGAGATCGACCAGGCGTTTGGCGGTGGCTTCGAAACGCGCAGGGCTGCGGAGCATCAAGCCGCGCTCGAAGCCCGCCGTGGACATGGCCACCTTCCAGCCCGCACTTTCTTCTCCGAGCCGATGGCTCACGGGGATACGTACGTCGTCGAAGAAGACTTCTGCAAAACCCGTCTCGCCGTCGAGCTGCTCGATGGGGCGTACGGTGACCCCCTCGGCATCCAGGGGGGCGAGGATGAAGGTCAGACCCTTGTGGCGCTGGGAATCGGGGTCCGTGCGAAAGATGCAGAAGATCCAGTCTGCGAACGCGCCCCGTGACGCCCAGGTCTTCTGCCCATTGCAGACGTAGTGATCGCCATCGAGTACCGCTGTGGCGCGAATGGCCGCCATGTCGCTTCCAGCACCGGGTTCGGACCATCCCTGCGCCCAGACTTCTTCACTGGTGCCCATCTTGGGCAGGTAGCGGGCCTTCTGTTCGTCGGTCCCGTATTCCATCAAGGTGGGGCCGAGGAGGAAAATCCCGTTCTGGTTCACCCGGCCAGGAGCCCCCGCGCGGTAGTACTCCTCCTCGAAGATGAGCCACGTGATCAGGTCTGCGGCGCGTCCGCCGAATTCCTCGGGCCAGGTCACCATGGCCCAGCGGCCGGCTGCGAGGACACGCTCCCATTCTCGGTGGCGCTGGAATCCCTCGGCCGTGTCCATCGACGGCAGCGGCTCATCGGGAACGTGCTCTTCGAGCCAGGAGCGCACCTCCTGGCGGAAGGCCTGTTGTTCAGAGGTGTATGACAAATCCATGCTCATCCCTTGTCCTTGCCAAACTTCGCGTCGCGCTTGTCCACGAATGCATCGCGAGCTTCCTGGGATTCCTCTGAGTTGTACAACTCCAGGGTGAAGCCCTGTTCGAAGCGATAACTCGTTTTGACGTCCATCAACTCGATCCCGTTCAGGGCCTCCTTGGCGAGGCGCAGCGCGCGCGGGCTCTTGCTCGCGATCTTGGCGGCGAGCTCGAAAGCTGTTTCCAGGAGGTTTTCCCGTGGCACCACGCTCTCGACGGCACCCAGGCGATAGGCCTCGTCGGCGCTGATGGGCTCACCAGTGAGGAACATGCGACGCACCTTCTGGACGGGGAACATGCGGGCGAGGTGGGTCGCCGCACCCATGGCACCGCGGTCGATCTCGGGCAACCCGAAGCTCGCGTCCTCCGAGGCGAAGACGATGTCGCTGGAGCCCGCGAGGCCGATTCCGCCGCCGAGCACGAAACCATGGCAGGCCGCGATCACGGGAATCGGGCAGTCGTATACGGCGGCAAAGCTGTCGTAGCAGGCTTTGTTGACGGCAATGATCGCACCGGAATCGGCCGCCAGTTCCTTGATGTCGACGCCGGCGCAGAAGCCTCGTCCCTCGGCGGAGATGACCAATACGTTGGCGGATGGGTCGTTCCCAAGACGGTGGACGCTGGCTGCAATCTCCGCCCAGCCCGCGCTGTCGAAGGCGTTCACGGGCGGGTGGTCCATCACGAGGTGGGCAATGCCCTGGTCGACTTGGGTCGAAATAGGCACGGGGGGTACTCCTGAGGCCGTCGGGCTAGGACGGGAAGACGTTGGCGCGTTGGTTGTTGGGGTCCAGTGTCTCGCGAATCAACTGTAGTTGGTCCGAGGTTGGGACCGCGGTCACTCCGCAGTCATCGGCAACGGTGAGTTCGAAACCGGTGTTTTCCCGGACCTCGTCGACGCTCGATTCAGGGTGGACGCTGATCAGACGCATGCTGCCATCGGGCCCCTGGAAATCGAACACCCCGAGGTTGCTGACCACGCGACGTAGGTCGACGAAATCGCGCCGCATGCCAGGCCCCCAGGCCGCGGGGTCGTTGCCCACGCTCGAGACCATGTCGCATTTCTCCACGAATACGCGGACACCATGATTGGGAATGAAGAAGCTGTTGGGGTGGTGGATGGTGTTGCCCGGAAACCCGCGAACGCCGAGCAGCATGGCCTTGGGGCTTGCGTAGTCGCCGATGCAGCTGATGTTGGCCTGGCCGTAGCGATCGATCTGGGTGGGCCCGACCATGGCGTGTCGCTTGCCGGACCACAGGTTCTCGAACACCCGTCGGTAGGGCATCCAGGCCTCGACCTGGATCTCGTATCCATTTCGAGGACCCGGCGGCACCGGCTCTGTCACGAGATATGCCTCTCCGTCGGTCATCATCAAATCCTGGTTGAAACTGGCTTTGGCCAGGCTTGCCGCCAGGCGCGGGATGACCCCGATGCCGGTTGCCAGGACCTCGCCATCGTCGCGCCAGACCTCGGCGGAGGCGGTGATGCACAGCTCTGCCAGCGTGTAGTCGTCGTTGCTCATGATTCCCCCGCTGCCCGTTTGTCTAGAGTTCGTCTAGAAGATGGGCGGCTCGATGCCCGAGATCCTCTCGGTACCCCCGTTTGCGTCGAGGTAACCGGCGTCATCGCCGGCCGTGATGTATTTCGCGCAGTATTCGTCCCAGCTGCCCTTGGCGGAAGCCGAGTACTCGCGCAGGTGCTCGACATCGATCCCGTAGTCGGGAGCGCAGGACGTGGGGTGAGCGCCAAAAGGCGCTTCGACGATGCCATCGACCAGGCTGCGATCCATGTGGATCGAGTGGATGCAACCCTCGCTCGTCAGCGTCTCGGTGGGGACCACCCGTTCGCAGGAAACGAAGGCCTGCTTGGCGGCTCGGCAGAACAGATCGTCGAAGAAGGGGTCGGGTCCGAGGATTTGGCAGTTGCCGCGTTCATCGGCCTGGTTGACGTGGCAAAGGGCGACGTCGAGTTCCAGGGCCGGCATGGCGAGGAGGGTCTCGCCATCTTCATAGGGGCTCTGGATCGTCTTGATCTCGGGGTTGGAGCGCTGCACGTCGGTAGCGAGCCCCACTCGAGTCGGCAGGAAGGGCATGCGCATGGCTGCTGCACGCAGCCCCCATTGCAGCATGCCTTCGTCGATCTCCATCACCTCGAATTCTCCGCGCTGGCGGGCCGCTCGGAAGTGGGCCTCGAGGGGGATGAGGTCGAGGGAGACGAAGCCGAATACGAGCTTGCGGACCTTGCCGGTCGCACACAGCATGCCGACATCCGGTCCGCCGTAGGACACGACGGTGAGGTCCTTGACCGGTGAGCGAAGAAGCTCGCGAATCAGCGCCATGGGCTTGCGCCGTGCCCCCCAGCCTCCGATGCCCAGGGTCATCCCGTCGCGAATCTCGGCAACGACCTCTCCGATCGAGGTGCGCTTGTCCATGGTCTCATCCCCCTGTGCACGCTGCGGTGAGGCCTGTGCGAATGGCTCCCCAACGGCTGCCCGATTTCTCGGGGGGCAACGGGGCTGGGGAGTTCGCGCCCGGGTGGGGCACGGTTTCGGGTCGTGATCTTACGCTATGCCGCGCGCACGTTGCACGGCGGCGATCACCTCGTCGTGGATTCCCCCGCAGGTGGCGACCACGCCCTCGTTGGCGTCCAGGAGGCGCCCACGGCTGAAATCCAGGGGGACTCCCGTGGCATCCGTCACCCGCCCACCGGCGGATTCGACCACGATCTTCCCTGCGGCGTGGTCCCAGATCTTCTCCTGATAGTGGGCGAGGGTGGGGAGTCTCAGGTAGATCGACGCGTCGTTGCGCGCCACGGCTGCGTATTTGCACTGGCTGTCGATCCGGTAGGGGTCCGACCGGATCCCAAGGGTCTCGGCGATCTGGGCTGACGTGTCCTGATCTGAGTGCTGAGCCTCGACGGACTCGCAGAAGCGCGCCTGGGAGGCCCTCTCGATCTGGGCCACTTGGATCTCTCGACCCACCACATCGGAATCGTCCCACAGCGCATAGGCGCGGGCGCCCCCTCCGGCCACACCGGTGAGCAGCGCACCGGGTTCGCCGTCGGTCGAGAGGTTGGGGCAGGCCAGGGCGCCCAGGACGACCTCGCCGTCCTCGATCAGGCCCAGAGCCACGGCATATTGATCACCGCGCAGGAACCCTTTGGTCCCGTCGATGGGATCCAGGGTCCAATAGCGCTGGCTGCTGGCATCAGCGCCTCCCCGGTCGATCCAATCCATCACCTTCTGCTCGTCGGTGTCGCTTCCAGTCTGCGCAGCCACGCGCTGGACCACGGCCCGCCGCAATTCACCCTGGTCATCCTCCGCCAGGGATGCGGAGTCTTCTTCGCCGACCACCTCGTCTTCCGGAAACGTGGTTTCGAGAATCGAGCAGACGATGGCCTGAGAGGCGAAGTCCGCCACCGTGACGGGGCTACGGTCTTTTTTTTCGAGGGTGTCGCTCTTGACGAGCCGGTGCTGCACGTCCCGGCAGACACGGGCTGCTGCACGCACGGCATTCATGGCCGTCGACAGATCCAATTCGCGCTCGGACAATGGCAGCCGACTCCCGTCGTGCGGTGAAAGCGACGGCAGTATAGGAGGCGATCCTTCACCCCGCAGCCGTCGATTGCGCTTCAAATGGGCAAATTGCGTCCGGGGCGTTGACTCAGCCGGGAGCCAGGGCGCGTGCGGCTTCCAGGGGGTCCATCCCCAGGGGCATGATGGAGAGGACGGGGGTGTCGACCCCGTTGTCGACATATCGCTGGATGCCCTCGCGGCATTCCTCGATGCTTCCATGCACGATCAGGTCGTCCACCACCGAGTCCGGGATCGAGGCCGCTGCGCCTTTTCGATCGCCTGCCGACCACTGGGCCCAGGTGTCTGCGAGCAGTGCCTCTCGGCCCAGCCACTGATGGAAGGCGGCGTAGACGGGGACGTTCAGGTACGCGTTGGCGGCGAAGCGGCCCATGGCTCGTACGGCATCGCGGTCCTCGTTGGGGCACACGAAGATCCGCGCGACGATCTCCTTGTCCTCGCCATGTTGCTTGACGATGGGGACCACCTTGGAAACGTCTTCTGGCGAAAGCCAGTTCAAGATCGTGCCGTCGGATTCGCGACCCGCGAGGTTCAGCATGCCCTCGCGCAGGGCTGCAATCAGGATTTTGGGAGGCTCGTCTACATCCACTCGCAGGCGAAAATTGCGCACGGAAAAGGTTTCGTATTCCTCGGTGACCTTGCCCCCGGCCAGGGCCGCCTTCAAGAATCGCACGGTGTCACGGTTGCGTTGATAGGGTTTTTCGAAGGGAATGCCGTTCCAGTTCTCGACGATCACGTTGGACGACGAGCCGATGCCGATCACGCAGCGTCCGGGTGCGGCCTGACACAGTGACGCGACACTCATGGCCATCAGCGCCGGTCCCCGCGTGTAGGCGGGGAAGATCGCACATCCCAGACGCATGGAAGGTGTCCAGGTCGAGGCGAGGACCAGCGGTGTGAAACCGTCGGTTCCATCGGCTTCCGACGACCAGAGGTCCGTGTACCCGCAGGCGGCGAGTTCCTCGAGACATGCGCGTTGGGCGTGCAGGGGGCCTCCACCCAGGGGGATCGTCATGCCGTAGCGAGCGTTCACTGTGGGTCCTCCGGAGCGGATTCTGGTCTCGCTTCGGCGCTCGGGCCCACGATCCGCAGGTTGAGCTTGCGCAGGAATCGGGTCTGGCGGGCGAGGCTTTCGCTGGACAGGGGATCGCCATCGAAGACCTCGGCGAGTAGGGGAGCCATGGAGAAGTAGCCGATGATGATGTGCAACCACGCTTCGATCAGGAGCGGGTATTCGTCCTCGGACCAGACGCCCGGCTCCGAGTTCTGGTGGAGGACGCTCAGGGCCTCGTCGATGAGGGGCCTGATCCACAAACGCGCCAGCCGGACCAGGTGAACACCGCCTGTGGCCGCTTCGTGATGGATCAGGCGTGGCAGATGGGGGGTGCGGCCGAGATGCTCCATCAGAGCCTGGATCACCTGGTCTCCCACCGTCGTAGCACCCGCCGGATCGACTCCCTGAAGAACGGCCAGGAGCGGGCGCACACCCCGCTCGAGTACCGCTTCGTAGAGCGCCAGTTTGCTGGGGAAGTGGTTGTAGAGGCTCGCCGGGTTCAGGTTGACCTGGGTGGCGATGTCGCGCACGGCGGTTCCCGCGAGACCTCGTTCGGCGAACAGCAATTCCGCAGCATCGAGAATGCGTTCGCGCGTGCTGGACGCTGCAGCCGGGGCACTCATTCCATTTCCCTCACGTCGCCACTCTCGTGGGTATGCGGGCTCGGGTCGTCACCTCGATGGGAGGCGTTGAACTGCACACTCGCAGCTTCGAGATTCCACCTGCTATTTCCAGCCCTCGGTTGCGCCCTTGATCATCGCGAAGGGGCCCACTGGCCAATTGAAGCAGTCTACCATGAGTTGGTTCACCTCCTCGTGGGTCGCGATGCCCTCGTCAACCACTCGAGAGGCTTCCCTCAACATTGCACCGTAGACTCGGTTGGCCACGAAACCCCAGGATGTGGAAGTGTCCTTGACGACGATGGGGTTCTTGCCGCAGGCCGCTGCCACCTCGGTTACGAGTTCGACTGCGGCTTCGCTGGTCTGTGGACCTCGAACGATCTCCGCGAAACGCATGACCGGAGGTGGCGACGCCCAGTGCCAGCCGATGACGCGCTCGGGACGATCCGTCGCAGCGGCGATGGCTGCGATCGAGTAGCCCGACGTGTTGGAGGCCAGGATCGTATTCTCGGGTGCCCTCTGGTCGAGGTCGCGGAACACCCGGATCTTCAGGGCGAGATCCTCGGGCACGCACTCAACCACCAGGTCCGCGGCGACGGCGCGGTCGAGGTCCGTGGTGAATGACAGGTGTTCAAGGGCAGAGGCCGCCTTCTCTTCGCTCAGTTTGCCTCGCGCCACGGCGCGCTCGAAACCGTAGCGACCGCTACGGACGGCTTCGTTGGCCTGAGACACCGCTTCCTCAGAGACGTCGTATCCGATTGTCTCATAGCCCGCGGTCGCCAGAGATTGTGCGATTCCGCTTCCCATCACGCCCGCACCCACGACACCGATTCGGAGATCCGCCATCCTGCTCCTCCTGAGTTCGTCCGGCTCTAAGCCGCCGCACACTCTACCGCGGATGGCTGCGGCAGGTGCGTGAACGCGGATCATGAGTCACCCTTGGGTCGTAGGAGGCCCTCCATGACGATTTCAATCACGTATTGCACGGCTTGAAACTTCCTTCCCCAGGCCACCAGTTTGGCGGCCGCAATTCGGGAGGAGCGAGGGCTCGAAGCGGAACTCGTCGAAGGCGGCGGCGGTGTCTTCGATGTTTTCGTCGATGGAACGCGCATCTACTCCAAGCAACAGACCGGGCGGTTTCCCGATGCCGCCGAGATCCTCGAGCAACTCTAGGCTGGCGCCGAGACGAACCCGGGGTCGCTTCGCGGAGTTTGGCCTACTGAGGTGACCAGTCCTTCAGCATTGCGAGTAGGGTCGACCGATCGTTGCACGAGGGGTCTCGAGTCACGCATTCGTGCAGGTAGCGCAGAGCCCTGCCCACATCAGGCCCCGGTGATAGGTTCAGGGTCTGCATGATCGTGGCTCCGTCGACGGCCAGCTTGTCGCTGTGCTGCTCGCGTTCCAGCTCCGAGCGTACGTGTTCGAGGGTCTGGGTCAGAGCTTCCCAGGCCTCGACATCGGAACGCTTGTTCGCGCTGTCTTCCCGGACGTCGAGTTCCGCTTGGCGCAGGGCCATCAGGGCTCGGATGTCGTCCTCGGAATTGCGCCTCAGTAGACGGGCGAGAGGGGAGAAACGTTCGAGGGGGATTCCGGCACCCAGTGGGTGGAGTTGAAGCAGGCGCGTGACGCGTTGAGCGATCGGCTTTGATACGCGCATGCGCCGGAGGCAACGCGCAGCGTTGGCGTTGCGGAGCCAACCCGCCAGGCGCAGCTCGAGGTCGGCGGGCAGCGCGGCCACCACCGCAGCTGCATCATCCTGGACGCCCGGCGCCAATTTTTGCTCGATGCCCACGCTGCGCAGGAGGGTCAAACCCTCGCGTGCGCGATCTGCGAGAAGTAGGCGGACCATCTCGTGGCGGACCCGCTCGGGGATGGCTTCGCGAAGCCCTCGGCCCGAAGCGGGGAGGGCGTCGCGTAGAGGGGGGTCCAGCGACAGCCCGTGGGTGGCCGCCAGGCGCACGGCCCGCAGGCCTCTCACGGCGTCGCGCTCGAGACATTCCGTGGGACTCGCAACCGACCGCAACCGACGGGCTTCGAGATCTTCCAAGCCGTTGGCCGGGTCGATCCAATCGTCGGAAGCGAGGTCGTAGGCGATGGCGTGGAGGGTGAAGTCCTTGAGGGCGAGGGCTGCGAGTGGGTCCTCAACGCTCACGACATCTACCGGGCCTGCCGCAGTGGGCACGGCGAAGGTGTCCCGTCGAATGGGCACCGCCGATGCGATCTGCTCTGTGATCTCGCCCGGGGGCCTCGTCGTGAGGAGTTCGTATTGATCGGGCGGGTCTCCATGGAGCCATCTCGTGATGCAGATTCCCGACAGCCAGGTCCGGGTTGAGCCTCCGCCCAGGGATTCGGCCACCGCGCGGACCGGTGCCGGAATTACCTGGGCCAGGTTTCGCACGTCCGGCTGGGATCGGGCCATGGTGGCAGTGTAACGGGGCGGACCGGGAACGAACGGGCTTCCTCAGCCCGAGGTGGGTTCGCCCACCAACAGGACGCACAGGGACCGCGCGCCGTGGGCACCGATCACCAGAGCCTGCTCGATGTCGGCGGTCTTCGATGGGCCCGTCACGAAGGTCCCAAACCCCGGAGTCTCGAAGTGTAGGCGCTGGTAGGCCTGGTGGAGGTCGTCCACCAGGTCGCTGGCGTGGAGGACGATCCCCAGATGCTGGGTGAGGAAGGGGAGCGCCCGGTCCGGGAGCCTGCCGGCATCGAGCCAGACCGAGCCGTTCTCCGCCACGCCGAGGCTTCCAGCCACCAGCGCGAAATCGACGTGGGCCAGTTCTCGGGGGCCGGCGACGTTCGCGAGATCCACGTTGGCCCGCGTCGCGGCCCCTTCAATGCTGGAAGCGATGGACTGGGCGGTCGCGTAGGAGGAAACGGCGGTCAGGTGATCTTCGAGGTCGTCGCCTGTCGGCACTTGCACCAGGGTCCCCGCTGCGGACTCGAGCGCTTGGGCGAAGCGAGTCACCCGCTCGGCGGGGTCCAGGCGCATATCGTCCGGAGGGTTCCAGGGTGCCGGCAGTGCCAGGTCGGGTGTGGGTTGCGAGCGAAGCGCCCGAAGAATGGTGTCGCGGCTAGCGTCGCTCACGGTGCTCTCCAGCCGCGTAGGCGTCGCGAAAACTCTGCTTCGGAATCTCGGGCAGTTCGCGCTGGCGCCCCCACGCGTTGGCGCGGTGGTAGAGGATGCCCCGTGGCAGGCGCCGCAGGAACCAGCGCCCCAACCCCGCGAGGGCCCGGAAGCGACGGACGTTGAGCAGGCTGCGGGCGAATCCCGCGTAGGCGAGGCGTTCGAGTCTTGATCGCGGTGCGATCTCCGTAAGGCGGCCCCGCCAGGCGAGGAGTTGATGGTGGAGGGGGATCTTGACGGGGCAGACGTCGCTGCAGGATCCGCACAGACTGCAGGCGTGGGGAAGACTCGCGTGGGCTTCCGGGTCGCGGGACGGGGACAGCACGGAGCCGATGGGCCCGGGGACCGGGGTCTGATAGCTGTACCCGCCACTGCGCCGGAACACCGGGCAGGTGTTCAGGCACGCCCCGCAGCGAATGCATGACAGGGCGTCACGGAGGGTCTCGTCCGCGCGCAATTGGGTGCGACCATTGTCGACCAGCACGATGTGTAACTCGCCATCCGGCCGCGGGCCGTGGAAGTGGGAGGTGTAGACACTCATGGCCTGGCCCGTGGCCGAGCGGGCCAGCAGTCGGAGGAACACACCGAGATCCGCGGAGCGTGGGATGATCTTCTCGATTCCCAGGGACGCGATGTGCAGGGGCGGAATCGATGTCCCAAGGTCCGCATTGCCCTCGTTGGTGACGATCACGAGCCCCCCGGTTTCAGCGATGGCGAAATTGGCGCCCGTAAGCCCTGCGTCGGCTTCAAGGAACTTGTTTCGCAGGTGCGCGCGTGCGGCTTGGGTCAGGCGCGTGGGGTCCTCGAGTCCAGGTTCGGTGCCAAGCTTTTCGTGGAACAGTTGGCCGATCTCGCCTCGCTTGAGGTGAATGGCCGGAAAAATGATGTGGCTCGGGGGTTCCGAGCGGAACTGGACGATTCGCTCCCCGAGGTCGGTGTCTGTCACCTCGATACCATGCCGCTCGAGGTGCGGGTTGAGTTGACATTCCTCGGTGAGCATGGACTTGCTTTTGACGACCCTGCGCACGTCTCGTTCCCTGAGCAGCTCCAAGACGATCTCGTTGTGTTCTTCCGCATCCCGTGCCCAGTGGACGTGAGCACCCAGGCGCTGGGCGTTTTGTTCGAATCGTTCGAGGTGATCGGCAAGGTGCGCGACCGTATGGCGTTTGATGGCAGCGGCGGCTTCTCGGAGTGGTTCCCACTCCGGAATCCGCCGAGCGGCCGTGTCCCGTTTTTCGCGCACGTACCAGAGTGCGTCGTCGTGCCAGCGGGCCCTCTCCGTGTGGGCCACGAACTCAGCTGCGTGTCGTGCGTGGGTCACGCGGTTTCCTGGACCGACGCCAGGATCTCGGCGATGTGCATCACTCTGGGGCCGTTTTTCCGCCGCCGCAGGAGTCCATTGAGATGCATGAGGCAGGACGCGTCCAGGGACGTGATGATTTCGGCGCCGGCGTGTTCGTGGTCCTCGATCCGGTCGAGGCCCATCCGGACGGAAACGGCCTCTTCTTTGATTGCGAAACTGCCGCCAAAGCCACAGCACTCGTCGGGTCGTGTCAGGTCACATAATTCGAGGCCTTCGATGGAGTCGAGCAGTCGGCGCGCCTTGTCGTGGTGTTGTTCTGTGGGAACGACCCGCTCGGATCCGGTGGCCATGCGCAGCTCGCGCAGTCCGTGGCAGGCGTGGTGCAAACCCACCCGATGGGGGAAGCATCCTGTGAGCCCGGAGGTGTCGAGGATGTCGACCACGTCCGTGAGGAACTCGCACAACTCGTAGGTGCGCGTTGCGGTCCGGGTCAGGGCTTCACTGGGTCCCAGCCAATCGCGGTAGTGATGACGCACCGTGGCTACACAGCTGCCCGACGGGGCCACGATGGCGTCGTAGGGCTCGAAGACTTCGAGGAACCTCTCGGCAACGGGTCGGGCCTCTCGAGGGAAACCTGCGTTGGCCACCGGCTGGCCACAACAGGTCTGCGCGGATGGAAATTCCACGTCCAGACCACATCCCTCGAGGACCCGAAGCGTCGCAAAACCTACACGCGGGTAGAGTTGGTCGATGTAACAGGGAACGAACAGTCCGACCCGCATGAGGTGCTTTCTCAGAGCTTCGCGAGAATGGATTCCGCTTTGCTGACTTCGAATTTTGAGGGCGCCTCCACGGCCAGGGTCGTGACGACGCCGTCGTCGACGATGGCTGCGTAGCGTTGGGAGCGGACCCCAAAGCCGATTCCCGATCCGTCGAAGTCGAGGCCCAGTGCCCGGGCGAATTCGGCGTTGCCATCGGCGATCATCGTGACCTTGTCTCCTGTGCCCTGGGCTTCGCCCCAGGCCTTCATCACGAAGGCGTCGTTGACCGAGGTGCAGATGATGCTGTCGACACCCTTGGCCTTGATCTCATCCGCGCTGGCGACGAAACCCGGCAGGTGCTCGTTGGAGCAGGTCGGCGTGAAGGCACCGGGAACCGCAAACACGACGACCTTCTTGCCCGAAAACAATTCGTCGGTCGTGACGTCCTGCATGTTCACGTCCTTGACGGTGACATTGGGGATCTTCGCTCCTTCTTGGATGGTCATGGGAATCCTTTCTTTCGTCTGCTCGCGGAGTCTCTCCTGCCGCAGATCAGAGGGGATGGTTCGGTCGTGTGAAACTGCCGCGTTGGGCGGCGGCGCTTGTCGAGTGACACGTTAGGCGAAGAGCATACAGGAAGTGTTCGAAGCACCGGCCTCAATCCCGCACTCGGAAGCACCACTTCGGAGATCTCGGCAGCGCCTGGCGACGGCCCAGGAGATCCCGGAAACCGGGAAGGAGGGGCGAGGGGCTGGGTGCGAAGCTCAGGGGGGGTGGTTGGGGTGGCGGCTTTTCGGCGTGCGATGCTGCGGCTCCGGGCTCGATCTGCTGGCCCGCCCCGGACCCTCGGGCGATCTTGCGACCCTCAGTCGACCTTCTCCCGGTCCGAGGTGTCTTCCTTGGCTTCCGACTCGTAGAAGAACACACCGAAGTTGACGCGTCGGCCGTGCTCTCTTTCGGCCGCCGATTCCAGGATCGAGCGGGCCCTGGCGTTCACGCGTGCCAGAGCATCTTCGCCCGTCGTGCGGATCCATTCTCGCAGTGACTCCAGGGATTCTGCGGGAAGTGAGTCGTAGTGGACGCTGCGCTCGAGGAAGCTGGGTTCATCGGACATCAGGTTCTCGGAGGCTGCAGAGAGATGATCGGCCACGTTCCGACCCAGGAAGAAGGCCTTTTCTTCGAACCCGCGTGCAGGGACGAAAGCGGCTCGCTGCAGGTGCACACGGTCTTCGTCGTCCAGTTGAACCACGCCGAGGCGGATCCACTCGTCGAGGACCGAACGCGGGTGGATGTCGCGGCTGGTCGAGGCCACGAGTTCCTCGAAAGACGCCTCGTCGTCGTTCTCGGAAATTCTGGCCAAGGGCCGCGGAGCCCCGGTTTCGTCCAGCCACCGGGGCTCAGTGGTCCAGAGGGTCACGATTTGTGATCCCATCGAGATGCTGGTGGGAGCGCCTTTCGGGCGCCTGGATGCCTCCTGCCGTTGCCGATTGACTTCGCGCCGGTGGATACCCGTCAACAGGCTCAGGCGACTGGTGGTGACGCGCTTGTCCTCGAGTTTGAAGTCTTCGGCAGCTACCTCGACGAACAGTTGCTTCAGCACCGTGGCGAGAACCGGATAGCTGACTCGGTTTTCCAGGAGCAGGCGCACCAGGGGCCGGAGCAGCCGCTCCAAGGCCGCCATCAACGCCGCGGAGGGTTCGAGGGGTTGCGCCGTCTGCGATTGTTCCATGTGGATCCTGGACCTCCCGAACGTGTGACGAGGGGGTAGGTGTGTGCGTTGGCGGGTCAGAGGCGAAGCGTGAAGGAGAGCCCGACTCCGAAATCTGCCGATCCCTTAGACAGGCCGATGACCCCGTAGGGAGCGATGGAGACCGATTTGCTGACGTCGTAGGAGAGGTACGGGACGAGTTCGTGGGCGTCGAGCGGGTTGGTCCGAGAGCTCGATTGATACCAGTCGTAGAACAGACCGATGTCGACGCTCTCGGAGATCTCGTACAGCCCGCCCACCGACGTGTAGAAGCGGTCGTCGAGCAATTCGTTCAGGAAGAACTTGCGACCGAAGGTGAGGATTGGCGTGAACTCGCCCCAGCGGTCGAACAGGTCGACTTGGGTGGAGAACGCGAAATCACCGGTTCCGAGGTCCTCCTCGGTTTGGGTGGGGAACGTGGTCCGAAAGGTGAACTCGATCCACGGCACGATTTCACTCTTTGGATCGTAGAAATAGCTCACGCTTCCCAGGATCTCGCCCAGTCCATTTCTCGTGGTCACGTTTCCCTCGGGCCCGCTGATCTGCGTGTTGTCGGGAAGCACGTTGGAGGGGCCCTCCATGCGCAGATAAGGGACCGTCAATCGCACGGTGAAGGGGTAGAGGTCGAGTTTTGCGCCGAGAGGGACGTAGAGGATCGTCGTGTCGTCTGGGTAGCCGTAGTCTCCGGAGATGTAGTGGACGCCGGTGGAGAAACTCCAGCGCTCGGACCCGAACATCTGAGTCCAGGCCTCGACCTGCTCGGCCTCGTCGATCTGCCCGCGGGCCGGCTGGGCGGTGAAGCCTGCGACGACCAGGGCCAGGCCCATCCAGGTGCCCGCCAAGAGGGAGAGGGAGGTCCGGGGGACTCGCGCGGAGGTGGCACGGCAGGGATTTTGCGGCACGGGTGCCTCCGCTGGGATGGAGCGCGTTCGGGGATGGAGCCTGAGGCAAATGGTAGAAAATTCCATGTCGATCCCCAGCCCCAGCCCAGGGCCCGAGCCTGGGCCCCCGAGATCCGAGGTGGCCGAATCCATCAGGATTGGGTTAGAAGGGGTGCATGATTCGCAAAATTCTGTGGCTTTTCGCAATTCTCCTGGTTTCGGCGTACGCGCTCCTCTACGCGGTGGGAAGTGGGGTTGGGCAATCCGAAGAACACGCGGGAGAGCCCGCGGCTCCCGTCGTCGACCCCGCTCGAGTCGAGGCGCGGGGCGAGCGTGTCGAGGCCGCGGCTCAGGCCATCGGCGTCCCGCGCCCCAAGCAAATTCTGTTCGGCGACCTCCACGTCCATACGACCTTTTCCTTCGATGCCTTTCAGATGAGCCTGCCCATGTCAGGGGGAGATGGTGCCCATCCCGTCGCCGACGCCTGTGATTTCGCGCGTCACTGCTCGGCGCTGGATTTCTGGTCCATCAACGATCACGCCATCGCGTTGACGCCTCGGCGGTGGAGGGAAACCGTCGAATCGGTGCGGCAGTGCAACGAACTCGTGGGGAATCCTGCCAATCCCGATCTCGTTTCCTTCCTGGGTTGGGAGTGGACTCAGGTGGGGACGAAACCCGAGAACCACTTCGGGCACAAAAATGTCGTTCTCCGCGATCTCGAAGACGGTGACATTCCTACGCGACCGATCAGTGCGGGGTCGCCGCCGGGGATGCCGTCGCTCGACGATACGGGTGTGCCGACGGCGTTGATCGGAGCCCTGGCTCTGGCCGAGTGGAACGGGGGCGGCCCGGAGTTTGCTCGCTATCAGCGCGAGATGACCGAGGTGCGCGATTGTCCTCCGGGTGTCCCGGTGCGAGAGCTGCCCCTCGACTGTCGCGAGACCGCGCCCACTCCCGAGACCTTGTTCGAGAAACTCAACGACTGGAACCTCGCATCCATGGTGATCCCCCACGGCACGAGCTGGGGGTTCTATACGCCGCCGGGCTCCAGCTGGGACAAGCAGTTGACTCCGGCCATGCACGACCCTTCCCAGCAGTACATCGTCGAAGTCTATTCGGGGCACGGAAACTCCGAGGAGTACCGTTCGTTTCGCGAAGCGGTGATCGGATCCGACGGCCAGAGCACTTGTCCCGAGCCTACCGGCGATTTCCTGCCCTCGTGTTGGCGGGCCGGCGAGATCATTGAGGAGCGCTGTCTCGACCTCGATCTCGGCGAGGCCGAGTGCGCCCAGCGCGCGGCAACGGCGCGCCAGGACTATATCGATGCCTTCTTCAACGGGGGGTTTTCGACGGTACCCGGCACACAGGTTTCAGACTGGCAGGACGCGGGCCAGTGCCGGGATTGCTTTCAGCCGGCCTTCAATTATCGCCCGCGCAATAGCGTCCAGTATCAGCTGGCACTGGGTCGGCCCGGAGCCGAGGGAGGAGCGGACCGATTCCGTTTTGGCTTCATCGCGGCCAGCGACAACCACTCGGCGCGCCCGGGCACGGGCTACAAGGAGTTCTCGCGCCGGGAGTTCACCGAAGCCCGCTTTGGGAATTTTGTCGACACCCCCCTCGGCAACCGCGACGACCGCGATCCCGTGGCCCATTCCGAGCCCGTGGGGCCCGGGACACTTCTCTCTCCCTTCGCGAACTTCGAAGCCGAGCGCCAGGCGTCCTTCTTCCTGACTGGAGGGCTCTCTGCAGCACACGCCGAAGGGCGAGACCGAAACGCCATCTGGGAGGCTTTTCAGCGGCGTGAGGTCTACGGGACCAGTGGGCCCCGGATTCTGCTGTGGTTCGACCTGCTCAACCCGCCCGGCTCGCGGGGCCAGAGCGTGCCCATGGGGGGAGAAGTGAAACTCGCCGAGGCGCCGATCTTCCAGGTCCGCGCGGTGGGGTCCTTTGAGCCCAAGCCAGGTTGTCCGAGTGATGCCGCCAGCGCACTGGGCCCCGAGCAACTCGAGAGGATGTGTCAGGGCGAGTGCTATCACCCGTCGGATCGCCGGCGTCCCATCACCCGGCTCGAGTTGGTCCGCATCCGGCCTCAGGTTGACGCCGCCGAGGACGTGGCCCCACTGATCGAGGACCCTTGGCGTGTGATCGAATGCGAGCCCCACTCCGAGGGTTGTGTGGCGACCTTCGTGGATCACGACTTTGTGGCTTCCGGGCGCGATGCGGTCTACTACGCGCGAGCCATTGAAGCTCCCAGTGCGGCCGTTGACGTGGACCCCCTTCACTGCGAGCGCGACGACACGGGTCGGTGTGTCAGTGTGAGCCCTTGTTTCTCGAGGCCCTGGGATGACGACTGCCTCGACCCCACGGAGCAGCGTGCCTGGTCGTCGCCCATCTTCGTCGACCAGGAGGTCGAGTCGTGAGCCCGCGGGATTGCCGTCGGTGGAAAGTACCGGTCGGACTGGTGATTTCGGCTTCGATTTCGAGCCTGTTCATGACGATGGCTTCCGGAGCCGCCGAAGAAGTGGCGGTGGCTTCGGAACCGCCCGCGAGCGTTGACACGCCAACGGAGCTCACTGGCCGTGACATCTACCAGCGCGTGCTGGTGAACCGCCACAAGACTTTCTTCCAGAAGCAGCGAATGACTTCGCGCGATGCCGGGGGCGCAGTTTCGGTCACGGAGCTGTGGGTGCGCTGGAGGGACGGTCGCGATGCCCAGGGCAAGCTGAAGCGAGGCATTCGGTCGAAGACTCTGGCCAAGTACGAGGCGCCTGCCCGAGTGCGTGGTACCGGCTACCTGGTCATCCAGAAGGAGGGGGGCCCCGATGATCAGTTCGTCTACTTCCCGTCGGCACGCAAGGTGCGGCGCGTGAGCATGAGTGAGTCGATCATGGGGACGGATTTGAGCATCGAAGACATCGTGCCCCGGGATATCGACTCGG
This sequence comes from Myxococcota bacterium, assembly GCA_022447545.1. Taxonomy (GTDB): domain Bacteria; phylum Myxococcota_A; class UBA9160; order UBA9160; family SMWR01; genus JAKVBI01. The sequence continues at coordinate 222,893 of JAKVBI010000005.1, forward strand.
CGGACTATCAACGGGTCGAGGACGAACAGGTGGAGGGAGTGGATACCTACGTGCTCGACCTGATTCCCGACAACCCCAAGGACTCCCAGTACTCCAAGATTCGGGCCTATGTAGAAAAGGAGCACTTCGTCACGCTGATGATGCGCTACTGGGATCACGATGAAGTCGAAGTCAAGAACTACTCCACCCCGCACTCGGACATCTCCGAGGTCGAGGGCGTCTGGATGACCCGCGTAGCCACCATGAAGGATCTCATCAATGAGTCCTCTACGCTGCTGGAGATCGTGGAGATGGAGCCCAACGCCAAGGTTCGGGACAAGGAGTTCACGGTGCGTCGCCTGGAGCAGAAGAGCCGCTGACGAAACCGCTCAGGTCCGCACCCGGGCTCGGCTCAAAACGGCCGGGAGCAGCAGGAGGTCCGTGGCCAGGCAGATGCAGATCGTCAGGCCGATCAGGCCGCCGAACTCCTGGAGTTTGGCGAAGCCCGACTGGGTGATGAGCAGGAAGCCGAGGAACAGCATGATCGAGGTGATGGCGATGGGCCGACCCACCCGGCGTCCGCAGTCGATCACGGCTTCGTCTGCGCTTTGCCCACGGCGCCGAGCCAGGCGATAGCGGGCGAGAAAGTGCACGGTGTCGTCTACCGCGATTCCCAGCACGATGCTTCCAATCAGGCTCGTCGGCAACGAGAGCGGGGCGATACCCAAGCCGAGCAGTCCGTAGAAGAGCAGGACCGGCACTACGTTGGGGATCAGAGCCACGAGCGCCAACGGGAGTGAACGGAAGGTGGTGCAGACCACCAGAAAGACCATCAGGGCCGTGATCCCCACCGTTCGTGCCTGGTTGCTGGCCAGACCGTCGGCGCTGCGGTTGATCAACACCGTGTCGCTGGTGACGTGGGCCTCCAGGCTCTGGGGGATCTCGGCGCTGACCGCCGCTTCGAGGTGGCGGACGAGTTCCTTCACACGAGCGGAACCCTGAACCCCGGTTCGGACCCAGAGGTTGGCGCGGCGCTGGTCCACGTTGATCAGGGGGCGTGCTTTCGCCTTGGGGATGACGAGCAGGACTTCGGCGACTTCGCCCTCGCTGTCGGGAATACGTTCGGAGCGAGGATCGCCCTGGTGGATGGCGCGATTGACCGAACGTACGAGGTCCACGATGGAAGTGGTCTGGGACACGCCGGGGACCGCGTCAATGCGGTGTTGGATGCTCTCGAGCACCCGCAATCGCGCCGGGTCGTTGAAGCTACCGCGGTCCTTGTTTTCAAAGGTCACGTAGATCGGGATTGCGCCCGAGAGGTGGTCGTCGATGGCGGCGAAGTCACGGCGTAGCCGGGAGTCCTCGGGGAAGAACGACAGATAGTCGGTGTCTACGCGAATGTGGGGCAGTGCGGCCAGGGCCACCACGCAGGCCATCGCCCAGGCCACGATCACCCCACCCGAATGCCGAATGGTGAAACGAGCCAGGCCTGTCAGGAGCCCGTCGAGATGGGCTCCCAGGATGCGGGCGCGGGGGGAGTCACTGTGGTTGCGAAGGGGGAGCAGTGCGACACAGGCGGGGAGCAGGGTCAGCGAGAGCAGGGTGACCACCACGACGCCCAGGGACGCGAAGCCGCCCAGTTGCTGGGCCGCAGGGATGTCGGTCAACAGCAGTGCACCGAAACCCACGGCAGTGCTCGTGCCCGCCATCAGCACCGGGGCCCGGGTGGCGTTCTGCAGCCGGATGGACGCTTCGCGAGAACTGCCGGCGTCGTCGGCGGCGAGTTCGTAGTGGGCGAGGATGTGCACCCCGTAGACACCTCCTACGGCAATCAGAATCGGCCCGAGCACCACCGTGAGCAGGTTGAGGTGGGTCTCCAGGGCGGCCATGGCGGCAAAGGTCAGCAACGTCGCGATCGACACGGTGCCAAGCGGCATCAACACCCCCCGCACGGAACCGCTGAAGAACCACAGGACGAGGGCCATGACGCCCATGGCCAGGGGGAGGAGGATTTGCAGATCGGTGACCATCAGGGAGTGGGCGGTGGCCTTCATGTGAGGGCGCCCGGCGATATGGAAACTCCGCTGGTCGGTCGATTCGCTCTCGATAATTCGCCGGATCTGGCCATCGACGTCTTTGCGGATCCGCTCGAGGTCGGAGTCGCGGCGAAAACGCACCTGAAGCGCGGCGGTTTGGGAATCCCGGGAGATCAGTCGTTCCACCAGTAGAGGGTCGGCGAGTGCCTGGGCGCGCAGGGATTCGAGGGCCTCTGGAGATTCGGGGATCTCGTGCAGCAGAGGGCGCACTTCGAGTTGGTCGCGGATGGGGTCGTTCCGAATGACGGTGACAGCGACGAGGCTTTCGGTGCTTTGCACGGCCGGCAGGTTCAGAGTCGCTCGGCTGATGCGCCGCATTGCTTTGAGATTCTTGGTCGTGAAGATGTCCGGGGCCCGCATGACGATAAGGAAGATCTCGTCGTCTCCGAAGTTGCGGATGGCGTGGTGGTAGATGTCAGTCGCGGGGTCGCCCGAGGGCCGCAAAGGGGTGCTGGAGGGATCGAGATCGAGGCTGAAGCGCAGCGGGAATCCGGTATCGAGTCCGGCGGAATTGCGCTCCAGCAATACCAGCACTGCGACGAGGCAGGCTGTCGAGACGAGGCCGATGACCATCCTGGGCCGCGACATGCCTGGTAACGCTACCCGGTGTGTCGGCCCGCCGCGAGTCGGCTGCCGGTGCAGATCGCTACCGGGATCCTCTCCAGAAAGAACGAACGGGCTGCCCGGTTACGACCGGGCAGCCCGCACATGGGTTCTGATGGGTCTTGGCGAACGCCTAGCGGTTTCGCCTCATACCCGCGAGTCCCATCATGAACACGCTGAGGCCCACCGCACCGATTCCGATGAGCGGAATTGCGGGAACGGTGCCGTCCTGGTTCTCCCCACCTCGCCAGATGTTGGTCTGGTTGCCGAGGTTATCCGTGGACGTTCGGACCAGGAAGCCGACGCTGGTAAACCCAGTCCCGTGGAACGTCCAGGGACTGATGCTCCAGTCGTAATTGGTCGAGACCAACTGTGACGGAATCGTGTTGTTGAGGCCCACCTGGGCGAGGTCGCAGACGTAGGTCGGGTTGGCGTTACACCAGGTACCGCCGGAGGTCGTCCAACCACTGACCTGGCCCCAGTTGATTGCGGAGCCGTCGGTGGTGCTTCCTGTTCCTTCCATGTTGCTATCGGGTCCGCTTCGACCGGCGGTGTTGTACCAGATGAAACCACCCGATAGCTCTGGGACGATGATTGTGTTGGACGAGTCTGTGACCTCCAGGTACTTCTTGAGCACGGGGTCACTACCCGATTCGTCGATCACGATGACCGCGTAGTTTTTGATTGACCGGAACTCCACCTTTGGAGAGGTGTTGAAGTACTGGGTTCGGAGTTTCATGCGCCCGTGGTACTTCTTGAGTGCCGCATCTGCACTTGAGGTCGCGCCCAAACCGACGACACCCAGGGAAAGAACGAATAGCACCAGACGGTGCACGAACATGAATTTTCGGTTGCTCACTTTGATCTCCTTGACCTCGTAAACCCTTGAAAACGGCTGGTTCCAGATGCTCCTGCTGTTGGATCCGCGTCCTTTTCCACCCGTCATTGGCCAACTTGGCTACCCAGCATCCCAGAATCGGGGAGGCGGAAGCTGCCAAGTGTCTCTGTGTAAGAACTTAAAGCAATAACCATGCCCACTGACCCCGAGTCTGAAATGGCTTCCATTTCAAGGGGTTGCGGGCTCAGCCAGGAGCGCGCTTTACCGAGGTCAGTTAGCGAGTGGTGAATTTTGCACCACCCGAATTGCGGTATGCCCATAAGTGTTTGAAATTGAATTGGAAATCCGATCCTTTCCGGATGAGGCAAGGTGCTCCGGCCGTTGGGGAAAATGACAGCAGCGCCAAACTCCACCCAGGGGGGCTTCTCGGCTTGGGTCAGGTCAACTCGTCCAGCAGGTCGGTCGCAATGGCCGAGGGTGGGTTCTGCAGCCAGATGGTCTGGTCGGCGGGCAACTTTCCCTGCTCGACGTAGAGGTTCATCATTCGAGTGATGATGGCCGCGTAGCGCACGGCGCCGAACAGCTCGAAGTAGCGGATCACTTGCGGGTCTCGGCCGGTGAGATCGCAGTAGTAGTCGCGTTGCTCGTCGACGGTGGGGGTTCCGGGAAGCCGGGCGGCGCCCACGTAGTCGTGGCAGGTGCGGTCGAACATCAACCACCAGCCGATGTCGAACTCTGGGGGTGCGATGGCGACGTTTTCCCAGTCGGTGACGCAGACGGCCTCGAAGTTGCGCCAGATGAGGTTGCCCGGCCGCGCGTCTCCCCAAGAAAGCCCGACTTCCAGCCCATCGGGTACGTTGGCGTGCAGCCATTCCAGGGCCCGAGCCGCGGCGGGGTGCTCGCGTCCCTGGAGGTGTTCGTTGAGGAAGCGCTCCCATACCTCGAGTTGGGCGCGGGTGCCCGGAGTCGAACCCGGGGGAATCAGCCAGTCCAGGCCGGCGGCGCGCCAGTCCGTGGTGTGCAATTCGGCTAGCAATTGCAGGCCGTTGTGGGTCATCCGTGTGCGGTCCTCGGCGGCTGCGTCGAAGAAGAACCCCTCTTGGGTGTAGAGCGGTTCCAGGACGGGGGTGACCCCCTCCACGAACTCCATGACGAAGAAGGGCGCGCCCAGCACTGAGGCGTCGGCCTCGTAGCCGATGAGCCCGGCCAGGGGCAGCTGCGTGACTTGGGCGACTGCCTGCATGGCGCGGTACTGGATGTCGATCTCGACGTCGAGTCCGGGCGCCTGACGCGGATAGACAGGGGGCCCCAGGTTCTCGACGCGGAGAACCACTTTTTCGTCGAAGGGGTGTCCGGCCCGTGTGCCGCGGACTGGAACGATCAGGGTTTGGGCCGAGTAGCCGGTAGCGGCTCCGCTGAATTCGCCCAGGGTCAGGCCCCGGGCGTCGGGCCAGATCTGTGCGAGCCACTGGCAGAAGGGCTCTCGATAGGTGTGGGTATCCGGGAGGCTCTGTAATTCCACGGCCGGAAACTATCAGAAACCGGGGTCGGGGGTGGGGGCACCGGGGCGTCTCGGAGTGCAATCCCTTAGCCTAGATGGGGTAGAGAGATGAGGCAGCGCTACAACCGGAGGTCTTGAATGACTCGGAAGCTCGACGAAACCACCCTGGTGCGGCCTTCGAAGTTCGCCCACGTGGTGCTGCGCACCCGACACTTCGAAGAGGCCATTGCGTGGTACGGCACCGTGCTGGGCATGGAGGTGGTGTTCCGCAACGACCTGGTGGCTTTCATGACCTACGACGAAGAACACCACCGCCTGGCCTTGTTCGCGGTGCCGGACAAGGAGGCACCGGCTCCTGGCAGCCCGGGCCTCGACCACATGGCCTATACGTTCGACTCCATTGGGGCGTTGCTGGGCCAATACCGGCGTTTGCGCGCAGAGGGAATCGAGCCCGCCTGGACCATCAACCACGGCCCCACCACTTCCCTCTACTACGATGATCCCGACGGCAACCGCGTGGAGTTGCAGGTGGACAACTTCGACAGTGTGGCGGAGAACAAAGCCTGGATGGAGTCGGAGACGTTCCGCATCAACCCCATCGGTGTGCCTTTCGACCCCGAGGAGTTGGTGGCCCGCTATGAGAGTGGGGAGCCCTGGGAAACGCTGCGGCTGCAGCCGGCAGAAGCGTAGGGGGGGCGGGCGGTTCTCACGCCGCTTTGACGATGTCGCCGAGTTTTGGGCCCACCCGCTCGGCCGCCTGGGCGAGGACCTCGGCGTCGAAGCCGAACACTTCTGCCGCATTGCCTCCGAGCATGGCGCGGGTCTCTGCCTCGGAGACCTCGCCGAAGGTCGCTTGCAGCGACGGCCGGGTGTCGGGCCAGGTGCCCTCCAGGTGCGGGTAGTCGGACCCCCACATGATTTTGTCCACGCCGATCTTGTGCCGGTCCTGGCAATCCTCGGGGTTCAGGAACGAGGCACCGATGTAGCACTGGCGCTCGAAGTACTCGCTGGGCCGCATGGACAGGTCTTTGTGGAAGTACTTGAAGTAGGGTTGTGAGTAGTAGCGCTCGAATTGGCGCAGGGTTTCGAGAATCCAGGTGCAGCCCTGCTCGGTCATCACCAACTTCAGGTTGGGGTGGCGCTCGAAAACCCCGGCCCAGACGAAGCAGGTGAAGGGCCGGTGCGCGTACCAGGAAACCTCGCTGATGAACATCGCCGTGGCGGCCGGGCCGTCGCCGTAATCGGGCGACCAACCCGAGTGGGTGTGGATGGGCATTTGCAGAGCCTCGCAGGCATCCCACAGGGGCTCGTAGCGCGGGTCGTGGTAGTAGGGGTTATCGCCGGTTCCCGAGGGAATCAGCACCCCTCCCCACAGCCCGTTCTTCTGGGCCTCCTCGACGTCGTGGATGGCGACCTCAATGTCCTCGACGGTGATCAGGGCGACGCCGGCGTGGCGGCCCGGGTTGGCGTTGCACAGGTCGGCGAGCCAGCGGTTGTAGGCACGGTTGCCCTCGAGGTTCTGAGCGGGGTCGATCTCGGTGCGGTACTGCAGGAGGCCCCCGCCGAAGGGCGCCATCTGCGGGAAGATCACTTCGCCCACGATGCCATCGGCTTCGAGTTCGCGAAGGCGCACCTCGGCGTCCCACTCGCCGTTGATGCCGCCGGCCAGAACGGACTCGTCGCTGTCTCGCTTTTCCTGGGCATCCTGGTCGAAGAAGGTGCCGCGGCGCGCGGCCATTTCGGCCTCCAGGGCCGCCCACCATTCGTCGTAGGGCTCGCGCAGCTTCGCCGGCAGGTACTCGCGGTAGGTTTCCGGCTGGGCGCCGGCGTGACAGTCGGCACTGACGATGACGAGATTCGACATGGGGGGGCTCCTTCAAACAGACGGACGCTGGAGGGGCAATTTAGCACTCCGGGCCCGGGCACCGGCATCGAGTGTGGGCGCGCTATGGTGCCGGCGCTGAGCCCCGGAGGCCTCCCACCGATCATGAGTTACCCGCCCGACGATCACATGCTGCGCGCCCTGGCCATCGAGTCCGACTTCGATGCCGAGGGAAACTGCACCGCCATCGCGCCCATCCACGCTGGCGTGTGCACCGACCAGGGCGGCATGCGGGCGGGGCTGCTCGCCACCCTGGTAGACGTGGCGGGAGCGGCCACGGCTTTGGCCGAGATCGCGCCCGATCGCATTGCGACGATCTCGCTCTCGCTCCAGAGTCGCCGGGCGGCGCGCCACGGCCCGGCCCTGGCAGTGCCCCAGGTGCTGCGCCGCGGCAGCCGCCAGGTGGTGGTGGCGGTGACCCTCCACGACGGCCAGGGCAGTGAGCAGGTGTCCGAGGAAACGGCCATCGCCCACGCGCTGCTGGGCTTCCGGCGCCTGTCCCAGACGGGTCAGCACGCGCCCCTGCCCGACGGCACGCCGCGCTCCACCCGCACCCAGATGGCCCACCCGGCGGCGACCCTCCGCGTACCCTTCCTCGAGTACGCCCGGGTGCGCCTGCTCGACGCCGACGCGGGGGTCGCGGAAATCGACAACCACGATTTCGTGCGCAACAGCTTCGGTTCCCTGAACGGCGGCATGGTGGCCTGCCTGGTGGAATTTGCCGGCGAGCAGGCGGGCCGGGCTGCCATCGGCCCCGAGGCTGTAGTCACGGATCTCGAGATCCACTACGTGGGCCAGAGCGGACCGGGTCCCATTCGCAGCACCGCGACCCGTCTGCGCGCCGACGCCGACCACTGCGTGTCGCGGGTGGAGCTGCGCGACGTCGGCGCCGACGACAAACTACTGACGGTGGCCACCGTTCACACCGGCCGTCTGGCCTGAAGCGCGGCTCGGGTCGCCTTGCCTGAGGGGCCGCGCGGGCCGGCCTCGCTGCGGCTCGTTACAGTTGCTCGCTGCAGGGAAACGCGCCGCGGCGTGGGCTGGGGCGCAGAGGAGACAAGCCATGGGTCAGCTCGAGGGACGCGCCGCCATCGTGACCGGCGCTGGAGATGGAATCGGACGCGGTATCGCCCGCGCCTTCGTGGCCGAGGGGGCCCGGGTGTTGGTGGCCGAACTCAACGAACAGAAGGGCAGGGCGGTGGCCGAAGAACTCGGCGATGCGGCCGACTTCCTGCTCACCGATGCCTCGAGTAAGGCCGACGTCGAGGCCATGGTGGCCCACGCCACGGAGCACTTCGGGGGGGTCGACATCCTGGTCAACAACGCCTGGGGGGGCGGCCGCATCGGGCGCGTGGAGGCCAAGACCCCGGAACTCATGGACCACGGCATGGCGATCGGTTTCTTCGGCCCGCTGTGGGCCATGAACGCCGCCCACACCGGCATGAAGGCCCGCGGCTATGGGCGCATCATCAACCTGTGTTCCCTCAACGGCGTCAACGCCCACATGGGCACCCTCGAGTACAACTCCGCCAAGGAGGCTCTGCGCACCGCCACCCGCACGGCGGCCCGCGAGTGGGCGCCCGTGGGCATTACCGCCAACGTCATCTGCCCGGCCGCCAAGTCGGCCTCCTTCTTCGCCACCATGCGCGACCACCCCGAACTCGAAGCCGCCGCCGACGGCTCGAACCCCATGGGGCGCATTGGCGACCCCGAGGGCGACATCGCCCCGGTGGCGGTCTTCCTGGCCAGCGAGGGCAGCCGCTACCTGACGGGCAACACCCTGTACGTGGACGGTGGGTCCCATATCAACGGGGCAAACTGGGCTCCCGACCTGGGAGACTGAACGCGCCGCCCCACGGATTGCCCCCCAACCACGAGACGAGACAAAAGAGAACAGGAGCACGGCCATGGGAATCGAAGAGAACAAACAACTCGCGCGGGATTTCGTCGACGCCATCAGCCGCGCCGACATCGACGGCATCCTGAATGCCTACGCGGACGACGGCGAGTCCTGGACGATCGGCACCATGCCCATCTCGGGCCGCTTCGGCAAAGCCGACATCGAGGCCGCCTCCAAGGGCGTGCTCGAAGTCTTCCCCGAAGGCCTCCAGTTCACCATCCACCGCATGACGGCCGAGGACGACCGCGTGGCCATCGAGGCCAGTTCCGACGGCCTCCACGCCAGCGGCAAGCGCTACCACAACGTCTACCACTTCCTCATGCGCGTCCGCGACGGCAAGATCGTCGAGTGGAACGAGTACATGGACACCATGCACGCCAACGACGTGCTGTGTGGCGGGGGCTGAGGCTCAGACCGCGGACACCTGCACCGGGAAGCCGTTGGCGACGCTGGTGCCGGTGGGGGTGTCGAAGAGTTCGTCGTCGGTGAGTGCGTTGGCGTTGGCGCCGGGTTGACGGGTCGTGGCGACACCCGTTTTTGTTCCCGCGCCGTCGTGGCCGAAGCCGTGGGGCAGGCTCACCACTCCACTCAGAATGGTGTCGGTGACTTCGACCTCGGCGACCACTTCGCCCACGCGGGAGGTGATGCGCGCCTGGCCGCCGTCGCGTAGCTCGAGGCGGGTGGCGTCGTCGGGGTGGACGAGCAGGGTGCAGCGGTTGCGGCCGCGGGCCAGGCCCTCGAAGTTGTGGAGCCAGGAGTTCATGTTGCGGGCCTGACGCCGGCCCACCAGGACGAGCTGGTCGGGCTCGGAGCGCTGGGCCAGGCCCGCGCGCAGGCGCGGGAGGTCCCCCATCAGATAGGGGTGGGCCAGGGGGATGCGCTGGCCCTCGCCGCGCAGCAGTTCGGGGAAGCGCGGCTCCAGGGGGCCCAGGTCCACCGCGCATCCGGCTTCCTGTAAATGGGCCAGGTCGAGGCCCTCGCCCGTGTCCGCGAAGCCGCGCCCGTAGGGGCCGCCGCGCAGCATGAGGTCGACCACGCGCAGGGGGCCGGGCTCGTCGCCCACGCTGGCCACGGCCTGCTCGGTGCTGGTTTCCGGGTGGCGCTTCACGGCGCGGGTGGCCTCCTGGTACAGGACCTGCTGCTCCAGGGCCTCAGCGGTGGTGCCCTGCAGGCGCGCGGCGATTTCGAGCACCACCTGGGCGTGGGACAACAGGCCGGGCTCGGGGTCGAAGACGCGCTCGCCCAGGCGCGCGAAGTTGCGCACCGAGGTGGTGGAGGTCAGGGCGTCGAAGCTCTCGACCTCGAGCTGGGTAAGGGTGGGAAGGATCAGGTCGGCGTGGCGGGTGGTCTCGTTCAGGTAGAGGTCGATGGAGAGCATGAAGTCGAGGCTCGCCAGGGCGCGGTCGAGGCGGGGACCGTTGGGGGTCGAGAGCACGGGGTTGCCGGCGATGGTCACGAAGGCGCGCATGCGCTCGTCGCCGCCGGCGTCGATCTCTTCGGCGATGGCCGCACACGGGAGTTGGCCGTTGATCTCCGGGTGGCCCTTGGCGACGGACTTCCAGCGCCCCACCTGGAAGGGCCGGCCGCCGGCGCCGGGCTCCACCTGGCCCAGGGGCGGGCGCGGGAACATCATGCCGCCCGGCGTGTCGAAGTGGCCGGTCAGGATGCCCAGCACGTCGATCAGCCAGCTGGTGAGCATGCCGAACTCCACCGTGCAGGTGCCGATGCGCCCGTAGCAGCAGGCGCGCTCGGCGGCGCTGAACTCGCGGGCGATGCGGCGTGTTACGTCGGGTGCGATGCCCGTGGCTGCCGCCACGGCCTCGGGGCTGAACTCCTCGGCGGCCTGGGCCACTTCGTCGATGCCGTCGGTGAAGTCGAGGAAGCGCCCGGGGGCCACCAGGCCCTCGGCAAACAGCACGTGCACCAGCGCGAACAACCAGAGGGCATCGGCACCGGGCTTGATGAACAGGTGCTCGTCGGACACGTCGGCGGTTTCCGTGCGGCGCGGGTCCACCACCACCAGCTTGCCGCCGCGCTCGCGCAGGGCGCGCAGGCGGCCGCGCATGTCGGGGGCCGACATCAGGCTCCCCTGGGAGACCATGGGGTTGCCGCCCAGGCACAGGAAGTAGTCGCAGCGGTCGATGTCGGGAATGGGCAGGATGTTGGCGCGGCCGTAGAGGATGCGGCTGGTCACGAGCTTGGGGAAGTGGTCCATGGTGGCGGCGCTGAAGAAGCGCGTGGTCTTCAAGGCGGCCGAGAACACGCCGCCGAACACCGAAGCGCCCACCTCGAAGCCCGAGGGGTTGCCGATGTAGGCGCCCAGGGCCTGGGGGCCGTGTTCGGCCTGGACGGCCTGGATGCGCTCGGCCGCGTAGTCGAAGGCTTCGCTCCACTCGATGGCTTCCCAGCGAGCGTCGGCGCCGCGGCCCACCCGCCGGATCGGGCCGCGCAGGCGGTCGGGGTCTTCGTACACCCACTTCAGCGCGTAGGCCTTGGGGCACAAGTGGCCGCGGCTGATGGGGTCGTCGGCGTTGCCCTCGATGCGCAGCACCTCGCGCTGCTCGCGATCGGCCAGGATCTTGAGGCTGCAGCTGGCCTCGCAGATGGGGCAGGAGCGTTGAAACCAGCGGGGCTCGGACACGGTACGAGGGCTCCTCTGGTTGCAGTCGGCGTGGAATGGGCATTCCACACGCCGACGGTTCCCAGCAGGTTCGCTCTCGAATCTCTCCGAGGCAAGTTGGTGGGTGCCTGGAGGTCAGGCGCCGTGCGTCTACTTGGTGAGGATCAGGCGATCATTCTTGGTGATTCGGAGGGTGTAGATCTCCCCGTCCAGGGAAAGCCTCACGATCCGTTGCTCGCCCAACCATTCTCTGACGTCGACGGTTTCGACGGGCGCTTGGGTCTGGGCCTCGGTGTTGGCCGCTTCACTATCGGTCATTTTGGCCCTCCTGCGGTGCTGCCGAGGGCCTGCCTCGGAGAAACCGTTTCGTGGAAGTCAGCATGGCGATGCCCAACAAGGGCAACAGGCCGGGTGGGAGCGTGGGAACGACGGTGGCTGGGACCGTGTTGAGAACCAGGGTGGCGGTCAACGCCGGGTCGACCCCCGCTTCCCATGAATTCATCCCGATGACACGCTCGGTGGGGCTGGTGAGCGCAATTCCGTTGTTGGGACGTGTTTCGTCCACCCAGGCGTTGACGACCTCCGTGATGTCGAAGGTCAGGGGGCCAAACGCCGTGATCCCGGTGACCGTGTCCACGGCAGCGCCGATGGAAGGTCGGTTGGCCCACGTGAGCGTCGTCTGGTCCCAGGCCTCGGTGATCTCATGAATCCACACTTCGGCTGGGTCCTGATTGGTATCACCGAAGCCGGTGAAATCGAACGCGTAGGTGATCACGAAAGAGGCCGAGGCAATGGCCTGGCCCTCGGGCACCGTTCCAGCCGGAAGATCGAAGCGGACAAAGGTTTCGAAGCCATGAGAAGTAGGGCCGCCACTCAGGTCGCTGAATGCGTAGAGGGTCGGGCTGTTGTACCGCGGAAGGCTCGGAACGAACGAGTACGGTGAAGTGTCCACGCCTGATTGGATGAGAATCACATCTGCCAGGGTCTGACTGGGAACGCTCGCCGCCACCCACATCAACATCGCGATCGGGATGATTTTTCTCACAACTTTTCCTCCTAGAAGAATTCTGTTCTCGCGCCGACGAAGAAGGTTCTTCCCCGCACGACGTAGGAATCGACTGCACGGTTGTCCGTTGCGTTACGCAGGTCTACGTAAACGCTGGAGTTGAATCCGATGGGCTGGAGCAGTCGGAAGTCCAGTGTCGTAGAGGGGTCGGACCGTTGGTCGGGGATGACGAAGCCCAAAAGCCCCGTTCCGCTTTCTTCGATCGGAGCCGAACTTCGCCAGAGGGCCCGAGAGGTCAAGACCGTATCCGACCACGGGGAGGTCAGAGTGAGACGAGCATCCACGACATGGGGAGCTTCGTTTGGGAGTTCGTCGAACTGGGAGTTCGAAACATTTACCTTGGTGTCGAGGTACGTGTATCCGAGGTGGAGGGAGACCCAGTCCATGGGATTGATCGAAATCCTGGCTTCGAAGCCCCGAGTGGTGACGGAATCCAGGTTCTGCTTCCGGTAGATACTGGCGGGCCTCAGGAAAATCTGGTCCTCGCAATAGGCCGTCAGGCCGAGCAAGCACAGCTGTGGGTTGGCGGGGATCGGGGGGTCGCCGGTGGGGAGGAGGACGAACTCGCCGGAAAAGCTGGATCGGATGTGGTCTTTGATGTCGTTGTGGAAGGCGACGACGGATGCGTAGAGCCAATCGGTCGGGTCGATCTCCAGCGATGCCCGGTACGAGGTCGACGATTCGGGCAGGAGGTCCGGATTCCCTGCCAGGAAGTAGAGATTGCCCGCATTGGGGGTGGGGGGTTGGTAGATCTCACGGAGGCTGGGAACGCGGTGGTTGCGCCCGACGGAGAATCGCAACCGAACTTCATTGCCCTCTCCCCAACGCAGGGGGGTGACCAGTAGCGCCACCTGGGGAATCAGTTTCGCGGAATACTCGGTGTGAAATTGCACCCGGAGCCCATATTCGGCTCGGAGCCAGGGTTCGAAGTTGGACTCGCCGATGAAAAAAAGCCCGCCCTGGTAGATGGCCTCATCGACGATTCCCGGGTTGGAGAGCAAAGGGTCGGCGGTGCCGAGGTCGGTGGGGCTCTCTCTGAGGCTCAGCGACTGTCGACGAATGTCCACGCCTGCCGCTGCGAGTTGTTCAACGCCTCCCAGTTGGAATGCATATTCGAGAAGGAAGTCGAATTTGAGTTCGTCATCCGTCAGCTCGAACTCTCTTCCGACCGTCGAATCGGTTCGAGTCCGGTAGTAGTTGAGTCCGGTACCGACTCGAGTGGAATCGACGGGTTCCCATTCGAGGGACGAACCCGCCAGCCAACGCTCGTTCGTGCGAGCGAGGTCGCTTGAGAAATCGTCTCTACGCAACCTCCAGCCCGCACGCGATTCGACGGTCAATGACTCGCCGGGGAGCCACCGGCTTCGGGCGTAGACGTCGGTCGCCTGGCGACTGGAATCGCTCGTAAAAAAGTTGGGGGTTTGCACGGATGCGTTCGTGGGCGCGTCGAAACCGGCGATGTGGTCGTATTCCACAGAGACGGAAGCGCCGAAGGTCTCGCTTCCCATGCCTGTGGTGGCCCTGGCCTGGCCGTGTGCGTCATTGCCCCCGCCAAACTCCGCGGTCAATCGTTTGTCGCCGAGGGGAGGAGGTCGGGTCACGAGGTTGATGACGCCTCCACCCGCTTCGGGTCCGTAGCGAAGAGCGTGAGGGCCTCGCTGGACGACGAGTTTCTCGACATTGATCAGGGGGAGATCGCGAAGGTCGTCCACCCCGCCTGGCGTTCCCGAGTAGCGTTCGCCATCAACGCGCAGTGCCGTGTAGCTGGGGGGAAGGCCCTCGATGGAAACGGCCGCCCCTTGCCCCTGGATTCGCTGCTGGATTCGAATGCCAGGGAGGTTCCGCACGATGTCGGCGACATCCGTCGCCGGGATCGTTTGGATGACCTCCCGGCTGAGAGTTTCCGTTTCTTCCGGGGTGGCGTCGAATTGCCCCGGAGACATCGGCGTCCCGCGGACGGTGATCCGCTCGACCTCTTCAGCAGGTTTGCCGGGATCGGCATGAGCCTGAGAAAGAGCTGCGATTCCGAAGCAGAAACTGGCCATGACGCGTTTCGCGACCCGATTCATTCCAATCCAAACAAAAGGGGAGGTGTTTCCTCCCAACAGTGGGCGCGCGCATCCAATACGTTGTTTGGCTGGCTATCGGCGTGCTCGATCGGGTCGCGCAATCGGCATCATATTTGAATACGAAATTCACTTTCAATAGATATTGAATTTCATTTTCGTTGTGAATAGAATTGGTACAGAATTTTATCGCCAGCCAAGAGTCTTCTCTTCAGCTAGCCGGTGCTATTTCCCCCCACCTCCGTCGCGGACCCATTGGCTCTTGGTCCGAGGCATCGACCGTATGGTGCGGGGCCCATTGGGAAGGGAAGCCCGTGCTTTCGTCGAATTTCGACCGGTCTTGGACGGCTCCGCGTTTTTCCGCCTTGTTCGGCATCCTCGGGCGCCTGCGCATCGTCGGGGTGCCCGGCGCGAGCGTCTCCGAGACGGTTCGCCACGTAGGCCCCGCTGAAATTTCTTCCCCGGCCCGCTCTGAAAGACACCTCGGCTCCGTTGCTCGAGTGCTTCGAACCGGTTCATCGGTTCCGGGTGCATGGCGCGGTTTTGGCGAAGGGGTCGGCTTGAGAGTCTTGGTTTGCTGGATGCTCCTGGGGCTGGTGGCTGTGGCGGCCAAAGCCGAACCGACGCGTGTAGCGACTTTGACTCCGCTTGCGGAGGAGGTCGTTGAACTCATCCCTGAGCAGGCAGAGCTCGTCGCGACGGTGCGTCGCCACCTGCACGAGCCGGTCGGTCCGGGAATGATCGATCTCGGGAATCCACATTCTCCGAGTTTCGAAGCCCTCGCGCAGTCGCGTCCCGAAGTCGTGGTCGGGGACCGAATGCTGCATGCGGCACTCGCGCGGAAACTCGAACCCATGGGAATGAAGTTGATTCTGATGGATGGGTCCGGAGTCGTCCCGACATTGAACGGAATGAAAGATCTCGCGAGCCAACTCGGAGACGATATTGTGATTCGCGAGCGGGTGGCTGGGCTCGAAAGCGATCTCTCCGCCCTCGCCATCGACCAGCAGGTTGAGGTTCTTCTTCTATTCGGAAGCCCGGGTTCTTTCTACGTGGTGACGGAACGCGCATGGCTCGGGGATCTGATCGTGCGGCTCGGTTTCGTGAACCTGGCTCCTGCAGGGGGGAGTGAGCGGATGCCTGGTTTCGTGCCGGTCACCGATGAGGTGATCGCGAGTATGACGCCAGACCTCGTTGCGATGGTCGCCCATGGAGACCCCGCTCAGATCGAAGCCAACCTCCGCCGCCGCACGAATTCGGATGGGCCGTGGGCTTCCCTGGGGCGGGCTCGATATGGAATTCACGTTCTCGATCCGTCGATCTTCTCATCGAATCCAGGCCTGGGGTTGGCGGAAGCGGGTAGGGGGTTCGTTTCCCTGATGGCATTGCCCGCCTCAGCGACAGGCGACCCATGAGAGCAGCCATCTGGCAAGTCCGCTCGCGACTGGAGATCTTGTTTTCGAGGTCTTGGGGCTGGGTCCTTGTCAGTCTTTTGTTGCTTGGCTGGGCGATCGTCTTCTCGCTCAGTAGAGGCGCAGCTGACTTGTCGACCTGGGAAGCTGCTTTGGCCCTGCTGGATTCAATGCACCCCATGCGAGCCGTGATCCTGGACGTGCGACTTCCCCGCGTCCTGGGAGGGGCGTTGGTTGGGGCCAACCTCGCGGTTGCGGGACTGCTGCTTCAGACGACGGTCCGAAACCCCCTGGCGGATCCTGGCATTCTCGGCGTGACGGCTGGGGCAGGCGTCGCTGCTCTCGTGGTCATTCTGCTTTTTCCCGAGCAGATCGATTGGATGCCTTGGGCGGCATTCATCGGCGGGATCCTGGCAGTTGGCGTGGTGCTGGCATTGTCTTGGAGCCGTGACGGAAGAGGGGGGGCCCTTCGCATGGTGCTCTCCGGGGTTGCTCTCCAGGCCATCTTTTTTGCGTGCATTGCTCTCTTGACCTTTGCGTTCGCGGATCGCGCGCCTTCATTCGTCTCCTTCACTGTCGGTTCGCTCAATGGGACGGGATGGTCTGATGTGAAGATGCTCATCGCGCCTACGCTGATCGGCCTCACCGCTTCCGTCATTGCAATTCGACCGCTCGACCTCCTCTTGCTCGACGACGGCACTGCAACCGGGTTGGGGCTTGCCGTGCGTCACGTTCGGTTGCTGGCGGCTTCGACAGCGGCTTTGCTCGCGGCCAGTGCCGTTAGCGTTGCAGGTCTGATCGGGTTCGTGGGGTTGGTCGTTCCCAATGGGATGCGGCTGGTCGTTGGCCCTGAGCACAAGATTCTGTTGCCCCTCAGTGCCCTGGTGGGTGCATCGCTCGTTCTCTTGGCGGATGTGGTATCGCGCATGGCTCTGGCACCGTTGGAACTTCCGGTTGGAGCCTTCATGGCGTTGATCGGCGGGCCCTATTTCCTCTACCTCCTCTGGAGGAAACTCCCGTGACGTTGGGGCTGCGAGCGGATCGTTTGTGTGCGCGTCACGCGGGGAGTGATTTCGACGCGCTTCGAGATGTCACGGTTCGAGTGGAACCGCACGAGATCCTGGCTCTCGTTGGGCCGAACGGCTCCGGAAAGTCGACGCTCCTTTCTGCTTTGGGGCGTGAAATTCGCGCTCGCGAGGGAGTCGTGTCGTTGGACGGGGTAGACATCCGCTCGATCTCCCGGCGCGCCTATGCGCGCCGGGTGGCTCGGCTTCCGCAGTCTCCAGAGACCCCGGAGGGGCTGACTGTGGAAGCGCTGGTCGGCTACGGAAGGAACCCCCACAAGGGCCCGCTTGCATCTCAGAGTTCGAGGGACCGGGAGGCCGTTGCCCGCGCCCTCGATCAGGTGGAGTTGTCGGGCCATCGCAGCCGACCTCTCGATCAGATTTCCGGTGGCGAGAGACGGCGGGCGTGGTTGGGAATGGTTCTGTGCCAGGAGCCTGACATCATGCTCCTCGATGAGCCCACGGTTGCTCTCGACCTTCGGCACCAGTGGGAACTTCTGGAGCTGCTGGTTCGTCTCAATGAAGAGCGCGGTATGACGGTGGTCTTGTCACTCCACGATCTCGAACAGGCCGCTTCTGTGGCGCACCGGATGGTCGTCCTCGTCCGCGGTCGAGTCTACGAGGTGGGTTCGATTGACTCGGCGTTGACCCCGGAGATGCTGCTGGATGTTTTTCGGGTCGATGCTGCGGTCGATCACACGAATGATTTCACCCAGGTCCATGTCAGAGGCCCGGGAGATCCCTTGCGGGCATTTTGATTTGGTGAGGAGTTCAGATCGATGACGACAAAATCGAATCCCAAGCCTTTTCCGAAGGAGTTTCTCGACTGGCAGGTGGCTCTTCGGCACCACACGATGGTGGAGCGCAACGGTACGCCACACATGGGTGTGGTCCCGCTCGTGACGGTGAAGAGGCCCGGGGTTTCCCTCGGAGTGATCAGCCACAGCATCGTATGTGGCCTTCTACCCAATGCCGAACAACTGGACGCGAAGACACGCGAGTTCCAGACCCTGTACGACGAATTCTCGAGTCAGGGGGCGAAGACCTTGTACGACCGCGGCCTCTCCTATCTGGTCGACTACTACGAATCCGCCGCCGACTTCGACCCGGATTCTGTGACGACACTGCTGCCCGACGATTCGGCCCTGACGCAGGCTCTCGCCGCTGAGCCGACTTGCGCTCTGGTCTTCAACGTCTTCGATCCGAACGAGTCCAACAAGCTGGGGGCGCCGCGCTGCCAGCAGATCGAAGCCGTGGCAGAACTCCACCGTGATGGGCCCGTCTACGACAACGTCTGGTGGCACAACACGCTCTTTCACGGCAAGGCAGACGGTCATGTCGTCGTTCGTTTTCGACACGAGCGCTCTTGGAATACGTGCTTTGGAGGTTTCGAAGCGCTCGATGGATGATTTTTCAACAGTTCAGCCAGCTATCGCTAGCCAGAAATCAATTGGCCAATTATGGCCAGCAAATGAAAGGCAAGGCTGATGGTGTTTCAACGTTTGATTCAGGCGATTGTATTTGTCGCCGCCTTATGGGTGCCTCTCGCTGCCAGTTCAGTGACGGTTCCCTTTACGGAGGGGTTCGCGTCTGATGTCGCGAACTGGACAGATAATGAAGGTAACCCGCTGACGTTCAATTCGGCAGGTGGGCCCGATGGCGGTTCGTACGCCTCGAGTGAGTTCAACTACTACGAGTACTTCTCTCCCTTTGGTGGAGGACCGGTTGTTCTTCGAGCCTCTGGACTGAGTAACGCCAGTGGTGGTGCATTCATTGGAAACTGGTCGGCTTCGGGTGTGACGGAAGTGACAGCCAAGGTGCGCCACAACAGTCCCGTGGATCTGAACTTCTACATGCGAGTAGCAGCGTCGCCATCGAATTATCCGGGGGCTATCTACCCGAGTATGATGTCGGTGGCGCCCAACACGTGGACGGATTTGAGTTACTCGATCGCCGGGGTCTGCATCGATGAAGGAGTTCCCTGTGCGTCGGTACTCGCGAACGTGGGGAACCTTCAATTCGGCACGGATGCGCCGGCGGCTCTTCTCGATGACGATGTGGTCTACTCGATCGACATCGATCTAGTGTCCATCGTTCCCGAACCGGGCACGGCAAGCTTGATGTTCATGGGGTTCATGGGCCTCGCGAAATTTGGCCGACCCCGTCGCTGAGCTTCGGGGGATCTGAGCAGAGCGCTCCGGTGCCCATTGTCAGGCTGGGGTAAAACCCGTTCGACTGGGTATCGGGGTGCTCTGCTGCTCCTCGGGAACGGATATTGACTCGAAGAGGTGCCGCCAGAGCGCCTTTTGAGAGTCATCGCAGACTTCCCTGCTGGGTTGGCTGCGACGAGGCATAATGGAGCCTTCCCATTGAGTGGAGGGATTCATGGATCGCTACCTCGTCATCTCCTCGGATTGTCATGCCGGCCTGCAACCCGGCGACTATCGCGACTATCTCGACCCCCAGCACCGCGAGGCCTTCGACGTGGCCCTGCCGCTGCAGATCGCGCAGATGGAGGAGTCGGCCAAGACCTTCCTGGTTGCCGACATCAACGAAGAGTGGCGAAAAGGTCGGGACGAGGCGCTGACGGGAGCCTGGGACCACGACCAACGCGTGCGCGTGCTGGATGCCGACGGAGTAGCGGGCGAGATCGTTTTTCCCGATGGCATCACGGAGATGAACACTCCGCCCTTCGGGGCCGGGCTGGGCCTGCCCACCGAGGGTGTGGACCCCGAACTGCAGTGGGCGGGAGCCAAGGCCCACAACCGCTGGCTGGCGGAGTTGTGCGAGATGGCGCCGGAGCGGCGCGTCGGTGTGGCGGTGGTTCCGATGCTGTGGGATGTGGAGCGCGCCGCCGAGTACGTGCGCGAACTGCGTCGCACCACGAACCTGCGTGCCGTCCTGATCCCCAACGTTTGGGGAGCGTTCGCCCCCTATCACCATCCCCGCTACGAGCCCTTCTGGCGCGTGTGCGCGGAACTCGACGTCATCATCCACTTCCACAGCGGGGCCACCCCGCGCAAGGATCACTTCGGCGAGTGGCCGGCAAATTCGTCGGAACTGTTGCCCGGTTCTGTGGGGATCTACATCACCGAGGTGTCCTGGTTCGTTGCGCGCCCCATCACCTACCTGATCTGGGGCGGGGTGTTCGAGCGCCATCCGACGCTCAAGGTGGTGGTGACCGAGGGCACCTGTAGCTGGGCCCCCGAGTTGCTCAAGCTCATGGATCTGCGTTACGACCACGGGGCCGAGGACCAGAAACTCGGCGACTACCGCAGCCACATGTCGTTGCGTCCTTCCGAGTACTTCCGTCGGAATGTCGCGTTGGGAGCTTCATGCGTGCGGCGCAGCGAAGTCGAGCAGCGCCACGACATCGGTCTCGAGACCATCATGTGGGGAACGGACTTCCCCCACCCCGAAGGCTCCTGGCCGCACACTCACCAGGACATGCGTGAGGTCTTCACCGGGCTGCCCGACGACGAGGTCGCAGCCATGCTCGGGGGGAACGCGGCGCGCTTCTACGGCTTCGACACGGAGAAGTTGGCCCCGCTGGTGGCCCGCATCGGGCCCGAGAAGCAGCAGTTCCGCGGCGAGACACCGGAGTTGGTGGGTACCCGGGCGAGCTGAAGAACCGGCCTTCGAGAACATGAACAGTCAAATCGGAAGAGTTCTCGGGTATGGCGCCGTGTGCTGGCTGGCGGCGCTGTCGGTTGCGGCGGCCGACACGGCCGGCGCTTCGCAACCTTCTTCTACGGGTTATTCGCCCCACGTGGGCAGCGACTTTCCGCGCCAGGTGTACTGGGGCGACACCCACGTCCACTCGGCCTGGTCGGTGGATGCCGGTAACCAGGGCAACCTGGAGATCGGCCCCGGTGAGGCCTACCGGTTTGCTCGGGGCGAGGAGGTGACCGCCCACAACGGCATGGCGGTGAAGCTGCGCCGACCCCTCGATTTCTTTCTACTCTCGGACCACGCCGAGTTCCTGGGCGTGTTGCCGCGACTCGATGCCGACGACCCCCTGGCGCGCTCCACCGAGGGCGGCGAGCGTTGGTACCAACTGCGCAGCGCCGACGACGCCAGCGGACTGTGGGGCGAGTTCGTCAAGGCCATGCTCTCGGGCACCGACCCCATCGGCAACCCCGAGCTCCACGCCGACATCTGGAAGCAGGTCGTCGCCAACGCCGAACGCTACAACCAACCCGGTGTGTTCACGGCCTTCATTGGTTACGAGTACACGTCGAGCCCCGACGGAGAGAACCTGCATCGCAACGTGGTGTTCCGCGATGGGGCGGACCTCGCGGTACAGACCGTTCCCTTCAGCTCCCTCGAGAGCCCGAACCCCGAGGATCTGTGGCGTGCTCTCGAAACCTACGAACGCGAGACCGGCGGCCGTGTGATCGCCATTCCCCACAACTCGAACCTGAGCGGCGGACGCATGTTCGCCACTGAGACCTTCGATGGCCAGCCCCTTACGCGCGAGTACGCGGAGAACCGCGCGCGCTGGGAGCCCCTGGTGGAGGTCACCCAGTACAAGGGCGACAGCGAGGCCCATTCCTTTACGTCGCCCGACGACGAGTTCGCCGACTATGAGTCCTGGGACACGGTGACCATCGGCGGCCAGAGAGCTGGAAACGACACCGTGGCCCACTCGTATGTGCGCCCGGCCCTCAAACAGGGCCTGGGCGTGCAGGCTGAGCACGGCGCCAACCCGTTCAAGTTCGGCATGATCGGAAGCACTGACGCCCACACCGGCATGGCGACGGCGGCCGAGGACAACCAATGGGGCAAGTTCTCGCGCGATGAGCCCAGCGCTGAGCGATGGGACGTGCCCTTCTGGGACCCGGTCGACGGCATCCAGCGGGAGGACTTCCGCAACTGGAAGATGGCGGCGTCGGGCTACGCGGCGGTTTGGGCCCGGGAGAATACGCGCGAGGCCCTGTTCGATGCCCTGGTGCGCAAAGAGACCTACGCGACCACCGGGCCGCGCATGACGGTGCGCTTCTTCGGGGGCTGGGAGTTTGCCCAGGGCGACGAGACCACCCCCGACCTCGCCAAGCGGGGCTACACGGGGGGCGTGCCCATGGGGGGCGATCTGCCCGCGGCTTCACAGAGCGCGCAAGAGGAGGGCCCCCGGCCTCCTACCTTCTTGGTTTCTGCCCTGCGCGACCCCGAGGGCGCCAACCTCGACCGCGTTCAGATCATCAAGGGCTGGCGCGCCGCCGACGGTAGCCTGCAGGAGCGCGTCTACGACGTCGCGGTATCGGGAGATCGCAAAGTGGGAGCTGACGGGCGCGCGCGTCAGGACGTGGGCTCCACGGTGGACCTCGCTGGGCCCAGCTACACCAACCGCATCGGCGCCGCCCACCTTTCGGCCTTCTGGCGCGACCCCGACTTCGACCCCGACGAGGCGGCCTTCTACTACGTGCGGGTGATCGAGATCCCCAAGCCCCGCTGGACCGCCTACGACGCCCAGTTCTTTGGCATCGACATGGACGACGCCGTCCCCATGGTGACGCGAGACCGCGCCTACACGTCCCCCATCTGGTACAACCCGCCCAGCTGAGGGCGCACAGCGACGGTCGACTCCATTCGCATGTCCGCCCACTCTTCCACTCCGGCCTCCTCGACTCCGGCCCCTTCGACGGGTTCCCGGCGCGTCGATTTTTCGACGAAGTTCTTCTACGGCTTCGGCTCGGTCGCCTACGGGGTCAAGGACAACGCCTTCGCGTACCTGCTGCTCCTCTACTACAACCAGGTGCTGGGCCTGCCGGCGGGCTGGGTGGGGACGGCCCTGATGGCCACCCTGATCGTCGATGCCTTCTCGGACCCCATCGTGGGCTACGCGTCGGACAACTTCCATTCGCGCTGGGGGCGTCGCCACCCCTTCATGTACGCGTCGGTGTTGCCCGTGGCGGTGAGCTTCTACTTCCTGTGGAACCCCCCGGCCAATCTGTCGCCCCAGTGGCTCTTCGCCTATCTGCTCGGCGTGGCCATCGCGGTGCGCACCTGCATCACGTTCTTCGAGATCCCCTCGAGCTCACTGGTGGCAGAACTCACCGACGACTACGACGAGCGGACGTCGCTCATGAGCTACCGCTATTTCTTCGGCTGGTGGGGCGGACTCGCCATGGCGACCCTGGCCTTCCTGGTGCTGTTGCCGCCGGAGAAGGGGGGCGTGCTCTACGTCGGCGGCTACCGCACCTACGGGGCGATCGCCGCCGTGGTGATGGCCGTCGCCATTCTGATCTCGGCGGGCGGGACGCACCGCCACATCCCCAGTTTCAAGCAGCCTCCGCCGCCGCGTCCCTTCGACCTGGGCAAGACCCTGGGCGAGCTGCGCGAGACCCTGGCCAACCGCTCCTTCGCGGCGCTCTTCTTCTCCGCCATCTTCACCGCCATGGCGGCCGGCCTGTCCAGCGCACTGAACGTCTACTTCAACAGCTTCTTCTGGGGCTTCAGCAGCACCCAGATCGCTTACCTGATGCTCCCGATCTTCTTGTCGGCCATTCTCGCCATGGCGGTGGCGCCCGCGCTCTCACGCCGCATCGGCAAGAAGTACGCCGCAGTGTGTATGGCCCTGTTGGCGGGAGTCGGCGCACCCATGCCCATCCTGCTGCGGCTACTCGAGTGGTTTCCCGCCAACGGCACCGACAAACTCTTCTATTCCATGCTGGCCTTCAACGCCATCGAGGTCACTCTGATCGTGTCGGCCTCGATCCTGGTTTCGGCCATGGTGGCCGACGTGGTGGAGGAAAGCGAGCTGCGAACGGGCCGGCGCTCCGAGGGCGTATTCTTCGCCGCCCGCAGCTTCGCGGGCAAGACGGTGCACGGCATCGGCGCCTTCACGGCCACCTTGATCCTGACCGTCGTGGACTTTCCCGCCAACGCCGTTCCGGGCGAAGTGTCCCCAAGCATCCTGCGCGATCTGGGCATCGCCTACGTGCCCGTGCTGATGACCGTCTATATCCTGTCGTTGCTGATGCTCTTCGGCTACCGCATCAGCCGCGCCGACCACGTCGAAAATGTCCGCAGGCTCTCGGACTCCGGAGGATAGGCGGGTTACAGGAGTTCTCCTACGACTTGAACATCGTCGATGGAGAAGGGGGGGGCGCCGTCGCTGTTCAGATTGTTGACGAAGCGGATGCAGGATGAATCGACGGATCCCACTGTTTCGTTTCGCTCTTTACGCTGGCACCCGGCCTGGTCCATGGCATTGGGCCGGAGTTTGCGGCCGATGAGTCGGTCGATGCCTTGATCACTGTCGGGGCGGAGCCCACCCAGGTGATCCTGCGGACGCCTGGGCCGGAATATCCCGATATCGAGGAACCAGTTGGCGTCGTAATCTGTTCTCCTTGGCACCGGTGGACTCCACGGAATCGTTCTCAGCCGGCGACATTCGGTCGTTCACGCTGAACGGCTGCACGCGGAGTTGGAGCTTCGGTGAGTCGTCGAGCGAACTCCTCGAGAATTCGCCGACGATTCTGGCCACTTCGCTCAAGCCGGGCAGCGCTTGTGTGGGGGCCTGCAACAACGCCTTCGTGGGGGGGCGTCATGGAGATCGACCTCACCGCCGGCGACGGCGTGGGAGACAACGCCGAGACGAACACCGGCACCCACGTGAGCCCGACCGACACGGGACCTGACCCCGAGGACGCCGATCGTGACGACGACGGCCAATGGGCGTTGTTGAGGGCGTGAGAATCGTTGCTGCGACAAGAGGAAGCACGGGCAAGTTGCGTGTCAGTTTCCGGTGGAACCTCTCGTCCTCGAGGGTCTTGGATCGTGCGCCGCGAAGCCCTGGTTTTTGCCTTTTGGGTGGAGCGATGAAGTATCATCAAAGTGTAAAGGGTCGTACTTGCGAAGCGGACCCTGGTTGCTGTTGGAAATGCTGGGTGCAGTGAGGATAAGTGGCGTGCGCGTTGCTGCCTTCTTGACGTTTGCTTTGATGATCGCCAGCCAGGCTGGTGCAGTTCAGATTCTCCTCGCATCCGGCGATGCGAGCCTGAGCGGGTTGAACTATTCCAAGGATGACGTGGTCTCCTTCGACACCGAGACGGAGACGGCTTCCGTCTACTTCACGGGTGCAGATCACTTCGCCGCCTCCAACGAGGACATCGACGCCCTTCAACTCCTCGACAATGGAAACCTCCTGCTTTCGACCAAGGGAGACGCGAGCCTCGGAGGGATCAGCTTCGATAAAGCCGACGTGGTCGAATACGACCCCGTTGCCGAATCGGCGTCGATCATTTTCAGTGGGGACTCTGTCTTTACCAGCGCCTCGGAAAACATCGACGCCCTGCACCTTCGCTCCAATGGAAACCTGATCTTTTCCACTGCCGCGGACGCGAAAATCGGCAGCCTTTCGATCACCAAGAAGGATCTCGTCGAATACGACCCCGTTGCCGAAACGGCGACGATCTTGTTCGATGGCACCCTGACATCCGGATCCAACCGGGACATCAATGCGTTTCAATTGCTTGCGGACGGGACCTACGTTCTGTCGACCGCAGGCAACGCTTCCCTGGGAGGCGCGAGCTGGTCCAAAGATGACCTGGTTCAGTATGACCCGGTGAGCGGAAGTGCCCACGTGTTCTTCGAGGGTGCCAATTACTTCGCTAGCGCGGGCGAGAACGTCGAAGCGGCGTTCGTCGTCGGGGGAGCCCTGGAAGAGAAAGGTCCTGTGGTTCCGGAGCCGTCGACCGGAGCTCTGGTGGCCCTGGGCATTGCGCTGCTCAGTAGGGTGGAACGCCGTCACGACGCCTAGGTCTCCCGAGCCCCATTTGGCTCCGTTGTTGGGGGGAGGCGCCAGCACCCGGGGGTTCGAGGGCGGCGAAAACTGAGCGCTGCGCCTGAGTGGGGGTTGCTCGGGGCGCGCGGGTCGGTGTTCCGGTGAACCTGCCGATATCTTCCCGTTCAGACACTGCATCAAGGGCCGTGGCACAATGGCCGGCCCAGCAGCCGAGAGATGCCCACCCATGTCTGAGCGAGCCGCCGTCATCGAGGCGGTCTCCTGTGAACCGTCCGTCTCAGGCGGTCAGAGTTGGAGTTGAGGATGGGAAGGCTCGACGGCAAGGTGGCTATCGTGACGGGGGCGGCCCGCGGTTCGGGGGCGCTCATTGCCGAGCGCCTGGTGGGGGAGGGCGCCCGGGTGGTGGTCGCCGACATCCTCGACGACCGGGGCAAGCCCGTGGCCGAGAAACTCGGTAGAGCGGCGCGTTACCAGCACCTCGACATCACCGATGAGCAGCATTGGCAGGCCGTTGTCGACTTCACCCTGGCGGAGTTCGGCGCCCTGACCACCCTGGTCAACAACGCCGCGGTGTTACACGTGGGGCCCATCGAGCACACCAGCGCTGAGGAGTTCGCACGCGTGCTTCGCGTCAACGATGTTGGCACGTTCCTGGGCGTGCGCACGGTGATTGAACCCATGCGGGCCGCCGGCGGGGGCTCGATCATCAATGTGTCGTCCATCAGCGGCCACCACCCAGCCGCGGGCACCGCCGCCTACGCGACCAGCAAGTTCGGGGTTCGAGGCCTGACCAAGGTCGCGGCCCTGGAGCTCGGCCGCTACGGGATTCGAGTGAACTCGGTGAACCCGGCCATGGGCAACCCCGAGATGGTGCTCGAATCCCTGGGGTTGATGGGGAGTGACGTCGAGGACCTTCGCAAGGGGGGCGTCTCTGGGCTCACCCCCGGCAAACCCATCCTGCGCCGGGGCGAGATGGCGGATGTGGCCAACGCAGTCGCGTTCCTTACTTCGGACGAAAGTTCCTTTTTCAACGGTGCGGACTTCGACCTGGATGGAGGCATCTCCGCCGGGAGCCATCTACCGGGTGGTATTCCCGGGGCCCCGCAGACCGATTCGGACCGATAGTGGGAGCGCCTGGGGGTGGACCCGCCACCTCGGCGTCGGATGAGCGGCTAGTCTAGGGCGGTCGAATCCAGTCGACTCCCGCGCATTCCCGCGTAAGGGAGGTCGGCGTGCGGAGGATTTCATGGCTGCTCCCCTCGAAGGGATCCGCGTCGTTGAATTGGCGAGCTTCGTTGCGGCGCCAGCCTGCGGAGCACTGCTGGCGGACCTCGGTGCGGACGTCATCAAGGTTGAAGTGCCCTGGGGTGAGATCTATCGCCACAGCACTCCGAGGATGGTCGGCTTTGAGAGCGACTTTCCCGCCTCGGCCCCCTATCAGATGGAGAACCGGGGAAAGCGCTCTCTGGCCCTGGACCTGGCGTTGCCCCAGGCCCTGGAGGCCCTTCACAAGGTGGTGGACACCGCCGATGTGATGCTTACCAACATGCTTCCCGCCCGTCTCGAAAAGAACGGGCTCGACCCCGAAACCCTGCGCACCGCACGGCCCGAACTCATCGTTTGCCGGATCTCGGGGTTCGGCCCCGACGGCCCTGACGCCAACCGTCCAGCCTTCGATTACTCCACCTTCTGGGCGCGCACCGGCATCATGGACCAGCTGCGCGACCCGGAGGCGCCTCCCGCCTTTCAGCGCCCGGGCTTCGGCGACCACTCGGCCGCCATGGCCATGGCGCTGGGTGTGGTGTCAGCGCTGCGCACCCGAGATGCCGATGGACAGGGGCAGGTGATTGACGTCTCGTTGCAGCATATTGGCTTCTACGTGAATGGGAACGATGTGGCCAGTTCGCTGGCTGCTGGCGAGCAGCCGCCTATGCACCAACGCAAGCAGCCGCGCAACCCGTTGTGGAACCACTACCGCACCGCTGGCGATCGCTGGCTGTTTCTGGTGATGATCGAATCCGACCGCTATTGGCCGGAGTTCCTTCGCGCCATCGAGCGCTCGGATCTCGAAACCGACGAGCGTTTTGCGGGAGCCGTGCCGCGCTATCAGAACTCGCGCGAGTTGGTGGAAATCTTGGACGCGACCTTCGCTCAGCGCACCCTCGAAGAATGGGGGGAGCGGTTGAACGCCCACTCCGTGATCTGGGCCCCGACGCGCACGATTCTGGAGGCGACCCAGGATCCTGCCGCCCGGGAGTACGGCAGTTTTCCCACCGTCGACCACCCGGAGTTCGGGAGCTTCGAGACCGTGGCGCCTCCCATGCGCATGTCGGCCCACGACATGCCGGCCACCGCGCCGGCGCCCGGCCTGGGGGCTCACACCGCTGAGGTCCTGGCCGAGGCAGGTGTCGATGCCGAGACCATTGCACTGCTGGTGGAAGCATCGGGCTGAGACAAGCCGCGTGGGCGCACACGTGCTCCCAAACGAATGAGCCCCGCCGGCGTGAGCCGACGGGGCCAGTTCTTTCTGGGGCTCTAGCGTACTAGAGGGTCGTTACGTTCTCCGCCGCCGGGCCCTTCTGACCCTGGACGACATCGAACTCGACCTTTGCACCCTCGGCGAGGGTTTTGAAACCTTCGCCCTGGATGGCGCTGTGATGACAGAACACGTCCTTCTCGCCGTCATCGCGCGTGATGAATCCGAAACCCTTTTCGTCGTTGAACCACTTGACTGTACCTGATACTCGCATGTCCGTACCTTTACCTTGTTGTGAATCGGCGGAGGACGGCGCTGCGTTGAATCTGCAACTCGTGAAACCTTCCTTCGACTCGTTTGCGCTGAAACGCCAGCGCTTGCAGTGTTCCCCACTTGGGGGAACCCGTGTGGCGAACCAACATGGCCCGCTACGAGCGCCGAGTTTCCGAGGTTGCCGCCGCCAGGGCTCTGGGCCCTGCCGCTGGTAACCTCACCCGGCACGCCGCAAGTATAGACTCTTCGGGCTCTCGAGGTACACCGATGCCGGGCATCCCACAGGTAGGGGGCCGGGGTGGGACGCGCGGGCGCTCTGGAGCTCGTTCGCTCCTCGAACGGCCCCCAGCGCCCGACGGTGTACAATGGCTCCATGAGTGACCTCCGACATGAAATGGAGCAAGTAGTTGGACGTGGGCCGTTTTCGCCGGTTTCGGACCCATATCCCTTGTATGCCCGCCTGCGCGAGGAGGCGCCCGTCTGTGATGTGACGGGAATGTACGGTACTGGGCGCACCTGGTTTGTGACCCGCTACGAGGATGTGCGCACTGTTCTGCGTGACCCGGAGGCCTTCTCGAGCCGCGTGAACTCCCGGGGTGTGGGACGCGTTCTCGGCCGGACCATCATCGAAATGGATGGTCCCGAGCACCTGAAGCACCGCAACCTGGTGACCCCAGCCCTGGCCCCGCGGGCTCTGCGGGGAGATTTCCCGAAGCTGGTTCGGGAGATCGCCCACGAGATCGTCGACCGGTTTGCGGCCCAGGGCCAGTGCGATCTGGTGCCGGATTTCACGTTCATTTTTCCGCTGCGGGTCTTCGTCGAGATCCTGGGTTTGCCCGTGGACCAGGTCGAGCCGATCCACCATCTGACCGTGGATTTGTCACTGAGCGGGCAAGACCCGGAACGGGCCATCAGAGCCTCGGAAAAACTCGCCGAGGGCCTGCTCCCTCTGGTGGCTGAGCGGCGTACCAATCCATCCGACGATCTGATGAGTGTTCTCGCCGCGAGCGAGATCGACGGCGAGCGGATGACGGACCAGGAGGTGGTGAACTTCCTCCGGCTGCTCGTCTCGGCAGGTGCCGACACCACCTACCATCTGCTGGGCTCGATGATCGCCCTTGCGTTGCGTGACCCTGCTTTGCTGGAGCGAATTTCCAGCGATCGCGAGCGTATTGACGACTACATCCTCGAGACCTTGCGGTACGAGAGCCCGATCGCGACGATTCCTCGCGAGGTCATGGCCGACACCCAACTCGGGGGAGTAGACCTTTCCGCCGGTGATGATGTGCTGGTGCACCTGGGATCGGCCAATCGCGACGGGGCTCACTACGCGGAACCGGATCGTTTTGATCTCGATCGTGATTCGAGCGACCACCTGGGGTTTGGAATTGGCCGGCACTTCTGTGCCGGTTCTCGCCTGGCCCTACTGGAAGCACGGGTTGGATTCGATGTGTTGCTCGAGCGACTTGACGATCTGCGCCTGGCAGCGGGGCAATCTGCCGAGATCGTCGGTTTTGCGTTTCGCGGCCCCACCAAGTTGCCTGTTACGTTCCGCGCGAGTTGAGCGCTTCGCCCGAGATGTCAGGGCGAATCGGTGCGGTGGTGGAGCCATTCGTCGTCTCCCCATGGCGAGAGATGGGAGCGACGGTTCGCGACGTCCGGAGCTCTTCTCACCCGTTTTCCTGACCGTGTTTGCGCTCAGGCTCCCGGGTCGTTGTCTTGAGCCTCGCTAGAGTGATTCCCCTGGGTGAGCTTTTCCAGCCACTTGGTGGGCATATTCGAAAATAGCGTTGGTCCATCCCAGAAGTCCCGATGGAGTTTGATCTTTCCACCCTCGATCACGTGAATCGAAACGACGGGCAATGGCACCCGCTCACCGGTTTCAAAACACCAGGTCTCCGTGTGTTCGGTAACCACCGTGTCGCCCTCTGCTACGACCCGGTGGACTTCGTCGACCAATGCCGGAAGATCGCCCACACCTCGACGGATTCTCTCGGCGATTTCCTTCGGGCCCCGGCCTTCGGTACCGGGTGGAAGGGGCGCATCTTCGTAGACGCCATCCTCGGCAAAAAACTCGCCACAGCGGTCGTAGTCGCGGTCCACGTAGGCGGTCTTGAAAAACGCCGCAACCAACGCCTTGTTCTCTTCGATTCGAGTCATGGTCAGCCTCTCCAGACGGTTGGGTCGCAATCCTAGGCCCAAGCGTCGCTGAGGCAACTCTGGGCTCGGCCGCGCAGCCGCAATTCTGATCGGCGGCCTGGGGGTGGGATCAAGATAAACGAGTGCTCGGAGAAAAATTGGCCGTGGGCAGTCGAAATGAGATTCTGGGGTCTCGCGGGAGACGGACGTCGAATGTCTCACGACTTGTGGGGAAATTGGCCGGCTGGTAAACCGGGAGGGCCCATGGGACGCGGAGGTTCCGCGATGGGTTGGCTTTTACGCCTTCGACTTGGATAGAAACCTTTGTGATGTGGACGAACGAAGACACGGCAATGGAAGACCTCCGTCTCCCCAAGCGGGTCGAGGGGGACCCGGAGGCTCGGGACCTCTTGAATGAACTCATCCATCGCTCCCGACCGCTGTGGGAGCATGCCGACCTCCGGGTGCCGGAAACCGACGGTTTCGGGCGGCTCGAGGAAGTACTCGAGAAGGCGCATGCTGCGGGCCATGTCATCCGTGGTTTGGAAGGGGCCGAGCGTGTCCTGGCTGCCGAAGCCGAAGGCCTGAAGAAGGTCGACGAGAAGACGGGGGTCGGGCGCGGTGGACGCGTGTCCAGGCTCCTCGTACTCACCCAGGATGGAGCGGAGCGCTTCTACCGCAGGGTCGAGTCCACGTTGAAGCGGCACGCGCCACGCGTTCTCGCGTTGCGGTTGGAAATGGATGAATACAGCCTTGGGAAGAAGATCTTTGGCGCTGACCAGCGAGTTCGACTTCTGCTGGTCGACCACAAAGATGCGGTTTCGGAAGTTCTGCTCGCACTGGCCGACCACTGGAAGCGCGGAAGCGAGAAGGACTGACCCGAAGGGCGCCGAGTTAGCCTTGGGGGGCCTCGACGATCCGGTTCACCCCGAAACGGTCTTCACCACGCACCAACAAACAGGGTGGGCGGGTGGGATCGAAGATGAGCGGGGGCAAATAGGTGAGGGGGATACGGATGCGCTGATCGGGCGAGCTGTACCGCATGCCCATGGCGACCCGCTCGCAATCGCTGGGGTTGTGGCTCGCATGCCACAGCTTTCCGTCGAAGATCACGAACTCGCCGTCGTGAACCGGCACACGCAGCACGCGGGGCTCGTTGTCGAGGTCCGGTAGGATCCTTTGAAGCTCGGATAACATCTCGTCGTCGTCGAGCATGCGCGTCAGGTCGAGGCCATATTTGTGCTGGATGTCTTCGGGGGAGGCCGGGAAGCGGTGTGAGCCGGGCAGGATCTTGAGGGCGGTCTCGGGGGTCACATTCTGGATCCCCATCCAGGTGCTCACACCGCCCCAGTGGTCGTACTCGGTATCGGTGTGCCACAAGAGCCGCTCGTGGGGGTTCTGCTCGAAGCGAATGCCGGCCCATTGGATCAGATCCTTGCCCAGCAACTGTTCTATGCGATCCAGAAGTTCAGGACGACGCCCGATTGAGGCCAGGGCCGCCGACATGGTGTGGAGGCTTTGGAACCAGAGCGAGTCCTCGTAGTAGCAATCGCCCTCGCGAACATCGGCAGGGTAGAAATAGCCTCGCGACGCCTGGAAGTGGCGAGCAAGTTCCGGCTCGAGAGCCCGGGCATCCTCGGTGCCGAGCAGTGGGAATGGTCCCACCCAGCCCTCGCGTTCGAAATGGTCGAGTTCTGCTTCGCTGAGTTGGAACACCTTCCGAGTATGGAGGACGGGCTCCACACTTTTCGATCAAAAACCTGCTGGCGGATGGTTTCAAACCCAATGAATGAATGGAAGACGATTTGAGGGTACGGGCAAAGGGTCTGTGAGCAGGGCCAATCGGCTTCTCCTATGTTTCGAGTTTCGGCGTTGCACGCCGCGCGGCGCAGTCGCGGGATCAGAGGGATGGGAGGGGCTCGAGGGGATGGATGCTGCCAATGGGCTTGCTCTCTACTTCGTGCGCTGCAATGCGCCGGCACGCTTTGAAGAATGGGGCCGATGGTTGCGGGAGCGGCATCTTCCTGAAATGTCCAAACTCGACGTCGTTCGGGCAGCCTCGCACTGGGCGCTTACTCAGCAACCCAAACCGGGAATGCCCTCGGTGGGTTTCTCTCACGTGACGATCTATGAACTGGTGGGGGACATCGAGTCCGGGGCTCGGGCGCTCGAGCAGCGCGAGGCTGAGAGCCGCCAATGCGGCGAGATCGACGCGAACCACTGCGTCATGGACGTCGATATTCTCGAGGCCCACGGGAGCTGGAATCAGAAGCCCGTTCCTACCGATGCGCTGACCGGGCACATCATGGCCTACGTGATGTGCAACGACCCCCGGCGTGAAGCGGAATGGGATGCGTGGAACGACGCCGTCCACATGCCCGACATGTTGGAGTCCAACGGATTTACGGGTGTCAGCCGCTGGCGGAGGAGGGGCCCCAATACACGTGGGGCTCGATACCTGACTCTCTACGACGTCGGGCCCATCGGAGTGGAGGCTGCCGTCGAGCGATCGGCCGCCGTGATGCCGGGAATCGCGGCGGCGGGGCGGAAACTCGACTGCCACGTGGGCGGTCTGACGGTCACTCTGGAACGGGCCTGAACGCACGAACGGCCACCCAACCATCGGGCAAACGGAGCACTCGTGCGCCCTGTGCTGCTCGATTGCCTCGGGGGCAGGAGATGGCCGGACATAATTCTCGAGTGCCGACGGGTATCTGTGGATTCATTTACCTGTCGAATCTGGGTTGATTCACCTGTCCGCCCCCCCCCCGGGAAATGGAGCAGGGGGTCGCATGGCTCTCCGGGCGCGGGGGTCTATGGGTTCGCTCCCATCTGGTTGACACCGTTTCCGACGGCGGGGGTATGATGGTTTTGGAACGTTGTATTGCTTTATTTGGAAAATAGCTGAGCCCGTCCGCTCATCGCCCGGGTTTACGGGGTCTCGATCGAGTGTCGCTGCAGTTGAAAGTGAGGACAACCATGTTCAAGTTCGGTCTCCTGTTTCTTGCGTTCCAATTCGCAGCAGGTGTCTCGCTGGCTGATGACTCCGGAAGGCATCGGGGCCTCCGTCCTATTTCTCCTCCCAATTCCTTCAATAAGGAGTTGCGTCCCATCGTCACCGGGATCGATTACCACACGAGCGTGCTCTACTTCTTCAATTACAGAACCGACACGCTCGTGACCGTCAATCCCCTTTCTCTTTCGGGCTGGCCCGGAGACGTGCCGCTTCAGCACACCGTCATCTCAGCGGATGGTGAGACCCTCTACGTGACCACCGACAACACCGAAGATCACTCCGCCTACCTGGTGGTGTTGGACGTCGAGAGCATCAACTGGAAGCAGCAGCGGGCACACCTCGAAGTAAAGAAGGTGGCGGAATTCGACGAACCCAACACGCCTGCGGAGCTTCCCTTCGTGGAGTCGACGAACGTTGGGCAGCCCATTCCGCCCTGGGTGCTCGCGAGCGGAACACAGATTCACGGGCCCACCTTGTTGCCGTTTACGGACTTCATCTATTTCACTTCATGGACGAGCGATCGGATTCGCGTCTGGGACTCCAAGGCCCATGAGTTCGCTCGGATCGACCCCATTCGCATTCCTGGATACACGGAGCAGACTCATGGGGTTGTCTTCAACAACTCGGGAACGCTGGGGCTGGGTAGCGGGTATTTCTTCGACAACAACGTGATCGATCTCTACCAGGTCAACCGGCGAACCGGAAGGCTCAAGCCCAGGGGGAAGATCAAGCTCGGTGACCGCAAAGCCTACGCGGCTTTTTCCCATTACGTTTCCTGGCGGAACGAGCGCTTCGCCGTCACGGCGACCATGCAGTTCGACAAGACGTCTCTTACACCGAAGCGCACCCGCAAAGTCATCCCGCCCAGCGTCTGGCTGATCGACGCATGGGAGAAAACGGCGGAAAAAATCATCCCCGCCACGGATCATGTCGATGGCGCGGGGATCTATCGATCGGCCTCGGACATCATCGTGGTGGGCCACAAAGTCTACATCGCTGAGGAGGACACCCTCGATGATAAGATTGGCGAAGACGGCTTCATCTCTGTCTTCGACATCAGTGACCCACACAACCCAAAATTCTTGAAGCGTTTCAAGCCGGGTGAGGACTTGCCCGACGGGTTTTCGGTGGCCCACGCCTTTGCTCCATCGCCGGACCACCGCTACCTGATGGTTGCAAGCTGGTATTCGGGCTACGTGATCAAGATCGACACACTCACCGATGAGGTTGTGAAAGTGTTCGGGCCCAAGGATGGCCTGGTCATGCCCCACGGTTTGTTTGGTGCTGGAAACAATCGCTGAGCCCCGCAGTATGCGAGCTTCCTCCCGTTTTTTCGTGGCTCTTTTGCGATGGGATCGTGGGACCCTCGGGAGGGCGGCCGGGATCGAGGAAGCCAACGTGAAATTCCGATCCTCGACACGCATTTGGTTCGGAGTGGTGGTGGCGGTACTGCTTCTTTCCGGCTCACCCGGGAGGCTTCAGGCCGCTTCGGTGACCCTGCCGAACCCTGTTCCGCTGCGATCCGAGTCCGTGGAGATGCTGAGGGCAGCGAGCGCGGAAGGTGGCCATCAGTGGAAGCTCGTCTCTTTTGGTTTCACGCTCTGTAAAGATGTCTGCCCCATGACCTTCGGAACGCTTTCCCGGCTGGTGAAAATTGCGGCTGAGAAGGGGATCCCGTTGGACGCTGTCTTCGTCACGGTGGATCCGGATCGCGATACCGACCACGTTCTCACCCGCTACACCACTCCGTACGGGAAGAAGATCTCGTACCTGCGCCTCGAAGGCGAAGCGCTCGA
The DNA here is from genome assembly GCA_022447545.1 of Myxococcota bacterium. Classification (GTDB taxonomy): domain Bacteria; phylum Myxococcota_A; class UBA9160; order UBA9160; family SMWR01; genus JAKVBI01. Next base: position 258,369 of record JAKVBI010000005.1, read on the forward strand.
GAGCTTCAAGGACGAGTTTGGGGTAGAGGCCGTTTTCTATACCAAGAACAAGGGGAACGCATTCCACTACCAGGTAGACCACAGCAGCATGGCCTTCCTGATCGATCCAGCCGGTAGGATTCGTGTGGTGTTTGATGCACTGGAAGACGCCGATTCGATGGCCACCATGCTTCGCGAAAACCACAGCTTCTTTCAATGAATAAAGTGCTGGCCAGTGTCGTTGCGGCTTGTTTCTTGGGCGCGCCTGCCCAGTTCTTGGCAATGAGCAACTACGATGATCCTCGCGTCGTGCTTTCGTATATGGATCGGTCCTTGGCTGGAGCTCGTGACATCCTGCGTCTCAATACCTCGGTGGAGGGCGACACTCACCTGGTGTTCGAGATCAAGACCCGTGCTCCCGAGCAGCCACCTGAAGCCGGCGACTACGTGCTGCTACAGCTCTCCCAGGGCCGCGCCGTGCAACTCCTCGTCCCCATTGATCCGGCCCTGGGCGACGCCGTGCTCGACTATCAACGCGATCTGGCACCGGGTGGCGAGGCGCCCGGGTTGGCGGGAAGCGTATTGAAGCCCGGGTCGGGGAGGGGTGTCTTCACGGCGCGCCGTGTCCCGCGTGGTATCGAATTCCTCGTTCCCCTGGCGTGGGTGGACTTCGGCGAGAAGATTTCGTTCGATGCCTTCACGGTCAAAGGGCAACCCACTCCTACGACCTTTCAGGTCGAAGCTGTCTACGACCAGGCCGGCAAAGGGCAGAAAACCCGACCGCGCCACTCGCCCATCACTCTCCTCAATAAGCTGTGTGCAACAAGGAAGTAGTTGCACGAATCTGATCGACACATTTCGGAGAAATTCTCAGCTTGATCCGAGTTAGAATTATTGAGTCGGTCGTGATTTTCCGTTGCGGGTATCGGCGAGCCTTCTGCCGCTGAGTTGCGAGCGGGAGAAGGAGGCGAGCCCATGTGCGGCTCAGTTGCGCTTTTTTTGGGCTTCCGGCGAGAGCATGGTGCAGCCGCCGTCCTCGCTATCGGTGCCTTCCTGGTCTGGAGCGTGTCCTTGGAGAGCCAGGCCGTGGACGTTGTCGAGGCGTCTAAAATCTCCTTTTCCTCGAATCGAGACGGCGGCGGTGATGTCTTCGTCATGGACGCCGATGGCAGCAACCCGACGAATCTCACGATTGATTTTGCACCGGAATCCGAAGACCCCACATGGTCGTCCGACGGTACCCGCATCGCGTTCGAGACGAATGGCGACCTCTTCGTGATGAACGCCGACGGGAGCGGTCGAACGAATCTCACCGGAAGCACGGGCGAGGAGTACTCCATCGATTCCAGGGGGGCTTGGTCGCCCGACGGAACGAAATTGGTGGCGGAGACCTACCCGAACTCCGAAATCCATGTGATCGATACCGACGGAAGTGGTCAACTCAAACTGACCAACGGATCGCCGTACAACTACGATTCCGATCCGGAGTGGTCGCCCGCTGGAAACCAGATCGCTTTTGGGCGCTGTTCGTTCACGTTTCCCTTCGGTTGCGACATCTATGTGATGAGCCCCGACGGAACTGGGCTGATCAATCTCACCAATGGCGAGTTCGGGAATTCCGGTTCGCCGGCCTGGTCGAGCGATGGTTCCCGGATCGTCTTTTCATTCAACAACACCTCGTCATGGCCGTTTGTGAGTAGTGGAATCGTGGTGATGAATGCCGACGGGAGCGATCCTCGGGCCCTGACCACGACTTATTACGGAAGTTCGGCGAGCGTCAATGATCTCGACCCCGCCTGGTCTCCCGATGGCAGCACAATCGTGTTTGAGCGGTGTGTTGATGAAAATTTCGAAGACACTTGTGAGATCTATGTGGTGGAAGCCGATTCGGATGGAGGGGATGAACAAAAGTTGACGGACACCACGGGTTCGAACGAGAACCCTGCCTGGTCTCCCGATGGCACTCAGATCGGTTTCCGATCCGAACGGGATGGAAACCGGGAAGTCTACGTGATGGCCGCGAACGGAAGTGGTCAGACCAACCTCACGAACAATGTTGCGGCAGATGAGTTCGGTGGTTGGATGCCCCTGGAGCTTCCGCCCTCGATCACTGCGCCGCTTCCGGGTTCCACGTTGTCAGGCTCTTTCGTGACCTTCGACTGGTATGCGAACAGTGCCGAGGTCGAGCAATGGTGGCTGTACGCGGGTTCGAGTGCCGGAGCCAGCGACTATTACGACACCGGCAACCTGTTTGGAGAAACGAGCGCGACGGTGACGAACCTCCCCATCAATGGGAGCATCGTTTACGTGCGTCTCTTCTATCGTCCAGGAAGCAGTGGGGACTGGGAGTGGGTCGATTTGGAGTTCACGGCCGCCACGCGCGTGGATCCGGGGGCTTGGAAGATCGCCTTCTCGTCGGACAGGGAGGGTGGGGAAGACGTGTTCGTGATGGAGGCGGACGGGAGCAGCCCGACCAACCTTACCCCTGGCTTCACACCGGAAGCCAATGCCCCCAGGTGGTCGCTCGATGGCATCCGCATTGCTTTCGAATCCTACACCAACCTCTACGTCATGAACGTGGATGGGAGCGAGCGAGTGCAACTTACCGACAACTTGGGGGGGTGGTATTCGATCGATTCGAATCGTGTGTGGTCGCCCGATGGCACCAAGATCGTTGCAGAGAGTTCTCCTGATTGCGAAATCTATGTGATTGAAGCCAACGGAGGCGGCCAAGTGGCTTTGACCGATGTCGGCCCCTTTGTCTGCGACTATGAGCCGGAGTGGTCACCCGATGGCAGCCGAATCGCGTTTAGCCGGTGCGACGATTCCGAGCCGCCCTACGGGTGTGACATCCATGTGATGAATTCCAATGGCACCCATTCGAGGAATCTCACCCAGGGAGCGTTGGGGCGTTCCGGAAGCCCCAGCTGGTCACCTGATGGTGCCGAGATCGCGCTCCACTTCCAGGATGCCCCCAGTCTGCCGACCCCCAACACCGGCATTGCCGTAATCGATGCCGATGGAAGCGACCCTCGGATCCTGGCGAGCATCGAATACGAGGGGTCGGAAATCCGCTTTGACCAGTGGCCGGCCTGGTCGCCGGATGGCAGCCGATTGGTCTTCGAGCGCTGCGCGGTAGTCAGCTCTCAAAAGGACTGCGACATCTATGGGGTGCTCTCGGATGGATCCGAGGACGAGGATCAGCTGACGGATACGGACGGATCCAACGAGGATCCCACCTGGTCGCCGGACGGCGCCTGGATTGCTTTTCGATCCGAGCGTGATGGCAATCGCGAAGTCTACGTGATGGCTCCCGATGGCAGCAGTCAGACGAACCTCACCAACAATGCCGCGGAAGACAAATTCGGTAGCTGGTCGCCGGGCCCGCAACCGCCCATGATCGTATCGCCATTCCCGGGTTCGACCCTGTTTGATTCGACCGCGAGCTTCCAATGGGCTGCGAACGATGCAGAGGTTGGCGAGTGGCGTCTGGCCCTGGGCTCGGCACTGGGAGCCAGCGACTACTACGACAGCGGCCCACTGTCGGGACAGACGACTGCGGGGGTGGCGGACTTGCCGATCGATGGGAGTACCCTTTATCTGCGCCTCCAGTATCGCCCGGGCACGAGCGGTGATTGGGAGCATCTGGACACGCAGTTCACGGCGACGACTGTTGATTCCGACCTGGACGGCGTCTCGGACGATCTCGACAACTGCACACTGATTTTCAACGAAACCCAACTCGACACCGACGCCGACGGCTGCGGGAACGCCTGCGATGCCGACTACGATCAGAATGGTGTGGTGGGAGCCTCCGACTTCGCCCAGTTCCGCTCGGCCTTCCAAGCTGGGACCAGCGGAAACCCTGGTTTCAGGACCGACGTCGACGCCGATGGCGATGACGTCGTCGGAGCCAGCGACTTCGCGGCCTTCCGAGCACAGTTTCAGTTGGCGGTGCCCGGCCCGTCCCTGCGAGCCGACCGAGATCTCGAGGCGTGCCCCTAGACCTGAGCGTGGAGGATGGGGCTCGGTCCACCGGGGGGACCGGAGGGGCCGGTGAGCCCGCTCTCCCTCTCTTCCTGGGGGGCAGGGCCGGGTCGCATCATTCGATCCCGAATCGTTTCATTTTTTTGTAGAGGCCCTCGCGGGTCACCTGGAGTTGACGGGCGGTGGCCTGGCGGTGGCCGGCGTGGGTTTCCAGGGCGCGGCGGATGATCCAGGCTTCGATGCGGTCGAGGTTGGCGCGCAGGGAGTCTCCGGCGCGGAGTTGGTTGTGGACGGGTTCGAGGGCGTCTGCCAGGCGTTTTGAGAAGTGTTCGGGCTCGAGGGGGGCGCCCGGGGCTGCGAAGGCCAGGGCGCGCTGGATTTCGTTTTCGAGTTCTCGCACGTTGCCGGGCCAGGTGTGGGCCTGCAGGAGGGCCTGGCTGGAAGGGGTCAGGCGCGGCGTCGGCCGACCGCCGTGCTTGCGAAGGAAGTGGGCGGCCAGCAGTGGCAGGTCGGCGGTGCGTTCGCGCAGGGGTGGCAGCGCCAGGGGAAAGACGGCCAGGCGGTAGTAGAGGTCTTCGCGAAAGCGTCCTGCACGGGCCTCGGCCCATAGGTCGCGGTTGCTGGCGGCCACCACGCGCACGTCGATTTTGCGCGTGCGGGTGCCGCCCACCCGGCGCACTTCGCGCTCTTGGAGCACGCGCAGCAGCTTGGCTTGAAAGGCCGGGGGCGTTTCACCCACTTCGTCGAGCAGCAGCGTTCCAAGGTGGGCCTGCTCGAACAATCCCTTCCGCTCACGTTCTGCGCCGGTGAAGCTGCCGCGCTCGTGGCCGAACAGCTCGCTCTCGATCAGAGCCTCGGGGAAGGCCGCGCAGTTGACCGCCACGAAATCTCCCGAGCGATGGGTCGACGCCGTGTGCAGAGCACGCGCCAGCACCTCCTTGCCCGTGCCCGTCTCCCCCGACAGGAGCACCGTGGCGTGGCTGGCGGCGGCGCGCTCCAGCAGGGAGAACACGTCGCGCATGGCGGGGCTGGCACCGATCAACCCGTGGGTGGTTTTGAGCGGCGGGCCCGCGGCGTCTACCGGCGGTGAGATCCCCGGGCGGTGGTTCACCACGGTCTCGAGTTGGGTCAGCAGGTCCTGAGGGCTGCCCGGCTGCCAGACGCCGGCGGCGCCGGCGCCGCACAGTGCGCGCTCCACGGCCGGGCTGTGCGAGTCCACGCGCACGATGACCGGTGGCGCCTGGGCACAGGCGCGAATGCGCTCCAGGGAGGCGAGGGCCTCGGAGGCTTCGAAGCCATCGACCACCACGGCCGCATAGCGCGGCAGATCCCGTTCAGCGGTTCCATTGAAGCGGTGCTCCCACACCACGTCGAAGCCGGGTGCACGCAGCAGGGGCGCGGCCGCAAAGCGCTCGCCGGGGCCGATCCAGAGAATGGAATGAATGTCAGGCATGCAGATCTCCCTCGTCCCCCACACCAGGAACAGAGAGCAAGAGTCGTGCCGCGGCGCACGCGGTGGCCAGGACCTATAGGCTCGCGCGACAGGCCGCGAGGGCGGGGTGACAGGGCAGGGGGCATCGGCAGGCGCGACAGCCGCGACACGTCACGCGACACCCCGTGCGACAGATGTCGCGATGGTGTCGCGACCGCGTCGTCGGGTTCGAGTCGTGCGCGATCCAGCGCAGCCGATTCCAGCACTCGGGAATGGGGGTCTCAGTCCGTCTCGTCGTGAACCCACTCGACGGCTTGGCCGAGTGTCTCGATCTGGGCCGCAGAGTCGGCGCCGATGGGGTGCAGCATCAGCTCCGTGATCCCCGCGTCTCGGTACTTGCGAATGCGCTCGCGCACGCGGGACTCGTCCCCGATCAAGGTGGTGGCCCACACCATTTCATCGGGCACGGCCCGGATCGCTTCGTCGCGTTTACGAGCGAGCCACAAGTCTCGAACTTCGGTGCAGGCGTCTTGAAAGCCCGCCCGCGCGTATGCGTCGTTGTAGAAGTTCAGGGTGGGCGACCCCATGGCCGACAGTTGGAATGCGAGTTGCACCTTCTGGGAAGCGATCAACGGTTCGGGGTCGTCGGTAATGGCGACCGTGGTGTCGACGGAAAGCGCGAGATCGCCCAGCGTGCGGCCCGCGCTCTCGGCACCTCGGCGGAGGGAGTCGAGGTGGGCTTCGGGGGCGTCGGGGGTGAAGGACGTTCCGAGCCATCCATCGGCCAGGGCCCCGGTCATCTCCAGTGCACGGGGGGCCAGGGTTGCCAGATAGATGGGAACCTCCATGGGGGGTTGGGCCAGGCGCAGCGCCTTCCCCTGACCTCCGGGGCGCGGCAGTTTGAAGACCCCCCCATCGGTTTGGAGCTTTTCGCCCCGGCAGGCCATCCGGACGATTTCGACGGTCTCGCGCATTCGCGTCAGGGGGCGATCGAAGGGTTGGCCGTGAAGGCCCTCGACAACCTGGGGGCCCGAGTTTCCGAGGCCGAGCAAGAAGCGTTCATGACTGATGGTCGCCAGAGTCATGGCGGTCATGGCTGTGGAAGCGGGGGTGCGCGCGCACACCTGCATGATGCCCGTGCCGAGGTGCATGCGCGTAGTGCGCGCGGCGAGATAGGCGAGCGGTGCGACGGCATCCATCCCCCACGCTTCGGCGCTCCACGCCTGATCGACGCCGAGTTTTTCGGCTTCGATCGCCAACTCCACGGTGGCTTCGAATTGTTCGCGGCCTCCACTGGCGGGGCCGCCGACGCGAATGGCGGTCTTCATGCGGGACTCCAGTTTTGCGCGGGTGCTGAGGTTCGTGCGGGTGTCTGGGTTGTTCCGAGCGAGGGCGAGTCTGTTAACCTGACACGCACTGTGTCAAATCTTTTTTTCGGAGGAGGTTCGCGTGGCCGAACGCCAACTCACGAAAGAGCAACTCGAGTTTCAACAATACGCACGAACTTGGTTGGCTGAGAACGCGCCGCCGCCGCCGCCGGTTCGGCTCCCCATTTCGCCCATCGAGGTTTCTTCCGTCGCGCAACGCGACTACCTCCAGGAATGGCAGTCCGCCTGCTACGAGGCGGGCCTGATCGGGACCGATGTTCCCACCGAGTATGGGGGAGGGGGTCGCGAAGGCTGCCAGCGCATTGCGAATACGGAAATGAGTCGTTCGGGGACGCCGTTTCTGATCAACGTCGTGGGGCTGTCCATGGCGGTGCCGACGATTCTCGTCCACGGAACCGAAGAGCAGAAGCGCCAGTTCATTCCCGGTGCGTTGAGCGGGGAGGAGATCTGGTGCCAGGGGTTCAGCGAGCCCGGCGCCGGCTCCGACATGGCCAACCAGCAGACCTTTGCCGAACCGCGCGGCGACGATTGGATCGTCAACGGACACAAGGTGTGGACGAGCCTGGGGCACTTCGCCAAATGGATGATTTTGATCGCGCGGACGAGTCACGAGCACAAGTACGACGGCCTGACGTACTTCCTATGCCCCATCGGGGGCCATCCTGGCGTCACCGTTCGGCCGCTGATCAAGATGACCGGCGAGTCCGGCTTCAACGAGGTGTTGTTCGAAGACGCCGTCATCCCGGACTCGGGCCGTCTGGACGCCATTGGAAAAGGCTGGACCGTGGCCATGACCACCCTGACCCACGAGCGCGGCGCCGCCGAGGGTGCGGGCAGCGGTGGGGGGGACGCCGGTTCGGCCCTCGACAGCCTGATTGATCTCGCGCGCAAGAGCCAACGTGGGGGCGTGCCCGCCAGCGACGATCCGGTGACGCGGGATGCGATCATGCAGCAGATGATCGTCGCCGAGGGGTTGCGGCAAAATGGCCGCCGGGCCCGGGTACCGGCGCTGGTCGAACACCCCATGCGGTTGCCCCTGCAGCAGAAGGTCTCGGGGTCGGAGTTCTCGCAGGAAAATGCGCGCCTGGGCATACAGATCGCGGGCGCGCGTTCGACGCTCTACAAGCTCGATCCCGCCGCCCCCGATGCTGGGCACTGGCCCCTCGCGTACATGAACTCCTACGGGGGCACGATCGCGGCAGGCACCAACGAAATCCAGCGCAACATTCTGGGCGAGCGCGTGCTCGGCCTGGCGAAGTCGAAGTGATGGCGAAGGACACGACGATGAAGACGGCCCCCAAGGACTTTGGTTTTGGCTCGGACGAGGAACTGCTGCGCGATTCGGCGCGGCGTTTTCTGGACGAGACCCTGCCCATCGAGAAGCTGCGGGATTTGGTGGCTGCCGACCCCGAGAGTGTCTACGAGCGCGGCGAACCCACGTCTTGGCAGCCGGAAATCTGGAAACAGATGATCGAACTCGGCTGGCCCGGCCTCGCGGTGCCTGAAGAACTCGGAGGGGTGGGCTTCAAGATGGCCGGCATCGTGGGCCTGGTCGAGGAGGTCGGGCGGCACGCGGTGCCTTCTCCCCTGGTTTCAACTTTGAACGCCGCCTATGTGCTTCGCGCGGCCAACAGCGATGCCGCCGGGCCGTGGCTGGAGCGGTTGGTGGATGGGGCCGCGGCGTCGCTGGCCATGACCGGCGAAACGGCGAGTTGGGAGCCCGAGGATTGTGCGTTGACCGGACGCTTCGAGGGCGACGCGCTCATCGTCGAGGGCACGGCGTTCTTCGTGCAGGACGCCGGGAAGGCCGACTGGTTCGTTGCCAACGCGCGGGTCGGGGACGAAACGCTGCTGGTCGTCGTGTCGGCCGATGCCGAAGGCGTGTCGGTTTCCAGCGATCACATTCACGACCTCACACGCGATCAGGCCACAGTGGCCTTCGATGGGGTCCAGGTTCCGGCCGAGGGTCGGATCAGCGGGGATGGTGTGGAAGCTCTGCGAAGCGCCTGGCCCGCAATCCTGGTGACCGTTGCCGCGGACCTGTGCGGCACCAGCGAGTGGCAGCTGCAGACAACCGTGGAGTACGCCAAGACGCGCAAGCAGTTCGATCGCCAGTTGGGGTTCTTCCAGGCCGTCAAGCACCCACTGGTGGATGCGATGATGGGCATCGACCGGGCGCGGTCGTTGCTGTACCACGCGGCTTGTTGCATCGACCAGCAGGAACCGGACGCCGAGCAAACCGCGCGAATGGCCAAGAGCGCCGCATCGGATGCGGGGGCCTACATGTCCGACCGCTCGGTGCAGCTGCACGGCGGGATCGGGTTCACCTGGGAGTGCGACGTACACGTCTATTTCAAGCGAAGCCTCCACAACCAGGCGCTCTACGGCGACGGAACCGAGCAGCGGCGGAAATTGGCCGACGCGGTCATCGGTTCGATCGGCGAAAGCCGCGCCCCGGGTGCTTGAGATTCCCAACCTCTGAAAGTGCTCGCTTCCCCAAAGCAGGAGATCGTCCCATGAAAACCGTCCGAACTCCCGAGGCTCGCTTCGAAGGCCTGCCCGACTATCCCTTCGCTCCGAACTACTCCGAGGTCCCGGATGGCAAGGGCGGGACGCTTCGGATCCACCATCTCGACGAAGGCCCCTCGGACGGGGAGATCGTGCTGTGTCTGCACGGCCAGCCCACCTGGTCGTACCTCTACCGGCACATGATCCCCGTCTTCGTGGCGGCCGGGTACCGGGTGCTCGCGCCGGATTTCATCGGTTTTGGAAAGAGCGACAAGCCCGTCGAGCGCAGCCATTACACCTACGCGAATCACGTGTCCTGGATGAGTGCTTGGCTCGAAGGGCAGGGCATTCAGGGCGCCAACCTGTTCTGTCAGGACTGGGGCGGGCTGATCGGGCTTCGCCTGGTGGCCGCCCACCCCGAACGTTTCGCACGCGTGGTGGCGGCCAACACAGGGATGCCCGACGGGTTGTTCCCCCCCGAGGCGGCAGCGCCGATGCACGCGCTGTACGAGAAGCTCCCGGTCGTGACCATGGAGGAACTCTGGGACCGGTTCTCCGCTCCGGATGGACCGCCCGGATTTCTGTTCTGGCGAAAGTATTGCTCCGAGTCGCCGGACTTCAGCGTGGGCGATGTCATGGAAGTCGGCGCCCGGGTGGCCCCGGAAGTGCGGGCCGCCTACGAGGCGCCCTTTCCCGGGCCGGAATACGAAGCCGGGGCGCGTGAGTTCCCAAGCCTGGTTCCGGTCTTTCCGGACAATGTCGAGGTTCCCGCCAACAAGAGTGCCTGGGAACATCTGGCCGCCTTTTCCAAGCCCTTCCGGACGTCCTTCTCCGACGATGACCCCGTCACTGCCGGGATGGAAAAAGTCCTACAGGCGAGAATCGCCGGCGCCCAGGACGTGGACCACATCACCATCGCGGGCGGGGGCCACTTCCTTCAAGAGAACCAGGGGCCCGAAGTCGCGACGGCCATGATCGACTTCATGCGCCGCTATCCGTCGAGCTGAAGGCGCGCATCCGGGGGCGCAGCGATCAGGACCCGGTGCGGTTTTCGCTCACCCCCCAGTCGATCCCGTTGGCGATCAGGCGCCGGTAGGCGTCGACCGCCCAGGGCCCGCGAAACTGAAGCGGGGTCACGCCCTCAGGGTCGACGCTGGCGTCCACGTAGGGCTGGATGTTGGTCGTCGGCGTGTGGCAGTGCCCCATTGCGATGTAGGCCACTGCTCCTTGGCCCCTCGCTCGCTCGTAGGCGAGCACCCGGGTGCGACCGTCCTCGCCCACGGAAGTGTCTTCTTTGTAGGTGAAGCCGAACTCCCTGGGTGCGGGGTCATCGGCGTCGAGATCCGAAGTGGTCAGGAGTACCTGGCTTTGCTCGGGGTCTCCCAGTTCGATGAGGTAGAGCTCATCCATGACCTCGAAGGACTTGGGCAAACCGCGTGTCAATGGATGGTCGGAGTCGCGGACATCCACGGTGAACTTCCGTATGGGGGGATGATTGAGGAAGAAGGTGCCCAGCACTTCATGGTGTCGTTCTCGCGACATCATCCGCCCCGGTTTTCCATCGGGCAGAGGAATGGCTTTGCCGCCGCTCGTCCCGTGCAATGCAAGCCAGCGCCCCCCGCCTTCGAGCCAGCCCAAAACCCCTTCGCTTTGCGGTTCGGTGAGAAAAGGCCCGGCCACATAGGTGACGAGAAGGTCGCTTGCCGGGAGCCAGGTTTCGATGTCGTCGAAGTTGTTCGAGACCGTCGTCTTCAGTGCCTCTTTCGCCCCGAGGAGCGAGAGCAGTTCCAGGCGCACGAATTCGATGTCGTGGCCCGCGGACGAACCCGCTGGAAACCCACCGGTTACGAGATGCACCCGAGCTGGTTTTGAAGCATTGACCATGAAGAGGAATCTAGCCCGGTGAGGTTCCCGTTGGCGACCGATCGGGAGGGGCCGTCAACGCCCGGGGCCACATGGGTGATGACCTCGTTGCGCCGACGCAGAAACGGGGAGCCGAATCAGCCGCGCTAGAGTCTTTGCGCCCATTCACGGGCGGTCCCGAGGAGACACCCCATGGCCAAAGAGCCCAGCCCCGAACAACTCGAAGCCCTGACACAACGGCCCCAGGACGCCCCCGTGGTCATGGTCAACCTGCTCTGCCTCGAGAAGGGCGAAGGAGCTGGGGAGTACGGCCAGTACGCCAAGAAGATCGCTCCGATCTTTCAGGCCATCGGGGCACGGATCCTCTATTCGGGCACCTGTGATTCGGTGGTGGTCGGTGACGTCGACGAGAAGTTCGACGCCATTGCTCTCGTCGAGTACCCGAGCATCCGGTCCTTTCTGGGCATGCTCAACTCGGACGAATACAAGGCCATCCACCCCCACCGCGACCGTGGCCTAGAGAGCCAGTGGTTGTTGGCCAGCACGCCCGCGACAGGGCCCTCTCCCCGATAGAGCAGCGTGCCTGGGGCGATGGCCTTCGCGCAACGGGCTACCGAGCATTTGTCAGTCGACATCCTCGCGGCGAACGTGGCGTCACGAAATGGCGTCAAAAAAATGAATGGACGACGCGTGGGATCTCTCCGACAATTCTGAATTCGCCAGGTGCCAAGAGGGCTGCTCCGGCCTGAGGAACTCAGAATTTTGCACGGGAGGGAATCCGTATGAGCCCCGAACACGCCGTCCCCAACCACCCTTTGGATCCCTTTACGCCTCAGGAGTTGACCGGCGCGGTGGAGATCTTGCGGGCAACCGGGCAGGTGAGTGAGGCGGTGCGCTTCTCGGCTGCCCTTCCCGTCGAGCCCCTCAAGCAGGTCGTGCGCGATTTTCAGGCGGGCGACGCATTTGTCCGAGAGATCCGGTTGGTGGGCTACGACCCGAAAAAGGCGGGCAGCTTCGACGCCCACCTCTCCATGGATCGGAAAGAGTTGCTGAGTTTTAAACGCATCGAAGGCGGCCAGGCGCCCATCGGCATGATGGATTTCATTCGCGTCATTCAGATCGTGAAGGAAGATCCGGGGTGGCAGGCCGCCATGCGTAAGCGGGGCGTGGAAGACTTCAGCCTCGTCCAGGTCGATCCGTGGCCCGCTGGGGGCTTCCCACCCGAAGAGATCCCCGAGGGCACGCGCATGATGCGGGCCATTTCATTCGTGCGGAACTTCAAGGCCGACAACGGCTACGCGCATCCTGTGGAGGGCCTGATGGCCTTCGTCGATCTGGACAAGGAGTGCGTGGCCCGTCTGGACGACTACGGGGTCGTGCCCATCCCCGAGGAGTCGGGCAACTACGACACCGCGAGCGTCGGCAAACTCCGAGAGGACCTGCGGCCCATCGAGATCACCCAACCCGAAGGGCCGAGTTTTGAGGTGGATGGCCACGCCATCCGCTGGCAGAAGTGGAATTTCCGCATCTCTCTGCACCCCATCCAAGGGCTCGTGCTCCACGACCTCGGCTACGAGGACGGCGGACGTGTTCGCAAGATCCTGCACCGGGCGGCGCTTTCGGACATGGTGGTTCCGTACAGCGAAACCTCACCCATGCATGGCTGGAAGCATGTCTTCGATGCCAGCGAAATTTGCATGGGGAGTCTCGCGAACTCCCTCAAACTGGGCTGTGACTGCATCGGCGAGATCCACTACTTCGATGCCACCATGCTCGGCTTCAACGGCGAGCCCGTAACTCTCGAGAATGCCATCTGCATGCACGAGGAGGACTACGGGATTCTTTGGAAGCACACTGACCTTCACAGTCGAGAGGTCGAGGTGCGGCGGTCGCGACGTCTGGTGGTGAGTTCCATTCACACGGTGGGAAACTACGAATACGGTTTCTTCTGGTACTTCTACCTGGATGGAATGATCCAGATGGAGGTGAAGCTGACGGGCATCGTAGGAGTCTCTGCGGTGGAGGAGGCCCAGGCCAGCGAGACCTCTTCCATGATCGCTCCGCATCTGTCGTCGCCCAACCACCAGCACCTCTTCTGCTTCCGGCTGGATTTTGCGGTGGACGGCGACGAGAACAGCATCTACGAAGTCAACTCCCTGGCCGATCCGATCGGCCCCGAAAACCCGAACGGTACGATCTTCCGAGCTGTCGCCACGCCTCTCAAAACCGAGCAGAAGGCCATGCGCAACGTGAATTCCGCCAGCAGCCGATACTGGAAGGTGGTGAACCCGGGTTCGCGCAACCCGCTCGACCAGCCGGTGGCCTACAAGCTGTTACCTCAGGCAACCCCCACGATGTTTGCCCGGGACGAATCGGTTCACGCCCGGCGCGCGGGCTTCGCGAAGCACAACCTCTGGGTGACCCCTTACGAGCCCACGGAGATGGCCGCCGCAGGCGAGTTCACCAACTTGAACCCCGGACCCGACGGGCTCCCGGTCTATGTCGAGAACGACCGCCCCATCGAGAACACGGACCTGGTGGTCTGGCACACCTTTGGGCTCACCCACGTTCCCCGGCCCGAAGACTGGCCGGTCATGCCGGTGGAATATTGCGGGTTCTCTCTCATGCCCGTGGGTTTCTTCGAGCGCAACCCCGCCCTGGACGTGCCTCCGTCCAAAACCTGTTCGAGTTGAGGCGCGTTCACCCGGAGGCCCGCCTGATATGATGGATGGGCGTGCGGGCACGCATGGATTCAGTCACGCATGGATTCAGCCAAGCATGGATTCAATGAAAAGAGGATGACATGAGCGAGAAGGTGTTTGTAATCGGTGTTGGGATGACGAAGTTTGAGAAGCCTGGTGCCAAGGATTGGGACTATCCCGACATGGGCGAAGAGGCAGCTCGCAAGGCACTCGATGATTCCGGGGTCGACTATGGGCTCGTGGAGCAGGCCGCCATCGGTTACTGCTATGGCGATTCCACGGCCGGCCAGCGTGCGCTTTATAAAGTCGGCCTGTCGGGCATCCCCATCATCAATGTGAACAACAACTGTTCGACGGGGTCGAGTGCGCTGTATCTCGCCAAGAATTTCATCGCCGGCGGCCTCGCGGACTGCACCCTGGCCCTGGGCTTCGAGAAGATGGAGAAGGGCTCCCTCGGCGTGAAGTACACCGATCGCGCCTCGCCCATGGGAACGTTCTTCTCGAAGATGAACAAGCTGCGCGGGGTCGACCGCAAGGCGCCGGGCGCCCCGCAAATGTTCGGCAATGCCGGGCGCGAGTACATGGAGCGTTACGGGGTGAAGGCTGAGAGCTTCGCACGCATTGGGGAGAAGAATCACCGCCACTCGGCCAACAACCCGTACTCGCAGTTCCGGGACGTCTACACCCTGCAGGAGATCCTGGACGCCCCCATGGTGTGGGATCCGCTCACGAAGCTCCAGTGTTGCCCCACTTCCGATGGCGGCGCCGCAGCGGTGCTGGCCAGCGAGCGATTCGTACGTGAGCACGGCCTCGAAGCTCAGGCAGTTGAGATCCTGGGTCAGGCCATGACGACGGATACCGAGAGCACCTTTAACGAGGGCGACATGAAGCTGGTGGGCATGGACATGACCCGGGCGGCGGCACGTACTGTTTACGAGCAGAGTGGCATTGGGCCGGAGCAGGTGGACGTGGTCGAGCTTCACGACTGCTTCTCCGCCAACGAGATGATCACCTACGAGGGCCTCGGCCTGTGCGCCGAGGGCAAGGCGGCGGACCTCATCGACTCGGGTGCGGTCACCTACGGGGGCGAAGTGGTGGTGAACCCCTCCGGCGGGCTCATCTCCAAAGGCCACCCCCTGGGTGCCACGGGCCTCGCCCAGTGCTCCGAGTTGACTTGGCAGTTGCGCGGTGAAGCCGATGCCCGCCAGGTGGACGGCGCGAAGATCGCCCTTCAGCACAACCTGGGCCTGGGTGGCGCATGTGTGGTCACCCTGTACCGCAAGGCGGACCTCGCCTGAAGGGGCGCAGAGTCGGGGGGCTCGCGCTGAGCACCGCGAAGGTGGATCCATGCCGCGCTATCGAATGACCCGCAACGCGATCCGGAAAGCCATCGATGCGGTGGCGGCGGGTGATCGTCAAGTGGCGCGTGCTCTGAGCGTGGTGGGATATCCGGAAGCGCGCCGCAGGCCCGAGGGTTTCGATACGCTGCTGCGCATCATCGTTGGGCAGCAGGTCTCGGTATCAGCGGCGGCAGCGATTCATGGCCGAGTCGTGGAAGCGTTGGGGGAGGATGATTCCCCCGCACGGTTGCTGCGTCTGCGCGAGACGACGCTCAAGAAAGCCGGGCTTTCGGCGCCGAAAGTGCGCTACGCGCGGTGTCTGGCCCGTGCGATCTGCCAGGGAGACCTGGATGTCGAGGGGCTGAGACGGCTCTCGGACGAAGAAGCCATGGCGCAGATCCAGGCCGTCCCGGGCCTGGGACGCTGGAGCGCCGAGATCTATCTGATGTTCAGCCTCGGCCGTCCGGACCTGTGGCCCCACGCCGATGTCGGTGCCATGCGCGGGCTGCAGCGGATCCGGGGGCTCGCCGAACGCCCCACGCCGAAGCAAACCGATGCCCTGGCGGAGGCATTCGCACCGCACCGCAGCGCCATGGCGCTACTGGCCTGGAGATGCGCCAACGCCACCGCACTCTGATGCTCGGGCTCGTTGCCTCGACGAGCCGCCTGGTCGTGCCGACAACTGATAGGGTAGGGCGCCGCGTCGAAGCCAGGAGTGACGGATGACCGATTCGAGAACCCGCGCATTGCACGACTACTCGCCCATCGATTGCGATGTGGCCATCGCAGGGGCAGAACTCTCCGGTCTGGTGGCCGGTGCGCTACTCGCCAGCAAGGGACTGAGCGTGGTGGTTGTAGACGAGCCTCCGGTGGTCGGGGGGCGAGGGGGTGCCCTTGAACACCGAGGGTATTGGATCGATGGGGGACACCGCGCCGGCCGTGATGTAACCGACCTCATGTTCTCCTGGTGGCACGGTGCTGAGGCGGCCGAAGAGGCCGGGGTCGAAGTCCACGTGCGCCCCGTCTCGAGTGGGCTGCGCATCCACCTGGTGCCGGCACCGGGAGACAGCGGCCCGGGCACGGTGCTCGAATCCATGGAATGGACTCCCGAGGGCTTTGCGAATGCTGCCCGCGGAGCCTACGCGTGCCCGGAGGAGGCCCTCCCCGATTTTCTCGAGGCTCTGAACCGTTTTACCCATTCGACGCCAGAGCAGCAGGATGCTGCTTTCGAGATGACCCTGGGCGAGTGGCTTCCGGCCAATGTCCCCAACACCGCCGCCCACGCTCCACTGCTGAACATGGTGCGCTCGATGTTCTCCCAGTATCCCGAACGCGCCTCGGCGGGGCGGCTGATGAAGCTGCTCGACCTGATGGTGTCGTCCGCCGACGGCGACCACCAGATCACGGGGGTCGCCGATGATCCGGAATTCGGTGGCACTCAGGGTTTGATGGAGCCCTTTGCCCGGCGCATCGAAGAGTGCGGGGGCCGCATCCTTCTCGATCACCGACCCGTTGCCGTGGAGTTCGACGGTGAGCGTGCCGCGGGGCTGGTGGCTACGGGGCCCAACCACATGGCCCTTCGAATCCGAGCGAGGCATACCATCGTCGCCTATCCCATCTGGTCTGCACTGGACATGTTGCCCGACGAGCGCGTCAGCGCGGAACTGCGCGCCATGTCCGAGAAGCTCGAGGACCACGGGACGACCGGGGTGGGTTGGGTGGCCGCGTTGTCGCGCATGCCGCGGCGGGCGGATACCGGTGCCGTTGAAGACTACGAGGGCTGGAACCGCATGCTGGTGGGTCCAGAACGTGACTTCAGTGGAGGGTTTCACTTCCCGTCGCTGGGCACGCGCCAAACGGCTCCCGAGGGCAAGCACATCCTCTCTTGCTTCATTCTGAATTGGATCCAGCGCAATGAGCGCCCCCACTGGCCCACCCTCGACCGAAAACTGCAGCACGCCAAGGCCTACCTGCACTCGCTCTACGAGGATCTCGACGAGTGCATCGAGTGGGAGGCCGACCGCTTCGTCAACGACTCGCCCGCCGTGGCCGTGGGGTGGTATTGGGCGCCGGTCAAACGCCACGAGCTGTGCCTGCCAGAGTTTCCGGGCTTGTATTTCGCCTCGTCCACGCTCGAAGGCGACACGGGCACGGTCGACGGGTTGGCGCTGGCGGGCCTCGATTCAGCGCGTTCGATTCTGGCGGAACACACTTCCTGAATTTGAATACGCGCCGCAGAAGGGAGGACAGTCATGGGTGAGGCCAACGAAGTGAAGACAGCGATGACCGTCTTCCGTGCCGTCAACCGCAAGGAAAAGGCTGTGATCCTACGAGGATTCGGTGTTCCGCAACCTCTCCATGGAGGCCGATGATGTTCTACGTACAGGAAACTGCGAAGCTCGTTCCCAGTCGGGTGGATGATTATCTCGAGGCCGCCGAGTCTCGCTTGATGCCCCTCTATCACGATCTCGGATTGCGGGCCGTGGCGCTCTGGGAGACGGTGACCACTCAGGGCCACTGGCCCGAAGTCATCAGCCTGTGGGAGATGGACGGGCTGGATGCCTACAGCGGCATTCTCGCCGAGCAGTACTCCGATGGGCCCACCGGTCGCCGTTTCCGGCAATGGTTGGAGCAACTGGGCGAGGTTGCGACCAGCACCCAGGGGCTGGTGATGCGACCTTCGGCGGACACCGCCACCCTCGGGCAGTTGAAGAACCAGGGCCTCGATGTGGAGGTATGTGTTCACGAAACAGTGAAGACCACCCCGAACATGTCCCGCCGCTATGCGGAGCACGTTTCGAAGCACTGGCAGCCCATTGCCGAACGGCACGGACGCTCGATGCTGGGCGTCTACTCCGTGGCCTGGCGAAACGCCGAGGTCATCAATATCTGGGCCCTCGATGGTTGGGAGGCGCTGAACAAGGCCACCCAGACCATGCCCGAAGACCGCGATGTCTGGGCCTGGACCGAGATTGCGATGTCGCTGCGCCAGGACTGGGACGACCGGATCCTACACGCGCTCCCCTTCTCACCGCTGCGGTCCAGCTGATTCGCTGGCGTGCTCGGCAGGAAGCCGCGCTTCGGGCCGCCCGCCTACCAGAAGGCGTTGCGGTAGTCGGGCTCCAAGTCGGGAATGCGCAGGCCCAGCGGCGGCAGGGTTACCTCGAGCATCTCGCGCAGGATGTCCTGCAACTCGGCCGGGTCGATGGTCCAGATCCCCATCTCGCGTTCGATGATGAACTCGGTGTTGCCCGCTTCCGGGCGTCCGAGGCTGCCCATGGCGCCGGGATAGACCTTGTCCACCGAGCGCTGCAGGGAGGCACGGCCTTCGTCGCTGGCGAGGATTTCCTTTCCCCAGATCTCCCAGTAGGCGGCGTGGTCACGCTCTTCGATCAGGGTTTCGGCGCTCACCCGGGCCAGGGGGCCGTATTGGCTCATGGTCCGGGCACCCACCAACAGGATTCCAGCCGGATCCACGAGTAGGGTCACGGCCAGGACGTCCTCCCAGCTCTTTGGCCCGTTGAGTCCCGGATCCGATAGCTTCAGCGCTTCCTTGCGGGCTTCGGCGGTGGCGACGTATTGCTCGCGCGCCGCGCTGCGATATTCCACCCCCAACGGATCCAGACACTCGAGCAGCATGCGTCCGTGGCCGATTTCTTCCGCGGCGATGTGCGCGAGAGCTTCGGCCGCCCCCGGGCTCGGCGCGTGCTGGATCATGTTGAAGAAGTAGGGGCCACCGAAACTCTCGATCAGGCCCAGTCGCATGAGAATTCGCTCGATGCGTTGGCGGTAGTCGGCCGAGGGAATCGTGTCGGGCTCCACAAACTCGGAGAATTTCTCTCCCGCAGTCAAGCGCTCGGCCAGTTTGTACATCTCCTGGACTCTGGGCACCTGCAACTGCTTCGTGGACAGCAGACCCAGGGTTTCGTTTTCAGCCATTACAGCAGCCCCCGCCGGAAGACGTCGTGGGCGGCCTCTTCACCCAGCACGCGTGAGATGCGGCGCGCGATGAGCCAGCCGCCGTCGGGCTGGCGCTCGAGTTCCCAGCGGTTGTAGCCGATGCGAAACAGGTGGATGCGGTCGTCCGCCTCACCCTTGTTCTGGCGGTGATAGATCCTCGAGTACCCGGTGGCCTCGGCGCGGTCGCCGTCGACTTTGATGATGGCGGGGCCAATGGTGTGGGCGCAGTTGGGGAGCAGTGACTGGTGGCCCTCGCCAAGCACCAGACCGTTTTTGATCTCCTCGTGGCCCCGGAACACGATGTCTCGACTGTCGGCCCAGCTCGACCCGCCGCCCACATCGAACTCGGCATCGGGCTTGAAGACACCCGCTACGCCTTCGGCATCCCCCAGGTCGACGGCCAGGCCATAACGAACGATCAGGTTCTGGA
Organism: Myxococcota bacterium; assembly: GCA_022447545.1. Classification (GTDB taxonomy): domain Bacteria; phylum Myxococcota_A; class UBA9160; order UBA9160; family SMWR01; genus JAKVBI01. Next base: position 277,958 of record JAKVBI010000005.1, read on the forward strand.
TCGCGAGTTGGTCCTCTGCCGCCTGCAGGCGCTGCTCGAGCCGCGCGATTCGATCTTCGGTTTCACTCATCGTGTCTCCTTCCATGGCCGAGGGTTGTGCTCGAGCCACGACGGCCCGTTGCCCCTCCCTTTTAACACGGCTTCGCCATGCCGCGGAGCCACGGATGCTTTTGGATCGAAAGGTCTTGAAAACACTCGGGGATCCGCTTCAGAATTCGACGCTGCGCGACGAGATCGCGAGGGGTTAGGGGCCACGGGGGAGAGAATGCGCCGTATCTCGGTCAGTCAGATCAGCTCGGCGTCCTGGGGCTTCGAGCGGGACGTTGCCTTCTATGCGTCTCTGGGGGTGGATGCCATTGCGTTGCTGCGCAACAAGGTGGCGGATGTGGGCGTTGCTGAGGCCCAGCAGATTCTGGCGACCCATGGGCTCGCCGTGTCTGGCTACGGGACTTGTGGCTTCTTCTCCCTAGACGAGCCCGAACGTTGGCCCGGGGAGATCGAGGCGGCCTGTCGCCACATCGAGCTGGCGGGTGTTTTCGGGGCTTCCACCGTCACCCTGGTGACCGGGTCGGGGCGTGGCCATCCCTATCGGGAATCCGAAGTCGCCTTTCGGTCGATCCTCGAACAGTTGCTGCCCGCCGCCGAGCAGGCGGGTGTAGTCATCGTGCTCGAACACACAGGCCCCCTGCGGGTCGACCTGTGTTACATCCACACCCTCCACGATGCCCTCGACCTTGCAGAGTCCGTGGCTTCGCCTCATTTCAAAATCTGCTGCGAACTCAACAACGCGTGGACCGAACGCTTCCTCTACGAAGATCTCGCCGAACGCAGCCAGTGGATCGGCCTGGTACAGATCAGTGATTTCGCGGAGGGAACTCTCGCCACGCCCGAGCGGGTAGCTCTGGGCGACGGCATCATTCCATTGGAGCGCATCGTGGCGGCCATCGAGGCCAGCGACTACGCGGGCTGTTACGAGATCGAACAACTCGGCCCGGAGATCGAACGGGTGGGGTACGAGGAATCTCTGCGGCAATCGCTGGCGTTTCTGACCCAAGCTTTGGGCCGAAGCTAACCCGCACAACCACTCCGGCCAACGACGAGAGGAATCTCCCATGCGATTCTGGCAATCCCTGATCTTCGCCGAGGCCGAGCAGTTGAACGAAATTGCGCGCACCGCCGACGAGCTCGGCTATACGGGCGTCGTGTTGCCGGACCACGTGGCCCTGCCCGAGCAGACCGAGAGCTCCTACCCCTACGCGGAATATGACCTTGATCCGACTTCTGCGTTTCTGGACCCCTGGCCTGCCATCGCATCGATGGCTGCCGTGACCCAAAACCTGCTCTTCAGCACCTACGTCTACGTGCTGCCCATGCGCGAGCCCTTCAGTGTGGCCAAGAGTCTGGTGACCACGGCACGGCTATCCCAGGGACGGGTGACCCTCGGAGTAGGGGTGGGCTGGCTGCGCGAAGAAATCGAGCTCCTGGGCCACGAATTCGAGCGGCGCGGTCGACGCACGGATGAGATGCTCGAGGTCATGCAGATGCTTTTCGAGCATGGCGTGGCCGAACTCCACGGCGAGTGTCTCGATTTTCCACGTGTCCACGCTCAGCCTGTTGCGGGCCATCCGATTCCCATCTACGTGGGAGGACACAGCGACGCCGCAATTCGGCGCGCGGCGCGCCACGATGGGTGGATGGGGCTCGACTTCGCCGTCGATGAGGTGCCTGCGCTGATGGAGCGGATTCGCTCGGCGCGCCGCGAAGCCGGCCGCGAGGGCGAGCCTTTTGAAATCTTTCTGTCCCCTCGTGGGCCCGCCGATGCCGACACCTATCGGCGCCTGGAGGATCTGGGCGTCACCTCGGTGTTGCTGCCCTCCTGGGCCATGCGTGGTGGAAACTTCGACAGTCTCGAAGCCAAGCAGCGCCAACTCGAGGAAACGGCTTCGGCGCTGTTCGGATGACCCGCCAGCCGAGGTCCCTAGTGTTTTCAACGCTCATTTTCAGGGGGCAGCGGGAACATCGGTGACCTCAAACTCCACACTGCCGAATTGCCACGGCCAGGTGGTGGTGTCGAGATAGAAGCCAGTTCCGCGTGCCTGGGTTTCGTCGGTCTTGGTGACGCGACCCCAAAAGTACCCGGTGGTTTGTACTCCGGCCCCCGGGTCGTCTACCGAAATCCGCCCCTCGTATCGGCGCCCCCGACGTTTGCGGACGTCGATCTCGACGTTGGCTGTTCCCATCACGGGTGAAGGGACGTCAGCGTCGCCTGAGACTTCTTTGATCCTGCGGCGCCGGGCATCCACCCGCAGATCGCCACCGGTAATCGTTACATCGTCCAACGCATAGTCGATTGCGGAGGTGCGGATGGCGAGGCGGATGCGGTCGCCGGCGGCAGGGCTTCGTTCGAAGGCGATGCCGCTGTCGAAATCTACATCGACCGGTTGGCCGCCGGTTGCCATGGCGATGGTTTCGGCCGACACCCAATTCTGCAGCGTGCCATCGGGCTCGATCCGCACGATCGTGGGAAGGCCCGTATCCAAGTCGTTGCTGTTGACGGCTGCGAAAAGGTCCCCAGCATCGTCGTAGGCGAGGCCTCCTTCGAGATCTACCGGGAAACCGGTGTCCGACAAGAGTTGCCAAGCATTCTTGAAGAGGGTGGGATTACCGGCCAGGTCGATGCGATAGAAGAACTGAGCCTGGTCATCGGCCATCATCAGTTCGCCGTCGTCTCGGCGTGTCAGGAACACATCCAGGTCATAGAATGCCTTCGCGCTCTGCAAACGTTCATAGAAGACAGGGCTACCGGCCAACGAGTTCGTGCTGTCGCAGCACTCGTTGAAGCTCAGGCTTGTGTTCGCCAGGTTGCCTTGGAAGCTCAGCACCCAGGGATCGGCCAGTGAGCCGGAACCCGTGACGCCCACATCTCCGGGATCGACCCCGGGGTCGGCCTCGAGGGCGGATTGCACGGTGGCTGCGGTGTCTCCGACGAACCAGGTGGCCTCGATATCCGGCACCAGGTAGCGGCCGACGAGGCTGATCGAAACATCGATCTGGGTGTCCGGCCCCGGAGGGCCTGGCGCAGCATCCGTCCCGATGCCCATGATCTCGCTCTGGACGGGGACAACGTTGCTTTCTTGTACGTTCTCGCTGAAGGTGGAAGCGCCGACGCCTACCAGGTTGGTGTCGAACAAATTCCAGCCAAGAGAGGCCGGGATGAATTCGACCAACCAGGGGTCCAATTCGGAGCCCGATCCCGTGATTGTGGTGGTGGTACCCGGTGCTGCGGAATCGAAGGCGGCCTTTACGGCGGCTGCCGATGCATTCCAGGCAATGGGACCGACGGGGGTGGCCCCCATACCGTCCAGGATTTCGAAGATGAAGTCGCCACCGGTGGTTTCGTCGCTGACGCCGAGGGCCAGGATGAAGGGGAAACGGTTGAAGGGGTCGGTGCCGGGGCCTGCGGTGAAGATCTCCGGGACCCCGCCGTAGGAGACGCGGTAGAGGATTTCGGGGGTGCCGTCGCTGGAGATGTAGACGTAGTTCTCATCCGTCGCGATGCCGGGTTCCAGGTCGATGCTGGATTCGGGAATGAGTGCTTTCAGCGACGCCTCATCCACGAGGGTCGAGCAGGTTCCAGTTACCGGATCGATGGACAGAACTGAATCGCTCTTGGATTCCGCGGTGTAGAGCCGACCGTCGATGCCGAAGGCCAGCCCGTTGAGTTCCGTCTCGTTCCCGCCGGTGAGGGCCAGGATGTCGGCCGATGAAGTGAGAATCGACAGGGTTCCGTCCGACGATCGCTCGACGATGGAGTCCAGGCGGTCGTCGGTCACGGGATCTTCGTAACCCGCGCCGAAATAGATCGCCCCACTTTCGCTGGTGGCGATCCCATGTTCTCCCGAACTCAGGGAAGCCAATTGTGGATCGAGCCCAAACAGCGTGATGAGATCGTCCCTGGACACGAGAACGGACACATTGCCGCTCTTGTCGATGGCCAGGACGCACTCGCAGTCGTTTTCGAGAACGTAGAGATCTCCTGTGTCGTCGGGTGGAAGGAGGGGGGCAGGGGCCGCCTGACTTGTGGGGACCCACAGAAAAAGGCTCGAGATGAGGACTAGAAGCAACGAAATGCGCGTGAACATGGACCACTCTCCCTGGTTGAGACCTATCGAAGGCTCGGGTTGTCGAACCGGAGAACCCAAGCGACGGGCAAGGAGGATTTCCTCCAACCGGGGAAGCGGCAATCCGCTCTAGATAGGATTTATGGGTCGGGAATTCCTTCCAAAGACGCCTCTGAAAACTCCAATGGGGGCGAACCTGGGCGTCGGAGGGTGGATCCGTCTCATTGGATCAGGGTTCCGCCTGTCGGCCACGGAGGGGTAGAATGCGGAGACAACCCCCTGACGAATCTGGAGGACGCATGCCCAGCCCCGAACACGAAGCCATTGTTGCCGCCGTTTCCAATCAACCCACGCCCGAAACGCCGCCGACCATCGAACAGTCTCGTGCCGGCTTCGAGGCCATGACTGCCAGTTTCGTCATTCCCGATGATGTGCGGGTGGAGAGTGTGGACGTGGCGGGGATTCCGGCCGCCTGGGTGACGGCGTCGGGTGCCCGCGACGATGCTGCCATGCTCTACCTCCACGGAGGGGGCTACATGATGGGTTCGGTGAAGACCCACACCGAACTCGCTTCGCGCTTGTCGGCGGCCTCGGCGGCACGAGTCCTGGTGCTCGACTACCGCCTCGCACCCGAGAATCCGTTTCCCGCACCAGTGGAAGATGCCGTGGCCGCCTACCGCTGGTTGGTTGAGCAGGGCTTCGCGCGCGAGCGCATCGTCATCGCGGGTGACTCCGCGGGCGGGGGGCTGACACTCGCGACCCTGGCGGCACTGTCCGAGGCGGGCGACGCGCAGCCTGCGGCAGCCGTGTGTTTGTCGCCTTTCGCGGATCTCGAGGGCACCGGCGATTCCTACCAGACCGCCGATGATCCGCTGCTGACCAAGGAGGCCGTCGACGGAATGGCCATGGCCTATCTGCAGGGCCAAGACGCCAAACAGCCGACGGCATCGCCGATCTACGCCGACTATTCGGGGTTTCCTCCGCTGCTCATCCAGGTCGGAACCCGCGAGTTGCTGCTCGACGACGCGACCCGCGTTACCGAGCGCGCACGCGCTGCCGGTGTCGACGTGACGCTCGAAAAAGGCGAGGGCCTGATTCACGTCTGGCCCCTGTTCGGCCCGGGCGTCCCTGAAGGTGTGGAGGCCGTGGATAGCATCGGAGCCTTCGTGCGAAAGCACACCGGCTAACGCCAGGTCCGGGTCTCGGATCGGTGGATCGTCGCGAGTGAGGAAACGGGGAACCCCAATGGAAGCTGCCTACGACGTCATGGCCCCGGTGCACGAGACCTTTGCGCGGGACCGCGCCCTCGAGGCGCTGCGCAAAGACACGCCCATTCAGTGGGACGCTGACAACGAATGGTGGCTGGTGACGCGTCACGCCGATGTTCGCGCAGTGTCCCGCCAGCCCGAGTTGTTCTCGTCCGAGCCCAAAGGGCCCTGGCACGTTTTCGAGCATCGTTTCTCCATGCAGGCCATGGATGGCCGGGCGCACCTGCGCCATCGCAACGTGGTGAGCCGCGCGTTCACGCCGCGCATGGTCTCCATGCTTTCCCAGCGCGCCACCCTCTACGCAGACGAGGCCATCGATGCCCTCGAGGGCCGGCGGAGTGCCGACTTCGTGACGGACCTCGCCGTGCCCGTACCCATGCGCATCATCGCCGACATGCTCGGCGTTGCCGATGGCGACCTCGGCCGCTTCCGCGAGTGGAGTGATGCCATGGTGCTCATGGGCGGTGGCCATGCCGATCCGGACCTGTTCAAGCGAGCCGCTCCCATGGTGGGTGAGTTGCACCAATACATCGGTGAGAAAGTGCAGGAGCGTCGCGAGCAAGCCCAGGACGACATTCTGAGCCGCATCATTGCGGCTGCCGACGAGGGGCTACTGGCCGATGCGCCGGACGGTATGAAGGTGATCGACCGCCTGCACCCGGATGAGGTCAAGGACATGGCCCTTTTCCTGCTGGTGGCGGGCAACGAAACCACCCGCAACGGCATCTCCCAGGGCATGCTGGCGCTGTTCCAGCACCCCGAAGAGCGCGCTCGCCTGGCCGCCGACCCTTCACTCTGGGAAACCGCGGCCGACGAGATTCTGCGCTGGACGACACCGGTTCGTGCCATGCGGCGGGTGGCCATGCAGGACACGGTGCTGGCGGGTCAGCCGATCCGCGAGGGCGAGTCCGTGGTGATGGTCTATGCCTCGGCGAATCGCGATGAGGAAGTCTTCGAGGATCCGCATCAATTTCGTGTCGACCGAACCCCCAACGAGCACCTGGCTCTGGGCTTCGGGCCCCACTACTGCCTGGGCGCCAACCTCGCGAAGATGGAGATTCGGGCCGCCCTCGGGCGAATCCTCGAGCGCCTGCCGAACCTGCGCCTGGCCGACGGTTGCGAACCGGTCTTCACTCCCAGCGCACTGATCGACGGCATCGAGACCATGCCCGTCCAGTGGTGAACGCTCCCGCCTTCCTCTGAACCTGCTGCCGCGAGCAGCGCGTCGGTGTTCAGCGAGGTGCGAAGCGCACCGGTAGGGCTTTGGGGCCGCGGAGTACGGTGCCGGAGATCCCCACCTGTTGAGGGTCGGTGAGTTGTAGGTCTGGTAGTCGCTCGGCGAACACGCGCAGGCTTACCTCCATCTCCCGGCGGGCGAGGTGTGAGCCCAGGCAGAAGTGGAGCCCCTGTCCGAAGCTCAAGAACTCGCGCTCGTTGCGCCAGGGGTCGAACTGCTGGGGTTGGGCGAAGACCTGAGCATCGCGGTTGGCCGAGGTCACACCGAACAAAACCTCGGAGCCGGCGGGGATGTCGTAGCCCGCCCATTTCACGTCCTTGGGGGCGAAGCGCGGCAGGATCGCGGTGGGTGACTCCCAGCGCAGTGCTTCCTGGACGACAGCCGGGATCTCCGAAGCGTCACGCTGCACGCGCTCGAAGGTCTCGCGGTGGGTCAGAACTGCGTAGAGCATGCTGCCCAGACCACGGTAGGTGGTGTCGGCGCCGGCGGGAAACAACAGGCGCAGGAACGAGAAGATCTCCTCGTCGCTCAGACGCTCGCTTTCCACTTCGACGACGGCGAGGGCCGACAGGAGGTCCTCGCCCGGGTTCACCCGGCGGTCGTCGACGATGGTTTTGGCGTAGGCGGTGAACTCGCGAGATGCCTGCTGGGCACCTTCGGGGTCCCAGGGGAAGTCGATGAGCCCATCTCCCCAGCGCTTCAATTGCTCGAAGTCCGTGGGCGGGAAGTCGAGTAGACGGGTGATCACCGTGAACGCGTAGCGTGTGGTGTACTGGGCGACGAGTTCGGCCTGGCCCTCGCCCGCGAAGGTGTCCACGAGTTGGTGGGCGACCGGGGTGAGGAAGGCCTCTACGAACTCTGTCATGAGTTTCGGGCGAAAGGCTTTGGAGACCAGCGCGCGGTTGCGCCGGTGCTCCTGGCCCCCCATGCACTGGATGGTCTTCCCCATCACCGGAGCCGAGTGGCGCAGGTATGCGGAGGCCGACGGAAAGGTCTCGTCGTCGCTGAAGGCGGCGTGGACATCCTGGAAGCGAGTGATCAGATAGGCGACGGACCCGTGATAGAGGACGGGAGCCACTGCGTGGCGTTCGCGTAGATCGGCGAGTACGTCGTGGAGGTCCGGGACCTCGTCACTGGCAAAATCGATGTGAGGAACCTCGGGACTGGGATCCGGCATGGCAACGCAGCGGCCTCCGATACCACTGTACCCGAACCGACCCCAACCGGTCTCGTTCGCGAGAAACCACGCGTGCTCTAGGGCGCGGCGGTCTCGATCTCGTCGCAGCTCTGAACCGGTGTGCCGTTGCGCAGCGTCCCGGTTCACGTTCACGTCACGGCGTCAATCACCACGCCATCCGCGTCGTCCGTTCAGCACCGGAGCTTCACCCGATCCCAGCCATAGGCTGTGGCGATCGAACTCGCCCACGTCGTACTCCTGAACGCAGTTCCGCCACGCTGCCGGTCTACACGGTTTGTGACTCACCCACCCTCGTCCTGAATTGGAACAAAAGGGTCCGGTCGGGCGATGGGTGTCTGACGCCTACGCGAAATAGTTCTGGGAGGTGGCGGCTGCGATGAAGTTCTCGTGGAGGTGCTCGGGGGATTGGCTGTCGGCATTCACGGCGTCGAGGCCGTGGGCGAGCACGTAGGCGTAGCTGCGTTGGAAGGGCGACAGGGGGGCTTTCAGGAGCTGGTTGCCGTAGTGGCTGTCGAAGGCTTTGGGCCGGTCCGGGCCGAAGCCGAGCCAGCGGCCGGCGAGGTGGCGTGCGGCCTTCATGCCGATCAGGCCGATGCCGGCGGCGCGTGCTTGGTCGAGGTCGGGGCGCAGGGCAGTCATGGACTGAGTCCCCGCCAGGACGCCTTTGTTCCCCCAGTCGTACCAGCCTGCAGGGGTGATGGCGATCTGGGCCAGGGAGTACCAGCCCGTGTCCACTGCTGCGGCCAGGACCGCCTGAGCATTCTCATGCGTGCTGACTCCCCAGTGGTCGACTTTCCCGGCCTGCTTGGCCGCGAGAAATGCCTCGTGCATTTCTTCGCTGCGCATGAGGGAGGTGTTGTTCACCGCCATCACGTAGTAGGCGTCGACGTGGTCAGTGGCCAGATCCTTCAGGCTCTGGTCGAGGGCGGCGCTCCAGTTGCGGGCAGCGGTGGTGTGCTGGGCGCGGGTCAGGGAGTCGCCGGATGCGATCTCAAGGTCCACGAGCCCTTTGGAGATCAGAAAGATGTCGTCGCGGTGCTTCTTGGCGAAGGGCGCCAGGTTGGCCTCGGCGTTGCGGTAGTAGTCGGTCGTTCCCACGTCGAAGACGTTCACGCCGTGGTCGAAGGCGGCCTCGAGGAGTTCGTCTTTGCCCCAGAACATGAGGGCGGCCCCGCAACCGAACACGAGCCGGCTGCCGCGAAAGCCCGTTCGGCCGAGGGTGCGGTAGGTCATCTCGGGCCATTGGCCCGGTGAATCAGCCAATGCTTCTGCGGTTCGCGCGAGTTCGGACCCCCCGACGCCCAGCAGGCCCAGCAACTGGAGCACGCGTCGGCGGGTGGTCGGGAATGCGCGTTGGAACATCGTCATGGTTGGGCTCCTCTCCTCCGGTGGGCGACCGAGGCTTCCAGTCTTGTACCCCCTCTGGTCGCAGTGCGAAACCGCTGCGGATTTGGGAGCCTTTCTGTATGAATTTCTCTTTTTTTTACAGGTACTTGGGGAATACGCCGTGCGACCCAGACGGATGGGGTCAGTGGGCGGCGCTGCGTCCTGCGAGGTAGCCCAGGGTCAGGCCCTGGCCGAGGGGCCCGCCTGGGCCCCCGTAGCCGGGGCCCATACTGGAAGCTGCAGAATCGCCTGCTGCGTAGAGGCCCGGAATGGGGTGGCCGCTGACGTGCATCACCTGGCCCTTGGAGTTGGTGCGCGGACCGCCGGTGCTGCCAATGGCGCCGCAATGGACGGGGAGGGCGTAGAAGGGCGCCTTCTCGAGGGTACCCAGGGTGGGGCTCGCGGCTTCGTTGTCCGCGTAGTAGCGGTCGAACAGGCTCTCGCCGCGCTGGAAGTCCGGGTCATTGCCCTGGGCCGCGAAATGGTTGAAACGCTCGACGGTCTGCTTCAGGGCCTCTCCATCCATGCCGAGTTTTTGTGCCAGCTCACCGAGGTCGTCGGCGCGTACGAGCCAGGCCGGGTCCGGGTCGTCCGGCGACGCATCGAGCACCGCGTAATGGTCGCGGTACTGCTGGTCGAAGATCGACCAGCAGGGCAGGTTGGCCCACTCCACGGCCACCGGGTCCCACGCCATAAAGGCGCGCGCGACATCGGTGTAGTTGTGGGCCTCGTTCACGAAGCGCTGCCCTCGGCGATTGACCAGGATGGCGTGAGGCAGGCCGCGTTCGCCGCTGACCATGCGATTCATCGGGTGGTCGTCGTAGACTTCGCCCGGAATCTGGCTTGCCGGAAAGCGCATGATGTCGTCCATGTTGGCCAGGTCACTGCCGACCGCCATGGCCATGCGCAAGGAATCGCCCTGGTTGGCGGGACAGCTCAAGGGGTGGGTCATGGGTCCGGCCACGAAGCGTCGCACCCACTCGGCGTTCCATTCGAACCCCCCGGCCGCCAATATCACGCCGCGGCTGGCATCGAATTGCAGCGGGCCCTTCGTGCCTTCCGCTAGGACGCCCACTACACGTTTGCCTTCCAGGATGAGCTCTCTGGCGCAGACCCGGCGGTGGATCGGAATCCCGCGCTCGAGCACTGCCGCCAGCAGTCGCCCCACCAGCGCCATCCCCATGCCCACCAGGCCGCGGCCCGCCCGTGCCTCGATCAGGGCCAGGTCGAGACGCTCGGGGTGGAAGACTCCATTGACCGAGTCGAGTTCCCGCCAGGTCATGGGCAGGGCAAAGGTGGGCCCGGCGCGGAGGTGTTCACGCCATTCACCCAGCTGTGTCACATCGAACACGTTGGGGGCCAAGCTACGGCCGCGTGGCCTGGCACCGGGCAGTTCCGGGTGGTAGTCGGGCTTTTCGGTGGTTTCGAAGGCCAGGGAAGTGGCCTGCTCGAGGTACTCGATCATTTCCGGGCCGCGTTCGACGATGGTGGCCACGAGGGCTTCGTCGCTGCGGTCGTTGGCCAGGTGCAGCAGGTAGCGGAGGGCATCCTCCCGGGAATCCTCGATTCCCTCGGTGAGCATGTGGGGGTTGCCCGGAACCCAGACCAGGCCGCCGGACATGGCGGTGGTGCCGCCGATCAGCCCCGTCTTTTCCACCACCGCGACCCGGGCCCCGGCATCGTGTGCCGCCAGGGCGGCCACGAGGGCCGCGCCCCCTGAGCCTACGACGAGGACTTCACATTCGTGGCGCTGCATGAATTGCCTCCCGGTGAGGGTGATTCTACCGCGAGTTCGGAGTGTGAATTGAATCGAAGCCGAGACTCGTCCATGCTGGGGCTCACCCATCGAGGAGGCGCAGGCCATGTCGATCGAATCCTTCGACCCCTTCGCTCAGGGGTGGGGCGAGATCACCTACGAGCAGATGGCAACCCTGCGTCGCGAGCGCCCTGTGGCGCATACGCGTTCAGGGTTCTGGTATCTCGCACGCTATGAGGACTGTCGCCGCGCCCTTGGCGACAGCGAAACCTTCTCGAACGAGGGTGGGTTGCGGGGCCCGGGGGTGGTCGTGCCTCGCGAAGAGCGCATGATCAACGAGATGGATGCTCCGGACCACACGCGGTTGCGCAAGCTGGAGCAGTCGACCCTCAACTACGGAAACTTCCGCTCCCTCGAGCCATTCATTCGAAAACTGTCCGAGGGATTGGTGCATGCCCTGGCGCGGAACGAAGAGGTGGATCTGGTTCCGACCCTCGTGGATCCCATTCCATCCCAGGTGGCCGCCCACCTGATCGGCGTGCCTGTGGGCGACTACGTGCAGTTCCGAGCCTGGACGAAGGAGGTCTGCACCAGTGCCTGGATCACCGACAACCGGACCGAGCGGGGCGAGGGGCTCGCTGGGGCGCACCCCGAGTTCGCCGACTACATCGATACCCTGGCGGCCGAACGGCGGGCCTCCACCCAGGTACCCGACGACCTGTTGACACGCTTCGTCCAGGCCGAGATCGACGGCGAGCAGATGTCCCAGGTGGAAATTCGCATCGCCCTCGCGCACCTGATCATCGCGGGCAATGACACCACCACCCATCTGCTGGGAAACTTGCTCTACCGCCTGATCGAATCGCCGGACCTCTACGCCCGCCTGCGAGCAGACCGCAGTTTGATCCCCGCGGCGATCGAGGAGTCCCTGCGTTTCGACGCGGTGGTTCAACTCCTGACGCGGCGGACCCGGTGCGAGGTCGAGATGAGCGGCGTGGGCATCCCCGCTGGCGCCCGGGTCGTGGTGGGGATGGCCTCGGCGAATCGCGACCCCGAGGCCTTCGGTTCCGATGCGGATGTGTTTTGCGTTGATCGAGTCGATCCGCCCCTGCATCTGACGTTTGGCTACGGCCCTCATCTGTGTCTGGGGGCGAATCTGGCCAGGCTCGAAGCGGAGGTGATGACCAACGTGCTGTTTGATCAGGTCCCTCATGCGAAATTCATGGCGGGTTTCGAGTACCAACGGCTCCCGGCCTACTGGGAACTCGGGCCTCAGGCGCTGCGCGCCGAACTTGGGAGCTAGGGACATCATGGCGAAGCGACCTACGAGCCGGTTCTTGCTGGCGCCGGCTGCATGGTTGATTCTGGGGTGGGGCGTGATCGCGGTGTCGTGCCATACCCCCTTGCAACCCGATCCTTCCGCTCGGACGCCAGAGAAGGTGGCGCCCGCGGAGGAATCTCAAGTTGCGGACACCGGCCCGTCGGACGCCGAGATGATGGAGGACAGTCGTGACGCGTGGGTGGCACCCGATGAGATGGGTGGCATCTACGAGGCCCAGTGTGCGGTGTGCCATGGGGCGGGCATGGAGGGGACGGCGCAGGGACCGTCTCTGCTCATCGAGCCCCTGGTTCACGGACAGTCGGTCGACGGGCTGGTGGAGAGCATCGCCAAGGGCTTTCCTGACCGGGGCATGCCGGGTTGGTCCCAGGTACTGGACCCCGACGACATTCGCGGCCTGTCGATCTACCTGCTCGAGCAGCGCGCCATCGACACGGGTGAAGCGGGCCTTGGCATCGGTGAGCCCCCGGAGGTTCCCAGTCAGCCCATCGAGGGCGAGTTGCATCGTTTCGTTCTGAGGCCGGTCTTCGGCGGGCTGAGCGAGCCTTATTCGATCGCGCCATTGCCTGACGGTCGTATTCTGGTGGCCGAGAAGATGCTGGGGCTGCGGATCGTGGCGGCCGACGGCAAGACCTCGACTCGTGTGACTGGAACTCCGCGTTTCTACACCGACAGTGTGATTCGCGGCACCACCCTGGCGGGCAATGGCTGGGCGCACGAAGCGGCCCTCCATCCCGCCTATTCGGAGAATGGCTGGATCTACCTCTCCTATGGAGACCGCTGTCAGGACTGCAACGAAGCGAGCCGCGAAAGTGGGCGCCCGGTGTCCATGCTGAAACTCGTCCGCGGAAGGCTCGATGGCAGTCGGTGGGTCGATCAGGAAACGATCTGGGAGGCGCCGAAGGACACCTACCAGGACGGTCTCGAGAATGGCGCCGGAGCGCGAATTGCCTTCGACGATCAAGGGTACGTATATCTGAGCTTTGGTGAGCTAACCGATTATCGAGGCATTCAGGATCTTGGGCTCCCCTACGGAAAGATCCACCGCATGCACGACGATGGCCGTACACCCGTCGACAACCCCTGGGTGGATGAGCCTGGTGCCATGAAGTCCGCCTTCACACTCGGGCATCGAAACCCCCAGGGTCTGGCCTTCGATCACTCCACGGGTCGACTCTGGGAATCCGAGCACGGTCCCCGGGGTGGCGACGAGGCCAACCTGATCCGGTCAGGCCTGAACTACGGCTGGCCCCTGGTGAGCCTCGGGGTGGACTACGACGGTCGACCGATTCGATACGCCGAGAAGTATGGGATCGAATTCGACCCGGCCGATCTCGAGCCCACTACCGTGGATTGGACGCCCTCGCCCGGAGTCTCGAGCATCGTGTTCTACCGCGGGGAGGCATTTCCGCGTTGGCAGAATCACATGCTGGTGGCGACCCTCAAGCAGAACGAACTGTGGCGGGTGGTCATCGATGAGAGCGGGGCCCAGCACACCGAGGTACTGATCCGCGGTCTCGGCCGGTTTCGAGACGTCGAGGTTGACCCCCAGGGCGATGTGCTCGTGCTGCTCGAACACCGGGCGGGCAGTCAGATCGTTCGCCTCGAACCCACCGGTCCCTAGGCACACGCCGCTTCCCGGGGGCGGGCGGACGGTTCTCGCCGGGCGTGCCAACGGCTACTCTTGAGGTCTGGAAAGACGGAGGTGGCTCGGTGAGCCAGAGCGAAGCGATGCCGAGGATGTTGCTGATGGGCTTACTGGGGTGGACGGTTGGCATGGCCGGCGGAGCCTTGCCCGTCCATGCCGGGGAAACCGACGCCTATCGCGATTGTGGGAATGGCACGGTGTCCGACCCATCCAGGGACCTGGTGTGGGAGAAGAAGCAGGACTCGGGTACGGGTCCGGACCCCAGCCGACCTCACGAGGTGGCGAATACCTACACCTGGACCGAGGCTCCGAAAGAGCCGGTCACCTGGCGCGAACGAAGGGCGAGGTTGGCAAAAAAGCGTCTTGCCGGTGCGTCCGAGGATTCCAAAGAGCCAATGCGCGTGAAGCCCAACGGCACCTTGTTCACCGTATTCCTCGCGAGTCTGAACCGGCCCGACCCGCTGACTGGAGAGTGCTTCGCCGGTCGTTGCGACTGGAGGATTCCGACCATGGCCGAACTCGAACTCCTTCGGGTACGAAACTGTCGGGATCTGCCCTGTGGAAACCCCGTGGTCGGTCCTTCCGTCAATGCGCGTTACTGGTCGTCGCTGGAATACGAGGGATGGCCCGAGTATGCGTGGGCATCGAAGTTCTTTTCGGGCAACCACAACAGAGCCAGAAAGACGACTGCGCTCCACGCTCGGGCGGTTCGCGATGGGGACTGCGACCACTAACCGGGACGTATGCGTCCAACGAGGAGGTCGAAGGGATTGCTTCTCCGAAGCGTTCAGTGGCTCTGTGCCCAGCAGCCTTTGATGCGTGCGTTGCGGCCTCTGGTGGGTGGTTTCAACCCGCTGCTTGAAGAGCATCGGCTCGACCCCTACGCGACCTGGCGAAGGCTCCATGAGACGGACCCTATGTTTTATAGCCGGGGCTTCGGGGCCTACTTTGCCACTGGTTATGACGACGTGGCGGCCATGCTGAAGAGTTCTGCCTTCACCGCCGATCGCCGGGAGACAGCGGCGTTCCGCATGATGAACTGGTTCAATCGCAAGGAGCCCGACTTCCAGGGCTTCATGGTGCGCAACCTGCTGATGCTCGATGGTCCCGACCATCGACGCCTGCGCGGGCTCGTGGGGAAGGCGTTTACCCCGCGCCGCGTGCAGGCACTTCGCCCCCACCTCGAGGAGGTCGCTGAAGACCTGCTCGATGAGGCGGCTTCCAGGGGCCACCTCGAGCTGATTTCGGAATTCGCCTATCCCTTTCCGGTGATCGCCATCGCGGAGTTGTTGGGTGTTCCCAGCGAGGACCGTGAGCGCTTTCGCCGTTGGACCGCGGATCTCGTTCAGGTGCTCGACCCTCTTCAGGGGACCCGTGGGGCGCAGCCCATGCGGCAGGCGACGCGGGAACTCTATGCCTACTTCGCCGGGATGCTGGCCGAGCGCCGTGTCGAACCACGTGATGATTTGATGAGCGCGATGCTACAGGCCGAAGAAGGTGGCGTGCAGCTCGAGGACGGAGACCTGCAGGCTCTGTGTACTTTGTTGCTGGTGGCGGGTCACGAGACCACCGCGAACCTGATCGGTAATGCGGTGGCGGCGCTGTTGCTTCATCCCGAGCAGCGCAGGCGTTTACAAGAGGATCCTTCGCTACTCCCCACCGCCGTAGACGAGTTCCTGCGCTATGACAGCCCCGTTCAATTCACCGATCGGGCGGTGCTGGAGGACTGCGAGTTCGGAGGGAAGGTTCTGCGCAGGGGCCAGATCGTAGGGCTCGTGCTGGCCGCGGCGAATCGCGACCCCAAGCGTTTCGCTGATCCTGACGTGCTGGACGTGGGCCGCGACCCGAATCCGCATCTGGCGCTTAGCCACGGTACGCACTTCTGTCTCGGGGCCCAGCTGGCGCGCATGGAAGCAGAAATCGCCGTCGGCGCACTGCTGAGGCGCTTTCCAGACTTCAAGGGGCCCGCCGGCCCGCCCGAGTGGCGGCGCTCGATGTTGCTTCGAGGTCCGGTGGCACTCTCTCTCGACCTGTAGTGACACCGAGGGCCGTCCACTTTATGATGCGTCGCGAAAATCCAGCCGATTGAGGGCCAACTCCTTCATGCGCCGTTGCACGGTGCGGACGCTCACCCGAAGTTCCTCTGCCACGGGTCCGAGCTGTCCGCGATGCCGCGTGAGGAGTTCGCTCAAAGGATCGGTGGGTCGAGGTGGGGGAGAGCAGGTGGTTCCCTCGGACGGGGTGTCCAGGGGGAAATCACGAATCCAATCGTCCGAGGTGGACAGCAATGCGCGCTCAACGGTGTGCTTGAGTTCGCGCACGTTGCCCGGCCAAGGCCATTGCCGCAGGGCCTGGATGGCTTCGGGCGCGACGCGGTAGCGCTTTCCTCCGTGCTGGAGTTCATCGAGTAACTCCGCTAGCAGAAGAGGGATGTCGTCGGCTCGCTTGCGAAGCGGCGGTAGGTCAATCTTGAGGACGGCCAGGCGATAGTAGAGATCGCGGCGAAATCCGGACGTGTTGGACTGCTGGGTCAGAGATTGGTTCGTGGCCGCAACGATCCGCGCCTCTGCCCGGCGTTCCCGCGACCCGCCTACCGGGCGGTAGCGATTGTCCTCGACAAAGCGCAACAGCTTAGATTGGCTGCGTCCAGGAATTTCGCCGATCTCGTCGAGGAAGAGCGTTCCGCCGCGGGCCAGCCCCACTAGGCCTTTTCGGTCCCTGGTGGCACCCGTGTAGGCGCCCCGAGTGCTGCCGAAAAGCTCACTTTCGAACAGTCCCTCGGTAATCGCCGCGCAGTTGACGGCGATGAAGGGGAAGCCGGCTCTGGGGCTTGCATCGTGAAGCGCTCGAGCGACGATCTCCTTGCCTGTACCCGTCTCTCCCGTGATGAGAACTGGGGCGTCCGATCTGGCGTATTTCGCGATCAGTTCTCGCACCGATTGGATGGCGGCACTCTCTCCCGTGGGTGTGAGTGGAGCTCGAAGGCGACGATCGCAGGTTCGCGCCTTCGTCGGGTATTGTCGCGGCTTTCCCGGTGCTACGCGGGGCGTGTGCTCGGCTCCGAGTCCGTGTTCTCGAGTCATGTCATAGCCTTTCGCAACTTTTCGGGTGCGCGGACCAGCGCACCACTCTCCAACACTTTCCCTCTGAGAGGCTCCGCGTTTCAATGTCCGATCGCGCCCGCTGATGCTCAAGGCTGTCCGCTCGCGTCCGCCTGGATGTTCGGGAGCGGGGCAGGTTTCGACTGCCTCGGTTCGGCTCTGGGTCTCGAGTCATTCCCTCGGGGTAGGTGTCGAGCGCTGCCGGGGAATAGGGGCCCCTGATTCGAGTGTGCGAACGGAGAAGAAGCGCTCGCCGATATTCGTTTCGGAATGAAGATTCGAGATGTGCACTTCCGTGGTGGTGCCCCGTGTTCGGTTCTCTACATACATCCGGGTGGGCAACACGTGGCCCGCGGAGAGGGTCATGTGCTCACGCGGTGCTGATATCACGCGATAGGGCGATTTGGCGCCACGCTTGAAATACTCGACGGCCAGGATGGATGAATCCCTCTGGGCAATAGTGAAAACGAGATTGGCGTAGCTGTATTGGGCCCGGGGGCGCGCACGGATCCTGTAGACGGGTTCTTGCAAGAGTTCTGTGGTGGTCATGTCCAGGATTTCGTAGTCATCGAGACGGCGTCGCTCGATGTCTTCGTAGGTGACGTCCGTTCCGAAGAAGGCATCTCCGCGTTGAGCGGTTGAGATGCGCCGGACCCTGTTGAGGGAGGGCATGAACATGAACGTCTCGTGACCACGTCCCTTCGCCTCGATCATCAGCACGGTCATCCCGCGCAGGTAGGTAGGTGACTCGAGTCGGCCAATCGAATGGACACGATCCTCGAACAACTTGGTGGCAACCTGGAGTACGCGTTTGCGTTCTTGGCCTGAGCGATCGCGTACCCTTAATTCGATCCGAGAAATGAGGTCGATCTCGTATCGATTCGTGAACGCAGCGGAAAGGATTTCCTCTGGTTTTCGATCGCTGATTTTTATGTCTTCAGCCCAAGTTGTGAGAGGTAGATAAAAAATGAGCACGGGCACACTCAAAACGTTCCATTGCATGTAGCGGGTGGTTCTGAGCACGGATTTTCCTAGTTTGTAATCGGGATTTTGAATCTCGCCCGTGTTCCACGGGGCAGGATCGGGGAGAGTTCGAGGCTACCTCCGAGGGTTTCGATAATTTCCCGTGCGACGCCCAGTCCCAATCCTGAACCACCGGAGCCGAGGCGAGTGCTATAGCCTGGGTCGAATACGCGAGATCTATCGGTCTCGGGGATTCCAGAACCCCGATCTTCGATTTCGACGCTAAGCCAAGAATTCTCGCAGGTCACGAAGAGGCGCACTGGTTCGGACGCGGGGCTGGCGTGAGTCGCATTGTCGAGGAGGTTGAAGAGCGCACGGCCCAGGTTGTCGTCACACAAGGCTTGTCGTGCCGAAGATGTAATGACCTGGCTCACACGTTCCGAACCGTGTTCTCGAAATACCTGCCGAACGGCCCGCTCGACGAGACTGTCCAAGGTGAGATTGGTGGATTGTTCGGGGGTTCCTCGAGTCGCGTAGTCGACGAGTCGGCAAAGCGCGGCGGAGGCGCTTTCCGTCATTTCGACCAACAGCGAAGCGTCGCGAACTCTCCGGTCGTGGCTTTCGTCGGGATCGCCGACTCTGCGGGCCAGGCGTCGGATCCACGCGAGTTCCTTTCCTACTTCATGAGCTACGCCGATTGCCGCACGGCCTGTAGTTGCGTGGTGTTCTTGCGCAAGTAGATCGCGGGTGATTTGGCTGTTGCGAAGAGCGAGGCCGGCCTGTCGTGTCAGAGCTGAGATGAAATCGATTTCCACGCCAGTGTAGGGCCAGCGCCCTGGCGAAGAACCCACGAGCAGTACGCCAAAACGCTGGCCACTGCTTTCGACGGCAGCGATACACTCGACGCCCTGGGTTCGGAGTGCGGAGATCTCGGGCGAGCTGGCCTCCGAAGCCGAAAGGTGGACGATAGGATCTGTGTCGAGCGTCTCACGGGCGGCCAGCAGCAACTTCGTGGAGGTGGGTGGGGTGTTGCCAAAGACTCGGGCAAGACGGGAGCATGTGGAGTTCTCGAGAAACAGGGCTCCCGAGCGGGCTCCGAGGCTGTTTGCGAGAGAGTCGACGAGGTGATGAGTGATGGTCTCCTCATCTCGAACGGTGGAGACCTGCTGCTCGAAGGTCTCACGTGTAGCGCGCAACTTCTGAAGGCGAGGAATCGCCGTGTTCTCCATCAACCCCGTCAGTTTTTCGCGGAATGCTTCTGCCACCGCGGCGCACAGTAGTGATACGAGAAAGAGGGGTTCGATTGCATGCAAACTCGTTGGTGTGTGTAACACCGCCAGTACTCCGTGCAGGACCAGTGTCATTATTAGTGCCGACAGGCCGAGAAGGAGCAATCGACCCACCCAGAAACGAATGTCCCAACCCAGGTCAAAAAGGTTGTACCGGCTGATCGCGACACCGATTGGGAGGGGCATTACGATGGGTATGGTCCACAGGTAGAGGAAGACGAGATCTGTAGTGGTGCTTGTCATGGTGGCCCAAAACAGCATGGGCCCCAGAGGCAGGAGCAGTGATCCTATGAAGACCAGACGTGCTTGGGCCCGTTCGATGGGTGAGCATGATCGACTCAGCGAATGAGCGCAGGCGATCATCAATACGAGCCATGCCGCGATGGTGAGGCCCCCAAGGGCCAAGCTGAAGGGTTGCCAAAGGATGGGGGCCCGCTCCAGCGCGAAAAATCCCACAATCACGAGCAGGAGACTCACGCCGTAGGGGGTGTATTTAAGGCTCGGAATGTGTTTTGAGATCGATCTCTCGCGGGGGAAGGTGAAGGCCAGATGCGTCAGGGCGGCGGGCACGAAGGACAGAGCGACTAGGGCAAGCCGCGTTGCGTGCTGCGAATGCTGGCCGATCAACGAGGTCACGACGATCGTGCTGATGGAGCTGTAAAAGATGGCTAGGGGTATGGCCACATTCGGGGTGGCATGCCAGAGCAGGTAAAGTGGGATTCCGAGCAGGAATCCAGACATTACGATGGCGACGGCGATTCGGATGGCCTTCGCCGAATTGGGAGATCTGCTTACGGGGACTTCTTTCCATAGCGTACTTCCATTGCGATGGACGAGGATGCGAACCTGTGGTTCTGTCGAGCGTCCGATCGCTTTGTCGAGACTCGAGAGGTCATGAACCTGTAGATTTGCATCAGGGAGTTCGACTCGGCGCACGAGATCGCCCCCTTCGAGAGGGCAGTTCGGAGTCGCAGGAGTCTGTAGGACCCGCGTGTTGGGCAGGATCCAGCAGTTGGTCTGGGCACGAGATTCAATTTTTAACAGATGAGACCCGGCTGCGGCCAAAACGATGACGACGGGAAGGAGCAAAAGCCCCGCCGTCAACGCGGGTCGGTGACGAGATGCATTCTTGGGTTTGCTTCTTCTCACGTTCAGAAGGGGTGTGTCACTCGTGTGGTCTCGATGTTCCGCGGCCGTCCGAGCCTCGAGAAACACCAGTATCTCAGCCGACCCCATTTCTGCACTGCAGCTTCTGTCACTCCCCTTGTCTAGTTCTGTGCTTTCGGTGGGGTGAGATGTCGTGCTTTGCAATCAGACGGTATACGGCGCTTCGGCTCTTCTCGAGCTGGGTGGCAGTACGCGAGATGTTCCCCCCGTTCCTTTCGAGAGCCGAGATCAAGAGTTCCTTTTCTCGAGCGAGATGCTGCTCGCGAAACGTGTCGAGCGTTCTTCGGTGCTGGTCGAAGGCCGAAACCATGACTTCGCGGCGAATTTGGCGACCGCGCGTGAAGACCACGGCTTCGTGGAGCATCTCTTCTAGAACTCGCTGACTCACGTTCCATCGCTGATTCGAAATGAAATTCAACGCCGCAGGCGAGAGCTGAATCATCCGGCCCACCGATGCACCGATTCGCTTGACGAGCGCACGGGAAATTTCGGGCGCATCCTCTCTGCAGGAGGCGAGAGTCGGGAGTTCGATTGCAAACCGAAGGGGGACTCGTCCGGGGCCCTCTCTGAATTCCGAAGATTGGGCTAGTTCATGAAGCGACAACTTGCTGGATAGGAATATCCGAGGTCCATCGCGGAATTCGGTGGATTCGCGAGTACGGATGAAGTTCGACCAGTAGGTGAGGGCGTCGGTTGAATAGGTCTCGATGTTTTCCAGGTGGACGGCCCCGGGTGGCGCCTCCCGCGGATCGAGGGCGTGGGAGTTGGCTTGGATGTTTGCGAGTGGCCGGCCTGCCGAGTGACCGAATTCGTGCATCAGGCGCACCGCGGTGCTGCGACCGGATCCCGGAGGTCCGGACACGAGGACCGGGGATCGTAGAGGGGCCAGACCGGCCAATCGTTCTCTCGTGTGACGGGTTGCGGGGCTGGATCCGACCCAATGGTCAGCCAGAACCTGTGCTCCATCCTGGGAGCGTCCCGTTCGAGTGGCGTCAATCACGACGTTCACGATCTCTTCGATTTCGACTTCGGCCGAGCAGAAGAATTCGTTGGCGCCCGCCTTGAAAGCGGCCGCCGTAGTTTGAACGGTCCCGTGGGCACTGAAGAGGATCACGGGAATATCCGAACGGGACCGGATGCGTGTCAGGAGTGCGAGCCCATCGGAGTGGGGCATGGAAAGGTCGGTCACCACGACATCCGGGCGGTCGTGGCAGAATTGGTCCCAGCCCTTCTCTCCATCCGCAGCCTCACTGACGGAGAAGCCCAAGTCACGTAATTCTGTTACTAGAGCGCGGCGGGGAAGTTCCTGATCGTCTACAACGAGTACGCTTCCGCTCATGAGCTTGTCCTCGTGTTGATGGAAAGCATATCCTCCGTGGGCATGTGTGCCCGAAGAAATCTTAGAAATGCGTATATCAAATGTCCGGAAGTGGCCGGTTTTGATTCGCGGCGTGACCGGATTGTGAAATAGAGATATAGGTGTTTTCTGTGTCGGTGTGCGGTATCGCTGGATACGCGGAG
>JAKVBI010000050.1 GCA_022447545.1 Myxococcota bacterium
CTTCCCTACGGAAGGACTACCCCGATAAGCCAATTATGCTCAGCGGCAAAGGCTAATTTTAAATCAAATCCAGGGAAAACTGAAAATGGACGAGCAGGTTTCTGACGATCATGCCATCGTGTTACCGCGAATATCAACCTTCCCGGGCCGTTTCACCGCCGCTCCCGGCTCCCCGCCAGGCGTCCAAGTAAGAAAAGCGGGCGAGCAATGAATTCGGGGCGCAGCACCTCGGGTAAGTTCCAAGGCTCTCGGCAGCCGGCGCACGGCTCAGGATTGCGACCTCCAGATTGCCACGCTCACTCCGTGACTGTTGCCCAGCAATCCAACCCAGATTGTGAACTCCCTAGCGCACGCGATCCATGCCAACCTGTAATGAGTTAGGCCCTTCGGCCTCGAGAGTGATTTCGAAATGAGGGGACACGAGGAAAACTCAAAGAGTAGTGGTGGTCGGCATGAAACGGTCACCGGCATCTTATTCCTTCGTGTGACATCGACGTGCAGTCCATTGTTGCACTCGCAGCCCCGAATCTTGAGCATGATGTGAGCGTCATTGCGCTCAGCCGCGAATCCCGGCGCCCCGGCGGCCCCATGCTAATCTGCGAAAGGACAAACTCATGCAACAACTAGATCGGACAAGAAAAGCGAACAGAGTCCTAACTGTCGCGTTGGTGATGGGCGTGGTCACGCCCTCTGCCTCCGCCCAATTTACCCATTGGCACAATACGGAGAACCCGCCGCAGGCCACCGGCAACCTGTGGTCCGATACGAACAACTGGAAAGATGATGCCGTCCCGGGAACCGGTGCCTTCGACGCGTTTCGAATCGAGCAATATCCCGCTGACGCTGCACTCACCGGCGACATCATCATGGATGTTGATTACAGCGCTCTAAATCCCCTTAGGGAGGCACAGTTCTTCGGCGGTGAAACAGTGCTCATCCAGAATTACTTCAGGGCTACCGTAGGCGGGGCTGCGCAAAATGGAATCGTCTTCCTCAACGGCAGCAACAACCCCAACGGCGCCTATGTCCGAGTCGACCCAGATGGAACCATCGAGGGAGACATCGTCGCCATGTCGCCCAGCGACAGGGGGAAGCCGACCATCGAATTTGCGGGCGGCAGTTGGGTTGCGGGCGATTTCAGGAACTTCGATACCGGTCAGTCGAGCTGGGGGTTGCAAGACATCATTTTCTCATCGGACATCGGGACCATCACACCGGGGCTGATTACCACTTGGAGTGACCGCGCACAGATGACTTTCGTTTTCAACCTCGTCGCCGGAGGGGTGACGCCCGTCACGTTGACCGATTCTGACCCCCTCCAATTCACCGGAGCCACCGCGGGCACGAGACCCTTCCATCTGACCGTCGACATGACCGACTACACCGGTGCGGCAACGAGCATCCCCTTGTTCATTTTCGAAAACCCGGACACCGATCGTCTGTTCGACGAAGCCAACATCACCATCACCGGCGCCCCGGCCGGATGGGAGGAGCTGGAGGTGGTACAGAACGACGACGGGGTCGTTCTCCAACAGGTGGGCGACGTGGACAACGACGGCCTGCCCGACTCCTGGGAACAGACAGTGATCGATGCCGATCCTGATGATGCAATCGCGTCCCTCGAGGATATCGACCCAGCTGGCAATCTCGATGGTGACACCCTCACCAACGAGGAGGAGTTTGTCGCTGGCTCCGATCCTCTCGACGAGGACTCCGACGACGATTTCTCCAACGACGATGAAGAGCTCGAGAATGGCACCGGCGCCCTTGAGCCCGACAGCGACGGCGACGGCCTTCTCGACGGACACGAAACGAATACCGGCCAGTTCAATAGTGAAACCGATACGGGAACCGATCCCCTTAATCCCAATTCTGATGGAGACGTGGTCCCTGATGGATTGGAGGTGAGGAATGGCTCGGACCCAACGGACCCGAATGACCCCGGCGCGGGCCAAGCGGTGGCGATCGAGACCGTCCCGATCGGGAATCCGGGGAATCCGGCCGACGGGACCGGATTCGGCCAGGTTGACGATGAGTATGCCATCGGCAAGTTCGAGGTGACTGCGGGGCAGTACCTGGTGTTTCTCAACGCCGTGGCCGCCGACGACACGCACGGGCTATGGCACCCGGAGATGGACCGGGATACCGGGGGAGACGCGATCTTTGCCCCCGATATCAAACGTGTGGGCGAGGCCGGAAGCTACTCCTACACCATCGGGCGGCCCGGTCAGTTGAACCGGCCCATGCGGAGCGGCGTCGACTACGGCAACGCGATGCGGTTCAGCAACTGGCTGCATAATGGCCAGCCGACCGGCGCGCAGGACGGCTCGTCCACGGAAGACGGGGCGTACCCGCTCAATGGCGCGACATCGAATGAAGACCTCGCTATCGCCCTCTCTAATCGTCAAGAGGGCTGGAGGTATGCACTGCCCACCATCGATGAGTGGTACAAGGCGGCCTATCACAATCCGGAGGATGACAGTTATTTCGATTACCCCACGGGCAG
>JAKVBI010000051.1 GCA_022447545.1 Myxococcota bacterium
GCGCACAGATCAGCATGATCGGCGGCATCACCGGTGCCACCGTGGCCCCTCTCGGCGCCTGCGCCGGCTTCGGAACGGCGTTAAAAATGGCCGACGACGCCATCCAGGCTGGGCAAATCAAGATGGCCGTGGTCGGCACGACCGCCCCCTCTCCGCATGCACTGTCCGTGGGCGCGTTCTACGCGGCGCGTGTCATTTCACACGACGGCCAGGTCTCGAAGCCTCTCACCGAGATGCGCGGCACCCATGTCAGCGGCGGTGCCTGCATCTGGATCGTGGGTGACTACGAACATTGCCGCTCGCTGGGCATGAAACCACTGGGACTCGAGGTCCTGAGTGTAGCGCTCAGCTCGGATGCCGAGCACATCATCACTCCCTCGGCCGAGGGCCCACAGCGCGCGATTCGCGCAGCACTCGACCAAGCCGGCGTAGCGCCAGACGACATCTCCACTTGGGACATGCACGCGACGGCGACCCCGGGCGACTGGAACGAACTCCAGAATGCACTCCGCGTTTTCGGCGACAGGCCGTTAATGACGGCGCGAAAGGGCTCGTTCGGCCACGGCATGTCGGTGTGCGGCGGCTGGGAACTAACGGCACAGCACATGGGCTTCACGAAGGGCGTCTTGCACCCCGTGAACCTGCAGGGCAATGAATTACACGCACAGATTGCGCCCTACCACGACTGCCTGGTCTGCCAGGAGGGCACCGGCGTCGATGGAAACATCGCCGGAAAGATCAACATGGGGATCGGGGGTATCAACGCCTGCGTCATCTGCCGACGCTGGGAACCCGAAGAGAGGGAGTAGCCGGCCGATGTCTCATTCTTGGACTCTCCCGGTTCTCCTCACTGCGGCAGCGACCTGGCTGCACGCGCCCGCTGCCGCAGATGATGCGGAACGCAAGACCCTGACCGTTTCCGAAGACACCTACGTGATGAAGCAAGAACCCGAGATCATCTTTGATGGCGGCCTGCGCTCAGGGCGGATCAGCCCGATGACCAATTACCCCGACGCCATCACGAGGATCTTTCTGAAGTTCCGACTACCCAAGTCCATCGAGGGAACACAGATCACTTCGGCGACGCTCAGGGGCACCCTTTACGGCTCAGCCCTCGGCGGAGACCAAGCGAGCAACCCGACACCCCACCAGCTGCACCTCGTCGCCACCGACAGCTGGTCGGAATACCTGATGAACTGGAAGAATCAGCCAACTGACACCCAGCCGATCGATGCCTCGGTGATGCCCCCGCCGAGCTTCAGCGCGGCGACACCGTCGACCTGGGCCGACGTGAACTTTGACATAACCCAGGTCACCGCAGCCGAGTACCTAGGCGACGGCGTCCTGTCACTCATGCTCGAGCCCATCCCTGCCCCGGATGAAACCAACAACCTAAGCTTCGTTAACAAGGAGTTCGGGGATCGGGCCTTCCAACTGACGTTGACCATCGAGTAACGAAGCACCACGACCGGAGAAACGGATGGCAAGCCCCCGAGACTGGCAGTCACAACCGGCTCCCGCCTGGACCCAGCCCCGGGTCGGCAATCACCCGATCCATGGCCACCGCTACACTTCGCGCGAATTCTTCGCGCTCGAGTGGGAAAACATGTGGACGCGCGTATGGCTTCTGCTGGGCCGTGAGAGCGCAATGCCCAACGCCGGCGATTACCAGGTCGAGGACGTCGGCCACGAGTCCTTCATCCTCATCCGACAGGCCGACGGTGTCATCCGCGCCTTCTACAACGTGTGTCGACACCGCGGCACACGCCTGCTCAAGACCCCACAGGGCAACCTGGGCGATGCCCTCACCTGCCCCGCCCACGGCTGGGGCTATCGCGCCGACGGCACCATCTGCGAAGCGCGCGGCGAATTCCGCCAGGGGCATCCATGCGACGGACTACAGCTTGTCGAGGTTCCCTGCGACACTTTTATCGGATTCGTATTCATCAACATGGATCCCGACTGCGTACCGCTGCGCGAGTTCCTGGGCCCTATCGGTAAAGACTGGCCCAACTACCACCCAGAGAACTGGATGCGCTATTCGGCGCTGACCGCGCGCATGCCCTGCAACTGGAAAGTAATCCAAGACAATTTCCACGAGTCCTACCACCTACTCACCGTCCACCCAGAACTGACTGTAAGCATCGACGAGCATTACTCAACGACACAGTTC
>JAKVBI010000052.1 GCA_022447545.1 Myxococcota bacterium
ACCGCTATGAGGGCTTCGGAGAAACCTCGGTCGCCGCCCCCGAGCAGCAAACGGGCGGAGGCCATTTCGACTTCAGTCCGCTGATCGGCCTATCCAACCCCCTGGCCCCGCCCATCCGGCTCGACTCCACCGAGGGAAAAGTCAATGCCGAGGTAACCTTTGGCTCCGCCTACGAAGGAGCCCCGGGCTGCGTGCACGGCGGTTGTCTGGCCGCGGCCTTCGACGAGATCCTGGGCTATGCCCAGACCTTCAGCGGACAGCCCGGGATGACGGGCACCCTGACGACGATCTACCGCTCTCCGACTCCAATCCACACGCCCTTGCGATTCGAGGCATGGATCGAGTCCGTCGAGGGAAGAAAAGTCACCTGCAAAGGGACCCTCCACGCGGGCGACCGGCTCTGCGCGGAGGCGAATGCGATTTTCGTAACCCTGCGGCCAGGTAGCTACGAAAAGTTGATCCAGGACCGAAGCACGCGCAAACTAGCCCGCGAATGACGCCCCACCAATCCCGCAAGCGAAGCCTGTGTTTCGTACTCGCGACTCTCGGCTACGTCGCAGTCTCCCTCTTCGTGCTTCGCAACGTCCTGCCCGACCCCGTCCAATTGCTCCCCTACAATAGCGGGATCGACGAGGCGAATCGTAAGATCGGCCACTTAGACCAATCGATGGTGATCTCGGTCATCACCCGCAACGCCGACCTCCTTCTAACCGAGCCCTGGAACCTGCTGCGCGACGGGCAGTGCTTCCCCTTCCCCCAGTCGTACACGCTGGGGGAGCACATGTTCGGCGAAGGCGTCCAGATGGCGATTCCATGGTTACTCACCGGCGACCCAATCCTATCCTACAACCTACTTCTGATCTTCACTCTCTGCATGCCCGGCATCGCCATGTACCTTCTGGCCGAACACTTCACGCGCCATGCCGGGGCATCCTTCCTCGCCGGACTCTTTCTCGTCCTCGCACCACCCCGCATCATTGATGGTGGCCATCCCTATCTCCACGCGGAGTTCTGGCTTCCCTTGATCCTCCTCTTCCTCGACAAACTCTTCCGCGAAGACAAGCCCTGGAAAAATGCAGCGTGGCTCTGCTTGTTCCTCTGCCTACAGGCCCTGGAAACGATCTACGTCGTGGCGGGCTGCGCGATTGTGACAGGGGCATTCGGGCTGCACCTCTTGATCCGCTTTCGCTCAAGGATTCCCCGGGTGCTCCTTCCTCTGGGAACGAGCATTGCTATTGCCCTGGCACTCGCCTGGACCGTCCTCGGGCCATACTTTGAAACTCGCGAAACCTGGGACGTACTCGCAGGAAGACACACCGCCCTCTTCAACCTCACGACGTTCTGGTACGGAACGCCCTACTTCATCGGCACTTTCGCACTCGTCTTCACTACGATTGGGCTTCTCGACCGATTTCTACGACCACCACCGTTCCAGCGCGCCGACCCGCGTCTGGCAATGCTTGGGGCTGGACTTCTCGTCATGTGGTTGGCGATCCGCGAAATCCCTCTGCCGGGAACGGAAGTTACGATTCCCGGGCTTCATCCCATTCTCTCCACCTTCATCCCCGGACTGGACGCAGCACGCGCCTTCTTCGCCGTGACGATCGCTCTATGGGTGCCGGTGGCCCTGCTCTGCGGGTACGGCGCCCTGGCTCTCCTCAAGAACCAGCGAACCACGGCCACCGTCGTGGCAACGGCGTTAGCCTCCTTGCTGTTAGGCACCGAGCGGTTCGTGCCCGGGCTGGTCTCCTGGAATTTCGGCGGCACCCTCGATCTCGGAGCCTGGGAAGGACGGCCCGCTTCCGACGACATCGAGCTGATCCGAGCAATTCAAGACGGACCAACTTTCGACATTCCGATCCCCGCCCCCGCCCACCTATTGAAGAAAATGGCCGTCAGTCGCCACCTTCTTCTCCAGAGCTGGAACCCCAAACCG
>JAKVBI010000053.1 GCA_022447545.1 Myxococcota bacterium
GGCATTGACGTAGTCCAGAGCATGCTTCGTCGCGTATTTGATCGATGCTTCGAGGGTGAGAACGACAGCGTCTTCGGGGGGGACGGCCATCTCTTGCATTCGCTCGATGATCGAGTCGGCGTCTTTTTCCACCTCAGTCATCGCCTGGTAATAAAGGTCTTCGGCGGAGGGGTTGTTCGTGGGAGGCCGGTTGTCGATAGGGCGGTCGGGGGGGAATGCCGTGCCCGTACCCGCCATCCACCCATCGACGGGGGGGACTTCGGCATTGCCACCGATATCGGTCGCACTGGTCTCAAGGATCTTGTCGAGGCGATCATCCACCCATTTGGCGTCTGATTCGCAACCGGCAATGATGGCCAGGGTTCCGAGTGCGATCGTGAGTAGAACGGATCCTGTGGGACTTCCGAGCATGAGGGCACCCCTGGTAAACGCGGATTTCCGGCTGAATCACGGGTTGACCCGCAATTCGGGCGAACAGAACCGCCTTCGAGTACGTTCGAATAGTCGAGGATAACTGCTTCATCGTGTTTCGGGCGTGATACGCCCAGAGGAGAGCGTTGTGACAAGCGTTTCTTTCGACGGACGAGGCCTTTCCGTGCGTGGCCAACGAGTCCATATCATCGGTGGGCGAGCGGAATACGCCCTTCTTGACCAGGAATCCTGGGCCCCGCGGCTGCGAGCCCTCCAGGGTGCAGGCTTTAATACGGTCGTTGCGAGCGTGCCTTGGGGCTTCCACGAGGTCCGACCGGGTCGGTTCGACTTCACAGGAAGTCGAGACGTCGCGGAATTTCTCCGTGTTGCAGCTGAGGTAGGACTCTGGGTCGTCCTGCGAATAGGCCCCAACGTAGGCGCCCCGTTCGGCGGCGGCGGCCTACCGGGCTGGTTGGCAGATGTTCAGAATTCTGATGGCAAGACTTCCCTGCAACGGGAGGCTGATTCTGAATTCCTTGAAGCAGTGACTCGCTGGTGGAGCGCGCTCGGAAAGCAGATCGTCTCTCTCCAACCGAATGGTGATCATGCAGAAGGTCCATCAGCTGGGCCGCTCTTGGCAGTCCAGATTGAGCAGGAATGGTTGTGCGGCAATGAAGAAGCAGCTCAGGCGTATCTGGGTGAATTGGTACACATGATTCGTGAAGTTGGAATCAAAGTCCCATTGCTGACCGCGAATGGATTTTGGCAGGAAGTCGAAGGAACAATCGAGACGTGGACGAACGATGTCGACGACCCCAATCTCTTCGCCAATGCAAGACAGTTGCACGTCGTTCAGCCCAACTCACCACGCATCGTCACTCTTCGTGGTGCAGCAAGTCATCCCGAGCAGCTCGCTTCGGCGATCCTCAACGTTTTGGCTGCTGGTGGAATGCCGATCGTAGATGATGCGGTTGCTGGCGTTCATCGTGGCACGATAGGAGCGGCAGGCTCCAATTCGAATGGCGGCACTACGCTTGTGCCCGGTTCCATTGTCGATGTTCATGGGCAGGTGCTCACGAAGGCTGGCGGCACTTCGCTGGTAGCTCGTTTTTGTCGCGCATTCGGACAGGTACTGGCAGAATTTGACCCGAATCTTGATGTGCCT
>JAKVBI010000054.1 GCA_022447545.1 Myxococcota bacterium
TTGAGCGTCCTTCCCTGCAACTTCCCGCTCTCTTTATTTGTGAGTTCGCTCTGGCGCGACTTTGGATGTCGTCGGGAATCCAGCCGGATGCCTTGATTGGCCACAGTATGGGGGAGAACACCGCGGCCTGTCTGGCAGGGGTCTTCAGCCTCGATGACGCCCTCGGCCTCGTTTCTCTACGAGGGCGGCTATTCGAATCTGTGCCAGAAGGGGCGATGCTCAGCATTCCTTTATCGGCGGCACAGCTTGAATCGGAACTCGACGAAAGACTTTCGCTGGCCTCGGTGAATGCGCCGGAGCTATGCGCGGCTTCCGGGCCCACTCCCGCGATTGAGGCATTGCAAACCAGGCTGGATTCGATGGGCGTCGAATCGCGAAGGATTAAAATACAGATCGCAGCTCATTCGGCGATGCTGGACCCCATTTTGAAAGAGTGGGCGCAATTTCTCGGTCGCTTAGATCTCCAAGCGCCGGCAATCCCCTTCATCTCAAATCGGACGGGCACTTGGATCACGGCAGAGCAAGCGATGGATCCGCAGTATTGGGTTGATCATCTTCGAGGCACAGTGCTCTTCGAAGAGGGCGTGCGGTGTCTCAGTGAAGAGACGGGTCGTATATTTCTGGAGGTAGGGCCCGGGCGCACGCTCAGCAGCCTCGCCCAAATGCACCCCGCGCGGACGCGAGAACAAGTCGTGATTCACTCACTTAGGCACCCCGACGATGACACACATGATTTGCCCCACGTTCTGAAGGCCTTGGGGCGTCTCTGGGCTGCGGGGGTAGATCCAGATTGGTCCGCCTTTGCGGCTGAGGAGGAACGCGCTCGTGTTGCGCTACCCACCTATCCCTGGGAGCATCAACGACATTGGATTCAGCCCGGATTCGATCATTCTGGGCTGGGTGCAGGGTCCAAGTTGGAACGCATCGAAGATGTGGACCAGTGGTTTTATGCCGAGGGCTGGACCCGTACCACAGCTCCGGTTGTGAACGAGGACCCAAGACCGATCGTGGTGTGGGGAAGCAAGGATGCACTCACTGTCAAACTCGCGGAGGAGTGGGAAGCAGAAGGCCACAGCGTATGGATCGTCACGGCCGGACCCGAATACCGACGGGAAGAGACGAATCGTTTCGTGATCCGTCGGGCAGAGAGCAAGGACTATCATCGGCTGCTCAGGGCGCTTGAGGCCGACGGTGCCCTGGCGGGGGAATGGGTCTATCTGTGGAGCCTCGCTGAGGAAACGAGAAAGACGGAACCAGCCGATCCGGTGACGGAATCGTTCGACGCTCTGTTCCATTTAGGCCGTGCGGTTGCCGAGAGTGATCCACGGGACACCTTGCGGCTTCATGTCTTTTCAAGAGGGATGCGGGATGTCGGGGGTGAGGGCGTTCATGATTCGGCGGCCGCTTTGCTCCTGGGCCCCAGCCGTGTGCTCCCCCGGGAGATACCCACTGTTCACGTGCGCAGCATTGACCTCGCGCAGAGCGAAGTCTCGCTCTCGACCCTCAGTGACCGGATTCGAAGCGAAACGCTGACCGACGACGATGAGACCGACGTGGCGTGGCGAGGCACCCAGAGATTTCTTCAAGGCGTTACGCGCCTGCCCTTGACCTGGAGGGGTGGGGACGAGTCCGTGCCCATTCGGGAAGGCGGTGTCTTCGTCATCACGGGTGGCCTCGGGGGACTGGGCCTGGTTTTGGCCCGCTATCTGGCGAGGCGGGCCGGAACTCGGATTATTCTGATCAGCCGAAGTGCAGTGCCGCTAGATTCGTCGGTCGAAACATCGGGAAGAGCCCCGTACAAGCAAAAACGATCCAACGAAATGGACAGAACGAGAATGCCGGTGCCCCCG
>JAKVBI010000055.1 GCA_022447545.1 Myxococcota bacterium
GCATTTCCGGCATGGCTCCACTCGACGGCGCCCCCGAAATGCTCGACTGGCTTCGCGAAAACTTTCAGGTGGTGATCCTCTCGGATACTTTCTACGAGTTCGCAGAGCCAATGATGCGGCAACTCAATTGGCCCACCCTTTTGTGCCACCGACTCGTGATCGATGATCGCGGCCGCGTCGCCGACTATATGATCCGACAAAAAGATCCGAAACGTCAGTCGGTTCGAGCAATCCAATTGCTCAACTTCCGCTGTATCGCCACGGGAGACTCCTACAACGATACG
The DNA here is from genome assembly GCA_022447545.1 of Myxococcota bacterium. Lineage (GTDB taxonomy): Bacteria > Myxococcota_A > UBA9160 > UBA9160 > SMWR01 > JAKVBI01. The sequence goes on from JAKVBI010000055.1 coordinate 285, forward strand.
ACCATGTTGAGCCAAGCCGAGGCGGGAATCCTGTTTCGTCCCCCTCCCAACGTGATCGAAGAATTCCCGCAGTTTCCGGTAGCCCGCGACTACGACGAGCTGCGCCGTGAATTCCAGAAGGCCTCGACACGCGACCTCTGATGGCGCATGCCGATGGGCCGCTCAGCGCTTGCGCTGCCCCCAAGGCAAAATCCGCTTGCGCAAGCGCAGGCTCTCGGGTGTCACCTCGAGAAGTTCGTCGGGCTCAATCCACTCGAGCGCGGACTCGATGGTCAGCTTGCGATGGGGTGTGATATTGGGGCTATCATCCTTACCCGCCGCACGCATGTTGTCGAGTTTTTTGGCACGACATATGTTGACATTGAGATCGCCTGGCCGTCGCGATTCACCCACGATCTGCCCCTCATAGACCGGCTCACCGGGGGCAATGAAGAGCTGTGCACGCTCCTGAATCTTGAAGATGGCATGTGGCGTGGATTGTCCCGCATCGGTGGCGACGAGGCCGCCAACACCCCGTCGGGTCAGTTCTCCAGCATGGGGTTCATAGCCCGTGACCGCCCGGTACAGCACTCCTTCCCCCCGCGTATCCGTCAGAAACTCGCTGCGATAGCCGAATAGGCAGCGACTGGGAACCACGAATTGCATGCGGATGCGCGTACCAACATGATCCATGGAATTCATTCGACCCATTCGCGCCGCGAGTTTTTCCATCACCGAACCCGCAGATTCGGAGGGCACATCGATGACCACTTCTTCCACGGGCTCACAGCGACGACCGTCGACCTCTCGCAAGATCACCTCGGGGCGAGAAACCGCGAATTCGTAACCCTCCCGCCGCATGGTTTCCACCAGCACAGCCAACTGCAATTCGCCTCGACCGGCCACGTTGAACGCATCCTGGCGTTCGGTTTCCTCGATGCGAATCGAGATATTGCCCAGCGCCTCTCGCTCCAGACGCTCGCGCAACTGACGACTGGTGACGTATTTGCCTTCTTTGCCGGCAAAAGGCGACGTATTGACGACGAAGTGAACCTCGATGGTGGGTGGATCGATAGCGATACGGGGTAACGACTCCGGGTGATTGGGATGTGCGATCGTATCGCCGATTTCGATTGAATCGACCCCGGCAATCATCACAATGTCGCCGGCCTTCGCTCGCTCGAGTTCGGTCCGATCGATGCCCACCGTCCCGAACAACTTCGTGATCCGGAAGGGCTCGGGCTTTCCCTCCTCGGGCACCCGCACCACAGGATCCCCCCTCACCAACTCACCGCGCTCGACGCGGCCAATCACCAATCGACCCACGAAGGCGTCATAGCCCAAAGTCACTGCCTGAAAGAGCACCGGGCCTTCGCG
>JAKVBI010000056.1 GCA_022447545.1 Myxococcota bacterium
GCCGTCCCCCTGACGAGGGCTGCGCACCGGGGCACCCTCTGCACTTCCCGCCCCAGGCCCAGCGCGATCTGAGCCCCGAAGATCCCTACCTGGCCACCGTGATGCTCGTGCTCTCCTCAGCGTCCACGAGCTCCAAGCCCGGATCGAAGACATACTGGATGGGGATGCGGGCTCCTGCGGGTTCTCCTTCTACACCGGAAAGGCGAACGTGCTGGCGAACGCCTTCACGTCCCTGACCGCCATCGTGGGTCCAGGTGACACTCGAGGCCAATGGGAGCCCTCCCGCCTGGAGCGTGACCACAAGGGGACCAGAGCTCCGGGCGTGACTTCTCCGCTCCCGAACGGTTGAATCAGGGATCGGCCCCGAAGGCATTCCCCTTCACCATCCAGACACCTTTCACACAACGTTTTGTCGTCGGATCCGTCACGTTGGAAGTATCATGTCCGGAAACCTGTAGCAGTAGGGAAACTGATTCCAGCTCGACCCGAATGCGAAGAGAATCGCAGGCCCATGATCAGCGCAGCGCGAACGCTCCTCGATGCCTTTCTCTCGGATCGTCACTCATCCAACCCCATTGGCAGCCGCCCACCGAGCGCCGGCCGTACGGTCGAGGACCTCGCAGACGTCGACCCTCTGGAAATCAGCCAGAGCGTCGTCGTCGTGGAGCCGTGGGAGCATGTAGGTCAGCACCCCTCTAGAAACTCTGGCGTCATCGCGTCGGAGAACATCGCCTACATCACGGACCAAATCTTGGGAGCCGAGACGCTCATCGTTCCCGCCTGGCGCACCGGCGTCGGGGACCCTCGGCGCTTTGCGTCCCTGGCCCGGGGTGCGCTCTTCGTGGTGTTCGAAGGCGGGGAGCCGGATGTCCACCAGCCGAACTCCTTCACCAACGCCTATCCGCGTCATGCCGCATGTCGAACTCTCGTGGAGTTGATGCTCCGAGAAGTTCCCTTCGTGGCGATCTGCCTGTCCCACCAGCTCGCGGCCCAGGCCCATGTCGAGCTGATACGAGACGCGACGGACCGCCTCGCGGCCTCCGAGATCCCCGCTTTTGCAGACACGGCAGACCGCATCCGCAGGATGGGCGACAACCTGCGAGTCGAAAAGGATTACGGGACCGTCGCCACCTCATGGAAGGACGACTCGTTCGCAGTCGCCAGGAACGAGCAGGCGAGCCTGGCGAATACGCGTCTATACCCATATCGACACACCACACTCGACCACGTCCCGCGAATCATCAGCGATGCCCATCGCGTCGTGTCTCGCGAAAACGATGCCATCATCGACGTGGCCCTCGAACACGAGAACGAGATCAGCATCCAGACCTTCCACGGCAACGAGGTCTCCGAGGAATCAGTTCGATTCGCCTGCTGGGCCTATCGAGAGATTCACAGCACGATCCGAGCCTACGAGGTCGAAGCCGCCGGACACCCGGATCTTCGAAGCCTGCTCGGAGCACCCTGCGGGGTAGAGATCCTGGCCTCTACCCATACCGAAACGAACGAAACACTGTGTGAAGTGGCGGCGACGGGGATCTACTCGCCCAGTGGGCGCAAGGCCATCACCACGCAATTCCACCCCGAGCTCGACGCTTCCCTGCTCACGACATCCCAGGGCTGGGCGCCTGCCTGGCG
>JAKVBI010000057.1 GCA_022447545.1 Myxococcota bacterium
GTTTCCTCCAGAGTGGCAATGTAAATGAGCAGAGCGCCGAGTGGCTTCGGAATGACTACACGTACGACAAGAATGGGAAAGTACTAACGAAAACGAACCGCCTCGGTATTCAAACCAACTTCGAATACGATCGAGTCGGGAACCAAGTCGCGGTTACCGTAGGTGTGAATTCAAATTCTCCCCAAGTCACCACTTCAAAATACGATAAAAACGACAATCGTGTTTCTGAAACAGATGCAATTGGGAACGCCTTGGTGACGAGTACCAGTCAATATCATAGAGACCTTCGCGTTGAACTGGGCATGAGTGCGAACCTCGGGAGCCTTACAGACGTTCAGAAAGCGCATCTGAAAGACCTGTACACGATACGGTTTGAATATGATGCCGTCGGCAATCAAACGAAGTTCACCGATGCCGAGGGATACGTTACTGACGCGTATTACGATGGTTTGAATCGCCTGGTCGCCAGGGTGAATGCAGACTCCTATTTACACCAGTACGAATATGATTCCGCTGGGAACGTCACCCAGGAGCATCTCCACATGACTCAGTTGCCGTCACGTGCTGGCGGCATCGAGCTCTTTCCAACGAGTTCAACGGGTCACGTACAAACTCGGAGCCGAGAATACGACCGGGTGAATAAACTGATAAGAGAGCAATTGGTAGAGCGTTTTTCCGATACGAAGTCCGTGGAGCGTGGCGCTGTCGAGTTCAGTTACGACTCAACGGGCGCGATGATCTTTCGCACGACGATGCCGTCGAACAATCCGGGAGAAGCGAGTCGCACCGAAGACACGAACAACAAAATCGAGAGCTGGCAGTACGATCCAGCAGGGCGCCTGACGCGTCAGGTTGATCCCGAGGGGGCCGAAGAAACATTCGTCTACGACGCTGCAGGAAACCGAATCGAAGTGGTACTCCGTGGGCCGAACCCGGCCGGAGGCACTGATCCCGTTCGGACCACGGACTTCGAATATGACCTTGACAACAGACAAGTCCGAAAAACGATCGGGGGTGAATTCGAATCGTACGAGTTCAGTAAATCCGGAAAGCTTACCTCCAAAACAGTAGGCACGGTTCCATTGAATCAAGGGCATTCCATATCTTCGAGTGTGAAGACTGAGTATGGGTATGACCGGGCCGATCGAAGGATCTCGATCAAGAATCCGGAAGGTGAAGTAACGACCTATGAATATACGTCGTTTGATACCTGGAGCCGCGTGGAACATCCGGATGGAAAAGCGACCCGTATGACATATGACGATCGGAACCGCCGGATTGAAATCGCTAGCCCTCAATCTGCGGTTTACACGATCGACCAGGGGCAAAGGAATGTTGAGTCGAAGGAGCGAACAAAATATGACCGTGTGGGAAACATCAAAACCATCGAGTCGCCCAATGCGATTGAAAACATGGGAAAAGAGTCGGGGGACGCCACGCTCGATTTCATCACGACCCGTTGGTACGACGGTCGAGGGAATGTCCTTGCGGAGTTGAACGGAGACTACGTGTTGGAACGGTTTTCGTACGACGCGACCGGACAGGTCATCGCCAGAACCACGTACGAAAACCATCTTACGGCGGCAGCTGGAATCAGGGATCAGAG
>JAKVBI010000006.1:0-113687 GCA_022447545.1 Myxococcota bacterium
CGGCGACGGACGCATGGGGTTCTCGCCGAAGCCCCCTTTGATGGCCCGGTTCGTCCCGTAACCGGCGGGATTCGTGCGTGTCGACACGTACCCCTGGTTGATCGGAAACTGGTCCGGCCAGTCCGGGTTGGGAGAGCCGTCGGGAATACATCCCGCATTATTCTCCCCGCGCACCTGTCTCATGGAAGCGGGCAGCTGCGCCTCGCTGCTCGCGATCTGCACCTCCATCTGGGGTGACCTGCAGGGCAGCGTGAAGTTGTAATCCCCGCCGAACAAGCTGCTGCGCCTCGGTCGAAGATCCGTCTTGAGTGCCTCGATGTCGCCGGTGTTGGGGTCGAGGGTAAACGCGGCCGCGCCGTTGGTCCGCAGGGACATGTACTCCGACTTCGGCAAGCCGGGAAGTCGACAAACGGCGGTGGGATTGTTGGGGTCCACGCAATCCCCGGTGGAGTTGGCGGGACTTTCTCCGAAGGGGACGAAGAAGCTCTCGAGAGAGGGAGTGTTCTCGTCGACGAATTCCGTGTTCTCCAGCAGCGTCAGCAGAGACGGGTCGAGCAGGTCCGCTCGTGCGGCTTCGGTGAAATTGTCCGCATAGTCTTTGCCAAAGGTGTTCTGGAGCCCGGTGGAAAGCGGACTGGGACACGATCCCGGCGGATCACAGAGTTCCTCTGCGGTCAGAGCCCGGTCCCGCTCATGGAAGCGCTCGCCCCAGGCGATGGGGGCCGGATTGGCCGTGTCGGGCTGGGGGTCTGACACCGTCGCCGGCATGGCGGCCACCGAGGTCTGTTGCGTCATGGCCGAGAAACGCGCCCGGAAGGGGTTGGCCCTGTCGCGAAGCCGCCCATTGGCAGTCACCTCGTTCTTAGGCAGCCAGGGGCCCACGACCTGGGTCTGTGCCCCGCCCGCCGGCCCCTTCTGCTTCAGCAACCCGAAGCGATAGTCGAGCACGGACTCGAACACATACCGTGCGGGCTCGTCGCCCGTATCGATGAATCCGTCGGGGCCGTTGGAACGGAAGAGCGTGTCGAAGCCGGGGAAGCCCGAGTCCGGAATGATCGGGCCCCCGCTGCCGGTCGTATCCGCTCCGCGGAAGGGCTCGAAACCCGCGGGCTTCGGAAAGGGATGGCGCGGTAGACCACTGGTGGGCGGTTGAGGAGGGTTCCCGACATCGGCTCGCCCAAGGGGTTGTTCTTCATACGTGGGCGGAATGTTGCCAATGGGCTTTTCCTGGTAGTAGATGACACGCCGCGTGGGGAACGGCGGCGGCGGCAAACCACCCGAGTAGTTTGGATCGACGGCGTCGGAAAGGCGATCCGGCAGGCGCCTCGCGCGATTGCCGTAGGTGTTCGCTGACCGAAACATCCCGCAACCCCTCGACCACACGCAATCGAAACGCGCCTCGAGACGAACGTAGGCCTGGAACAAGTCGATGGGACCCAGTCCATCGGGCGCGAAGTCGTATTCGATCTCCGCGTTGAAGATGTTGTACCACTGGGTGAGATCGAGTTGCTCCTGGAAGTCACGATCGATGGCGCGGATCTGCATTTCGCCAAAGCCATGGATCTCGAGCCTGCCATCGAAAGCCTCGATGGCCCCACTCCGTGTTGCGCTCAGGGGAAGGAGGAGAACCCCGACGAGGAGCACGAGGAGTGCGCCTCCGCCGCTCCTCCAGAGAACTGCTGCCGACGCCCTTTCGCGTCGCAGAAGAGCGCTGCCGGCTGTGCACGACCACTGACGCATTGGGCCCCCCCAGATCCGATGGGCCGCTGGGTTCCGGGAAGTCTCGAAGCCACCGCAGACGTGCCTCGTGCTTCCCCACCAGGGGCGTGCGGATCCGCGATCAAGCGGAAGTTATAAACCCCTCAGCCGCGCCAGGACAATGTTTTTCGGCCCAGAGCCGCTTGGGATCAGCTGGTGGCGAATGACCGCAAGTCAGCCGAGTAAGGACGGCGTCGGGGCAATCCGGTGAATCGGCTGCCCTCAGGGATCTCAGAGACTCGGGCCTGAATGGAGGAACACTGCTGGGGGAGCTTTGCGTGGGTCGATCCCCGTGCGGTACCCCGGGAGGCGAGTGGGCCCAGATGCCAGCGAGCCCCAGACCGCGGGCTCCCGACTTTGGGAGGGCTTACGCCGTTGCGCCGGACTCCTCGGTCTCCGCCTTCGTGGCGGTCTTCTTCTTCGCGGCGGCCTTTTTCCCGGGAGCCTTCTTCTCTGCGACCGTCTTCTTCGTGGTCTTCTTCTTGGCCGCCTTCTTCTTGGTCGTCTTCTTCTTGGTGGCCTTCTTCTTGGTCGTCTTCTTCTTGGTGGCCTTCTTCTTCGTCTTCTTCTTGGTAGCCTTTTTCTTGGTCGTCTTTTTCTTGGAGGTCTTGCCACCTGCTCCGCCTGCCGCCTTGCCTCGAGGCTGGAACTCGAAACCGTGTCGTCCGTTTTCTTTGAGCACCAGGGTAGCGCTGAAGGGACGTCCGAAGCGCGAGGTGAAGTCCGTCAACAGCTCGGTCTTGCCATTGGAAACGTAGGGCTGGGCTTCGTCGCGGGTGATCTCGCGTTTACAAACGGTGCGGGGTAGAACGAAACCGCAGCCCTGAGGGGCTTCACCATCCTGGGTGGCCTGCTCCCCGCCCTCGGGCGCCTTTTCTCCACCCTCTGCCCGCAGTTCTGCCTTGAGAGTGCGCTCGCAGAGGAACTGCTTGGGCGACTCCAGAACCGCGCACTCCTCCTGGAACGGACAGCGGCTCAGGGGCTCGGGATTCACATCGTAGTCCGGCTGGTCCGAAACCCCCTCGCCCGTGTTCCAGCCCAACGAGCGGACCTTGAGCTTCCACTCGTCCTCGAGGATCTCGATGTAGCCCTTGTAGGTTCGCCCGCTTCGGGCAGTGAAGCCATCGAGGGTGCCGGTCTTGCCGTCGCGCAGCATGGCGGCGACGGCTTGGCGGTCCAGATAGCGACCGGAAGTATCCTTCCAGAAACGCATGGGGCAGTCGTCTTCCTGCTCGACGTCCGGTTCCGGCATGCAGCGGTAGAACCAGGCCATCTCGATCACCGGACGCTTACAGGATGGACAAGGCCCCAGGGGCTCGTTCAGGTCGTAGAGTTCCTCGTACTCGAAGGTCTTGGCGACATCGACGATTTCCGACGCATACTCGGTGATCTCGCTCATGAACTGAGCTGAGGTCCGATTTCCCGCTTCGACCTCCGCGAGGTTGTGCTCGATGTGGCCCGTCAGTTCGGGCGACGTCAAACGCTCGATGTGGATCCGGTGCAGCGTATCGATCAGCCGAATTCCCTTCACACTCGGACGAAGCGCCTTGTCGATACGGACCGCATACCCCTTGGCGATGAGGTTCTCGATGACGTCGGCTCGTGTCGCGGGCGTCCCGATCCCCTTTTCACCCACCGCGGCCGCGTAGTCCTCGTCATCGATCTGCTTTCCGGCGTTTTCCATCAGGGACAACAAGCGCGCCTCGGTGATCCGCGGCGGCGGCTTGGTCTCTTCGGCAATGGACGTGGCCTCGAGGGTCTGAGAATCGCCGTCACCTACCAGAGGCTCGAGGCGTTCCGCGGTCTCTTCGGACTTCGGGAGAACCGCACGCCAACCCGGTTCCTGCAGAAAGCGATCTCGGGTGCGGAAATGCTCGCCGGCAACCGTGGTAATACGCTCTACGCGCTCCCAGCGAGCCGGCGGATGGAAGGTGCCCAGGAACCGACGGACGACCAGATCGAACAAGCGAGCGTCATCGCCAGTGAGAGGGGCCTCCGGAATCGAACCCGTGGGAACGATGGCAAAGTGGTCCGACACAGCTTCATCGTCGAACACGCGCTGAGTGTTCTCCAGGCCGTTCTCGATCAGGCGAGCCGCCGATTCCGCGTAGTCCGCAAAGCCCTCCACATCGGCCGAACCCGCGTACTGAGACAGGGTTTCGTCCACCACACTCCGGTAGTCGGTGGGCAGACAGCGAGAGTCCGTGCGCGGATAGGTGAGCAGTTTGTGGCGCTCATACAGGCGTTGGGCGGCAGACAGCGTGCGCCGCGCCGACCAGCCCAACCGCCGATTGCCCTCTCGTTGAAGGCTGGTGAGGTCGAATAGCGGGGGTGCCGACTCCCGCGACGGTTTGCGGGTTTCGGTAGCTTTCGCCGGTTGCCCGATCACTCTTGCGACCACGGCCGTGGCTCGCTCCTCGTCGAAGAAGCGATCCTCGCGCGCCTCCGCATCGGAGCCGGCCTCGAAGTCCGGCGCGTACCAGTCGCCCTTGTAGGTGTTGCTCTGGTGCTCGAAGCTCGCCTCGATCCGCCAGAACGGACGGGGCACGTGAGCCAGCACCAGCAATTCGCGCTCCACGAGCATGCTGAGAGTGGGCGTCTGGACCCGACCCGCCGACCAGGCGGTCTTCTCCTTGCGACTCTTGAGCCGCTTGGTGAGAGCGCGTGTGGCGTTCATCCCGATCAACCAGTCGGATTGAGCCCGGCAGCGCGCGGCAGCCGCCAACCCCTCGAGTTCCTCACCGGGGCGGAGATCGTCGAAGCCCCTTCGAATGGCGGTCTCGGTCATGGACTGCAGCCACAACCGCTCGACCTGCTTATCGGAGTCCAGATTCTCGACGATCTCCCGGAAGATCAGCTCCCCCTCACGACCGGCGTCACAAGCGTTGACCACCCGGTCGACATCGTCCCGATGAAGCAACTGGCGGATCGTCTTGAGACGATCGCGCTGGCCCTGCTTCGGCCGATAGCCGAAGGACTCGGGAAGGATGGGGAGAGCGTCGAGGGTCCAGCTCTTATACTTCTCGTCCACCTCTTCCGGGGGCAGCAGTTCATACAGATGCCCTAGGGCGAACGTCACCACATAGGCGTCGTTCTCGTAGTAACCATCTTCTTCTCGGAACCCACCGAGGGCCCGGGAGATGTCCAGCGCCACGCTGGGCTTCTCTGTGATGACGAGGGCTTTGGCCACCGTTTTCTTTTCCCGGGGGGGGAATGGTTTCAGAATCTTGCTGGGGAGTGTTTCGATTAGCCCGGCACGGAGGATCTGACAAGCATCGACTGGGCCGAGGGTCACCCCTCCCTACCAATCCTGATGGTCGGGGAACCCCGGGTAACGCTTTAGCGCCCGCTTGCACCCCGGACGTGGAGCTTCGGCTCCCGGTCGCTCCAGTTGGACGCTAACGTCATGAAACTACAGAGAAACAGAAGGGTTCTCGGACAGCCGGACCCCCTCTGGGAGGAACGGAAAATTGGGTGAAACGATCTTCGCCAAGATCATCCGTGGCGAAATCCCTTCGGATAAAGTTTATGAGGACGATCTGGCCATCGCCTTCCGTGACGTGAACCCCCAGGCCCCCACGCACCTCCTCGTGATCCCCCGCAAACCCATTCCTCGGCTCTCGGCCTCGGATCCGGAAGACGAGGCGCTGCTCGGGCACTTGATGCGGGTGGCGCGTCAGGTGGCCCTGGAGGCAGGCCTCGAAGACTTCCGGGTGGTGATCAACGATGGAGCCGGGGTGGGGCAAACCGTCTTCCACCTTCACCTCCACGTCCTCGGTGGAAGGGAGTTCGGCTGGCCGCCCGGCTGAGGGACCCGATCCATCGGACGGGGCCCTTCTCGAACCTCCAACTCCGAACCAGGGAGAGCTCGGCGACCTAGGAATTCGGAGTCAACTCCAAGGGCAGGGGCATCAGATTCCAGGTGAAGATGGGACGGTTGTCAGGACGGCGGTAGATGATCTCCCTCACAGGTTTGCCATCGCGCCACACGTAGCGCCGGACCTGCTTGTGGCGATCGCTGGCCACGTAGAGTTCATCGACACCATCGGCATCGAGGTCCGTGAGAATCGCCGCGTGTTCGAAACCCGCGGAATCTGCGTCCACCAATTCAGAGGTCCATGACGCTCCCGGGCCCTGACCACCGGGCCGGAACAACCAGACCCCGCTGCTGAAGGCGGCCGCCACCAGTTCCTTCTTGCCATCTCCATCAACATCTCCAGCGGTCAGAAAACGCGTGAGCCGGTCCTGCAGCGTGCCCACTACGACGCCCTGATCGGGAGGGGTGTCGGCGTCGTAGCGCCGGATCTCCACCGGGTCCTCGAGGGTCTTGCCATCTCCTCCTCCGAGGTGGCCCTCCACCGACACGTAGAGTTCGTCGACCCCATCCCCATCGACATCGTCCACGAGAATCTCCTTCGCATGACGATCGCCCAGGTCTGCAACCACCTGACGCCCCTCGCCCTTGGCAGGTATGTAACGCACCACCTGTCCCCGCTGGGGCATACCGTCGAGCTTGTTGGGCTCACTGGGCGTGGCGTAGACCTCCAGCACACCGTCGGCATCGACATCCCCAATTTCGATTTCGTGTACGAAGGTGTCGGCTTCTTCGTCGAGTTCGATGATCTCGAAGCCGTCGCCGTTGGGTCGTAGCACCGCCACGACGCCCTGGTCATGGGTCGCCACTGCGATGGCCGCCGACCCATCGCCGTACAGATCCGCCACCTCCGCGTCACGCATTCGACTCCACTTGCCGCCAAAATCGCGAGTCCAGTGGGAGTCTCCCTCCAACTTCCCTCCGGACTTCCGCCACGTCTTGACGTGAGCCCCGGTCCCCCCCAGGGTCAGCAACTCGGCCCCCTGACCCCGGTCGTAGGCCATGGCCTTGTGAAACACGTTGCTGTCGGGGTCCTCGATGTAGGTCATCCCCCACGTGCCGTCACGAAGCGTCAGGAACTCCAGGCGGGCAGCACCGGGCTTCGGCTTCCCGCCTTCGGTCACGAACTGGGCGAGAGCAAGCACGATGCCACGGTCGAGCGACTCGCCTGCAGGCTCCGCAGTCGCAGAAGCCGTCGGGGCCGGCGCTGTTGTGGCCTCGGGCGACTCGCTGCTGGAGCCGCAGCCAAGTGCGACCCACACGAGCATGACGAGAAGAAACCTGGCAGGGTGGCGCGTGAACATGGATCCTCCTACATCCTTGCGGAGGCATGGTTTAGCACCCCGGCCCTGCGGGGCCCAAGAAGATCCCGGATGAATTCGGGAGATGCGTTCGACAAAACCCATGGGCAGCTTGCCGGCGCGTGGGACGACTGACACACCGAATGGGTCGACCGCCCCACACCCTGAACGATACGGCACGGGAACCACCATGAGCCAGAAGCTGCAAGCACCCCGTGGAACCCGTGACTTCTACCCGGACGAGATGCGTCTGCGGCGTTGGCTTTTCGACCATTTCGAGGAAGTGGCAAGGCGCTACGGGTTTGAGCAGATCGACGCTCCGATCGTCGAGCACGAGGAGTTGTTTACCCGCAAGGCAGGCGAGGAGATCGTCGAGCAGCTCTACCACTTCGAGCTACACGACCGCCGACTGGCGCTGCGCCCAGAAATGACGCCTTCCCTGGCACGCATGGTACTCGCCCGGTCCGGGAGCCTGCGCATGCCCCTTCGCTGGTTCAGTCTCCCCCAGTGTTGGCGCTACGAACGCATGACCCGCGGCCGCAAACGCGAGCACTACCAGTGGAACATGGACATCTGGGGGGAACCCGACGTCACCGCCGAAGCCGAGTTGATCGCAGCCGCCTGTGATCTGCTCGACCGCGTGGCCATTCCCCGCGGCGACGTGAAGATCCGCATCAACAATCGCAAACTCCTCGAGCAGACCCTCGCTCAGAGTGTGTTGAGAGAGCGACCCGAACGCTTCGCGCCGCTTTGCGTGGTCATCGACAAGATCGACAAGATCGGTCCAGACGCAGTCCTCGAATTACTCACGGACCCCGGCGGTGAGGTGGCATTGCCCCCTGAAGACGGACGTTTCGTCGTCGATTGGCTGGGCCTGCGCGACCTCGGCGATGCGCTGTCGAGTGGCCCAGCCCATTCGTCGGGTGGAGCGGAATTGTCACGTCTATTCGAACTCCTCGACGCCTACGGGATCGCCGACCGGGTGGTGTTCGATGCCTCGGTGGTACGGGGACTCGCCTACTACACCGGCGTGGTGTTCGAGGCCTTCGACACCGCGGGAGAGCTGCGGGCCATCTGCGGGGGTGGGCGTTACGACAACCTACTCGAAACCCTGGGAGGGCGTCACACACCCGCCGTGGGTTTCGGCCTGGGGGATGTCGTGATCGGCGAACTCCTGGCCGACCGGAACCTGCTGCCCGATTGCACGCGTGAGCTCGACGCATTGGTCTTTCCCTTCGGTGAAACAGAGCGCCGAGCTGCCGTCGGCGTCGCGACGGCTCTTCGCAAGCAAGGGCTGGCGGTGGACCTGGTCCTGAATGAGGCCCGCCTCAAACGCGTACTGTCCGACGCCGACCACAACGGGGCTCGACGGGTCTATCTGCTGGGCCCCGATGAGTTGGCGCGAGGCGAAGTGCTCGTGAGAGACCTCCAGTCGGGAGAGCAACACACCGAGCCCCTCGCCGAGCCCGACGGAGAGCCCCCCCACAACTGAGATCGCGCGCTCGGAAAGCGTGAAGCGGAACGCTATAAGGTAGGCCCGCGCCCAGCGATGGCGCGGTCGCCAAGGAGCCCCCTGGTGCCCCCGAAGCCCGAACCGGCCAAACAGAACCAGAATTGGACGCCGCGCGATAGTGCGGAACTCTACGGGCTCGAGCGTTGGGGAGCGGGCTTCTTCGATGTCAATCCGAACGGGCGCATCGAAGTCCTGCACCGTCGAAGTGGCCAGGGCATCGACCTGCTCGAACTCGTACGCGATGTCGAGAGGCGCGATCTCCACACCCCCCTGCTATTGCGGTTCTCGGACATCCTGGCAGGCCGTATCGAACAACTGACCGATGCCTTTCGCACGGCGATGAACCACTACGGCTACGACGGCAGCTTCCGAGGCGTCTATCCAGTCAAGGTCAATCAGCAGCGCCAGGTCGTGGAAGAAGTGGTCGAATTTGGGCGACCCCACTCCATCGGTCTCGAGGCGGGCAGTAAACCCGAGCTCCTGATCGCTCTGGCCATCCTGGACAACCCGGATGCCTACATCATCTGCAATGGATTCAAGGATCGCGCCTACGTCGAACTCGCCTTGCTCGCCCAGCACCTGGGCCGCACCCCCCTGCTCGTCATCGATCGCCTGAGCGAACTCGAGCTCGCGATCGACACAGCCCGCTCCCTGAACATTCGTCCTCATCTGGGCCTGCGTGCCCGCCTGACCAGCCGCGGCGCAGGTCGCTGGCTCGAGTCCACAGGAGAGCGTTCGAAGTTCGGCCTGACGGCATCGGAAATGGTAACCGCGGTCGAACGCCTCCAAGAGCACGACATGGTCGACTGCCTGAAACTGGTCCACTTCCACATCGGCTCACAGATCACTGAGATCCGCGCCCTCAAAGAGGCGCTGACCGAGGGAAGCCGCACCTTCGTAGGCCTGCACGAACTGGGCGCCAAGCCCCACCTTGTGGATGTCGGCGGAGGACTCGCGGTCGACTACGACGGCACCCAAACCAACTTCCACTCGTCCAAGAACTACTCCATGCAGGAATACGCCAACGACGTGGTCTCCTTCATTCAAGAGGCCTGCGACGAGTCGAACATCGCCCACCCCGACATCATCACCGAAGCGGGTCGCGCCATGGTCGCCCACCACTCGGTGCTGATCTTTGACGTCCTGGGAGTCGATGTCGTACCGGGCGAAACCGAGGTCGAGCCCATCGAAGAGGAGGCTCCGAAGATCCTTCACGATCTGACCGAGGTGCTCGCGACCGCGGATGATGGAAAGTTCCACGAGGCGTGGCATGACGCGGTGCAACTCAAGGAGGAAGCGGGAGCGCTGTTCTCACTCGGCTACCTCGACCTACGCGATCGCGCCCGGGCCGAGCGCTTGTTCTGGCGCTGCTGCGCGAAGGTCCAGAAGATCGTGCGTACCCTCGACCACATCCCCGAGGGCTTCGAAGAACTCGAGCGCGCCATGGCCGACACTTATTACGGGAATCTCTCGGTGTTCCAGAGCGCGCCGGATCACTGGGCCGTCAAACAGTTGTTCCCCGTCATGCCTATCCACCGCCTGGACGAAAAGCCCGATCGACGCGGAGTCTTCGCCGATCTCACCTGCGACAGCGACGGCAAGATCGATCGCTTCATCGACCAGCGTGACGGCAAGCACGCCCTCGAACTGCATGCACTCGACGACAATCCCTACTACATCGGAGTCTTCCTCGTGGGCGCCTACCAGGAGATCCTCGGAGATCTCCACAACCTGTTCGGAGACACCGATGCAGTACACGTCCGTCTGAACGGGAATGGCGACTACACGATCGACCAGGTCATCGAGGGCGACAGCGTCCGAGACGTACTCCGCTACGTTCAGTACGATCAGAAGACTTTGCTCGAGCAGGTGAGAACGTGCAGCGAAAACGCGGTACGAAGGGGCTTGATGAGCCTCGACGAATCGACGCGCCTTCGCCGACGCTACGAGCAGGGCCTTCGAGAGTACACCTATCTCTGTCGAGACCACTGACGAGACAAGCCACTTCCCATGCCCCGACGTAACAGCGCGCGAGCACGCATCATTTCGTGGAATGTAAATGGCCTGCGGGCCTGTACAAAAAAGGGCTTCCTCGAATGGCTGGCAGCCTCCAGGGCAGAGATCGTGGGACTCCAGGAGGTTCGGGCGCGCCCAGAACAACTGCCCGATGAGGTTCGAGCCCCCCGGCGCTGGAACA
This sequence comes from Myxococcota bacterium, assembly GCA_022447545.1. GTDB lineage: Bacteria > Myxococcota_A > UBA9160 > UBA9160 > SMWR01 > JAKVBI01. The sequence continues at coordinate 10,644 of JAKVBI010000006.1, forward strand.
CCCACTTCGTCCACGCCGAGAAAGCCGGCTACAGCGGGGTCGGACTCTACTCGAGGCAAACTCCGAGCCGTGTGGAGACCTCCCTCCATGAGGAACGTTTCGATCGCGAGGGACGCCTGCAGATTGGGCGCTTCGGGCGCCTCGCCGTGGTGAACGCCTACTTCCCCAAGGGCAGTGGGACGAACCGCGACAACAGCCGCGTGCCCTACAAAATGGACTTCTACGCGGCAGTGTTCGACCGCGCCCAAAAGTTGCGGCGACAGGGCCTGAGAGTCCTGGTGATGGGCGACTTCAACACGGCCCACCGCGAGATCGACCTCGCCCGCCCCAAAACGAACCGCGACACCAGTGGCTTCCTGCCCGAGGAAAGAGCCGAACTGGACCGCTGGCTGGCAGCCGGCTGGGTAGACAGTTTCCGGGCCTTCGAGACAGGTCCAGACCACTACAGTTGGTGGAGCCAGCGCTTCGGCGTACGTGCCAAGAACATCGGCTGGCGGATCGACTACGTAATGGCTTCGCCCGCGGCCATGAAGTTCGTACGCGGAGCCTTCATCCACCCGGACGTGACCGGTTCAGACCACTGCCCGGTGGGTGTGGACGTCGACCGGGAGATCTTCGATTGAAGCCTCTGGACAAGGGCCGTCGTACGAACCGGACCATCGCCCCGGTCCTCTTCGGTCTGGCACTGGCCTGCTCCGACGCTCCTACGGGCCCCGTCGATTGGCACGTTTCCGAATTCCCAAGCAGCGAGAAGAATTGGCAGCCCGAGGCCGACTTCCGTTTCACCCCGCCCTCGCCTCCCCGAATGGCGATCCTCGAGGTAAGTCGATACCCGCACCAGGCGCCCACCGACGAACAACGACGTGCGGCCGCCCAATGGATTGAGGAGGGCTACGAAGCAGCTCGCACCCACGGCTGGTTCGACTACGACAACGCCGTCGCCGACGGCTTCGAGTTGATCTTCGAGGACAAGACCCACTACGCGAATCGGGAATTCTTCCTGGACGACGTGACTCTGGACCCCAACCGCCCCGAGGTGCTCATGTACTACGACACCGCCCGGGGCAAGAAGCTGGCCGGTTACATGTTCTACGTGGGAGACCGCGAACAACGGGGCGAGCAGGTGGGCGGTCCGCTGACGGTGTGGCACTACCACTGGTGGCCGCGAGCTGTTTGCATGCTCGAAGGTCTGTTGCCGATCAGTCGGCCCGACGTGGACGATCATTGCAGCGAGGGCCAACTGGAGCGAACGAGCCCGGAAATGATCCACCTGTGGCTGATCGATCACCCCAAAGGCCGCTTCGCCACCAACATGAGCCTGCCCCAGAAGCTCTTCGTCGAACTCATCCGCCAGCGCGAAAGCGACGGGACCGAAATCGACTCCATCCAGCATTCGACCCCGGAGGCGGCGGGGGTCGACGGGGGTTGATGCGGCTCAGAGGCTGTCGCGGAATTCCGCGTAGTCGACGAGCGCCCGGAGTGCCCGAACCGCGCGGTGGGCACTCGGATAACACAGCCGCCCCTCCTGCTTGAGGCCCTCGGGGCCGGAGTTCCCGTAGGCGCTGTCGGTAGCTCCCAGTTCCGTGGCACTGAGCACCGGCTTTCCGTGGCGCTCGGAGGCTTCCCTTGCAGCCGCTGCGTAACGCCGATCCTGACCCTCGTGAAAAGCCACGATGCGCTCCAACCCATGATCGGGGTAGAACGAACCCGTGCGAAGCACCTGAGCCGAGGCGGCCTGAATTCCGATACCGAGGTGAATCACGGCATCGACGTCGGGGTGGGCACACAGCAGATCGAGCACTTCGGGGATGGTGTCTCGCTTTTCACCGCCCGCGAGATCGATGGGATTGCTGCGGCTCCAGCGCGCGGGTACGCGCGCGTCGATCTCGTCGCGAATGTCATGGGGCAAGGGAATGAGTTCGAGCCCAGCCGCCGAGCAGGCATCGGCGGCCAACACCCCCCAGCCTCCAGCAGTGGTGAACACCACGACACGCCGACCGCGCGGAAGGGGCTGAGTGGCCAGAGTCCCCGCCCACTCGAAGGCCTCTTCCACGCTGGGGGCTCGGAGCGCTCCCAACTGACGCGCTACACCGTCGAAGACCCGATCGTCGCTGGCCAGAGCACCCGTGTGGCTCGCTGCAGCGCGAGCCCCTGCAGCCTCCGCGCCCCCCTTCACCAGAACGAGTGGCTTCTGGGGGGTCAATGTCCGAATGGCTTCGATCAGATGTTGACCGTCCTGGATTCCCTCGAGATAGGCCAGTGCGACGTCGGTCTCCGGATCTGCCGCGAAGTACTCGAGGAAATGAGCGACGTGGGTCTGTGCCGAGTTCCCGCATGAGACCGCCTTGCTGACTCCGACCCCCGATTCCACCGCGTAGTTGAGAAACGACGACACCAGGTTCCCGCTCTGGCTGGCCACCGAGATCCGGCCCGCCGGGGGGTACGGCGCAACGATCTGGGCGCACATGGACTCGGGGGTCGAGATGACGCCCTGCCCGTTCGGCCCCACCAACAGCATGCCGAGTTCATCGGCGGTGGCACGAAGTTCGTCCTCGAGTTCGGTCTCCCCCACCTCCCCATAGCCACCGCTCGCCACAAACGCAGCGCGGACCCCCTTCTCCGCACAACCGCGCAACAATTCCACGTTCACCTGGTTCGGCGTGCAAACGAAGACCAGGTCCACCTCCCCTTCGGGCAGATCGCCCACCCCGCGCAGCGTCGCCTTCCCCAGCACTTCGGTGCCGTCGCGATTGATCGGAAACAGCCTTCCCTCATAGCCGAAACGCATCAAATTATGGAAAGCCACAAAGCCGAACTTCCCGGGATGAGTCGACACGCCGGCCACGGCGATGGCCCTGGGATGGAAGAGAGGTGCAAAGCGCTCGAGAACGTCACCCGTGGCGCGCGCGGCGGCTTCCGGGGGAGCGGGTTCCGAGAGTTCGACCAATGCATCCACGGCAATGGGCCGCCCCTGGTCGACGATCAGTGGGTTGACATCCACACTCACAACGTCGGGACGCTCGACGGCCAGTCGAGCCAGCCCCGTCAGCAGGGCCACGAGAGCGTCCTCGTCCACGGCGGGCTCACCACGGAACGGCTCGCTCAAAAGATGATGGGCCCGCAACCCGCGCAGCATGCGCCGCGCGGCTCCCTCACCCAGCGGTGCAGCCGCGAACACGACGTCTCCCAAGGCTTCGGCAAGAACACCCCCGAGCCCCAACATCACACAAGGGCCGAACTGCGGGTCGCGAACAAGCCCCGCAATCAGTTCAAGCCGACCCCGCACCTGTTCGGCAACCAGCACGCCCACCTCGCCATCCTCGGGCCGGGCCAACGCCAACAGCTCCGCGGCGGCGGCTTCGGCATCCGTCGCATTCGCCACACCCAGGCGTACCAGTCCCCGCTCGGTCTTGTGAGCGATCCCGTCGCCACAGAGTTTGACGACCACGGGAAAGCCAAGTTCCTCGGCCGCGCGTGCGGCTTCAGAGGAATTGGCGGCCCACTGTTCCCGCGCGCAATCGAGCCCGTAACTGGCCAGCAGTCGTTTGGAGTCGCGCTCGGAAAGCGTGGTGGTGGATCGATCTTCCGGCCTCATGAGCGGCGTGCAGCATAGACGAGCCCCTGCCGTGAGGCACCGCCAATCTCCCTCACGGGCGGGACTCCCGCAGAAGGGTATGCTTGCCAGGCCCCCCTCCGCGATGCGCATACCCGACGATCACCGACCCGGGTGAACGCATACTGAAACCGAATCCGGAGGTGGGAACTCGTGCAAGGCGCGTCTGGCCTGACCGATCGGCTCGAAGGGCTCTTCCGAACGCTCGTCGTCGACCCTCTCGAGCTCCTGATCTTCTTCGATCTGGCTTTCTGGAATCCCGACATCCAACTGCCGTTGGTGGTCGTGTGGCTGATCGTGGGAGCCAGCTATTTCACACTCCGCTTCCGCTTCATCAACATCCGGGGCTTCACCCACGCCATCGACTGCGTTCGTGGGCGCTACACACGACCCGAGGAATCGGGTGAGATTTCGCACTTCCAGGCCCTCTCCGCCGCGCTATCCGCCACGGTCGGCCTCGGCAACATTGCGGGAGTCGCCGTCGCCGTGGGGCTGGGTGGCCCTGGAGCGGTGTTCTGGATGGTCATGGCGGGCTTCCTGGGAATGAGTTCCAAGTTCGCCGAATGCACCCTGGGGCAGCGCTATCGCATCCTCCGCGATGATGGCCACGTGTCGGGCGGCGCCATGCACTACCTGCGCGATGGCCTCGCGGAATTGGGGCACGCGCGTTTGGGGAGTGCGCTGGCGATGGTATTCGCCGTGATGTGCGTGGGAGGAAGCCTGGGGGGCGGGAACATGTTCCAATCCAACCAGGCCTACGCACAAATTTCCTCGGTGGTGCCGATTCTCGCCAGCACCAGCGGCAAGGTGGTGTTTGGCATTGCCCTCGCCGCCCTGGTCGCGCTGGTGATCGTCGGAGGGATCCGGCGCATCGGCGAAGTGGCAGCGGCGCTGGTTCCCTTCATGTGTACCACCTACGTGCTTTGCGGCCTCGCGATCCTGCTGATGCACGCCAGTGCACTGCCCAACGCCATGGGAGAAATCATCGGTTCTGCGTTCTCCATGGAAGCGGGTTTCGGAGGCCTGGTGGGAACCTTGATCCAGGGGTTCCGACGAGCGGCTTTCAGCAACGAGGCGGGCACCGGTTCGGCCGCCATTGTGCACTCGGCGGCGCGCACCGAAGAACCGGTCCGAGAGGGCATGGTTGCCCTGCTCGAACCCTTCGTGGATACCCTGATCGTGTGCACCATGACCGGCCTGGTGATCGTCGTCACAGACGCCCACATCCACCCCGATGCGGGCAAGGGAATCGCCATGACGTCCTGGGCCTACGCGAGGGCATTCGCCTGGTTCCCGGTCCTCCTCTCCTTCATCGCCGTGCTCTTCGCCTTCAGCACCATGATCTCCTGGAGCTACTACGGGGAGCAGTGCTGGATCACCTTGTTCGGCACAGGCTCCGTGGGCTTCTACAAGGGGCTATTCCTGCTGTTCGTCTGGCTCGGGGCAATCTTTCAGGCGGAAGCCGTCATCGCCTTCGGCGATATGATGATCCTCGGCATGGCATTTCCCAACCTGATCGGAGTGGCCATGTTGTCGGGCCGGATCAAAACGGACCTCGACCACTACATGGAGCGCCTCCGGGCGGGGGCCTTCCAGCGCGTCGAACCCCACTGAGCTCCCAGGCGGCACCCGGCCCGGAGAATCTCGGCCCGACGAGCCCTGGAAACCGGATGGATTCGTTGGCAGGTCCCGGCTCCTGCTATTCTCCTGCGCCATGAGTCGGATCAACGAGCACTACCACAAACTACAGGCTGGGTATCTCTTCCCCGAGATCGGGCGGCGCGTCGGCGCCTTCCAGAACGACCACCCCGAGGCGGCCCTGATCCGTCTGGGCATCGGCGATGTCACGCTGCCTCTGGCACCCGCCATCGTGGAAGCCATGAAGGCCGCGGTGGACGAAATGGCCAGCGACGAGGGTTTCCGCGGCTACGGCCCCGAGAACGGCTACGAGTTCCTGGTGGATGCGATCCGTGAACACGACTACGCACCCAGGGGCGTCGAGATCGCTCGCGATGAGGTGTTCGTCTCCGACGGCAGCAAACAGGACAGCGGCAACATCCAGGAGATCTTTGCCCAGGACATTCGAATCGCCGTCACGGATCCCGTCTATCCGGTGTACGTCGACACGAACGTAATGGCCGGGAGAACGGGGAACGCCGACGACGACGGACGCTACGAAGGACTCGTCTACCTGCCCGCCACCGAGGACAACGGCTTCATGCCCGGTCCACCTTCGGAGGCCGTCGACCTCGTCTACCTCTGTTCCCCCAACAACCCCACCGGTGCGGTGGCATCGCGTGAAGATCTCGAGGCCTGGGTGAGTTGGGCCTGTGAGCACGGCACGGTTCTGATCTTCGATGCAGCCTACGACGCATTCATTCAGGACGAATCCCTGCCGCGCTCCATTTACGAGATCGAGGGAGCCAGGCGTTGCGCGATCGAGATGCGCAGCTTCTCCAAACGCGCGGGTTTCACGGGCATTCGCTGCGCTTATACGGTGATTCCCGCCGAACTGACCGGCTCCACGTCGTCGGGCGAGAGCGTCGAACTGCGCAGCCTCTGGTCCCGCCGCCACGCCACGAAGTTCAACAGCGTCCCCTACCCCGTCCAACGAGCCGCCGAGGCAGTGTTCTCGCCGGATGGCCAAGAACAGACCCGGCAACAAGTCGCCTACTACATGGCCAATGCCGCTCAGTTGCGGGAGGGGCTCGCAGCAGCGGGCATGACGGTTTTTGGTGGCGAAAATGCCCCCTACATCTGGATCCGAACACCGCGGGGTCTTTCATCCTGGGACTTCTTCGATCGCCTGCTGGAGGAAGCCCAGGTGGTGTGCACACCGGGCTCGGGTTTCGGAGCTTCCGGAGAGGGATACGCGCGGATCTCTGCCTTCAACTCCCATGAGAACGTCGCCGAAGCCATCCGCCGCATCGAAAAGGCCTTCGGCAGTTAGCCCCTGAGCCCGGTGCAACCGGGACTCGCACTCGAGTGCGAGCGAATTGCACGCCCCTGGGAAGGTTGGCAGGCTGTGCGCAAAGCATCTGCCCGCGGAGTCCCCCATGTCGGTCCACGGAGAGTTCCGCCGCTCCGCCCAGAATTACATCGACTTCCTGCGCCCAGTCGACGATCCCCAGGTCGACGCGCTGCTGGGTGAACTCCGAACAGCCGAAGTGGATCGAGAGTCGAATCTCTCGGACCTGGCCAGTCGCGTCCTAGACTTGTTGGACGGAGAGCCTGGGCGGATCGCACTCGAACGCATACGGGCGCAGCCGGCCGGAGTTCTTGACATCTCCCAACACGACGAACTCCACGACCACCTGCGAGCCATCTGCCGGGTCATCACCGGCCGCTGACCCCTCATGCAGACGAGATCACGACTCATACCGAGAACGCCCTTCACCCCCCTGGATCGATGGGCGAGACGTACCGCGCTGACCCTCGTCTGCACCGGCTGGCTCTCGACCTGGTTGCCGGCGCTCCCATCGGCGGGCCAGGAGGACAGCAGTTGGACCTTCGAGGTGACCCATTTCGAGCCATTCGGGAACTCGCAGACGTTGATCCGCCTGAAACCCGCCCCCCACGGTCGGGAGTTTCCCCGCTCCTGCAGCGAACTCACCCTGTATTCCGCCTACGAGCCCAGTCGCTGGACCCCAGAAATGCGTCAAACCGTCCGACCCTCCCACCACCTCGAGGCCCTGGAGCACCTTCAGACCGCCCACCTCGCAAAAAAACTGGTGCGCCTGGGATCCTTCGATCGCGGCTTCGGCGCAATTCCCGGGTATCCGAAGTGTGAGGTTGCAAGCCGCGGGTTGATGCGGGTCCGGGAAGAAGACGAAGGCTTGGCCATCTACTCGTTCTATTGAGAGTCGTCCCGCCCGATCGCACTCAATGCATCCCCAGGGCCACCAGGGCACCCACCACCAGCGCCCCGTCGACCACCACGAGTCCGTACCACTCGCTGAGTTCCGTACGAAACAAACTCAGCAACGTCGCCAGGGGCACCGCCCCCAGAGGCCGCACCAGATCCGGGGCGAACAGGGCCACGGCAAAACCGCAAGCCGCCACGCCCCTCGCAAAACCGAGAGCCATTCGGGGTGTCACGGCCGCTGCGGTCTCCTTGTCGCGTACGTTCGACGCGATCACGTTGGCGAGAATCGAGAGGCTCAAGACCAGGACGACCCAGAGTGTGTGCACCGAACCTGCGCCCATGGAGAGCGGGAGCCCCGCCACCACAGAGACCCAGGCCATGGTGACGTAGACGGGCTTTGCGTAGGGGAGACGTTTAAGCCTCCGATGGAGCACTCCCAGAATACCGGCGGGGATCAACCAGACGAAGACTCGTGGACCCGCCAACGAGACCAACACGAGCGCTGCCAGGCCCGCCATCAGAGTCACGACGTAGACCCCGGATCGGTGCTTTCGAATGAACGCGCTGCGAGTGGGTGTGGTCGAACGGTCCCGCTCGAGATCCCGCAGGTGGTCCAGGTTGTAGATCACCAGAGTTCCCGCACTTGCGAGACTCGCCGCGAGGCAAGAAGGGCCCAGGCCCATGCTGACCGACGCAGCCATGCAAAGCAGCCCCGCCGCCGCCGCGGCCCAGATGCTCGTAAAGACGAATGCATTCAGCCATGCGGCCGCCACGGCGAGAGAGTACTCTAGCCGCCCCCCGCTCTGCGCCCCGCGCGGACCCTGGGGGACGCCCGCCGAACCCGTCGACACACCAGTCACCCGAGCCAGCGCAACGACCGTTTTCCAGACCCGGGCACAGGAGAATTCCGATCCGCGAATTTCGGATTCCCGTCAACGAAGCAACAGGTGACGTCACTGGCATCCTGAATCGACCCGATGGGGCCCGTTGGGTACTGCTTCTGGCACACGGCGCCGGAGCGGGCCCGCGACACGCCTTCATGGAATCGGTCACGGCCGGCCTGGCAGAGCGGTCGATGGCAACCCTGCGCTACGCGTTCCCCTACGTGGAAAGAGGCCGGCGCGCACCCAGCCCCCGCAGTGTGCTCCTCGCCACGGTCCGGTCCGCCGTCGATGCTGCCGCCGCCCACTGCGGCGACCTGCCACTGTTGGCCGGGGGCAAATCCATGGGGGGCCGCATGACCTCACTGGCCGCCTCCCAGGAAAGACTGCCCAATATCGAAGGGCTGATCTTCTGCGGTTTTCCGCTCCATCCAGCCGGCAAGCCGAGTGCCGAGCGCGGTGAACACCTGTTCGATGTCCAACTCCCCTTGCTTTTCCTCCAGGGAACGCGGGACAAACTCGCCGAAATCGAAAGGATGGAACGACTGTGCGCAGACCTCGGGACCCGGGCAACGCTCCACGTGACCCAGGGCGGCGACCACGGATTCCACGTCCTCAAGCGTTCGGGCCGAAACGACGAGCAGGTCATGGACGAGTTGTGCGAGCGCATTGTCTCCTGGGCGGCGGAGCGCTTCCCTTGACTCTCGGTTCCCACAACTCGGGCGGAATCGCAAACAACAGCAGGCCCCAGCGATCTCGAGGGGAACCCGATCGATCCCACGAGCGTGCGCTACTTTGAGGAAACTTCAGCAACACAGACCATGTCGATCGCCGTCATCATTCTGACCTTCAACGAAGAGGACCACGTCGGGCCCGCTATTGAATCGGTCCGCGGTTGGGCAGACGAGATCTTCGTCGTCGACTCCTACAGCACCGACAACACCGTCGATGCTGCCCTGGGGTATTGCGACGAGGGTGTCCGAGTCGTTCAACACGTCTTCGAGAACTACTCGTCCCAGTGGAACTGGTCGCTCTCGAACCTCCCGATCACCGCAGATTGGACCCTGAAGCTCGATGCCGACGAACGCACCCCGGAGGATTTCAAACAGGAGGTCCTGGACATCATCTCGAACTCGGGGCCCGAACTGGAAGGGCTCTATTTCCGGCGGCGCATCATCTTCATGAACAAAGCGCTGCGCTTTGGCGGCAATGCGAGCTACGACCTCAGAATGTGGCGGACGGGTTCTGCGAAATTCGACGGCCGAGAGATCAACGAACACGCCGTAGTGGAGGGAAGCACGGCGATCCTCAAGAGTTACGTTGACCACCACGACACCAAAACGATCACCGAGTGGTGGGACAAGCACAACCGCTACTCCTCGCTCGAAGCCCTGAGCATGATCGATACGGATTCGTCCGAAGCGGTACGACCCCGATTGTTCGGAGATCCGGTCCAACGAATGCAGTGGCTGAAGCGCGCCTACTGGTCGCAACCCTTCCGCTTCCTCTCGAGTGTGGGTCTGTTCTCCTATCACTTCTTCTTCAAGCTCGGAATTCTCGACGGTACGCGCGGTTTCCAGATCGCCGCCCTGCGAGCGATCTTCTTCTACATGACGGACCTCAAGCTGATCGAGTACCGGAGGACCGGAAAGCGGCCCGTGGTCGACTGGCCCGCCCGAGGGGAGCCCCACCCAACCCTTCCGAGGAGCCTCGGACCGCCCCGCCAGGATTCGGGGGGCAACCCCCTGTAACTCCGGGGGACCTTCGCCCACTGATCCAAGCCGCCAACAGTGGTAGCCTGAATGGCCCGGCTTTCTTCCAACCCCGAGAACCCGTTGTCTCTTTCCCACTCCGAGTTGTCCCACCGCTACCGCGAAGTTCGCACCGCCAGTGAGGCGCTGTGTGCAGATCTCTCGGCCGAGGACTGCAACGCGCAATCCATGCCCGACGCGAGCCCCGCAAAATGGCACCTCGCCCACACGAGTTGGTTTTTCGAGACCCTGGTGCTCGAAGCACAACCGAACCACCAGCCCTACCGGCCCGAGTATCGAGTCCTGTTCAACTCCTACTACGAGAGCGTGGGGGATCAGTACCCACGCCCGGATCGCGGCCTGCTCACCCGCCCCTCCCTGGAGGAGGTCCTGGACTATCGCCAGACTGTGGATCTGCGCCTGCTGGAGTGCCTGGATGCAGGCCTCGAAGCCCCGGCCCTCGATGTCGTGGAACTCGGAATCCACCACGAACAACAGCACCAGGAGCTGCTCCTCACGGACATCAAGCACCTGCTCTCCCACAATCCGCTCCATCCCGTCTATCTCGAGGGCCCGAGCAACGACGCAGCGGCACACCCCCCAGAGTCCGAACCGATCACCTGGCAAGCCCACGCGGGGGGTCTCCACAGTTTTGGCCACGCGGGCAAGGGCTTCGCGTTCGACAACGAGCAGCCGCGCCACCAGGTCTTCCTCGAGCCCTTCGAACTCGCCCAGCGTCCCGTCACCAACGGGGACTTCCTCGCCTTCGTCGAGGACGGCGGGTACCACCGGCCGGAGTTGTGGCTCTCGGACGGATTTGCGGCATCTCGGGCCGGCAACTGGCGCGCTCCTCTGTACTGGCACGAGCGAGACGGCGGCTATGAGGCCTTCACCTTGAGTGGATTGCTCCCTCTCGTGGAGGGTGAGCCCGTTTGTCACGTGAGCTTCTACGAAGCCGATGCCTTTGCGCGCTGGTCGAACGCGCGGCTCCCCAACGAGTTCGAGTGGGAAATAGCGGCCAGCCAGGTACCCATGGAGGGCAATTTCGCCGAACGGGGAAGACTTCACCCGGAACCCACAGGCTCGGGACGGGGAGTCATGCAGCTGTACGGCGACACCTGGGAGTGGACCCGCAGCCACTACGGCGCGTACCCGGGCTTCCGTCCCCTGTCGGGTTCCCTGGGTGAGTACAACGGGAAGTTCATGAGTGGTCAGATGGTGCTTCGGGGCGGCTCCTGCGCCACTCGGAGATCCCACATCCGCAGCACGTACCGCAACTTCTTCCCGCCCGATGCCCGTTGGCAGTTCAGCGGGATCCGGCTTGCGCGCGACCTGAGCTGAGACTTTGCCACCCAGGCCCTGGGGCCCATCCCCTAGTGCTCGAACTTCCGATACCGGATGCGATGGGGCTGATCGGCATCGGCTCCCAAACGGCGCTTGCGGTCCGCCTCATAGTCCCCGTAGTTGCCCTCGAACCACTCCACGTGGGAGTCGCCCTCGAAGGCCAGGATGTGGGTAGCGATCCGGTCGAGGAACCAGCGGTCGTGGGAGATCACCACGACACAGCCCGAGAACCCGAGCAGCGCCTCCTCGAGTGCTCGTAGGGTGTCGACATCGAGATCGTTGGTGGGTTCGTCGAGGAGCAGCAGGTTGCCACCGCTGTGAAGCAGCTTGGCGAGATGGACGCGGTTCCGCTCGCCCCCGGAGAGGCTGCCCACGAGCTTTTGTTGATCGGTGCCCTTGAAGTTGAAAGAAGCCACGTAGGCGCGCGAGTTGATTTCCCGCCCACCGACCTGCAATCGATCGAGCCCGCCACTGATCTCCTGCCAGACCGTCTTGTCGGGCTCCAGGGCATCTCGACTCTGGTCCACGTAGGAGGGCACCACGGTCTCCCCGAGGCGAAGAGAGCCGCTATCGGCCTGCTCCTCTCCGGCGATCATGCGAAACAGGGTGGTCTTGCCCGCACCATTCGCTCCGATCACGCCGACGATTCCTCCTCGCGGCAGGGCAAAGGAGAGCCCGTCGATCAGCAGTTGATCCTCGAAGCCCTTGACGAGGCCCTCGGCATCCACGACCTGCTCCCCGAGGCGCGGACCCGGCGGAATCGAGATCTCCACCTTTTCCGGAGCACGGTTCTGCTCCTCGGCAACGAGATCTTCGTAGGCTCGTATCCGAGCCTTGCCCTTGGCCTGACGCGCACGTGGAGCCATGCGAATCCACTCGAGTTCCCGCTCCAGGGTTCGAGAACGGGCCGAGGCCTGTTTCTCCTCCACACCCAGGCGCTGCTGCTTCTGTTCGAGCCAGGAGCTGTAATTCCCCTCCCAGGGAATTCCGCGCCCCCGATCGAGTTCCAAGATCCAACCCGCAACATTGTCGAGGAAATATCGGTCGTGGGTGACCGCCACCACCGTGCCAGGGTAATCGTGCAGATAGCGTTCGAGCCACGCCACGGATTCCGCATCCAGATGGTTGGTGGGCTCATCGAGCAACAACATGTCGGGCTTCTCGAGCAGCAAGCGGCACAGTGCCACCCGGCGGCGCTCTCCGCCCGAGAGCACGTCCACCTTCATGTCCCCTGCGGGTACCCGCAAGGCATCCATGGCCACCTCGAGCGTGTGGTCGAGTTCCCAGGCATTGACGCTATCGATGCGATCCTGGAGCTTCGCCTGCTCGTCCAGTAGAGCGGTCATCTCGTCGTCGTCCAGGGGCTCGGCGAATCTCTCGCTGATCTGCTCGAAACGATTCAGCAGTGCGCGAACCTCCGCGACACCGAGCTCCACGTTGCCGCGAACGTCCAAACTCGAGTCGAGTTCCGGCTCCTGGGGGAGAAAGCCGACCCGAATGTCCGCCGCCGGCTTGGCCTCTCCCAGAAAATCCGTGTCCAGACCCGCCATGATGCGCAACAAGGTGCTCTTGCCTGCTCCATTGGCCCCGAGCACACCGATCTTCGCGCCCGGGAGGAAAGCCAGAGTGATGTCATCCAGAATCACGCGATCTTGGGATACGACCTTGCGTAGATCCTGCATGGTGAAAACGAATTGATGGGCCATGGGGGCGCGCAGTCTAGCAGGCTGACACCCACGCCGAAGCGGGCCCACCTGACTCCCGGTGGCCCGTTTCGGGGATGACCTGGAGTCACCCCCGGCGACGAAGAGTGGACACCTCGCCACGCCGCCGGCCCGCACCTCCGGACGCAAACTCCGGTACCCTGATTCAGGCAGCGAACAACGATCCAGGAGAACGCCGATGGCCCATATCAATGTCGATCCCATCTACGAGGCCACTGATCGCGACGACTTTGCCACCATGATCGAAGTCGGACGCTACACACGGCGAAGCTCGGACTTCGACGAACTCATCGAGCGAACCCACGACCACTTCTGGAACCCTCTAGACGCGGACTACATCGACTTCTCCACGCCGTTCGACATGAAGGCCGAGACCCTCATCCCCGAGGACATGATCGCGGAATTCAACTCGGCCATCGGCGACCAGATCGACGAGAGCCGTAGAGTCGAATTCACCAACGAAAACGCCCGGTTCATCCTCTCCCAGATTCTTCACGGAGAACAGGGCGCGCTCTCGCTCTCGAGTTCTCTCTGTCAGATCCTCGTCGATCCCGGCGCCGTCGAATACGCAAGCAATCAGGTTCGTGAAGAGGCGCGGCATGTCACCGCGTTCACCGAGTACATGAAGGCGCGCTTTGAAGGGCGTCCGTACGAGGTGGGACACATGCTGGGAACCCTGATGAAGGATGTCTACGTCGCACCCGAGGTCTACAAAAAGCTCGTGGGGATGCAGATGCTGATCGAGGGCCTTGCCATGGGCGCCTTCGCGACCCTTCACATGCAGGCCCGGGACCCCCTGCTCCAGCGCCTCGTGCGACTCGTGATGACCGACGAGGCCTTCCACCACAAGTTCGGGAAGATCTGGGCAGACAAGACCATCGACCGACTGCCCGAAGAAGAGCGCAACACGGTGGAAGACTGGGCGGCGAGCTGTTTCCAGGCGCTGCTCTACAACCTAGCGGGAGCCAACCAGAAGGCCGCACTCTACGAACGCTTCGGGGTGGATCCCGAATGGGCCATGGGCGCCATGGCAGAGGCGTTCACCGACTCGGACCGGCGCAAGCTGATGCAGCGCCCCGCCAACATCTTCCGCGTCCTGATCAAGACACTCCATCGTTCGAACATCATTACCGAGCGAACGCGCCACACCTACGCGGCCTGGATCGACATGGACGAATTGAAGGCTGAGGATGACCGGATGGTCGGAGACGACATCGCTGAAGCGGGAATCCTGGAGTTGCGCGACATCAACGAGTCCAAGGATCTGGGCCCGGCCCGAGTCTGACCGAGCCAACGGCCACCACCACGGGCATCCTTCCCTTGAATGAACCTGCGAGGACTTCCTGAACCAGCGAGAAGACCGTCATCGCGATGTTGCGCGGGGGCTATGCGCCGGTCTTCTGCTGGCGAGCCTCTACGGTTGGGCGATCAGCGCCGGCGACCGGCCGGGAACCGGTGCGATCTGGGACTTCTGGTCGCCGCTCGCTTTCGCGATCAACAGTGCCCTGACCCTGGGAGGACTCGCGGCGCTTCCAGCCGCGCTCTCATCTCGGCCCCAACGTGCGCTCAATCGCCTTGGCATCGGCGCACTACTTCTCGCGCTGGGGATCGGAATCGCAGAAATCCCCGCAGTTCTGGGCTTCGACTACGGAGGGCTCTTCCAGCGTTCGGCCGCCGAGTCTCTGGCGCGACTCGAACCCAGGCACGACCGCAACCACCGCGCCCACTCGGAGCGGATCCACCAAGTGCCCGGGGGCATGCAGATTCGAGGCAACGTGCCGGGGAGGCTCGTAAACACCCTCGGAATCGCCGGGCGAGCCCCCCATCCCGTCGCACTTCACTTCGGTGACGAGGGTTTCCGCGATGACCTCCCTCGGGACGGCACCGACGTGGTTCTGATCGGCGATTCGATGGTGGTGTCGGAATTTCTCAGCGACGAGGCGATGCTCTCGACCCGGATCACCGCTGACCTTGGGCTCCCCACCGTGAGCCTCGCCGTCAATGGCTACGGCCCCCAACAGGAACTCGATGTTCTGCTCAACGATGGATTACCGCTGGCACCCGACGTGGTGGTCTGGTTCTTCTTCGAAGGGGATGATCTGATCGACACCCGTCGGTTCCAGAAGTTTCACGAAGCCCCGGATCGGAACGGATTCGTGGGCCTGCACTTTGGGGAACGGTCTCTGGTCGCCAACAGCCTCGCTGCACTGGCCTGGGCGACAACGCCTCAGCGCGAGACGGACTCGGACCTGGCCCATCGAAGGTCCTGCGACATTCGACTCGCAGGATCTACCGAGTCCAGACGGATCTATTTCCGATTCGACGCCCAGCCCCTCAAACACCGGAGCGCGCTGCTTCAGGCCAAGCGTGCGATCAAGACGGCTCAGCTTCGAAGCGAGCTCTCCGGTGCCCGCTTCCTGCTCGTGTACGTGCCCGCAAAGTTTCGGGTATACGCCGAACGCTGCGCCTACGGGCCCGAAAGTGATCTGGTCCACTGGAGACCCGATGACCTCCCCGAGCGGATGCTCCACTGGAGCCAGGCGGCGGGCATCGAATTCATCGACCTGACTCGTGGACTTCAGCGCGCCTTGATCAAAGGGGAATCACCGTATCTGGAGGACGATCCGGGGTTGAGCCCTGTGGGCCAGGCACGGATCGCGCAAGGGTTGCTACCGGAGCTCCAAGCCTTGCAGAGCGACGGCCGGCCCCTCCTCGACATTTCGTCCCCCATCATCGACTGGGAGCCGTGAACCGACCCGAGAGAATCCGCCTCAGGGCAGACGGGTGATCAGGCTCGAGGTGTCCCAACGCCCCCCACCCCGCTCCTGGACCTCCGAGTAGAAGCCATCCACCAAACCGGCGACGGGCAACTCCGCCCCCACCCTCTCGGCTTCGGCCAACGCGATGGCGAGGTCCTTGCGCATCCAATCCACGGCGAAACCAAAATCGAAGGAACCCTCCAGCATGGTGGGAGCCCGATTTTCCATCTGCCAGGATTGAGCGGCCCCCTTCGAGATTGCATCGACCAGAAGCCCACCATCGATTCCCGCACGCCTCGCGAAGGCGAGGCCTTCCGACAGCCCCTGCAACAGACCCGCGATACAGATCTGATTGGCCATCTTGGCCAACTGCCCCGAACCCGTCGGACCCATCCATACCCGTTTTTGCGCGTAACAGTCGAGCAGGTTCGCCGCCCACTGGAAGTGCGACTCCTCTCCACCCACCATCACCGTAAGTTTCCCGTTCTCCGCACCGGCCTGACCCCCCGATACCGGTGCATCCAGAAAACCGACTCCGCACTCCCGGGCTCGGCCCCAGATCTCCCGAGCCAACTCTGCGGAAGCCGTGGTGTGGTCCACTAGCAGCGCCCCTGCCTCGAGTCCGACCAGGGCGCCCGCGTCGCCCAGGACGACCTGCCGCAGGTCGTCATCGTTGCCAGTACACACGAAGACCACCTCCGCCCCACGGGCGGCCGCTTGGGGACTCTCCGCAAAGTCTCCCCCGTACTGTTCTACCCACGCTTGGGCGCGCTCGACGGTGCGGTTGTAAACCGTCACGCGGTGCCCGGCTCGAGCGAGGTGACCCGCCATCGGATAACCCATGGTGCCAAGACACAAGAATGCGAGATTTCGAGTCATCGGCTCTCCCTTAATCGGCGTGGCGGGCATCGAGTTCCGCACGCACCTTCGCGTGTTCGCTTTCCGTCAACCCGAAGGGCACGAGCAGGACGATTCCCACCACCAGGGCCACCGCGGGGATCCCCGCAAACAAAGCGCTCAAGCCCGCAACGGTTTCCGGGGTCTGATGAGCGTTGGGCTCGAATCCGATGGACTCCATCGCCAAACCGACCAACGCACTCACCGAAGCAAATGAAACCTTTCGGGCAATGTTGATGGCGGCATAGTGCAGCGCCTCCTTGCGCTCACCCGAACGCAATTCGTCGTAGTCCACCACGTCGGCCATGATGGACATCCCCAGCACCATGCTGCCTGTGGCACCGAGGCCCACCAGTGCCATGCAGGCGAGCAGATAGAACTCGTCGCCAGCCCCAGCGGCTGCAGTGGCGGCGAAGCCACAGGCCTGGAGTGACATGCAGGCCATCCAGACTCGCTTCTTCCCAAGACCTCGCGACAGACGAACCACCAGTGGGGTGCTCACGTAGGAGGCGATCTGGAACACCAGTAACAACAGGGGAAACAAACCCTCGTTTCCAACCACGTATTCGCAGACGAATGAGGCCAGGAGCCCGATCGCTGCTACGGCTGAAATCTCGAAGAAATAGATGGTCACCAGGCGGCGCAGGTGGCGATTGCCGATCACATCTCGAAAGGCACCCGTGGGCTTTCTCGCGCCTCGTGTTCGGTGACTGGCCCGTTCCCGGACGAACCAGACTCCTCCCATCATCAGGCTGGTTGCGACCCCACCCCCCACCAGCACCACCCAGAACGCCACGTCGCGTGGAGACTCGGCGTGGGTGAGGAGATAGACCGAGCCAATCACACTGAACTGACCCAGCCCCCCGAGAATGTGGCGGTAGCCCGCGATCCGGGTCCGGTCGTGATGCGCCATGGTGATCTCCGCACCCAACGCCATGTAGGGCACGAAGAACGTGGTCATGGCGGTCTCCCACAAGGCCACCGCGACGAACATCCAGAGCATCAACTCGGTACCCGAAAGCGATCCAGGTGGGCTCCACATGGCGAGACTCGCCAGAGCGACAGGCAGGGCCGATCCCAGCAACCAAGGCCGCCGCCGACCCGCCGAGGAACGGGTTCCATCGGTCAAATAGCCGACAGCTGGATCCGACACGGCATCCCACAAACGCGTAACCAGCAGGATGGTGCCGATGGTCGCCGGAGCGATCAGCAGAACGTCCACCGAATACTTGAAGAAGTAGTTGGTGAACAGGATCTGCGTCCACATCAGACCCGCCGACGGAAGCGCGTAGGCCATGGCCATGCGGCGGGGGAGCGACTCTTCGCTGGACAAAACTCGCTACCTCCGAACCTCTCGGCGCCATGACCACTCCGGCCCGATCGAAAGGTCCCGCCGTATCCGTGAGATGCGGATTCTACTGTGCAGAAGACGACAATGGTCGACGCGTTGCACCGGTGTCCATGGCCCGGGGCAATCCCAACAAGGCGAATGCAGCCAGTGTGACGAGAGCAACACAGACCGCAAACGCGGAACTGTAGCTGCCAGTGACGTCGTGAACGCGCGCGAGCCCAAGGGGGCCAAGCCCACCTCCGGGAAAAAATGCAAAGGTCAGGACGCCGAAAATCTGCGCGAAATAGCGGGTACCGAACGTTTCGGAAACCAACAGGGGGAAGAGCACATCCCGCGCTGCGGTGGTGACTCCGAAGCCGATACCGAAGACCGCCAGGACTCCAGGCAGGTGGGCGTAGGGGACCAGGGCCAAGCTGCCGGCCAAAAGCAGGGTGTTGCAGAACAGAGCAGTCCGGGGTGCGAGGCGCAGAGCGACTGCCCCAGCCCCGAGTTTCGCGACGATGCCGGACCCCAACGCCAGCCCCAGCGTGCCCGCGGCTTCCACGCGACTGTGCCCGAGGTCCGTGAGGTACAGGATCAGATGATCCACCAGCCCCAACTGGGCAAACGCATAACAGAACAGCACATAGAACAAGATCCAGAAACTCCGCATCCGCACCGCCTGAAACAGGCGAATCTCACGCTCATCGGGCGGCACGGGGTCGGCCCCTTCTGCAGCCTCGGTATCGGGGTGGGGGCCATCGGTTTCGGCCCCCGCCCCCTCGCCGGCCCTGGGCTCACGAACTACGAACAGCGCGAAGGGCAGGATGACGGCCACGCCTCCCAGGCCCACGGCCAACGTGGCAGCCCTCCAGTCCCAGGCCGCGGAAGCCTGTGCGATGGCATACACGAAGATCACCCCGCCGAGGTTCGTCCCCAGAAAGGCGAAGCCCAGAGCCAGGCCACGTGCCCGCTGAAACCATTGAGTGACGACGGCGCCGATCGACACGTCTCCAATGCCTGCGTTCGCAATGGCCAGCAGCGCCATGGCCAGGTAGAGCTGCCCCAGGTGTTCCAGGTTCGACAGCGCAGTGACGGCTCCCACCAGAAACACGAGGGACAGCAGCAGCACGGGTCGGACGCCAAAACGGACACACGCGGCGCCCACCCCCGCCTGGGCGAGCGAGGACACCAACAACATGGGCGCCATGGCGGAAGACCATTGGGTCCGCGACCACCCCAAGTCTCCGATGACATCGGGAGCCAGCGCCCTCGTGCCATAGAAAAGCCCCGCTCCCATCTGGCACATCAGGCAACCGACCAGCACCCACAGAGCACGCAGATTCGGACGCGTTCCTCCGGACATGCGCTCGATCAGGCGCCCGGGCGAGCCCGCAACCGCGTGTCGGCGGTCCCGAGGTCGGTTTCCGCAGGCTGCGGGAGGCCATCCAGATACACGACCCGGCGTTTTCCGACGGCGGGTACACGCGGGCCGGGCGTGAGGATGCCCACGAGGTTCAGGGGATCGAGGGCCGAGACCTCCACCCGTTCGCCTTCACGGGGTTGCCTGCGTACCCGACGCAGGGCCTCCACGGCTCCGGGCAGAGCGTACTGCTCCCCGCTGAAGCCCGTCACGAAACGACCCCCGCGCACCACACCCCGTGCTTCCATGCGCCGGAACGCCCAAACGATGTCCCGCCACGGAATGGCCAGACTCTCACGAGCCAGCAGGTCTCGGAAGACCACGCCCCAGCGGGCCAGCAACTGCTCGGCCACGGCTTCGGCAAGATCTTCCCGATCCCAATCGCGTTGGGGCAACGGCAGGAGAGCCCAGCGCCCCTCGTCTCCGGTCCGTCCCCGCGCTCCGCGCCGCAACCGCCGCCGCGATCGATTGTCCCGCGCGCGCGACCAGCGCATCCCGGCCCCGAGCAGCGAGCGAAGCGGGGTGAATCCATCGGCCGTCACGAGACCACGAGCGACCAGATCCCAGAGCCCCTGTTCGATCTCCACGGGAAGCCGATGACTGGCCGCGGCCAGTTCCGACGAAAAAAGGGCACCCCGCGCTTCGAGTTGCTCGAGCAGATCCAGCGCTGGCCCGGGGCCCGGACGCACGGGATCCCCATCGCCGCGCGCAGCCGCCAACAACCACGGCAGATCTTCGCGCAGGGATACGCACAAAGGAGTTGACCGGGAAGGGATGGCCCCCCCTCGACCAGGCTCCGGGTCCGCGGTGGCACCCGTCGTTGGAATTCCCGTGCGCCCCCACACGACATCACCTGACAAGCACAGGGCATCGAGCCAGTCGGCTCGGTAGCCGACCACTCGCGCGGACAGCACCCTGTCCTCCCAGGCGCCCGCAGCGATCTCGAACCCCTGCAATTGCTCGACCGCCGCCAGGGTGCCGCGCCGGCCCTCCCGCTGAGTGTGGGGGGCGACGTGCTGCCAGCGAAACAGAAAGCGCAGGAAGTCCTGACAGGTGACGGGCTCGATCTCACGCCGCAAGCGCACCTGGGTTCGCGTGTGGATTCGCGTCAACAGATGCCGCGCGCACCACTGTTCCTCACCGTCCAACCGGGTGTCGAAGCTTCCGCGCAACGCGAACCCCTCGAGCTCGAGAGCCGCCACGGCGGCTTCCACATCAGAAGGCGCTAGGGCCGTGGAACGACTGAGATCTTCCACGAGACAGGGCCCCATCACATGGAGCCAACCTCGGATCACCGCCGTGGCCGCTGCGTCGGC
This sequence comes from Myxococcota bacterium, assembly GCA_022447545.1. GTDB lineage: Bacteria > Myxococcota_A > UBA9160 > UBA9160 > SMWR01 > JAKVBI01. Next base: position 31,547 of record JAKVBI010000006.1, read on the forward strand.
CGTTGGAACGGGACGAGCCGTCAGGATACTGGGCAGCGTCAATTCGGGTTCGAACCGCGCGTCAGGAAACAGAGCAGCCACCAGGGGCATGGATTCAGCCACCAACCACAGAGACCCCCCAGAGGTAGCCACCCGCGTAGCCCGGCCAGCGGCGAGCAATTGCTGCAGCCCCTCCTCCCAGCCAGGCCAGGCGCGACTGACGCCGAGCCCCTGAAGAACATCGTGCAGTTCCTCGAGGTCGCGGGGAGCAGGCCTGGCCTCTTCTCGCACTCGATCGATGGCATCCAGGTCCAGGCGTGCGAGGTCCCGCGCCGCCACGGGCAGCCCCCGGCGCATGGTGACTGCCCGGCTTCGCCGCTCCTCCAAAGGAGCATCATCGAGAAAGGTGTAGGGCTTGCCATTGAGCAGTTCGTGGGACGCCCAGGAGGGCTCGGTGGTTTCGCAGAGGTGGACTCTCACCTCACCGGCCTCGATACCTCTCAACAAATCGCCGAGGGCCTCCACGTCCATGGCCTCGTGCAGGCAGTCGTGGAGGGTCTGGCGAACGATGACCTGGTCGGGAATTTCGATGGGCCCCGCCTGGTTCTCCTGGCAGGCGGCCAAGCCGGGGAAAACCGCCGCCATCAAATCGTCGGACTCCATACGCTGAATGGGAGGTGGGTTCCTTCGTCCCCCCTTGAAACGCAGCACCACCAGTGCGCGGCTGAGATTCCAACGCCAGCGCGCAGTGAACATCGGCGAATCCAAAACCGCCTGGGACAGCACCTCGGGCAGGGCTCTGGATGAGAGCATCGAAACGAAACTTTCCAGGGAGAAGCTGTGCTGGGGGCCGAGAGACAACACGAATCCGTCGTCGTTGGCGGCAGCTTGGAGTTCGAAATCGAAGGTGCGGCAGATCCGTTTGCGAACCGCCAGCCCCAGTGCGCGTGTCACACGGGCCCCAAAGGGCGCGTGTACCACCAATTGCATTCCACCGCTCTCGTCGAAGAAGCGCTCCACCACCAGATCGCGCTGAGTGGGGAGCACCCCCAGCGCGCCGCGCACGGCTGCCAGATAGGTGACCAACTGTTCCGCTCCCGCGGAATCGAGAGCGGCCTCCTCCTGGAGCAGGGTCCGGGCAGCGGCGTCTTCTCCGCGTCGAATCCGATCCTCGATGTCGTCGCGTAATTGGGCGACCTCAGCACTGAGTTCTGCGGTACGGGCAGGCGCTTCCCCCAGCCAGAATGGAATGGTCGGTGGCGCTCCCGCCGCGTCGCTCACGCGCACCACCCCGGGCTCGACTCGGCGGATGCGCCAGGACGTGCTCCCCAACAGGAAGACATCCCCGGCCATGCTCTCGATCGCCCAATCCTCGTTGACGGTTCCCACAAAGGCGTCATCGGGGTCGGCCACCACCCGGTAGTCAGCGGTCTCGGGGATGGCACCCCCCGAGGTGAGTGCGGCGATGCGAGCCCCCCGCCGACCGCGAACCACACCGTGAACCCGGTCATAGTGAAGATAAGCGGCCCTCCGACCGCGCCCGGTCTGGATCCCGTCGGCGAGCATCTCGATGACCGCATCGAAATCCTCGCGCTTCAACTCACTGAAGGGCGAAGCCCTGCGATAACACTCCCACAGGGCCTCCACCGACCAATCCTCTGCCGCGCAAGCAGCCACGATCTGCTGGGCCAGGATGTCCAGTGGGGCCTGGGGGGGACGAACGCGATCGAGGTTTCCGCGCAGCACGCCCCGTACCAGGGCCGCGCACTCGACCAACTCGTCTCGAGTCGTGGGGAAGAGGCGACCGCGCGGGATTGCACCGCGCGCGTGGCCCGAGCGTCCCACCCGCTGCAGGAAGGTCGCCAGACTGCCAGGCGAACCCAGCTGACAGACCAGATCCACCGGCCCGATGTCGATTCCGAGTTCGAGAGACGCAGTGGCCACCAGCACATCGAGGTCTCCCGCGCGCAGGCGATCTTCGATACGGAGGCGGCGATCCTTCGAAAGGCTTCCGTGGTGGGCCGCCACGTGCCCCAGCCCAAGACGCTCTTCGAGCAAATGAGCAAAGCGCTCGGCCAACCGCCGCGTGTTGCAGAACACCAGAGTGGTGCGATGTTCGCCTACCAGCACCGCCACCTTTTCGACGATTTCAGCCCACTGCTCGCGAGAGGCCACCGCCTCGAGGTCACTCTCGGGAACCTCCACGGCAAGATCGAGAGTACGTCGGTGTCCCACATCGATTTGGACACAATCCCGCCCGGCTCCCACCAGCCAGCGCGCGACGGTCGCCAGCGGACGCTGGGTGGCCGAGAGCCCCACGCGCTGGGGACGCTGCTCGCACAGGGAGTCCAGGCGCTCGAGGCTAAGGGCCAGATGCGACCCCCGCTTGTCCCGTGCGACGGCATGGACCTCGTCGACGATCACGGTACGAACGCGCCGGAGCAATGCGCGGCTGCGCTCGGCGGTCAGCAACAAATAGAGGGACTCGGGAGTGGTGACGAGCAGATGTGGGGGGTGACGCAACATGGCCGTGCGCGCCGACGCCGGAGTGTCACCACTGCGCACCAGCGTGCGAAGCGATGGCGCACGCATCCCCAGTTCAGCCGCGATGGCGCTGATCTCCGCCAGGGGTTGCTCGAGGTTGTGCTGAATGTCCACGGCCAGTGCCTTGAGGGGAGAGACGTAGACGACGTCGGTCATCTCCTCGGCTTCGAGACCCGCCTCGCACTCCCGGTAGAGCCGGTCAATGCAAACGAGGAATGCGGCCAGGGTCTTGCCCGACCCCGTGGGTGCCGCAATCAGGCAATCGCGCCCCTCTCGAATGGAGGGCCAGCCGCGCTCCTGGGGATCCGTGGGGCCCTGGACAAAGCGGCGCTCGAACCACGTGCGAACGGCGGGGTGAAAGGGGGCGAGGACGTCCATGGACGGTCGTTCAGCGTAGCGCAGCTGGGTCGGGGGCCCTTCCTCTTCTGGCTTCTACTTCCGCTCGAGCATCCCCGGTCCGGCGATTCGGATGAAAGCCGTGGTTTCCCATCGGCGCCGAGGGTTGGAAGGGGCCGAGGGTTGGACGGAAGCCCCGGGATGGACGAGCATGCCGAGGTGCACCGCATCGCATCGCTACTGCCGAGCACCACTGAAATCGCCTGTGCGCTCGGTTTCGAGACTGAACTCGTCGCCCGCTCCCACGAATGCGATCACCCCCATGCGGTCTCGAAACTCCCCGCCCTGACCCAACCGAAGCTCGACATCGACGCTCCGAGCCTCGAAATCGACCACGCCGTCAAACGCCTCGTCGGAGAGGGGCTCTCGGTCTACCGCGTAGACGCCGATCTCCTGCGTGAGCTCGCGCCCAGCGTGATCCTGACCCAGGATCAGTGCGACGTCTGCGCAGCCAGCCCAAAGGATCTCGAGAAAGCACTGGAGACCTGGCTGGATGAACCGCCGAAAGTCGTCTCCACACGTCCATCGACTCTGGGTGACGTTTGGCGGGACATTCAGGCGGTAGCCGCGGCTCTGGACGCGCCCGACCGGGGAACCGCACTCAACCACAAGCTCGCCGAACACCTGGCGAAGGTGGCCGAGCGGAGCGTCCGGGCGACCACCCGCCCGCGCGTGGCCTGCATCGAGTGGATCGAGCCTCTCATGGCTGCGGGAAACTGGATGCCCGAACTGGTCACTCTGGCAGGAGGAACACCGCTGCTGGCCCAGGCAGGGGCTCATTCGCCATGGCTCGACTGGGAGGACCTGCGGGCCGCGGACCCGGATGTGGTCATCGTATTGCCGTGCGGCTTCGACGTGGAGCGCTCCCGGTCGGAACTTTCCCCACTGTTGGCAAAACCGGGCTGGTCCGAGCTGCGCGCGGTTCAAAATTCGCGCGTCTACCTCGCGGACGGACACCACTTCTTCAATCGACCGGGTCCGCGCATCGCCGAATCTCTCGATGCACTGGCGGAAATGATCCATCCGAAAACCTTCCCGCGTCGCAGTCCGGAGCCCACCTGGCAGTTCCTGTAGGCCGACCTCGGATTGCCCGCAGTCGACGGAGTCCCGGAGCCAACCGCACTTCCAAGTACCCTAGAGCGACATCGCATCGCACGAGGACACCCATGAATCTCGACGCTCCCGGCGTATGGTTCTACCCCGATGGTCTGACGGCGCCACAGACCGCAGAGTTCGCCCAACGCATCGAGGCCCTGGGCTATTCGACCCTTTGGTTGCCCGAGGCGGGCGGGCGGGACCCCTTCGTGTTGGCGAGCTGGGTGCTCGCGAACACCGAAAGGCTGGTGGTCGCAACGGGCATCGCCAACATCTACGCCCGCGACCCCATGGCCATGCGGGCGGCCCAGTATGCCTTGGCCGAGCAATCTGGCGGGCGCTTCCTGCTCGGCATCGGTGTTTCCCATGCTCCCTTGGTGGAGGACGTCCGGGGCCACGTCTACGGAAAGCCCATTGCCAGCATGCGCGCCTATCTCGAGCGTCTCGCCGCAGCCCCCTACGGCGCACCCATCCCCGAACCCACGCCCCCCACCCTGCTGGCCGCACTGGGACCTCGCATGCTGGAACTGGCGCGTGACGCCGCGGCAGGTGCCCACCCCTACCTCGTGCCACCGGAACACACGGAACGCGCACGAGCGATTCTGGGACCCGATCGACTGCTGTGCACCGAGCAGAAAGTCGTCTACGAGTCCGAGGCCTCCAAGGCACGCGCCATCGCGCGCAATTCACCAGCCATCTCCTTCGGGCTGACCCTGCCCAACTACCGGCGCAACCTCATGCGCCTCGGTTACGACGATACGGACTTCTCCGGAGAGATGAGCGACCGACTGATCGACGCCGTAGTGGCGTGGGGGAACGACCAGGCCCTGGCTCAGCGCGTGCGCGACCACTACGACGCGGGGGCTGACCACGTCTGCATCCACCCCCTTCATCCCGACAACGAAAGTGTGCCTGACTGGAGGATCCTCGAGGCCCTCGCGCCCACCGGAAACTGATTCGCACGAGTCCCGCCGAGATGGGGCGAGACCGGCGGGATCAACGAAGTTCGTCGAGGTGCCGTTTTTCGAGCGTCTTCAAGTCGGCTCGATACACCCGTTTCAGGGAACGGTTGAGGTCCCCGGTTCGCAGATAGACCCGAACGAACTCCTTCAGATCTCGTTCCCCATAACGGCGCACCAGGAACTCGACGAAGGCGTAGGACTCGAGGTACGCGAGGCGGGCATGCTGGCCCGACAGTTGCGCGAAACTGGCTCCCGACAATTGCTGGAGTGGGGGCATCCGACCTGCTTTTAGGGCCGAGGCCAAGCGCCCATGTTCCCAGGGACTGAGCCGGCGCTTACCCAGTGTCCGCGCCTCCAACCACTCCGCAAGCCCCTCGTTGAGCCAGGCCGGGATGGCTCGGGAGGGGGCCTCCATGTCCAAGGAGGCATGCACCAACTCGTGTGTGAGCACGCGGACCAGTTGGTCATGAACAACGGTGTCACCTCGAATGCGGATCACTCCGGCATAGAAACCCGCTGCGGGAAAACGAAACAACCCGGCGAACTGCGCGTCGAAGACGGCCGGGTCGTAGATGGTGACCTTGATCCTGCGCGACGGGCGCAAACCCAGCAGGTCGTCGATCCGCTCGTAGGCGGACTCGAGAACCTGCAGCACCTCCTGTTCGAAGCGGCGCGACCCCCGCAAGCCGCTGGTCTCGTCGATGTCGACATCCTGGAGAAGAACAAAATGAGCCGACTCGCGTTTGTCGAAGCGACCGTCGGCTCCACGGTCCATGGCCTGCGCGGCCCAGACGATCGAAACCATCCCCAGAATCGAAATGGAACAGTTCAGCCAGCGGAACACGAGACCCCTCGGAGACCTGACGTCAGGTTCTAAAACGCTCCGAAGGTAAAGTAGCGAAGTGCCACTTCGGCTCCGACCTTCACCAATTGGGCGAAGGCTCGGGCCTGAGCGGCTGCCCCATTGTCGAGGTCCGGACAGTGAGGTTCGGCGCGGGCTCGGAGTCGATCCACGTGGGCCTGAGTGCGCTCGCTCCAGAGTTCGTTCTCCAACGCCTGGGAGCGCTCCACCATCCCCTCATAGTGTTGGATCTGACGTGCAAAGCGTGCGCAGGTGGCGGGCCCGACCGCGTCACTCGTCGATACGAGCGCAGTCGAGAGACACATCGTGACGGACGCGAGGATGAGTGCCCTGCGAATCATGTCCCCTCCATGAGCCCCCGCCGGGAGTTCGGAGTTCCCAAGTCATGCGAATCGGATCCAAGCGAACCGGATCCACACCGGTCCTATCGGCCAACTGTGGTTAAAAATAAACACCGGGGCCCCCGAAGGCCCCGGGGTTCAGATCCGATCGGCGATGCAGCCCGCCGTGCGGTGTGCGAGAGCCATTCCCGTCCACATGGGATTGACCGAGGGACACTCCGGAAAAATCCCGGTGTCGGCCACGTAGAGATTTTCGAAATCGTGGCATCGACCGCTCTCGTCCACGACCCCCCTGCGTGGATCTCCGTGCATCCGGGTGCTGCAGAAGGCGTGATTCCCTCCCAGTACCAGAGACGATGCCGGGACTTCATGGGTACGCAACACATCCGCAGCTTCGAGTGTGTGCATCTCCTCGGGCAGACCGCTGACCCCGGGGAGTACAGTGTGCGCCCCGGCGGCGAAGAAGATCTCAGCCAACCGGTACAGGGCCTCCATCAGCAGACCCACATCCTCGGGATGCAACTTCCACGACAATTTCGGATCGTTTCCGCGAAACCGGGCACGCACCCGCCCCACCGACCGATTGCAACTCCCGATGGCGTCCCAGACTGCGGAGTACGGCAGATCCCCGAGGCGTTCTTTGAACGCCATCCCCGAACCCGGCAAGCGAACCGCGAATATGGTGGGAGGCGCCCAGAGCGTCTCGAGTTTGAAGCCTCGCTTGATGAACTCGAGAGATTGATAGCCCTGGGTCGCTCCGAACTGGGGGTCCACCCGGTCGGGGAAGGTTCCCATGGCGGCAACTCCCGGGTGAAAGCGCAGATTCTCCCCGACCTGACCCGAGCGATTGGCCAACCCCCCACTCTTCTGAAGGAGGACGGGGGTCGCCATGCAGCCGGCCGCCAGCACCACGACCTTGGCGTTCACACGGAAGCGATACCGGGGCCGACCCGTGAACGGCTCGACGACATGGCCTTCGACACCCGACACGCGATGACCCGAGGCAAGTACGTTCTCGACCCGTGCCGAAGTGAGTACACAAGCGCCCGCCTCGAGAGCCTCGTGCACATAGCTGATGTCCATGGATTGCTTGGCTCTGGATCGGCAGCCCGTGAAGCACTCCCCGCTGCCGCGGCATCCCCTCACATTTCTCGCGATGGGTTCACTCGAGTAGCCGAGCGCATCACAACCATCACGGAAGAGCAGATTGCGTGCTCCCTGTACATCTTCCGGTGTCGGAGAGATTCCCAAAAACGCCCCCACCGCGTCGTAGTGGGGATCGAGTTCGGTGCGCGTGGTTTTGTTGAGTTCGTAATCGCGACTCCAACGATCCAGTACGAACTCGGGAGCGCGCACACAGATGGCCGAATTGACCAGCGAACCGCCCCCCAGGGCAATGGCCTGCATGGTGGGCATCACCGTGCCGCGGGTCGTCCGCAACCCACCCTCGCGCATGGTCCGCGCCATGGACATTCCGCCGTCGAATTCGAAGTCGGCTGGCGGAATCGGAGGCCCCTCCTCCACAAGCACGACCCGCAACCCCTTTTCCACGAGACCATGGGCAACCACGGCCCCTCCGGGCCCGGATCCGACCACCACCACGTCCGCTTCCTCGGTGAAATCACCGCGATATCGGGCGAAGACGCGCAAGTCGATTCCCTGATGGACGGGATTCGAAGTCACGACGAATCCTCCGCGTAATCCGGGTGGAGGGGACTGTCGAGATTCAGGGGTTCGACATCGTCTCTGGGAGTGTTCACGTCGGAGACGGACCACGGAATCGTGGACGGATCGGCACCGACCCTCGGCATCCACAAGTCCGCCTCACACACCGATGTGTCGATAGCCATAGGCGCAATCCCGAGCTCGCGCAGGACCGAGGGGTGCTGGAGATAGGCCATGGCCAACAGCGACCTCAGACTTACGAACACGAGGCGCCGCGCGAAGAAGGAACTCGTCTCCCATCCCCGCAGTACCCCCAGCTGCTGTTCCGGATCGAGACGGGTGAATCGACGGCGCCCACCGCGACCCGGCCCGCGAAAGACCAACGAGGCATGCTCCACCAGAAAGAAGAGTGAGTGCATCAACGCACGGATCCGCGGCTTTGAAGCATCCATCATGCGATCCAGATAGGGCGCGGCGCCGACCTCGGTACCGGCCAGAGGGATCGCCCCGCCCGCAGGAAACATCACCCCGCAAGCTGCCTCGACGAAGGCCGCCTCCCCGCGTAGAAGTCGCCGGTAGTGGGTCGTCGGTTTCGGGTAACCCAACAGCGCGCGTGTGAATAACCACGCAATCAATGCGGCAACGAACAGGCCGGTCATGAGTCCTCGATGATACGAAAGGTCACGGTGTCCAGGCAGGGGTGCCCGTACGGCACTTCCCGTTCAACTTCCCCTCTGGGAATCGCCCGAGGACTCATCCGGGCCGATCCGGCGACACACGTACAGGACGTGAGGGAACGGCAGGAAGTCGTTCATACGGTGCCAGTTGACCTGAAAACCGAGCCCTTCGATCAGACCGGTCAATTCAGTCACCGGCCAATAGTGGATGGGATCGCGGCTGACCATGATCCGATCGAGGATCCAGGTAAACCAGCGCTTGTAGACCGGGCGGTCGGAGACGTCCTTCACGATCATCACACCTCCGGGTCTCAGCAGAGAACTCAACTTCTGCAGAAAATCCGGCACGTCGTCACTCGGCAGATGGTGCACCAGATCGAGCAGATAGATGGCGTCGAAGGCTTCCCTCCCCTGCCATTGGAGCGCATCACCGCACTCGTAGCGCACGTTGGACAATCCGAGCTTTCCAGCGCTGGCTCGCGCACAGTCCACGCGCTCCCGGTCGAGGTCCACGCCCACCAACTCGCGCTGCGAACCCACCGATGCGAAATACAGGGAGAACAGCCCGAAGCCACATCCCATGTCCAGGATCTTGCCGCGTTCAGGCAGGTACTGCCCGATCTCTTCGAGAAAGGACTGACGCAAGATCGAGAAACGAATCCGCGAATAGAGGCGGATGATGCCTGGCCGATAACTCTTGATGATCTTGTCGATCGCTTCGCTGGACAAACGCCTGTGCCCTGACGGGAATTCGGTAGAAGCGCCGCCCACCACGACGCCTTCCGGGGGCCGAGTCGGAGTATACCGCTCCGGGTTTCTCCTCCCAGGCGAGGGGATGGGACCGGTCCATAGCCCCCCACTTCGCAGCACACAGCGGCTTGCGTGTTCCAGCCCGAGGCACGATCCTCGATCCTGCGCGGAGCGCGCGACCTCGGCGTCGAGGGTATTCGCTGGCTGGGTCTTCGCTGGGAGGTAACGACTCTGAGCCGAGCCCTGCTCGTCTTCGTAATCGGTGTCGTCGGCATCTCTTTTGCCGGCATCTTCGTGCGCTTGGCGGTCCCTGCACCTCCGGTGACCGTGGGGTTCTATCGTCTGGCCATTGCCACGGGATTGTTGTCGGTGTGGGCGCTGGTCCGCCGAAAGCCCCTCGTTCTCAAGGGACGAGGCCCCCTGCTGGCCCTGGCGGCCGGGATCTGCTTCGGCACCGATCTCGCCCTCTGGAACACCTCCCTCATGCACACGTCGGTGGCGACATCGACGCTTCTGGTGAACACGACACCGCTGTACGTGGGCCTCTACACCGGGGTGGTCCTACGCGAAACCCTCGACCACCGATTCACGATCGGGGCGCTGGTGGCCATCCTGGGTTGCGCCCTGTTGCTCGGCCTGCCGGGGCGCGAGAACGAGACTCCCACCGGCGCACTGCTGGCACTGGCCGCGGCAATCTTCTACGCCGCCTACCTGCTGATCGCCAAAGCGGCCCGCAGCGGTACCGACACCTTCACCGCCCTCTTCCTCGCCAACACGGGAGCCACCGCGGCCCTGGGCCTCTACGCTCTGGCGGGCGGAGACGACTTCAGTGGATTTCCGATCCACTCGTGGATGTCCATCATGGCATTGGCGATCGTCTCCCAGGTCTGTGGAGTCATGGGCATTCTGTGGGCCCTGCGCTACCTGCCGGCTACCGTGGCATCGGTGGCACTCCTCGGCCAACCACTCGGGGCAGCGGTCTGGGGCTGGGGGCTTCTCGGCGAATCCATCGCGCCCAGTCAGGCCCTGGGAGGTCTGGCCGTTCTTTTCGGCATCCTGTTGGCGTCCCGCAGCGCCGATCCCTCGACCTCGGACTCACCGACTGGCTGATGGTCAGCGGACTGCCGGGTATCATGACGCCACCGGGCACGATGGCGACCCCCACCACGCACGGATTCGACCCCGAGTTTCAGAATCCGAAAGCGTCTGGGGGTCCACGAACGCCCGACAGGAGGATTCTTGAGCTGGAAGAGTGAGGTCGAAGGGATCGAACAGCGCCGGCAACGGGCCTCGGAGCACGGAGGTGCCGAAGCAGTCGCAAAGCAGCACGAACTCGGCCGTCTCACCATTCGCGAGCGAGTGGACGCGCTGGTGGACGCGGGCAGCTTCAGCGAACAGGGACCGATTGCGGGTGAATCGGAGACCGACGAGAACGGCAACCTCCAGTCCTTCACTCCGGCCAACTACGTGCTCGGCATGGCGCGGGTCGATGGTCGCCCGTGCGTGGTGGGCGGTGAGGATTTCACCCAGCGCGGAGGCTCACCCTCTCCAGCCGGTCTGCGCAAGAGCGTGTATGCCGAACAACTCGCCTGCCAGTATCGACTGCCGCTGATCCGCTTCCTACAGGGCGGAGGGGGGAGCGTGGCAGGCGCCAGCGGAAAAGGGCCGCGCGTGGTGGCCGAGGCCTCCTATGCACCGCACCGCTTCGCCTCCATCGCGCGTGTCATGGCGACCGCACCCGTCGTATCCGCGGCCGTGGGCGCCGTGGCGGGTTTCCCCGCAGCACGGCTGGTGGCCTCGCACCTGTCGATCATGACCCGGAAAGGCGCACAGGTCCTGATCGCGGGTCCCGCTGTGGTGGAACGTGCTCTGGGAGAATCCATCAGCAAAGAAGAACTCGGAGGAGCCCGTGTACATGCCAGGAGTGGCGTCGTCGACAACGTGGTCGAAGATGAGGCCGAAGCGATGGAGACCATCCGTCGCTTCCTCTCCTATCTGCCGACCCACGTCGGCGAGCCCGCTCCCCGTCTGGCGTGCAGCGACGACCCGGAACGCACCAGTGAAGAATTGCTCGACATCGTCCCACGCGAACGCCGCAAGGTGTACGACATGCGCCGCATCCTCGCCCGGGTTGTCGACGAGGGGTCTCTATTCGAAATGACCCGCAACTTCGGGCGCGCCCAGATTACGGCTTTGGCACGCATCAACGGACAACCCGTAGGGATCTGGGCCAACGACACGCACTTCTACGCCGGCTCGATGACCGCCAACGGCTCGCGGAAGGTGCGCCGCTTCGTCGATCTTTGTGACACCTTCCACCTGCCCATCGTCGCCTTCGTCGACGAGCCGGGATTCATGATCGGATCTCAGGCCGAGGCCGCGGCGACCATTCGTTTTGGCGCTGAAGCCATGTTCTCGGTGGTGCAATCGACGGTCCCCTGGGCTTCGGTGATTGTTCGCAAGACCTACGGCGTAGCCGGCGCGGCCCACTTCGGGCCCGACGCTCACGTGGTGGCCTGGCCCTCGGCCGAGGGGGGGGCCCTGCCCCTCGAAGGAGGCGTAGCCGTGGCCTTCAAACGCGAAATCGAGGCTGCTCCAGATCCGGAAGCGCGCCGCCGAGAACTCGAGAACGCACTGGCGAGCCGACGCTCCACCTACGCACGCGCCGAGGCCTTCGGCGTCAACGACCTGATCGACCCACGCCGTACACGCCCGGTCTTGTGCGACTGGATCGAATGGATCCAACCGCGCTTGAAAGAACACATCGGGCCTCGAAGCTACTCGGTCCGCCCGTGAGCAAGCCCATCCAAAACGCCGGTGGCCGCAGCCAATCCCACCTCCGTCTCTGGGCGGTCCTCGGTGCCGCTGCTCTGATGTTGGGCTGTGCCGAGGACCGAGCCGAACCGCAGTCTCGGCCCCAACCCGAAGTGACCACCCGCAAGCCGAACGCCCGCCCCGAACGACCGGGCCCGCCCACAGCGCGTTGGGAGATGGTGGACATGCTTCGCGCAGGCAGGGACCACCCGCCCCACCCCTCGGACGGCGGCGGCCGAGCCTGGCTCGAGCCCGAGGACGGCCAGATACCCAGTGCGCGGGTGGGGGAGCCCGGCAGCTTCCACATCGTCTATGAAGTGGGCCCCCTCGGAATCGCCGAGAACGGAGCCATCTATCTGCAGGTCTCACCGTTCTGGAACTGGAGCACTCCCCAGACCGAAGACCCCAGGCGTCCGGGATACACCGAAGTCAGCACCCTTGCCGAGGGAGTCGAACTCGAAGCGCGAACCCTCGACAAGCAACTGATGGGGCTGTTCCCCAAAGGGAGGGGCCTGCGCCCAGGCGAACGCATCGACATCCGATACGGCGTGGGACCTGCAGGCGCCAGTGTCGACCGCTACGCAGAATCGCGCTCGCGCTTTTGGATTGGCGTGGACGGGGATGGCGACGGGACGCGGAAAGTGCTGGACGACTCTCCCGGTGTCGATGTGCTTCCCGCTCCTCCTGCTCAACTCCTCATCACGATTCCCTCCACGGCCAAACTCGGTGACCGCATACCCGTCAACGTGGCGATCCTCGACGCCCTGGGCAATGCAGGCATGGCCGTCGTGGGAGATGTGGTCTTCGACACCTCTGCTTCGGGACTTACCTTGCCCGAACGCGTGACCCTCGGGCCGGACTCCCGTGGGCGAGCAAGAGTATTCGCCACCATCACGGGCGATGGCGTCCACGAGGTGTCGGCCAAGGGGCCCGGCGGACTGGAGGGAGTGAGCAATCCTCTGGCTGTCAATGAGGGGCCGCGCATCCTCTGGGGCGACCTGCACGGGCACTCGGCACTGTCGGATGGAACGGGCACGCCCGAGGAATACTTCGAGTACGCACGAGACGTGGCTGCCCTGGACGTCGTCTCTCTCACGGATCACGACCACTGGGGCATCCTGCCCCTCGACGAGCACCCGGAGCTCTACGAGCAGATTGGTGAAGCGACCCACGCCTTCCACGATCCGGGAAGCTTCGTGACACTTCTTGGGTACGAATGGACGAGTTGGATCTACGGCCACCGCCACGTCTTGTACTTCGATGAGGAAGGGCCGCTGCTCAGTTCCCTCAGCGAGACCTACGAAACACCCCAGCAACTCTGGGATGCTCTGAGGGGCCACCAGGCCCTGACTTTCGCTCACCATTCGGCGGGCGGTCCCATCCCAACGGACTGGTCGATCCCCCCTGACCCCGAGTTCGAGCCCGTGACCGAGATCGTCTCCACCCATGGCAGTTCCGAGGCCCTGGACTCGCCAGGGGTGATCTACAGCCCAGTGGCGGGAAATTTCGTGCGCGACGTACTCGACCAGGGAATCCAGCTGGGATTCGTGGGAAGTGGGGACAGCCACAATGGTCACCCGGGGCTGACTCACCTCGACAGCCCCTCGGGCGGGCTCGCCGCGATCCTCAGCGAGGACCTCACCCGCGAGGGCGTATTGACCGCTCTGCGCAACCGGCGCGTCTACGCCACCAATGGACCGCGCATCATCCTGAGAACCGCACTCGGCCCCCACCCGATGGGAGCCACCGTAGAACTCGAACCCGGTGAGAAACAGACCCACGACCTCTTCGTTCGGGTCATCGCACCCGAGACACTGGAACGCATCGATCTCATTCGAAGCGGCGCTGTGGTGGACTCCATCGGCTTGGAAGACCGTCGCTCGGTGAGCCTTCAGACCACCCTCGAGGAACTCGGCGCAGGCGACTATGTGTACGTTCGAGCCGTGCAGCGCGACGGCGGCGCAGCGTGGTCGAGCCCGATCTTCTTCATCGACAAACCCACCGACGAGCCCGCCCCGGGCGGCGATCCCCCCAAAGCGTGAGCCCTTCGACAACGCCCCGGGTATCGATCCTGCTGCCAGTCTTCAACGCCTCCCCTTTTCTGGGTTCCTGCCTTCGAAGCATCCAACGCCAGACCGAAGGAGACTTCGAGTGTCTGGTCGTAGACGACGGCTCGACCGACGGAAGCTTGGAGATCGCTCGCGCCATGGAGCAAAACGACCCCCGCTTCCGCGTTCTGGCGCGCCCCCACCGTGGCCTGGTGTCGACCCTCGCTGAAGGAACCGATCACGCACGAGGCGACCTCATTGCCCGCATGGACGCAGACGACTTGATGCACCGCCAGCGGCTGGCCCTACAGGCCGCTGCGCTGGACCGTTCGCCGGAACTCCTGGGCGTGGGCTGCCACGTGCGCTGCTTTCCCCGCGAAAACCTGGGCCCGGGCATGCGCGAGTACGAGCGCTGGCTTTTGGCGATCTACTCGAGCCGACACGTGAGGCGGGAGGCCTTCGTGGAGTGTCCCCTCCCCCACCCCAGCCTGATGATGCGCCGTGAGACCCTCAAAGCCTTTGGCTATCGCGATCGCGGTTGGCCCGAGGACTACGACCTCATCCTGCGTATCCTGGGAGCCGGAGGCTCGCTGGGCATCGTGCCGAAGCGGCTCCTCCTGTGGCGTCATCGGCCCGAACGAATGTCGCGGGTCGATCCCGCCTACTCGATCGAGCGCTTTACAGCTTGTAAGGCCGAGTTCCTGGCGAGAAACCCGCTCCTGAGCAGTTCGGATCACTACGTGCTCTGGGGCTACGGAGGAACCGGCCGCGCCTTGCGTCGCGCCCTGCTCGCGCACGGCAAACGGCCGTCAGCCATCGTGGAACTCCATCCGGGGCGAATGGGTCAGATCATCCACGGCGCACCCGTAATCCCACCCGAGGGTCTCGAGCACCACCTTGGAGTTCCTCTGGTCGTGTCGGTGGCCGGCCAGCAGGCCCGCCAGCAGATTCGAGAACACCTATCGGAACGGAACCAGGTCGAAGGTCGAGACTACGTCTGCGCCGCCTGACAGGCGACTACCCCGAAGTCGCGCCAGACGCCGGAGGTGCCGGCTTCGGCACACTCACGATTCCCTGCTCGCGAAGCGCCTCCAATCGGCGCCGAAATGTGTTGGCCCAGACATTGAAGACAAACTTCAAATCTCCCCGAACGTTCGAGTCGGTGTTGACATCGAAGTTCCCCACAGGCCTCTTGCTGTCCCCCAAACGGGCCAAAATCTCCCCGCTCATGGAGTCCCGTAACTCCACCATGATGGTCACGACGCTCGTCGCACCGGTGTAGTAGCGCGACTGAAAGTTCCGCGTTTTCTCTACTGGAGCATTCAGAATCAGGTCGACAACGAGGGCCGACATCTGCAAGACACCTGGACCGGGTTTCGCAACGACCTGGAAGGTGCCGTCCGCTTCGAGGCCCTTGGTCATCAGTTCTTTGTAGTAGCCGCGAACCCTCTCGAGATCTCGACCGTCGAGTTCGAATGCCGCACCCGAGCCATAGGTATGCCCGCGTTCCGAATTGCTGGCCGCGTAGTCCAACTTGATCTGCAAAGGCTCCAGCAGAATGGCGCGGTAGGCGGCGAAGTCCGTACCGGCCCTCAGAAACAGCGACTTGAAGGAGGGCTGGTCAACCTCGTGAAGCCCGTCGTGACTGACCCGCGCATCCGTTCCCTCCTTGAAGCGGAACTCACGATCGTGAAAGGGAAGCAGTGGAGCTGAACAGCCCAGAGCAGTGCCCAGGACGACGAGAAGGAGGACGTGGACCGTATGCATGACCACAGGGTATCCAGACCCGCGTGCCAGGTCACCCACGGAACCGAGGGAATCAGTCCCCATAGCCAAGTGCGCGCAATCGCTCCCGGTCTCGCGGATTCACCGAAGGTGCCGGAGTTCCCTGCGGGTGACTCTGACGCCACTCGGCCAGTAACTGCTGAAGATCACGAGCCACACCGGGCTGCTCTGCCCACAGATCCCGGCGTTCCGCGGGGTCGTCGACCAGATCGTAGAGTTCCTGGGTTTCCTCCTCGGGCGCCTCCAGATACTTCCAACGACCCGAGCGCACTCCAAACTGCGAGCCGCGGCTCTCAGCTTCTCCCACCGGTTCCAAGGGATAGGGGCGCCGGAACAGAAACACAGGTCGGGGGGTCACGGGTTCACCAACCTCGGAAAATGCCGCCGCAAAGCTTCGACCCAGCTCCGGCCCTCGCACTCCGGCCAGGTCCATCAGGCTCGGCGCCAGATCCACCAGACTGACGTGGGCATCCACCACCCTTCCGGGCGGGATCCGCCCCGGCCAGCGAGCAAGAAGGGGGACCCGAGTCGCCTCTTCGTAGAGTTGTGCACCGTGGGCCATGTGTCCGTGATCGAGCAGTCCCTCCCCGTGGTCGGCTGTCACGACCACCAGGGTCTCGTCTCGCAGATCGGCGTCGTCCAGCGCGCGTAGCAGCACGCCGAGTTGGAGATCGGTGAAGGCGATCTCGGCGTCGTAAAGAGCAATCAGTCGTTCCAACTCACCCTGGTGATCCGACGCAAAGCGCTCGGAAAAAGCCCGCGGTGGCCGGTAGGGATCGTGGGGATCGAAGTAGTGGACGAAGAGCAGAAACGGTCGGTTCGGGTCGCGTTCTTCCTTCAACCAACGAACTGCACGTCGCGTGGTGTGATCCGCCCTGCGGTCGAACACCTCGTAGACGCGACGCCCCTCCCACTCGAAACTGTCTCCCCCCCCGCTGGACTCCCGTTTCTCGAAGTCATCGTCGTAGATCTCGAAACCTCGGTCGAGCCCGAATCGTGATTGGAGCACAAAAGAACTCACGAAGGCCGCCGTCTGATAGCCCTCCGCGGCGAAACGCTCGGCCAGAGTTTCGGTTGCCTCGGACAACGGCACCCCATTGCGCACGACACCGTGAACCGGTGGGTGCAGGCCCGTAAAAATCGAAGCATGGGTGGGTGCCGTGGTGGCGGACGTCGCATAGGCGGCGTCGAAACGAGCCCCATCGGCAGCCAACTTTTCGAGGTTGGGGGAGGTCGGCCGATCGTATCCGTAGGCCGAGAGGTGATCGCTGCGAGTGGTATCCAGAGTCACCAACACCACGTTGGGCTGAGGGGGTGCCGAGCAAGCCGCCGCCAGTAGAAGAATCCAACCCAGGTGACGCGACACGCGACTCAGAACTCTGCGTTGCCGGGCACTCGTGGAAAGGGGATGACATCTCGGATGTTTGCCATCCCCGTCACGAATTGCACCAAGCGCTCGAAGCCGAGTCCGAAACCGGCATGGGGCACCGAACCGTAACGGCGGAGATCGAGGTACCAGCCGTAGCGCTCCTCAGAAAGCCCATGGTGTCGCAAACGCTCGCGGAGCACCTCCAGGCGATGCTCTCGCTGAGAGCCCCCCACGATCTCGCCCACTCCGGGCACCAGCACGTCCATGGCCCGCACAGTGCGCTCGTCATCGTTGCGGAACATGTAGAAGGCCTTGATGTCGATGGGGTAGTCGGTGACGACCACCGGCCGGCCCACGTGCTCCTCGGTGAGATAGCGCTCGTGCTCGCTTTGAAGATCGACTCCCCACTTCACCGGGAACTCAAAGTCGCGTCCGCTTCCCTCGAGGATCTCGACGGCCTCGGTGTAGGTGAGCCTCTCGAAGGGCGCGCTCACCACGCGATCGAGCCTCTCCATCAGCCCCTCATCGATGCGTTGCTGGAAGAAGGCCATGTCCTCCGGACAATCCTCGAGAATGGAACGGATCACGCACTTGAGAAAATCCTCGGCGAGTTCGGCATCTCCATCGAGGTCACAGAAAGCCATCTCGGGCTCGACCATCCAAAACTCCGCCAGGTGGCGGCTGGTGTTCGAGTTCTCGGCGCGGAACGTCGGCCCAAAGGTGTAGACGTTCCCCATGGAGAGAGCACCGATCTCCGCCTCGAGTTGCCCCGAAACCGTGAGCAGTGTCTCACCCCCGAAGAAGTCCTGAGAAAAATCAACCTCACCCGAGTCGTTGCGGGGGGGAGAACCGGCATCGAGGGTCGAGACTCGGAACATCTCCCCCGCACCCTCGGCGTCCAGAGCCGTGATGATGGGTGAGTGGAGCCATAGGAATCCGCGGTCCTGGAAGAAGCGATGGATGGCCTGGGCAGCACTGTTCCGCACGCGGATCACAGCCCCCAGCGTGTTGGTTCGAAACCGCAAGTGACCCAGGGTGCGCAGAAACTCGAACGAGTGCCGCTTCTTCTGGAGCGGGTAATCATCATCGACGTCTCCGATCAATTCGACGTCCTTGGCGTGTAACTCCACGCTCTGGCTCTTTCCAGGCGAGTCGACGAGTCGGCCGCTGACGCGAAGCGCGCAGCCTGTCCGCAGCGAACGGATGCCCTCGTAGCCGGGCAGAGACGGCTCGACCACCACCTGCAATCCGGCCATGCACGAACCGTCGACCAACTCGAGAAAGCTGAGCGATTTCGAATGCCGCGCCGTCCTCACCCAGCCGAACAACTCGGTCTCCGAGTCGGCCCTCCCCTGGGCCAGAACCTCTCTGACCATCTGGCGTCTCACCTTGGGACCTCCTCCGCGCCGGATCTGCCCTAGCCCCACTTCTACAATTGCGACGGCTCACGACGCCCGGGATTCAGGGCGTCCTCACCACCATCAGGCGAACCTCGGTCATGTCCTCGATCGCGAAGCGAATACCCTCGCGCCCCAGACCGCTGTCCTTGACCCCCCCGTAGGGCATGTGATCCACCCTCCACGAGGGTACATCCCCAATGACCACACCGCCGACCTCGAGTTCGTTCCAGGCACGATGGGCCCGGTATAGATCGCGGGTGAAGATGCCCGCCTGAAGGCCGAATGCCGAATCGTTGACCTCCCGAAGCGCCTCATCGAAATCCGCAAAGGACGAAAGCACAGCGACCGGCCCAAAGGCCTCCTGGCAGACCACGTCCTGATCGACGGGCACATCCTCCAGCAGCGTCGCTTCCAGCATCGCACCTTCGCGCCCACCGCCACACAACAGACGTGCTCCAGCTTCGATGCTGGACTGGATCCAGCCGTCCAAGCGAGCCGCCTCGCTCTCGGAAATCATCGGCCCGATGAACGTCTCGGGATCCTTGGGATCCCCCATTTTCAATGCGCGCGTGGCCTCCACCAGTTTGTCTTTCAATACGTCGTAGATGGACTCGTGAACGAGAATCCGTTGGACCCCGATGCAACTCTGACCCGACTGATAGAAGGCCCCGAAAACAATTCGATCGACGGCGTCGTCGAGGTCCGCATCCGAGTCCACGACGACCGCGGCATTGCCACCGAGCTCGAGCACCACCTTCTTCTTCCCCGCCTTGGCCTTGAGGTCCCAACCCACTCCCGGGGACCCGGTGAAGCTCAACAATTTCAGTCGGTCGTCCTCACTGAACAGGGCCGCGCCATCGCGCCGGGCCGGGAGGATCGAGAACGCACCCTCGGGCAGATCCGTCTCCGCAAGCACCTCCCCGATGATGAGAGCACCAATCGGCGTCATGCTGGCCGGCTTGAGAACGAAGGGACAGCCCGCCGCGATCGCGGGAGCCACCTTGTGGGCTGCCAGATTGAGCGGAAAGTTGAAGGGGGAGATGAACGAACACGGGCCAATGGGAACCCGCTTCCACATGCCCTCGTATCCTCGGGCGCGAGCGCTGATGTCCAGCGGCATGACCTCCCCGGTGATGCGCACACTCTCCTCCGCGGCCACCCGAAACGTGTCCACCAGTCGACCGACCTCTCCGCGGGCGTCGCGGATGGGTTTGCCGGCCTCAACGCACAGGGCCTCGGCGAGCTCCTCGGAACGCTCGCCGAAACGCCGCACGCAGTGAGCGAGTACCTCCTGCCGCTCAAAGGCCGGCAGTCGGCGCATGGCATCGGCGGCGGCGGCCGCACTGGCGATGGCTCGATCGATGGTCGCGGAATCCGCCAGCGGTACGCGGGTGGCCACCTCCCCCGTGTATTTGTCGGTGACCTCGAGATCCTGGTTCGGTGCCTCGGCTCGATTGGCAACATAGAGGGGGTAGCTGTTCTCCACGTGGGGTACCTCGGGCCAGAGCGGCCGTAACGAGTTCGTAATTGGATGGAGGGCTGATGGTACTTCTTCCGACGGCTTTGGGACGAGAAGAGAATCCCATGAAGGCTTCGAAATCCAGGTTGACCCTCCCCTGCGAGAAACGAAGCTCCCCGAAGCGACCGCGCCGGGGGTAGAGTCGGTGACAGATCATGAAACCCCACGCGCCGGAGGCCCCGTGAACGAACCGCCCATCCGAGTCGGCAGCATTCTCTACACCCTGGTGGACCCGAACCGAGGTCACGAAGCGGCTTACAACCGCTGGTACGAGCGCGACCACTTCTACGCTGGCTGCATGATCGGCCCGTGGTTGTTCTCGGGCCGTCGATTCGTAGCCACGCGCGAGCTCAAGGATCTGCGCTTCCCCGAGCAGAACCCCGTGGCCCAACCGGGCACGGGCTCATATCTGGCCATCTACTGGGTACTCGAAGGCCACGAGGACGAGCACTTCCAGTGGGCCAGCGAGCAGGTCCACTGGCTCTACGACCATGGACGCGGATTTGCAGAGCGAAGCCACGTTCATACGGTGCTGTTCGACCACCAAACGACCCGGTATCGCGAAGCAGATCCCGTCCCCCTGGCCCTGGCTCTGGACCATCCCTATCGGGGCCTCGTGAGTGTGTTTCTCGATCGTGCAGAGGGGGTCGACCCTGCGGAACTCGACGCCTGGCTGGACCAGGAGGGGTTGCCCGGGAACCTCACGGGGACCGGAGTCGCCAGCGCGGCCAGCTTCGCACCGAGGCCTCGCGAGGGCGACGTCACCCAGAACGCTCCCATGGATCTCGGTAGCCTGCCTGGAGGTCCCGAGCGCAGCCTTCAGTTGTTCTTCCTGGAGACCGATCCTCGCGAAATCTGGGACACCTTCCTCGCCTATGGGGACCAGATCGCTGCTTCCGGCCTTGCCACGCTGGCTCTGGCCGCTCCGTTCCTCCCCACGATCCCGGGCACCGACCGCTATACCGATGAACTCTGGTAGGAGGCTCACGGATTCGCGGCCCTTGGCCAATCTGCCAACCGCAAGAAGCGTGGGGTAGCTGAAGGAGGAAACCGCGGAGATACTCTCGCCATGAGCGCCGGTAGCTCCGCCCCGTCCCGCTGGCTGTTCGGTCCGATCCCGGATCTGTTCCTGGGCTGTGGCCTGGCCTACATGGTCATCTTTCTGATCCTTTGCATGGCGGGACCCGAGTTGCGCACGGTGGCCCCGCTGGCGCTGATCCCCCTGTTCAGTCTGTTCACCAGCTCGCCCCACTATGGGGCGACGCTGCTGCGGGTCTACGAGCGCCGGGAGGAGCGCCGAGCCTACGCGATCTTCGCGGTCTGGCTCACGGTGGCACTGGCCGGGATGTTCTTGTGGGGCCTTCAGAGTGCCCTGGTGGGCTCTTGGATTCTGACCGTGTATCTGACCTGGAGCCCCTGGCACTACAGCGGTCAGAACTACGGCATCACCATGATGTTTCTCCGCCGCCGGGGCATTCCCACGGACGACCGGCTGCAACGACTGCTGTACACCTCCTTCCTCCTTTCCTTCCTACTCACCTTCTTCGCCCTCCACGGCCAGGACCCGGTCACCTCCTACGCACCTCAGGGCATCTCGGGGGAGGTCTTCCAGTTGCGGCCACTGGGAATCTCGGGCCCATGGCTCGATTTTGGCATGTCGATCACGGGGCTTGCCTACGCGGGGGTGATCCTGACCCTCGCCCTCCAATTGTTGCGTCGGGCGCCGGCCCGGGACCTGATTCCCGTGGGACTCCTGATTGGCATGCAGGCACTCTGGTTCTCAGCTCCTGCACTCTCCCGCCACTGGGGCCTGCTCGGAGGCCTCGAACCCTTCTCCGTCGAGCACGCCGGCTATGCGTTCGTCTGGATCGCCACGGGACACGCGATCCAATACCTATGGATCACCGCCTACTACGCCCGCACCTCGGGACGCGCGGATTCCAATGCACGCTTCTACCTCAAGGCACTCCTGGCCGGAGTATCCCTGTGGACCCTGCCCGCGCTGTTGTTCGCTCCGGGCCTGCTCGGCCAACTGCCCTACGACGCTGGCCTGGGGGTCCTCGTCGCCTCGATGGTCAACCTCCACCACTTCATCCTCGACGGCGCCATCTGGAAGCTGCGCGATGGACGGATTGCCAGCATCCTGATTCGGAGTGTCGAGGCTCCCGCTGGGCCCGACGCTCGCCGTCACGTATTGGCGTGGGGCCTGATCGGGGCCGGAGGCATCCTCTCGGTCGTCGTCACCGTGACCTTCGTGGTCGAAGATGAATGGGGATTTCGGCGCGCCTTCCAGCGCGGCGATCTCGCCCGGGCCGAGAAGGCGGTGGAACGCCTCGTCTGGGTCGGACACGACAGCCCCGAATATCACTTCAAGCTCGGTCGCGAGCACGCGAAGGACGGAGACTTCACGTCCGCGAGAACGCGAATCGATCAGAGCCTCGCACTCCAACCCACCTTCAAGTCCCTCGTATTGAGCGCCCGACTCCACGAAGCGGACCGGAATTGGCAGGCAGCCGCCGACGACTACACCCACGCCCTGACCCTCGACCCCCTCCCGGCCACTGTCAACTACCGGGCAGGACTCACGTGGCTGGAAGTGGGAGATGTGGTCCGCGCTCGGCCGTATCTCCGAAACGCCGTGCGACTGGCCCCGAACAACCCCAAGTTCCTCGAAGCCCTGGGACGTGCCCAGGGTGCGATCACGGATGCGCCCTCCGGTTGATCCCCGGAGAAGTTCCTTCCAGCCAGTCCCTTCCAGCCGCCGGGCCTGGGCTTCCAGACCGACGACCTCCGCGGAATCGAGGAACGCCCCAAAGAACGAAGATCGGCCGGAGCACGACGAGCCTCAGCGCTCGGCATCCTCCGCTCGCGAAGCCACCGCGAACTCACGAAAAAACGATAACGGCATGGCCGGCGCCTCCATGAGCCGAATCATCTCCGCGTAGGCACGATAGATGTCCTCCGCCTCGGCAGGGGTGTATTGCTCCTCCAGTCGACCCAAGCGTTCGGCTCTCAGCATGCGACGATAGGGGGTCACGATCTGCATGACTTTGGCGACTTCGGACCGCACACGGGTCAAGCGACGACGACGTTCCGGAGTGGCCCGCGGCAGCTCCCGATCGATCGCCCGCCACAAACGCTGGGCCAGTCCATCCAGGTGGTCGTACTGGCGCATGACCAGGAACTGGTTGAAGAGCCCCCTCAGCACGGAAACCTGTTCCTCGACGTCGGCAGGAATCTCGATTCGCACGTCACCAGGTGCCAAAGCCGGAGCTTCCGGGAGAAGCTTTCGGGTATCGAGAAGGGTCACGACCTCGTGGGCGATCCGCTCGTTGGCAGCAGCAGTCGGATGCACGTAGTCCACGAAGAACTCGAATCCGGGCACGCCCAGTGGAGCGCTCTGCTGGAAGAGATCCGCCAGGTCGATGAACGCAACCCCCCGTTCATGCGCAAGATCCCGCAGCCGGCCATCGAACACGGAACGGAATGGATACGCGTCGTGCTCCAGCGCTTCTAGAAAGGCCTCACGAACGCCCTCGGAACGTTCGGCCCTCAATCGAGCAAGACCCAACTCGTACCAGCCCTCGGCGTAGTTGGGATCGATGGCAACGGATCTCTCGAGTGCATCGACGGCCTCGTCGGCACGCCCCGCCTCCAGAGCGAGCACTCCAGACGAAAATGCTTTCTGCCAGGCCACACGCTGTTCGAGTCCGAGAGACGGGTCGTGGCGGGAAACGTTGGGACGCCAGTCTCTCAAATTGACCGGGACACCCAGAACGAGCACGGGAACGCCCCGCTTCTGAGCAATGTCCAGCATGGAGCCGACGTTGAATTCGTAGTGGTCCCCGGTTGCCTCGTACTGTCGGGCATCGGTCCACTGTCGCGAGGCTCGACCGAAAGCAAAGCTCAACCGGTTGACGACCTGATCCCGCTGGCCATAACTCGCGACGTCGATGGACACGGGCGGCTGCCAGTGGCGTCGAATTCGATTCATCAAACGCGAGATGGCCAGCCGCGCCGGACCC
This sequence comes from Myxococcota bacterium, assembly GCA_022447545.1. Classification (GTDB taxonomy): domain Bacteria; phylum Myxococcota_A; class UBA9160; order UBA9160; family SMWR01; genus JAKVBI01. The sequence continues at coordinate 55,778 of JAKVBI010000006.1, forward strand.
TCGTCACGGTCGAGTGCCGACCCCGCATACACCAGATCTTCGAGAAACTCGTTGTTTCCGGTGTAGAGAATCACCAGGTCCGGTTCGTAATCGACGATCTCGTCGAACACCAACTTGACCCGATGGCTCGCATAGGTGTGTCCCGCCGCATTGACAACTTCCACGCGAGTCGTCGGCAGCATGCGCGAAAGTTTCCGAGACAGCAGGCCCGGGAACGACTCACTGCTCTTGTGGGGCCAACCTGCCGCCGCAGACCCTCCCACAACGAACACCCGATAGATGCCGGGAGTCTTCCGAGCGGCGAAACGTTCAGCGTTGGAGATCCAGTGGTAGGGGGTGCGGACGTATTCCGTCGCGCCAGGCTCCAGATCAAAAACAGGCACACGGTTGTGGACCCGCACGAACGGGTTGCGGGATTCCGGGCGGCTGGCGAGCCAACGCTCCAGCCCCCATTCGAGCCCCCGAGCCGCGACCTCCATGCCCAACAGGGCAAGGCACCCCGTGAGAACGACGAACAGCAACCGTTTGCCACGGGACGGACCCGACCCGCCCGCCTCAGCGTGGGAAGCGTTCGGTTTCACTTCGGTTTTCGGCCGAGCCATTGCAAGACTCGAATGATACCCCCGTGGCGCGTGAGATCCGAAACCCATCCCCCAGGCGCTCGCCTGGGGAGGTCAGTCCGAGGCGCCGCTCACGGCGATTACCCGATCGCGAGCGAGAAACCAGACCTCGAAGCGCGGCGTATAGGAAAGCCCCAGAGAATCGCGAAGCGCGCGCTGATACACGGCACCCTGAGCCGCATGGGCGGCCGCCCGATCTTCAAGAACCTCGTCGTCGGGAGCCTCGGTCTTGTAATCGACGACCACGCACTCGTCGGTCTCGGGGTCGCGATAGACGAGATCCACGGCGCCCGACACGAACCCCACCGCAGCCTCCTCGCGCCGCGAACCCTCCAACCCTTCGACGGGAAGCAGAACCGGCAACTCTCGGGCCACCACTCGTGGAGCCAGTTCGCTCAAGCGCTGGGCCAGGGATCCCCGAGCAAACCGCTCCCAGATCGCGTGCGCGTGTGCCCGTGCCTCCTCCAGCGCAGCCCCCTCCAACAACCCCGTCAGGATCTCATTCAGATGCTCCGTGCCCCTGTTCAGCCAGCCCTGGCTGTCCTCCGACGCTTCACCCTCCGCCGGTCCGAATTCGCCGAAGTCTGCCCCCTCCAACACACGGTGGATGGCAGTCCCCACACACCGCGCCACGTTGGGCGCCACCGGACCCGAGGCCCACGGCGCCTCGCCGTCCACCCACCCTGCCCGTTCCGCTCGTGCTTCCCTTTCTCGCTCGCGTTCCGCATCCGATGCGTGCTCAGCGGTGGGACGCTCCATACGAGCTTTTGCGTCGGCTCGGGCATCGGCGAGTCGGGCAGACTGCTTCTCGACTTCTGTTCTCGACACCCGCGCTTCACTGGGATCACCAGTGGCCGTCGCGAGGTCGAGCGGCAGCGGGTCCAGGGCCGGGAAGACCCAGAGCACCCCGTGCGAGTCCTCGACGCGATCCGTGCCCAACGCCGAGGCCTCGGCCATTCGGTCGGCCAGTGGCCCGTCGACCGCGCCACGCGCCTCGAGCAGGGAGATCAGCTGTCCCTCCAAATTTTTGCGTTGGTAGTCCGGCCAGACTCCAGAGACCACCAGACGATCTCGAGCCCGCGTCATGGCGACGTAGAGCAAGCGCACCCGCTCGGCCTCGCTCGCCGCTTTGCGCGCAGCCTCCACGTCCGCCCAGCCCAAAGTGGGCGCTCCCAACAGCTTGTACTCAGTCCTGCCCCGGATGCGTCCCACGCAGGAACCGTCGCGGTTGACCGAACTACTGCCCTTGTGGGCCTGGACCAGGTACACGTACGGAAAGTCGAGCCCTTTGGCGACGTGGCACGTCAATACGCTCACCGCATCATCGAGTTCGTCGCGGGGACGTGCGTCGCCAGACACCTCCCCCAACGCGGTGGCGTGCAGGAGACGTCGGACCAGCATCGCCGGCTCCACGCCCTCGGCCAGATCTTCCGCCAACTCGCGAAAGAAGCGGTCGAGGTTCGCGCTGCGCCAGGTCCCCAGGTAGCGGGAGGCTTCGCTGACTTCGAACAATGTCGCTTCTCGCAACCACTCCACGAATCGATCTCCCGGATCGCAAAGGAACCGCTCGCGCGCACGAGCCAGGGTCACCAGAGCGGCGATCAGGTTGTGGTGCCAGCCCGCCACTCGATCGATGCCTGGAACCTCCGCTGGCAGAGCCCCCGCCACCTGCTCGATCACACCCGCCAACTCCACCAAGCCCGGATCCCCTTCGCCGTACAGTGAGCCTGCGCGATCGGGTAGGTCGTGGGCCCAGAGCGCAATGAGAGCGGCGTCGGGAACCCCCACCGCGGAACCGCGCAACCAGGTCAGCAGAGCCAGATGGTCGTTGGGATCGAACACACTCGCCACCAGCGCGGTGGCTTCGATGATCTCGCGGCGCTTGTAATAGCTGGTGTCGCCTGCCACGTGGTAGGGGATGCCTGCATTTCGCAGGGCCTCGAGGTAGATCTCCCAGTCCCCCCGACTGCGGAACAACAGCGCACAATCCTTCCAGGACACGCCATGGGTGTCGTGAAGATCTCGCAAGTCCTTGGCGAGGGCCCGGGCCTCGAGGTTTGCGGCATCTCGGGCCGTGATCGGCTGGGGGGTGCGCTCGCCCGCGTCCCAACCCGACAGCACCCAGTGCTCGACGCTCAACCGCCGACCCATCGGTGCCAACGATGCTGCGGCCCGTTTGGGACTGGCCAGCAACGGCTGGAAGGCCGGTTGCACACCGGCCGACTCCTGCATGACCGGCTCGACGGAACACTCGACCTCGTCGAGGATGAGAGGTAGCGAGCGATAGTTGACCGACAAACGCTCGAGCCTCCCACCCGCCGCCGACAGTTCCCCCGCAAAGGCTTCGAAGGCCGCCAGGTCCGCACGGCGCCAGGCATAGATGGACTGCTTCGGATCTCCCACCAGCAGGAGCCCGGGCCGCTGGCTCGCCTCGCCCACCAGTGCCAACTCGCGCACGATGTCGTATTGCAGGGGATCGGTGTCCTGAAACTCGTCCACCAGTAGCTGGTCGATCCCCGTTCGAATGCGCGCCGCCACCTCGGGGGAACCACGCAGTAGATTGCGAGCCTCCAGCAACAGCGACTCGAAGGAAATGACTCCACGAGTCCTCAACTCCGACTCCACTTCGCCAAGCAGGCCGGCCACCACCGGGCGCGCCCGGACCAGCAACTCGGGGTCGAGACGGCGCAACGATTCCAAGCACCGACGGAGTTCGGCGGCCAGGGGCGCCAGATCGGCAGTGCGACCGCCGAGGGCGGCCCGCTCGCCCTGGTTGTAGCCTTCCCGGCTCCAGGTGCGCAGACGGTCGAGATCCCCCTTCTCCCAGTTCTCCGAGAGCCACCGAACCGAACCGATGAGCGCTTCTGGCCCCTCGAGAGCATCGCGCAGGCGCTGGACCTCGTTACGTGTTTGGTCCACCAGCGCATCGACCCGTTGAGTCTTGGCCGCACGGGAGACACCGCGGAGATCTTCACCCACGCACTGCCGGAACTCATCGGCGATGGAGAGCAGGCCGTCGAGGGGCTCGGCACAACGCTCGGACGGGAAGGGATCTGCGGAAAGCGCCTCGGAAGACAGCCCATCCCGCAGGCACGCAAGTAGTTGGTTCTCCAACTCCTGGAGGCCCACCCCGCGGGCGACGAGGTCCAGCAAGTCGTGGTCGACGACCGGTGTCCCCCCGGTTCCCGTTGCCCCGCGACCCGACAGTCGACTCGATAGGACATGCCGCACGACCTCCGCACGAATCCGGCCATCGGCATCCACCTCCAGGCGCGGATGCAGTCCGGCCTCGAGGGCGTGTGCGGACAACAGGCGACGGCAGTAGGCGTGCACGGTTTGAACCACCAGTTGATCCAAGGAGCTGCGCAGAGCCCGGGCGCGGCAAATGCTTTCCTCACGAGATTCGGGAAGACTCTCGTCCTCCACCCCCTCCGGCAGTTCCCCAGCCTCCACCTCTGCCAATGCCTTGGCGACCCGAACTCCCATCTCTGCAGCTGCGGCCTCGGTGAAGGTGATCGCCACCAAGCGGCTCGCTACGCGCGCTGCGATTCGATCGTCGCCGGCGGGTGGCTGTTCCCCGTCCAAGGCCTGGCGGGCCCGCTCCCAGCCCGGCCCCAGACACCAGACCACCATCCGAGCGATCAGGGCCGACGTCTTGCCCGTACCCGCGCCCGCCTCCAACAGCAATGGCCGCTCGAAGTCCTGTTGGACGACGCGGCGCGCCTGGGCGTCGGCGCTCGCAAGCTCCCGGCTACGCGCTTCGTCGCTCATTTGGGCCTCCTCCCGCGGTTCCAGATGGCGGTCAGGGCGCGCTCGGCATCGCTGACTGCCAGGGGCTCCTCCCCCGCCTCCCCTTCGAAGCGCTCGAGATAGGCCTCCATGCGAACACGAGCCCCACTGTCACCGCGCAGGCAAGCGCTCTTGACCTCGCAATACCCACACGTCCTGGGTTCACGAGAGGACGGCGCGTCAAACAGCCGCGGCACGAAACTGCCGTGCTCCCAGACGTCGAGCATCACCCCCAGGGTTTCACGAAAGAGGCCGTTCAACGTGGAATCCTGTGAATCCACCTCCAGGATGGCCTTCGCGTGATCGACATCAGGGGACAGGTACACGTAGCGCCCAAGGGCCCCGCCCTCGGCTCTTTCGGCCGTGCCAATCGCGTAGGCGACCGCCTGCAACAACTCGCCGCGCTCCACAGCGCTCTGCAGATTGCGCTGCCGGATTTTTTCAGTGGAGGCGGTAATGACCGCGCGCCCGGTCTTGTAATCGCTGAGAACGGGTTGCTCACCCACCGCGTCCAGGCGGTCGGCCCGAAAACCGATGCGGCGCGGCGGGTTTCCTTCGCGCTCCACCGTCACCGAACCGCCGACCTCGACGCCGAGGACCCCATCCGGCTCGCCGGGCCAATCCAACTCCAGGGCCCGCTCGACGTACGGGTACACCCGCCGGGTCAGGGCCTCGGCAAAGCCCGGCCAGCGAACCCCCTCCTCCAACAGGACCCGCTCGGCCACCGTACGGCACAGTTCGGCCAGCGTGTCAGCATCAGGACGCTCCAGGGCTGCGGGCTCACGCCGTAACGCATCCTCCAGTTTCAGACGATCCGGCCGACCGGAGCGCCCCCCCACCCATTCGAGCACCTCGTGGACAATGCTTCCAAGGCGCGCGGAATCCACATCGGGCAGGTTGAGCAGGGCATCGGGTGGAGCTGCGAGTTTGAGTACCGACCGCAGGAAGGCCTTCCACGGACAGGTAAACACGTTCTCGACGGTGGTCACGAACAAATCGGAAACACGTGGATCGGCGGCCTCTCGCACCGGCCCCGTGAAACCGAAGTAGGGCCCCAACTGGGTGGAGTTTCCGCGCGGTCCGTAATCGAGTTCGGCGGCCACCGCCAAACGCCCACTCGTCAGGCTGGCGGAATCGAAGTTGGCGAACGTCGGAAGGGAATGGGCGAGAGCGACCTCAAGGGCTTCGTTGTGTCGTCGAGTGCCGAGTTGCAGCGCAGCCACCTGGGCATGCTCGGGCGCCGGGCGGGGGGATCGCGCGGCCTGGGGGTCGCTTTGCCAGGTCGGCGACCAGAGCGACGGCACGTCCACCACTTCGCGCAACCGACCGGCCGTCTCCAGACGCTCCAGGAGAGGCGAGAGGGCGAGAGCCCGACCGTCGTCATCCCCCACCGGGGCGCTGAGCACGACATTTGGACTGGCCTGTAGGAGCTGGGCGAACAGATAACGCTCCTCGGCGTGCCCCTCGGATTTCACTGGCAAGTCGGGAAGCAGGCTGCGCAGCGAGACCCGCAAGCCGTCGGGCATGAGCGGATCTTCACTGACCGTACGCGGGAAGGCACCGCGTCCCAGACCCAACACGAACAGATGATCGAAGGTCCGCGCGCGTGCCTCCATCACACTGAGAAGCGCGACGCCGCCCCCCCGACCGCCCAGAGAGTCCCGGCCGAAGTCGGCGCTCATGCGTTCCATCAGGCCCAACCACTCTTCGCGTGTCAGCTCCTCGGACTCGATCCCCCGACAGTCGCCAACCAGCTGGGCCACATGTCGCCCAGAACCGGCATCGAGACGCCAACCCAAAACCGACTCCACCAGTTCTGTGAGGCACTGCAGGTGGCGGCCCAGGCTCGCACTGGACGGCCAGTCCGCACACAGAGCGAGCAAGCGCTGTGCACTGAGAAACAGCGCGGCGAGGCGCGCGCCCGCGACCTTGCGACGCACGGCTTGGGGGCCTCCCGGGGCATCCGCACCGCGCAGTCCCCTGCGGGCTGCCAACTCGAGGTCCGCGGGCACTTCACCCTCGGTTCCAGGAGCGAGTTGCGCCAACTCGTCGATCCGCACGATTCCCAATTCGTGGAGCGCCCAGCGCAAATCCGCCCGCTGCACGGACGGGGCGTTCCCCGCTTCCAGCACTTCGGAGTCCCTGGAGGCAACCCCGGACGAACGCGGACTCTCATCGACTTCCAGCAGACCGAGCCAACCCTCGGCGAACGCAGCCCCGGGCCGGTCCAGGACGGCCCACAGGGCACGCAGCGGACGCGCGTGGGGCAGCACCGGCCCACTCCCGTATCCCGAGTAGGGGACCCCCAGGCGCGAAAAATGGCACCGGAGTGGCAACGCGTAGGGGGCGAGATCCCGGGCCACCACTGCAATCCGCTCGGGTTCAACACCCGCGTCGAGCAGCGCGCGAAGCCTCACGGCCACCGCGCGTGCCTCGGCCGAGGGAGTGGGTGCCCTCAGCAGGCTCGGGCTACATGCCTCGAGAGCGCGAACGGAGGTGGCGGCCTCGGGCCCGAAGCGATCGGAAAAACGACGGCTGAACGCGACGCCTGCATCTTCGCGACCGGGCTCGGCAGGGTCCTCGGGCCGGTCCAGCAGAATCTGCGCGCCCAGGTGCTGGACCAGGACCTCCAGCAGATCGGTCAGCGCACCCGTGGCATCGGCAAAGCCGTGGATCAGGATGCCGCGATTCGGCAGGGCCCCTTCGGGATCTCGAAGAAGCACCTCACGCGCACTGCGAAACAGACCCGCGCGGTGAAACCGCTCGCCCTGCTCGACCTGCTCGGCGAGCCGGGCCGCCACCCTCAGAGCGGCACCGGCGCGCGCCGCGGAGGCCCCGCCCCATTCCTCGAGGCTTTCCTGCATGGCTTCGGCATGAACGGGTTCGAGACCGGCGTCGAGCAAGTCATTGACCACCCCCGAAACCACCGAGTATCCGCCGGAGAGGCCCTCCAGGCAGTCGCGCAGGCTCTCCTCCTGCCGGGCGAGGCGGCTGATATGGACCGCCAGCAGATTGGCCCCCGCAAGGAGGGGCGTCTGCCCCGCACGCTCGAGGATCTCGAGCGTCACGCGCTGGGCGGTCTGAACCTGGAGCCCCACGAGGGGTCGACCCACCCTCCGCATGAAGGTGGTGCAAACGTGCTCGCGGAGACTGCGCGAAGGCACCACGACCCGCACGGGGCGGGACAGGGCCTCCAGACCGTTTTCTCCCGTGGTCAACAGGGCTTCGAGCGCATCGAAAAGCAGGGCTTCGACGGCACGCGGCCCGGATGCCACACGAGCAGTGCCCTTCGGGGGTTCGCCGGGATCGAACAGGAGTTGCTGCGCCATGTGCGCGGCCTTTCTCTGCCACGGTTGTCAGTTCGCGGGTCAGTGCCGGGGTCGGTGCTGCCTAGACCCGATCATTGCAGAATCGTGCGACAGCTGCGGTCATACCTCCCTGGGCCACTCGTCCCGCCGGAACCCGGCGTCCCACGACCGCTTCAGCGAAACGATTCTCCGGGGTTGGACCGCCGGGGGTTTGACTTTCCATCCGCGTTGCGCTGAGGTTACGTCCGCAGCATGACCACAGGAGATACAGGTGTCATCGGAAGAGTTTCTGGGAGATCGGAAAAAAGCCCTCGAGGAATCGTTCTTCGCCAAGAAGAACCAGAAGCTCCTCGATGAGCTCCGCAGCAAACGCGATCGAGCCTCGTCTCGCGACAGCCTACGGGAGATTTCAGGCATCGAGGAGGACACAATCCTCGATTGTCTGTGTGAACTCGGTGTGGAGCCGGACACCTGGCTCGCGATTTCCCTGGTGCCCCTGGTGGAGGTGGCCTGGGCAGACGGTGACGTCGCCCCCAAGGAACGCAGTGCCGTGCTCAGGGCCGCTGAAAGTCTCGGCATCGAAGCCGGTAGCGCGAGCGCCCAGCTGCTGGAAACCTGGCTCACCGAACGTCCCGCCGTGGCATTGATGGAGGCCTGGGGCGAGTACATCGTGGGGGTGTGTGCGTCGCTGGGAGTCGCCGAGCGCAATGGCTTACGGGACCACATCCTGGGTCAGGCCCGCTCCGTCGCTGAAGCAGCGGGTGGGATCCTCGGACTGGGCCAGAAGGTCTCGGACACCGAGCAACGGGCACTGGAAGAGATCGGAAAGGCCTTCGCCTGACGATCTCCGGGCCGATCAGTTGGTGCCATCTCTCAGCGAACGCGTGCGGCGTCGCGCCGCCACCTCCGGTGCCTCCAGCAGGCAGGTCCAGAGCACCTTGAAGGAGGTCAGGAAGGCCGCCAGACCCGTGCGTTCGAGTTGGGGTGAATCGTCCCCCACACTCGCGTACCCCTGCTCGTCGGCCGAAACGTCGCTCCAGTTCGCGAACAGTCGCCCCCAGACACTGTCGAGCACCTCTGCCATCTTCTTCTTCGCGATGACCGGATACCAGAACACGTCGTGATACAAGACGCTGGCGAGGTAGGCCCAGGGGGCCAGCACCGTCTTCAGCGACCACTCGATGGGCTTCTTGAGGGGCCCCCAGTAGATCTTGTGCTGCATGCGGGACGCGAAGGTCATCTTCTTGAAGGGCCCCACGAAGTTCCATTGCTCCGCGCCCACTTCGGCGTCCCCCGCGATCTCGATCTCCCTCATGTCACCGCATCCCAAACCCCGCTCGTGAGCCATGCGGATGAACTTCACGTCCATCGGGTCGAAGCCCATCATGTGGGCCGCCACGGCGTCGATGGCCACCTGATCATCGCTGGCCAGAATCACGTCCTTGACATGGGGAATCATGCAACGCGGCCCGGGCCCGTCTCCCGCGAAAGTCCCGTCCATGACGGCGAACACCCCGGAATGGATCTTTTTCTGGATCATCAGCAAATCCACCAGCGTCTCGTGGATCACGGGGTGGGTCCAGTGGCGGTGCTCGTTCAGCAACCCACCAAAAGCGTTCTTCATGGCCCCGGTGGTGGTGGTGAAGACGTGGGTCTTGACCGTGGGCAGATGAATGATGTTCTCGCCGATGAACCGTTTCGGAATCGAGAAACCACCGGGGTAAACGTCATTCAGACACAGGAATTCATCGGCCAGGTCGCCCACGGCATCGCGGATGTGGATCCACTCCTCTCCCTCGTAGAGGTGGAGGTTGCGCAGGCCATGGGCCTCGATCACGTCGATCTGCTTATTCTCCCGCTCGCCCAGGTGGGCATCGATCACCACCGTCCGGTTGTGGCAGCCGTGGATCAAATCCGGATCGTAACCATCCTTCTTCATGGCGCGGATCACGCCCTCGAGTTGCCAGGGTGTGGTCGAGCTGCCGGGGTAGAAGAAGTGCCAGGAGATGTTGATCTTGAGCGCCGTGTCGGCGGTCTTGGGCAACACGTCCTGATAGCCCGCCAGATTGAGCAGGCGGTGATAGTCGGACAACACGGTTCGGGGACTCGTCCGAAGAACGGCGACGCGTGCACCCACCCGACTACTCGACCAGAATGCTGGCGCTGGTGATCTCGAGGGGCTCGCTGGGCTTCCCTCGCCGGGACCCCGCGGCCTCGAGTGCGTTCAGCGTTCCCTTACCCTCAACCACCTCGCCAAACACCGTGTGCTTGCCGTCGAGATGGGGGGTGGGGCCAAAGGTGAGGAAGAACTGACTCCCGTCGGTTCCCGGTCCAGCGTTGGCCATACTCAGAATTCCGCGCTTGTCGTGCTTGGCGTCATCGTCGAACTCTCCCGAGTATTTGTAGCCCGGACCTCCGATGCCACGGCCGAGAGGGTCCCCCCCCTGGGCCATGAAACCGGTGATGACCCGGTGAAACGGAACATCGTCGTAGAACCCCAGTTCCGTCAGGTAGATCGTGCTCGACACGTGCATGGGGGCGACCTGGGGCAGCAACTTGATCTTCATGGACCCCTTGTTGGTCTTGAGCAGCCAGTAGTAGGTCTTCGACGGGTCGAACTTGACCTTGGGTGGCTTGGGCAACTGGGTCTTCCAGTTCGGATTCGATTTGTCGATATTCTGCTTGGCGATGAAGGCGTCGATGGCCGCCACTCCCTGGGCGGGCTGGGCCTTTTCGTGGTGCGCGGCCCAGGAGGCCGACGCGAGCCCCACCCAGAGCGATGCAGCCGCCAACAGAGCGGCCCAGCGAAAACTTCCGAGGCTGGCATTCACGTGCGATTCTCCTTGGAGTCAAAGCCCTCACCGCGGAGGCGCCGAGGCGCCAGCCGGTGCCGAGCCCAGGTGGACGGGACGCGGAGGATCGGAATCCAGACCGTTGCCGAACCTCCCACGCCCCACAGGGTAACCTCGGAAGAACCAGCGGCCAGGGGACGAGAAATCAGGAGTGCGAGGCCAGGTGGACCTCTATTTCGCCTATGGGTCGAACCTCACGACCTCACGCATGCTCGAACGCGTACCCTCGGCACGCGTGCGGGGCCGCGCCTGTTTGGAGGGCTATCGCCTGCAGTTCGACAAGCGCAGCCGGGATGGCTCGGCCAAAGCCAACGTCAGCGTTGATCGGCACGGAGAAGTCTGGGGCGTGGCCTTCAACATGCGCACCGAGGACTGGACGGCCCTGGACGGTTTCGAACCCGGCTACCAGCGCATCGAGGTTCGGATTTCAGGGGACGACGGGACCATGCGCCAGGTGCAGACCTACCAGAGCGATGACACGACCCCAGACCGCAGACCCTTTGCCTGGTACCTGAAGCTGGTGGTCGATGGCGCGCGCGAGCACCACCTGCCAGCCGACTACGTGGCGAGGCTGGCCGCCACACCGACCCGACCCGACCCCCCCGCCGAGGTCTGACTTCAGCGACCGGATCCCCGCCCAAGACGCTGGGCAACCCGGGGGATAGCGGCCAACACGTCGTCGGGAGGCGCTGCCGTGTAACACAGGCGAGCCCAGTTTTCGTAATCACGCCCACACGAAATCCCCGGCGATAGAGCCACTCCCTCGGCCAGACAATCCGCCAGAAATCCCGAAATGCCGCGTTCGTCCAGCGCGGGGCTGGCATCCAGAAACAGAAACGTCGAGCCCTCGGGACGCGCTACTCCGAGAATGTCTGCCGCATCATCGCCCACGCGCTGATAGGCGGCGCGCGCCTCGGCCAACCAGGCATCCCCGTCCCGCAGCAGGCGAAGGGCGGCAAACTGAGCCGCTGTCGGCGCCGCGTAATAGGTGTGGGACGCGATCTTTCCGGCCTGGGCAATGGCTGCGGGCGGCCCCACCACATAGCCGATCCGATAGCCAGCCAGCCCATAGGCCTTCGAAAACGAATAGGCAGTCAAGGTGCGCTCGGGCGCCAGCGACCCCAGAGAGAGGTGGGGCATGCGGTAGGCAAAGTTCTCGTAGACCTCGTCGGAGAGAAGCCAGAGATTCTCGCTGCGCGCCAGTTCCGCAAAGGCCTCGAGCCATTCCGCTGGGATGACCCGGCCCGTGGGGTTCGATGGCGTACAGACGTAGAGTGCCACGGTTCGGGCCGTCAGTTTCTCCCGCACCGCCGCCACGGCGGCATCAACGGAATCCACGCGGTCGAAGAAGGGCACCTCCACCGGCTCGGCTCCAAAGGCCTGCACGGCCCCGCGGATCAGCGGCCAAAAGGGAGCCAGAATCAGCACCTGCTCGCCCGGTCCGGCCAGCATTCCCACCGCACAGGCCAAACCACTGGTGGCCCCGGCCGCCACGAGTACTCCCTCGCGCTCGGCCGGAAACCCATTGCGCGTCCTGACCTTCTCCACCAGAGCATCGATGAGTTCCGGCAGGCCCCGGGGATCGCTGTAGCGGTGGATGCCCGGATGGTCCAGTTGGTGGATATCCTCGAGGCGAGCGCCTTCGAGGGGAGTGCGCCAGGTGTCGCCGACGTTGAGTGGGCAGACCTGCCCCTCGACGGTCTCCGTCCGGCTCTTTACGGGGGCGTAGACACTGCCGGGCATGGCCGCGATGTTGGGAACGCATACGGGAGGACGGGGCATCGGACTTCGACCTCCAAGCCTTGGTGCGACTCAGGTCAGGGCTTGAATCAGCGGCGTGTAGCCGTCTCGAAACGTCGGATAGCGCAACGCATATCCACTGGCGAGGAGCCGGGCGTTGCTGCAGCGCTTGTTGCTCCCTCCGCGCCGGGGGGGATCGTCGGTCGCTTCAGCAGCTCGGGGCGCGGGCGCACCGAGGGCAGTTGCCAACCACTCCATCACCGTGCGTTGAGAAGCGGGCTCGGAGTCGACGGCAAGAACGATGGGATCCGGGTCGGGCAACCCCATGAGGTGATGCAGCACACCCGCGCAGTCATCGCGATGGATTCGGTTGGTGTAGTGGGGAGGGTCGTCTCGGTAAACGGCACGACCGGATCGGACCGTGTCGATCAACCGCCTGCGGTGCGGCCCGTAGATTCCGGCCAAGCGAACCGCAGTGGCCGGAAAGGGCCCTGCGAGCAGCAGCCGTTCAGCCTCCAACATCCGCCTGCCGCTGAAAGCGCCGGGCTCGGTGGGCGAATCCTCGTCCACCCACCCTCCATCCGACTGGGCATAGATCGACGTACTCGAAGTGAAGAAGACCCGGCGCGGACGGTGACCTCCCCTCTCGAGTGCCTCCAGCAGGTTGGACAATCCATCCACGTAGACGCTCTTGTACCGACCCTCTTCAAATCCGCCAGCCGCCGCCGTGTAGAACACGAAGTCGAGATTCCCGGGCAGACTCTCGAGACTCGAGGCAACGGCCAGATCCGCCTCGATGGACCGGATGAAGGGCGAGGCCTCCATCCGACTGCGGCGCAACCCCCAGACCTCGTGGCCCTGGCCTGCGAGCAACTCCCCGAGCGCAGTCCCCACGTAACCACAGCCAGCGACCAGGACCCTCGAGGGCTCTTCCCCGGTTGCCCCCCCGCCACCTTCCCTCTGCGGTTCCGACACCATCGGTTCGCAAGGGTATACTCTGACCGATGCGGCCGCTCATCGGGATACCGCAATGTCTCGATGATCAGGGTCGTTGGCGAGCTGGCCGCGACTATCAGTACATCGATGCCAACTACGCGCGCGCCGTGGCGGCGGCCGGCGGCACCCCGATCTACCTGCCGATCCAGCCCGACGCCACTTCCCTCGTCGCTCGTCTCGATGGACTGATCCTGCCGGGCGGAGACGACCTCGCCCCTCCCACGGAGCCCCCCTACCCAGACGACGTGGTCTTCGAATTGGCGCCGGGGAACCAACTGGACTTCGACCGCCGGTTGCTGCGGGCTGCGCTGAGACGCGGGCTGCCGACCCTCGCCATTTGCTACGGCATGCAGGTCCTGGCCCTGGAGTTGGGGGGAGCCCTCCACTACCACCTGCCCGTCGACGTCCCTCATGCCAGCCCCCATCAACTGCACGAATCCCAGGGGCGACACGGCCTCGAGGTCGTACCGGACTCTCGACTGAAGGCGCTGTTGGGCTCCGGTCCCGGCCTCGTCAACAGCCTCCACCACCAGGGCGTCGCCGACCCGGGCGCCCGACTCCAGGTGTCTGCCCGCGCGCCCGATGGCGTGATCGAAGCCATCGAACTGCCTGAATCCCCGTTCTGCCTGGGGGTACAGTGGCACCCGGAGAAGCTCGAGGGTGAGAACGGGGCTCCCCTGTTCCGCGCCCTGGTGGCGGCTGCGTCCGGCGCAAACGACGGCTAGCCGACACTCTCCGTTGGCGGGATAATGCCGTCATGCTGCACCGCGGGCTCTCCACGGTCTTCTGGATCTTCTTCACCATCAGCTGCGTGGCGCTGTACCCCGTTGCTCTGGTGGTCTGGCTCGTGACCCTGCCCTTCGACCCGCGCCTGCGCGTTCTCCACCAGTTCACGTGCTTCTGGGCCTCTCTCTACACCTGGTTCAACCCGGCGTGGCCCATCGAAATCATTGGACGCGACAAGATCCGACCCGACGCCACCTACGTCATGGTCGCCAACCACCAGAGTCTCCTGGACATCCTGGTGCTCTTTCGCTTGTTCACCCACTTCAAATGGGTGTCCAAGGTCGAGAATTTCCGCGTCCCGTTCATCGGCTGGAACATGAGAATGAACCGATACATCCAGATCAAGCGCGGCAAAAAGGAGAGCGTCGTAAAGATGATGCGTCACTGTCGCGACACCCTCGAGGCGGGAAGCTCCATCATGATGTTTCCCGAGGGCACGCGGTCAGCCACGGATCAACTCGCCCGTTTCAAGACCGGAGCCTTCGAACTCGCTCTCGACACCCACCGCCCGATTCTCCCGATCCTGGTGATCGGAACCGCAGATGCATTGCCGAAACGCGGGTTCGTACTGCGCGGACGGCACGAGATCCGCGTGACGATTCTCGAGCCCATCGAATACGAGAACTTTGCAGGCTCGTCCGCGAATGAGCTGACCCTGCGTGTGAGGGAGCAACTCAACCAGGCGCTCACCAATGAACTCCTAAGAACGACTCCGGAGCCGTCGCCACCCAGCTAGAAACGGAAAGTCCAGCCGACCCTCGCAAGCGGCTCAGTGCTCATCACCCGAATGCCACCCCCCGCCGTATCGAACTCCTGGTTCAACACGAGGAAGGCCTCGCGCCCCGGCCTGATGATCCAGCGAAACCGGCTCTGTAATGCCATCAAATCGCCCACATTGTCGTACTGGACGAAGGTGTTCCATGAAACGTTCGGCGTGAAGGCAATGTTCACTCGGCCACGGATCAAGCGCGAATTGAAGTCCGCACTACGCAGGGGTCCCAGCGAGCCATCGGGCAGGCGACTGTAGGCTTCAATCCCCCAGAACTGGCGCTCGTCGAGCTCAATGGAAAGCAGCCAGTGGGCATTCGGCCGCCACTGGATATTCGGGTTCAGCCGGTAGCCCCAGCCGCCGTAGAACCCCCCGACTCCGACGACCAGAGCCAGACGAATCTTCCGATTTCGACTCGTGCGAATCGACGTAATGGCACTGGGAAAGTGATAGGAGCCTGGTGCGATGCCGACGCTGGGGACCACGAAGAAGGGCTCTACGACTCGATCGTACAAATGGACGATCTGCAGCTGAAAGGAGTCGTCGATCTGATTCGTCAACGCAATGGGCGTATAGAAGATATTCCCAGATTCGATTTCATTCTCGCGGTTGGTGACCAGCGTGCCGGAGATCTTCTGGTCGATGGTTCGCCATACACTGTTCTTCGGGCGGACACGGTATCGCCAATCGGCGTCATAACGGCGGATCCCGGGTCGGTTCACGAAACCGAGTGCGGGATCGAAATTTTCCTGGATCTCCTTGTACCGGATTTTCCAACGAACGATGTCGTTGGGATATGAGACCTGCGCTCCCCACGCGCCCTGCTTGTTGTCCACCCCGGTCGTGAAGCTGTGCTGGACCCAGGCACTCGCGTTGAGGGTCTTGTTTCCGCGAAAGGTATCGCTCGCGTAGTTGAAGTCCGTACCGACCAGGGAATTGCTGAAATTGGTAAGCGGGTCGCCGTGGGTGACGATGAAGCCCGCCGTCGATTGTTCGAGGATATTGGCGCTCACGCGCGCCACGGTGAGGTTCTGTTTATCCACGCCACCTTGGGAGTCCTGCAGGATGTCCAGGGCCCCGATGTTGTAACGCCCGAGGCGGCCACTGATCTTGCCGCCTACCAGGAGTGGGACCTCGTCGCCGGCAGCGTCGAGCCCGATCCGGCGCGAGAAGAATGGGATTCCGTTCTCGTTGCGCAGTCCGCCGAAGTTGAAGATCCCCGAGTCCTGGAGAAAAAAGTCACGCTTCTCGGGAAAGAAGAGGGCAAATCGGGTGAGGTTGACCTGAAGTTCGTCGACTTCGGTACCCGCGAAATTGGTGTTGGCGGTGAGCGATGCCGTGAGTGACGGGAGGAGCTTGTAGAAAGCGTCCAGGCTGGGCTCGAACTTCACCTTCTCAACGTTCGTGTCGGGGTTGTCGATGCGCCGGACCGAGAACCCTGGAACCACATCGAGCCCGATGCCCTGGTTTGCACCGGCCAGACCGATGAGCTCGCCCGCCCGCCCAACATTGATGAGGATCTGCTCGACGGAGGGGTCGGCCCAGCGATCGTCCTCGTTGAGGCGCCGCACCCTTCGGGCCATGTTCATGCCCCAAACGTTCGCGCCGGGACGAAACGAGAGCGATTTGAACGGGATTTCGATCTCTGCCGTCCAGCCTTTTTTGTCGATTTGTGCCTCTGCGAACCAGATGCCCTCCCAGTTCTGCTCGAACTGCTGCCCCTCGAAAGTTCCATCCCTGCGAGCTCCATTGGGATTGACTTGAAAGAAGAATCCGTTTCGCCTGTCGTGAAACGTGTCGAGGACGATGGTGAAATGATCGTCGAAGAACAGGAACGCGTCGCGCTCCATGAGGTTCGCAACGATCTCGCTGGGCTCCGGGTCGAACGCGCGGAAGCTGATGAACAGGGACTCGTTGTCGGTGATGAACCGAACCTCGGTCTTGAAGGTCGGGCGCGCACCCTCGTTCGGCACGACCTGCGTGAAGTCGTCCACGACCTTCGCCTGTTGCCAGACCGGATCGTCGAGTGATCCGTCGAGTTGAGGCCGTTCGCTGACCAGGGCCACATAGGCGTGCATGGAATCCTGGGCCGCGGCAGAACCGGCCAGGACGAGCGTCAAGAGCAGCAGGCTCAGAGCTCCGCATCGCGTGTTCAAAGTGATCCCCGGTGTTCCCTATCCCGATTCAGCCTCCTCTCGACTGACCGTAGATGTCGGCGTTGTACCACAAGCGGCGCCATCGGGCCGGTGGCGGCGAGCCCGCAGATGTGTCCTACCGCCGCAGCAGTTCCGCAAAGCGCTGCAACAAGATGGGACCTGCATCCGAGACTTCGACAGACGCCAGCATCGCCGCCACGTCACGTCCCTCGGCCACCAGGACATCACTGCGCGCCTGGATGTATTCCCGGATCACCTGAGCATCGAACTCGGGATGGAACTGAACCCCCCAGGCGGACGTCCCCACGGCGAACGCCTGGTGGGGGTCCGTGTCACTGGACGCCAACAGATTCGCTCCGGGGGGTAGCGCGAGAACGCTTTCGACATGGGTGGCATGGACGCGGAAGTGCTCGGGAAGCCGAGCCAGGAGCGGATCCGATGCGGCCTCCGGACGAAGCCGCACGGCGATGGTGCCCATCTCTCGACCCAACGGATTCGGCCCCACCCGGCCGCCCAGAGCCTCGGCAAGCAACTGGTGGCCATAGCAGATGCCGAGCACAGGCAAACCGGTGCGCACCACCATCGCGAGCCACTGCCCGGTGCGAACACTCCAGGCTTCGCGCTCGCTCACCATGGCCGCAGAGCCGGTCACCACTACACCGCTCAAGTCGTCGGGCGGCGGGAGCCGTTCCCCCTCATAGACCGTCACCACTTCGACTTCCGACGCCGGCAGCCCGAGACCGCGAACGATCCAATCATCGTAGCTGCCTCGCTCGGCGATGAGTTGCGGCAGCGCCTCCCCCGTCTTGACAATCAGCAACCTACTCACGGGCTGTCACCCGGTGGGGACCCACAGCTGCGATACGGTGCAGGGCAATCCCCGAAGCCGTGGCCACGTTGAGCGAATCGATCCCATCGACCATGGGGATGTGGAGCATGGCGTCAGCGGTGCCCACGATGTCGGCCGAGATCCCGTCTTCCTCGGAGCCCACCACCAGGCACAGGCGTGCGGGAACCTCCGGCCCCTCAGCGAAGTCGGCCACTTCACGGGATGCCGGGTCCGTCGTCAGGGCCACCACGCGAAAACCACGCGAGTGCAAGCAGACGAGCGCCTCGGGCCACGCAGGCAGTCGCGCGAAGGGCAGCTTGAGACAAGCTCCCATGGAAACCCGGAGGGCCTTCCGATACAGCGGATCGGCACAACCTCGAGTCAACAACACCCCCGTCGCCCCGAAGGCCAGGGCATTGCGGAACACGCTACCGACGTTTTCGGGATTGGCGACCTCGTCCATCACCACCACGAGGCCCGGCGTTCCCACCTCTCCGGCCAGCAACTCGTCCAACTCCAGAGCACGGCCGCGTGCGCCCGCAGCGACACAACCACGGTGCATGGAGAAACCGACGATCTGGTTCATCACTGCCTGATCGGCGACGTACACGGGTATCTGCGAACCGAGGGGTTCGAGGACATCCGCGAGCGCATTCAGCGAAGCCTCGGTGACGAACACCGAGAGGGTTTCGAAACGCTCATTTCCCAACAAACGCCGCACCCCCAGACGCCCCTCGGCCAAGAAAATTCCGGCTTCGTCGCGCAGGCGCGCATCCTTCACGTTGCGATAGTGGGCAACGCGCGGATCGTCGAGAGACTCGATGCGTTGTGCCTGCACGTTGTTGCGAGGGGCTCGAAAATCAGGGGGGATCGATCACCACCAACTGCACACGCCGGTTCAGACGACGCCCCTCTGCGGTGGCGTTGCTCGCCAGCGGATCGGTGGCCCCGAAAGCCTCGATATCGAGTCGAGAAGCCGCGACGCCCCCGGCGATGAGGGCTCGACTCACGGATTCCGCCCGTCGATGCGAGAGCCCCATGTTGTAAGCAGCCGGTCCAGTGGAATCCGTATAGCCCTCCACACGAACGCGTACTCCGGGGTTCTCGTTCAAGATCTCCGCAGCCACCGCGATGATGGCCTGGGAGCCAGCGTCGAGATCGGCGCTGTCGAAGGAGAAGTTCACACCGCGAAGCACGACGCGCGCTTTGGGTGCGGGCGGAGGAGGAGGTGCAGGCTCGGCAGCCACCACGACGGGTTCGGGTTCCACGGCCTCGGGAATTGCCGAGCAGATCACCCAACCCAGGGCAGCCCCCGTCACGGCCCCGATCGCGACTCCGGCACCTGCCCAATCGGAGTTCGCCGAATCCGCGCCGGCTCCTCCTGCGGCGCCGACGACCGTCGCCCCCATGACGGCGCACTCGGACAGAGAAGCAGTCCGAGCCGCGCAGCCGGACAGCAGCGCCATGGAGGCCACGAGCACGATGAAGCTCTTGAAATGCATGGGTTCCCCCGATTTCACGCCCGAACCAACGGCGGACCGGTTTTGCGCGGGCGGTCATCCTACCACGACGCCCCCAACCGAAGGGTGTCGGAAATCGCGTGACTCGGGGTCGAGAATCGCAGGCGGACCCGGGTGGTAGACTGGCCCGCCCGGGACCCGAAACCACGACGAGAAACCAACGAAACGGGAGAACGCATGTCGAAAGAGGTTCGCTTCGGAGCCACCCTGCCCCAGATCAAGCGCAGCTGGGAGGAGGCTCGTGAAACCGCCCTGTGTTTCGACAGACTGGGCTTCGATTCGGTTTGGGTGTGTGACCACCTCTATGGCGTCCCGAACCCCAGCTTGCCCATCTTTGAAGCCTGGACCCTGCTGACCGGCATTGCGGCCATCACCGAGCGGGTGGAACTCGGCACCCTCGTCACCCCACCCTTCTTCCGAGCCCCGGCGGTGATGGCGCGTCAACTCGCCACCCTCGACCACATCAGTGGTGGACGCACCATCGCCGGACTCGGGGGTGGATGGTTCGAACTCGAATTCACCGCCAACGGGCTGGCCTTTCCCGAACTCCGCGAGCGCCTCCGCGCCCTCGAGGAAGCCACGACGATCATGAAGCGCATGTGGTCCGAGGAGAAGACCAGCTTCGAAGGGACACATTTTTCAGTCGTGGACGCAGCGTGCGAGCCCAAACCCGTGCGTCCCATTCCCGTTCTGATCGGTGGCGGAGGTGAACGGGTCCTCATGGGGATCGCGGCCCGACACGCCGACATCTGGAACAACATGGCAGTCTTCCAGCCTCAACTCGGCGCCAAGGTCGAAGCCCTACGGCGTCGGTGCGACGAACTGGACCGCGATTTCGATACCCTCGAAGTTTCCCAGCAGTGCGTGGTCGTGATCGGTGCCAACGAGCGTGAGGCCCGAAGCCAACTCGACAAGGCCCAGAAGATCTACGGCGGTCACATGGGGGCTGGCCTCGAAGAACACGGCATCTGGGGTTCACCCGAGCAGGTGATCGAGGGAATCGAACGCCACCGGGCACTGGGCTGCACTTCGTTCGTCATCGAGTTCTTCGGGCGCGACACGCGAGAGCCCGCCACCCTCTTCGCGGAAACCGTGATCCCCGCGTTCAGGACTTGAAGCGCCCGCCGCCGCCCCGCCCTCTACGCAACCCGCAGCGAAAGGTCAGCGACCCGTAGCCGAAAGCCCACCGTCCCGAGGAGTCGTCGAAGGCGGAACCTGCTCTGCGACTCCCAGTCCCGTTTCGCGCGCGGCTTCGATCACCACGCCTGAGAATCGAATCCTTGGAAGCTCTACGCCGTGTTTCCGTGGTTAGAATGACTGTCGAGACCCGGAGGCGAGAATTGACGGCAACCGACATGGATTCCAAGCACCTGACCTGTCTGGTGACCGGGGCCACCTCGGGCATCGGCGAAGCGACCGCCATGGGTCTGGCACGTCGCGGGGCAACGGTGGTGATGGTGGGCCGCAACGCGGAACGCGGCCAACGCGTTCGCGATCACATCATCTCGAGCACCGGCAATTCGTCCGTCGAACTCATGTTGGTGGATTTCGCGTCACTCGCCCAGGTACGCGACCTCGCCGCCGAATTCACGGCGCGCCACACCCACTTGCATCGGCTCGTGAACAACGCAGGTGTGGTGAAGCTGCGGCGCGAGACCTCCATCGATGGCTACGAGACCATGTTTGCCGTCAACCACCTCGCCCATTTCCTCCTTACCCACCTGCTGCTCGACACGATCGTCGCGAGCCCTGCGGCGCGCATCGTGAACGTCTCATCCCATGCACACCATTTCGGCTGGCTCGAATCCGACGACTGGCAGAGCGAGAAGCGCTACTCAGCCATGCGCAGCTACGGAGGATCGAAGCTGGCCAACGTTCTGTTCACCTACGAATTGGCGCGACGCCTCGAGGGCACCGGGGTGACCGCCAACTGCCTTCACCCCGGTGGAGTGGCGAGCCGTCTGGGCCAGGACAACGGTTGGGTCGGTAAAATCGCCACCAGCGCGTTCAGACCCTTTGCCCTCTCACCCGAAAAGGGCGCCCGCACGTCGCTCCATGTGACACTCTCCCCCGAGCTCGATGGAGTCACCGGGCACTACTTCGCCGGATCCCGGGAACGCAACTCTTCGAAGAGATCCCACGACCGCGACCTCGCAAGCGCCCTATGGCGCGACAGTGAACGCATGGTGGGAATCAGCCAGGAGGCTTGAAATGTCGTCGTCCGAAGCAACTACCCGAGGAGTTCGAGTCGAAGTGGACGCTCGCTACTCGGAAGAGCACTCGGCCCCCCAGTTGAATCGATGGTTCTTCCTCTACACCATCCGAATCACCAACGAGGGCAGCGAAACCGTCCAGCTCATATCGCGGCACTGGATCATCGCCGACGCCACCCAGGCCCAGGAAGAGGTTCGCGGCCCTGGTGTGGTGGGCGAGCAGCCGGTGCTGGGCCCGGGCGAACACTTCGAGTACACGTCGGGCTGTCCCCTCTCCACGCCTTTCGGCTCCATGGAGGGCACCTACCAGATGGTCACCAGCGACGGCGACCACTTCGACGCCAACATCGAGCGATTTCTCCTGATGGAGCCCAGTTCCATTAATTGACGAAACCTGACAGACGAGCGGGCTGCTCTGCTGGACCAACCAAAAACCACAGGGGATGGGGCTGGAGTCCCCTGGCGATGGTCTCAACCGACCCACAGCAGCACGGCGGGAATCGCCACCAGGCTCGCCAATGTGCTCGACACGATGGCCGATGCCACCAGCGACGGCTCGGTGCCGTAGCGCTGAGCCATGACCACGTTGATGACGGCGGCGGGCATGACGGCCTGTAACAGCAAAACCTGCCGAGCCACGCCCGTCACGTCGAAGGCCACCGTAAACCCCCACATGCACGCCAACCCGCCCCCCATCCGAATGGTGGTGACGATCACCGCGGGGATCACCTCGGTGACCACGAGGGTTCGCAACTGGGCCCCCAGGTTGAGCAGCATCAGGGGAATGGCCATGGCCGCCAGCATCTCGATGGGCTCGGCCACCAGCACCGGAAGTTCGAGCCCGAAGAAAGCCATCAACGCACCGCCAGCACTGGCGTAGACGAGCGGCATACGCGCCACCTCGGCAAGCCCGCCGTGACCCTTGGCGATCCAAATTCCCGCACTCGAATTCACGATGGCAACGGTCACGAATACCACCGCTGCGTAGTCGAGTCCTTCGGGCCCGAAGGCCAGGCGCGCGCAGGCGAGCCCCATGTTGCCGGAATTCCAAAAAACGGCCGGAAGCATCATCCCCCGTCGCCGGGCCGGATTCCGTGCCGTGGCCAACCATACCAACAGCGCAGTGCCGGCCATGGTGGCCAGCGTGGCAGTCACCAGAGTCAGGGCGCGAGTTCCCGAGACGGGCGATTCGGACAACACCGTGAACATGAGACACGGCGAGGTCACCAGCAGGGACAGGTCGGCAATGGTGGAGCGGTCCATGCCGCGACGCGACGCCAGCAGATAGCCGACGCCGACCACGGCGAACACGGGCACGATGGTGCCGATCACGACGGACACGACGCGGTCTACCGTATCCCGACCCGGCGCCGTGGGGAAACCCGATCCCGAACAAATCCCCGTGGGGAATTCGTTGACACCCAACGGGAAAGTTGGAACACTATATCTGGATGGAGGGATGAAGAGAGGATGCCTCCCAGATCCGGCTTCGGCGGCGCTGCCAAAACGCGGCTCACCGCCGCTCGGCCGCATCCCATCGGATGACTGCTGGGTGAGCTGAAAGGCCCCTGCCCTCCTCGATCCAAGGAATCGACCCATCGATCCCGGGTTGACCCGCAATCCGCCACGGAACGGCGGAATGGAAGGCGGGCGACGCTGGATCGCCCCAAAAACTGCCAAGATCACCCGAATACGGAGAAGTCCATGACCCCCCCTACCCTCGAGGTTCCCCCCTTCAAGGTTGCCGACCTGGGCCTGGCTGCTCTCGGCCGCAAGGAGATCCGCCTGGCCGAGCACGAGATGCCGGGTCTCATGGCCCTGCGCGAGCGCCACGCGGGTGGCCAACCCCTGGCCGGTGTCCGCATCATGGGCAGCCTTCACATGACGGTGCAGACAGCCGTTTTGATCGAGACTCTCACCGCGCTGGGAGCCGACGTGCGCTGGGTGAGCTGCAATATCTTCTCCACCCAGGATTCTGCGGCGGCCGCAGTCGCGGTGGGTCCCCACGGCAACCCCGAAGACCCCCAGGGTATTCCCGTCTACGCCTGGAAGGGTGAGACTCTCGAGGAGTACTGGTGGTGCACCCTGGCGGCGCTGTGCTGGCCCGACGGTTCGGGGCCCCACCAGATCGTGGACGACGGCGGCGATGCCACCCTGTTGGTCCACAAGGGCGCTGAGTTCGAGGGCAGCGGAAAGGTCCCGGACTTCGACCCCGCTGCCGACTCCGAGGAATGGGGGGTCGTACTCGAGTTGCTGCGGGAACAACAACTGCGCGACAACGGCCTGTTCACCCGCATGGCCGACGGCATTCGCGGCGTGTCTGAAGAGACGACCACAGGCGTCCACCGCCTGTACCAGATGGCCAAGGAGGGCAGCCTGAAGTTCCCGGCCATCAACGTCAATGACTCGGTGACCAAGAGCAAGTTCGACAACATCTACGGTTGCCGCCATTCCCTGCCCGATGGTCTCATGCGTGCCTCGGACGTGATGCTCGGCGGAAAGGTGGCTGTGGTGTGTGGCTTCGGCGAAGTCGGCAAGGGCTGCGCTCAGAGCCTGCGCGGGCAGGGCTGCCGGGTAATCGTCACAGAGATCGATCCCATTTGCGCCCTGCAGGCCGCCATGGAGGGCTACCAGGTGACCACCCTCGAAGACGTGGTGGAGACAGCCGACGTCTTCGTCACCACCACGGGCAACTTCAACATCATCACCGCCGACCACATGGCCCGCATGAAGGACAAGGCCATCGTGGGCAACATCGGCCACTTCGACAACGAGATCGACATGGCCGGTCTCAAGGAGACGAAGGGCATCGAACAGATCAACATCAAGCCCCAGTACGACGAGTGGGTCTTCGCTGACGGCCACAGCGTGCTGATCCTGGCCGAAGGCCGTCTGCTGAACCTGGGCTGCGCGACCGGCCACCCCAGCTTCGTGATGTCGGCCTCCTTCACCAACCAGGTGCTGGCCCAGATTGAGCTCGTGGAGCGCTCGGACAACTACGAAAACCAGGTCTACATGCTGCCCAAACACCTCGATGAGGAGGTCGCCCGCCTCCACCTCGATCAGCTCGGAGTGAAGCTCACCCAGCTCACCTCGGAACAGGCCGAGTACATCGGCGTCCCCGTGGAGGGGCCCTACAAGCCCGACTACTATCGCTACTAGATTGGGCCAAAATCGGCGCGAAGCCCTCCAGACGCCGGCACAAAGGGGGCCCAGGCGCCGCTACCCTCCAGGGGCCCAGGCGAAACCTCTAGCCCACGTGTGGGGCGATCCGGCCGCGCAGGGGCGAGTGGGACTACAGCGGACCTCCCCAGTGCGTTAAACCTTTGGGGTGGTCGATGCCGATACGCCGAGGATGCGCCTACCCATGCTTCGCCCTTGCCTGACACTGATCCTCGGCCTCTGGCTGCTTGCCCCCGCTCCGGCGGCAGCCACGCTGCGCTGCGAGATGCTCCCCAACTTCCTGCGGAACTTCCTGCACAACCACGTCGAGTACCGGGAGCTGACGCCGGAACTCGAGCACCGCACCATCGAAACGCACCTCAGGCAGCTCGACCCGAGCCGGAACCTGTTGACCCAGGCCGAAGCCGATGCCCTCCAGGAGAATCTCAAAGGCGTGTTCGCTGAGGTCCTGGCGGGCAATTGCACACGCCTGCTGGTCCTCCACCAGGAGATCGTGGACCGCAATGGTGCGATGGTCGAGAAGATCGAAGCGGTGGTGAGCAGCGACGACTATGCGGTGGACTCCACGGTCGAGATCATCCTCGACCCCGACAAGCGGGGCTACCCAGCCGATGCCGCCGCGCGCCAGAAAGTGCTCGAGAGCCTGATCCACTTCCAAGTCTCCAACTACCTGTCTTCGGACTCATCACTGACCGAAGCTCGCGAGCGCCTGATCCGGCGCTACACGCGCCGCCACAACCGGCTGGAGGATCGCGACGACGAAGACGTCTACGCCCTATTCCTGGATGCCTTTGCGCTGTCCCTGGACCCCCACTCCAACTACCTGTCCTCGGACACCTGGGAGGACTTCAAGATCCAGATGACCCTGTCCCTCGAAGGAATCGGGGTCGGGCTCTCGGAGCGCGACGGCTACGCGGTGGCCGAGCACATCATTCCCGGTGGCGCCGCCGAGCGACAGAAGGGCCTCAAGCCCAAGGACAAGATCATCGCCGTGGCCCAGGAGGGGGGCGAACCCGTCGACATCATCGACATGCCGCTGCGCGAGGCTGTGAGCCTGATCCGCGGAGACCCGGGCACCAAAGTGACCCTGACCGTGCTGCGACAGGGGGAGAAGACCGAGCGGCTCAAGATCACCATCGTGCGTGACAAGATCAACCTGGACGAGCAGGCGGCGAGCGTCCGCTACGAGGAGTTCGGTGAGGGCGAAGAGAAGATCGTCATTGCCGTCCTGGAACTCCCGTCGTTCTATGGCGACTCGGACCCCAACGAGCGCAAATCGTCGCGGGACGTGGCCAAACTCCTGAAAGAGATCAAGGAGACGGATACCGACGGCCTGGTACTGGATCTCTCTCGCAACGGAGGCGGCCTGCTCGACGAAGCGGTCACCATCTCGGGCTTCTTTCTGCGACGTGGCGAGATCGTCCGGGTCGAAACCGGACGAGGTCACAAGCAGCCCTACATCGATGCCGACGATCAGATCCTGTACAGCGGCCCGCTGGTGGTCCACACCTCGCGCTTGAGTGCATCTGCCTCCGAGATCCTGGCGGGGGCCCTGAAGGACTATCGCCGCGCCATCATCGCAGGGAGCGACCACACCTTTGGCAAAGGCACTGTCCAATCGGTGCAGGCCCTGCCACCGGGCCAGGGGGCCTTCAAGGTGACCACTGCCATGTTCTACCGGCCGGGGGGGCAATCCACTCAGAACAGCGGAGTCGCCGCGGACGTCGTCATCCCATCAACCCTGTCCAACGACGACTTCGGCGAGAAGGCGCAACGTTTCCCGCTTCCCAGCCAACGAGTCGTCCCGTTTCTCAGCACGACTTCCAATACCGACGATCCGGCCCAGAGTTGGCAGGCGATTACCGACGAAGTCGTCGCAACCCTGGCCACCCGATCCCAACTACGGGTGTCCGAAGACGAGGAGTTCGACGAGATCCGCGAAAAGATCGAAGAGCAGGATGCAAGCGGAGGCGTCGTGAAACTCGCAGACATCCTGAAAGAGCAGGAAGAAGCGGATCCAGAGAGTTCGAGTGAACAAGAGCCTCCGGCCGCCGAGGCGAGCACGGGTGACGGCGATGTGGACGATGATGGCGAGAGTGCCGACCCGGTGGAGACCGCGGAAGCGTCCGAAGAAGAAGAAGAAGAAGAAGAGCCCACACCGGAGTTGCGGGAGGCCATCCGAATCCTCGCCGATCTGATCTCCCTGACGCAGAACGCCCCGGTGATCAGTCAAACCCCTTGAGGCCACCCGACTCGGGTCATGCCCCAACAGCAGGAACCTCCATGGCCTTGCAGATCCGCAGCAGTCCTTCGGACCCGAATGACGCAGAGCGCATTCGACAGAACCTCAACGATGCCATCACATCGGCCATCGAAGGTGCCCAGGTGAACGTGACCGCCGTCAGCCCCGGCCACTACGAGATCCAGGTGAGTTCGGCCTCCTTCGAGGGGCAGACCCGGGTGCGCCAGCAGCAACGTGTCTACGCCGCCATCGCCCACCTCATGAAAGGGGACTCGGCTCCCGTTCACGCCATCGACCGGTTGCAGACCCTCGTCACTCCCGCCTGACACCTGCCCCCTGTCACGGCGGAGCCCCTACCTTCAGACCAGGATTCCCCGGGCTTCGAGAACTTCGCGGGCCTCTTCGACGCCCCGAGCCCGAAACGCCTCCATCCCCACGGCGCGCGCCCCGTCGACGTTGATCTGGTTATCATCCAAGAACAGGACCGTTTCAGCGGGCACACCCAACTGCGCAATCACCTCCTGATAGATCTCGGGGTCAGGCTTCACACATCCGAGTTCATGGGAGACGAAGTGGGCGTCCAGCAGCCGACCCAGCTCCATGCCGTCGCGCTTGAGGGGCCAGTGGAGTTCGTTGGAGTTGCTGAGGCAGCCCGTTCGCCACCCGGCCGCCGAAACCTGTTCCACAAGATCGCGGGCCCCCGGCAACAGACGCCGCGGCCATCCGCGGAACACCTCGAGATACTCCTCGGGTCCCACGGGAAGCGTCCACTCCTCCACCATCCCCATTGCAAAGGCCTCGGGGCTACAACCGCCACATTCGAAACGCCGCACCCAAGGGCTGGTGAGCCAACGCGCCCACAAGGCCTCGTCGTCGGCCTCGCCGGCCCAGCGGCGCAGGGTGGGCATCCCCACCAGTTCCACCAACACTCCGCCCAGATCGAACAGAACGACCCGGGTCGTCACACTGCTCTCCAGCGGGTCTTGCTCGCTTGAACCTTCGTGCGACTCGTCGCTCCTTGCATCTCGCGAAGGGTCATCAGTCGACCTCGACCGCCGAGCGCCGTACAGCAAAGCGCTCCGGCCCGAGCCGCCACACGAATACACGCCTCGAGATCCAAGCCATGAGCGAGCCCCGCCGCAAAGGCCCCATGGAAGACATCCCCGGCACCCGTCGTGTCGAGGGTGCGCACGCGTGGCGCGGAGAAATCGCGCACCCGATCCCCGTGCAGATACACCCCACCCCGAGCTCCGAGGGTCACCACCGGCACGCCGCCGAACTGGTCGTGAAGGCGCCGCACCGTGTCCTTGGGGTCGCCACCCGCGTACTCCCGGGCAAAGGGCTCGGGAACGATGGGGTAGTCGATGTAGGGCAGGAGTTTCAGGAAGTCGCTGCGCGGGTGGCTGAAATCCCCGATCACACAAGCACCGAGTTCGCGTGCTCGGCGCACGGCCCGTCGCGCCTGGGCGGGGAAGTGCCCATCCACCAGCAGAATGCTCCGGGGCGTGAGGTCGCGAAGGTCGAAGTCCGCCACATCCCTCTCGTATCGACGACGGTCGGCCACCAGAAAGCGCCGCTCGGCGGTCCCCCGTTCCACAATCACCACGGCCACCGAGGTGGGTTGATCGGCCGAACGCACCAAACCGCGTACGCCAACTCCCGCTTCGCGAAGCCAGCGCGCCACCTGCCTCCCCTCACGATCGTCACCCACCACCGAAAGGATTCGCGTCGGGCAACCCAGGGCCGCTGACTGAACCAGCGCCGTGCTCGTCATCCCGCCCCCGCTCTCGAGACGTTCGCGGTAACGGGCCCGCTCCTGGGCGGGGTCGTCGCTGTCCACCAGATAGACGTGGTCGATCACCGCCAGGCCCAGGCCCAGCACAGGACGGATCGAAACCCGGGCGCTCCGACTCACGTGCATTGCTCCACGGGCACACGCACCCCCCCCTCACCCGCCAAGTCGGCACGAGAGTGTTTGCTGCACGCGCCGCAAGCTTCGACCTCTACAGAGTCCAGTTCGCAAACCTCCCCGGGTCCTGCCCGCCGGAAATCAAGTTTCGGAGCATCGGTCTAGGGTCTAGGTGCCGAAAGCGCCGCGCAATGCGGCGGCGACCTGATCCTGAGCCTCATCGGCTTTGGCCACCATCCCGACCATGCTGAAGAAGCCGTGGAACACCCCTCCGTAACAAGTCCAGGTCGTGGGAACCCCTGCACTCTCCAGGGCTCGGGCGTATTCGTCTCCCTCGTCACACAGCGGATCGAATTCCGCCGTGATCACCAGCGCCGGAGGCAGACCCCTCAAATCACTGGCGCGAAGCGGGGCCGCATAGGGGTTGGCACGTTGTTCGGGCTCGGGCGCGTAGTGATCATCGAACCACACCATGGCCTGACGAGTCAGATAATAACCCTCGGCATTGCGTTGCATGGAGCCGGTGTCCCGATCGAAGTCCGTGACGGGATAGACGAGCACCTGAAGCACCAACTCGGGCCCACCCCGGTCGCGCGCCATCAGGGGCACCACGGCCGCCAGGTTGCCCCCTGCACTGTCCCCTCCGACGGCGATTCGGGAAGCATCGCCGCCAATCTCGGCGGCGTGCTCGGCCACCCAACGGGTGGCCGCATAGCAGTCTTCGGGGGCCGCCGGAAAACGGTGCTCGGGCGCCAGGCGATAGTCTACTGACACCACCAGGCAGCCGGCGCGGCTGGCCAGGAGGCGGCACGCTCCGTCGTGACTGTCGAGGCTTCCGATCACCCACCCCCCACCGTGGAAGAAGACGAGAACGGGAAGCCCCGTGGATCCCGGCTCAGCCTCGGGGGTATAGATCCGAACGGGCACTTCACCATCCGGGCCCGGGATGGTGCGATTCTCGACCTTGGCGACGGCCACCTCCGGGATCGGCAAACCAGAGGCCTCGTCCATCTGCCGCCGAGCCTCTTCAGGCGACAGGTCCCAGGGCGCTGGCGCCCCCGTGTTGGTCATCGCTTCCAGCAGGGCCGCGGCATCGGGGTCGAGGGGCATGGAAAACTCCTTATCGTGAGAGGGCTCGCGTATCGCGAGCCCCGGTGGGTCTCAATCCAGTTCGATGGTTCCGTGGGCTCGTACGGTGACGCGACGGGTCCCGCCCTCCAGGGCTGGCACAGTCGGCGAGTCAGCCATCCCCCTGGTGCGCATGGCGCGCATGGGTACCACGCCACCACCGCCCTGGGTATCCAGGTCGACCTGGACCAGTTCGTGGTCCGAAGCGCCGAAACTCTTCTCGACGAGCCGGGCGCGTTCGCGAAACGCGGCGAGAACTTCGACCACCAACTCGGCCTCGACCTCGCGTCGCAACGCGGGCGAGAGTGAAAAGTCCATGGAGCGCAACACCAGTTCCCGTTGGAGTTCCGCCACCAATTCGCCGACCTCACTCGCATCGGATCCCTCCAGCACGAGGTCCTGGGAAGCCCGCCAGCGGCGAATCCGGCCATCCTCGTGAACCGGATAGGTGCGGTAGGCGCCACTTTCGACCTTCACGGAATCGTTCTTGCGGGCCGTGGCCAGAGCCCTCGTCATCCGAACATTGATCCGCTCGGCCAGTGCCGCCGAGGAGGCGTCCTCATCGTCGGTCCCAACCACGGCACGCACACGATCATTGGCTACGTCGCGTGATCGTTCGACCTGGAAGCTCACCCGGTGGAGGGGCCCACTGCCCGAATCGCCAGCCCAAGCCGTCACCGCAACGCATCCGAGCAAAGCCGGGCCTACCCACGCGGAGCACACTCGAGCCAAGCTCATGGACCTTCCTCCAAACACTTCTGGCCCCCAACCGCTTCGGTGGGACAGGCTCTGTATAGTACGCTCTTCCCGAAATGGAGGCGCAGACGGATGCACCGGGCGGTGATCTTTGATCTCGGCGGAGTCGTGCTCGACTCGCCCATGCTGGGCATCGCCCGCTACGAGCAGGAGATGGGGCTCGAGCCCGGCTTCATCAATCGGCGAATCGTCGAGACAGGCCCCGACGGAGCTTGGGCCCGGCTCGAACAGGGACGACTCGACATGGCGCAGTTCTTCGACGCCTTCGAGAGCGAGTGCGCAGCGGTCGGTGCACGGATCTCGGCGCGGGACCTGATGGGCCGTATGGGAGAAAGTGGTGGTGTGCGCCCCGTGATGCTCGAAGCCATTCATTGCATCCGAGAGCGGGGCCTGGCGGTGGCGGCGCTGACGAACAACTGGAAGAGCCCGGAGGCCGAGACGCAAGACGAGGCGGCCAGGGTCGGGGTCGGGGTCGGAGACCTCGAATCGCACTTCGATCTGTTCGTCGAGTCCAGTGTCGTCGGCCTGTCCAAGCCGGACCCCCGCATCTATCTCCACGCCTGTGAAGGCCTCGCCATCGAGCCCTCCCAGGCCATTTTTCTGGACGACATCGGTCGCAACCTCAAAGCGGCGCACCAGCTGGGAATGACCACCATCAAAGTCGTGAGCCCCGAGCAGGCCTTGGAGGAGCTGGGAAGCCACCTGGGCTTTCCCCTACGAAGGGAAATCAAGGGATCTGCTTGACCCCGCGGGGATCCCTCGATATATCTATATATCGAGATAAGCTAATTTATAGGCCAGGGGGAGCCATCGCCCGCCGATCAATGGGAGCCCAACCCAGGGGGGGGGCTCGCTCGGCTGGGAAGGTCCTCCCCGACAACGCCCCGGGATCGACATGTCCAGCCAGAGCCCGCACGACGCCCTGACCTCGGCCTTCGCCGATCGCATTCTGGTGATCGATGGGGCCATGGGCACCATGATCCAGAGCTACGACCTCACGGAAGAGGACTTCCGCGGCGACCGCCTGACCGACCACGCCAAAGAGTTACGGGGCAACAACGATCTCCTGGTGCTCACCCGCCCCGACGTCGTGGAAGCGATCCACGACGCCTATCTCGAGGCGGGCTCGGACATCATCGAGACCAACACCTTCAGTGGCACCCGTATCGCTCAAGCCGACTACGCGACCGAGGATCTCGTTCCGGAGCTCAATCGGCGTGCTGCCGAGTTGGCCGTCGCGGCCACTGAGGCCTGGACCCAGCGCACCCCTGAACGCCCGCGCTGGGCCGCCGGCGCCATCGGTCCCACCAACCGAACGCTTTCCATCTCGCCCGAGGTCAACGATCCGGCCTTCCGCAACTTGAGCTTCGACCAGCTGCGGGACTCCTATTACGAACAGGCGGGTGCGCTCCTCGACGGCGGCGTCCATCTGCTGCTGGTCGAGACGGTCTTCGACACCCTCAACGCCAAGGCGGCCATCGTCGCTGCCCGGCAGGCCATCGAAGACCGCCAAGCCGACGTCCCGATCCTGATCTCTGCAACCATCACCGACCGAAGCGGCCGAACGCTTTCAGGACAGACCATCGATGCCTTTTACACCTCGGTCGCCCATGCGAACCCGCTGTGCGTGGGCATCAACTGTGCACTGGGTGCAGAAGACATGCGCCCCTACATCGCCGAGCTCTCCGCCATCGCCCCCACCTTCATCAGCTGTTACCCCAATGCCGGCCTGCCCAATGCCTTCGGAGGCTACGACGAACTACCTGAGCACACCGCCAGCCTGCTGGCAGAATTCGCCAGCAGTGGGCTGGTGAATCTGGTGGGGGGGTGCTGCGGAACCACCCACGAGCACATCCGCGCCATCGCCCAGGCCGTAGAGGGAATCGCGCCGCGCCGCCTGGCCACGCAGGATCCGACCGTGACCCATTTCAGTGGCCTCGAGAGACTCTCCCTGCGGCCCGATTCGAACTTCACGATGATCGGCGAGCGAACCAACGTGACCGGGTCGCGACGCTTCGCCAACCTGATCAAAAAGGGCGACTACACCACGGCGACGGAAGTCGCCCTCGAACAGGTGCGCAGCGGCGCGAACATCATCGATGTCAACATGGATGAGGGCATGCTCGACTCGGAGCAGGCCATGACGACCCTCCTCAACACCCTCGCCACCGAACCCGAGATCGCACGGGTCCCGATCATGGTGGACAGCTCGAAGTGGTCTGTCATCGAGGCGGGGCTCAAGTGCGTTCAGGGCAAGGGCATCGTCAACTCGATCAGCCTCAAAGAGGGAGAAGCGGATTTTCTCTCCAAGGCTCAGACCGTCCAGCACTACGGCGCGGGCGTCGTGGTCATGGCCTTCGACGAACAGGGACAGGCGGATGTCTGTGATCGCAAAGTCGAGATCTGCCAGCGTGCCTACCGACTCCTCACCGAGGACGTCGGATTCGATCCCGTCGACATCATCTTCGACCCCAACATCCTGGCCATCGGAACCGGGATCGAAGAACACGACCGCTACGCGATGGACTTCATCGAGGCCACACGCATCATCAAGGACACCTGCCCAGGGGTCCGGATCAGCGGCGGCGTCAGCAATCTCTCTTTCTCGTTTCGAGGCAACGAACCCGTCCGCGAGGCCATCCACACGGCGTTCCTCTACCACGCCATCCGCGCGGGCATGGACATGGGCATCGTCAACGCGGGACAACTGGGCGTGTACGAGGACATCCCCGCGGAACTCCTCGAGCACGTCGAGGACCTCCTGTTCGCGCGCCGCCCGGACGCGACCGAACGGATGGTGGAATTCGCCGAGAGCGTGCGCGGGTCGGGCAAGCGCAAAGAGGTCGACCTTTCGTGGCGGGAGCAATCCGTCGAAGGTCGACTCTCCCACGCCCTCGTCCACGGAATCGTCGACTTCATCGACGAAGATACCGAGGAAGCCCGGCAGAAAGCCGAACGACCGCTCCACGTGATCGAAGGACCTCTGATGGATGGAATGTCCATCGTGGGGGATCTATTCGGCGCGGGAAAGATGTTCCTACCCCAGGTGGTCAAGAGCGCCCGGGCCATGAAAAAGGCCGTGAACTGGCTTACGCCCTACATGGAAGCCGAGAAGTCCGAAGGCGCTCGATCACGTGGCAAGGTCGTAATGGCCACGGTCAAGGGTGACGTACACGACATCGGCAAGAACATCGTGAGCGTGGTACTCGGCTGCAACAACTACGAGATCATCGATCTCGGCGTCATGGTGCCCGCGGACGTCATCCTACAGACCGCCATCGACGAAAACGCAGACATCATCGGGCTATCGGGCCTGATCACACCTTCCCTCGAAGAGATGGTCAACGTGGCCACGGAGATGGAGCGCCGCGAATTCCAGAGGCCGCTCTTGATCGGTGGCGCGACTACCAGTCGTCAGCACACGGCGGTCAAGATCGCACCGCGCTATCACGAAAGTGTCGTGCACGTTCACGACGCCTCACGAGCCGTAAACGTGGTGTCCAGCCTGCTGGACCCCGAGCGCAAGAAGCAACTCGACGAGAAGAATCGAGAGACCCAGGAGCACTTGCGTTTCGCCTACCGACCCAAAGACGAAAGCAAGATGCTCACCTACGCGCAGGCGCTGGAAAACCGTCTGGCGCTGGAATGGCACAGCCAGGACGTGCCGAGCCCCGCGTTCACAGGCCGGCGTGTCGTGGACGACATCGATCTCGCCGAAATCGCCAACTACATCGACTGGACGTTCTTCTTCGTCACCTGGGGTCTCAAGGGGAAATACCCGCGCATTCTGGAAAAGGGAGATGCCACCGCCGAGCAGGCACGCGAACTCTTCGCCGATGGTCGCCGACTACTGGATGAGATCATCGCCCAAGGGTCGATCCAGGCCCGCGCCGTCTACGGATTCTGGCCAGCGGCGAGCCACGATGACGACATCCGGGTCTACTCGGACGCCCAACGGCAAACCGAACTCGCCCGATTCCACATGCTTCGCCAGCAGGTCGAGAGCAACGACAAGCCCAGCCGGAGCCTGGCCGACTTCATCGCACCGGAAGCTTCGAAGCTGAACGACCATCTCGGAGCTTTCGCGGTCACGGCCGGCCTGGGAGCGGACGAACTGGCCAGCCACTACGAGGCCAAGCACGACGACTACAACGCCATCATGGTCAAAGCCCTGGCCGATCGCCTAGCCGAAGCATTCGCCGAGTGCCTTCACGCCCGCGCCCGCAGGGAATGGGGGTACGAGGTTGAAGGCCGCTTCGACAACGAGGAATTGATTGCCGAGAAGTACCGCGGAATCCGCCCGGCCCATGGCTATCCCGCGTGCCCCGACCATACCGAGAAACGCACGTTGTTTGCCCTGCTCGAAGCTCCCAGCGTGGGGATCGAATTGACCGAGACCTATGCGATGACGCCCGCCGCCAGCGTGAGCGGGCTCTACTTCGCCCACCCCGATGCGCGCTACTTCACCGTGGGTCGGATCGATCGCGACCAGGTCGAGGACTACGCGGCTCGCAAACGGATCCCCGTCGACGAAGCCGAACGCTGGCTTCCCCGCAATCTCGGCTACGACCCGGAGGCCTGACGACAGGCCCGGTGGTGGGGGCTCAGGGGTGAACGACCACCAGGCCCGCGAAGTCGTGGATCGCCCCCGACGAAACCCTCCAGCCGGGTACCCGGTGACGGTGCCAAAACAGTGGACGAAAACCACGGTAAAAAACCGGACGGTGCCTCCAGGAGCGACACCCGTGACGCCCTCGGAGAGCGTGCCTGTGCGTGTGACGCAAGTGCTCTTGACCACAACGAACGCCGCAGTCCTCTCGCCGCAATTCGTGAGAGTGACCGCGCCCGGATCGGCCCTCGCGGTGCCATCCATCGGCCCCGGCCGATGGTGGCGCGAGGGAGGAAACCGCGAGTAAAAAGAGCGTAATCGAGACCAGGACTCGGAACCGTCGCCGATGATCACTCATGGGATCTCCTGTGGTTTTGTGGATCTCCCGAGTTGGACGCGTGTCGCGCCATAGAATTCACGCTCCCGATTGCGCTGCGACCTCGCCCGAAGTACACAACGATCCCAGCGCGGTTGCGCGACGACAGTCCACGCCCGGGGAGTCCTGGGGGCCCGGCGACGGGACCGAAGCATGGGGGGGAATTGAAGATGGGACGCACCAAGAAAAGCCGGGGAAAGAACCGCGGCAAGCAACGCAAGCGCCAGACTCAGGCCTCCCTTGCCGACAAACACGAACTCTATCAGCGTGCCGTCCAAGAACCCGAGGCGGATCTGCTGCTAGCTCGAAAGATCTTCCGCACCCACTTCGGGCGCCCGCCCCTGATCATGCGTGAGGACTTCTGCGGAACAGCCCTAACCGCCTGCGAATGGGTCCGTATGGGCGCCAATAACCGGGCCTTCGGAATCGATCTCGATCCAGACCCGCTGGAGTGGGGCCGGGTCCACAATCTGGAAAAGCTCAACGAAGAGCAACAGAGCCGGGTCGAGTTGATCGAGGGCGACGTAATGAGCACCCACCACGAGCAGGTGGACATGACCCTCGCCTTCAACTTCTCCTACTTCATCTTCCACGAGCGGGCGACACTGCTCGAGTACTTCCGCATGGCGCGCGCGTCATTGCGACCCGAGGGACTGTTTCTGATGGACGTGTACGGGGGCTCCGGAGCACAAACCACCTCAGAAGATGATCCGCGGGACTGCGACGGCTTCGATTACATCTGGGACCAGTACCGTTTCGACCCGATCCAGTGCAACGCCGTCAACCACATCCACTTCGAGTTTCCAGACGGGAGCCGGATGAAACGAGCGTTCACCTACGACTGGCGTTTGTGGTCGATTCCCGAAATCTGCGATGTCCTGCGTGACGCGGGTTTCTCACAGACCGAGGTGTACTGGGAGGGCACCGATCAGGACACGGATGAAGGGAATGGAATCTTCACCTTGCGCAAGAGCGCCATCGACGATCCAGCCTGGGTCGCCTATGTGGCGGCCATCCCCTGAGCGACGCCCTCGGTCTCATTCCGCCGCACCGGCCGCGTTTTTGTCGCGCAACTGCTCCAGCAACCGTTCCGGACCTTTCGGTCCACGCAACAGTTCGCGGAACTGATCGCGCCAGTTCGAAACCAGGCTGATCCCCTCGATCACCACGTCGATGACGAGCCAACCGCCGTCGCGTGATCGCAGGCGATAGTCGACGTTTGCAGCGTCGAAGTCCCCCCCGAGGATGCGTGTGCGAACCGTGACATCTCCCCGGGGTTCAGTCCGCTCCCCCAGGATTTCCACGGTCTCATCATCGTATCCCTCGAAACGGCTCCCGTATTCGCGGGCGAGGAAGACCTTGAACTCGCGCACGAACTCCTTGCGCTGCTGGGGGTTCAAGCGCTTCCAATTCTTGGCCAGTACCAACCGCGAAACGACCACGAAATCGAAGCGCTGATAGACGATCTCTCGGACCTGCTCGAGTTTCTGATTCCGCGTCAACTCCCCCTGGCGCAATACGCCGAGCACCTGATCGACAGTTTCCTGCACCACGGCGCGCGGACCGGACTCCACATCGTCGGCCACTGCGGCCAGTGGACTCGCCAACAGAAACACAACCATGACAGCCACCCACAAACGGCGGTGCAGCCTCATTCCTCGAACTCCTCGTCGAGTCGGTAGGGATCGTCCTCTTCGTCGAAATAGTACAGATCCTCATCGGCCTCGGCGGGAGCATCCGACTGAATCTGATCGCGAATCCGACTCGCCCGGTTGGACATGTAGGCGTTTCGGGTGAACACGTAGAGGTCGAACGCCGAGGCTCGGTTGGTCCGAATGACTTCCATGGCCATCGAGCGGAAATTGATGAAGTTCCCGATGGTGAGCCCCGCGTTCACCTCGAAGGGCAGAAAGAATGCGTAGAAGAGCGTGGCGGTATCCGTCGCCAAACCAAAACCGTCCCGAACATTCGATGGTCCCAGGAAGGGCAGCATCAGATATGGCCCTGGCGGTACCCCCCAGTAGCCAAGAGTCTGGCCGAAATCCTCGGGATGAGATGCAAAGCCAGCCGCCACTCCGGCATCGAACAAGCCTCCGATGCCCGCCGTCGTATTGAGCATCAGACGAACACATTCCCCCCAGGCGTTCCGAACCTTCCACTGAAGTAGATTGTTGGCAAACTTCACGGGGAAGCGGCCGTTCTCGAAGACGTTGGCGATGCCCCGTTCCAGCGGGTCGGGCAGCAGGAAGTCGTACCCCATGGCTACGTATTCGATGAAATAACGATCGGAAACGTCGTTGAACCAGAAGATGGCTCGGTTGACGGATTCGAAGGGGTCATCGATGGAAGGCTCATCCGAGGCTCGAACCGGCCCACTGACGGCCAGAACAAACAGCAGAGAGCCAACGACCACAGCGCCGTATGTACGCATTGAACCCGTCACTCTCATGGATCGTCCGACGAAAGACCGGCGTTGTTGACGAACTTTCCGATCAGTCGTTCGAGGGACAGAGCATCCTCGGAAAAGGAGAACTCCTCCCCGGAGGTCAGAACCACCTCCTCGGCTCCGGGCTCCACCGCCAGAAATTGGTCGCCCAGGATTCCCGCGGTCCGAATCGCCACGACGCTGTCCACCGGTAGAGCGAGATCCGAATCCAGATCCATGATGACCTGAGCTCGCATGTACTCGTCGAGTGCGATCGAGCGAACCTGGCCCACCGTGACCCCCGCAATGGAGACCGGTGCACGAGTCGTCAGCCCCCCGACATCATCGAAGTGCGCGACGAGTTGCAGCCCTCCTTCTCCCCGGTAGTTGAGACCTCCCACCTGGAGCGAGAGGTACGCGATGGAAGCAAGGCCAGCCATTACGAACAGACCCACCGCGAATTCACTCGATCGCGTCGATGCCATCTCCCGCCCCCCTCACTCCACTGCAGGACAACTCCCCGCCAACATGGTCGGGCTTCCGCCCTTGGCCTCGCAACCCCCTGCTCAAATCCCCCAAAGCGCGGTGATCACGTAGTTACAGACCAGGATCGAAACCGACGCCGTGACCACCGTACCCGTGGTGGCCGCACTGACGCCCGCAGAAGTCGGCTCACTCGTGTATCCGCGATAGGTGGCGATCAGACCCACCAGAACTCCGAAGGCCAGCGCCTTGACCAGGCCCTGGGCCACGTGCTCGCGGAAGTTCAGCGCATCCTCCAGGCTGCTGAGAAACTGCCCCCGGTCCACCCCCAACAGATCCACGCCCACGTACAGAGCTCCGAGCAGGGCCACCACGACGAACAGGCCGTACAGCAGAGGCATGACGGCAATCATCGAGCAGGCCTTGGGGGTGATCACGTAGTCGACGGGATCGATCGACATCATGCGCAGGCCATCCAGTTGCTCGGTCTGCACCATGGAGGCGATCTCCGCAGCCATGGCCGATCCGGCACGTCCCGCAACCAACAAAGCCGTGAGCACAGGCCCCAGCTCTCGTACGAGGGCATGACCCACGAGAGCTCCCAGGAATCCCTCCGCCCCGAAACGAGACAGGGTTCCATACCCCAACAACGACAGGGAGGCTCCCACCGTCGCCCCTGACAGACATACGATCAGCACCGAACGAACACCGGAATCGAGGACTTCGTCCACCCATCGCCGCAACCGATAGGGAGGCTTGAGCCCCATCCGAACGATTTGAAGCGCGAGGACCGCAACGGCCCCCAGCGCCCCGATGCCATCCAGGGTCCGAGCGCCAAGCGTTTCAAGTCGGGCCCTCACGCGTCGGACTCCGGCGCAATCGCCGCGACCTGCGTGTCAGCGTCGCGCTCGGCCGCCATGAATTTCATGAGCCGGGGATCTCCGGCCTCGAGCAATTCCGGGAGGGAACCCGAGAGTGCCTGGGCGTCCACCAGAAACACCACCTGATCGGCCATCCTGGCCGTGGAGGCGATGTGGTGGGACGTAACGACGAGCGTAATCCCAAGGCGCCGATTCAGATCGACGAGCAGGTTCTCGATACGCCGCAGATTCACCGGGTCCAAGCCCGAAAAGGGCTCGTCGACCAGCACGATCTCGGGATCGGTCACGATGGCCCGCGCCAGGGCCGCCCGGCGGCTCATCCCCCCGGAAAGCTTGCCCGGTAGGAGATCATCCACATCGCTCAGACCCACAGCTTCCAGGCGACGCCCCACCTCGCCGGCGATGTCGGCCTCCGACAGGTGGGTATGCTCGCGCAGGGGAAGTGCGACGTTGTCGAAAACCGTGAGCGAGTCGAGCAGTGCCCCCCCCTGGAAGAGCATGCCCAGGTACTCGCGCGTGCGAAACAACTCGCTTTCGGACTGGCGTGTGATGTCCTGTCCGGCCACGAACACTCGGCCAGCGTTCGGCCGAACGAGCCCCCCGATCAAGCGCAACAAGGTGCTCTTCCCGACGCCGCTCCCCCCGAGCACGACGCTGATCCCGCCACGTGGAAAACCACACGTGAGCCCCTGAAAGATCGTCCGCTGTCCCCGCTGGAGATCGACATCCTCCAGGTAGACTCGGAACTCCCCGTCGTCGAGGTTGCTCACTCTCCGCTCCCGAACCGCCATCGACGGTGCCAGACGGTGTGCCTCTTGAGAATAGTAGTGCAGTTGTGAGGGACGCGAACCACGAGAGACGGGCCGTTGGCCACCCCAAACTGGGCAGGCTGCGCTATCGACTGGGGGTCATGCCGATGGACATCGCATCGAAGCTGGGCGCCGCGACCCGGCGATTGTGCAGGGAACTCGCCCCATTGTCCTTCGGGGCTCCAGTGACTCACGTCTACAATCCCCTGGTCCACGCGCGGCGCCCCCACAACGCCTACCTGCGCCGGTATGGGAACTCCACCCGGCGCGTCATATTCCTGGGGATGAATCCCGGACCCTTCGGGATGGCTCAAACCGGGGTGCCCTTTGGCGACGTCGCCATGGTGCGAGACTGGCTGGAGATCGAAGAGCGTGTGACGCGCCCGGAAGTCGAACATCCCAAGCGCCCCGTGCTCGGATTCGACTGTACGCGTAGCGAGGTCAGTGGAACGCGTCTTTGGGGAGCCCTGCGCGATCACTTCAAACGGCCCGAGCACTTCTTCGCCGACCATTTCATCGCCAATTACTGTCCCCTGATCTTCATCGAGGAGACCGGGCGCAACCGAACACCCGACAAGTTGCCCGCCCACGAGCGGGAGCCTCTATTCGAAGCCTGCGACCGCCATCTACAACGGCTGGTGCGCATCCTGGAACCCCAGTGGGTGATCGGAATCGGCGCGTTCGCCCAGACCCGGGCCGAGGCCAACCTGACCGATGGACCGCAGCCCCCCAGAATCGGGCGCATCCTCCACCCAAGCCCCGCCAACCCCCACGCTCAGAAGGATTGGGGGAAGAAGGCCCACGCCGAACTGGTCGAGCAGGGCGTGTGTACTCCCCGCCGTGGGCGGGCCTCATCGCGCCGCACCTCCCGAACACGCTGACACCCTCCGGGGTGCCTGCCCTCCGGATCAGCCGAACAGCACAGGCAGGCGACGTGGAGCGCGGAACCCTCGACCTGTGATGTGCACATCCTCGGCTGAGGGGTCCAGACGCAGACCGGGCAGACGGTCGAGCAACGCTCCCACGACCACATCAGTCTCCATTCGGGCGAGGTGCATTCCCAGACAGCGGTGGGGCCCAAAAGCGAAGGACATGTGCTGACGCGCCGGTCGGTAGATATCGAATTTCTCGGGTTCGTCGTAGCGCGACTCGTCGTGATTTGCCGAACCGATGAGTACCTGCACCGAAGCACCGGCGGGAATCGGCACTCCTTCCACCACAGTATCGACCGTGCACTGCCGGCCAATTCCAGTGAGCGGTACCTCCCAACGCAGTCCCTCCTCGATCGCCTGTTCCATCAGCGACCGTTCCTCTCGCAAAGCCTCCAACTGCTCGGGATTGGACAACAAGCCGTAGAGAAGGTTGCTCGAAGAGCGGTAGGTGGTCTCCGCGCCGGCGGGCAGCAGCAGGCGCAGAAAACCCAGCACGTGATCGTTGTCCAGTCGGTTGCCATCGAGTTCACCAGCAGTCAACACGCTGATCAGGTCGTTACCGGGGTTTTCACGACGCGCCTCGATGATGGGCGTCAGGTACTCCCCCAACATCCCCGCGCTCTTGATGCCCTGCTCCCAGTTGAATGCCACGCTGATCAACTCCACCGCCCAGCGGTGGAACTGGGGCAGGTCTTCATCGGGAAGCCCCAACATCCCGGCGATCACATGCACTGGAAACGGAAAGGTGAGTTCCCGCACCAGGTCCGCGCTGCCACGATCCGCGAACTTGTCGATCAGGCCGTTGACGATGGGCCGCACGAGGTCGTTTTCCCAGTGGGCCAGAGACTTCTTGCTGAAAGCCATCTGGATCAGGCTGCGATACCGACCGTGCTCGGGTTCATCCATCACCAGGATCGTGGGGCCCATCACGACCCCCATGGAGTCCTTGTAGGCACCGGACGAGAAGGTCTTGCCGTCCCTGAGTACCTGTGAGACGGCCTCGTAACTCACAGCCGCATAGATCTCGGGCAGATTTTCGGGATCTCCCCCTCCCATCATGGCTGAGGCGTTCACCTTCACCACAGGCCCTTCGGCCCGCTGCACGGCGAATTCGGGATAGGGGGTCCGACAGGTATCCGCACCACTGGCGCGATCGAACAGTTCGAAGGGGTCGACGCTCTCGCTCATGGGTTCCACCTCGACAAAAACGGGGTCCTCAATCGTGAAGAGTCGAAGGCATGGGGTCAAGGGGCGTTCTCGCCTCCTCGGAGGACCGCTAGGCTGTGGGCATGCGTCGCCTGGCTCGGTTCGCACTCACCCTGCTGATGGCCACTGGCATTCAGGGGCTCGCGGCCCGAGCCGGGTCAGAACCGGGGGGTCCCCCCCGCGACCCGAATCCCTCGAGCCCCTTTGCGGCGGGCCAATGGCTCGTGGGTACAACGGTCGGTTACGCGTGGCCCTTTCAACTCTATGACGGAACGAGTGATGTGGAGGACTCCGAGTTCGTCGCCATTCTGCCCCGCGCGGGGCTCGGACTCACGGACCCCCTGGGTGGCGACTCCTGGTACCGCGGAAATGTGGAACTCGGCATGGAAGGCCACTTCCTGATCCAGACCCAACCCCACTCGGGCTCCGCCTACGGGGCTGCATTCCTGGGGCGCTACAACCTGCTGGCCCTCGAGGCCCATGGGGTCGTTCCCTTCGTAGAACTCGGGGCTGGCCTCGTCTCCCTCGACTTCGATCTTCAGCGGCGTGCGGACGGTGCCAACTTCATCCTCGAAGGAGGAGCGGGTCTGCATTGGTTCATCTGGAGGCGAACCGCCTTGACCGCCCAATGGCGGTACCACCACATTTCCAATGGCAGGATCGAAGACCCGAACGTTGGGGTGGACAGCGGTCTGGCCCTGGTGGGCTTCACGGTGGCCCTCGGGCCGGCGCCTGGTGAACTGCGGGACGAATCCGCGAGTCGCGCCGCAACGAATCCAAGGCACTCGCAATGACGCCGAGTGAGCACCGCGGATCCATCACAGGCCGCCAACGCGCTGCCACGCTGGCACTGTTTGGCACAGCAGCCCTCCATCTGGCTTGGAACGCCTGGGAGACGATCCCCCTGACCGGCTATGACGCCGGGGCCCACGCCGGCTACCTGCTCACCCTGGTGGACGAGTCGAGACTGCCCCACCCCATGGAGGGCTGGGCCACCTTCCACCCTCCCCTCTACTACCTGCTCGGTGCTGGGATCTGGTCACTGCTGGAACCCCTCGGGCCCCGCGCGGTGGTCACCGGACTACGGGCCCTGGGCGGAATCGCCCTGCTGGCTGCGGGCTATGTAGCCCTGCGTGTCGTGCTGCATTCGACCGGCCGCTTCGCCGTGGCCTGGGTCGCGGCCGCCCTGGTGCTGTTCCTGCCCATGGCTCAACTCTCGGCCGCCATGATCGGCAACGAGGCCTTCGCGGCTGGATTGACCGCACTGGCAATCCCTCCCCTGCTTGCTCTTCAACGCGACCCTCGCCACTTGCCCACCGCTGCAGTCACGGGACTGATGGCCGGCCTGGCGTTCATCACCAAATTCACCGGGGCCTTCGTGGTCATCGCCTGCGTGGTGCCGTTCCTTCGGCGGGATTTCGACCCGTCCATGGCGCGTGCATTGATTGCCGGAGCGTTGGCGGGCGCACTGATCGCGGCCCCCGTCTACGCACGCAACGTGCTGTTGACCGGGACACCGTTTCCGATCCTTCGAGAGCACGAGCCCACGCGCACCCAGGAGGCCCGCAACGTGTTGCGACCGCGGCGGGTTTCCGACTACCTGTGGGTCGATCCGGGCAGTCTGCAGCGCCCGTCGATCTATCACATCCGCGGCGAATCGAACTCCGAGCTGCGCCGCAACTACGCCATGACCAACGTCTGGGGTCTGACCTATGCGGCCATCTGGTACGACGCCTTCGCTCACCGCATCCCCGTCTCCTTCCACCGCGACGGGGTGCTCTCAGGGCCATTGCTGACCGCTTTGGGGGTGATTCCGACACTGCTCGTCTTGATGGGGTACGCGCTCGCTCTGGCGGCCGCAGTGCGCTCACGTGGACGCAGCGAAGATGCACCGCTGGTGGTATTGGCAAGCGTGGGACTCGTGATGTTCATCGGCTTCACCAGCTGGGCGCAATCCGTCGTGGCGGTCAAGGGTTCTTATCTGTTGCCCCTGCTCATACCTGCCAGCGCCTTCTTTGGGCGCGCCGTGAGCTGGTTCGCCCGGGATCTGCAGCGTGCCGCTCTCGGGTTCTCGACAGCTGCGGCCCTCGCCTGCGCCGTCATCTTCACCCATGGCCTGGTCTTCCCGGCTCAGCCCATGGAGAAGATGGCACGGACCTGGCGAATCCTGGGCGCGCACCTGCCAGGCTCCCACATCGCTCCGAGCGTCGACCGGCTAACACGA
This sequence comes from Myxococcota bacterium, assembly GCA_022447545.1. Lineage (GTDB taxonomy): Bacteria > Myxococcota_A > UBA9160 > UBA9160 > SMWR01 > JAKVBI01. The sequence goes on from JAKVBI010000006.1 coordinate 100,519, forward strand.
GGCTGGTGAGCCTCATCGCTCGAAGCGACTCGGCTCCGGGTACAGGGCTTCGAAGAACGCAGCGATGGCCTGATGCATGAGCCGGGAATCGTCGAGAGCGCCGGCGTCGTTGACGCTCATGAACTTGCGACGCGTCGCCGGCAACATCGCATGGGCGAGCATGCGTCCGCAGCTCAGCACCCAGTAGAAGGGGAACTTCTTGATCTTGATGTAGGTCAGATGACGCTCGGAAATGGTCACGGCTCGATCGGTGCAAAGGCTGTAGTACTGCGCCAGGCAGGAGGTCGGGGACAGATCCTCCGGGTGGCGGAAGGCGTGAGAGGAGGTGGCCGCGAGTTCAGCGGGAAAACGCGCCCAGAGTTCCTCCAATATCGAACGACGAAGGGCTTGAGGCACGTGGTCGATGCGCCGCTCCACTCGAAAGTCGAACTCGCTTTCGAGCAGACGACTGCAATTGCGCGCCGCAACATTGACCGGCAGATCGTATCCGAGCCCTCCCGGCCGGCGCGCGACACGGCGGGTATCGAGATAGACGAGGCTGCGTCCCTGGGGATCGAAGAAGTCTGCTTCGACCGACGGAGCCGACAGCAGTACATCGTCGTTGAAGTAGACGAAGTGTTCTCCCAGTTCCGGTATGCGGTGCAGGTTCGATTCGATGGCGTGGGAATTGAAGGTGGGTAGATGGGCCGCATCTGCGAACAACTCCGCATGGGAGACCAGCCTCAGGTCTGAATGTTTTGGATCGATCCAGTCCGGCACCTGGTGGTCGGTGACGAGGTAGACGCGCCGAACCCACGGGGCAAACCGGTCCAGGGAGCGCAGGGAGTACTTGAGTTCGTCGCGGTTCTTGAAGCGTGAGCTGCCAGTGGCCGACGCGTGGTAGTCAGCGGGATCCCCTCCGAGTCCTGCCTGGGCGAGACGCTTCCGCTCCTGCCAGGCGGGATCGTCGCCGTCCACCCAGGTGTACACGACGTCGAGCATGCAGCCAGCTCCCTCGACCTCCATGGGGTCGCCGCGCGGCCCCCCTGGCCGCAGGGCGGAGTATGCCTCGAATTGGACCAGAGTCCTTGCACCCTCGAGACTGCGCGCCAGCATAGGTGGGTGGCTGGCACATGGGCCGGCTTCACGAGGCAAAGCAAAGAACGTGCAACGAACCCGTCGACTCGGGCCGCTGGTGCTGTGCGCCATTCTCGCCACACAGACCCTCGCGGATTCGGACCCCTCGAAGGCGGCTCAGAAAGAAGCAGGGCGGCTGCCCGGTCCGGCCCAGAGCCCCGGGGCCGAAGGGCTGCACTTCGTGACCAGTGCGGTGTGTGGGGAGTGTCACGCCTCCGAGTTCCAGGCTTGGCGGGGCTCCCATCACGATCTCGCTCTTCAGACCGCCACCGCGTCCAGTGTGCTCGGCGATTTCGACGACGCCCAATTCGACAACGTTGGCAGTGCCGCGCGTTTCTTCAAACGCGCCGGTCGATTCTACGTCGAAACAGCGGGTAGCGACGGCGAACCCGGTGAGTACGAGATCCTCTACACACTCGGCGTAGATCCGCTGCAGCAATACCTCGTGGCGTTTCCTGGAGGGCGCCTCCAAGCCCTGCCCTTCGCGTGGGACACGAAGCGCAAGCGCTGGTTTCACCTGTATCCCGAAACGACGATTCCGCCCGACGATGCCCTGCACTGGACGGGGCGCTACCAGACCTGGAATAGCATGTGCGCCGAGTGCCACTCGACCCACCTCGAAAAACGATACAACCCGAGCGACGACAGCTTCAGCACCCAGTGGGCCGAGATCGACGTGGGCTGCGAAGCCTGTCACGGTCCCGGCGAACGCCACGTCGCCTGGGCTCGGCGGGCTCGGAACGGGACACCACCGGTTCCCGATTCAGCGACCGCTCAACCTCCGCAGCACGGGGGACTCGTGACGGATTTGCAAGACGCCACAGCGGCCGGCGAGATCGAAACCTGCGCCCGCTGCCACGCACGCCGCCACCGCGTCAGCGAAGAGGATCTACACGGGCGCCCGCTGATGGACGACTTCACCCCTGCCCTTCTCAGCCCTCCCCTCTATCACGCCGACGGTCAGATCCTCGACGAGGTGTACGTCTACGGTTCGTTCATGCAAAGCCTCATGGCAGCTCGCGGTGTGCGCTGTAGCGACTGTCACGAACCCCACAGTCTGGAACTGCGCGCCCAGGGCAACGCCTTGTGCACACGCTGTCATAGCCTGGAGCCGGACCCGCGTTTTCCCAGCTTGCGCGCCGCGCTTTACGACACACCCGACCACCACCACCACGAACCGGGCTCGGAGGGCTCGGTCTGTGTGAACTGCCACATGCCGTCACGCGTCTACATGGGGGTCGATCCACGTCGCGACCATTCCTTCCGCATCCCGCGTCCAGATCTCACCCTGTCCCTGGGCGTTCCCAACGCCTGTGAAAACTGCCACGCCGATGAGCCACCGGAGTTTGCGGCAAACGCCGTAGCTGCCTGGTCCGATGGAGGCGCGCAACGCCCACACTTCTCGGAAGCGTTTGCGAAAGCTCGCTCTCGCGACACGACGGCAGGGCGCGATCTCGCGCGTATCGTCCAAGACCCCGCACAACCCGCCATCGTTCGCGCTACCGCCGTGGAGTTGCTGCGGGGCATCGCGCCCCACGGGCGGGATGCGATACGCGATGCGCTACGCGATCCCGAGCCCCTGGTGCGAGCCACGGCGGCAGCTTCCCTGGACATCCTGCCGCCACAAGAGTGGCAGGCTGCCGGCGCTCATCTACTGAAAGACCCTTCGCGCAGTGTTCGCATCGAAGCGGCTCAGGCACTCGCCCCAGTGCCCCGGGCTGCCTGGTCTCCCGCTCAACGCCACGCCCTGAAAGCCGCGTTGGCAGAATTCGAAAGAGCGCAACTCGCCAATGGCGATTTCCCAGCAGCCCATTTCAACCTGGGGGTGCTGTACACCCAGCAACAGAGGTTCTCAGCCGCCCAGGAGGCCTTCGAAACGGCGCTCGAACGGGACGCACGCTTCCTGCCAGCGGCCGTGAACCTGGCCAACCTGCACAATCATCGGGGCCGCAATGCCCAAGCCGAGCAGGTGCTACGGGCCGCGTTGGCATTCGCCCCAGAGGAAGGCGAACTCCACTATTCCCTGGGACTGCTGCTGGCCGAAAACGAGCAACTCGTGGAAGCAGAAGCGGCTCTGGGAAGAGCAGCGGCCCTGCTGCCCACCCGCGCGCGAGTGCGTTACAACCACGCCCTGGCCCTACAGCATCTCGGCCGTCGCCAACAAGCAGAAACCGCGCTCCTGGCCGCCCTCGAAATCGCGCCTGGCGACCCCGCCATCACCCGAGCACTGACGATCTTCTATGTCCAGGATGAGCGCTTCGAGCGAGGTTTGGCCCATGCCCGCCAACTCGTTTCTCAGCTGCCCAACGATCGCAGCGCCCAGGAACTGCTGCGTCACGTGGAAGCCGAATATCTGCGACGCGGAAAGGCTGAGAGAAACGGGACTCGCTCGAAGCCCTGAGACCGGGCTACGTTGGCCCTGACTCGGAGAGACCCCGACGAATGGAGGACCTCAGCAGCGATGCCCTTCGACCTGAACGCCACATTGAACGCCCGCCGGGGTGAGAACTACAAACTCCACTCCAACCTGCTCAACTCGAAGATGGTCCGGGTTCTGACCACCATCGGTTACGACCGCTACTACGAGCGCGCCGAGGGCTGCTACCTGATCGACCGAGAGGGCGATCGCTATCTCGACTTCTTGTCGGGATTCGGTGTGTTCGCCGTGGGGCGCAACCACCCGGTGGTCAAGCGCGCGCTGTCCGATGTACTGGAGGCCGACCTGGCCTCTCTCGTGCAGATGGACTGCTCACTGTTGGCGGGACTGCTGGGTGAAGCGCTCCTCGAGCGCGCCCCCGATCGATTGTCGCGCTGTTTCTTTGCCAATAGCGGCGCCGAGGCCATCGAAGGGGCGATGAAATTCGCGCGCTATGCCACTGGCCGGCAGCGGATCCTCTACTGCGATCACGCCTTTCACGGGCTCACCTACGGTGCACTCTCACTCAATGGGGACGAACAATTCCGCGAGGGCTTCGGCCCCCTGCTTCCAGGCTGTGACGCGATCCCCTTCGGTGACGCCGAGGCTCTCGAGCGAGAACTGGCCCGGGGGGATGTCGCCGCCTTCTTCGTAGAACCGATCCAGGGCCACGGGGTCAACGTCCCTGCGGACGACTACCTCCCAGCCGTCCAGGACCTGTGCCGCCGCTTCGAGACTCTGTTCGTGGCCGATGAAATCCAGACGGGCCTGGGGCGCACGGGACGCTTCCATGCGTTCGAGCACTGGGGCGTTGAGCCGGACATCGTCACCCTCGCAAAGGGGTTGTCGGGTGGATACGCACCGGTGGGTGCCATCCTGTGCCGAGAAGACATCTTCGACAAAGTCTTCCACCAACTCGAACGCGCAGTGGTCCACGGATCCACGTTCTCGAAGAATCCCCTGGCCATGGCAGCGGGCCTGGCGACCCTGAACGTGATCGAAGAAGAACGGCTCGTGGAACGCGCCGCCCACATGGGGGAGCGGTTCCGCAAGGGGCTCGAGCCCCTCCTGCAGAAGTACGAGATCTTCCAGGAAATTCGCGGCAAAGGCCTGATGATCGGCTTTGGGTTCGGAGAACCCAACTCGCTGGGTCTGAAGATGGGCTGGAAGGCCCTGGAAACAGCACTTCAAGGCCTATTCAGCCAACTCGTCACAGTCCCGCTCTTTCAGCGACATCGCATTCTCTCCCAGGTGGCGGCCCACCGCATGAACGTGGTGAAGATCCTGCCGCCCCTGGTGGTCGGGGAGGAGGAGGTCGACTACTTCCTGGCGAGTTTCGACGACGTCCTGGCCGACTGTCACCGTTACCCGGGAACCCTGTGGGATTTCAGCCGAACCCTGGTGAAGGCGGCCCTCAATCGGCACAACTGAGCCACCACTCGAAGCACCGCACACTCCCCCGCCCGGCGACCTCAGGCGGCTTCAAGCCGAAGCGGGAGTGCCCATGGGATTCGAACGTTGCGACGGGCGAAGCACGGTCATCCGGCGCCAGGTCCAGAGGCGCTCCATCCAGTAGAGGCAATGGATCCCCAGCCGCAGCACGCGCTGTTTGAGGGGCGACCAGCCCAACAGCCGCCCCATTCGCGTCATCACGGCAATGCTCACGTCGCGGTAGGTTCGAATCTCGACCTTCGCGTACTCATGCAACAGGTCGTCGATGAAGGCTCCGTGCCCCTCCTCGCGGAAACGCAGCAACTCGTCGTGGCAGTAGGCCAGGTGTTCGACTTCGTCTCGGGCGATCAGGGACACCGCCTTGCCAAGTTCCGGATCACCGCGGAACACCTCTTCCTGCTGAGTGATCTCCTCGAAGGCGCGCTGCTCGGTGACGCGACTGTGCACCAGATAACGCAGAATCTCCTCGTCGGTGAGCGGACGGTCCTGCCGGAGCCGGGCGTGGGACAAACCGATGCCCGCCTCCTCGAGTTGCATGCAGTAATCAGCGTCGGCTGGGACCTCGATGGCGTCCAGGCCGCGTTTGCGCAGCAGGGCTCCGAACAAGCGGCCGTGTTTATGCTCGTCGGCTCCGTGGCGCGCGATCTTGGCAGCGAGCAACGGATCCATCGTACGGGACGCGATGCGGTCGTTCTCCCAACCCCCCTGAGCCTCCCCCTTGGCCGCCACACTGCAGAAGAGTTGAAAACTGCCATCGTGGGCCGCCATCTCGCGAAAAATGGCGCTCGGTGACAAGGCAAAGTTCACGTCGCAAATTCCCCGTAGTCGAACCCTGGAATCCATCCGGGCCGGGGATACTCCACCGGCCCCGAGCCCGTGCCGTGAGGGTAGTGGTCGCCAAGCGCCGATCAAGCACCTGGATCACCCCACCCGGTCGTGCCGATCGCCACGGTTGCCGGGTTCCGGACCGGCCCCCACACTCGCATCTTCGGACGCCGGACAGAAACCGCCCCGAAGGAGGTTCCATGTGTGCAGCGAAATCGACCGGGGGGATCGACCTCGGCCTGGAGGGTCGAGTGGCACTCGTCACCGGCGCCGGAGCGGGAATCGGGCGCGAGATCGCGCGCTGGCTGGCACGGGCCGGATGCCCCGTAGCGGTCAATGACATCGACCCCCAACGGGCGACAGAGACCGCGAGAGCACTCCTCGCTGAGGGCGCACGGGCGATCCCCGTGGTCGCCGACGTTCGAAGCGAAGACCAGGTGTCGGCGATGATCGGCGAGTGCCGGGACACCCTCGGATCCCTGGACATCGCCGTCAACAACGTGGGAATGAACGCGAACCGCCCACTGACGCCCTTCGTCGAACTCGATGCCGCCCATTGGCGCGATGTAGTGGAACAGAACCTGATCGCCACGGCCCTCTGTTGTGTGGCCGAGGCACGGGCCATGCTGGAACAGAGCAGCGGTGGCGTGATCCTCAACGTCTCCAGCGGCGAAACCACCCGGCCCTCGCCACAACTCGTTCCCTATGGGGCCGCCAAAGCCGGCATCAACCACCTGACCCAGTCCATGGCCGCCGAACTGGGGCCCCAGGGCATTCGAGTGCTCGCCATGGCGCCGGGCACGACGGTCACGGAGAAGGTTCGCGAGGTGATGGGGGAAGACCACCTCGCTTCCATCGCAGCATCGAACCCCCTGCGACGCATGACCGAGCCCGAGGAACTCGGACGCATGGCAGTCTTCCTGGCCTCGGACCTCGCCCGCTGTGTCACCGGGCAATTCGTGCTGGCCGACGCCGGCGCCCACCTCTCGCGCAGTCGGCCGGATCACGGCGACGCTTGACCCCACGGAAGGCAAGGTCGAGCACTGGCTCGCAGCCTGGCGAACTGCCACAAACCTTGGAAGATGGCCTGCGACAAAGACTCATCACGTGTACTATGGGACTTTGAGTCACTCTCTGAAGATTCAGTAGATCTTCCTCCACCCTACCCCCCCGGACTGCCAACCCCAGCCGCTGCAGCGGACCTCCGCTCGCAGCAGAAGGGCAGGAAGGGTATGAGCTACTTCGAGCGCCTCTCTGCACAGGACAGTTCTTTCATCCGCTTCGATGCGGGACGTGGCCAACTCAACCTTGGAGCTCTGGCGCGATTCAAAGCGCCCGAACCCGGAGGAAGTCCCCCGGACATCCACACCGTTCGCGCCCACGTCGCTGCACGCCTCCACCTGCTTCCCCACTACCGTCAACGAATCGCCCAAACGCCTCTCCAGGGACATCCCATCTGGGTGGACGATGACCGTTTCGACCTCAGCCACCACGTTCGACTCTGCGCATTGCCCCAACCCGGCGGAACCGCGGAGCTCAAGGAATTGGCGGGAACGATCGCGTCCCAGCCGCTGGACCTCTCGCGGCCCCTCTGGGAACTCTGGCTCGTGGAGGGTCTGGCGGATGGAGGCTGTGCGGTCATCGCCAAAGTCCACCATTGCCTGGCAGACGGTGTCACCGGGGTGGGAGTGCTCCAGACCCTGCTGAGTCCCGACGCAGCAGACGACGGTGCCATTCCCCCCGCCGAGGCCTGGGAGCCCCGCCCCATGCCGGGGCCCGGCGACTTTCTGGCCGATGGACTCGATCGAATGATGACACGTTCCCGGGTGGCCCTTCGCAATGCGCGCTGGGCCCTCGAGCATCCGTTGGAACTCCTTCAGGAAACAGCACGAGCCAGTGCTGCAGGGGTCGATACCCTGGCCGGCGGCTTGACCCCGCCACCAGACACAGCTCTCAACGGCGACATCGGACGGCAGCGGCGCATCGAGTGGGTCGACCTCGATTTGTCGGCCGTCAAGGACGTGAAGAAACGCCTGGACGGAACCGTCAATGACGTCGTGTTGAGCGTCGTGGCGGGAGCCGCGCGGCGCTTCCTGGCCGGGCGCTCCGCCGACGCAAAGGACCTCGAGTTGCGCGCGATCGTTCCGGTCGACATGCGAGCTGGGAAACCCGAGGAGACCGCGGGCAACATGGTGTCGTCCTGGTTCGTCGACCTCCCGACCTCCAACGAACAACCGCTCGAACGCTTCCAAAAGATTCGAGAACAGACCCGCCAGCGCAAGAACAGCCAGGCGGAGACGGGAGTGGACTTCTTCCTCCGCTTTGCGGATTGGAGTGGTTCATCGCGCCTGACATTCTGGGGAGCCAGCCTCGTTCAGAGATTGCGACCCTACAATTTGATCGTGACCAATGTGCACGGTCCGCCGGTTCCCCTGTACCTCCTGGGATCACGGCTCGAGGCCTTCTACCCGGTCGTGCCCCTGTTCGAGGGTCAGGGGCTCTCAATTGCAGCCATGAGCTACCAGAACCGGATCTGCTATGGGATCGAAGCAGACCGCGACCTGGTGCCGGACATCGCCGCCTTTGCGGAGGCCATCACCGAAGCGTTCGAGGAACTCCGCCAGGTCGCCATGCGCCCGGACCCCCCTCAGTCGCCTGAACTTCGAGCCACCCGGACACCCTCGGGCCCCGCCAACTATCCGTTGGGGCGCCCCCCGGCCCGGCCCAGCCCGGCGAACCCCGGATAAACCGCCTCCGAGCTGCGCTCGAGGGTCAACCCTTTGCCCTAATCGGCCGATACGCCCTCTCAGGGTCTTTTACCCTGGGAGGGAAGTCCGCTGCTGGAACGTCTTGCCAGCGACCTGACCGCTGGAATGAAATTCGCCCTGCGAATCGGTGCGACGCCTCTGGCACTGACCCTGCGCTGGGCCAACAACGGCGCGGTCACGGATTGGGAGAAGATTCCCCTATCGCGCTGGAACCCGGGACTTTGGAGCAAGGTGGCTTTGGACGAGGCCTTTTTCGCTTCGGAACTCGCAGCCACGCCCCTCGTCGCCGGGGCGTCGCTCGAGCGCATCGCCTCCGAGGTCCAGGAGGCGCTGACCCTGTTCAAAAGCCGCGGATGGCTCGACGATCCCGCTTCGTTCCACAAGACCCCTCCACCCCCGCGTCAGATATGGGTCGAGCCCAGCCGTTCAGGGCTGATGAAATTCGACCACCTGCGTTTCGAAAGCGGTTACGCGCCCCACCGTGGCGAGCCGGGTCGGGAGCGCTGGCTCGGTTACGACAACAACCGCACGGCTCATGTCTGGGCACTCGAGCATCCGGGTCCTGCTCGCCCCTGGGTCGTCTGCGTACCGGGCTATCGAATGGGATGGCCCCTGATCGACTTCACCGGGTTTCGCACACGCTGGCTGCATCGGGAGCTTGGGCTCAACGTCGCCATCCCCGTCATGCCTCTTCACGGACCCCGCCGCATCGGGATGCGCGGCGGGGACGGTCTGCTGAGCGGCGACATCATGGACGCTCTGCATGCTCAAGCGCAGTCGACCTGGGACGTGCGACGCGTTCTGGCCTGGCTCCGTGGCCGCGACGTACCCGGTGTGGGGCTCTATGGTGTGTCCCTGGGCGCATCGATCGCCGCCGTGGTGGCCGCACTGGAACCGAAACTCGACTGCGTGGTCGCCGGCATCCCCCTGTGTGACCTGTCTGGTCTGATCCGTTCCCACGCACCGCGTTTGCTACTTCGGGCGGCCTCGCACTGGAATCTCCCCATCAACGACGTCGAGTCCCTCTACTCGGTGGTTTCGCCCCTGCACCTCGAGCCCGGCCTCATCCGCGAGCGACGATTCCTGTTCGCGGGCCTCGCCGACCATCTATCCACGCCGGATCAGGCCTTCGACCTATGGCGCCACTGGGGCCGTCCCCCGGCCGCCTGGTATCACGGGAGCCACGTCTCTTTCGTCTGGGAAAACGAAGTCCAGAGCCTCCTCTCTCAAGCCTTCGAGAATGTTGGCCTGCTGACCCGAACCCCACGAGAAGCCGCCGCGTAGTAGGCTCACTCCACGTGCGGAGATTGACCGTAGCTGCGCTGACGCGCTGCGAACGGTGCCCGGACGCAGGGAGGATGCCGACTCTTGGCCCACTACCGCGGCTTCGTTCTCGATCCCGGCTACCGCATTCGCGAGGGTGTCCCGGTCGTCCAACTTTTCGGTCGCCTCGACGACGGCATGGCCTTCTTGGTGGAGGAAGACCGCTTCCGACCGTACTTCTTCGTCCTCTCGGCGGACCGCAACGCGCGCCGATTGCTCGACGAGCATGCGACGGCTCAGGTTTCCGAAACCAATCTGCGCGACTTCCGGGGCGAGCCTGTCCTGCGCGTTCAGATGCCCCTCCCCTCTGCCGTACCGCCACTGCGCGACGCGTTACTTCAGGCAGGTTCGCGCAGCTTCGAAGCGGACGTACGTTTTCCCTACCGCTTCCTCATCGACCACGGACTCCGAGCGTGCGTGGAGATCGAGGGAGATGCCGAGCCGGTAAACGAACGACTGGTTCGCTTTCGCCGGCCCTCTCTGCGTCCCGGTCACGCACTCCCAGAATTACAGACCCTGTCCCTCGATCTGGAAACCTCACCCGACGCAAGTGAGATCCTGTCCATCGCCCTCGTAGGATGTGGGATCCAAGAGGTCCACTTGCGTGCGGACCAACCCGTCGCCGGTGCTCACAATCACTCCACGGAGTCCGAGCTTCTCACCGCAGCCATCCGCCGGGTCCAGGAACTCGACCCGGACATCCTCACCGGCTGGAACGTGGTGGATTTCGACCTTCGGACCTGGCACACGCGCGCCCGTGCTCTGAACGTGCCATTTCATATGGGCCGCACCCGGGGAGAAATCCGTTTCGAACAGGATGCGGGCTTCACACGCCAGAGCCGAGCGCGCGTGCCAGGACGCATGGTGCTGGATGCCATCCCCCTGGTGCGAGACGCGGTTCGGCTCGACGACTACCGCTTGGAAACCGCAGCGCGCCACATCCTGGGCCGGGGCAAGCTCATCGATCAACACGCACCCGATTCCGCAGAGGAGATCTCGCGCCTGGCCCGTGAGGATCCCGAAGCGCTGGTGGCCTACAACCGCGAAGACGCACAGTTGGTGCTCGATATCCTCGAACACGAGGGACTCCTGGCGCTCACGGTGGAGCGCAGCCTGCTATCGGGCATGCAACTCGACCGGGTGGGCGCCTCCATCGCGTCCTTCGATCTCGTGTACCTGCCCGAGCTGCGCAAGCAAAACCACGTGGCCCCCAATGTCGATCGAGCTCGAAACAACACGAGGGTACGTGGAGGAACCCTCCTCGAGCCGTCCCCCGGAATCTTCGAGAACATTGCCGTGTTCGACTTCAAGAGCCTCTACCCGAGCCTGATGCGAACCTTTCAACTCGACCCCCTCGCCCACGCCGCAGCAGACTCGGCATTCGACGCCGCCATCGAAGCTCCCAACGGAGCGCACTTCGCCCGTCAAAGCGCGATCCTGCCCGAGATAATCGAACGCTTCATGGACCGACGGGAACAGGCCAAGGAGCGAGGAGACCGTCACGCAAACCAGGCACTCAAGATCATGATGAATGCGATGTTCGGGGTTCTGGGTTCTCCATCGTGCCGGTTCTTCGATCCCGCGATCGCCAATGCCATCACGAGTTTCGGACAGCAGACCCTGCACTGGACGCGTGAGGCCTTCGAAGACCAGAGCGTTCGGGTCCTGTACGGAGACACGGATTCAGTCTTCGTCCAGCTCGATCATGGCTCCGACACCGAGGCGACACACGCGTGGGCGGAGACCCTGCGCCAACGGGCCGAAGAGCAGATCACCGAGCGCATCCAGGAGCAATACCACGTGACCTCCGTGCTGGAGCTCGAGCTCGAAAAGATCTTCGAGCGCTTCTTTCTTCCACGGGTTCGGGGGGGAAGCAGTGGAAGCAAGAAGCGCTACGCAGGATGGCGAAATGGCGCTCTCGAAATGGTTGGCCTGGAATCGGTTCGTCGTGATTGGCCCTCCATCACCGAGCGGCTTCAACGCGGATTGCTGGAACGGGTGTTTACCGAGAGCGAGGTCCTACCCTTTGTCGCGGAACTGGTCGGGGATCTCCGAGCCGGAAATCTCGACGACGAACTCGTCTACATCAAACGCATCCGGAAGGGTTCTCTGGAGCGCTACACCGCCTCGAGCCCACCCCACGTCAAAGCCGCCCGAAAACTCGACGGACCCGTCGGTCCGGTCATCCGATACGTGATCACCTCCAGCGGACCCGAACCCGTCGTTCCGGGTGCCCCCCTTCCTTCAGGCATCGACTACCCCCACTACATCGAACGCGTCCTGCGCCCCGTCGCCGACGCGATCCTCCCGCACCTGGACCTCGAGTTCGCCCAGGCAATGGGCGAACCACGACAGATGTCGCTGCTATGAAGGCCGGGCGGAACAGGCGAGAGAAGCAACCACCCCGCGGGGATCACGCCGTCGCCCTGATTTGGATGCGATGGGGACTCGGCCCCCACCACCGCCTTCGGCAGATGGAAATGCCACGCGACGGACTCGAAGCGCCCAGGCTCACTTGCACGGCGAAAGAAATCCACCCGCAACGGCCTGGCCGCCCTTGACGAAATGCCGGAATCCGGGAACTTGGGGTCCCCCGAGAATCCTCCCGGGAGGCCCATGGCCAGCACCAAGATCGCTTACGACGAGCGCGCCATTCAGACCCTCGACGCGCTGGAACACATCCGCCTTCGCACAGGCATGTACATCGGTCGACTGGGGGACGGAAGCCATCCTCTGGATGGCATCTACGTCATGCTGAAGGAGGTCATCGACAACGCCGTCGATGAGTTCATCATGGGCGAGGGCAAACGCATCGAGATCACCCGAGACGGGAATAGCATGAGCGTTCGCGATTACGGTCGCGGCATCCCGCTGGGAAAACTCGTCGAATGCGTGAGCCAGATCAACACCGGGGGTAAGTACAACGACGACGTCTTCCAATTCTCCGTGGGGCTCAATGGCGTCGGCACGAAGGCCGTCAATGCCCTGTCGAAGCAATTCGAGGCCGTCAGCTACCGAGAGGGGCGTTATCGTCGCGCGATCTTCGAACAGGGAAAACTACAGAAAGAAGGAAAGGGCAAGGATGCGGATGCGCCCTCCGGCACGCACATCCGCTTCACTCCAGACCCGGAGATCTTCGACGAGATCCAATGGAATGAGGAATTCATCGCCCACCGGCTTCGCTACTACGCGTACCTGAACACAGGGCTCAGCCTCCACTACAACGGCCAACGCTTCCACAGTCGCACAGGTCTGGCCGAACTTCTGGG
>JAKVBI010000006.1:113698-144387 GCA_022447545.1 Myxococcota bacterium
CGTTCATTGCAACGGCGACCGATTTGAATTCGCATTCAGCCACACGAACAGCTACGGCGAGAACTATTTCAGCTTCGTCAATGGCCAGTTCACCAACGACGGCGGCACCCACCAGAGCGCTTTCCGAGAAGGTCTCCTCAAGGGAATCAACGAATTCGCGAAGCAGAGCTTCGCAGGTGAGGATGTTCGCGATGGTTTGATCGGCGCCATCGCCGTAAAAATCAAGGATCCTGTATTCGAGAGTCAGACGAAGAACAAGTTGGGATCTACCGATGTACGCGGTTGGGTGGTTCCCGCGGTCCGCGAGCAGGTGGTGCTTTGGCTTCACCAGAACCCTACAGCTGCCGAGGCCGTGATCGAAAAGATCAAAGCCAACGAACGCGTCCGCAAGGAACTGAACGCCGTCAAGAAGGAGGCCCGTGAACGGGCGAAGAAGGTCGCCATCCGAATCCCCAAGCTCACGGACTGCAAAGCCCATTTCGACGATCGGCGTTCGAAGAAACGCGAAGATTCGACGCTTTTTCTCACCGAGGGCGATTCGGCAGGGGGAGTCATCGTCCAAGCGCGTGACGTCAATACCCAAGCCATCTTCGCCCTCAAGGGCAAGCCCCTCAATTGCTACGGCTTGAAGCGCGACGCGATCTACAAGAACGAGGAACTCTACAACGTCATGAGAGCGCTGGGCATCGAAGAAAGCATCGATGGCCTTCGCTACAACCGCGTGGTCATCGCTACAGACGCCGACGTGGACGGGATGCATATCCGGAACCTTCTACTCACCTTCTTCCTGCGATACTTCGAAGAACTCGTGGTCAAGAATCACGTCTACATCCTCGAAACTCCCCTGTTCCGAGTTCGCAACAAACAGGAAACCCACTACTGCTATTCGGACGACGAGCGCGAAACGGTCCAGTCGAACCTGAGCAATCCCGAGGTCACCCGCTTCAAGGGCCTTGGAGAAATCAGCCCTCAGGAATTCGGCCAGTTCATCGGACCCGATGCCCGCCTGCTCCCCGTCAGCGTCAGCCAGCTTGGCGAAGTCGGGAAGTGCCTCGATTTCTTCATGGGCAAGAACACACCCGAACGAAAATCCTTCATCATGGAGAACCTGAGCACCGACGTGCTCTGACCCCCCTCGCCATTACCCGGCCTCAGACACCGCGTGCGACTGCCAACTTGCATGCAGGCGCCTTGTTCTCCCATCATGGACTCTACGCGGCGGAAACCGCCTGCGAGGGAGTGCGCTGTGGGTCGATATCCTTTTGGAATTCCCAACGGTTGGTTCCTTCTCACCTACTCGGAGGACCTCGCCCCTGGAGCAGTAGAGCGTTTCCACTACGTGGGTCGCGAACTCGTCGCCTACCGAGGTGCGTCGGGTGAAGCCCACGTTTTCGACGCCCACTGCCCGCACCTGGGTGCCCATCTCGGGGTGGGAGGCAAAGTGGTGGGCGACACCCTGCAGTGCCCATTCCACGGCTGGCGCTTCGACCCGAACGGGCGGTGCGTCGACGTTCCCTACTCTGACCGCATCCCAAACCAGGCGAAGCTGCGAAACTATCCAAGCGTCGAACGCAACGGCATGTTGTTCTTCTGGTACCACGCCGAAGACCACCCTCCCTTCTTCGAAATTCCCGACGCTCCCGAATGGCACAATCCGGATTTCACTCGTCCGTGGATCCGGCACGAATGGACGGTACAAACCCACTGCCAGGAGATGCAGGAGAATTCCGTCGATGGAGAGCACTTCGCCAACATCCACCGGATGGACGTGCGGGCCCAACTGCATCACGAATTCCACGGTTACGAGTTGCATTGGTCTCTAGGGGCCCGCAAGGAAATCTCGACTCTCGAGGGAACCGAGGACGAGCTGCGTCTTGAATCCGAGAGTTGGGGCCTGGGCTACAACCTCGTGCGCCAACAGGGTCAAATGCAGACCCTGGTCGCCACGGGCCTGACCCCCATCGACGAAGAAACGACCCAGATGCGCCTGGGTGTCATCGCCAAGCGCGATGGTCGCTCGGACGATGAAATGAGCGAGTGGATGGAACGGTACATGGCCGAGCATGCCGTAGTGGCCACCGAGGACTTCCACATCTGGGAGAACAAGCTCTATCGCCAGCAACCGCTGCTGATGCAGAGCGAGAACGGCATCGCCGAATACCGCAACTGGGCCAAGCGCTTCTACAGCCCCACAAGCGAGGGCTGAGCGCCAGGGCTCGAGCAGAGCACCGGAGGTGTCGAAATCCTCCGAAGGGAGCGCAATCAAATGTCCAGAAAGGTCCGACGAGTGGTGACGGGCTGCGATGACGCGGGCCAATCCACTGTGCTCAGTGATGGGGAGCCTCCGGGGATTGTGTCCACCAAAGACTTCGGCCGTGCCGATCTATGGACTCTACCCGCCGAGCGCTCCCACCCTGAGTGCGGCGGCGAACACGATCCCAGCGGGGACTACCTCGAGCCACCCCCCGGAGCCATCG
The DNA here is from genome assembly GCA_022447545.1 of Myxococcota bacterium. Classification (GTDB taxonomy): domain Bacteria; phylum Myxococcota_A; class UBA9160; order UBA9160; family SMWR01; genus JAKVBI01. The sequence continues at coordinate 116,176 of JAKVBI010000006.1, forward strand.
CCTGGCGGTCGATTCGCATGGCGCCAGCGGACTCTCCATTTCAGCCCCGGCGGCAGCAGTTGGAGGACGACCCTCGCTATGACGCCAGCCGACCTGGCATGCACCGCACCGACACCATCGATTGGATCACCATCTTCGACGGAGAGATCGAGTTGATACTCGATGACGATTCGCTCCGACTCGGGCCCGGGGACTGCGCGATCCAGCGTGGCACATGGCACGCCTGGCGAGTGGTGGGAGATCGCCCCTGTGAGTTCGGCGCCTTGATGCTGCGCTCCATCGATGGAGGCGATCCGTCCACAGAGGGTGTCGGACCCCGCACGACCCAGGACACAGCAGGGGTGGGGCCCCGACGGGTCGTCACGCATCTGCGCAGCGATGGTCGGTCGGTCTTCATTCAGGACAGTGAGCCCCCCAACCAGTTACGTCTGGAGCACGGCGCCGGAATGGCGTACTCCGACATCTGGCAGACCCTGGGACCCGTGACGTCACCCGCCGCTGGCGGCGACGCGCCCCCAGGACCGTTCGAGTTCTACGCCCTGGGTGGCGGCGTGGCGTGGAAACACATGGTGATCCCACCCGCCGCAGATCTCGCCCTCGTCGACCCCGATGCCCTGGCGTCCGAATATACGATGCGCGCGCCGGGCATGGCAGCGGGTGGCGAACACGACCCCAATCGACCGGGACGACACCGTACGAACTCTGTCGATCTGGTGCAGATTCTTTCGGGGCGGATCACGCTGGAACTCGATACGGGCCCGGTCGAACTCGAACCTGGAGACTTCGTGGTCCAGCAGGGCACATGGCACACCTGGAACAACCACGGAGACGAACCGTGTGTCCTCCAAGCCATGATGGTCGCCACGCAATCCGCCCGCCGCTGAACCCACCAACGCCTCGGGTCCGGCTATCGGCCCTCGAGATGCAAGACGATGCGCTGGGCGAGATCCTCGGCCGTGGCCACCATCACGGGCTTGATCATGGCCTCGATCATGGGGGCCATGGCTCCACCGGGCGTGAGACTCAAGCTGAAGGTCAGCCGTACAGCGGCAGGTCGCGTGGATGCAGCAGTCGATTCGGCGGTTCGAGCAGATCCACGACCCAGCAGACGGCGCAGTAGCGTCGCCCACCAGCGGACGAAGCCCCCCGGAGCAGCAGACGCCCGAGTCTCGACCGGGGTGGGAACCGACGAGTCTTCGAGAGCATCGATCCGGAACCAGCCCTCGCCCTGCATGGGCTCCCCAATCCCCTCCAGGGTGAAACGCACCTCCACAGGCTCCACCCATTCGGTGATCTGCACCCGAAAATCGACGGTGCGAGACAGCGAGGCCAGATCCGCCTTGATGGTCCAGAGGGATTCCCGGTCACTCTGCTGGTCGTGTGCCTGATAACCCAGCAGAAATGGCGCCCACTGGTCCATGTCACTCACGAATGCCCAGACCGTCTCGGCACTGACGTGGGAAGTCAACGTGTGAGTATGTTCGGCCATGGGGAACTCCGGCCCCTCATCGAAATTTGTGGATCACGGCCTCGGCAAAGCGCTCCATGGCCGCCTGCTTGGAAGTCAGTTCACCCGGGTCGGCCTTCTCGTCGTACCAATCGTCCGGGCCCCACGGCGAGGGGATCCAGGGTGCGATCACGCACAGACTCCCCACTCCCAGATCCTCGAGTTCAGCGGTGTTGTCCCGCGTCTGAGACTCGGCGAGGGAGAAGGAGATCTCAAAGCCCTCCCAAGGCAGTCCCGCTGCTTCGCGCTCACGCTGGAGAGTTTGAATGTAGGGGACGAGCTGACCGGCCAGCATGGGAACACCAAACCAGCCGTCGTTCCGTGCCGCGCGCCGCAGGGCGGGCGGACTGGCCCCTCCCACCCAGATGGGAATGGGTTGAGAAGGTGCCGGGCACAGGAGCGCGTTCTCGACGTCGAAGAACTCACCGTGGTGCTGGACCTCGCGGCCCGTCCAGAGTTTGCGCATGAGATCGAGCTGCTCATCGAGCCGCCTTCCACGGCTGGGAAAATCAATACCCACCAGCGCGTACTCCTCGGCGATCCAGCCCGCCGCCACTCCGCACACAATCCGGTTGCGGGACAACACCGCCGCCGTTCCCGCAGCCTTGGCGGCGGTGAATGGATCGCGCAAGCCGGCGAGATAAATGTTCGAAGCGAGTTGCAACTCCTGGGTGGCCGCCGCCATGGCACCGAGGGTCACCCAGGGGTCGGGCCACGGAGCATCCAGTGGCCAGAAGATTTCGCCATCCTCCGTATAGGGATAACGGCTGGCAATCTTCGTCGGCATGACCAGATGGTCCGCCACACTGATGCCATGAAAGCCCACATCCTCGGCGAAACGCGCAATGTCGATGAGTTGCTCGCTCTCAGGTACCTGAACCAGGGTGAGCCAGTACTTCACGCCTTCTCCCTCCCAATCACCACTGCACCGAACCGTCGCAAGCGGCTTCAGTCCTTCAGGAAGTTCTGGATCGCCTGAGCTGACGCCGACGGATCATCGATCCAGACCTGGTGTCCGGCACCCGGGACGATGTGTGTTTCCACCGAACCGGCCAGCCCCGAGGCGAAGCGCTTGATGTAGCTCGGCTGAACGACGCGGTCCTCCTCACCCCAGAGCAGGAGGACGGGTATACGAATCCGATGCAGCCGTTTCACGAGCCCACGCTCCCCAAAGGGCCAGAAGATTCGAGCCGCCGCCTCCGAGGCTCGGTACTGATGGAGCTGGAATTCTGCGCTCTCTTCCGCATCTTCGGGAGGAGCGAAGGCCTCGGCATAGCGCTCCGGGTGCGAAGTCTGCAGTGCAAGCCCGTCTTCGGAGGTATTGGCAAAGACATTCGCCGTGGGATCGTCGTTGTCGTACAGACCAAACGGAGCCGTCAACACCAGACGTCGAGCCAGCCCCGGGGAAAGCGCCGCAGCATCGGCCACGAGCATTCCGGCGATGGAAGCCGCTGCGATGTCAGCACCCGTGAGACCGGCGGCGTCCAGCAGGTCGAGCATGGTCGTAATCCACATCAGATGGCCGTCAATTTCGCGATGGTGGTCCCCCGACCCGGGGAAGCCGGGCAGGCTCGGCACCACCACGCGTCGCGCGCGCGACAACTCGTCCAAAAACGGGGTCCAGTGGGGACATCCGCCCAATCCATGCAGGACACCGAGAGGCTCCCCCTCGCCCTTCTCCCAGATACGACAGGGCCCACCGCCAACGTCAACGGTTCGTTCACTGGGACCACTCATCGCGGAAGCTCAGCTGGGCTTGCAGGCGACTCCATCTTTTTTGGCCACCAGCGATGCTCCCACTCGTTGGCAAACAAGCCCTCGAGTTGTGGCTTCACCCGCTTACCCAACAGCTCCATGTTGTAACGAGCCAGGTCCGACCCCATGTTGCCGAACTGTGCCATCAGGATCAGGTTTCCGACATTCTGGGACACCGCGATCTCTCGGAGCTTGTCGGCCACCTCATCGGGGCTGCCCACGATCACGAAGCCCTGTTCCACCATGTCCTCGAAAGTCTGCCCGCGAAGCTCGTCCAAAGCATTGGTTTTGAGCTCTGCCCGGCGTGCCGCCTCCTGAACCTGCGACATGATCTTCTTGCGAGCCGTGGCCTCGGTCACATAGCCAGGTGGTTGTGCCCAGCGCGGATGAGTATGAAGACAATTGTTGAAGAAGTAGTGGGCGGGCTCCGCGTAGAGGTCGAGGGCCTCTTCCCGTGTCTCTGCGACCCCCACATACTGAACGATCCCGGTCTGATAGGGGTTGGGATCCTTCCCCAACTTCTTCATCTCATCCCAGAATCCACGAATGATCTGCTCGCCCGACAGATAACCGAAGTAGGTCATGTAGCAGTACACGTAATCGTGCTCTGCGCAGAACCTCCAGGTCTCTACCGAGCCGCCGGCGGGCACCCAGACCGGAGGGTGCGGCCGCTGTACGGGGCGCGGCGTGATGTTGACGTAGCGCTCCTGATTGAAACGGCCATGAAACGAAAAGGGTTCGGGCCGAGTCCAGGCCTGGGTAACGAGATCGTGAGCCTCGTAGTAGCGATCCCTCAATTCGCTCGGGTTGGTGCTGTAGGCGTAACACGTATCCATGGGCGTACCCACGGGAAAGCCGGCGATCAATCGACCGCCGCTCATGCAGTCGAGCATCGCGAACTCCTCAGCGACACGCTGGGGAGGATTGTAAAGGGCGAGAGAATTTCCGAGCACGAGCAAACTCGCCTCACGGGTGCGCCGCGAGAGGGCTGCAGCCATCAGGTTCGGTGACGGCATCATGCCGTAACCGTTGCTGTGATGTTCGTTGACGCCGAGCATGTCGAAACCAACCGACTCGGCAAACTCGAGCTCGTCGAGAGAAGCGTTGTAGTCGATGTTCAGCTGCTGAGGATCGAGTAACTCCGACGGGAGTTCGATGTAGACGGATTCGTATTTCTGAGAAAAGTCGTCCGGCAGGTGCCGGTAGGACATGAGGTTGAAGTTTCCGATCTTCATATATCTCTCCGCAGCGGTTCCCCTCGAACCCAGGGCGAGTTCCAGTTTACGGGAGTCAGCGCACTGTGGGGCACTTCGAATGCTGGGCACCCACGCACTCCATCGCCTCCCCCTGTCGGTGACGAGAGACTCCCAACAGCCGCGCGTGGTAGGGTGCAAAACTGAAGTCCAGCGTCGGGGAGGAGCGAGTCATGGGCGCCAGGGGAATGTTGGAAGGCCGAGTCGCACTGATTTCGGGCGTCGGGCCGGGCCTCGGGACTGAACTCGCCAGGTTATTTGCCCGAGAGGGAGCCGACATATCCATGGGGGCTCGCAGTGAGGACACCCTGCGCGAGGTGGGCGAAGAGATCGTCGAACTCGGCCGCCGTTGTATCTGGCAACCCACCGACGTGACCGACACCGACGCCTGTGCTTCGCTGGCTGACGAAACCCGCGCACAACTCGGTGGTATCGACATCCTGGTGAACAATGCGTTCTGGGAGGGCGGCGAGGGACTCCTCGAAGATGGGAATATCGAGAACTGGCGAACTGCGATGGAGGTGAATTTTCTGGGCGCCCTGACCATGACACACGCAGCGATCCCGGGCCTCAAGGCCAGCAGCAACGGCCGCGTCATCATGGTCAGCAGCATCGGCGCGCGCAACATCCAGCCCGCCGCTGGCGCCTACGCTTCTTCCAAGGCCGCGCTCAATTCTGTCACGAAGACCCTGGCCCGTGAACTCGGGCCTCACGGAATCCGGGTCAACGCACTGGTACCGGGCTGGATCTGGGGCAGGACCACGGAAACCGCACTCCGTAGCTTCGCCGAAGAACAGGGAGTCCCTTTCGAGCAACTGCTCGAGCAGAACGTCGCCATGACCGCACTGGGCTACCTCCCCGAAGCACCGGAGATTGCCAAGGTGGGCCTGTTCCTCGCCTCGGACCTCTCCGCCTCGGTGACGGGACACATGCTCGACGCCAATGCCGGGCAGTGGATGTAGGCCACACCCCAGTCCTTCCGTGTAGTTCAGGGACTCGCCCGGCCGTCCAGAACACAGACCGGCTCCGCGACGGCGAGACACAGCACCATGTCGAAGGGAGGATCGCGCTCGATCAGGAAAGCCTCGAGGTCGAAGTCGGGGTCCATCCTCTTTCGCAGCCAGGGCCAGACCGGGGTCAAACGACTCTGGGGATTTTCGAGAAAGAAATCCACCAGGGGTGTTCCGTTGTCCACGATCAGCGCCACCCGGGATCCGGGAGGAAGCCCGAGGGCCTTGGTTTGCAACTCGGGCCCGACGTTCGCAGCGGGAACCTCTTCCCTTTCAACGAGAGAAAATACGGGCTCGATCCACCCCCCGCTTCGGGTGTGCTGGATCGACCAGAGCAGGATCAACACCGCGAGGCCAGTCAGAATCCGACGGCCCCATCCCCCCAGTGCGATCCGATCCAGCGCAAAGGCGACGCAGGGCAGTGCCCCGGCAAAGACCGGGGACAACATGCGTGCGTTGTAAGGAAACCAGGTCACCACGTAGCTGAAAGCGAGCCCGTACCCCATGAGGACGAGGCTCGTGGCCCGCAGCAGCGGTGTGCCCCGCCATGCGGCATAGAAGAGGGACGGGAGGACCAACGCGAACCCCAGGGGCCCGTACCAGGAGACCGCCTGCCTGGGCATCCAGTTGAGATGGAAACGACGGAAGGTGGCGCTGATGGCGATGTCACCGAACAGCGGCTGCCACCAGGCATCGTAGATCGATTCGAGGCTTTCGCTGATGGTGTGCCCGGTCCAGGCCTGGCTGACCCAGTCGGCAGGCGCGAGTAGATGAAGACTCTGGAACGCGTACCGCACCAGGTTCGCCGCGGCGCCCATCAGGCCTTCGTGGTTGCGGTGGAACTCGACGAAACCCGACGGCCCCGCATAACCACCCCAGGTCCAGTAATTGTGAACGAACAACCAGACCTGACTCAAGATGACCACGGGAATGACCCACGCAAGGAAGGCCCAGGTCTGGCCCTGAAACACGGGCCGCCAATCCAGATCGCCGCGGCGTCGCCACGCCAGTACACCGAAACACACACCAAACGCGGCTGCGAACGCAACGAAATTGGGACGTGTTGCCACCCCGAAAGCCATCATGAAGACCAGGGCCAAAACGTCTCGGGTTCTCGGGCCTTCGACCAGGCGGTGTCCCAACAGCAGCACCGCCACCCCGACCATGGCAGCGAAGACATTGCTCTTGAACACCGCGGACTGGTGAACGAGTTGCGGCATTCCGGCGATCACCAGTGCAGCCAGCGCCGCGTTCGCCTCCGACGCGTGGCGACGCGCCATCGCATATCCACCGCAGATGATGGCCACGTAGGCGAGCAGGGGCAGGAACGCAGCCCCCTGGTCTTCGTAGAAGCGCAAGACGATGTGGCTGAGGATGTCGGCCCCCAGGGTCTTCACCACCAAGTCGTACTTGCTGAATTCCGCGGGAAACAGACTCGACTCCTGCTGGAAGAGTAGAACCCGGGGCAGGTGGTAGCTGAGGGCGTCCCTTCCAATGGGCTCCAGGCAGATTGCCTGAAGGGCGAGGCAGGCCCCCACCAGAACAATGGCCCCCCACACCAGCGGGTGGCGCAACAGAGTCGCTTTCGTCGCCCGACCCAGTTCCCCAAAAATCACCCGATCGCGGACCACCGCGCGCAGTGCGAACGCCGCGAGCAGAACCTCGACGGGGAAAGACAATTGTGGGAGCTGCACGAGAAATGCGGCCTGGTAGAGACACGACAGAGCCCCCAGAGAAAGCGGCACGCACAACGCCAGCGCGTCCAGACGGCTCCCGCCCGCCCGCTGGACCCAGACCAGTGCCCCGGCGGAGAGGAGCAGTATTTCGCCCAGGGCGAGCAACGCGATCAGCATTGCCACCCCGCTCCTCGCGACTCGACCGTGCCGTGACTCGACCACACTTCGGATATCATGAACAGGTCGAGCGTGCCCCGAGCAGCCGAGACTGGCAAGGTCCGAGGCGGATGCCCCCCAGGGCGCAGCCGACGCGTAGAATCGCCCCGAGAGCGAGAGGAACGGGCCCATTCAACTCTCGAGCATCACAGCCAGAGGTCGAACTCGGGACAGGAGGGGGCCGGGGCTTCTGGTACTCCTGCTGTGGATGACCCTCTCCCTGGCCTCGGCCCGGGGCGAGCCCCCCGCGGGCCTGCAACCCGGAGACGTGGCCGTCACGGTGGGCCCGAACGTCGAGGCCACCCTGAAAGACGGGCGAATGGCCCGCCTGGAAGAGGGTTCGCATCTGAAAGTCGTCGGTTCGGACTCCCGTTGGACGACCGTCGACTTCTACGCCTACGGCAGAAGCCATCCGGCTCGCATCGCCACCGGGAAACTGCGTCTCTCGATTCCGGCTTCGCGCCCCGATGCGATCGGGTTGTCAGATCTAGAGCGCCTCGGAGTCCGCATCTGGCGGGATCCCAAGGGCCGGGTGGTGAGGCTCTCGGCCGCTCAGTCCTTCATCCGGGACGGTGACCTCCAGGCCCTGGGCAATCTCGACGACCTCGAGGTCCTGATCCTGAGCGAGACCTCTGTCGGAGACATGGGACTCGACGTGGTGGGCAAAATGTCCGGCCTGCGCAGGCTCTACCTGGATGGCACCCACGTGACCGACGCTGGAATCTTCAAACTCTCGGAGTTGAAGAATCTCGAGACCCTGACCCTCCAATGGACGGGGATCACCGGCCGCAGCCTCGAAGCCCTGCCCTCCCCGGATGCATTGCTGACACTGAATCTCGCTGGGACCGAGATCCGCGACGACGACCTCATCGCGCTGCAGAAACTCCCGCGACTCGAGTCCCTGGTGGTCGCCAATACCACCATCTCGGACCGAGGCCTGGGCCATCTCCGCGGATTCCAGCGGCTGGTGGTCTTGAATGCCGAGCGCACGAAGATCAGCGATGCTGGCCTGAAGAACCTCGTGGGCATGCAGTATCTGCGCACCGTGCGGGTCAAGGGCTGCGACCTGACCCGACGGCATGTGAAGAACCACCGGCGCGAGAACCCCGGGACGGCGATCTTCTTCTGATGCAAGACGCAAATACGAACCGCAGGGCCAGCCGTTTCGGCATGACGACCGCATGGCTGATGGGAGCCTGTCTTTGCCTGTGCCCCGCCGCCGTTCGTTCCGAGAGCCCCTCGTCCCCGGCTTCGCGTGCCCCGGACGTGGTCTACGTAGGTTCGCCCCACGACGTGATCGCCGAGATGCTCGACGCCGCGCAACTGACCGGAGATGACGTGGTCTACGACCTCGGATGCGGCGACGGCCGAATCGTGATCGATGCCGCGAAATTTCACGGCGCGAAGGGTGTGGGGTACGAACTGGTCCCCGAACTGGTGGAAATCGGACGTGTGAATGCAGCCGCCAACGGGGTCGACCACCTGGTGACAATCGAACAGCGCGACATCTTCACCGTGGATCTCTCCCCGGCCAGCGTGATCATGCTCTACATGCATCCCGACGTCGTGAAGGCACTCATCCCCCAATTCGCAGCGCTGGCACCGGGGTCCCGCATCATCACCCACGACGCTCCCATGGAGGGCGTGGAGCCAGACGCCACGTATACCGTCCACTCGCGTGAAGATGGTGTGAACCACTTCCTGCGCGTCTTCACCACCCCCTTGACCCTCGAGTCAACGACGGCGACTTCGGAGAGTGGGCCCACAACGCCACCCGCAATCTCCCCCTGAAAACCGGCGAAGCCAGCCTCAGCGTTCCTCGAGACCCAGTGCCCCCTCCACGGCCTGGAGGTGGGCGCGACGGGTCGAAGCACTCGGACCGGTGTCGTCCAGCGCCAGCGAGCGGCGTAGCAACTGCAGGGCCCGATCGAAGCGCCCCTGCCGATAAAAACTCCATCCCAGGCTGTCCAGGATATCGGGATCATCGGGAGCGAGGGCCAGAGCTTCTTCGAGCAACGCGGTGGCGCGAGCGAAATTGAGGCCCCGCTCGACGAGCAGGTACCCCAGGGCGTTGAGCAGCTCCGGTTCCCTCTGTCCCTCGCGCTCACGGGCCTCGAGCATCGCGATGGCTTCGTCGCGTCGACCGAGAGCCTCCAGCGACCAGGCCGCGTTGACGGCACGCTTGGGGTCGACGGGCAGAATGGCTGCCGATCGTTCGAACATCACGAGCGCCTCCTCGTGCCGCCCGAGGTCCTGCAAAACCGTGCCTGCGTTGTAGAGCGCCTTGGTGCTGCGGGGCACCACGTTCACGTCGTGCAGGAAGAGCGTCTCGTCGCTCGCCCACACGGCACTGCGAGTCACGGTCCGCGCTGCGTTGAACCCGATGACGACCACCAGGACCGCCGCCCAGACGAACCGCCCGCGGGGTTCCGGAAGGAACCACCGAACTGCAGCTGCACGAACCGCCACCACGAGGCCCAGACAAAACGCGACCGATGGAAGGTAGAGGAGTCGCTCGCCCAGAATCGTACCGATGATTACCACGACGTTGGACACCGTGGAGAAGGTCACAACGTAGAAACCGCACAGAAAGACGAACTGGCGCGACGCGCGCAGACGCCAGGCCGCCACCAAAACCCCAATCACAGCCAACCCCACGGCCCAGAAGCGGGGGTCCGCCAAAGAATCGATCACTGGAATCTGATCGAACGAGTAGTCGTAGGCCAAATGAACGGGGAACAGCGCCAGGCCCACGTACAACAGGGCGACGTAGAGAGCAGAGACCAGGGCCCAGGGCTGGCCGATTTCTGCAATGGGGTTATCGACACCGTACAGCGGCTCGGGAAGAAACGTGTCGAGCGCCCAGGCGCGAACGACGAGATACAGCAGCAACACCGCCCCGTAAGCGAGGTAGACGCGAACCTGCTGCGCCAGGACCTGGGGCACCTGCTGGCGCCAGACAACACGCCCCTCGGGACCTCCCACCACAAGAGCAATGTCGTAGAGCACCACCACACCCAGCAGCGCGGCAGCGGATTCCTTACACGCCATGGCCAGTGCGTAGGCACACAGGCTAGCTGCCAGCCAACCTCCGGGGCGACGAGCGGTGGGGTCTCGACCCGCTGCATGACACGACAGAGACGTCAGAAACAGCGTGGTGGCCAGCAACTCGGCCCGCCCCACCACGTTGGCCACAGCCTCGGTATGGACCGCCAATGCGGCGAACAGGAACCCCGCCAGGGCCGCCGCCAGGCCATCGCGAAGCACGCGTCGTGCGAGGCGCCACACCAGCACGCTCACCAGAGCGTGGAGGGCCACGTTGACGGCGTGATAACCGCGCGGGTCCAGGCCGCCCACCGCGTAGTTGACCGCGTAGGAAAGCATCACCACGGGCCGGTACAGCCCCGATTCACTCTCGGGGGCCCGATAGTCGGACGCGAGCAACTCGGGGAGCGTCCCCAGGCTCCGAAGCAGCGGATTGCGCTCGATGAGCGGGACGTCGTCGAAGGAGAATCCGTGCCCCAGAGTCCCGGCATAGAGGGCCCCCGCGAAGCCCGCCAGCAGTAGCGGCACCACAGTTTCCAGTCGGCTGTGGGTCTCGTGGTTCAAGGCGCTCCGGGTCGGGGCGGACAGCCCTCCTGATCGTCGTTGTACAACAGGCTCGCCCGCATGGAAAATCGCCGCTCGAAGACTCCGCGGAGATCCTGAACTTCGCCCAGGGGATGGTCTCGGGCGCCACCAGTGGTTGCAAGGACCGAGACATCAGCCATCCTCCCAATCAAGGGGGGGGACATGGCTCGACTCGAGTCTCTGATGCGGACGAATTTCGTCGAGTACGCCAGCTACTCGATCCTCGACCGCGCCATCCCGGATCTGCGCGACGGCCTGAAGCCCGTGCAACGACGGATTCTTCACACCCTGTTCTCCATGCACGACGGCCGTTACCACAAGGTCGCCAACGCCATCGGCGAGACCATGAAGCTTCACCCCCACGGTGATGCCTCCATCGGGGACGCGCTGATCGTGCTCGCCAACAAGGGATTCTTCATCGACCGGCAGGGCAATTTCGGCAATCTCCACACGGGTCATCCAGCCGCCGCCCCTCGCTACATCGAATGCCGACTCACCCCCCTGGCCCTCGAAACCCTCTTCAACGAACCCCTGACCGAATTCATAGACAGTTACGACGGCCGGAGCCGTGAACCCATCTTCCTGCCCGCAAAACTGCCTGTGATCCTGATGCTCGGCACCGAGGGCATCGCCGTCGGCATGTCGACACGCATCCTCCCCCACAACCTCACCGAACTCTGGCAGGCCCAGATCGCCATTCTCGAAGGAGAGCCCTTCGACTTGTTACCCGACTTTCCCCAGGGAGGCCTGGTGGACGTCACCGACTATGACGACGGACGGGGCAAAGTCGAGGTGCGAGCACACATCGAGGTTCGCGATGCGAAACACGTGGTGATTCGAGAGATCCCCTACGGAACCACGACCGAGAGCCTGATCGCGTCCATCGAAAGTGCCGTCCAGAAGAACCGGGTGAAGGTGGCCTCCATCGACGACTACACGACGGACCGCGTCGAGATCGAACTGAGCTTGTCCCGCGGCGTCACCGCCGACGAGGTGGTCCCCCAACTCTTCGCCTATACGGACTGCAAGGTCAGCCTGTCGTCGAACATCGTGGTCATCGACAATCGCCGACCCGTGGAGTTGAGCGCCGGGGAGGCCCTCCGAGCCACAACGGAACAACTCCTGGAGCAGCTTCGTTCCGAACTCGAGTGGGAGAGACAGCAGCTCCTCGATCGCGAGCACTGGATCACTCTCGAGCAGATTTTCGTGGAAAAGCGCGTGTACAAGCGAATCGAGGAAGCTACCACCGCGGAGGCCGTGCGAGATGAAGTCGTAAGCGGAATGCACGAGCACGAAACCCTATTCAAGCGACCCATGGTGGACGACGACGTCAAACGACTCCTCGATCTGCGAATCCGCAGAATTTCCGCATACGACATCGGCAAGAACCGCTCGGAAATCGACGAGATCGGCAGGTCGCTAGAGGATGTCGCCCACAAGCTCGAGCACCTGACCCAGACCACCATCGACTACATCCGCAGTCTACTCGACCAATACGGCGAGAACTTCCCTCGACGAACACGCGTTGACCGCTTCGAGGAAATCGACAAGAAGGCCGTGGCGCGCCAGACCACGAAGCTTTCCTACGACCGGGAATCGGGCTTCTTCGGATCAGCGGTCAAAGGCAACCGCTTCGAACTCACGGTTTCGGAATTCGACCTGATTCTGGCCGTCTCGAGCGACGGAAGCTACCGGGTGATGACGCCCCCCGAGAAGGTGCTACTTCCCGAACGCGTGCTCTACTGCGAAGTGTTCGACCCCGATCAGGGCGTCGAGTTCATCGTCGTCTACCGGGACAAGAAGAAGATCGCGTACGGCAAGCGCGTTCGGATCGAGAAATTCATCCGTAACCGTGACTACCAACTCATCAAGAGTGACAGCGGGCGCGTCGACCTGCTTCTCGCACCGGACCAGGCGGGCGTGGTGAACATGGAATTCGCTCCGGCACCGCGACAGCGGGTCAAAAAGGGCAAGTTCGACCTCGCCCAGCTCGAACCTGTCGGGGTGACTGCACGAGGAAGCCGCCTGGCCCCCAAACCCGTGGCACGGATCAAACACTCGATTCCCAAGAAGCGCCCGACTCGAAAAAAAACCCCGAAGTCGAAAGTCGCGAGGAGCACCCGCGCCTCCGAAACCGAGGACCCCCCGGTCCCGGATCCCGACGACCCGCAGACCCGCCTGTTCTGACGGGCGATTGCCCTTCAGCTTCGAAACTGGCGAAAATCCGGCGCTCGCTTCTCGATGAACGCCCGAATCGCCTCGGCGTTCTCCGGTGAACCCGCCTGGGCCGCCATACCATCACGCTCGGCCAAATCGGCGGCGCGGATTCCGGCTTGGCGAGCCGCCAGCAGGGTTTTCTTCGTGGCCTGCAAGGCGGACACGGGGTATTGAGCAATCTCACGTGCCTTGGCGAGAGTTGCCGGCAGCAGCTCGTCGTCAGGAAAAGAGCGTGCCGCGATCCCCATCTCGAGAGCTCGTTCGGCATCGATCCATTCCGCGGTAAAGAAAAGCTCGGCGGCGCGCTGGGTGCCGATGGCCACCTGGAGCATGTAACTGCTGGCCGCTTCAGGAACGAGCCCCAGGTTCACGAAGGGCAGGCGCAACCGCACGCTATGTCCCACATAGACAACATCACAGTGGAACAGGAAAGTGCAGCCGATTCCAACCCCCACACCCCGAGCAGCCGCGAGCAGGGGCTTATCGAAAGTGTACAAGGCCTCCATGCAAGCCTGGTAGCCGTTGGGGTGTCCATCGTCGCGTGGTTTGGGTGTCGCCATGAAAGCCGTGAGATCTTGCCCCGCCGAGAAGTCCCGCCCAGCCCCCGTGACCACCACCACCGCCACAGCCCGATCTTCGCGAGCCTCGAGGAGAGACTGGGTCAGGCCATCCCACTGGGGATCGTCGAAGGCGTTCTTCTTCTCCGGGCGGTTGAGGGTGACCGTCAGCACACCATCGTCGAGATCTCTCAGAACCGAATCGCTCATGGGGCTCCTTTGGAACGCTCGTCCACTCGAAGTACGACGAGCATGCTAACGCGACCGGACGGGCAGCGTATACTGCCGTTGAGAACTATGGGAGAAACAACCGTGCAAGCACCCGCCAGCGCCTTGAGCAGCTACGGCCCGAAACGCCACCTTCGAGAGCGACGGGAGGAGCTCTCGAGCCTGTCTTTCTCGGCCTTCGAAGCCTTGCCTCAGAGTCCGACCCTCGGCGCCGAAATCCGAGGTATCGACCTCGCGGCTCCTCTGGACGACGCAACGGTGAAGGAGCTTCGCCAGGCGCTGGTGGAATTCAAAGTGATCTTCTTCCGTGACCAAGACATCACCACCGAGCAGCACGTGCGGGTGGCGGGATCCTTTGGCGACCTCGAAGTTCACCCCTTCCTCCCTTCCAACACGGATTTCCCCGAGCTCGTGCGTTTCGAGAAGAGCCCCGAACAATCCGGATTCGAGAACATGTGGCATAGCGACGTGAGCTGGAGGCTCGAACCGTCCCTGGGGTCGATGCTTCGCTGCATCGAAGCTCCCAGGGTGGGGGGAGACACGTTGTTCGTTGACATGGTCGCCGCCTACAAAGACCTGCCTGACGACGTGAGGGAGCGAATCGAGGGCATGCACGCGATCCACGATTTCAGCCACTCCTTCGGAGTGGGCATGAGCGAGGAGAAACTCCAGAAATTCCAGCAGGAGTACCCGCCCGCACGGCATCCGGTGGTGCGCAGCCACCCGGAAACTGGCGAAAAGATCCTTTACGTCAACCGAATCTTCGTCAGCCACCTCGAGGGCATCCCCCGAGACGAAAGTGACGAGTTGATCGCAGTTCTCTGCCGCCAATCCAGCATTCCCGAATTCCAGATGCGACTTCGATGGGAGAAAAACTCCATCGCCTTCTGGGACAATCGTTCCACCCAGCACTACGCGGCCTCGGACTACTGGCCCGAGGTTCGCATCATGGAGCGGGCCACCGTGATCGGTGATCGCCCCTTCTGAGTCTCGACCCCGCTTTCTCGGAGAGAGTCCCACGCGCAATAGCGCCGGTTGGAAGAAACAGCGGAATGGATCGACAGGCACCGGACATCCGACTCGACGAAGCCTCCCTACTCGAATCCGCCGTCGAGCGCGCCGGCTACGACCACTTCGGTGACGAGGACTTTCGGGTGCATCTACGCGCCCTGCTCGGCTTCATGGAAAAAGAGGGGCGCCTGAACGACGTGGGGCGCGCAACCCAACGCGAAAGGCTGGTGGGCCTGTTGGCCAACCGCCTGAGCTGCCAATTCTGGTTCGACCGTCATCCTGAGATCGAAAACGAGGAGATCGACGACCCCATCGTGATCGTGGGCCTCCCCCGAACCGGCACCACCATGCTGCACCGCACCATCGCCAGCGAATCCCGCGTTTTCGGTCTGCTGTGGTGGGAGAGCCGTTACCCGGGTCCGCTGCCCGGATGGAGCCCCGAACGGGCGCGAACCCAACCCGATCCGCGCATCGCCAGCGCCAAGATCGAGGTCCAGCAGATGCTCGAGGCCAACCCGGAACTGGCTGCCGTTCATCCGTTCGAAGCCGAGAGCCCGGACGAGGAGATCATGCTCCTCGAACATACCTTCATGAGCGGGAATCCCCCGGCTTTCATGAATCTGCCCAGCTACTTCACCTGGCTAGAGACCCACGACAACAGTCCCGCCTACGCGTACATGAAAAAACTCCTGAAGTTTCTCCAGTGGCAGAAGAAGCAGCGGGGCGAGAGCGCCGATCGTTGGGTGCTCAAGACTCCACATCACCTGATGCACCTCGATCTGGTCTTCGAACACTTCCCCGAGGCTACGGTCATCCAGACCCATCGCGACACGGTGGAGACCATTCCCTCTTTTGCCAGCATGAACTACGAGATCCGGCTGATGGCGAGTGACCAGGTGAACGCCGAAGAGACCGGGCGCCAGTGGTTCGATCGAATGGCTCGGGCCATGGCTCACTGCCTGGCCATACGCGACCGCATGCCTGCGGACCGCTTCATCGACATCGACTACCGCGATGCCATCGCCGACCCCATCGCCCAGGTGCGTCGCATCTACGACTCCGTGGGGATGGAACTGACTCCAGAAGCCGAGGGTGACATGCTGGACTGGGCGGCACGGAATCGGCGCGATCTGCGGCCGAGCCACGAATACAGCCTCGAAGGGTTCGGCTTCGACGCCTCCGAGCTGAAAGACGCCTTCGCCGACTACCGCGCGCGTTTCATTGAGACCTGAATTTCCGCCCTTCGGTCACCCGAACAAGCGTCGGGAGGCAATACGTGCTCCCTCGACCAGGGAACCCAGCTTCGCCCACACCAGTTCGGCATGAACCGGAGTGAAGCCAGCCACCGAAGAAAACCCGCAATCCGTCCCGGCCAGGACCTTGTGGGCTCCCACCACCGAGGCGTAGCGCTCGATGCGCTGGGCCACGACCTCGGGGTGCTCGACGTAGGACGAACTCGACTCGATCACACCGGGGACCAGGTACTTGCCGTCGGGCAGGTGCAGATCGGCGAACAGCGCCCACTCGTGGGCGTGGCGCGGGTTCGAAGATTCGAGGACGAGACCCGCCGGACGCGCGGCGAGCACGATATCCAGGATTTCAGCCAGCGGGACATCTCGGTGATGGGGGCCCGCGTAGTTGCCCCAGCAAACGTGCATCCGCATGGACTCGGGCGGAATGGCCGCGACGGCATCGTTCAGAATCTCGACATAGGAAGCGATGATCTTGCGGAAGTCCGACAGGGATTTGTGGGCGAAACGCATGTGTCGGGACAGGGCCAGATCAGGGCAGTCGATCTGGAGCAGGAAACCCGCGCGATGGATCGACTCATATTCCTGCCTCATGGCATGGGCCAGAGCCTCGAGGTAGGCCACAGGGCTGTCATAGTATTCGTTCGCCAGGGTCGTCGAGATCACGCCTGGCGAAGCCGCCGGGACGAATGCCTCAGTGAACTCCACGGCGTCGAGGGCCGATCGCAGATTCCTCAGGTCGCGCTCGAGCGGCGCGTGATTCGCATAGACAAGTGGGCCCATACACACAGGTCTCGTTTTCGACTCGGCCCGGGCTCCGGGGCCTGAGAGGTAGTCCCGCGCATATTCGGGAAAGTCGAGCAGGTCGGCCCCAGCTGCCATCCCCTCCCCTTCCACCACCGTCTCGCCAAAGCCCGCCATCCGCTCGGTCACATAACCCGAATAGCTCGACTTGCTCATCTCGCCGTCGCCCGGAATGTCGATTCCGAGTTCATGCTGACGCGCGACGACTGCGTGCACGGCACGTTCGATGCCGCCCTCGAACAATGCTGGGTCGATGGCCTCTCCAGCTTGCTGGGCGTCCATGATCTCGAGCAACTCGGCTGGTCGGGGCAGACTCCCGGTGTGAGTGGTGAGAACTCTCTCACTGCCGCCGAGCATCGACAACCTCAGCCACTCAGCTCGCGATGTCGACGCCGAGCAATTCCGAAGTGTTGCCGCACATCACGCGTTGGAGTTGATCAACCGGTAGGCCGGGCATGAGATCGACGAAACCAAGGGGATCAGCCAGACCTTCGGGATGGGGAAAATCCGATCCGAACAGCACATGGTCGGGACCGAGAAATTCCACCAGGGCCAGGACATCGTCCTCGGGGTACGGCGACACGTAGACGTGGCGCTTGAAGATGTCACCCAGTCTGCCCGCAGGACGCCCCCCGGGCCACAGCCCGAAACGCCCCATGCCCTTCTTCTTATTCATGTTGGTCACGAGATAATCCACCCAACCCGAACCGTTCTCGATGCTCATGACCCGAATTCCGGGAAAGCGGCCGAAGAGGTTGTGGCACACCAGGGCCGTGAGCGTGTCCATGATCGGACGGTCCCCGTGAAAAGTTGCCCACTGGAATGCCGACTGCTCCCGAACAGGTGGATTTGCATGCTCGCCCCAGTCCACCGAGTAACGTTCGTTGTAACCGGAATCGGCGATGTGAAACACGAGAGCAGCTCCCGACTCCTCGAGTCGCGCCCAGAAGGCATCGAAGTGGGGATCCGCCGGCGAGCGCCCGTCCACAGGGCCCGCCTTGAGGTGGATCATACGCGCCCCCAGAGCAAGCACCCGCTCGAGTTCCTCGATGGCCAGATCGAGATCGAGCAACGAGAGTAGCGGCACCGCAAAGATGCGGTTCTGGTGCGCGTAGCCCCAATCATCTTCGAGCCAACGATTGAAGGCACGCAGATGCGCGAAGGTCAGCGCCGGGTCGTGTCGGATGGGGTGTTCGATGCAGACCGCAAGGGTGGGCAGGAGCACCGCCGCCCCGAGCCCCTGCTCGTCCATGAGTTCGAGGCGGGCGTCACGGTTCACGTAGGCAGGATGCATCTCCTCAGCCACATAGGAGTCCTCCCACTTCACGTTGCCCTTGTCCTTGAGGATCTGAACCAACGAACCCGGTGGATTGGTCTTGTCGAACTTGGGAGCGATGTAGGTGTAGGGCTTCTCGTCGAGGAACATTCGATCCTCGCCATCCGGTCCCTTCTCGACCTGGAAGGCGCGATCGCGAAATGCAGGCTCCATGTAGCGCATGAAGGCATCCCGCGTCTCGTAGTAGTGGTTGTCGGCATCGAAGACGCGATAGTCAATATCGCCCATGAGCTTCTCTCCTAAACTCGGAAGATCGGAAACTGGGAGAACGCGAAGCCTGCATCCCCATCCGACTCCACTTAGTTTAGACTCGAAATGCGCTCCATGTGAGGAAGAAGATGGCCGATCCCCTTCCCGCCCACCTCGCGAATCTCGACGTCCCCAGCGCCTTGGCGCGCGCCGCCAAAGAATTCCCCGGGGACGACGCCCTGGTGGGAAGCGAGGGCCGCTACACCTTCGCGGAATTGGAACGAGCGACACGCCAAGCGGCCGGGGCACTTGCAGCGCTGGGAGTCGGCCCCGGAGACCGCGTAGCAGCGAGCCTCCCCAACGACACCTCCATCGTAATCTCCATGCTGGGTACCTTCTCCCTGGGCGCCATTTGGGTGGGGGTCCACCGGGTTCTGGCCCCGCCCGAAAAGCAGTACATGCTGGCCCACTCGGGTGCTTCCGTGCTGCTGGCAGAGCCCTCCATCTGTGAGCAGGTAGCCGAGCTTCGCGATTCCCTACCCGACCTGAAGCGGGTGGTGGCGTGCGAGCCAGGGCACCCGAACGAGGACTGGACCCAACTTCTGAGCGCCGCCGAACCCTGGGATCTGCAGGCCGGAATCGACCCGCACGCCCCCGCGGCCATCTCCTACACCAGTGGAACCACCGGACGCCCCAAAGGCGTCGTCCACAGTCAGCACAATGTGCTCGCACCAGGTGCAGTCTTCATTGCCCGGGGTAGCGTCGAGAAGAATGAACCCAACGGCGTAATGCTCCCCATGACCATCCTCAACCTGATGGTCCTCGGCCCCCTGACGTCGATCCAGGCGGGCAGCAAGCTCGTGTGCATCGACCGGCACGATCCCGTGAGCGTGGCGGGTTGGATCCGAGAAGAACGAGTCGCCCTGTTCTCCACTGTCCCCACTGCGATCCACGACCTGCTGACCCATCCCGACGTGCATCCGGAAGACCTCGCCACTCTCAGCAAGCCTCGGGTAGGCGGTGCAAACTCGCCCGAGTGGTTTCGCGAAATGTTTCGCGAGCGTTTCGGGAGCGACCTCTCCAGCAGCTACGCACTTACCGAGGGCCCCACCCTCATCACCCGCGAGGAACCCGGAGACGAGCGCGCCGCGGGAAGCCTCGGCTGCGCGTTGCCCCACATCGAACTCAGCATCCGTGACCCCGAAGACCGCGAGCTCGAAACGGGCGAAGTCGGCGAAATCTGCGTGGGGCCCAGGCTCGAGGGCCCATGGGCCGGTTTCTATTCCACGATGCTCGGCTACTGGAACGACCCCGAAGCCAGTGCCGAGGCCCTCCACAACGGGCGTCTACACACCGGAGATCTCGGACGGGTAGACGAAACCGGACGGCTCTACCTCGTGGAACGACGCAACCAGCTGATCATCCGCGGGGGTTCGAACATCTATCCCTCTGAGATCGAACACGTGCTCGCCCGCGACGAACGCATCGCCGATTGCGTGGTAGTCGCGCGCTCGGATGTGCGGCTGGGTGAGATTCCCGTGGCCTTCATCGAGCCCGCTCGGGGAGCAACCGTCGACCCCGAGGAACTTCGCAAGGCCTGCCTCGAATCCCTCGCCCGTTATAAGGTTCCCGAATCCTTCCACATCGTGGAGTCGCTGCCGCGCGGTGCGCTGGGCAAAGTCCAGCGTCACGTTCTCCAAGAGCGTGCCGGCGAAGCCTGAGTCGATCCCAGATTTCGACAGGAGCACAGCCATGGCCACGCCCACTCAGCAACCCGACATCACCCGAATCCCCGAACGCTGGCGCCTGGGCAAGGACTTCGTCCCGAAGGGACGCTACATCGACCCGGAATTTCTGGCGCTCGAATACGAGCAGTTGTTTCCCCGCACCTGGCAGATGGCGTGCCGCGAACAACAACTGGGTGCCGTGGGAAGTGTCGTCGAGTACACGATCGGCGATCAGTCCATTGCCGTGGTCCGAACCCAAGAGGACGAGGTGAAGGCGTTCCACAATGCCTGTCGTCACCGGGGTGTCCGACTCGTTCGTGGCGACAGTCGTATCCGCGAGTTCCACTGCCCTTTCCACGGTTGGCGCTATGCCCTCGACGGCACCTGCACGTTCCAGCACCTGGAGAACGAATTCGAACCCCGTGACGCAGACTATCGGAACCTGCGCCCGGTGCGCTGCGAACGCTGGGGTGGATTCGTATTCATCAACCTCGACCCTGACGCCGTTCCGCTTCTCGAAGCCCTGGACCCACTGCCCGAGGCTCTCGCCCCCTTCCGACTCGAAGACATGCGCCTGCTGTGGCACAAGCAAACGATCCTTCCCGCCAACTGGAAGTCGGCCATCGACGCCTTCATCGAGGGCTACCACACACCAGGCACCCACCCCCAGTACATGCGTCTCGCCGAGTCCAATACGCCCAGCGCTCGGCCCGCCGAACTTCCTCTCTACAAGTACGCCCCCTACACACCGTCAATCCGCTACGAGGGGCATTCGCGTTTCGTTTTCGGAGTGCGCGAGGATGGCGAGCGGGAGCAGATCCGCTCCTCTGCCCCAGGTGCGGATTTGGTCGCCAATCAGGTCCAGTACCAGGTCCAGGAACTCCGTGCTCTCAACACCCAACGCGACGGACGCGCAGCGGCGGCTCTGCGCGAGAGAACATTCGAACGCGGCGAGCGCCCGGACGTGGTCTTCCAGCAGTTGAGGCGCGAGCTTGCAGAAGCGGAAGGCGTGGAGTGGCCCGAGATGACGCGCGAGCAACTCCAGGCGGGCATCGGTGACTGGCACGTCTTCCCCACCCTGGTGATCCTGGTGGAAGTGGGCTGCATGCTCGGCTACCGCTCCCGCCCCAACGGCAACGACCCCGATTCCTGCATCTTCGACGTCTACTCCTTCGAGCACTTCCCGCCCGACGGCGCCCCCACCGTGCAAACCGAGTGGATCCCGGACTGGAGAAGCCACCTCGGCTGGGGACAGGTACTGACCCAGGACTTCCGTAACATGTCCGAGGTCACCGCCGGACTCCACTCCCATGGTTTCGACGGACATTGGCTGAACGTCGAGCAGGAAATGGCTGTCCACAACGCCCACCACATTGCGGATCGCTACTTGTTCGAAGCTTGAACGCAAGGTACAGACAACCGATCTCGGAACGCGCCACAGCGAATCCCGATCCAAAGGAGTTCCAATGACCGTCGACCTAGGTGATCGACTCGTCGAAATCCTGCGCGCGGGTGGCATCGAAGCCGCATTCGGCGTACCGGGCGGACAGACCCTGCCCTTCTACGGCGCTGCCAAACGCCAGGGCTTCAATCACATATTGATGCGCGATGAGCGAGCAGCGGCCTGTGCGGCCGACGCCTACGCGAGGGTCTCGGGTCGCATCGGCGTTTGCGACGCCACCGTGGGCCCGGGCGTCACCAATCTCGTGTCGGGACTCGCAGAGGCCTACTCGTCCTCGGTACCCGTACTGGCAGTGGTAGCCGACGTCCCCACGGACTGGGGGCATCTCAGGCGGCGCGGTGTCGCGTCCCAGGCCCTGGACCAGCGCTTGTTACTGGAACCCGTCTGCAAGTGGATGGGTCGGGTCGAGCGCGCGTCGGCCTTCGAAGACGTCCTCGACCAGGCGCTGCGAATCGCCGTGACCGGTCGGCCGGGCCCAGTGATCCTCGAGATTCCAGACGACGTCTTTCCCGCCCAACCGGTGGAGCGACCGGACGAATTCGAGCCCGATGCCTTCTCTTACCCCCGCTTCCGTGCAGCGCCCCCTGCCGCGGACCTGGAGCGCGCTTTGGCGTTGCTCACCCGCGCCCGTCGACCGCTGATTCTGGCCGGGGGGGGTGCCCTGCTCTCCGGGGCGGCCGCGGAGATCACCCACCTGGCCGAATCCGCCGGCATTCCAGTAGCGACCACCATCAATGGCAAGGGCAGCATCGACGAGCGTCATCCCCTTTCCGTGGGTGTGACGGGCGTGTTCGGAAACATCCGTGCCAGCCGAGCCCTCGCCTCGGCCGATACGGTACTGGTGCTCGGCAGCAAGCTCGACCAACTGTCCACCTTCAATTGGCGCCTGCCCGGACCGGACCAGAGCGTGATCCACGTGGATGTGGACCCCGAAGAAATTGGACGCACGCTGCGCGTCCACGTCGGCATCTCGGCGGACGCTCGCGAAACCGCCCGCATGCTGACCGACCATCTGAAGGACGTCTCGTTGAGCATTGAGTCGGGCTGGACCGACGCCCTCACCGACGAGGGCCAGCCGGGTACACCCAGCGACGATGAGCGCATCGCGCCCGAAGGCGTGGTGCAGACCCTGAGCCAGGTGATGAAAGCCGACGACGTACTGCTCGCGGATGCATCCCTCGCTTCCGGGTGGAGCGCGCAGCATTTTCAGGTCAAGGCGCCCGGGCGCGGATTCGTCGCGCCCCGAGGTCTGGCTGGGATCGGCTGGGCGTGCGGTGCGGCGGTGGGCGCGCGCCTGGCCATGCGTCCCGAGCGCCGGCTGGTCTGCCTGGCCGGCGATGGCGCCTGGGCCTACTCGCTCTCGGAAGTCGAGACGGCCGTTCGCTGCCAGCTGCCCATCACCTACGTGATCCTCAACAACGCGTCTCTCGCATGGATTCGACACACCGAGCAGTTTCGCGGCCAGGAACTGAGCTCCGACTTTGGCAACGTCGACTTCGCCGGTGTGGCGCGCTGCATGGGGGCACAGGGCGAATTCGTCGAGTCCCTGGACGACCTGGAAACTGCACTCGAGCGGGCGCTGGAGAGACCTGGCCCCACGGTGCTCGAACTGCACACTTCAGCCGATGCCTCACCCACGGTAGGCCTCAAGCGGGTGGGACGCGGCCTGAGTGGTGGGCGGGGTTCGAGTTACTCGACCTGATCCCCCTACTCGAAGGTCCGAGACCCGGTAATCCTCACTCGGGGATGTCCAACTCCTGCTTCGCGAAAGCAAGGGCGCTCCGGTAATCGGCCTTGCCGTTGGGCGCCCGGAACATCTTCGGAACTCCGAGAACCCGCTTGGGGGTCTTATAGGGAGCAAGCCGCTCCCGCACGTGCTGGCGCAGCGCCTCTTCGTCGAGTTCGAGGCGTTCACCGAGGGCCACCACGGCCGTCGTCGCCTGACCCCACTTTTCGTCCGGCACCCCCACCACGAGCGCATCCTCGACGTCGGGATGGGTCTTGAGCGCCTCTTCCACCTCCTCGGGGTAGATCTTCTCCCCGGCAGAATTGATGCACACACTTCCGCGGCCAAGCAACGTCAGCGTCCCGTCTTCGGCCACCGTGCACCAATCGCCAGGAACCGAGTAGCGCACCCCCTCGATGGTCGGGAAGGTCTCCGCGGTCTTCTTCTCGTCCTTGTAGTAACCGAGCGGAATGGGCCCTTTGCGGGCAATGAATCCACGCTCGTCGCTACCCGGCACGACCTTGCGGTGATCCTCGGTGAAGACCCGGCAGTCTTCACCAATACTAAACTTCGCCGTTCGAGAAGTGCCCTCCTTCGAGGTCACGGAAGAACCGAAACCAATGGCCTCAGTGGAGCCGAACAAATCGGCGAGCATCAGTTTCTCGCAATGACGCAGCAAACCCTGCTTGACCTCGAGACTCCACATCACACCCGAGGAGGTGATGGTCTTGAGAGAGGGAAGGCTCCAGCGCCCTGGATTCTCGTCCAGAGCATTCAACATGGGTTTTGCGAAAGCATCACCCACGATCACCACCGACTCCACGGACCAGCGTTCGATCGCGTCGAACAGTTCCACCGGATCGAAGCTCTCGCCGGTCAGGGTTCCCACGCAGCCACCACCGGACAGATTCACCATCGAGGTGAACAGGCCTGTGCCATGCATGAGTGGGCATGCAGCAATCTGGCGGATCCCGGGCCCGTGGTCCGCCACGTTGGCGAGGTGAAGCTCCTGGGTCTTGGGCAGCACTCCGCGATTGGCGGGCACGTTCTTGCCCGCACCAAAGGCGCCCCAGAGATCTTCCTGGCGCCACATCACCCCCTTGGGCATGCCCGTGGTTCCACCGGTATAGACGAACAACAGATCGTCCGGCGATCGCTCGATTCCCAGGGGCGCTCCGTGCCCTTCATCGCAAAGGGTTTGTAACGACTCTGCAAAAGACGGAGGCGACGGATCGGCCTGAAGCCAGTGCCCGACCTTCGGCAATCGCGACACCAGGCGCTCGCAACGTTCGGAGAATTCCGCACCGAAGAGCACCACCGCAGCGTCGGAATTATCCAGGATGTAGTGAAGTTCGTCGTCCACGTAGCGATAGTTGACATTCACGTGCACGAGGCGCGCCTTCAAGCAGGCGACGAGACACACCAGGTACTCGATGCGGTTTCGCATGTAGAAGGCGACCTTGTCACCGGGCGAAACCCCCCTGGCCAAAAGGCCGGCCGCAAGATTGTTCGACTGGCGCGAGAGTTCACTCCACGACAAGCTCGTGTCACCCTGAAAGCTCGCCAGCGCGTCACCCGGAATGACCGACTCGAGACCCTCCAAAAGGTCTCCAAAGTTCCAACCCGTCATGCCTGCCTACTCCCCGCTTCCCATCGCGCGCCGCCCACCTAGACCAGGCCCAACTTCTCCACCACACCCACGCTATGACCCGCCGTAAATCCTCCGTCCACCGCAAGGGCCTGCCCAGTGACGAAGGACGAATCATCGGACGCCAGAAAAAATGCTGCGCCGGCGATCTCTTCGGGTTGGCCGAAGCGATCGAGCTTGTGTTGGTGCCGGATCCGTTCGCGCTCCTCATCGAAGACTTCGTTGCCCATGACGGAGCGGAACAGGGGGGTATCGATGAAACCCGGGCAGATACAGTTCGCGCGAATCGAAAGCCGGCCGTAATCCATCGCCAGATTCTTGGTGAGCAACACCACTCCCCCCTTGGAGGCGTTGTAGGTGCTCCCACCTTCGGCGGCCTCGAGGCCCTCGACGCTGGCTACGGTGATGATGCTGCCCGAGCGCTGTTCCATCATCGCCGGCAGTACCGCCTTGACGCTCAGAAACGTTCCCGTGAGGTTGATGTCCTGGACCGTTCGCCAGTCCTCCTCGGAGATCATGTGCACGGGGCCCCCACCGGCCACTCCCGCGGCCGTGACCAGAATGTCAATGCGCCCGTGGGCATCGCGAACCTCTGCCACGGCCGCTCGAGTGGCCTCGCCATCCCTCACATCAACGACGAAAAACTGGGAGCCCGGCGCCGACTTCTCGATCCCAGACCACTCACCACTCGTGTTCAGGTCAATGCCCGCCACCACAGCACCCTCTTCTGCGAAGCGCTGCGCACACGCGAAGCCGATGCCCGAGGCCGCACCCGTGACAACCGCGACTCGGCCCTGCAACCGTCCCATCCCGTCCACCATGTCGATCTCCTCTGTTCGTCGTCGATCCAACGGGTCGGGTTCCAGGCCCAACCCATTCAAGAGACGCGCACGCTACCGCTCGAACGGCAACTGGTCGAGTGCCTGAAACCTCACCTGCCCACGCGCCACCAACACCCCGTCCGAAACGCGCTGGATCCGCACCTCCCAGAGTTGTTGGCGACGCCCCGCATGAAGCGGTTCACCCACCGCTTCGAGCCATCCCTCACTGTGAGAGCGCAGAAAATCCGTGTGATTCGAAACGCCAACGACACCGGCTTGACCACGCGTACCGGCAGCCTGCGCAGCACCGTAACTGGCCACTGCTTCGACCATTGTGCACCAGGCTCCACCGTGCAGGATCCCATAGGGTTGTTGGTGACGCGGGCCGGCTTCGAGCCGAGCCACGACACGTGTGGGGCCAACCTCGACAAACTCCATTCCGAGGTTGTCCCCCCAGCCATCGGGGACCATGCCCTCGGGGCCCCCATCTGCACCGGTACTCTCGGCCACTTCGGATCCTCCGGGTCGACCGCCGAAACGATCGTTTCTCGGTTCACTCTCGCTTCAGCGCGGCAGATCGAGAATTTTCGCAGCCTCGGCCGGAGTCGCCAGTGGGCGCCCCACCTCCTTGAC
The DNA here is from genome assembly GCA_022447545.1 of Myxococcota bacterium. Taxonomy (GTDB): domain Bacteria; phylum Myxococcota_A; class UBA9160; order UBA9160; family SMWR01; genus JAKVBI01. Next base: position 142,832 of record JAKVBI010000006.1, read on the forward strand.
CAACTCCACCGCCTGCTGAACCAATTCCTCGTTGTTGGGTTGCCGTGAACCGGCAAAATCCTCGAGCCCAACTCGCAGATGACCGCCACACTCCAGGGCGTGGCGGGCGACGCCATTCGCAAAGACATCTCCAGACAACACAGCCACAGACCACACCAGGTCGGTTCCTGCCATCATTTCGCGATAGATGTCGATGCTACTCGGCCGCGGGGGTAAGCCAAACAACAAGTCGACATGTCCGTCCCCGCGATAACTCGACTCGCCACCCAGATAGAGACGGACATTGGCGCCACGCGGCAATCTGCCGGCCGCACGGTAGGCCAGTGTGTAACGCAGGAAACCGGGCTCGAAGATCGAGATGCCGGGCCCGAGTCGGTATTGGTCGCAGATCGCGAACATGTGTTGGGTGTCATGGGGTGAGTTGGTGTAGACGAACTCTACCGGGGCCGGAATCCCATCTTCGTCGCTGCCTGAAAGATTCAACGAGCCGGGGTCACAAATCCCCATCCGGAGCCCGCACTCCTCGGCCAGCATGGGCAGGTGGGCAACACGATCCTCGACCGCCACACCAAAGACGATGGTCGGATAGAGGATCGCATCGGGGCGAGCCTCGAGGATCGGGCGATAGTGCTCGAGATAAAGATCCGCAGCACGACGCGGCGGCACTCCGATGTCTGAAATGTGGGTGTGAATGATGGAGGCTCCCGCTTCGATACAGCGGAGAGTCACGTCGGTGATCTCCTCGGACGTTCGAGGAACGTTCGGGTTGCGATCGGGCGACGTCGCACCGTTGACGGCAACCTCGATCACGACGGGGAGCTGCGAGACATCGGATCCAGACATGGAAACCTCCTGTGGGGTGCGAGCGATCAAGCCCCTGAAAAAGTCAGCCGCGCGGCCAGTCGGGTGGGCGCTTTTCCAGAAAAGCCTGCATCCCCTCGACCATTTCGGGACTCATGATCGAACGCCTGAACATGCTCACATCGTGTCCATGTAGACGTTTATTGCAGTCCTCTTTGATGAGTGCGCGGGCACCCGGGGCCGTCTTCCGAATTTGTTCGAGGGTCCACTCCACCTCGTCTTGAAAACGGTCAGCGGTCACGACCTTGCCGATCAACCCCATGGACTCCGCCTCCCGGGCATCGATCAGTGCTGCGGTGAACAATAGATACTTCGCCTTCCCCAACCCCACGTAGTCGGCGAGGCGCGCGCTCATGTACGGGTCAGGGATCCCCCTCAGCAACTCCGGTGCGCGAAAGCGCGCCGTGTCCACGGCGATGGAAAGGTCGCAGTGCATGAGTAAATTGAGACCTCCCGCGTGGCACTGCCCGTTGACGGCTGCCACGATCACCTTGCTGCAGCGCTCGAAGTGACGAAACGGAAAGTGATCCGTCGGGTCGAGTTCCGCGGCGAGCGCTTCTGGGTTCTCAGCGCGGCCCGACATATCGCCTCCCACGCAAAACCATTCGCCGCTTCCGGTCACGCAAACAGCATCCAGCTCCGAATCATCGTCCGCCAGAATCGCTGCTCGCTTGATCCCCCGATACATATCCTGG
>JAKVBI010000007.1 GCA_022447545.1 Myxococcota bacterium
CATACTCGACGTCGAACTCGTAGTCGAAGGTGGTGATGCCGCCCTCGGCGTCGGTGACCCGGGAGACCCCATACGAGACCCAGCGATCCGCCTGGCGCCAATCGAGCATCTCGTAGTCGATTTCGATTTCGCGGGCCGCGTAGGTCTCGAGCTTCCCCTCGACGGTCTGCTCATTGGGGAGGATGACCTTGGTGAGCATGCCCTGGGGGTGGTACTCGTAGCGGGTGACGTGCCCCATGCGGTCGGTGACCGACAGCAGTTTGCCCCAGGGATCGAACTCGTAGTCGACCAGCTTGGCACCCGTCTCGTCAGTCACGTTGTCGAGCTGCCAGGTGACGGGGTCGTAGTGGTAGTCAATGACGTGGCCCTGGTCGTCGATCACGCGCTTGAGCTTCAGGGAATCGTGGTCATAGACGAACTCCATGGACACGCCATTGGGGTCCACGGATCGGAGCAGATTTCCGAAGAAGTCGAACTCGAGGACGACGCCGTCCTCGCGGGTCAACGCGTAGCGGGATTGGTACAACTCCCAGGAGTCGCTGATCTCGGCAATGGTCTCGTAGGCGCCGTCACCGTCCGTGCTCACCCACAGGCCACGAGCGACATCGAAATTGAACTGGAAAAAGCTCTCGTCGCCGCGATGGAGTTCGAGGACCTTGTGAGGGAAGAGATAAACGACGCTGAGTTTCAGATTCGTGGAGAAGGACCACTTGCCGGTGGAGAACTCGTTGCCCTCGCCGCGGGAGTTGTAGGTTCGGAGCAGGCGGTAGTCTTCCCCCAGACTGGGGAGGAAGGCATCCTCGTGTTGGACGACGAGGTTGCCGTTGGAGGTGTTGACGTAGAGCTGCTCGCCATGGCCGGCTACCCCGGATCGAACCGGATCTTGCCGCTTGAGGATGGCCAGATCCGTGTTCAACAGGCCGCTACCATCGCCACCGATAACGATCGTCATGTGATTTGGATCTCCAGCTTCACATACCGGATCCCCGCGGGGCCAAGCCGAGCGGGCCGGGGAATCTACGGAACTCGTCGTTTGGGTTATCCCCAAACGCAGCCAAATGTTTAGGTCGATGTGCAGGCGAACTGAGGCAGGCAACGAGTCAACGGAGCGCACAGCACACAGCTGAAGCCGGCGTTCGCAGTCGATCGAATGACGCGTGAAGCAACTCAAGGGGTCGCTCGAACTCGAATTCGGAGCGAGGCCAATCGAGAGTGCAGAAGGCGGCCAACCCGGTTCAGTTCTCGATCATGAACTCCGGTGGAACTCGATCCGCTTACGGCATCCGGTCATGGAAGGACGCTTTTAACACCGCGACGCTACAGTTCCACCTTGATCGAAGGCTTGCACCGGAGAATTCTTCGCCGCGTACCGACTATGCGGTTGCCCGACTGTTCTTCTCCAAAAGAGCCGCCAATGCATTTTCGAGACGGGTCTTGGGCCGTCGGGTGATGAGGATTCTGTAGACCATGTTCCAGGCCCTGATGGGCCGGAACAAGAAACTGAGACCGTAGAACCAGGCCATCAGAAGGTTCGTCATTGTTCTGATATACCGATCGGACATCTCATCGTTCGCAGATTCGGATTTCCCGATGATCGATACGGACATCAGAGAGCGAAAATACTCTTCTCCCAACTCGATCTTTTTCTCGGCTAGAAGCTGGGCGAACAACTCACTGCCCGGGTATGGACTGAACGGAAAAGCAGAGATGTCGTGCACCCCGATCCAAGCCATTCGTGCCGTGAACCCAAAAGTCTGGAAAAGCTGACGCTTCTGCTCTTTGGGAAACCCGATGATGATATTCGATTTCACCTCGAGGCCATTCTTATAGGCGCTACGCATCGAATCGAGCATCGTCGAAATCTTGACCTTCTTCTTGATCATCTCGAGAACTTCGACATTCCCGCTCTCAGGTGCATAGTTCACGTTTCTGCATCCGGACTCATACATCAGCCTGGAAACTTCTGCGTCGATAGCCTCGGAGCGGGTCCCACTTGGAAGTTGCCAAGTAATTGGGGGAAGGTCCCGGATCACCATTTTTGAAAATTCGACGATCCAATCCCTCTTCACGATGGCCGTCAAATCGTAGAAATCGAAATTGGTCACTTGATAACGCTCGATATATTTTTTCATCTCTTCGATGACGAACTCTGGCTTCCGGACAAACCAGCGAGGGGTATACATGAGCGGATTCGAGCAAAAAGTGCACTGATAAGGGCATCCCCGACTCGCCATGATGGGCATCGATCTTCCCAGGTCGACGCCATGGCTGTAACCCGAATCGATGTACCTCATCAGAGGAACGCTTTCCCAATCAGGCTCTGGTATCTCATCTACGTCTTTGATTCTCACATTCGGCTTACTGAACTTGACCTCCCCATCCATTCGACCCGCGACACCCGTCAAGCCATCAAAAAGCTCTTCTCCTTGCAGACCCCTCTCCAGCCCATTGGCGAGTTCGACGATCGAATTCTCGCCCTCTCCCAGAACGCAAAAATCGACAGACGGATGATTGGTCAGAATGTATTCCGGAAGCGCCGTGACGTGTTCCCCACCGATGACGATGAAAACGCCGGGAAACGCATCGCGAAGAGCATCCAGAAATTGGTGGTTGTACGGCCATGTCGCGGAGAACTGGCATGAGACCCCAATCATCTCAGTGCCTTCTGGAATTCGCTCGAAAACTTCTGAGAACGACAGGCCTCGACTCACCATTCCCGGCCAACTCGGGATTTCTCCAAACTGTTTCAGGCCCTCACCAACCGAGTCGACAAAATGAACGTGATGACCGGCGGACTTCAGGGACGCCGAAATGTACGCCAAGCCAATGGGCGGCAGTGCATCGGAGGTAATGGACTTTGGGTGGGTGACCGAGGGAGGCTGTATCAACGTGATTTTCATGATCGACCTACGCTCACCTACCCTGCATGCGGAACGGATGAAGCAAAACTTTAGACATTTCAATGATACTGAATCGAGAATTTGGCGTCTGTTCCTGGCGACATTGGGCCCAATCGGCCCCTGGATGAAGGTCCCCGTCCCACTTCCCCGTCGTTGTTTGGAAAAGGGAGCAGAAGGCAGGCCAATTGGGTTAGAACACCATGCTATGCCGAGGGGGCCGGTCGAGCCTGGGGCAAGCGTGTCAGGTCATCCGGGGATTCCGGCTCGAGCACTCAATCGCACGCCGAAAGCGACCTATCTGAGGGCCACCCGGAGCACCCGGGGAAGGACTCACCTCCTGTTTCCTTTGTCCCGTGCTCGACTTCCGGTAAGGTATCTCCATCCAACCGAGGCACGGTCAGGTGACATCCGGTAGTTCACGAGGAGTCCCGAGCCAACACCGCCTCCAGTCTTTGCTGGATCGCCTGTTGATCTTCGCCCTTCCTTTGGGCGTTCTTGCCATTGCAAGCCGGGCCTTCATCGAACTCGCTGGACTTCCCTTTTTCGGACTGAATGCCTCGCGCCTGTCCTGGTCGTTCTCACTTGCCCAGGGCTACCAACTCTATCTCCTGCCCGGGGAAGGACCTCTCACCGACTACCACTACACCCCCCTCACTGCGATCCTCTATCTCCCAGCAACCTTGGCCTCAACACCCAGCCCAGCTCTATTGATCGGCGGAGTCCTGACCCTCAGCTTCGTTCTTCTCCCGGCCGCATGGCTCCACTGCGCGGGAGGCCGAGAAGTTTCGCGGACAATCGTCTCAGCGTCCTTCGTCGCCTTCTGCGTCTTCCTCATCCACGATGTCGCCCTCGAACGATCAACCTTCATGATTCACGCAGATGCACCGGCCCTCGGGTTTTGTGTTGCAGCTTGTGCCTCTCTGTTACGCCGTCGACCAGGCGCGCAGGATGGCAACAAGAACCTCCTGCTCTCAGCCCTGTTTGCAGTGCTTGCCGTCTGGACCAAACAGACAGCGGTTCCCATCCTGTGGGCGATCCCGATCTATCTCCTTCTCGCCGAGGGCCACCGAACTGCAGTGCGTTACGTGTTCTACATGGCGCTCACAACGGCGATTACCTTCAGTGTCTTCGCGCTCATTTTTGGCTTCGAGCGAATCATCTATAACTTGCTCATCGTCCCAACTGGGCACATCGGCCTATCGAGCGTGCGATCACCCAGTGCCGGGAGTTCGCTATACCGACTGATGTCCATCCTCGCATGGCCACTGGCGGCCATCACTTTGCTCGTGATCTATGGCCTCCGAACTTCAGAAACCTGGCGTACGTGGCTGCGCGACAATTCATGGACCCTGTCGCTCGTCGTCGCCCTCTGCATGACCCCGGTAGCCTCTCTGGCAGCGCGCAAGGTGGGCGGTCACGTGAATTCCTATAGCTTCGCCACGGTCTTCGCCATCGCAGCAGCGACTCTGGGTCTCTCTCAGCTGACGATTCGACCTCAGGCCATCAGTTGGATCGCTCGGGCTGCGTTGCTGCTCGTCATCGTCATCGGAACTTCGGCCGAATTTGGAAGACCCAACTTTCGGAAGGATTTCGATCAAGCGATCGCCCGTTTTTCCAACTTCCGAGAAAACCCCGAGGAGCAGGCTTTTCGCTTCGCAAAACTCCGCTCACCCGGACAGGTTTACTTCCCCATGGATCCCCTCGTCACACTGCTCGCTGAGGGAACCCTCTACCATATGTCGATGGGGCTCGCGTCCCACCACATCGGAGGCGATCCTCCGAGTTTGGAGTTCTACCGCAAGTACCTCCCGCCTGACCTTCGGGTCGTAGCCATGCGCCAGTGGTTTCCGAAAGCCCGCCTGCCGTTCCCCAAACGTCTGGCCAGAGAAGGGTTCGTTCTCCAAAAACCGGATCCCAGGCTGCCAGGATGGGAGATCTACCGCCGTCGTGGGAAGTCCAAATCGAATCCCCGACCGACACGATCGCAGTAGAAAACGCGTAGGACGATTAACCGTCTACACGACCGTCCCACAGCAATTTGGGATCCCATCGAGAGAAGCAACCTGACGGCTGAGTGCCCCCATCAATCCGTGAACTTTTGGAAACTGCGTGAGCCTCTCGAACCCGACGGAACATCTCCAGAACTCTAGGGACAACCCGGGTCAGGTTTTCTGGACGATCACACGCATGTTGGAGGTTCGACGAGTGAAGACTCGCTGGATGAAGTCGATCCCAGTGGCAGCTGCCAGAGGAACAAAGTGATCGACATCGACCCATCGGCCGAGACGATCCCAACCGAATCGCTCACGAAGCAGATACTGAACGCTATGAAGCCATGAAAACGGGCACAGAATGTACTCGACTGAAACCGTGCGCAGCCCAGCCCGTTCGGCGGCAGCGCCCAAGCTCGCCGCACTGAACAAATTCCAGTGGCGAGGAGCATGCCAGTTTCCCCAGTAGCGGTGACGAAAAAGACGCGCGTCGGGCCCTTCCAGCGATGGCGTTTCCATGATCAGCACACCGCCAGGTCGCAAGATCTCGCGAGCCTTGCGCATTGCAGCCAGTGGATCTTCCACGTGCTCGATCAATTGATTCATCACGACGGCCCCCGCAGGGCGCTCGAAAGGCCAATCGCATTCTTCAAAACGTTCGCCGATGGACCGAAAACCGCGCTTCTCGAGCCCACGACGTGCCTCTTCCGAGAAGTCCACTCCGACGAGTTCCCAAGACTTGTCACCGAAGCGTTTGATGATCTGAAGAAGGTCACCGGCTCCAGAGCCTACGTCGACGATGAAGTCACCTTCCTTCGCGTACTTCCGAATGGGAGAAACCTTTCCGCGTTGAACCCAGTTTCTAACTTCATTGATGAAACTTCCGAGCTGTTCTTCGTACTGATAAGCCAGATAATGGCTCGGATAAATGATTCCCAACGCGTCGATCGTAGGACGATTCTGAAGATAGACATGGTCGCATTCCCGACACCGTACGTAATGAAACTCATTGCTACAGGTCTCGTAGCAGAAATCGAGGGTATCGCAGAGAGAATCGAATGCCTTGGCACCGCAAAGCCCGCAGTGAGTTTCGGCCGTTTCGATTCGGCTCATTCCGGACATTCTCGAAGTCGTCTCAGCAAAGTTCCGAACATCGAGTTGCTTAGGGTTCTTGACGTGTGAAACTCGTCTCTCATCGTTTCGTGAAGCTTTGGCAAATGACAGGAAGGCATATTCGGAAAAACGTGATGCTCGAGATGATAATTGAAGTGCGCTTCATAGAGCAGAGCTTGATCCGGTAGAGATGGAAGATGGGAGCGCGCAAAGTCAGGAAAGTCTTCTCCATCTGCTTGCACATGCTCTGCCACGGCCCGTAAACGCCCAAGAAAGAGAGAAACCGATATCGCAGACATGGGATACACGAGGGCCAACCCCGGAACTGACCCAAATCCCGAAGCGATCAATGCAATTCCCAACTGTGCCAACACCACTTGAACGAACCAAGATGGTTTCGCCTGAGGGCCAGATGCCGGCTCTGACCCCTCATTGGAAGATTCCTCTCGACTAGAGATCCCCAGATAGTCATCAGCAAAGTCGACCAAACGAAAACCGAACAGCGCTTTGCTGAGATGCCATGCCATATAGCGGCGAGATCCTCCGTCGAGACCGGCCAACTGATGCAACTGCGGGTCCTTGTCCGAAAGGTTGTAGCGGTGATGAAGCATGTGGGTGTACTTGACGCTTGGAAAGTACGACCCCGTGATGATGCCTCCCAGGTCCCCCACGATCCGATTCCACGACGCTTTCTCAAAAAGAGATGCGTGGCAGCAATCGTGCATGACAATGCTGATCTTGTAGGCGAGAACACCGATCAAGAACCCCACCACCACCGTGCCCAGGAGCCCGAGATTCGCATAGGTGGTGGGAAGCAGTGCGATCAGAACCAGGAATGGGATGGCGACGCGGGCAGTGACCATGAACCCGTACAGGTTGTCACGGCGGAACCATTCAGCCGGTACGCTTCCGGATTGCCGAAGGCTCTGCTGGATTTCCGCACTGGTTTTGTGGGACATCATGAGCCTCGAGGCCATCCCATCAGCCCAGCAACACCCAAAAGACAATCCTCACAAAACCAGGCTTTCGGATTGTGCCCAAGCATCACTATAGCATACTAGTTGATGCCTATTACCGCCGTGATATCTACAGATTGGTAACGTTCCAGGCCCAACCGAAAATTGCAGGTCCAACAATGGTTGAAACACAAAGCAAACGGCAGAAAGAACATTACGAGCGCATCCACGACGAGTACACCAGTCACTACTATGACGACGAGTCTCTCGCATACCGTAGGCAATACATCTTGGAGCCAATGTTCGAGGGATTGAATCTGGACGGCAAGAAAGTCGCGGACCTGATGTGCGGCAACGGCTTGAACTCCATGGAAGTGATGCGGTTGTTTCCTGGTGCCGAAGTTTCTGGCTTTGACATTTCGTCGCTAGCCTGCGACGCCTACCGCGAATCTTTAAAACGACCGGCCTACGAATTGGATCTCACTCAGGAAATGGAACCGGTCGACCTCTTCGATGTCGTAATGGTCATTGGTGGCCTCCATCACTGTGTGACGGACATTCCGAGAACTCTGGAAAATGTTGCCAAGATGCTCAAACCAGACGGTCTCTTCCTCATGATGGAGCCAAATGCCAACTACGTCTTGGAGCCGATTCGCACAGTTTGGTACCAAAGAGACGCTTTCTTCGATGCTGAAACCGAACATGCATTGAAACACGACTCGATTCTAGAACTGGCAGCTCCTCATTTCGCGCTATCAGACGTCAACTACTTTGGTGGGCCCGCCTATTTTCTGGTTCAACAAAGCTTGATCTTTCGGCTCCCAAAGCGCATCAAGACGCTCATTACACCGCCATTGCTGCTGATCGAGCGCTTCTTTAATCGCTTACCCGGCCGAATGTCGTTCGCCTATTTCGTCGCACGCTGGCGCCGCGTGGATGAGCGCCCGTAAATTTCATCTTCCGGTTGGTATTATCCAGATTTCAGATTCCCCCCAGTTGGGGAAAGGATGAAACGCAGGTTGACGGCGGAATCTCCCAATCGAAACCACGATCCAAACTCCAGGTTCACATTGAGCAGGCTCGACACGGAAAGGGCGTCTAAGATAGGAGCTCGGAAGGGCAAAACCGATGCCAACCATGAATGGGAGAGATCGAATGAGCGACGACGTCGTCGATGTCCTGATCATTGGCGCAGGGGCATCCGGCGCTGCGGTCGCGTGGAGCCTTGCCGAAACCCGGATGCGGGTGGTTTGCCTCGAGCAGGGGGACTGGACCCGCCCCTCGGACTACCCAACCAACGCTGCAAACTGGGAAAGCCAGGCTCACGGCCCCTACCACATCGACCCCAACGTCCGAGGCCTCGAAGCCGACTATCCCATCAACAACGACGATTCGGAAGTCATCGTAGTCAACTTCAACGGGGTCGGTGGGAGTACGATCCTCTACGGAGCGCACTTCCCACGTCTGCACCCTTCCGATTTCAAGGTAAAGAGCCTCGACGGCGTCGCGGACGACTGGCCCATCGACTACGACACGCTCGAACCGTTCTTTGAACAAAACGACCAGATCATGGGCGTCTCGGGCCTGGCCGGAGACCCCATGTACCCACCCAAGGATCCGCCGCTGCCCCCCATTGCAATGGGCCTGGTCGGTGAGACCGCAGCACGAGGCTTCAACGCACTGGGCTGGCACTGGTGGCCGTCGGACAGCGCAATCATTTCCCAGCCCTATGACGGGCGGGACCGATGCGTGTTCCTCGGTCCCTGTCTCTCGGGCTGTGCGCAGGGCGGAAAATCAAGCACCGACATCACCTACTGGCCAAAAGCCATCCGGCGGGGTGTAGAACTGCGAACTCGCTGCCGCGTGCGCGAGGTAACCGTCAACGACCAGGGCTTCGCAGACGGCGTCGTTTACTACGACGAAAATGGCGACGAGTGCTTACAGCGAGCCGAGATCGTCATCATGGCCTGCAATGGCGTCGGAACACCCCGGATTCTCTTGAACTCGAAATCCAACAGCTTTCCCGACGGTCTCGCCAACCGCAGCGGTCTGGTCGGAAAGAACCTCATGTTCCACGGCTTCGGGTACGTCCAGGGGCTCTTCGAGGAGAGGCTCGACGGCCACAAGGGGCCCCAGGCCTGCAGCATCCTCAGCAAACAGTTCTACGAGACGGATCCCTCTCGGGGTTTCGTCCGCGGTTACAACATGCAGATCAGCCGCGGCAGCGGTCCATTGAACACCGCCATGGCCGGTTACATGGATGGCTCGATCCCCTGGGGACCAGAACATCACGATGCGTTCCGCAAGCGCTTCGACCACACCTTCGCCATCGGGATCGTGGGCGAAGATCTCCCCGAAGAACACAACACAGTGACCTTGGACCCGAAACTCGTGGATTCCAGTGGGATTCCGGCACCCAAGATCACGTACACATACAGCGAAAACAGTCGAAAACTGATCGACCATGGGCTTGCCCGTGGCGAGGAGGTGATGCGCGCCGCGGGTGCCAAGGAAGTCATGAGCGCTGGCCCCTTGCGACCCACAGGATGGCACCTGCTGGGCACGGCACGAATGGGCGACGCCCCCGAGAAGTCCGTGGTCAATCGTTGGGGCCGCAGCCACGATGTCAAGAACCTCTTCATCGTGGATGGAAGCATCTTCGTGACTTCCGGGGGCGTGAACCCTGCAAGTACGATCCAAGCATGTGCGCTCTACATTGCAGACTCGATCAAGAAGAACCTCACGAACCTCTTCGACTGAGAAACGAGGAAACAAACCATGTCGAGTGAAACTTCTGGGCCGTTTCTAGCTGAACCTATGAAGAGGCTACTCACGGCACTGCTAGACACACTGATCCCCGCCAGCCCGGATGGCAAGATGCCAAGCGCTGCAGAGGTGGGATTCGAGGCGTATCTGCACACACAAGCCCATGAATACATCAGTGCTCTCGAAGATGTACTGCAGAGTTTCGATTCCAATTTCTCCGACCTCCCGCCCAATCGGCGGCACGAACTACTCGAACACTTCAGTAAAGACCGGCCGGCCGAGTTCTCTAGCCTGCTGGCCCGCGTATACGACTGCTACTACCAGGACAATCGGGTACGCGGGGAGATCGGCGTGGTTCAGGGTGCACCTTTTCCCCAGGGAAATGACGTCGCCCAGGGGGACCTTTCACTTCTCGACCCGGTGATGGAAAACCGCGATCGATATCGATACCGAAGCCCCTAGCCGCTTCGCGCCTCCCGCTCTTGTCGACCCAACGGGGTCGTGCCGAACTCCTCTAGACTCGAAACGAAGGCAATCTCGAAACTGTTTCGGGGTGATGAGATGTGCCAGTATTCTCTCCGAACGGTTGGTACTTCGCCCCGGCGCACAGCGGATACGTTTGGACGGAAGGGTTCCAGATGAAGAAGGCACTCTGGGTCGTGCTGGTGATTTTGATACTCGGGCTCTGGGTTTTTTCCGGTGCGAGGGGCTGGCTCGGTAACGACGAAAAACCCGGGGAAATCCGAGCGGTAACCCGCCCCACGGAAACCATCGAGAAACGAGTTGCCGTACAAAACGAAACGGCACACATGCTCGGCGCATTGCCCGACAAACAGATCCTCTTCGGTGATTTTCATGTCCACACCACCTTCAGCTTCGATGCCTTCATGATGAGCCTCCCGCTCGCTGGAGGAAAAGGCACCGCGCCCCCCGCTGCGGCCTGCGATTTCGCCCGTTTCTGCTCGGCACTCGACTTCTGGTCCATCAACGATCATGCCGAGACCCTGACACCCGACCTTTGGGAACAGACCGTGGAATCGGTCCGCGCATGCAACGCTGCAGCTGGAAATCCGAACAATCCCGATCTCGTCACCTATCTCGGTTGGGAGTGGAGCCACATCGGAAGCAAGCCCGAAAACCACTACGGCCACAAAAACGTGGTCCTTCGCGGAATCTCAGACGACGAAATCCCAACACGGCCGATCGCCGCACGACCGCCGGAAGGGGACGGGGGATTGGAGTTCCCCGATACCGCTCGAGCCATCCTCGCCGTCGCGGGCGGAGAACGCGGACGCAGCTTCTCTCGATTCCTCCGTAATGCCGAGATCGTCGAACCATGCCCAGACGGTGTCCCAGTTCGAGACCTTCCGGTCGACTGCCGTGAATCTGCCCCCACACCGGAGATCCTATTCGACAAACTCGACGACTGGGGACATGACGCAATCGTGATCCCACATGGCACCGCATGGGGACTGTATACGCCTGCGGGATCCGATTGGCGAAAACAACTTCCGGGCCACGACCCCAAACGCCAAACTCTCGTCGAGATCTATTCGGGTCACGGAAACTCCGAGCAGCTGCCTTCATGGCGATCCGTCGAACGAACGGACGACGGCTCTCTCGAATGCCCGATGCCCAGCGATGGCTACCTGCCGAGCTGCTGGCACGCGGGGACGCTCGTCGCGGCGCGCTGCAGAGAAACTGGAGAGTCTGAGGAAGAATGTGAACGCCGCGCGGAAGAAGCGCGCATGAATTACGTAGCGGGATTCCAGGGCGGCTGGATGACACTGCCCGGATACGAAACCAACGCTTGGTTGAATGCGGGACAAGCGCCCAATGAGATGTTCCAACCCACCTTCAACTATCGCCCGCGTGGCTCCGCACAGTATATGCTCGCGATCCGCGACTGGAGCGATCCTTCGAGTCCGAAGCTCTTCGACTTCGGCTTCATCGGTTCGAGCGACAATCACAGCGCTAGGCCTGGCAATGGATACAAGGAACTGGGCCGTGGCGAAATGACCGAAGGGCGTGGCCGGATCGGAGATTCGAACCAGGATCCAAATGGGCTCTTCGGTTCAAGTAACGACGCCAGCGAGCCCGCCGCGAAGTCCATTGCCTTCCACAACAGTGGCCAGAGCCCGCTTCAACTCTTCGAGACCGAGCGGGCGTCAGCGTATTTCGTGACCGGCGGACTTGTCGCGGTTCATTCAGCGGGTCGCGACAGAGATGCGATCTGGAACGCTTTACAGCGAAAAGAAGTCTATGCGACAAGTGGCCGAAGAACTCTGCTCTGGTTTGACCTCATCGATGGAGCTGAAATGATCCCAATGGGTGCGACGACCACACGGAGCGAAACCCCTCGATTTCGAGTCCGCGCCATTGGCTCCTTCGCCCAGAAGCCCGGATGTCCCAAACATGTCGTCGAAGCTTTGGGCCAACAACGAGTCGATCAGCTCTGTCTGGACGAATGCTACAACCCGAGTGACCAACGACGCCCGATCACTCGCATCGAAATCGTTCGTATCCGCCCGCAAAGCTTTCCCGACGAAGAACTCGATGGACTCGTAGAAGACCCGTGGCGCGTATTACCTTGCCCGGCCGACGGACTCGGTTGTGTGGTCGAGCTTGCCGACACCGAGTTCCAAGAATCGGGACGGGATGCCGTCTACTATGCTCGGGCCATCGAAGCGCCCGATTTCCTCATCCACGGCGACAACCCCATGGGCTGTGAATTCGATGCTCAGGGCCGTTGCGTCGAAGTGACGCCCTGCGGGATGAACACCCCCTATGCGGATGACTGCCTCAGCGAGGCTGAACCGCGCGCGTGGTCATCTCCGATTTTCGTCAATCATGCAAGCACATCAAAGCGCGTCGGTGAAGGCGAAAAGTTCCACAGTCACAGACTCGCTCTGAACCCTCATGAGGAACACCGGTAGAGCGCCTTCAGATAGGAGAGATGAGCATGAAGTTGGGTCTCCTGATGTTTCCGAGCCCGACAGGCTCGGCAGGCATGGCGAAGCTGGCGGAAGGCCTCGGTTTTCGAAGCCTGGTCTTCGCCGACACTCAGTGTTTGACGCCTGAGGTTTGGAGCCATCTCATGCTCGCTGCCACTGCGACTGAACGCATCGAGATTGGAACGGGCGTGACGAACCCCGTGAGCCGCGACCCCGCGGTGACCGCGTCGGCAGCCCTCGCCCTTCAGGTGGAGAGTGGTGGGCGAGTCGTGCTCGGGATCGGCCGTGGCGATTCTTCCATGGCCAAGATTGGCCGCCGGCCGGCACCACCGAAAGACTTCGACCTCTACCTCCAGCGCCTGCAGGCTTACCTCGCCGGAGAGGAGGTCCTACGCGAGGGATACCCGAGTCGCATCGAGTGGCTCGACGGTATCGACGTCCCACCGGTTCCCATCGAAGTCGCGGCCACTGGACCGAAAGTCATCGAAATCGCGGCACAGCGCGCGGATCGGATCTGTTTTGCAGTGGGTGCGGACGCCGAACGTATCGCCGATTGCATCGCAAGTGCACGCCGTGCTGCGGAAAAAGCGGATCGGGACCCAGATTCGATTCGCTTTGGCGCATACGTCAACTGTGTAATCCATCCCGATCGCGAAGTGGCCCGGGAAGCCATCCGAGGTGGTCTTTCCGTTTTCGCACACTTTTCGGGATTCCACGGTATGGATATCGAGACGTTGCCGGAAGGTTCTCGTGCTGCAGCGCGACACTTGCGACACCACTACGACATGGCCAACCACGCGCTGGCGGGAAGCGCCCATGCACAAGCACTCGAGACCGATTTCATTCACCGATTCGGGATCGCCGGGCCTCTCGAGGAGGCGGTTGCCCGATTTCAAGAACTCGAGCACTCAGGCGTCGACTTCGTTCGGATCGTTCCGGGCTCACGTGACATGCCTGCAGAAGTCGCGGGTCCTTCCATCCGATCACTGGCCAAACTCTCCGAAGAGATCGACCCTCGGTAGACGACGCGAATCAATGAGAGTAATCGTGCGATGATTTTTCCACGATGAGACCATCCCATGTTGGCCATTGACGTGGGACGTCCATTACTCGTTCTCTTTTTCTCGAAGTATCGAAGCGTACTCTTCATTCGAGACCAGCATGCGGGACAAGAGGGTAAGACCTTTTTCATCTTCACGTTTCACGGCACCTGGACTCGTCACGAATCGCACCGTTTTCCCATTGAAATGATCACTATCGAATAGCGTCACGAAAGCACGAGAGAGAGTTCCCGAAAACATCAATGTCGAAAACGCTGAGCCTTTGATCGGTTTGTCAATACCCGTCGACCGATCAACCAAGTACGCGATAGGACCATTTGGAGCTCTCACCACCTGCGTCCGGATCAACTGAAGGGCACGGCGAGCCAGGTTACGTTCCGACTCATGCGAAATATTGGCAATCGGATGGAGGCCCAGATGCACGATGAGCATGATAGACCCCAGCACCAAGACAGCCCTGCACCCACGGGAAAGAAGAAAATTCGGATGCTGGAGCCACCAGCCTGCGAGGCTTCCACCGGCAGCAACGAGGCAGCTCGTTGCCAAATACTGGTACCGATCGAGCGAA
The DNA here is from genome assembly GCA_022447545.1 of Myxococcota bacterium. Taxonomy (GTDB): domain Bacteria; phylum Myxococcota_A; class UBA9160; order UBA9160; family SMWR01; genus JAKVBI01. The sequence continues at coordinate 14,310 of JAKVBI010000007.1, forward strand.
ACATTTGAAACGGGCATAAAGGACGCGACGGCAAACTCTCCCCTCCCAAGTGAGACACTCAGATAGGCACTCATCGCAAGAAGAAACCAGGCCAAGGAGGTTCGAGCCTCGCGGTGCGCGCCGAGCCAATAAGAGGCGACGAGCAAGGCGAGAAACCCAACTGCAATCCATGAACCGGACGCACCCGCGCTTGTGGTCAAGGCCGATGCCAATACACCGAAACCAATCGTCAACAATCTCCAGACATCACTGGCGTTGTCGGCGATGGCGTTGGGTTTGAGCAGACTGATTTCAAATGGCGACTGATGGCCGGGCTGCCCCCAAAAGTGATGTACCGCGAAATACATACCGATCACAAAGAAGGGAAGAGAAACCATCACCGCAGCGGCACCGCGATCTCGAATGACGCGAGGATCGAAAAGAGCGAGAACAAACGGAAATACACACGCGATCGCAATTCCGGTCGCGTAGCTCATGGCGCCGATAACGAGGATCGCGCACCACGCGGCCGTCCCCTGCAGTCGATAGCGGCTTTCGTTCGCTCGATGCACAGCGACCCCACCAGCAACCCAGAGAAACGCGGTCGTCGCAACAACATGACCGTATGCGGAATACCAACCCAACACGGAAGAGTGAGCTGGGCTCACAGCCCAGATCGATGCGCCGAAGAACGCAACCCACCCACTTCCGCTCAACCACCAAAGCAGGCGCGCGAGAAGCCCCGTATTCACTATGTGGGTCAGAAGAACGAGACTGAAATAGCCTTTTGGCTCCATTCCAAACAATGCATGGAAGCCCATGAAAAGCGTGTTCCGCACCACATAGAGATGGCCCCCGAAGGGCTCGAGGACGAACCGGACCGGATCATTGTGGAGGTCGTAAAGGTGTCGAAAATCGTCGAGATGAAAGTAATTTTCGAGAATCGAAACATACGCCACACCTGCGAGCGCAGCTGTAGAAAGCACAGCAAGCCAACGCGGGCGTGCTGAACGAGAGGTGCTCATCGAATCGTCTGAAGCCCTCGATTCCAACGTAGAAGTGAACGTACACCCTTCTCGTGGGGTGTGGTATCGCCAGCAGCGCGGTTCTTCCTCCACGCATCAGGAGGCTCGCCATGCTCCCTGGCGATACTCAGGAGCCTCGATGGAGGTTTCACACTCCCCTCAGGGGCCAACTTCATACGCATCGGAATCGATCTGGGCGAGCATCTCTCGGTGTTCACCCATCGTGTGCGGCCATTGGGTGACGACACGACCGCTGGGCGCACGGTAGTAATCCGTACAGCCCGCGTACCAAACGCCAATCGCCTCGATCTCTTTTTGGAGGCGATCGTTGTAATCGTCCATGATTTCAGACCTGACGTCGATCCAGGCGATGTCTTCGCGAGCAAGCCGCTCGATATGCAACATCGAATGCTCGACGTGGTATTCGATCATGGTGATCAGGGAATCGCTGTTGGTGTTCGGTCCGTAGAGCATGAACAGATTCGGAAAACCTGCCGTCGTAACGCCCTGATAGGCGACCGCCCCATCCGTCCAGGCCTTTCCAATGGTAATCCCGTCGCGCCCCCGTACGTCGATGGAAGACAGATAGCGGGTCGTTTTGAAACCCGTGGCTAGAATCAGTGTATCGATGGGCCGCTCGTTGCCATCTACCGTGAGGATGGAAGACGGTGTAATCCGATCGATCCCATCGGTCACCAATTCGAGATTCGAGCGATTGAAGGCCCGATAGTAGTCGTTGGAGAAAAGTGGCCGCTTGCAACCCCATGGGTGGGTCGGCACGAGTTTCGCGCGGATCTCGGGATCTTCCACGAAAGCCATGTTCTGATGGCCCGCCTTTTCCATTCCGGGACGAATGGACTCGAAGATGCCCGGCCCCCCAGAGTTGATGCGGTTGAAGATTTCATCTCTCTGGTCTTGCGCAGCGGTTGGGTGACTTCTGAAATGCTCCAAGGCCTCCGGGGAATAGGGGTCGTCTTCTTTGGGAAGGACCCAATTCGCCGTGCGTTGAAAATAATGGACCTGCCCAGCTTCCTTCACGATTTCGGGTACGAATTGAACCGCGCTGGCAGCACTACCGATCACACCAATCTGCTTTCCGCGCAGATCGTACTCCCAATCCCATTGGGCCGAGTGGAAACTCTTGCCCGCAAAGGTCTCGAGGCCTTCAATCTCGGGATAATTCAGATCGTTGAACATTCCAATCGCGCTCACGACGACGTCGCAAAGCAACGACTCCCCGGTCCCGAGTTCGAGAGTCCACTTCGCTTCCGTGTGGTCCCAGTTCGCTTGCTCGACTTTGGATCCAAAACGAAAGTGGCGCCGCAGATCATACTTGTCCGCGCAATCCTCGAGATACTGCAAGATTTCCGGCTGTGGTGCGTAGGGTCGCGACCAATCCTTCTTGACCTCGAAAGAGTAGGAATAAAGGTGTGAGGGGATGTCGCACGCACACCCGGGATAGCGGTTGTGGTACCAGGTTCCGCCGAGCCCGGAAGCCTTTTCCAGAATCTCAAAATTCTCGAAACCAGCTCGCCGCAAGTGGATAGCCATACAAAGGCCGCCGGGGCCCGCTCCGATGATAGCGATGCGCAGATCGCGTTTTTTCGATTCGCGTGTCAAGAGTTTCTCCAGCGTTCTCGGAATTCGCTTCTCCGATGACATCACATCACCACGATCCGAATTTTCTGGCAAGGCCTTCATCGATCCTTGAGTTCGATCACAATCTCGTAGAAGGTCTCGCTCCCCACGTTGACCGACCATTCCAGAGAGCCCTTGGGAATGCTTGCCACCTGAATAGCCTCGCCAAGAGGGACCGCAAAGGGTTCCGCGGCCTCGCTTTCGGGAGACACTCCCCCAATGGCATCGCCATCGAGCATCACCAGGTAGTAATCGAGTTCGTGACGGTGCAGATCCGAACCCTCGCCTGGCTCGAGTCGCATGTCCCAGATTCGCACGCGATCGTCTTCGAAGAGTAGCCGGTTGCCCACGTTGCCGACGGCTTCGTCTACATGATCTGCGCGATAGGCCTCGAGTTGGGCGTGGGCCTTGGGAAGATCCAGCTCACCGCGTTCACTTTTCTCCAAGATTCCGTCCTCCAAAATCCAAAATTCCGCAGGGATTGCGACTGAACCCATCCTGCCGCTCAATTAACACGTCTGTCAACTCCACCCGCAACTTCGTTTTATCGAGTCAAAAGAAACCGCGGGGGTCCCGAGTTCACCACACCCACAAGCGATTTGATTACACTGGCTACATGTGAGACGAGCCCGCTTCAGTCCCTTCCCCCCGTCCCGGGGCGGCATAACCAACTTGGATTCCGCGAAATCCCGCGAACACTATGAGGCACTCCCAGAACCACCTGCCGATCGAGGGGACCATGGAATGAATCAGCGTGAGATCCGGCCAACCCTTCTCACGGCTTCGGACCGCGGGGGCCGCAACCATCACCGAATCTTCGAAATGGCTGCACTCCTCTGCGCAGGTTTTCTGCTGGCCGTATCGGCGCTGCGCTTGGCCGACCATTTCGAAGCGGCATGGCTGGGCCCGATCTTGTTCGCTGGAGCCCTCGCTTATTTCGCAGCAGATCTGGTCTCAGGCCTCGTGCACTGGGCCTGCGATCGATTCGGGTCTCCAAACACGCCCTTCTTGGGCGAGAATTTCATTGCGCCATTCCGCGAGCACCACCGCGAGCCTGAGGCCATCACCCAAAAGGGCTTCGTTGAAGTCAATGGAAACACGGCGATCGCATTGACCCCCATCTTGATTCTCGTCCATGTGAGCCTGCCCTTGGGCACAGGGCACAGCAGCCCGTTCGGTCACATTTTCATGGCGTCCCTATGTGGTTGGCTCATTGCAACCAACCAATTCCACAAGCTCGCCCACCAACCCCCGAACACCAACTCACCCCTGATTCGTTGGCTACAACGCAAGCAACTGATTCTTCCCCAAATCCACCACGGTCGGCATCATCGAGCCCCTTTCGACCGCCACTACTGTATTACCAACGGGCGACTCGATCCTTGGCTCGAAAAACTCGGTGTCTGGATCCACCTCGAAGCTGCGCTCACTCGTCTGTCGCATACACGAAATGAACCCGCGGAGAACTTTCGATCGCCCGCAAGACGACTGGAGAGCGATCGACATGCTGCATCCCCTGCGCGCCCACTCGACCTCTAGCTTGACCTTCGGGCCCATCCCACGGAACAAATCTTTCGCCATCTCGATGACACAGCTTGGGTCGATGACGGTTCGAATGGGCTACCTTGGGTGGCCATGATCGTCGAGCGCAAAACCCATTTCATCGCGCAACTCGAGCAGAGTTATCAATCAGTCATTCGCAACGCCCACCAAGCAGAATCCCAGGCAGCAGAGACTTCGGAGCACATCCGTCGTGAGTCCCGCCGAAAGGAAGACTCCAAGGGTTCTGTCGAATTTGGGCGCATGGCAGCCAGCCACAAAGCAAGACGAGAACGCGCCGTGAAAGAACTGGAAACTCTGGTCGCGTTTTCCACCAAGCCACTTCGAGCCCTGGCTGAAACCGAGCCGGTGCAAGTGGGGAGCCTGATCGATGTCCGCATCACGGATGGGGAAGGCGAGGAGGAGCGCACGCTCTTCCTGCTCCCGGTTGGCGCCGGGAACGAACTGACCGGGCCTGGCGGGGACGGATTCATTTCCGTCATCACGCCGGCCTCGCCCGTTGGCCGAGCGCTCACCGGAGGATATCTCGGAGAATCCTTCGATATTTCGATCGATGGAAAAGAACGCGAGTGGACCATCGTTGATCTCTGTTGATCGAATTCCGACCCCTGCCCTATGGAAGCTCCAATCTCGTTTCTCGCAATCGCATCCGACCCGGCATTTTCAGCACCGAGCATCGACGGACTACGAGGAATCTCCGTGAGCTACGACACCTTACAGTCGATTGGAAGAATCGCGCTGATTCTGACGCTTGGGGCCACCCTCTCATGGTTGGGAAGCCAGGGGGGCGCAGTGGTGATGGGCACTCCTCTTTTTGCACTGTGTGGTGCGCTTGCCTTTGGCTTGAACTGGGCGGTCTTCGTACCCTCCTTCCTCTTTCAGGTCGAGCATTACTTCGACCTCACGGGATCGCTCACCTATCTCATGATCGTGGCGTGTGCACTCTTCCTGAACCCGATCACAGACGCTCGTTCCCTCCTACTGGGTGGAATGATTGCGATATGGGCCATTCGATTGGGCTCTTTTCTGTTCTTTCGCATCCAGAGATCCGGTGGCGATGGACGCTTCGATTCGCTGAAGACCCATTTGGGGAGATTCTTGATGACCTGGACCCTCCAAGCCCTCTGGGTCCTCTTTACAGCAGCCTGCGCACTGGCTGCCATGACCTCGACGAAAACGACACCGCTCGGCGCATGGGCGATCGTCGGTTCGATCGTATTCATTGCAGGATTCGTCATCGAGATAGTCGCGGATCGACAGAAGAGCGCATTTCGCTCGAATCCTGCCCATCGCGATCGATTCATCGAAAGCGGTCTGTGGGCGTGGTCACGCCATCCCAACTACTTCGGAGAGATCGTACTGTGGTTGGGAATTGCGTGTGTGGCGTTCCCAGCTCTCTCGGGCTGGCAGTACGCCACCTTGGTTTCGCCGATCTTTGTCTTCGTCTTGCTCTCCCGCATCAGTGGCGTTCCTCTCTTGGAAGCCCGGGGCAAGAAGAAATGGGGCCATGAGCCCGAGTACCGAGCTTATCTCGATCGGACCCCCACGCTCTTCCCACGCCGACCGCGCCCCTCGAGCTAAATCGAGGCTGCCGGAGCCAAAACCAGGACGAATCAACGCCCCTATGAGAGAGACTGTGCGTTCGGCCTCCGTCAAATGTCCCAGGATTTTCGTAGAGGCTCGCCCTGTCCAGGCCTAGACTCTTTGAACTCGAGAGGCGACCTCATGAAGATCGGCATCAATGGCGTGGGGAGAATGGGACGGCTCGCTTTGCGCGCTGGATGGGACGTGCCGGAACTCGATTTCGTCGCCCTGAACGAACCCCACGCGAGTCCTGAAGTTCTCGCCACCCTTCTGGAATTCGACAGTGTCCAGGGACGCTGGCACCGGAGTTGCGAAGCAGGCGAACACCAAGTCATCGTAGATGGACATGCCCTTCCCATCACGCACCACGATCGACCTGAGAGCATCCCCTGGCAGGAACACGGCGTCGAAATGGTCCTCGAATGCAGCGGCGCTTTTCGCCGAACCCAACTCTTGGCAGGGCATTTCGAACGCGGCGTTCGCAAGGTCGTCGTATCCGCACCCGTCAACGATGGCCCCCCCAACATCGTCGTCGGAGTCAATCACGAAGAATTCGATCTGTCCGAGGAGCCGGTGTTGACCGCAGCCTCATGCACTACGAACTGCCTCGCACCCGTAGTTCGAGTCCTGCACGACACCCTTGGGATCGAGCGTGGACTCGCGACCACAATCCACGACCCAACAAACACCCAGTCGGTCCAAGATGCTCCTCACAGCGACCCGAGGCGTGCCCGCGCTTCCCAACTTTCGTTGATCCCTACGAGCACGAACTCGGCGACTGCCGTCACCCTGATCATTCCCGAACTGAAAGGACGGCTCGACAGCATCGCTGTCCGGGCGCCCGTCCTCAATGCATCACTCACCGATTTCACCTGCCAGGTGTCTCGAGACACGACCATCGAGGAGGTGAACTCCCTTCTAAAAAACGCGTCGACCGAGGGGCCTCTGGTCGACATCCTCGGATTCGAAACCCGGCCGCTGGTCAGTATCGATTATGCGGGAGACCCCCGTAGCGCCATCGTGGATGCGTCGTGCACGCGCGTCACGGACGGTCGACTGGTCAAAGTGATGGCCTGGTACGACAACGAGTGGGGATATGCGAACCGGCTGGTGGAACTCGCGAGCATGGTGGCGCAGGCCGCGGATCAGAGGAAGAACTGAGCCGGGCATTACACGCCGATCATTCTCCTAGGTGAGCCCTTGGTTGCCCGGAATCTGTTGTTTTCTATAAAACGGAGCATGGCACCATCCAGTTCTCCAAAGCATCCTGATCTGATGATCCGAGGAGAATTCCAGCATGGCTGAGCTGGATCGACCCTGGAAAACGGAATTTCGCTTCTCACACCGATAGGAGAGACTCCATGTCCGACAAAGCCGGCCCGGTACCGCAGGGGAAACTCGCTCTTTTTCGCGGAGACACCGCCCCGAGCCTCGAAGAATCGGGGATGGTGGTGGATCGGAGTTTTGCAGGAAACGGATCGTTGAAGGACCTCTTCGAACCCCGCACCGTGGGAAATGCCTCGAGCCGAGTACCGTTCCGACAAGAAGGTGCCAACGGCATGAGCCTCGTCGACATCTGGTTTCCCCCGGGCTTCTTGCTTCCGAGGCATAGCCACTCGGCCGACTGTCTCTACTACGTCATGGAGGGCAGTGTCACCATGGGCACCCGAGAACTCGGCCCTGGAGATGGCTTCTTCGTCCCTGCCGATCATCCCTACGCCTACAGCGCGGGACCATCAGGTGTGAAGTTACTCGAGTTCCGCAACTCCACAGCTTTCGACACCAAATTCTACGAAAAAGACGCCAAGGGATTCGCCGACCGAGCCGCCAAGTCTCTTGCAGATTCCAGCTGAGCCCATCGAAAACCCAAAACGTGAAGCCAGTTTCGGGCACGTACGCGCCACGAACGAAAAAACACACCAGCACTCAGCATTTGGCCCCAATCGCCTTCCATAGAACGGGGAAAGGCTTCCCACTACGGGCTCTACGCATGCATCCAGACCGGTTCCCCGATATCGTCGATACACCGATGAGAAATGGCCGGCTGTGAATCGACGACACCCGATGCGTGTGCTCTCTCAGTTATCCAATAGGATCGTCTTTTTCTTTTCTTGTTGTTCTCCGGCTGTACCCATATAGAACACGCAACAGAATCTACCGATAATCCTGTCGGTCAGGAGAAGCGGGGCTCTTCAACTCAACGGGCACCCAACATCATCGTCATTTTGGTCGACGACCTCGGTTACGGTGATATCGAGCCGTACGGTGAGGGTTTTTCCGATACGCCCCATTTGGATCAGCTGGCACCGGAAGAAATGACATTCACGGAAAACTATACCGCCGCATCCATGAACCTCGATCCCGAAAATCGCCAAATCTCTCAACCGTGTTGGTTATCGAACCGCTCACATCAGCAAGCGGCATTTGGGTCAATTCGGATTCAATGGGACGGTTCCGACAGAAATGGGGTTCGATGAAGCCTGCCACTGGAACAATCTGAGTGATGGCCATTGGTACATGCCTTCATTAGCAGGTGGCTTGTTGGGGTTCATGCCCGAGTCGTTTCAGAAATTTTTCGGACTGGGGTAGTACTCGATTTCCGAATTGACAGATACCGCTTATTCACTCTCGACAGACTCGGACTTTCCAAAGATACCGTGATCATCTTCACATCCGACAATGGGGGACTGGTAATGAGCCCGAAAACGCGAATGGTTACTCTTCGCCGGGAAACCGAGTGGCCGTGCCAATTCCGCATGCCCACATCGCCGCTCATGCTGATAGCATGAGGAGTGGAGAGATCGAAATTCTCGGCAAGGAGATCGATGTGCAACGCTTTCCCTTTTCGTTCCCCAATGGCTGGTATCAGGCGCTGTATTCCGATGACCTGGAAATCGGAGAGGTCAAAGCACTTCGCTATTTCGCACGGGATTTGGTCATTTTTCGCAGCGAAGCAGGAGAAGCGTCTCTACTCGATGCTCACTGCCCACACCTGGGTGCACATCTGGGAATCGGAGGAAAAGTTGTTGGGTCGTCGCTGCAATGCCCCTTCCACGCTTGGGAGTGGGCGGGGGACGGGCGTTGCGTGAAAATTCCATACAGCGAGCGTATCCCCGCCAATGCTCGGACGGTGAGCTACCCCACCATCGAACGCAACGGAGTCATCTACTTCTGGTATCACGCCGAAAACGAGGACCCGTCTTTCGACATCCCAGAACTTCCGGAAGTCGTCGATCCTCATTTCACCCGTCCATGGTGGCGCAGTGAATGGACGATTCGAACGCACCCTCAGGAGATCCTGGAAAACGGGGTCGACTTCCAACATCTCAATCCAGTTCATGATTTATCTCCACCCGAGGGTTTTCGATTCGAGAGCAACGGCCCGATCTCGACCTGGACCGTTGGGTCTTCCAAGAGCGCCGAGCCACTCGACGGTGTGACGGACACCATCGACATACGAACCGACAACTATGGCCTTGGGGTCGTCATCTCTCGCTACGTGGGCTTCTTCTCGACCCTGCTCCATCTCGCGTACACGCCAATCGACGAAGAGTCCTGTCGAGTCGTGGTAGGGAGCATCGGAAAGTGTACGGATGAATCCGGAGATCAGGCGCAATCGTTGCTCGAGGCCTATATGGACGACGTTGCGGGTCAGATCAGTCGAGACAAGCCGATCTGGGAAAACAAGCGGTACCGAGCGAAACCGCTACTGTGCGAAGAAGATGGTCCGATCCCCGAGTATCGGCGCTGGGCAAGCCAGTTCTATTCGGAAATGACGAGTCCCCCTGGAGGTGAAGTGGTCTGAGGGCGTAGAGAACATCATTCCCACCATCGAGCACTTCCCGCAACACCAGCACTCGTCGCCAATCCCTCAGCCCAAGTCATACGAACAATGGTGGTATGAATTTGTCAGCAGCGATGCGAGATCATTCGAAACAGACCCCTTCAAAGTCCAGTGCTCTTTGGCTCGTGACGGCGTCCTACCTGATGGCCCTGAGCATCGGTTGGCTCATACTGGCCTACGCACCGATCGCGGAACCCATTTCGCGAATGCTCCTGGCCGATGTCGTTGCCACGGCCGTGATCTTCGGTTGGAGTGTCTGGTACGACAACTCGAGCTTCTATGACGCGTACTGGAGTGTGATTCCACCTGCAATCGTGGGCTACTGGATCCTTTCAGCAGATCCGGGACTTCAAACACTGCGTGTCGCAGGCGTCGTCATCGTGATCTGCATCTGGGGCATTCGGCTCACTTGGAACTGGGCACGCGGTTGGGATGGACTCGGTCATGAAGATTGGAGGTATGTTGGATTTCGCCAATCGTTTCCGAGAGTCTACTGGCTCATCAGCTTCACGGGAATCCACCTCTTCCCCACCCTGATCGTCTTTCTCAGTTTGGTGGCCGTGTACCCAGCACTCACCCCCGACAGCCGACCCATCGGCCTGATCGATGCGCTCGCCCTGATCGTAGGACTTGCAGGAATCGCCCTCGAATGGGTCGCCGATGACCAGTTGAGGTCCTTCACAACCGGATCCAAAAAATCGGGCGAAACACTCAGAACGGGGCTCTGGCGCTATTCACGCCATCCCAACTACCTGGGCGAAATCATGATCTGGTGGAGCATGTATCTGTTCGGTCTGGCCGCAAGTCCCGAATGGGCGAAATGGGCACTGGTTGCGCCGTTGGCCATGACGGGGATGTTTGTCTTCGTGACCATCCCGATGCTCGAGCGGCGTTCGCTCGAGCGGCGGAGCAATTACCAAAAAGTGGTCGACGAAACGTCGATGCTGATCCCGCTTCCCCCGCGCAACCAACATCGATAGCGAGAGCTACGCGACGAAGCGCCTCCGCATCACCGATACACCCAGAAACCCCAAGCCGAGCAGCGCGCAGCTCGACGGCTCGGGCACGGCAACAGCCTTCACCACGAAACCCAAACTGCTATCCACCGACTCACTGAAGTCGATCTCTACGCCCTCGACGATCGACCCAATGTAACCCGAGCTCAGGAGTCGATAGTCCATCTGGTTGGGATTGGCATTGGGGTACAGCATGCGAATGAAGCCAGGGTTTGTCAGTGGTCCATAACCTGAAACCGTTCCCAGCATCGCGAACGTGAGATGAACCTGAACATCATGGGCCACTGGGACGCCATTCTCCAAGGTGAGTGCGCTCGAGATCGCACCATGAGACGTCAGCGGCCCGTTTCCGTAACCGTAGAGGTAGAGATCTTCGAGGCTGTCGGAGGATGCCGTCGTAACGACGCTATAGTCGGTCCCAGAATCTTCGAAGTCGTAAATGCTGATCCACGCGGCGTGCATTGCACTGCCGCTCATCAGAATCAAAGCTGTCACGATTGACAGAGCGAAAGAGCCTCTACTCATGGCTTCCCAACCCAGGTGTCTCGTCCATGATGCCCCCGGGAACGTTAGGTTGGCAACACGAACATGCTGGCAAAACCGATGAAGACGCAGGAAGCTAACCCAGGTTACTGAATCAACATGTGTTTTCTGGGCCCGCCACTTCTGGCAAAATCTCGACCCAGGGCTTGGAACCAAGCGCGAGATCCCATGCCTTCGCAATGCGTCGGCATGACGGGGGGCTCGGCATTGAACCGAAAGCGAGATCATGGAAATCGAAATCACTGAAGAGCAGGAGCTGCTACGGGAGATGAGCGCCCGCTTTATTGAATCGAACTGCCCGCTCGTGGCCGTTCGAGAGTTCATGGACGACAAACGAGGCATCACCACCGACTACCTCACGCAAACCGCTGAACTCGGCTGGTACTCGTTGCTCGTCTCTGAAGAATACGGGGGTGGCCAGGTTTCCGAGAGCGGTATTTCGGATGCTGCCATCGTTGCCGAAGAGCGGGGGCGACTGGTTCAGCCGGGCGCCTTCATCTCGTCCAACCTCGTAGCTCTCGCCATTTCCGAATTCGGAAGCGAGGATCAGCGCTCCAGCCTCCTGCCCGACCTCATGGCCGGTGCAAGTATCGCGACATGGGCCACCGCCGACACCTCTGGAAACTGGGACCTCGGTGCCGGCGTCACAGCGACAAGATCGGAAAACGGAGTCGTTTTGGATGGCACGAAGGGCCTGGTTCAAGACGCCCACATCGCAGATTCGATCCTCGTCACGGCGAATTTGAACGGATCTCCCATCCACCTGATCGTCCCAGCGGCGTCTTCTGGCGTCACAGTGAAGCCCTTGGAGAGTCTCGATATCACGAGACGATTCGGGCGAATCACCTTCGAACAAGCCGAGTTTCCCCTGGAGTTGGCACTTGGTTTTCCGGATGACGGCATAAGGCTCTGGGAACGGCTCACCGACGTAGCCGCAGTGCTCACGGTCGCTGAATCCGTCGGTGCACTCAGCTACCTGTTCGACATGGTCGTCGAATACTCGAAAGATCGCTGGGCATTCGGTCGACCCATCGGCTCTTTCCAATCGATCAAACACACTCTCGCGAACACGGGACTCCTCTTGGAAATGTGCCGGGCGATGTCCGCAGCCGCTACACGTGCAGTGGCAGGAAACGATGACTCCGCCAGCGAAGTGGCGAGCATGGCGAAAGCATTCGTCGGAAAGAATTGCATCGAGGCCTCCCACGAGTGTTTCCAAGTCTTTGGCGGAATCGGGTACACGTGGGAACACGATCAGCATCTGTATTTTCGCCGATTGGCGGTCGATGCGGCTCTCTTCGGAGAGCCCGCATGGCACCGCGAGCGAATCTGCAAAATCCATGAACTGTAGGAATTCGAGGCAATCATGATCAGCATCGATGATTTTCGGACCGAAGCTCGAAACTGGATATCTCAAAACCTCGAGCCACTCGAACATTCGAACACGAAGATTCTCCGCGGAGTCGACAACCTCTCGGCTGAAGATCTCCCCCCGGAACGCGAACTTCAGCGAAAAATCTACCAGGCGGGTTATGCGGGTATTTCATGGCCAGCCGAGTACGGTGGACAAGGGCTGACGAAACAGCATGAAGTCGTGTTTGTCGAAGAATCTGCCAACTATCGCATGCCCGACTTCGGCGTACTGACGGGTACGACGTTCCTCGTTTGCGGCAACACCATGCTTGCCCATGCGTCGCCCGATTTCCTATCGAGGCACATTCCGAGAATTCTCGCAGGCGACGAGTTGGTAGTTCAATTCTTCTCCGAACCAAGCGCGGGGTCGGACCTCGCGGGACTTACGACCCGTGCCACCCGAGATGGTGACGACTGGATCCTCAACGGATCGAAAACCTGGAGCAGCGGTGCAGCCTGCGCGGATTGGGGGATGTGCCTCGCTCGCACGAATTGGGACGTTCCCAAGCACCGGGGTCTGACGTGGTTCGCAGTGCCCTGCAACGCACCGGGTCTTCGAATCGATCCCATCAAGGAGATCAACGGAGACGAGGAGTTCTGCCAAGAATTCTTCGACGATGTCCGCATCTCGGATGCCGAACGCATTGGACCCGTGGATGGCGGATGGAACATCACCCACTCGATGCTGGTCTTCGAACGTGGTGCGGGTCGGGTAGTCAGTGAAACCGCCCCGGCAGGTCCGGGAGAACTTGCCCCGGATCTCGTGGCTCTTGCTCAACGCCTCGGTCGCACGAGCGCCCCCAACGTCCGGCAACTGATCGCCTCTGCCCACATCGACGACTATGCGCGGCAACAACTCGCCTACCGAATCGCGGGGCAAATTCGCAAGAACGGGGCCAATACCGGTATGGCGGCCTATGGGAAGCTCGCGACGGGAACCTACGACCCCATCCGTGCCCAGATCGCACTCGAGATCGGAGGCGCGGCTGCACTGACATGGGAAAAGGGCGACCGAGACGGAATCGAACCCTCCATCGACTATCTGAACAGCCGAGTCATGTCGATTGCTGGTGGATCCAATGAGGTCCAGCGAAATGGCATCAGCGAGCGAGTCCTGGATCTTCCGCGGGAACCCGCCTTCGACCTAGACAAACCGTTTCGAGAAGTCGAGCGAGGTGGCCCCGGTACCGAATGGTCGGGGAAAACATCCGGCTGAACACAACCGAGAAGATCGGAAACCAGGCCAGTCAGTCCCTGGGGCCCTTACGGTCGGTCTCGAAGCGGGTTCGACCGCCTTTGGAACGCCCTGCGGGTTTGCGACCAAGGGCCCCATCCTTGCGGCGCTCGCCACCCTCCCGCGAAGCCCGACGATATCCGGGAGTCGTTCCTGATGGCTTACGCCGCGATTCCTGCAGTTGTGGCGAGCCCTCACGCGAGGATCGACTTGCTCCAGAGGGTGGGCGGGTGGGCACCAGACAATCAGGACCCTCGCCGATCAAGTCTTCTCGCCCGGCCCGCTTGAGGGCCCTTCGTACCTCGCGATCGTTCTCCGGCACCCAGTACTGAAGTAGCGCTCTTTGGAGCGAGCGGTCGCGTGAACCTCGCGCAACGGAAACCTGCTCGAGAGTCTCCGGGTCGATGCCCGTGTGATAGATACAGGTGGCGATGTCCATGGGTGCTGGAATGAAGTCCTGGACCTGGCGTGGGCGATAGCCCCGGCGTTTCAAATACACCGCCAATTCAATCATTTCCTCGAGACCGCTCCCCGGATGACTCGCAATGAAATAGGGAACGAGATACTGCTCCTTGCCGGCTTTTCGTGAAGCTGCGATGAAGGCATCTGCGAAATCATCGAAGGACTGGGCAGATGGTTTCTTCATGAAGGCAAGTACACGGTCAGAAACATGCTCGGGAGCCACCTTGAGCTGCCCACCCACATGGTGTCCTGCAAGTTCCTCCAGGTATTCCGGTTGATCTGCGGCCAGGTCCATCCGGATTCCAGAAGCGATCTTGACACTCTTGACACCGGGCAGTTTTCGCGTGTCGCGCATCAGCTGGGTAATGGACTCGTGACTCGTGTCGAGCAACTTACAGACCTTCGGATGCACGCACGAAAGCCTTCGGCATTTCGCCTCTACTTCGGGGCGCGTGCAACGCATCCGGTACATGTTCGCGGTGGGTCCACCAATATCGCTGACGTGACCCTTGAAATCAGCGCTCTTCGTAAGGCCCTTCACCTCACGGACCACCGATTCTGGACTTCGGCTCTGAATCCTGCGTCCTTGATGCATGGTGATGGAGCAGAACGTGCATCCACCAAAACACCCGCGCATGATCTGGACGGAGTCCTTGATCGTTTGCCACGCCGGAATTGAATCGTTTCCATATCGAGGGTGGCTGCGGCGCTGATACGGCAGTTCGTGAACCCGATCCAACACTTCGGTGGACAGCGGGAGGCCGGGCGGATTGACGACCAGCATGCGCTTCCCGTGCCGTTGGACGAGCCGCTGGCCATTAAAGGGATTGGTCTCGCGATGCAGCCAACGAGTGGCTCGCGCAAAGGCCTGACCATCTTCCTCAACCTGCTCGAAACTCGGCAGTTCGACGGTCGTCGTGTCCGATGACTCTCCGAAGATGTGATCCGAGGTAAGACTCTCGTTCTGGCCGAGCAGATACGCGATTCCTCTCATGTTTCGCAGGTCCGCCACGCTCTGTCCCGAATCCAGGCGCTGTGCGATTTCCAGAATCGTCGATTCTCCCATTCCAAAAACGAGCAGATCTGCCTTGGATGTAACAAGGCTGCTGGGCCAAACCTTGTCGGACCAGTAGTCATAATGGGCAATTCGGCGCAAAGAAGCCTCGACTCCACCCGTCACGACAGGGACGCCGCGAAAAGCTTCCCGACAGCGCTGCGCGTAGACCGCATTGGCACGATCAGGCCGCCGGTTGATTTGCGCGCCCGGCGAATAGGCATCGGCATTACGGCGCTTCTTGTTTGCCGTGTAGTGGTTGATCATCGAGTCCATGCTTCCTGCGCTGACCGCGTAGAAGAGCCGCGGGCGCCCCAGGGCGCGCCAATCTTCAGCGCTCTTCCAGTCGGGCTGTGGCAGGATCGCCACGCGAAACCCATGAGCTTCGAGCCAGCGCCCCAGAATCGCCGCGGCGAAAGACGGGTGATCTATGTACGCGTCGCCCGATACGAAAACGATGTCGGCCTGTTCCCAGCCTCGAGCGGAAATCTCTTCCGCCGTCGTCGGAAGGAAGTCGCTTACCTTAGGCGAATCGCGCCGGCCTTCATGGGCGCGAGTGCGCGAGCGAGAAGATCTCTTCCTATGGGAGCGGGGACTGGACATGGTTGAACCCGAAACTCGAGAGCGCTCAGGATAGCTGAACCCTCGCCGAACTCGTGAACTGAGGACAACCCTCCTGCCCTCCAAGCAGAACGTGCCCCTCCTGGGGGCGGTTCCAGCCCTTTGCCGACAGCGGCACCGCCCTATAATGCGGACGCAGCCATGAGAGCCAGGCTGTGCCCCAGGACATTTCTGGAACACACACCGACTTCCAGGCCGGGTTTTGAGGAGTGTGGCGGATGGGCTTTGTCGAGGTCGCTCGAGTGGAGGACATCCCCACACACCGAGGCCTATGTGTGAAGATCCGCGGGATCGACATTGGCCTCTTCCGCGTGGGAGACGAAGTTCATGCCATGGAGAACCCGTGCCCCCACGCCGGTGCGCCGCTCAGTGAGGGAGATCTCGACGGCTTCACCATTTACTGCCCGCAACACGGGTGGGACTACGATGTGAGAACAGGGTTTCGTATCGAGGATGCCGACGGTTTCCCGATTCCGTGCTTCGCCGTGCGAGTCCAGGACGGAACCGTCGAGGTCGATATCGACCAGCCCACCAACTCCCACCACGAGAAGAGCCGACCGCGTACCCACGATCCCTGAAACTCGAGTGGACTGATCGATATTCGACGCCCGAAGGAAAACCTCGGCCTGCCCCTTAGCCCCGTTTGTCACCCATTGGGCTGGAATCCAATCCCTGGACACGCCGCCACCACAGGTAGAGGTTCAGCCCATCAACGTTTCGTCCAACGTCGCGAGGCCAGAGCCAGCAAACCGGCTCCAGCGAGTAGAGCAGTCGACGGCTCCGGTATCGGAGTCACCACGAAGTTCAGGGTTGCTGCGGCCGCATTCGGGCCTGTCTCCTGAGCCCAGAACGTGTAGTCACCGGGCGCCAACGAGCCGCTGAACCCCTGAGACCCGGGACCCGCTCCAATACTCTGGAGAATGTCGAGCCCGAGATCCGGAGCCCCAAAATGGGCATACCCCAACATGACCGTCGGGTCGGGGCCCGGAGACGTTGGCGGGGTGGGAAAAGCGGTTCCGGCGGCTACGGCGAGAAACGACAAATCATCGACTGAAGTCCATGCATCGACAATGATCGCCGCCAATTGTTCACCCGCACCGATCGTCAAGCTGAAGTACTCGCGATCTGCACTGACTGAGCTGAAGAGCACCTGATTATTCACACCAGCTGTAGAAAGAGCCGTCGGGTTCAAATAATCCCCCGACAGATCCCCATCGATCGACTCATCCCAGATCACTGCGCCATTGGCACTGGCAGCGCCAAGCAGTAAGAGAACACCCAACATGGAAATCGTCTTCTTCCCCAATCGGGAAGAACCTGCGCGTTTTTTACCAAACATTCTCAACTCCAATTCATGCCTGTTCAGAACCTCTTCGTTCTGAGCAGATCTATTTCGACATCCAATGAGCTTCACGTGGATCGGATCACCCCCGCCGACGCCTCATCGCAAACCCGATGAGTCCCGCACCCAGAAGAAGACCGGCACCGGGTTCTGGCGTCACAACGAAGTTGAGGTCCCAATCAGCCGCATCCGGGCCACCCTGGCGAACCCAGAAGCTATAGGTGCCTTCACCGAGGGGACCACTGAAACCCTGGCTACCCGGACCGGAACCAACCGTTTGCAGGATGTCCTGACCTACGTCGAGTTCACCGTAATGGGCGTACCCGAGTAGTTCCGCCACGTTGGGGTTCGCGGGATCGACGGTGAACGGGGTTCCTGTGACGACACCCAGGAAGCCCAGATCATCGAGAGAATCCCAGTCTTCGACGATCAAAGCCGAAAGCTGCGTTCCGGCACCCAGAGTGATCGAAAAGAACTTACTGATCCCCGAGACAGTGGATCCAATTACGTCGTTGGAACCCGTTCCCAGAGTTCCCATGTCTGTTGGAGTAAAACGGTCCGTCGAAAGCGACCCATCGGTCGCTTCGTCCCAAATGACGACGGCTGAAGCGACACCCCCAGACAGTAAGCCGGCCATGAACAGAACAATCGTGAAGGTCACGATCCGAGTTATTGACGACATCAACATCTTCCTCCCAAATTCTGAATTTTCTCGTTTCGTGGGAGACCGAGAATCAGATCCATGAACTGCGATCCGATTTCTCAATCACTCATTCATGTACGTTTTGAAATTCTCCATCGCTCATGGTTTCCCGGACGCATTTCGTCTCTCAGTGATCGTCGGATTCAAAGAACGAAACCCACGGGAATCCCATTTCGAAGGCGACGCTAACAAGAGGTCTCGTACGAATGGAATAGAGCGAAACCCTCAAATCTCGGAGGGGGATCTTCGCAGGACTAGTGAGAAAACGATTGAACCGAATGACGATCCCGGATCGCCAACGATTCAGTGGCATCCAATGGAGAACAGAATTGGACCTTCAACGCAAATAGGAGATCTCTCAGAACCCGACGTTTCGGCTCGTGAAGCGGTACGGACCTAGAGCCCGAGTAACCACCTGATAAAAGGGCCAAACCTCGGAATCAGGCTCCGCCTCAGTGATCTAGACCGTGCCGAGAATGGCACGAATTGACACGAAGCCACCCCTCATTCCATCCTAGTCAACTGCTGAGCTCGAATGGTTTAAACGAGGTGCTGAGATCATGATGAAGCTGAAACTCACTGGAAGTTCCGATTCTCACCCGGGATTTTCCCTGACGATTCTTCCCGTCGTATTGCTGTGTGTGTGTGGGGTGGCATGGGGCGGTGAACCCGAGTCCATCCCCGGGATCGGCCCCTCGGAGTCGACCCTGTATTGCCAACAGCGCGTTCATGACGACTATCTGAACGGCACCAATGACGCCATCGACCAACCCAGCGATATCGACCCCAACGAACCGATCCACCCTCAGGGCGATGCATTCCACGGCTTGAGCCTCGTCACACTTCCACCCGGCATCGTCACACCGGCATGGAAATGTACCCAGACAAACCAATGTCAGGACGACGCAGGAGACACCCCCCGTGGAACCGCGCTCCTCTGGATTCCCGATGGGACCTCGAACAAAACTCCCCGAATCCTCTTCATCCATGGCGGGTCTTGGTACTACGGTTCTCCGTGGACCAACGGCTACCCGACCTTCGCTGCCAAGCTGGCCCGGAGGATGGGAATGCCGGTTCTCGCCATCGATTACACCCTGGCACCGGTTGGCCACTTTCAAAAAATCATTGGTCAGGTCGGCGCCGCAGTGAATTTCCTCGCGACCCACGATCCACTCGACCTACGGGCCGGCGATTTTTCAAACACGAACCCGCCAACCCATGCGCCTCCGCTCTTCATTCTCGGCGACAGCTCTGGCGGAGGCACGGCGGTGAGTGCGTTAGTCGCGCAAGCCTCTCCGCGGGGTCTGAGAGGAGCCCAAGGTGCCGTGTTGAGCGGCGGGGTCGTCTTCAGTCCGTGGATCAATCTCGTCTCGAACAGCCCCACCTACGTTTCGAACCTTTTCGCAGTCCAAGAGCAGGACCACTACCTGCTGGGCGACATCGCTTTTGGGATGTACGACGTCGAATCGAGCTTGTCCGCCGACCAGAAAAACGCCAAGGATTACCTGGGTAGAGCTTCACTGAGAAATCGCATCGCGAATCCTTTCTTCGCGAGGGATCGGTGGTTGGCCAAGCTCGCTCCCATCGCATTCCATGTCGGTGCTCCTGAGCTACTCCTCTCCGATAGTTCGATTCTGGCTTCGAGGATTTCAAGACAGGGTGGCTCGGTCGAGTTCCATCAATACGATGGAATGTGGCATGACTTTCCAATGTACGAGGACGGTTGTGGGAGCGGTGAAACAGTCGTCCTGGCGAGGAGCGCTTTCTCGGCAACTCGAAAATTCCTGTACGGCATTGCAAAAAAGAAACCCATCCTCTGCGGAAAGACACCCTGCTATTACGGCCACTACGAATATCCGCAAGGACACGATACAGCCAGGGGATTGTCTTCGTTTTCGGACTAGAGCCACCTATCTGAAGACACGAAAACCAGGCGTCTTTCCACTGCAGTTGCTCCTTGGACATCGCGTCCTCAGTTCATCCTTCAGGGGAAGGCGCTATGTGGCAGGGCCGGCGCCCACCCTCGTTTCCGTGGCCCCTGCCGACCCCACGACCCCTCCGAGAATCGAGGCCGGACTCGATCCGAACCCACTCCTGGCCCAGTTTAGAATTATTCCCAGATCCCAATCGTTTGACCGAGAATGAAGCCCATGCCCACGGATCTTGAGACCACTTCCACTTCCGGCTCACGCCGGCACGCCCACTACTTCCTGTTTCTGATCGTATTGGTGACGATGTTCAACACCGTAGATCGTCACATCATTTCCATTCTCCTAGACGACATCAAGCACGACCTCGCGCTCACTGATCGCCAACTCGGCTGGATCCTCGGCCCGTCGTTCACCATCGTCTATACGCTCGCCGTCTTCCCCCTGGCACGATGGTCAGACCGGGGAGTTCGACGGAACATCATTGCTCTGGGTCTGAGTTTCTGGAGTTTCTTCACGTTCTTGACGGCGTGGACCCAAACCTTCATCCAACTCTTCGTGATGAGAATGGGAGTGGGGCTGGGAGAAGCCAGCGCGAGCCCAGCCGCGCAGTCTCTCATCTCAGACAGTGTCCCTCCCGAGCAACGGAGCCGAGGCCTTTCGATCATGTCCATCGGCGGAGTGCTCGGATTGGCGGTCGGCATGGCAGGAGGTGGATGGATCAACGAACTGTGGGGCTGGAGAACCGCTTTCGTGGCCGCTGGCTTGCCCGGGCTGGCCCTGGCGCTTCTGTTTCGAATGACAGTGAGAGAACCCGAACGGGGCGCCCAGGAAAAGCGCGACATCTCACGCGAAAAGAGCGGAAATTGGTGGGAAGACAGTCGCTACCTGCTGTCCCTTCCCTCCATGCGCTGGCTCATTCTCGCTCATGCCCTAGCTCTCTTTTACACAATGGCGAAAGGCGCCTGGGAACCCACGTTCATTCGCCGCGTCTATGACATGGGGTCTGGCGCTGCAGGAACCTGGTATTTCTTTACCACACCGATCCCTTCCATGGCTGGGCTCTTCTTCGGTGGCTGGATCTGCGATCGCTGGAGCCAGCGAGACCCACGCGCGCATTTCTGGGTTCCGGCCATCAGCATCATCGCGGCCTGCCCCTTCTTTCTCGCCTTTCTGCTCTGGCCAGAAGATCAGCGCATCGCGCTTCCCGGAGGTCTTCCTCCGCTACCCGTCGCCTTCGTCTTCAGCATCATCGGGTCGATCCTCGGTGCCATGCACAGTGCCCCGTTTCTCGCGGCGGTCCAGGGCCTTGCCCGGCTGCGCATGCGAGCCTCGGCAGCTGCTCTGTTTTCGCTCACGGGCGCGGGTTTGGGATCGGGTCTGGGACCGCTGATCGCTGGAGACTTGAACATGCGCATGGAAGCCACCTATGGGGACTTCGCGGTGCGGTGGACTTTGGCGTGGCTCACCCTTTCTTTTCTATTGACCGCCCTCGTTTGCCTCGTCGGAACCCGGAGCTTCCGAAACGATCTAGCGCGAAGCCAGGAAGCCCCTCCCTCGCCCTAGTGCAGTGCCTCTCGGCGAGTTCCGGAGGCGGAAACCCTGTGCCGCTAGAAGATGCACTGCCCTCTACATAGACGTCGGCCCTGACCCCTCGCCCAAGCCGGCCCGCACCCATCGAGGTACCCACGGGTTCCCCGACCCATCGAACTGCGCTCTATAATGTTGGAGACGGTCGCGCGAAGCCCCAAAGTGTCTTTCGACGAGTCACCCTGGACCCTTCGCCTGCCCGTAACCGAAATTCGAGATGCAGCTCCGCCCCCCGTGGGAACTCTATGTTGAGGATGATTCGATGCTCTCGCTCCTACTCCGCACTCTCGCCGTCGTACCGTTTCTGCTCTTTTGCCTATCCGCCTCGGCTGGAGGCCGCTCAGAAACGATCTTCCAGGTATCCACCCTCGATGCACTCATCGAGGGTGATTTCGCGGGGCGAATGCGCTTCCGAAAACTGGCCCACCGAGGCGACTTCGGACTCGGCACCTTTGATCGACTCGATGGAGAGATGGTCGCTCTCGGTGGATCCTTCTACCGCGTGCGAACCGATGGAGCCGTCTATCCGGTTGAGGCGTGCGAAACCACGCCGTTCGCAGCCGTCACGTTCTTCGCCCCCGAAACCTCCTTCCATCTCAATGATGCAGCTACGTGTGCAGATGTCTTCAGCGAGATCGAATCCAGGATGCTTCCCAGCAAACTTCCACTCGCAATCCAGATCGAGGGTCAATTCTCCAAACTCGAGACACGCAGTGTGCCCGTCCAGTCGAAGCCCTACCCACCGCTCGCAACCGTCATCGCACAAGAGACCCTCTTTGACCTGTACGACGTCGAGGCCACCCTCGTGGGTTTTTGGTTCCCAGAAACCTTCGGTGGTATCAATGCAGCGGGGTTCCACTTCCACGCCTTGACAGACGACATGCAAGCTGGGGGTCACGTCCTAGACTGCAACCCGGGCCGGATCCGTATCGAGATCGATGCGAAGAAGAAGCTCGTGACGGATCTCGCTTCGGGGAGGTCACAGACCGTGAATCCGGCTCGCTGCAGTCGTTGAGAACCCGCTTCCCAGCGAGTTCCGATCCTTCGTCCCCAAAACGGATCGATCACGGAAGAGTCGTGCGAGCACTCGATGGAAGCTGCATCAGGGCTTCCATTCGGTCTCGGAGCCACACTGCAGCATCCGAGAGCCCATGTACGGGTTCTCCATCTCCGCACTGGCCTGGACCCATTTCTTGTAGCCCATACTCATGGGACAGCGGAAGATGAAGCGACCCTTGGCAAGCCCCTCGTCCGCCAGGATGAGCTCGACCACAGCTCGGCTGACATTGCCAAAACCGAGCCGAAGATCCTCGATGGAAGAGCGACGAAGTGCACCGAGTGCCTCGGCGCTGGCACTCACCTCCTGGAGCGATGAACGCGTCGCTCCAGAAGCCTCGACCGAGGCCTCGCGCGCCACCGCGGCCAAGCGCAGCGACAAACCTGGAACCAGGCCGCCCTCGTCGCTCGCGAGAGAGGCGCGTATCTGTTCATAGAGACGAAGCACCTCTTCCGGCGTCGCAGCTGCCTTGGGAACCGACGGCACCGCCGCGGTACTGCACGCACTCGAGGCCAACAGCACGAAAACGGCCGTCGCCATGACATTCCGATGGTGCGACTCGGATCTCAAAGTTTTTCTCATCCAATTCGCTCCCTCGATGTCCCAGTGTAGGCGACCCAGGATGGCGCTTGCCGACCGTGGACTCTGGCGGCAATCCATCTTGGGTCCTCCTGCCTGGCATCGACCTCAGCGCCGCTTCGGCGGCTGCACGTACGTCCAACCGAAGCGGCCCTTGATGCACAAGTGCCCCTGGGTGACCGAGTGATCGGTGGGTGACGTCACCTTGACGATCCGATCGTCCTGAGTGTGGAGTTCCAGGTTACAACCAACGCCGCAAAACGAGCATACCGTTGTCGTCACCGATTGATCCTCGGGCCGCCATTCCCCTGCCTCGCGCATGTCGAACTCGGTCTTGAACTGAATCGCTCCGGTGGGACAAACACCGATACAGTTCCCGCAATAGACACAGGCCGAGTCGGGAAGAGTCACGTCGAACTCGGTGCTGATACGAGCGTCGAAGCCTCGGCCACTCACTGCGATCGCATAAGTGTGCTGAGCATCATCCCCGCAGGCCTCGACACACTTGTAGCAGAGAACGCACTTGTCGTAGTCCCGAATGTAAAGGTCATCCTGGATCTTTGGCTTCTCGTTCATACGTTGGGCGGGAAGCCCAGGCTGGTCATAGCGATCGAGATCAGCCCCATAGTGGTCAACCCACTCCGCGAGTTCATCGGCTTGGCTGAGGTCGACCCCGGAACCAAGGAATTCAAGCACCATCTTGCGGCTGTGGCGCACCCGCTCGGAGTCTGTCTCGACGATCATGTCCTCCTCGACCGCGCGAGCGCATGAAGGCACGAGAGCCCTCGACCCTTCGACCTCGACCACGCAAACACGACACACGTTGACTGGTGTGAGATTCTCGGCCCAGCACAATGTCGGCGTGTCGATGTTGGCCGCTTCGCAGGCCTTGTGGATCGAGGTGCCGGCGGGGACATGCACCCGCCGCCCGTCAATAGTCAGCGAAACGGTGGCCTTCGGATCCGTCATACGGCCTCGCGGATCAAGCCCAGCGCAAGTGCTGAATTGATCGCCGAGGCAGCGGTATGACCGAGACCACAGATCGAAGCATCGGCCATCACCTGCCCCACGTCGCCCATGAGATCCCGACGCTGGGCCGTGAGACCCCTCGTCCTCTGGATCTGCACCAGGGTTTCGTTCTGGCGCACAGTACCCACCCGGCAGGGCACGCACTGTCCACAGCTTTCGTTCCGGAAGAACTCCGAGATCCGGACGCAAATCGCGGTCATGTCGATCTCGTCGGTGAATGGCATCACCACGCCGGAGCCGAGAGTGGTACCCCGCTTCCGCGTGTCTTCCAACGTCAGTGGCATATCGAGGGCCTCCGGACCGACAAACGTTCCAGCGGCGCCGCCCATGAGCACGGCAGCCAGATTCCTGCTCCCGGTAATTCCACCCGCCAGGTCAATGACCTGACCGAGGGTCGTCCCGAACTCCACCTCGTACACCCCCGGCCTACCAATCTGTCCCGAAACACAAAGCAGCTTGGTTCCTGGCGACTGCTCTGTGCCCCGACTCCTGTACTCTGCTGCGCCGTGAAGCACCACGTCGAGGGCATTGATGAGCGTTTCCGGGTTGTTGATCGCCGTCGGTTCCCCGAAGAGACCGTGAGTGGTCGGGAACGGCGGCTTACTTCGAGGCTCGCCTCGAAACCCCTCCAATGATGCGAAGAGGGCTGTCTCCTCACCACAGATGTAGGCACCGGCTCCACGCCGAATCTCGATATCGAACGCATGACCCGTACCCGCGGCATCAGCGCCCAGCAGGCCGGCACCCCGACACTGGTCGATCGCATGCCGCAGACGATCCGTAGCAAGCGGGTACTCGCCACGGATATAAATCCACCCGTTCTCCGCGCCAGTCGCAAAACCTGCAACTGTGAGCGCCTCGATGATTGCAAAAGGATCGTTCTCCATGAGAACACGATCCTTGAACGTTCCGGGCTCCGACTCATCGCAATTCGCGACCACATGCTTGGGCCGATCCCGCTCTGCTGCGACCGCTCTCCACTTCTGGCCGGTGGGAAAGGCTGCTCCTCCACGCCCCGACAATCCTGATTCGACGACAGCATCACAAACACCTTCGGACCCGAGTTCGATGGCTCGTTCGAGGGCCGTGTATCCCCCGTGCTGGCGGTACGACGCGAGCGAAGTGGGATCGACCAAGCCGATGTTCTTCAACAACCGGAGAGCCGAGTCGCCCTGCTGGGGGATCTTCCGCTCCACGACCACCTCGTCGGCGGGAACATGATCGGGCCCACCCACTCCCTGTACGAAGCGTGCCGGAGCTCGTTCGCACTGACCAAGGCACGGTGACCGATGGACGCGACCGCCCGCCGCCTCGATCTCCGCGATCAAATCCTCATTCGCCGTGATCTGGCACGCGGCATCGACGCAGACGTGGGTCACGGCGCCATCGGACTCGGGCTCGTCGAGGCGAAACATCTCATAGAAGCTCGCAACGCCGTAGGCCTCCGCAGGGGGTACTTGCAAAAGCTCGCTAACGTGGTTGAGCCCGCCGGGCGAAATCCAGCCCTTGGCACGCTGCAAGGCATGAAGTGCAGGGAGAAGCAGATGGCGCCGCTCGTGACGGCGCGCACCGCCTCCAATGACCAGACGTTCGGTCTCGTGCACGACCGCCGGGTCATCACCGATTGCAGCCGTTACCGCCGCAATCTCTACGCCGTCGGCATAGTCCGGACCAATGAAGAGATCAGCCATCAGCGTCGAAGCCAGCGCCAGCGATCTTCTCGATGCGAACCGACGCTGCCTTGAACTCGGCAGTTCCCGATCGGGGATCCCATTCGTCGTTGGTCAGCATGTTGGTGTCTACGAGCTCCGGGAAGTGAAACGTCGTGAAAGTGAGCCCCTGAGGCAGATCCGCTTGAATTCGTACCCCCATCTCCACTGAGCCGCGAGGCGACGAAACGAGAACCCGCTCTCCATCTCCGATTCCGAGCCGATTCGCATCGTCGGGATTCATGTCGATCTCGTCTCCGTAGCGAATCGGTGACGAAAAAGCATTCGACTGAACGCCCGTGTTGTAGCTGTCCAAAGCACGCCCAGTCGTGAGCCGAAGTGGAAATTCTTCTGTCAGTTGCTCCTTGGGACCCTCGTAGTTGGTGATACTGAATGGCGCCGGCTGACGGCCTCCGAGATCTTCCTCGTACAGCCATCCATGAAGAAATGGCGAGCCGGGATGCTCGAGGTCCAGGCAGGGCCACTGCAGTCCGCCCGCCTCCTCCAGACGCTCATAGCTCATCCCCGCATGCATGGGCGAAAGTGAACGCAGTTCATCCCAAAGGTCCTGGGGAGATGGATCTCCCCAGTTCACTCCAAGCCGACGGGCCAGCTCGCCAAGGATCTCGTGATCGTGTCTGCATTCACCCGGCGGGGGAACCGCAGCTCGAACCCGCTGAACCCGGCGTTCCGACGAAGTGACTGTGCCCTCGCACTCGGCCCATCCGACCGAGGCAGGCAACACCACGTCGGCCATCTCCGCCGTTCGGGTCATGAAGATGTCCTGGACCACCAGGAGATCGAGGCCCTTCAGGAGCTTGCGGGCCCGCTCGACATCGGCCTCGCTATCCGCTGGATTCTCTCCGATTACGTAGAGTCCTTTGATCGTACCTTGTCCCATCGCCTCGAACATGAGTGTGAGGTGAAGCCCGGGCATATCGTTGAGCGGAACCCCATACGCGGACTGAAACTTGGCCTGAGCCTCTGGGTCATCGATGTCTTGAAAGCCGGGAAACTTGTTGGGCAGTGCACCCATGTCGCCTCCGCCCTGCACATTGTTCTGCCCACGGAGCGGAACGAGCCCACTGCCCCATTTCCCCACGTGACCGGTGAGCAGGGCGAGATTACAGAGCGAGAGTACATTCTCGACAGCATTGTGGTGCTCGGTGATTCCCAGAGTCCACAGGATCTGGGCCGTTTCGGCACTCGCGTAGGCGTGAGCCATCTCTCCGATCGCGTGAGCAGGGACACCGGTCAATCGCTCCGCTTCCTCAAGGGTGTACGGGTCGACGTGGGCCCTATAGTTCTCGAAGCCCGTGGATGACCGCTCGATGAAATCCCTATCGTGGAGGCCCGCGGCGATGATCTCACGACCGACGGCATTCGCCAACGCGATGTCGGAGCCGACCTCGAGGCCGAGCCACACATCGGCAAATTTGGCCGAACTGCTTCGACGTGGATCGACCGCATACATGCGGGCTCCATTGTCGAGGCCCTTCAACAAATGGTGAAAGAAGATGGGGTGAGCGTCGCGAGCATTCGACCCCCACAGGAGAACGACTTCAGCCTCTTCGATCTCCCGATACGACGAAGTCCCGCCGCCTGCTCCAAACACTGTCGCCAGACCGACGACAGACGGGGCGTGTCACGTCCGGTTACAGGAGTCGATGTTGTTCGACCCCATCGCTGTGCGGATGAACTTCTGTGCCGCATAGTTCATCTCGTTCGTGCTCTTTGAGCAGCTGAACATCCCGAAGCTCTCGCCACCATGCGCGTCGCGAATGGCCGCAAACCCCTCAGCCACCCGGTCAAGCGCCTCATCCCAGGTCGCTTGGCGCAATACGCCTCCCTTTCGCAGCATCGGAGACGTCAGGCGGTCGAGGGGACGACCGTAATTCCTGCCCTTTCGACGCCGGCGCGGGCCACGCGCTACGTGATCCTGGTGCGAGCGCTGCATGTCGGAACGGTACCCCATCGCACAACGCGACGGAACAGTCGCGGCCCGGCACATAGCCGTCATCCAAGCCGCGAGTCACGCACTACGCGCCAACTCTGGGATCGTTCTTCAGATTCGGCAACTCGATTCTTGGCTTCGATTCGAAGCTACATGTATTCTGCGTCTCCCTCAGAGCATAAGCCTCTCGAACATCGAAACCCGGGGGCTTCTCAGAGGCTCAGGTGGAGCGATTGAATGGAGCTTCCAACCGCGAACAGGTGCGAAAGCTCCGGTGGGAAAAGGAGAGACGAAGCGTGGATGTAAAACCCCTGGGCGGAGCGCTGGGTGCCGAAATCATCGGGGTCGACATCCGGAACCCCTCGGACTACGAGGTGGGCGATATCCACAGGGCTTTGCTCGAACACGAAGTCGTTTTCTTTCGCGACACGGGGATCGATGACGCGGGCCACCTCTCCTTCGCAGGTCGATTCGGAAAACCGAGCATCTTTCCCGTCTCGAAACTGATGGGCGAGACGAAACCCTCTCTCCAGGTGATCACAGACGGTCCCGACAGCCCGCCCTCGACTGATTACTGGCACACCGACGTGACCTGGACCCCCGAGCCACCCACAGCCGGTTTCCTCCGTGCGACGGTCGTCCCTGACCGAGGCGGAGATACGATGTGGGGCTCGATGACCGCTGCCTTCGAGGCGCTGTCCCCAAGGGTGAGGGAATTCCTCGAGAGCCTTACCGTGTCCCACGACAACGATTCATTCATCCGTGCGATGGAGGAAAAAGTCGGGAAAGAATCCGCCAGACCGATCACCGAAAAGCTGCGCACCACTTATCCCGCAGTCGTCCACCCGTTGGTTAGAACTCACCCGGAGACGGGTCGAAAGGCACTACTCTACGGCGGAAACTTCATGCGCTCGATCGTCGAGCTCGCCCCGGCGGAAAGTGAGGCTGTACTGGCGTTTCTCGGACGGCACATCGACCAACCCATCTTTCATGCACGCTGGCGCTGGTCCACCGGCGATCTAGCGATCTGGGACGAGCGGTCGACCGTTCACCGTGGACTTTCCGACCACTTCCCGAGAGCCCGCGAGGTCCGCCGCTGCGTCATCGATGGGGACCGTCCGTTCTAGGCACGCAGGACGTCGGCCGATCGGTGGCAATTCCCAGACCCCCTCGACACCATAGGTGCGGCCCCAAACAAACGGGCTCGTGATTGTTCCCACCCTCTCTGCTCGACAGCGTAGGATACGACGGAGAGGGAGGGGGATTCTTGTCTCAGCGATTCGACTTCGACCCGGTTCGGATCCCTCAGCCAGCCGATCCCTACCCTCTCTACCGCCGCCTACGGGAAGAGCACCCCCTCTACCAGGTGTCTGAGAGTGGCGTCTACTGTCTGTCGCGCCACCGAGACATCTCGTTCGCCCTGCGACATCCCGAGATTTTCTCCTCCGAGGCAATGCGGACGGTTCTCATGTCGCCTGACCAGACCCGCGTGAAATGGCGCGATTTCCCGACCCTGGCGAGATTTCTTTTTCAGGCACGTGTCAATCCACTGCGTATGTCCGACCGACGAAAGGGACTGGTGGAATCGGATCCGCCTGAACACGATGCCTTACGCAGTATCGTCAACCGCGGCTTCACCCCACGGCGCATTGGGGAGTGGGAACTCCGCGCGAAAGAGATCGTCTCACAATGTATGAGTCGCATCGACGAAGACCAACCCTTCGACGTCATGCAGGAGCTGGCGATCCCACTTCCCGTCACCGTGATCGCCGAAATGCTCGGTGTGGAACCGGATCGGAAACAAGATTTCAAGCGCTGGGGCGATGCTGTCGTTGCAGCGTCTACGGGACAGGGACGCGAAGCCGGACTCGCCGCCCTGCTCGCGCCCATGGGCGAACTCCGTGCCTATCTGCGCGGCGTCATCCGATCCCGTCAGCAACAGCCCGCCCACGACCTCATCAGCGTTCTCCTCGAGCGCCGGAGCGAAGGCGCCCTCGACGAAGAGCAACTCTTCGGTTTCATCATGCTTTTGTTGATCGCAGGCAACGAAACCACCACCAACCTGATTGGCAACACCACCCTCGCACTCCTCGCACACCCGGAACAGTTGGATCTCCTGCATCGGGAGCCTCACCACCTCCCCGCTCTCGTCGAGGAAGCCCTCCGCTACGACTCACCCGTGCAATCCCTGTTCCGGCAGACGACCCGCGAGGTCGAAGTCTCCGGCGGAACGATCCCCGCCGGTGCACCCGTCGCACTGCTGATGGGGTCTGCAAACCGTGACGACGAGATCTACCACGACCCGGACCGATTCGATGTCACAAGAAACTCACCGGGACACTTGGCTTTCGGTTTCGGAGTTCACTTTTGCCTGGGTGCATCACTCGCGAGGCTCGAAGCAAAAGTCGCACTGGAAGCACTGATCCCCGCGCTGAGGAACCGACGTGCTGCAGGTGGCGCGACCGAATGGGTCGACTCCTTCACGGTTCGCGGACCCCGAGCACTCTGGCTGGAACCCGCTCCTTCTCCCATCGTCTAGCCGAGAACCACCTCTGCCCGAATCCACTGCGGCGGCTAACGCGCAGGCGCGCTGCCGTGGTGAAATGCCTCAGCGCGCTCTCCGACTGGCCATGGCTGCAATGCCTCCGCCGGACCCATCTGGGTCTCCCCTTCGGCGATCGGCCCACTGGCCACGTCGAAAACGCGCCATTTCATCGTCGGACCAAACAGTGGCTGCGCCTCCACGGAGATCACGCGCACCTCACCAGGCTCCCACTGACATTGGGGCTGGAGCACACGGGCCAGGCTCTCGTGCCCAAGATGTCCATCGCCGAAGTTCCAGCCTACGGTCATACCCGCGATCATCTCTCCGTCGAACCACTCATAGTTGTCGACATCATCGACTGCATGAGGCACGGCATCATGAAGCACACGCCCCTGTAAGTGCAGAAAACGCGACGTCGCCGCACTGATGCCTGCAGCCCGGACCCCGAGTTCATCGACCCCCATTCCCTCGAGTTGCTCTGCCAGCGTTCCCGAGGCCTTCTTACAGTTCTTCAGTTTCTCGATGGCATCACCACGAAACAACCATGTGTTGTAGGCCCAATTTCCGGCGTAGTAACGCATTGCAATCAGAAACGAAACGTGGCGGGGGTAGAAATTTCCGTAGGCAGGAATGACGAACAAGACTAAGAGCAGAATCGCGAAGAGCACCGGCATGGCCGACGGGAGCATCAGAACTGAAACTTCCGGATGCATGAAAAACAGCGCCCAAGACCCGTAGATCATCATGATATTCCACTCGATGGGCATCCCACTCGGATTGTTGAGAGCGATAAATCCATGAAACCCGGTCGCGACAAAGGCAATCAAACCGGCCATCAACGGATCGTGACCCAAAAACAGGAAAAGAAAGGGAATGCTCGCTTCCGTGGCCGCACCGAAGTGTGAGATCCAATGCGCCAGAGGCGAAGGGCGCAAATCGTGGGGCTCATCTACGAACAACTTGCTCTTGAGCCACGTGGGAAAGAAGGGGCCGTTGTTCATCATCACCATGATCACACTGCCGAAGTGGTGATTTACCTTGGACATTGCAGCCCAGAACCAGATGGCCATCCAGAGCATCTGGCTTCCCGCAACACCCAACGTCACGTCCCCCTTCGCCAATGCGAGGACGACCAGTGCCGTGTAGTAGTGCTCTGCGCGTGCCGCAAGAAAGAGCGTCTTATCCATCAAACCAAGGATCGGTAGCAAGATCAGGGCGGGTGCCAGCATTCCCGGAGTGATCTCCGACGCAATCAGCACACGGCCCAACAGCAGCACCATCGCAACGTACCCGATGACGTCGAGCCAGCTTCGGGTGACACCTCCCAGAATGGGCCAGTTGGGAACCAGGGAGAGTTTTGTGGTTCCGGGCCGCGCGAAATAAAGAAAACCTCCAATGAGTGGACTGAACTTCCCATTCATCGGACCCGAGGAGCAGCCAAAACCCAGCAACTCATAGAGCATGCACCACAAGACCGCCCTCTGGAACGCGTCCCAGGTGAAGAACCAGTCAAAGCTGAAGAACCCCGGATAGTCGTCCGCGAAGGAGGCGAAAAAAGCCCAACCACCGATGAAGAGCAGAAAGTACTTCGCCCAGTACATCACAATGATCGAAAACGGCGTGGCCGATCGCTGCGAAGCCCACTCCTTGCACAAGAGAGGAAGGCGGTCTGCAAAACGCAGATCGACGATCTGGTCGATCGTGGGAAAATCCGGTTCTCCGGGAGCCGCATTCAGGTTGATCGGTGATGGGTCAGAGGGAGTCTCAGGCGTCGACATGGACAGCATGCTACAACGCAGCCGCAATCTCGCCTAGAGGACTTTCCGTTAGAAGTAGATTCGACCGCATTCGGAACAGCGCCATCGTTTTCTCGACCCACTGCCCATTAAACGTGGGAGAAAAGACATCGCCAACCGACTCATTCATCCTTCCTCTGCGAGGTCCAAGAAACGGAATCGCGCGCGTCTGGCGAACGATGTGTCGGCACCAGCGAAGCTACTGGGACCGCAACAGCACACCTCTGGATCCCCTATCTCGAGCAAGCGTTCGCGAACAGCTGCGCGCCGTTCAGCTCGAACTCGCAGGATTTCCCACGCAATCGCTCTGGAGCGGGGCCATCGAAAAGCCGGGGCTTCAGGCGGGACCAGAAATGGAAATGACCGACAACACGACGGTCAGGACAACGGCCAGAAAAAAGACATGGTGGGTCGGGTGATTCGGGATTGGGCGTAAACGGCTCAGTTCCTTCATGATCTTCGTTCTCCTCTGACCGCGGTTCTACCGGAATCATTCCGACATCCTTGGCAGTCGAACGAAGATCCCCTGCCGTCTGAAAAAGCGCAGTGAAGTAGTTCACTGGGGAGAGAATTCCCAAACGAATTCAATGGTTTGGATGCTTATTTTTCCACGGGACGCGCAGTCGTGGAAAAAGCGAGTTCGTTTTTCCAGGACCCAGCAAGGCCCTCGACGATTCAGTGCCTTCTCGAGAGTTCGGTGGCAACCCGATAGACCGAGATCGAAAGCGCACCAAATGCGACCCAGGCTGCGACTGCGAATGCGCTCGTCACCCCGGCCATGAGACTCTGGGAGTTCGTGAGAGCGACGCTGTAGATTCCGATCCCGAAGGCGGTACCAATGTTGCGAGCCGTCGCGATACTGGCGGACGCAGTACCGTGGATCTCGCGCGGAACACTGGCAAAGATCAGGCTGGAATTTGCGGGGCCGAAGATGGACAAACCCAGGCCGATCACCGCGAGGCGAATGAGGATATACGGCTCGGGAGTGGCGCCATCCAACCAACCCATTGAATACAAGCTAAGAGCCACCAGGACGATTCCGACCGTGGGCTGGAGCGGCGATTTGAAGCGGTCCGCAAGCAACCCGGATAGAGGTGCGAGGAGTAGGAGCATCAACGAAACCGTGCTGACGATCAGACCACTTCGTCCCGGCGAGAATTGGCGAACATCGATCAGATAGAAAGGCATGGAGAAGACGACGCCTGCCTGCGCCATGAACACGAGGGTCTGGCTCGAAATCGGGATCGAGAACCTTCGAGTTCTCAAGAGCTCCAGGGACAAAACGGGGCTCGATGATCGGGATTCGACCCACAAAAAGACGAGCAGAAGGGTGATGCCCGTACCCGCCACTCCAAGGGTCTGAATCGATTCCCAGCCCCAGGCCGTACCACGATTGACCACGATGATCAACGAAGTCAGCGCAAAGAACATCGAGAGCGCACCCGGAACGTCGAGCCGAGCGCCATGCCCCTGACCTCCGCTGTTCCTCAACTGGCTCCAGCCCAGCACAAGAACCACGATTCCAATGGGGATTCGCAAATAGAAGATGGCAGGCCAATCCATGGAACCCAGGATCAGGCCTCCCACCGCCGGGCCCGACATGAGCCCAGCGCCAACGATTGATGTCACCAGCCCAAGAACTCGTCCGCGCTCTCGATCCGGAAAAGCATCGAGAACAATGGCGTTGGAATTGGCGATCGCCATTGCGATCCCCGTCGCCTGTACGAGCCGAGTCGCAATGAGTTCACCGATCGAACTCGAGAAGGGTGAGGCACAGAGCCCCAGGGTGAAGAGCGCATACCCGGACAAATAGACACGCTTTCGGCCGAAGAGGTCACCGGCTCGGCCGGCCGTGAGAGTCAACCCAGTCACCACAAGGCTGTGCGTCAGAGCCACCCAGGCGATGACGTCCGGTGGCTCCTTGAACTCGTCCGCGAGACGTGGGAGCGCGATGCCGATGATCCCGAAATCCAAGGTCGCCATGAACGACCCAAACCCTACGGAAATCAGCGCTCTCCACTTGTAGTCGATCGAGAACACTCTCTTGTTGTAGCAGAGTCAACTCGGCTCCCCGGTCGTCTCGCAGCCACATCAGATGAGCGAATTGACGAGATCAGGGAGGGCTTCGGGCCAAGGAAACTCACGCCCCGACTGGCCCAATGGGCAGCCGGGGCGGAATCCACGAGACTGGCCAACCACTTTGCATCATAGGAGCACGCCTCTCCAACTCACTGAAAACACATAGCTTGTACCGTCGAGGCCCCACCCTCTTCCCAAGCAGGAAGGTTGGACCGAAGGCGGCTACTCAAACACGATTTTCGATAGCGTCGATCAAAGAATGAGGGCACGCCCCAAAGCTTGACGATCCCAACCTCAAAGCGTTAGGGATGGAAAGACGGATTCACTAATTCTTTCGAACCACGAGGTGATCATGCTGCGTCTGATGTTTTTCGGTTCTGTTTTGTTGCTTCTCCCGTTCTCCGTTGAAGCCGGAAGATTGGAGTGCCCCGATCTCAAAAACCGCGCCTCGTCCGCCTACTACAAATGCACCACTCTTGCGAATCAAGGCAGGGCCAGCCGTGTCGAGGAACGACTGGAACGCTGTGAAACCCGCCTCGAACGGGCCATGGATCGAGCCGACCTTCGCCCTGGCTGTGATCAATCTGGAGACGCTGAGGACTTCTCCGATGTCGTGGAAGAGTTCAGTGAATCCATCGTAGATGCAGCAAGCGGACGTACAGGGATCCCCGAGATCGTCACGACCGAATGTGACCTGAGTCGTGTCCGCCTCCTCGACTTCGAAGCCTGGCGGCGCGAAGAGGGCTATTGGGTAGGGGAGTACAGCTTCTATGGAGCCGACGGGGACCCCAACCAGAACGATTCCTGGCCCTATCGATATGACCACTACATGGGATTCATACGGATCTCCATCGACGGCCCGAACCTCGCTCAGCGGAATGTCTTCACCTACCCCCCTCAGGATCTGGCGCTGTGCACCGACAGCGAAGAAAGCGTCAAGGGCAACGGAGAATGTGGCATCAATGGCAACGAGAACATCTGGGTTGCCAACCAAAGCGCATCCAATTGCGAGGGGAGTCTCGACGGGCCCTTTTCCTCAGCCTTTGGAAACACCGACACGTACACCACGGTCCTCGGCGACGACACGGTTCTCTACAAAGTGGTCTACTCCAAGAACAACGAGCCCCCTTACGACGAGCTGTTTGGGGGGAAAATCATGCAGAACCAACTCACCACTCTGACCCCTGACGGAGTTCGTGTTCGAAACGCTCAGGGCTTCAATATTTCGACCGGACTTCCCAGCTACAGCTCCTTCTACCGAGAAACCAAGGTGACCGAGGATCAGTTCTGGGACGCACTCAAAGCAGCGCGGGAGGAATACAACATTCTCGAAGAAGACGAATGCGCGTGGGATGGCGTCACCAAGTTGCCGAGTGGTACCGACTGCGACACCCATTTTGCAGAATAGATTCTGCCCACGTCCGACCCGGTCAACTTCAACAGGGGCGGCTCTGGAGTCATTCTGAAATGACGCACACTTGGACTCGATGATTCTCCGACCAGCCGATCTAACGATTGAAACGTCACGAGCCCAGGAACCGCCCCCAGACAGAATTGGGATCCAAACGCGAGCACGGGTCCAAAACCTCTATACTGCATCTCCACTCCGTGGCTTCCGATCATTTTGTTCGGACAACTCATTCAGGAGATTTCCAAATGTCTGCCTATCTGATCGTCAACTACACCGTCACCAACCCCGAGCAGTACGGTGAATACCAGAAGGGCGCAGGCCCCGCGTTGGGGATTGGTTCGAATTGCGAACTGCTGGTCTTCGACCCTCAGAGCGAACGCGTCGAAGGCGATTCCTCTGGCCAGCAGACCGTCGTGCTCAAGTTCGAGTCAAAAGAAAAGGCTCGCGAGATCTATGAATCGGGCGCCTACCAGGCTGTCGTGGGAACACGTCTTGGAGCCACGACGGACCACTTCGCCGTGCTCGTAAACGGAATGGGCTGACCCCCCGATGCCCCGTCCAAGAGGCTCGACGCTGTCCCCCATCCAGCCCATCACGCTTCGATTCTTTCGGGGTCGAAAAGCGCGGGTGGCGATCAAGGGCAGACCTCTCGATGGGTGTCCAAGAAAGACAGACCCAGGCTTCGCCTCAGACCCTCTGAGGCGAAGTTTTTTCGCTCGACGACATGGCATGAGCCAAAGGATTTGCGCGGTTTCCTCGGTAGTAGACGGTCGACGGAGCCTTCTCGCTTCCCTCTGGCTTGGTATCGCGACGAGAGCCTATGGAGTGGCATAGCGTCACCGACCTCTACCACAAGAATCGGTGGACGATGCCCTCGGATGCACTTCTCGGACTCGGGGTCGACAACCATCTAGCGGTCACCGCCTTTCTCCTAGAGGCCAACGGTTTCCCACCAGGCAACACATACTCAAGGGCAAGGGAGATCCCGCCGGCAACCACGAGCTCACAGGGGACCTCGAGGCCATGACGCTTCCCGAAGAAGGCTTCAACACCCTCTTCAATGGACGGGACTTCAGCGGACTCCGACTCCTACTCGGCAGTGGCTGCAGGCCCCGCCCCGAGGGATGCGGCGCCACCGACCCGGGAACGACTTTCAAAATCGAGAAGGGCGCCATCCACATCTCCGGCCGTCCGGACGGCTATATGTACACGGAAGAGAAGTGTCTGAACTTCACCCTCCGGCTGGATCTTCACTATGTCCCCTACGCGGGAATGGAGACGGAGTCCGGCGACCACTCCAACACGGGGATTTTCCTCTTCGTGAACGAACATGAGGTCTGGCCAAAAAGCCTCGAGGTCCAAGGCGTGTATCCATTGGCTCTTTCCATTCTTCCCATCGATACTGATGCGACCTTCACCACGGACGCTCATGTTCGCCGGACCGCGATGCGGCCTCTTGGAGATTGGAATTCCCTAGAGACCGTTTCGAAGGGGGGTGAAGTGCGAGTTTCCCTGAATGGTGAACTCGTAACGACGGTGACCGAGCACGAATTCCGGGAATCGGGACACATCGGATTTCAATCCGAAGGGGCGGAAGTATACCTGCGCAATCTCCGCATCCAGGAACAGGAGGCACGATGACCCGCATTTCACGACTTCTCTCCGCCCTGCTTCTGAGCACGAGCCTCATAGCGTGTGCACCCAGAACCGAACCCGCCCGTGATGCCACCTCGGAGATTTCAGCCGTTTCTCCCATCATGACGCCAGGCCCATGGACTGGCTGCTTCCTTCCCGAGCCACCGCCGGGATCTTGTGGTGAGGCTTGGGGGCGCAGCGACAGCCTGTGCGACCCCGATCGATTCTTGAACCATGCGGCCTTCGCATTCGCCCCCGATGCGCCACCACCCGGCTTTCCTCTTTCGGCTCCGCTCCCCGTGCAATGGCAAATTTTTATTCGCGAAGACGGAACCGGTGATGTGTCCGATGAAGTCCTCGAAGAACGTCTCGCCCAAGTCAACCGGTTGTTTGCACCGGCAGGGTTCACCCTGGCCACAGCGGGAGTCAATCGTCATGAACGCCCTGAACTGGCCACGTGCCGTGTCAAGGTGACACCGGGGTTGGTGACGGACCCCAATTATCCAGTTTGTGGCGATGGGGCCCCCTACCAGTTGAGCCACGATCCCGAGCGCAACATCAATGCCTACATCGTCGACCTCGTGGGCCCGACTGCCTTCGCACTGGACCCCTGCATCTTCCCGCCAGGAGACGAACGAGACGGGATCTACATCAACCGCTCGGTCTTCGAAGGGTCGGACAAAGCTGTGCTCGCCCACGAACTGGGCCACTACTTCGGCCTCCTCCACACGTTTCACACCTGGAGGTGGAACGAGCCCGGTGAGAACCCGGTATGCGAGGACGCCGACAACGACTTCGTCGAGGACACGCTCCCGCAACGCTCGTATCTGGAACTGAGAGATGTGGATTGCGACAACCCGCCGACCACCTGCCCGGGTTCTGATCAACCTGATCTACTCACCAACATCATGCAGTATTCTGCGTGCCTGACGGCAGAAAACGGGACTTTCACTCCAGGCCAATTGCGTCGCATGCAGTGGAAATTGGCGACCGAGCGGCCCGGACTCCTGCCCGGCTCCTAGCTCTTTCGCAAGGCGGCTTCGCGCTCCGTTGGATCGGGCTGAGGTGAACGGCGACGTCTATCCCCGCTCCATGCCCGCGTTGCGCTCGTCGAGCTCGGCGCGGATGCGCGCGTGTTCTGCTTCGCTGAGTCGGAAGCGGGTGAACGCAATGCTGCCGATCCCGTAGCCGATCATGGGGACTCCACCCATCAGAAAGATCATGGTTCGCTTGACGGTTTCCGCCTGCTCCGGAGCATTTTCCACATAACCCGACAGATCCAGGGACACCCCGACCACCCCGATCATGATCCCGGCTGCGAGCTTGGACACGAAGCTCCAACAGGCAAAATAAGCGCCCTCCTTTCGTTCACCCGTCCGATATTCGTCGACATCGATGATCTCGGCCTTCAGCGCCTGTCCGAGCGTATTTCCACAGGCGCCGGCCGTGCCTGCGAGCAACGAAGAGACCGCCATCAGCAGCCAACTGCCTTCGCCCACCCAGAAAATGAGGCTGTACCCGACCCCCCCCTGCACCATGGCGAACAGCCACAAGTGCCGTTTCTCGAACGATCTTCCGAGCCGAACCCAGACCGGAACGGCGAGGAGTGCCGACACCATGTAGAAGCCCAACATGGGACTGACGATTTCGGGCATCTTCATCACGTACTGAATGACGAACGGAGTAAGCACGCCGATCCCGCCCGAGCCGATGCTCTCGATGAAGAAGACGAACAAAAGAAGCCGCGCGTGGGGGTTGGTGGCGACATCACGGATCGCGCGAAATGGGTTGTCGCCGCCGCGGCCCACGAACTCGGGGCTTTCCGGGGGCAACATGGAGATCCCACCAATGATGAAAACGACGGCCAGGGCTCCGATGACGATGGCCATGGCGGTGGCCTCGGCAACACCCTGCTGAACGAGATACACCCCCGCTGTCCCCGCAGCAAACATACCGAGGGTGCGGGTGATCTGGCGTGTGCCGAAGACCCGGTTGCGTTCCTGGCGATCGAGCGTGACTTCGGCCCCGAGCGCCATGTGGGGAACTTCGAAACAGGTGTACGCGGTGTAGAAACCAATGACCGACAGGGCGATCCAGCACGACAACCCGAGACCTTCCATCCCACTTGGAGGCGCCCAGAGCATGTAGCCAAAGACACCGAGCAGTGGCGCAGAGGCGTACATCCACAGGCGACGCCGCCCGAAGCGGTGGACCGTTCGATCGCTGAGATGGCCCACTGCCGGGTCGGAGACGGCATCCCAGAGCTTCGCGACCATGAAAATGAGGCCGACGATCGACGCGGATGCCCCGAGGTCGTCGACCGCGTACTTCATGTACATCAGCAGAATCAGCACATACATGAACTGGGCGGGGATCGCCGCGATCCCGTACCCCATCAAGGCACGTCGGGAGAGAGAGGCGGAAGTCGTGCGAATCGTTTCCATCGCTGCCCCGATCATACGCCCACTCATGGATCGCAGGGCCTGGGATGCATTGCGAAACTTCGCAACGCTCCGAACTCCGGCCGGTAACCGCCTCCAATCGAAACCTCCTGGGCTTCGGGTCCATGGGATCGGAGCCCATGGGCCTGGGCTATATTCGGCCGAGTCGGGGGCCATCGAAAATTTGAAAAGCGCGCAGTAAAAGGGCCAAGAGACTCGCTCCTGGCCCCCTGATTCCAGAGGCAAATGATGACCACCCAACGAATGAATGGACGAGTTGCAATCGTTACCGGGGCAAGCCGGGGCATCGGCCGCGCCCTCGCACACCGGCTTGCCGAAGAAGGAGCGGCCTTGGCGCTGGTTGCTCGAACGATCGATCCAGTACCCAACGCATCACTCGAGGGCTCACTCAACCAGACCGTCTCGGAGATCGAGCAAGCGGGCGGCCGCGCCATCGCGATCGAAGCCGACCTTTCGGACCCCGCGGATCGCGCGAAGATCGTCCCGGCAGCGCGCGAAGCACTGGGCCCGATCGATACACTCGTCCACAACGCAGCAGCGGCGATCTACGCACCCCTTCTAGAAATGCCACTCCGACGCCGGCAGGTGGTCTTCGAAGTCAATGTCCATGCAGCCCTCGATCTCGCCCAGGCGGTCTTGCCGGACATGCGCGAGGCAGGACGCGGCTGGATCGTCAACCTATCGAGCGCCACTTCGCGTCATGACGAGGGCCCCCCGGGCAAGGGTGTGCCGTCGACCATGACGATCTACGGAGCGAGCAAGGCAGCGCTCGAGCGGATGACGCTCGGAATGGCCACGGAGCTCTACGAGCATGGCATCGCGGTCAACAGCATCGCGCCGGTGGCAGGGGTGAACACACCCGGGGCGGAGGCACTCGTTGGCCAGCTCCTGAAGGAACAACCGGACCTCGTCGAACCCGTGTCCTGGCTCCAGGAGGCGGTAGTGCAGCTGGCGACTTGTGACCCGAAGACCTGCACCGGGCGGCTGCTCTTCTCCGGTCCATTTCTCGACGAACTGGGAGCGAAACCCGTCGAACCAAGCCCTTCAGAGACATAGGAACGGTTCCGACTCCGGGACGCCTCGGCCCTGAAGGCTCCCCTCTTCGAGGACCCTTGGCGGGTCAGAAGAGAACGACTTCGTCGAAACGGGGAAGCGTCCAAAACTCCAGATGCGGTGACGATGCAGCCTGGGCCTCGAGGAACTCACGGGTTCGGTCGGTGCGCCCGGACAGAACGGCCGCGCCACGGACCCGCCCGGTGAAAGGTCCCTCGGCAGGCCCGGTCAGGCTGTCCCAGTGGATGAGGACGACACGCTCCGGGTGGGTCGAAGTCACCGTTTCACGCCAGTAGGCCTCGGCGTAGTCCGGTGTTTGCGTGCCAAGGCTTCCAACTCCGAGGAAAACGACATCTACGTCGAGGCCCTCCAGATTTCCCTCAATGAATCCCGCACTTCCCTGGATCAACCAACTTCCAGCCGGGTGCTCGACGAGCAGCGTATAGGCCTTGCCAACCTTGTATTCGAACGTTCCGACCGGTGGAACCAGCGGCTCGATGATGTCGGGATCTCGCAGCGCCAACTCGACCACATCGGGATCGGGAAACTGGAAATGGCGTGACTCGATGGGGGTGATGGTGAATTGGCCAATTGGAATGGGGACGCGGTCTTCGACCACCCGAATCTGCTCCTCGGAGAGCCCCCATCCGCGACCGATGTTCGCAGTGGACGGCGACCCGAGCAGCAGAGCACCCGTTCGCCTTGCGACTTCGGGTGCGTCCATGGCGTGGTCGTAGTGAGAGTGGACGGGGAACACCGCGGCGAGGCTTTCGATTCGGTTGCGCTCGAGCCCACGTGCGATGGCTTCGATGTCCGGGGCGATCGGGCCCGCGATGACCTCCAGGGGCCCGGGACGCGAGAACCAGCCGTCCGTCATCCACTGGGTCTCACCGTCTGAGAAAAGCAGAGTCGAGGTTCCCGTGAAACGAACCGTTACCGCACCCGGTCGGACTTCCGCCGCTCCAGACTCTACCGCCCATGCGGGATTCACGGGTGCTGGTTCGTAGGTGGCAAGGACCCAATACGCTGCCCCCGCAATTGCAGTGGCCAGCGCCAGGAAAATGAGGGCGAGGATCCGAACCGTCTTCATCGGCTTCGCTTCGAGAGGTTGGGAAGAAGAGTAGGAATCCTACCCTCGATCCCACCTTCCCGTGGCCGAACCTGTCGAAACGCGACGGCCGCGGGTCCTTCGCGTGCGGGCGTTGGGGAAGCGGAAATAGCCTCCCTGCTCAGTTCACCCACTCTGAAGCGCTGCTCTCGCGGCATTGAATGTGAGTCATCGCTTCGTGGACGCTAGCTGCCAACGACTCGAATTCGTCCGGTGAGACTCGGACCGTGATGTTGTGAAGGGTGAGGTGAATGCTGCCACAGGTGCAACGGGAAATATGGTGACGAGAGTTCTGGGCCAGCAGGGTGTGTCGACAACGTTTGGGCGCAGACGGCTGCGGGGATCGGGGGTTCATGGAAATCATGTGCCTTTCAGAATGGGAGACAGGCACAGTACCGAAAATGAAATTCATTTTCAATAAAGAGGACCAGATCCAGCCTCCCTCTGCGTGCCCAGATGTGTGAGGTGGAATTTCAAGTGTTTGATATTCATAACTTTTTACCACTTGATGGGGAAAAGTGGGGATTCGCAAAAAAAATGATTTTGAAATTCATTTTCATTCCTGATACACTGCCTTAGAACGAAGACACAGGGCTCCCCATTGATCGTCTGTCACTGCCGAGCACTTTCTGATCGCGAAATCCTCGCCGCCATCCAAGCAGGCGCCGGAGACACCCAACAGATCGCCCAGACCTGCGGTGCGGGCCGAGAATGCGGCGGTTGCAGGCCGGTCCTGCGAAGAATGCTGGAACGCGCCAAGGGTGGGAGCAAGCCCCAAACGGCTGGGGAGGGTCAGGGCACCCTCCGTGTCCAGGCTCCTGTCCTCGCCACCGGGTAAACCGGCGCTTCCACCGTCTCGGGCGGTGCAGGATCGACGAACCCTCGCGATCGGGTCGGCGTGAGCTCCCTCGACCAACTGTCGAGAATCAGATCGCGTCCTGACCAGGCTCGAACAGCGGTTCGATCCCAAACCGTCGTGCATCGGAAGCAAGTCGCTCGGCGTCCGGGACTCGCACCGGAGCCTCTGCGGCTTCCAGAATCATTGCGAGCACGCTCGCATCGCTCGTGGTGTTGAGAAACACCCCTTCGTGGGCCAGCACGAAGTGAACGGCGCGGTGGACGGCGTCGGGGTCTCGCAACGGCGCGTACCAGCTGTGACGGGGCCCCTCATCGTCGTCTCGCCAGCGCCGACGCGCCACACTCTTGATGGTCTGAACGGCCACCCCTCTCTCTCGGCACGTCGCTAGGAGTGCGCCGAAGTGATTGCCGTAGTCGGCCTGGGAGAGCATGGCCGGGTTGCAGGGCAGCAACACCGAGTCGAACTCGAACCGCTCGAGGCTCTGTCGGTGCCGGGCCGCGACGTTGGCACCATGGCCCGTGACACCCAGGAAACGAACGAGGCCCTCGTCTCTGGCAGCCACGAGGGCCTCGAGAGCCCCTCCCTTTCCAAGAGCCACATTCCATTCCCCCACATCCACCAGGTTGTGGAGCTGAATCAGATCCACCTGATCTACCTGCAAACGATCCAGAGACCGAAGCAGACTCTCACGAGCCTCTGCCGCCGTACGCGCCCCTGTCTTCGTCGCGAGGAAAAAGGCACCTCGATGCTGTCGCATCCACTCGCCCACACGAAGTTCCGAGTCCCCATAGGCGGCCGCGGTGTCGATATGGTTCACACCGTGCTCGAGCAAGAGTTCGAGCACTCGGTCGCAGCGATGGGGTTTCATACCCGCCAGGGCAGCGGCGCCAAACACGATACGACTCGACGAGTGGCCGGTTTGTCCAAAAGCAATTCGCTCGATCATGGAACCCTCCCTGCCAGACCTATACGCGTCACGAGTGCCCTCAATCTGGCGCCTCACGCCGGAGGGCACATTTCTCAGAATTTATACCGATCTCGCCAGTAGGGGCATCCTCGGAGGTTCCCAAAGAAGTTCCCAGCTTTTGAGGGGCATCCCTGGAGAC
Source organism: Myxococcota bacterium (assembly GCA_022447545.1). Taxonomy (GTDB): domain Bacteria; phylum Myxococcota_A; class UBA9160; order UBA9160; family SMWR01; genus JAKVBI01. The sequence continues at coordinate 58,228 of JAKVBI010000007.1, forward strand.
GAACACGAGTCTTTCTAAAAGATTGAACTTTTTTCGAGATTGAACGGTTCCCATCACCACGCATCCAAAGGAAGCCCAGCGTCTCTCATGGCGTTTGGGGTCCATGGAGGTGGAAATGGCCGGACTCTGGAGGTCTCTGATTGGTCTGATGGCTGTCTCGCTCCTGCAAAGCACGGGCGTCTCTGCATCACTCATCGACTTCAACGCCTTCGAACACGGGAGGGTCGTCGACCTGAACATTCCGGGCCTTTCGATCACGGCCGAAAACGTCGGGGGCGGGCCAGACCTGGCGGTCGTCTTCGACTCGAACCTTTCGGGCACACGCGACCCGGACCTGGAGGCTGCCTCCGGGGGAGCAACGCTTTGGAGCGCTGGAAACCTCGTGGGCGTAGACCTCGGGGGCATCTTGATTCTTCAGGAAAATGGCTTCGGCTGCTGGGATGGTGTCTGTAATCGGCCCGATGACGAGGGCTCGCGACCCGCCGGTTCCCTCACGCTCGATTTCGAGGCGCCCATCGAATCCTTTGGCCTCGATCTCATCGACATCGACGGCTTGACTCTCGAACTGGGAGCCCTCGTCTTCGTGGGGTCCCTCGGTACGGATACCGTTCCGTTCACGGATCTTCTGAATCCGGGAGACGTTGGGAACAACAGTGCCAACCGCGTCGATCCTTTGGCTCTCACGGATATGGGGATCGGAAACATCCAGCGCATTCGGGTCGAGTGGGGGGGGTCGGGAGCCCTGGACAACCTGCAATACACCCTGACTCCAGAACCCAGTACCGGTAGCCTCATCGCCCTTGGGCTGGTCACCCTGGGCGTCGCAACGGGTAGACGCCGGCCCGAATCCCGCTACTGGAACCGCTGCGAAACACCAACAGCAGGACCGAGGGCCTGAGGGGCGCGGCACGGTCTGCGACTCATTCGAGATGTAGAGGAGTCGTTGGCGTTCACCCTATAGTGGGGAGTTCGTGACACCGTGAGGCCATGCCGTGAAGAAACTGAAGGTCGGGCTGGGGTCCCTGTTCACGCTTCTCGTCGTTGCAGCCTGCGCCGCTCCCATCGGGCCTGTGCCGGGTTTTCTGATCGGGGGCTCCTTGGCCAACGTGCCAGACACGTGGGGAAACACGCTTCCCATTCACGAGGTCCAATTGCAGGTCGGAAATGGCCCGATCGGTCGCACCGTCCTCATTTGGACCGTGCAGATGGATGGAGATCTGTACGTTTTGGGGCAGAAGGACAGCCGGTGGACCCAGGCAATCGGCCCAAGTGGACCCGTTCGGTTGAGCATGGATGGAAGCTTGTATGAACTCACCGCCACCGCAGTCGAAGGCGGCTCGACGAAGTCCGCTGTGACCGGGGCATGGTTGCGAAAGTACGAGCCCCACTACCCAGATCTCGTCGCGGGCTTCGGAACACCGGCCGAAGGTGCCCGAAAATCCACCATCTTCAGGCTGACACGCCGATCGTGAAGGGTCTCTGGCGGGGCCGGCTCTCGCGAGAGCCCAGAAAACTTGCCGGTTTCTTGCCACAATTCGCGGGTAGTGACCACTCTCCCTGGCAATCAGTTGTAGCCAAGGAGAGTTCTCATGCGCGAGGTCATCGCAAAGCCCGTCGTCCTTCTCGCCAGCCTCGGCTTGGCGCTCGTGATCGCACCTGCCTCGACGGCCAACCCCATTCAGGCCACTTATACCGATCGCAACAACTGTGACTTCCACCCCACAATGAACTTCCCCGAAGAATTGGGACAGGGGCCGAGCGCTGCCGGTGGGCCCGCGGGGCCGTTCCCCGTGGACGAAGCCATCTCCTATAGCTCGTTCGGCATCGAGCAGGGCACCTGTGGGATTACAGCCGACGGGGATGACGATTGGCTGGTAAAGATCACCAATCAATCCGGAAAAGCCTGGGTGGACCTCTTCTTCGTAGCCAATGCCGACCGAACCTTCTCGAACTTCGACGGCGAAATTTCAGAGTTGGGGTCGGAGAATTCCGGCCTGGCGATGCGTATCGACAACATCGATATCAACCAGCCGCTCCTGAGCGAATCCATCGACCCCGACCTGGTCTTCCAGCCGGGTGAGACCTGGGACTTCATCGTTCTCGACTTCACGAGCAGCTCGAACATCAAATTCGATTCCCTGGGTGTCGCCCACTTCGGAGGGAATTCGACGGCCAGCATCGTGGCACGCCCGATCCCCGAGCCAACAACGGCGACTCTTCTGGGCCTCGGCCTCGCGGGCTTGGCCCATGGCCTGAGGCGCGTCCGCCGGTAACGACCGGACGCATCGATCGATTCCAGTGCAAGCCGGTTGAAGGACCCCCGGGACCCTCAACCAGTCACAGGCCTTGGCCAAGATGTGCCTGGTGGACGCGTCCAGCGTTCCGTGATCCTGAGTTCGGCTTCCGCCGAACCGAAGCGCTGCTCATCAACATCCCAGCGATGCCGTAGACAGGAATCAACAGATCCTGGAAACGTCCTTTGCATAGGCGAGGGCGAGGGCATCTTTCAGATCGAGCGAGACAAAGTAAGCATTCGAATCACCGAAGGGCTGAGACGATTTTTCGGATCGAGGCCACGACACACTCGCCCGGAACCCCCGGCGGGCGGGCAGAGACAAACGATGCGATTCAGAGGCAAAAGATCCCATAGGTCTCTAGAAAAACTGGAACTCCATCCTTCGCTGGCAAGATCTCGTTTTGAAATTTTCGACAACCGCCAACGAATCAACAACTGATTACGCTAAACCATGGGCGAATCTGCAGATTTTGAAAAGGTTACTGAAACGATGCTGAAGTTCCTCGCTCCCTCTCTTCTCCTCTCCTCAGACGAGTCCACCGCGGAAACATTGCCCTCTCGGCGATCATCCCATCCTCGTTTGATGCGAATGACCTGGGTGTGGGGTTGCCTACTTCTTGTGCTCTCTGCCATCCCTCATTCAGCACGCGGATACGATCCGACAGCTGGCGCCCCCGAACCGGCGGTTTGTTCACTCAAATATGTTCTACCCGGAGATCTGCCCCGGAAAATCCCGTCAGAAGCCAGCGATGGTGACTTCATGCAATTTTCATGGCGCACGTTTCTCGCCATCAACGCTCGGAAAGTCGGGAACCGCGTTTCAGTCAACGGGGACAATCCGACTCAATGGTCCCGATGGTCGTCTACAGCCGATCTCCTCAACCAGGACAACCCCGGAAAATCGGGAAGTCGCGCCTACCCAGTCAGCTGCCGCAAGATCCGTAACTTTCGGCGGTACCGCGCAATTCAACAAGTTGGCAAGGTGGATGATTCCTTCCTGGAAGCAACAACGGGAAAGCTTTCCAACGATCCCGTGATCGACCGCCACGGCAATTTCTTGCGCTATGAGATCCTGCTCAGCCCAGCTTTCTACAACTATTTGAAGGAGACCCGCCTCTACGAGCGCGATACGTTGCTGAAGCAAACCACCGATTTGAACCTCCCCTGTGGCGATGTCGATTACGTGAGGGGCAATCCATCGGATCCCCGCTCAGGGGCCATGGTGCTCAAAGCCGCATGGATGGACTCAGCACCCATGACCAACGAAGAACGCGCGAAATACCACACCGAGAAGCTGCTGATAGAAAATCCCAGCTACAGAAATTCTACTGGAGAGGCGACCTGTGAACTCAAAGAAATGGCGCTCGTAGGCCTCCACGTCGCTCGCAAAACTGTTCGTCAGCCGAACTGGACCTGGGCCACATGGGAACACAAGGACAATGCACCGGATTGCACGTCGCAGATGCCGCTAGTTGTCGAGGGCGATGCCGTCGTCGCAGCGGCCTCGAAACAGAACCACAAATGCCCCGAAGACCTGACCCGGGACTATGCGTTCAACGCAGCCGACTGCTTTGGTTCCACCGAGTGCAACACCTGTAACGCCGGCTTCGACGAAGGCAATGCAACCGAGCCTTCTCAGTGTGCGAACCCCTTCTCACCTGACGAAAACAGGTGGTGCCTCGATCTCCCTCCTTCCGACGTCAAAGGGAAGTCACAGCTTTGTCGACAGGTGCCCACCCGCTCCGGAGCTTGCGCTGGGGACTCGACGGTTCTTTGCAAGACGGATGACGACTGTGCTTCCGCTGGTGGACCCTGTTACGACAACTATGCGGCCGTCAACGAGTGGAACGATGCCTGCATCTCCGCCATCGAAGCATTTGGAGGAAACTCGGTTTGGTCCAACTACGAAATGATCGGTGTTCAGTGGCTGGCTCAAGAATTCAACCAGTGTGAAAACGTACAAAGCGACATCTATTCGCCAGGCAACCCGGTCCAACAAGCCAACCTTCGTGAGCAGGTTCAGCTCCACGGCCCATTTGGAGAGATCCCCAACAAATTTTCCCGCCCGATACTGGGAAACACCTCCATGGAATCTTACGAGCGAGCCAATTGCACAGGGTGTCACGCAAAGGTGAAGCTACCCGGGGTTTGTGAAAACGACCCCTCGATTTCGTGCAATACCTCGAAAGATTGCGGGAGTGGAAACCAGTGCAAGCAGATTTCGACGGACTTCATGTACTGGCTCGCACTCGAAGCTGCCAGACCCCCATCCATCAATCTCGAGGGAGATGCATGGCTTGCCAAGAACCAATCCATGAAGGGCAGACGAATCTGGAAATGGAAGACTGAGGAAGATGTCACTTTCGTCCCTCCGCCCCGGGGGTTCGATGACCCACGTTGTCTCGGCGAGCCCCCGGGTACCGTGAAGGCCTCCGTGCGGGTGTTCGACAATCCCACGGGATTCGATTCTCGTGAGATCGACCTGCCGTGTGAACACTGGCGGGCTTTGCCAAGAGGGAAGGGATACCGATATACGGACCGCGAAGGAACTTGCAAATCAGTTCGTATCAAACAGGGAAGGAATCTCCGAGTTCGATGCGGTCACCCCTCCCTACCGCAAGTAACCGCCACTCTCGATGAAAGCCTCAAGACCGTGCTCACCTTGGGGCGTTTGCGATACTGCAGCACTTTCGACGACCTCGAATTCCCCAACCAGAACTCGGCCGCATCTCGATCCGGCGCAGGCAGTCCTCCTCGCTCGAACTGCTCGACTCCCAACAACCTGTTGGGCGTCTTCCCGGGATTGGACGAATTGGAATAGCGCCAACCTGGGTTCACCGTTCTGCGAAGGGCTCGATTGAGCCAGTTCTCACCCTGGAGATTCGGACGAAAGAGTGGTCGGTTCGACCTGAACGGGAGCGCCAAGCTAGGCCTCGGATGCTGCTCGCTGCTCGATCATCTCCTGTTGCTCGGCAGATCCATAGCCTGCCTCAGTAAGGATCTCCAATGTGTGCTCCCCCAAGAGCGGAGCAGCTAGACGAACCGTAGCCGGTGTTCTTTCGAAATAAGCCGAGAAACCAATTTCCTTTTGCTGCCCGCGGATTGGGTGGGAATATTGGACGAAAAGATCCTGGGCCTTGACTTGCTCATCTTCCACGACTTCGGGAAGGTCGAGGACCGGCCCACCCGGTAGATCGGATTCTCGTAACAATTTCACCCATTCGTCGCGGTCGCGCTTCTGGAACTCTTGTGAAAGCGCATCTCGAAGTTCCTGATCACTTCCCGCCCACTGGGTCGGGTCACCGAACCGAGGATCCTCCGCGAGATCGGGCCGACCGATGGCCTCACACAAGATCGGGAAAAATCGCGGATGGAGAAGGCTGATCACGATCCATTTCTCGTCACGCGTCCGATACCAGGTCGAGAGCGCCATTCCATCTCGGTGGCCAACGTTGACCAATTCTCCTCCATTGAGATAGGCGCCAAAGCCAATTCGCTGAAATGCGATCTGAGAACGCAGCAGGGAGGTCACGACTCGTTGCCCTCTCCCACTCCGCTCGCGCTCGAACAAAGCGAGAGCAATGGCGTTGACGGTGTCCTTCGCGGCTATTAGGTCCCCGCTCGGAGACAACGGGCGACGCGGTTCGCCCTCGGCCCGACCCGTGGCAATCAACAAGCCAGAACGTCCGCCGGCGACGATGTCGAAGGCCGGACCGTCTACATCAGGCCCATCCACCCCATAGGCAGTGGCAGTGACGTGTATCAGGCGGGGGCACGAATCGACGAGGGACGGGTAGTCGATCCCGAGACGGACCAACAGCTTTTGCCGAAAGTTCACGACCAGTACGTCTGCCTGTCTCGCCAGTCGTTGGACGACCTCCACGGCAGCGGGTTTCTTGAGGTCAAGGGCAATGCAGCGCTTGTTCCGGTTGAGCGCCTCAAAGCTGGGAGAAAGGCCATCCGTCTTCTTGCCGAAGCTTCGAAGTGGGTCGCCGTCGATGGCTTCGACCTTGACCACATCCGCACCCATGTCGGCGAGTTCAAGTGTAGCGGCAGGCCCTTGGATGTAGGAAGTCATGTCGAGGACCCGGACACCATCGAGGATTCCCATGGAACTTTCTCCCGTTCGAACGTATGCAGCGCCCGCAGCTATGATGACGTAAAGCGAAGCTCAGACACAACCGCGTCCCTGATAAATGTCGTTTGGACGTTGAAGCAATTGCCTTGATCCCACGCTCTCTCTCGGATGGAAGCGTTCCTACTCCAACCTTCCGAAGGTTCGTCCATCAGCAGACGCACGTTATATACTGCTTCCAGACAATGCATTGGGAAGGTGCCCTTGGGGAAATTGGACGGCCAAATCGCAGTGATCACGGGTGCGACAAGGGGAGTCGGTCGCGGTTGCGCGCTGGAACTCGCAGCGGAGGGATCCACGGTTTACGTCACTGGCCGCACGCTCCACGAGGGCGACAGCCAATTTCCGGGAAGTCTCGAGTCAACGGTCGAGGAAATTTCTCGCGCGGGCGGTCGAGCCATTCCTGTGGAACTCGATCAACGCGATGACGATGCCGTCGCGGCCCTATTCCAACGCGTGCGTTCCGAGCGTGGACGACTGGATGTTCTCGTCAACAGCTCGTTCCTGATCCCAGACGACATGGACCCGAACGCGCCCTTCTGGGAAACCTCTCTCGATTGTTGGGACGACATGCACGAGGTGGGAGCACGTTCGGCCTACGTGACCATCCACTTCGCTGCTCCCATGCTCGTCGAGCAGGGAAGGGGCCTGGTCGCCAACGTGAGTTCATCGGCGGGTCGTTTTTACTACCTCCATCCCGCCTACACGACCGCCAAATCCGTGATCGAACGCCTGACTCGCGACATCGCTCATCTACTCGAGGGAAAGGGAATCAGCGTCGTATCGATCTGGCCCTACACCGTCAACTCTGAGCGCATGTTGATGCTGGACGCCAATGCTTGGCAACTCGACTTCGAAGGTGCGGAAAGTCCCCACTTCACCGGTCGGGCCATCACCGCATTGGCGGCTGACGAAAATGTCGCAATGCGATCGGGTAGGGCGTTTACCACTCGGCAACTCGCCTTGGACTACGGGTTTCGTGATCTCGATGGAAGCCTTCCCTACGGGACACCGCCTCCCCTCGACCTCCAGGAATCTCCAAACCCACCTCCCCCGATCACAGATTCGGATTCGATCCCCGAGTAGGAATTCGTCGACCGTCTCTGCACGCAGTGAGACACCAGCGTCCCTCACCGTCGCCAGGATGGAGCGGCCACGGTAACCTTGGCCAGCAAGCACTCGAGCAGGTCATGGCCATTACTGTCCACCATAATCACTTCCGAACCGATGACTCCGCCGAATCCGAGATCGCGGAAGCCGGCCTCCACTGCTCACACCAGACCTACGAAGCTACTGGGGGAAATCCGATTCATTGGCACCCATTGGATATCCACGGTTACATCAAGTCCGGCACGTTCCGATTCCGAGATGTATCGACCGGGGAAGAGCACACCTGCAGACCTGGTAGCTACTTTCACATCCCGATGGGGGCTCTCCACACCGAAGAAGCCCACGAAGGATACGACGTCATCCTGGGGCTATCGGTACCTTTCGCAGAAATCCCCCAACCCGCTTCACGCCCACCACAAGCTCTTCGCGAATAGAAGCTAATTCCAAGTGCTCTATTCGGTGGTGAGCAACGAAAGTGCTTCCCCAGCCGAGTCGACGACGCGCCATGCTCGGCTGAAGTCCTGCGCCTCCGTGAAGGGAGTTCGAATAACGAGGCATTCGATTCCTGCCGCATTGGCCGAAGCCAAACCTCGTGCCGAGTCTTCCAACGCAAGAGCCTCGTCGGGATTTGCACCAAATCGAGACAAACCCGCGAGATAGGGGTCCGGAGCGGGCTTGGACCGTTCATAGTCTTCAACCGTGAGAACGAACTCGAAGTTCCTCACCAGATCTCGGCTCGAGTGAATGAGTTCGAAATCGACACGCCGCGCCGTGGTGACGATTCCCATTCGATAGCGCTTCCCCAGCGCTGACAACACATCCGAGATCCCGTCGATTTCGATCGGTTTCGTCCTCAAAAAATCCTGATAGAGCAAGTTTCGTTCATCACGCCTCAAACGTATCTCGGAATCAGTATGGCCTCGCTCTCGGGCGAGATCCCAGCACGTCGTACCTGAGGTCACGAGATCCAAGTAAGTTTCTTGCGTTAGCGCAATGTCGATACGCGCGAGAATCTCCCTGGTAGCCTGAAAGTACCAGCGCTCTGTATCGACCAGCACGCCGTCATGATCCCAGAGTAGATACTGAAGACTCAATTCGATTCCGATGCGCACTGGAGTGAAGACACCCCCCAACCCGCGCTGATTGAGTGACTGCCAAACCCTAACAGGGTTACTGTCCCAATTCCTTAACAACCCCAATTGCTTCTTCAGCCATTTCGCCGAGGTGGCTCGAATCGACGCCTGCCATTTCACATAACTCGTTAAATAGCCGCGTATCTTTTTCCGTCATGGTCGCCGCATGCCGGGCATATTCGGGGTTCGGGATCAACTGGTTGATGAGGATTCCAGTCGTGGCACTCTGCCCGGATCCATTGCACAAGACCTGTTTGAACGCATCGCCATCCAGACCGAGTTCGTCAGCGATCTGAAGCGCCAAGTACCCGATTCGAAAGTTGCAAAAACCCAGCACATTGTTGATCAGTTTGGCTTTTTGCCCGCTGCCTATCGGACCGACACGACATACCACACTGGCATAACTCTCAAAGACTGGTCTAGCGGTCTCGAAACCCACAGAGTCTCCGCCCACCATGACGACGAGCTCCCCATCCACAGCGGACTGCCTCGCCCTCGACCCACTTACGGGGGCGTCCAGCACGAAGACTCCGCGTTGCTTTCCGATATCCTCTAACTCTCGACAAGTACTGACACCGATCGTACTGTGAATTGCGATCACACCTCCAGATGACATGCCGTACAGAATTCCATCACCGTCATTCAAAACGACCTGTTTGACGTCGTCATCATCAAAAACGCAGATGCCTATGACATCAGATTCGGAGCCCAGAGAGATCAAGCTATCGGCCTCGGCGGCAGGTGTGCTTCTGTAACGTTCGAGCGACTCAGGGCGGCGCGACCATAGGGTGGTTCTGAAGCCAGCATCGATGATTCTCTGAGCGATTGGGCCGCCCATGTCACCCAGCCCAACGAATCCCACCCGCTGATCCCTCATGGAATGTATCCTCACGGCTTACTGAAGTTTGGCGGACAACCGATCCGCCGAACACGAGGAGCCTCGGCCTAAAGCAGAGTTCACCAAGCCCCTAGAGTTCTCCAATGATTTCGGCTCCCATCGTGAATCCTGGAGTCACCCGAGAGACGGTTAGATCGCCGCTTGATGAGAAGAGGGACGGGGCACCTTCCCCAGCCCTGCATTGGCCAATGGCATCTGCTAACGGATCCTCAGAATCTTTCCGTTTCAGGCGGGAGGTGTACCAATTCCTTGGATGAGGCCAATCACGTTTCGCCCACCACCAGCGCATCATGATCATTCACCGCCGCGCCCAGGCGTTCCAGAAGTGCGGTGGTGATGGGTGGATCGACTTGGAGTGTGATGCCCCACAGATAGAACCCATGTACCAGTCCGTAGCGGAGATCTGCCCAGGCGGACTCTTCATCCGGAGCATCGACTCCATGAGCAGCCAGTTCGCTCAGATAGTGCCTCAACAAATCCCTCTCGCTCCGGCGCCGATCTGCGACTGTGAGCGTCGCGCCAATGTGGTAGCCGACATCCAGATACCAGGGGCCTCGCTGAACGAGTTGCCAGTCCACCAACGCGGGACGGCCCTCTTCGTCGAGGTAGACATTACTGACATGAGGATCACCGTGTATCACACACCACGGAGACGCCGACGTCACATGCTCCACTACTCCCAAGTATGATCGGTACAAGCGCTCAGCGTCGCGAACCTCATCTGGCACCTTCGCCCCGATCGGACCTTCGAAATTCCCTTGGATCTCTCGCACCCCACGTCCGCTGGCGATGCGACGCAACCGTGGCGCCAACCAGTCAGCGTGAGCGAACGAAGAACTAAGCCACGTCTTCGCGTGCAGCTTGGCAAGTTCCCCGAGACTCTGTGCTGTCTGATCGGGCGAGTACGGACTGAGTGAGTCGAGGAAGACCGCTCCCTGTGCGATGACATCCTCACTCAGCACGATGCTCGCGGACGTTTCAGCATCGACATGGGCATATACGCTGCGCAATGTCCGGATACCGCTCTCCTCGGAAAGATCGCGATAAAAGAAGGCCTCGGGCACACCCGCATACATGGCAGCTCGGCCGAGTTCGTTGAAGTATCCCTTTACGCAAAGGTTGGGATAGAGCCCGTCCGGCAGTCCGCCCTCACACTCGATGCGAAAGCGCGCATTCGTCGTGATCCGGCTCACAACGGGCCCAGGGTGCACTCGAGACACTTCGATCCCTGGATATTTCGTCGCCAGAGCCTCACTCAACCAACTCGGCGAGAGCACTTCCTCTAGCGTTTCGGGAACTTTCGGATACGTGGAATCCATCGGGACATACCTCAAGAATCAAAAACGATTACACTCCGAGCAACCTCTCCCCGGGTCATGGAATCGAAAGCATCGTTGATCCGTTCGAGTGGAAGCGTCTGCGAAACCATCTCATCGAGTCGGAGCTGCCCGTTCAAGTAGAAATCGATATAGCGCGGGACTTCCACACGAAAACTCCCTCCACCCATCATCGAACTCTGGTAGCGCTTGGACCCCATGAAATCGGCACCCGTCATGGGAATTTCAGCACCCACCGGGAGAATTCCAACCACCGTCGCCAATCCGCCTGAGCGAGTCATACTGAACATCTGGCGCGTGGTTTCCGGTAGCCCGATGGCCTCGAAACCGAAATCAACGCCACCGCCAGTGAGATCCAAGACCGCCTGTACAGGTTCATCCTTCGACGCGTCTACGACATCTGTGGCGCCCAGCCTTTTCGCCAATTCGAGCTTGTGGCCATGCATATCAACAGCCACGATCTGGGCCGCTCCCGAAATCCTCGCGCCCTGCAATGCAGCCAAGCCCACCCCCCCGACGCCGATGACGACGACCTTGCTTCCAGGGGTGACCTGGGCGCTATTGATCGCCGCGCCCATTCCAGTCGTAACTCCGCAGCCGAGCAACGCGGCCTTTTCCAAAGGCATGTCCTCGCGAATCTTCACGAGTGCATTCTGGTTGATCAGCAATTGCTCTGCGAAAGAGCTCAGGTTGACGAACTGATTCATCGTTTCGCCACCTGACGTCAAACGAGGGCGTCCTTCGCCACGCGCCAGCGCCGATTCGTCGGTCATACAACTGAAGGCACGCCCTGTCAGACAGAAATCGCAGTGACCACAAAAGACTGACAAGCAGGTCACCACATGGTCCCCAGGTTCCACGTAGGTAACGCCCTCGCCCACAGCTTCCACGACGCCCGCAGATTCATGCCCGAGAACCATTGGAGTCGGGAAAAAATTGACCTGGCCTTCGAGTACATGCTGATCACTGTGACATACACCCGCTGCGGCAGTTCGAACCAGAACCTCTCCTGTAGCTGGCGAATCGATCTCCACATCCTCAATCTCCAGGCGCCCAGGCGCCTGCCTCAACACTGCTGCCTTCATAACTCCTCCATTTTCGATCACTGCATTTTAAACGCAACCGGACCCTCGGATAAAGCAATCAACGACAAGTTTGAGCGACTTCGGGAAATCAAGTCTCCTGGGACATCCGTCGGCCAGAGTTCCACACCTCAGCAATCCAGTGATTGGCCTCGACAGGCCACAAACACGGGGCGTAGACTCGAATTTGGCCGGGCACCCCAAACGATGGGTAGAGTCATGAAATCTACTTCCATTCCCATCTTCGAAGATCTTCCCACAGAACCCGATACCATCGTAGAGTGCATCTTCGACACGAGTGCCAATCAATCCAATCTGGTTCGCCTCTACCACCAACTTCGAAACGTAGCTCCGGTCCATCAATCTGCACTCGAAAGACTGGGGCAGCCATGGATCGTGACACGGCACGAAGATGCGGCCCTGGTCGCGCGCGAGAAGAATCTCATCAAGGATGGACGCCTCGTCGACCAACTGGGAGGTGACCCGAACGGGCCGTTTTCCTCAATGATGAAACGGATGCTGAATTTCATCCCCGCCCCGAGACACACACGCCTCCGTCAGTTGGTCAACAATGGTTTTACGCTTCGGTCCATCGAACGACTGAGACCCAAGGCCCGGAAACTCATCGATCAACTGCTCGACGAACACCTTCCCAATGGCAGCATGGATCTGGTGCGCGACTACTCGTATCGGATACCACTGGCAATGATTTGTGATCTGCTCGGTGTTCCGATTGGAGACACACCAAAAATCGAAGCCTGGTCCGGCCAGATTCTCGAAAGCGTCGACGAAGCACGGCTAGTGACGGATGATTTCGAAAAGCGAAGAAATCATGCGGTTCTTGGATTCTCGGAGTACTTCCAGTCGCTCATCAATATGCGCCGAGCACACCCTCGCGATGATCTGATTTCTCGTTTGGTGGAGTTGCAACGCAGTGCCGACGATCTATCAGACCAGGATATCATCGCAACCTCGATCCTGATGTTTCAAGCAGGGCACGACACGACTTCGAGTCTCATCTCAAAGGGAGTTCTCGCTCTTCTTCTGCATCCAGATCAATTCTCCAAACTCCGACAGAACCCCGAGCTCATCTCAAACGCAACGGAAGAGCTCTTGCGTTATGACACGTCTGTTCAACTCAGCATCAACTATGCAATCTCTGACATCCCCTACCACGACCGCGTGATTCGAGAGGGTGAAAGCGTCATCATCCTTCGTGGCGCAGCGAATCGAGATCCCGAACGCTTCCCCGACCCAGATCGCCTCGACATCGAGAGGCCCGACATTGATCACCACAGCTTCGGACTCGGCGCTCATTTTTGCTTGGGTGCCTCGCTTGCGCGACTCGAGATCCAAGAGGCCGTTGGAGCACTGGTACGACGAATTCCGAACCTACAGGTCGACTACCATGAGGTCCGGCACCGCCCGAGCCTGCATCTGCATGGCCTTGCATCGATGCCCGTACACTGGTGATTTCAGCGCACAACGGCGGATAGACTGAAAATCATTTCATTTCGGTCAGGCCGCACACCCCCGTGGATCGCTAACCGTAGGTTGATTGCTCTATGCTCCAGCATTCAGTAACGAATTGGCTGGTCCGATCTCGATGAAAAAAGCACTTTCGATCAGTTTGGTGGTAGCGGTATGGGTTGCCCTATTCGGCTGGAATCCATTCTCGAGCTACCGGGACGTCAGTGGAATCATTTCCGATGGCTACACCACGTTTGAAACCGGGGCCTATCGACAGCCAAATGGGGTGTATGTCGTCAGGGCACTCACCCGTATGCCTAATGTCAAAGCCGAGATGGTCAAATGGTGGTTTGCCGACTACATGCAGACTTCCGAGCACTACCAGCGATGGCACCCGAGAGATCACGTCTGGATGGACTGGGACAACAAGACCTCGGGCAGGATCATTGGTGCGAGCCACCTCGTGCATGAATACATCGGTGATGACTTATCGAAACTGAGAATTGAATTCGTAGATCCACGGAATTATCTCGACTCCGCGGAGCCAGGACCGGATCGTTTTCTGATCTGCGCCAAAGCGGGATTCCTCGAAGAACCCCTCAATGTTTCGACGATGTGCCACATCGTGCGAAATACGGACTGGGGTGCGGAAATGCGTTCCGTTTTTTGGCTCGGGCACGTTGAAGCGAGGCGAGAGGATGGAAGGGGTAATACGCTCGTTGACTGGTTCGGAAATACAACTCTCGCAAGGCATGTATCCATCGATGAACAATTCGCGGTCGATTTGATGACTCATGCGCTCGAAGAGATGGGATATCTCGCGGACTTCCTGCCTCAGCTCCATGGACACGAAAATTCGCCATCGGAACATCGAGCACGAAGTACTCGGGAAAACGGGGAAAATTGAGCGAACGCTACGCCTCTAAAACCTCCCATGGGTCGTGCCCACGAATTTCAAAGAAGATGGGGTTTGATCTCTTCGATTACCCACTGCGCATGCTCCAGATATGAATCCATGCTTTCCACTGGGGGGATGGGGACTCCACTCATCGTGACTCCCTGCTCCTTTAACCAACCCAATTGATCCAGGATTTCCTGTGCGTTCATTTTCTGTTTTGACTTCGGATCATCCACAACAACGTGACCTTCTCCGACCCGCGCCGTCGACATGCCGTACATGACCTCGAGTGAAGAACCTTTCCAGGTTGGCTGCGACTTGATGAAATCGATGCGATCTGGAAATTCTTCGGGTTTCGTCAGAAATGGAATCCACCCCGAGGCAACTCGAGCAATCCGCTGGAGAGCCGCATCCGAATCTCCTCCCATCCAGATCGGGAGATGAGGTTTCTGATAGGGCTTGGGCTCGAAGGCCACGTCCTTGAACGACACGTACCTGCCCTCGAAACAAGGCCGTTCCTGGGTCCAGAGTTCCACAATGGCGTCGATGTACTCGTCGCTGATCGCCCCCCGCTCGCGAAAGGGAACACCGAGAGCATCGAACTCCTCTTCGAGCCATCCGACGCCGAAGGCGGCGACGATTCGCCCACTACTCATCCAGTCGATGGTCGAAAGCGCCTTCGCCATGATGACGGGGTTGTGAAGGGGCAGCAACGTAATCGCTGTCCCAATTCTGATTCGCGAGGTAGCACCCGCCAAGTACGCTTGCGCGGCATTGGAGTGAAAATAGTGCGGCCCGGAAAGATCCACGTGGCTGTTCGGAATCAAAAAATGCTCTGGAACTAGAGTCATGTCATACCCGAGTTCATCTGCCCTTTTGATCATTCGTGTCTGATCCGCGCCGGTGACGCCTGCCTCCCACGGCTGCACCATGGCCTTCAGCCGAGTCGTATGCGGCAAAGCAAAAGTCAACTTCATCTCGTCTACTCCTTCCGGTCCGGGATATCGAAACTCATGAATCACCGGCTCCTGGCACTCGATCTAATTGGCTTGTTCACTTCCCTGCGATGAATACCTGATCCTCGTGCACCTGGAATGTCAAAATGCCATCCAAGCAGTTCACAGCAATATCGAACACCTTTCAGGTAGGGCGCGCCCGCCATTTACCAGTGCCGTCGTTTCTGATAGGCAGCCCGGCGCTCCCGGATGGTGGAATCCCGCTCTTCCGGGCTCATCGACGGTGTTTCCAGTGGAAGATGCTTTCGTACATCCCGAACTTGAACTTTTTTGACGGTCGGTACCGGCTGGGAATCACAATGAGTCCATCGCCCCTGCACCAAGCCACGAGGGTATCCCGCCGTGTCGAGCCAATTGGGAACACCTGGGTCCTCTTCTGACACGACGACCCTGAGAACCCCATCGGAATCAAGGGTCGCTTGAGATGCGTTCAAGCTGCTGTGATTGTTATACCAATCTGTCGTCTGATAGATCTCGTTCGTAAGGAGTATTGAACGGTATCGGCATTTTTCCGGATGTTTGGCTTCGATAATCAGGGCCTCCGTTGCGGTCAACTCGTACGGCCCTTCGTAATAGAATTGACCCTCGAGACCACCCATTTGGGAAACATCGAAGACCTTGAGTTCATTCACGTATCCCTGACCCCGAAGCCTTTCGACTTTGTCAATGAACAGGGTGGCCATGAATGCTGTCGCCTGGGGAAGGCGATGTAACCGTTGCTCCAATTCGCGAGCGGTCGGGCGTGGTTTTTCGGCAGGCTTGTCGATCCGTTCGATGGAAATTTCTGGATCCTTCTGTTTTTCCCAGTCGGAACTCACTTGACGGAGCATCAAACGAAAGCTGCTCGGGTTCGTCTTCCACCAATCGCCCGAGTGATTCTCAGGGCGCGTCGGACTGAGAAGAAGATCGAAATTCCCGTCTTCGTCTGTCGAGAGAGTGTCGAGGTCCAGGTGGGTCCGCGCGGGCCCTGGTTGACTGCCACCATTTTCGGAATCCGAAGGCGTGGGTCCCATCTGGCCGAGGACGGCTATTTCCAAAGAGCCTTTGTTCCCGCGTACCCGGTAGACACCACCCGGTGTGATGCTCGCGGTTTTGTAGAGAGTATCTGCGTTGGGCTGACCCACATTGAGCAATTGTCCAATCCCCGGCAAAAAGACCGGATAATTGCCATCGCTTCCGAGCGCTTCGATGGATGACACCGTGAGTGCCTGAAGAATGAGGCGTCCAACCTCCTGCTGGATTCGCGGGTCGTTTCTCATTGACTCGGGGAGTTTATTCAGCAGGATCGCCGGCAGGCCTTCGAGTTCTTCTACCAAGGCATTCCACCCGGGAATCGATGGTGTCTCCGGTCCATTAGCAGAGAGTTGCTCGGACAAAGACGACTGCACGCCGAAGAGCAAAAACAATGACGCGGCAAAAATCGATTTCATGAGAAGAATGTAGTTATGCATGGGAGTCGTCTCGTTGGTTGGATCAGTCATCTACCGCGCCGGAAATCGAATGGAAAGCGGAAGCCATGAGAATCGCCTGAGGTTCAAATCATGACTCGAACAGATCGACTGTGTCAAACTCGCTCCACATCTCTCGCAACTGCGTAGCGCAATGGGAAAAGTGCTAGGTTGCGATCCGTACAGGAGGCAACTCATGGACCTGAAAATGAATCCGGCATTCCAAATCTATGCCATGTGCAGTGCGATTCTGACCCTCAAGATGCTTGCAATGGGACACTACACAGGCTTCCTGCGCATCAAGCTCAAAGCCTTCCTGAATCCAGAGGATTCGAAACAATTCGGTGAAGGGACTGGACTGGAGACGAGCGAGCATCCGGAGGTCGAACGAGGGCTTCGAGCCCACCGAAACGATCTGGAAAGCACGCTGCCGTTCTTTGCCATCGGACTCATCTATGTACTGATGGGTGGAGCCGGCACTTTGGCGTCTCTGCTGATGGTCGGATTCACCACGCTGCGCGTTCTTTTTTCGATCTTCTACCTGCGCGGTGCGCAGCCCTATCGATCCCTCACGTTCACAGCGGCTGAACTATGCCTGCTCGTGATGATCCTACAGATCCTGTATTGGGCTCTCATCGCTTGATTCGGATCTAATCCGAAATTGGTCGGATCACGAACGTCACCTTCTCAACGTGTACCGTGCAGCCCCCCCTAAGCCCAAGGCACCGAGTACGTAGAGGAAGGAGCTCCCGACTGGAAGCACAGGAGGCGGAAGCGATTCGATTCGCTTTTCGATATCGAAATCCACGCTATCCGACGGTGAACCGCTGGACCCCAGCGAGAAATTCCAGCGATACGCGTAACTTCCGTCGCCCCCAACCGGTCCCGCGGTATTGCTGAGTGAGCTTGGGTTTGCATCTCCCATCCGTGCGAGGATGTCTCCTATCCCATCCACGACATCGACTTCCGCCTCGACTGGCAAATGGCCAGTGATTTTCTGGGTGACGACCGTCATGGAGTCTTCGTGCCTGGCATTCGCCAACGAGGGGCCAAAGAGCTCCAATTGGTCATCCGCAGGATTGCTGTTGAGATTGAAATCCGTGTACTGGAAGAAAGCCAGATTCATGGGCGACGAAGTCAGGTTCTGAAGCTTGATGCTTTCGGTCACCCAGGCCTCGTGAGAGCCGGCTCCGTTTCCCCTAAGCGTGAGAATCACACGGATCCGGAGCCCTATGGGGTCCTGGTATACAGCCACAAGTTGGTCGTCGTATCCCTCACCTGTCGTGTCGTTCATGACCGGTGCGGAAAAGTGCGGAACGCTCGCGACATTCGATTCCGGACTGCTGCCGATTCGATACCAGAACCACTGACGCTGGAGGTGCTCGATACCTTCAACGTCCCAGTAGTAGACCCCGTAGGGATAAGGAGACGGAGTGACCGTCTCGATTCTCATCTTCGTATTGACGGGGCTTCCGTCTTCGAGCGTCGCCTGGAGCGATCGTGCCACTCCTGGCAGCAGCACGAGCATCGATCCGAGAGCCAGTGCCCATGAGGTCCTTCGCGTCGAGAGCCCGACTCCTCGAAGGTTAGTCGGCACAGGCTCTGAAATCACGAGCACACATGGATCCAACACTGGCTGATCTGGAAACGCATAAACGCTTTCCTCAGAAAGAATTCCGTACTCAAGATTTTTCATTCATCCAGTAGGAATCCAAGACCTGATCTTCCGCCACGGTAAAGTAGGTGTTCACGCGGGTAATCAGCCCGTCGTCATCGACCCAATAGACTTCGATCGACTCGAGTTCGACGAGCTGACCGTCCAGATTTCCATGGTTGACGACATGCACCGCTGCCTGATCGCCACACACCGTCATGAAAATCGGTTCGAGGCGCCAACTATGACCCGGTTGAAAGGCGTGATCCCAGGTGTTTTTGATTGCTTCCGCGCCTCGCTTTTCGGGTCCACCCACGGGGTCGAACATGATGAGGTCGGGGTGCCAGATCGGAGTCCACCGGCTGTGATCACTCGCGTTCCAGGCATCGAAATGGGTTCGCACGGCGCTTTCTACTTGTTCACGTGTGGGCATGAAAACTCCATCTTTTCGAGAATTTCCGACCTCGCGTATCGAAACCGGAACCTCCCGATTTCATGCGAGTCTAGACCTTCCTGTATGGATCAGCGAAGCTCCACTGGTGCCTGAAGCGACGAGGGAAGGGCGATCACATACACGCTAAAACTGGATTGTGCGGTCACGAAACATGAATTTGGAACCCGTAGGGAACCTCGCGGTATTGCCTCTCAGGATCGCGTTGAGGGATTGTGACGCTCCATAAGGCATCGTAGTGATGATTGCCCGGTGCAGTGCCAAAGGGAATTCCAACCTGATCGATGAGACGATAACCCTCGAGCGCCTTCGGAATCTCAATCTCATAAACCTTTGTAGTGGGAGCAAAGTGCGCGAAAACCTCCGAATCCTTCAAGGGCATGATGCCGCGCGCCAAATGGGCAGGATCTATGCCAATCGACTGATGCTGCCAGACGTCACCTACGTGTGCGACAAATGCGATATCGCCACCATTCGCGGGGCTGTTTTCTGACACCCATTGCATCTGTTCGACAAATAAAGTGTTCGCGTCGAACGCGTAGCCTTCGGATTTTTGATGTTTGTAATCGAGATAGTTTTGAGTGTCGGGGATCATCACGACGGTAAAGGGCGCAGTCCCACTCGTTGGAGTCTTCGCATTCCAGGCGCATCCTACGGGCAACAGAAATTCGAGTGCGAAGAAGAAAACGAGACCTCCTAGACGAATACACGATGCCAGGGTCTGAACTCCGTTCGATGAAATGCTCAGCCTATGTGTTCTAGGCGAAAACAAGGAATCAAAATTCGCTTTCCCAGGAACACTCGACTGCGTTTCAAGGAGATGCTTTGGAGAACTTCGACCGGACTCCATTCTGGAGTTTCCGGATGGCGTGACCGCGTGTCGAAGGGTTCGGAAACAGAGATTCAAATTGACTCATTGAAGACCGAGATGAAAAAACATCTGCGACGTCCGGGCCCCAGCAGCACCGCGTGCGAAATCCATGGCAGCGAATCCCGCACTCAGAACCGGAAACAGAGGATGAGATTGTGCGGAGTGCTCGCGAGTGACCCGAAGGATCCCATGCTCGGCCAGCCAACTGATTACGCTGATCGCCCAGAAGGGTGCCCCCTGCGTGTACGAAAAACTTTTCACCCCGAGCCCTGCTCGCTCAGCCAATGCCGTGAAGTTATTCCGTTCAAAAAGGACCCAGTGACGTGGACAGTGGTACCCCCCCCAGTTGGCGTGACGAAAGACTCTCGCGTCCCAGCTTTCGAAGTTTGGAGTCTTCACCAGAGCGCGTCCCCCCGGACTGAGCAGCGACGCCACTTTCGCCAAAACCGCATGCGGATCTTCCACATGTTCGATCAGGTTCAGCATCAGCACCAGATCGAAGCGGCGATTGACCTCAAACTCCTCGATGGTTCCGGGGAAGTAGTCATGCCCGTTTCTTCGAGCCCGCTCCTCTGCTTCGGGGTCAATATCCACTACTTGCGTGAACCGAACCCGTGGATCCATCTCGCTCAATCCATTCATCTGCCACCCGGCACCGCCTCCGATATCGAGAACCGCGAGTTCCTCGCCAGGCAAACCCTCGAGAATTTCTCCCATGAGCCTGCGATCCAGCCAGTTCTTGACCCGATTGATCAAACCACCTCGTGGAGCCTCGAACGCGTAGTAGCTCGGAGGATAGATTTCCCGGAGGCGATCCCTGGGGACTGGATCGATGAAGAGAACTCCGCAACCGCCACAGCGATGGAATTGATAACGATCGTCGCTGGTTCGATACTCGGCGTCCCATGCATGGGCCCAGTATTCCGTGTCACTGGAGCCACACGCCAAGCAGTGGCGCGGGCGGGCCCCCACTCAATGACTCCAGAGCCGACGCAGAGCATCCGCGTAGGTGGTGCGGTGACGGTCTAACTCAGCTGCTGCTTCCGTATCCATCAAGTAGTTCTCCAACTCTGCAAGTCGAGGATAGGGAACTTGTGGATCCAAGTGGTGAAGAAGGTGCCGGTTGAACCCTGCACCCCCCAAGGTTGATGCCAACGGCCCGTCTCCGAAGAGCCGATTGTAAGGCCCGTGGGCAACTTTTCGGTAGTCAACCCCTCGCTCGGCCTCTTGACTCCGGTGCTCGAGGCATTGTCGAACCGAAACCCAGAACGGATACCAGGAAAGCACACCGAGGGCCCAAGCCAGAGAAACCGGCCAGTGACCAACCGCCATCAGAAGGCACAGAATCGAAAAATGCAAAGCGATCGCCAAAATGAGTTGAAGTCTGGATTTCGAAAGAAACTCAGATCCACTCTTTTGGGACGTCACGATCTTCTGCGCCCGGGTCTGGCGATAGAGCCAAAACCCACGAATCGCCTTCAGCCCCGTTAACGATTCGAGCACGAAGGCGATACCGAGAGAATCGAAGTAGTTTCGCTCTGTGTCGTCGACCTGCCCGAGTTTCCGGTGATGCTCGAAGTGGACGATCCGATACGCCTTGATCTCCTGACCAATGAGCATTCCCACCCACAGATTGGAGAGGCGATCGTTCCACTCGCGCCTCCGAGCAATATTGTAGTGGGCAGCTTCGTGAAGGAAGAGATTCACAAAAGCAACCCCGTAACCGATCAACGGGCTGCCCAGTGCAACGATCACAAAGAAGGATCTTGGAAATCGACCATCCAACCAGCAGAGACCTAACACCGTGGCGATGAGTACGGCGTAGCCCCCAAGAAGGTCGCGCCAGACGATGCCGAGGCGCGGAGTCAAACTGCGACGAAAATCGCGGTATCGGATGCCGCAGTCATCGACCAGCGACGATTTGTCGATCACGATGCCGGTGGGGTATCTGGAATCTGCCTCCAACCCCTCGGCCCTGCTCCGCTCCATTGAAGCGGTATAGCGCAACTCCGCGAACGACAGCCAGACAACGCTTTTAATGGGAGGTTTGAGCCTGAATTGCAACGGTACCTGGAACCTACGAGTCAAAGCACCATACATCTCGCAATTCGCGTGGCCCCTTGTCCAGATGCACATTCGAACTAGAGGAAATTCTCAACTGGACGGTGGCGGGAAAACATTCCCTACAGAAACTCGGATTCTGGTGTCCCCCATCCCTGTTCGTCCGCATAGGGGCGCGCTGTGGGCGATGAAGGCTCTCCTTTCGGCCTCTACACACTCGGCGCCCAGGAGCGATCCCGCGCCCCAGAACCCTGGGAAAATTTCGTGGACACCTCGATGAACAATGGGGGATCCTGGAGCGAATCACGAACAGGAAAGTCAATCATGGTGGATTACGACCCGTTCTCACCCGTCGCAATGCAGGACCCCTATCCGACCTATCGAGAATTGCGTGAGCATGCCCCGGTGTACCGCCTCGAGTCCTATGACGCCTGGGCTCTATCGAGATTCGAAGATGTCTGGCAGGTCATTTCCGACGCTGAGTCCTTCACGATCGTGGAGGGGCCCAGTTTCGTAAAACAACAGATCTCCGAGCCTTTCGTGGAGGGCATCACGTCTCCAGCCGATTCGAACCGCAGCTTTGCCACATGGGATCCGCCACACCACACGCACATCCGTGCAGTGATGAGCCCCTATTTTCGCCCAGGAGCCGTGAGAAAACTGGAGAGCTTTGCCCGTGAACTGGCGGGCAGAACCCTCGATAACCTTCTCCCAGAGGGCCGAATGGACGTGGTGAGCGACTATGCATCACCGGTGTCGGTCAGGGTCATCTGTCGCGTCATGGGAGTTACCGACGAAGAAGCCCCTCACCTGATCGAATTGGTCAATCGCTCAGCACGCCGCGAGACTGGAAAACCAGGCATGACCGCCGATGGCAGGCGCGCCCAGGCCGAGATGCACGCGAGGGTCGCCGAACAAGTGGTTGCGCGTCGCGCAGGGGCGGAAGGTCCGCCTGGGGTGATCGACAACCTACTCGGCGCAGAGATCGACGGCGAACCGCTCAACGACATCCAGATCGCCACGCAACTGGCAAGCCTGCTGATGGGTGGAACCGAGACCATGCCCAAGATTGTGGCCGGTGGCCTCGTCGAACTCGAACGAAACTCGGATCAGCGACTGCGACTCGCGGCCAATCTCGATCAGTCCGGCTTTGCGTTCGAAGAGATGATGCGGCATCAAGGCGTGCTGCAGTGGGTTGGACGAACGGCGCTTCGCGAGGTTCAGGTCGGTGATGCCAGGATTCGCCCGGGCCAGCGCGTCTTCCTCCTTCTCCAGTCAGCAAATCGAGACGAGCGTGAGTTCGACGACGCTGAGTCATTCGACATTGGGCGCCGTCCGGAGCGCAATCTGAGCCTTGGACACGGTCCCCACCACTGCATTGGATCCCAGGTGGCGCGCATGGAGGGCCGGGTTCTGCTGGAAGAACTGATGCGTCGCGTACCCACCTACACAGTCGACATGGGTAAGGTTCAGCGACCCCCTTCAGACTTTCAGATCGGCTACACGGTTCTTCCGATGGAATGGAACTCAAAGACTTGACTGGCTGATCCGTCTTGCTTCTGTTTTTCTGATTGGACTTTTTTCTTCGACCTGGTGTTTTCAGGATTGCAATTTCCCCAGTACAGACGAGGCTTAGCCAAGGCGGTCGATCGGGTAGCGATCGGTTTGATGATCAGCTCGTGTGTCGGGATGCTGGCGCTCTCCCTGAAATTTCTCGTCGACGAGAACTCTCTATATATTCCCGTGGTCGTTTTTGGCATCATTTCTCTCCTTCTGGGCCATGCGGACCTCAAGGGCTACGAGAACAAAACCCTCATCGAAAAAAAGCGAATCTCGAGACACTTGACCCACATGCTGGCTGGAGCCATTGCTGTCGTCACAGCCGTTCTGTTCGTCAATGCAGACGTCGGGTCCGTATGAATCTGGTAGATACTTCCCACTGCGTTGATCACGCCATGTATCGTTTGATGGAGCAGGAAGGTCTTGCGATGAAAGGCCGAGACGAAATGAAGAAGAGGTCCAAACCATGACCCAATGGAAGATGCACCTGTGAATCGACTCTCGGGCAAGGTCGCACTGATCACCGGGGCTGCCCGCAACATGGGGGCAGAGGAGGCTCGGATTTTCGCTCGTGAAGGCGCGCGGGTGCTGATCACGGACGTACTGGAGGAGGCAGGTGCCAACTTGGCCGAAGAAATTGGAGAATCCGCCTCGTTCCGTCGACTCGATGTCACACGTGAGGACGACTGGGAACAGACGGTGGCCCATTGCCTCGAGCTCTTTGGTCGGGTCGATGTTCTACTTCAAAACGCTGGCATCGTGCCGATGGCTCCCCTGGAAGAACTGACACGGGAACAATACGAAGCCTGCATGAACGTGAACGCGACGGGCACCTTCCTGGGCATGCGTGCCGTCACCAAGCCGATGCGCCTGGGAGGCGGAGGCTCGATCATCAACATTTCGTCCATTCAGGGCATGGTTGGATCTCCGAATTTGCTGTCCTACACCGCTAGCAAATTCGCGATCCGGGGTATGACGAAGGCAGCAGCTTTGGAACTGGGACCTCACAAGATTCGAGTCAACTCGATTCACCCGGGGATCGTCCGAGTGCAGAAACCCCGCCCGGGACAGCCGGTCCAAACGCCCGACTACGAAGCCATGGGGGCAGGCATTCCACTCCGCCGTGTGGCGGACGTGAGCGACATCGCGCGAACGGCCCTGTTTCTGGCCTCGGATGAATCTGCCTACACGACGGGCTCTGAATTCATCGTCGACGGCGGGATGCTCGCGGGTCCCACCTACTGAGGACTCGTAGAGTCCCGGTAAACCGAGATCTCGTGAACTCCGTCAGCTGGGCTCGAGCACGACCAGCGGAATGTCGCGATCGGTACGTTCCTTATAGACGTCGTAGTTGGGCCAGTCTTCGGTCATGATCTTCCACAACCGGGGCTTCTCTTCGGAACTTGCCGTCCGTGCTGTGGCCGAAAACTTGTCTCCAAGCACCTGGACCTCGACGTCAGGCGCCTCAGAGACGTTGAGGTACCACTTGGGATGATTGGGAGCCCCGCCCATGGAGGCAATCACCAGCAAGCTGTCGCCGTCTCTTCCGTAGATGAGCGGCACCTTCCGCCGCTCTCCGCTCCTGCGTCCCGTCGTCGTCAGCACGAGACACTTTGCACCATTCCACTCGTGACCCACTTCTCCGTCGGTCTCCTCATAACGCTTCACGTGCTCGTCACCCAGCAGACTGGTATCGGGTGCCTTGTAGCCTTTCTCACTCATTCTTCATACCTCGTGGATCTACCAGATTCGAACTATACCGGATCACCCGGATCTCACAGATTCTAGGTCTCGACGCAATGTTCGCGCCCCCAGGAAGAAGTGAATCGCAGCCCAGAGATTGCTCCCAACCACGACAAGCAGCGCGTAGCGGATCGCCTGGCTTCCATATTCTGGCGTGAGCCAATCACTCAGGAATCCGACCATCAGCGGCCCCAGGCCTGTTCCAACCATGTTGCTCATGAACAGCATGACCGCAGATGCCAGCGCCCGCATGTTTGGGCGCACGAGAGCCTGAGTCATGGCGATGGTCGGCGCCGTAAAGAATGCGGCGAGCATCGAGGCCGGAAATGCCATGGCCAGAGCCATTTCTCGACCGGCCAGCAGGTAGAACCCGAGGTAGAAGGGAAGGGCGCCCAATGTCGCAACCCCGGAAGCCCATAGATTCCAGCGAACATCTCGCCGTGCGAGCCAATCGGTGATCCGACCTCCCGCAAAGGTTCCGACCGCACTCATCATAGCGAGTACAGCCATCCAGGTTCCTACCTGTCCTGGGCTCATCTCATGAACGCGCATGAGAAATGGCGCGTTCCAGCTCCCCACACCGACGGAGGCAAAGGCATGCACCGCTGCTCCGATGAGCGTATGGCGCAGTGCGGGGAGTCGCGCCATCGATCCAAGCGCATCACGGAGTGGGATGTTCGAGAGTGGTGCCGACTCGAAAGCACCGCGAACAGGTTCTCTCAGCGTAAACCAGACGACGGCCGCGAACACAATACCGGGCAGCCCCACCACGAGTAAGGCCTGTCGCCAGCTGAAGAACTCGGTCACCCATCCGCCGATCAAGAAACCCAGAACGGCACCTAGAGGCGCACCGATTGCGTAGATCGCGAAAGCCGTCGCTCGTCGATCCGGCGGGAAATAGTCCGAGATCAGCGAGTGCGCAGCGGGGGAGCAGCTGGCCTCGCCGACGCCCACGCCAATGCGAGCCAGTAGGAGTTGCGGGTAAGTCCGAACGAACGCGGAAACCGCGGTCATCATACTCCAGACCACCAGCCCGGCGGAGATGACGGTACGCCGTGAGTATCGGTCGGAGATTCGCGCAATGGGAATTCCCGCAACCGCGTAGAAGATCGCGAACGCTGGACCGACCAGGAGGCCGAGTTGGAGGTCTGTCGCACCGAGTTCCTCTTTGATCGGTTCCAACAGGACATTGAGGATGTTTCGGTCGACCATGTTGAAGACATAGACGAGAACGAGTACGCCCAACGCATAGCGGGTGTACCCGCGGGTCATCTCGTTCGGATGAGTCCCAGCTGAGCTGGCGGACTCAGAAGCTTCATGTTCCTGCGTGGGCCCTTCGGACATGCATCCATACTACACGACGAGACCTCGTACGGAGAACGCTTCCTTGCAGAGAAAGTGCCCGAATGCGAGGAAATCCTCCGGCGACTCGAAGCAATCGAATCGCCCCTCAGGCAACACCTCCCGAAGCAATGCCTCGACGACCTAACCAATTAAAGTGCTTTCGTGATGCACACGCTTGCTTCCATTCTCGACACTCTGCGAACAGCTGCGATAGGCTGCAAGCATCGCGTGCACCCGTGCGGAACCGGTTGTACCACTGACCTAAATCTGCCCTGATCGGAGCCTCCATGGCACGACCTTTCGCCTTCAACCCCATTGATCCCACGGTTCGACGCGATCCTTTTGAATTCTACGTCCGAGGCCGACGCGAATTTCCTATCCACGCCCATGAAGAATTTCCACTGTCTCTATTCTCGGCCTTCCGGTACGACGACGTACAAGCAATTCTCCGAGACGATGGCACCTGGTCCAATCAATTTGAGCCCGCTTTCGAAGGCACCCCACTTGCCGATGCTCCGCGTCCACCGGCCGAATCCATGCTCGCTCTAGACGGAGATCCCCATCACCGGCTGCGAGGGCTCGTCAACAAAGCATTTACACCTCGCGTGGTCCAACGCCGCGTTGCCCAAATGCGAAGCTATGCATCAGCCCTGGTCGATGAAGCAATCGAAACGGGCGAGGTCGATCTCGTCCAGGCTCTCACCTACCCCTTTCCCGTCCAAGTCATCGCCGAGATCATCGGAATCCCCAGAGAAGACCAGGAGCAATTCAAGACCTGGTCAGACCGTGCCGTCTCCAACCTCGGGACAGGTTTCTTCCAGAACCCCAGCGAAGAAGAGATCCAGCAGGGCCAAGAACTGCTCACGGAAATGCGCGACTACTTTGCCCCTCTTGCTCGAGAACGGGCCCAATCACCCCGTGAAGATCTCCTTTCCGGCCTGGTACAGGCGGAACACGACGGTTCGAAACTGAGCTACGAGGAAATGATTTCGATGCTCGTTCTCCTTCTGGTTGCTGGGAACGAAACCACTACGACGCTCATTGGAAACGCCGCCCTCGAACTCATGGCGCACCCCGAACAGATGGAGCGCTTGAGGAAAGACCCCTCTCTCCTACCGACGGCGGTCGACGAGGCCCTCCGCTTTGCGTCTCCCATTCAATTCGACCCGAGACGCGCCACCAGAGAAGTAACGCTTCACGGATGCAAAATCCCCAAGAACAGCATCGTGCTCGCCTGGATCGGTTCGGCCAACCGAGACGACGAGATCTTCGAGAATCCAGACATCTTCGACATCAGCAGAAAGCCGAATCCCCACATCTCGTTCGGATTCGGTGTCCATTACTGCATCGGAGCGAATCTCGCGCGACTCGAAGCTGAGATTGCCCTAGAGGCCCTCGTCTCGAAGACAAAGCACATCGAGCGCTCGGATGACGCTCTCCTCCCCCTCCACGCGAGTCCAGTTTTCCGATCTGCGTCACGCATCCCAGTACGGCTCCTCCCCGCTTGAAGACACGATGCATGGACTCACGCTGTAGTACTCGCTGAGCACAACAGCACCCTGAGGCCGTCGAGCTACCAAAGCGGATGGAGACACTCGAGTGAGCTCTGAAAACCAAGCGCCCTCTATCTCACGACCGGTGAAGCTTGCGTACGGACTCGGGCAGATGGGGGACGCAATCGTTCACTTCTCTTTCGAGACGCTGGTCTTCTTCTACTACACCCAGGTATTGGGCGTCTCTGGAACTCTGGCGGGGCTTGCGGTCTTCGTCGCCCTCGTCTTTGATGCACTGAGCGATCCACTGATCGGATCTCTCTCGGATTCGACTCGGAGCCGTTTCGGTCGACGGCATCCATTCATGTTTTCCGGACCTATCCCGGTCTCGATCTTCTTTTATCTCCTCTTTGTTCCCCCAGCCGACTTGAGCCAGGGAGCGCTCTTTGCCTGGCTTTCCGGATTTTCGATCCTGGCGAGAACCAGCCTCACACTTTTCAGCGTTCCTCACATGAGCCTGGGTGCAGAGCTGTCTCAGGACTATGTCGGTCGCACTTGGATCGTCGCAACCCGTATGAGCTTTGGCGCAATTGGATTTCTCGGAGCGTCGTCGGTCGCGTTCTTCGGGTTCTTCCGACCGAGCGAGGAATTCCCCGTAGGTCACATGAACCCCGAACCCTACGCTCAGTTCGCATTCAGCTTCGCGCTCATGATTGCGGCCGTACAGGTGCTTTCCTCCGTGGGGACACTCCAAACCGCGCGTGGGATTCAGGTCATGGGCGAGCCGATGCCGTTTCGACCCGCCCGTGTTTTTTCAGAACTTCGGGCTGCATTTGGCCAGAAATCTTTTCAATGGTTTGCGATCGGGGGAGTGATTGCAGCTGGCGCCTTGGGAATACGTCAGACCCTCGTACTTCACATGAATACGTTCTTTTGGGGTCTCTCGAGTCAAGAAACCGGGATCATAATGGTCATGACTCTCTTCGCCCTACTCATCGGATATCCATTTTGGGCTTCGATGTCCCGTCGGGTCGAAAAACGCCGCGTATTTCAAGCTGGGCTCTGGACACTCGGAATCTGTGTCGCCGCACCTCCCGCACTGCGCGCGATCGGCGCATTTCCGGATAACGAATCAAAACTTCTCCTCATTCCAGCCGTAGCGTTTTTTTCGCTTCTGTCTGCGCTGGGCGGCACCGGGGCCCAGCTCGCCCAAGGATCGATGGCGGCGGACATTACCGATGAGAACGCTCTGGCGACCGGCCTGCGTCAGGAAGGAGTCTTCTTCGGGTCTGTCAATGTCCTGGTCAAGTGTTCATCTGGTTTCGGCCATCAGTTGGCTGGGATTGCTCTGGATTTGATTGGTCTACCCGCAAGTGCCCAACCCGGAGAGGTCTCCGACGAAATCATCGCTGATCTAGGTTGGATATATGGGATGAGCGTATTGGCGATCACAGCCATGGCGGCTTGGGCAA
This sequence comes from Myxococcota bacterium, assembly GCA_022447545.1. GTDB lineage: Bacteria > Myxococcota_A > UBA9160 > UBA9160 > SMWR01 > JAKVBI01. Next base: position 87,700 of record JAKVBI010000007.1, read on the forward strand.
TCAACCGATACCGACTCGACCGAAAGCGGGTCGCAGAGATCCAGAAAATCCTGTCCGATCGCTCCGATTCCAAGTCCCAGTTTGAATGACGATTTTTGAAACTTCTGCACGGTAGCGCTGAGGAACATCTCAGAAATGCGTGATGCGATCATCAATCCAAACCGTCGCTGATGTCTAAACTTCGGAAGATCTGCTCAAAGAGTCCTCCGTCGAGGAATTTTCAAGCAGTCGTTTACATCAATTCCTGACTATGGAACTGTTGATTGATGCTTGACAGAACCTCGCCCAACCCAGACTTGGGTTCAAACAAAAATCAGAGACACATCCGAACGTTTGATCGGTCTCTGCATCGGTTTTCGGATTTCCTACTGAGAACCAGTTGCAACCAACTTCTCCGAGGTCGCTCATCATGAACCTGTGCTCTGGGAAAACTGTCCTCGTCACAGGAGCCAGTCGAGGCATTGGAGCAGCGATCGCACAACGCTTCGCTTCCGAAGGGGCGCAAGTGGCCGTTGCGTCCCGCTCGCTCCACCATGCGGACTCTCCGATCGATGGATCGCTCACCGAAACTGTCGAGACCATTCGAAGCCAAGGGGGAGTTGCGGAACCGTTTGGGATCGATCTGTCGAAGCCTGAGCAGAGTCGAGATGATCTCGTTTCCGCGGTCGCGGAAAAACTGGCTCCCGTCGACATCCTCGTCAATAATGCTGCAGCCAACTTCTATCACCCCATCGAAGAACTTTCGGCCAAACGCTTCCGAATCGCAGTTGAAGTCAACCTGCACGCGCCACTCGAATTGATTCGTGCAGTCGTTCCCGGAATGCGGAAGCGAGGCGCAGGATGGATCCTCAACATTTCTTCCGCAACGGCGGAGAAGCTCGCCCGGCACCCGTCGGCGGGCACTTCGGGTCCACTCCTCTACGTGTCGACCAAAGCAGCCCTCGAGCGCGCTACGATTTCACTTGCAGAAGAGCTCTATCCATCGGGAATTGCGGTGAACGCACTCGCGCCACAAGCGGGTGTTCGGACCGCGGCCGCAGAGCAATACTACCGCCTCCCAGAGGAAAGCGTCGAACCCGTGGAAACCATGGCCGCGGCCGCGCTGGCACTCTGTAGTGGTGATCCCCGCGGAATGACCGGTCGAATTACACGAAGCCTGGAATTTCTCGTAGCAATGGGTGCTCCGGTACATCTGCTCGATGGAAAAACCCTGCTCGAAGGCTGGCAACCCGACGATATTCCAGAGGCCAGAACAAAGCGATCCACCGCCGAGGATGACGAATCTTCCATACGAGCACTCAGCTGAGACCCGGGTTGCAACGGACTTTGGGCGGCGGACTTCAGCACATCAAGACAGGAGGAAAAGGCTTGAGCACGGAAAACGGCTACTCCAGCTTTCGACTCAGCCCCGTAACGGCGGCCCTCGGTGCTGAGATCGATGAGATCGATCTCAATTCGTCTCTCTCTGAAACCACAAAAATGGAACTCCGTTCCGCGTTGAACGATCACCTGGTTCTTTTCTTTCGCGACCAACACATTGGGGACGAAGAGCAGCTTGCATTGGCCCGATGCTTTGGTGAACCCGAGATACACCCCATCCGAGGCGCGCTAGGCGACATGAGGACACTCCACGACATCGTCGACACCGCCGAGAGCGAACCCGACCGCGATGGATGGCATACGGACGTCACCTACATGGAAATACCTCCAGCGGCTGCCGTTTTACGGTGCGAGCAGACTCCTGGCGCCGGCGGCGACACACTTTGGGCAAACATGCATCTCGCATACGAAAAACTCTCCGATGGCATGAAGCACTACCTGAGGGACCTAAAAGGCTTTCACACCACTGAAGCCGGTTTCGTAAGCTACATCCGACGCCACATGCCACCGGACGCAGTCGAGAAGATCATGAACGTGGTGGGCGAGGGAGCCAGCCACCCAATCATCAGGACCCACCCAGAAACCGGTCGCAAATCACTCTTCGTAGATCAGTCCTATCTGAGCCGCATCGATGGACTCAGCAAAGATGAGAGTCGATACATCCTGGAATTTCTTGCCAGCCGTGCTTACGACATCAGCATCCAGTGTCGTTTTCGTTGGACCCAGGGCGCAGTCGCTGTCTGGGATGAGCGCTCGACTCAGCATTCTGGCTCAGCCGATCACCGTGGAAATCCGCGATCGCTGAGGCGCTGCACAGTCGCTGGGGAGCGACCGGTTTAGCGACCCGGCCGGATGCTACAAACAAGGTTGGAGTGTCCCGGTCGACAGTGAGAAAGCCCGGCGGTCCATCGGTGCGGACGGCTGCACCTAGATTGAATTGCCTCGTAGAAGAGGCACTTCAGATCGTATTCGGCGATACTCGATATCTGAATCAGCAGCTCAGAGGTACCCAATGATCTACGACCCTTATTCTCGAGAGGTCCAGGAGAACCCATTCCCCATCTACGAATACTTTCGTGAGAAGGAACCCTGTCACCACAATCCCGAGATGGATTTCTATGCGCTCTTCCGATTCGAAGATATCTGGGAAGCGACCCTTGATTGGCAAACATTCAGTTCCAAGTACGGCCCTTCATTGGAGACTCGGAGTGAGCCGCCCCCGGAGCTCGTGCCATCGATCATCGGCATGGACCCGCCGCGCCAGGTCAAGATCCGCAATCTCCTCTCAAAGGGATTTACACCTCGACGAATCGCTGCTCTCGAAACCGAGGTGCGAGCGATCACGAGGCATCACCTCGATGAGTATGTCGAATCCGGTGGAGGCGACATTCAAGAAGGATTTTCCAGCAAGCTCCCCATGGACGTGATCAGTGCGCTCGTGGGTATCCCTGAGGAATATCGCGCCGCCTATCGACGTTCCGTCGAGCGTGGACTCATGCGAGATCCAGATACCGGGTTGCCTCTACCCCGCGAGCCCGACGCCCTGGACACCCGAGCCATGCTTCTCGAATTGCTTGAGCAGCGCCGCCGCAATCCATGCGATGACCTGATGACGGTGGCCGCCCAGAGCGAGTTTGAAGATTTGGATGGGGAGCGCCGGCGCTTGAGCGACCACGAAATCGTAGCTTTTATCGGCCTCCTCGCATCAGCAGGCTCGGAAACTACCGTCAAGCTCATCGGGAATTGCATCGTCTACCTCTGGCAACACCCCGATCAGCGCCGGCAACTGTGGGAGGATCCAAGCCTTATTCCGGGAGCAGTGGAAGAAGTGCTTCGCTATGACCCGCCCTCTCAGTTTCAGGGGCGAGTCACCCAACGCGATGTCACCTACCACGGGACAACGATCCCTGAGGGAGCGCGCGTGGCGATTGTCACGGGCGCGGCCTGTCGAGACCCCCGTGAGTTCAATGATCCTGATGAGTTCGACATCAGACGTCGGCCCGATCGGGAGCTTCATTTCGGTTATGGGGCCCACGTCTGCATCGGAAAATCATTGGCTCGGCAAGAAACGAGGGTCGCCCTCGAGGAGATCTCAAAGCGCTTTCCCGACTACGAGGTCATCGAAGAAGGCCTCACTCGGACCTATCAGGCGCACGTGCGTGGTTTCGCATCGGTTCCCTTGAAAATTTGAGTTCTCGAAAGTTCGCGAATTGCGGAGAATGAGTTGGCGCCGTCACCTCCTCGACCAAGCCACGTCCTGCGAACCCTACTCACTCTGGCTGCGATCCTTCCGGGGCTCTTATCCGGATTGTTCGTACTGGGGATCACAGGAGACCGGCGCCGCGCCATCAACCACGCGATCGACCTATGGGGGCGCTGGGGCACCCGTGCGGCGGGAATCCGTTTGGAGATCGATCACCCACGGCGACTGAAAACTTGCAATCCCACCGTCTACGTACTGAACCACCGGAGTGGTGTCGATCCAATCATCGTGTGTGCACTCTTTCGGCGAGACATCTTCGCAATCGTCAAGCACGAGTTACGAACGAATCCCATCCTGGGGCCGGCCTTCGCCTTTGCTGGCGTGGTCTTCATCAAACGGGGGCAACCCGATCAAGCCCCTCAGGCCTTGGCGCCTGCCGTCGAAGCGATCCAGTCTGGCCTTTCTCTGGTCATCACGCCCGAAGGAACACGCAGCACGGAATCCACGCTAGGAGCGTTTAAAAAAGGGGCCTTCCATGTTGCCATGGCCGCTGGAGTTCCCGTCGTTCCAATCGTGATTGCCAACGCCGATGATGTGCTTCCCTTCGGAGGCTGGCTGATGCGCCCGGCGACGGTGCAAGTGTCGGTCCTCGAGCCTGTTTCTACAGCGTGCTGGAGCCTCGAAACCCTCGACGAAGAAATCGGAAAGATCCACCAAAGCTTCGTGGAGCACCTTGGTCCCTAGAAACGACTCCTCTGGTCTTGCCCTTTAGAGAGCGCCGAGGAACCGAATTCAACACAGCGACCTCGAAAGATCTGATCCCGACCCCAAAGCACCGGACATCGATCAGCGCGGAATTGTTCTCCGGCTACTGGAGAACGCACCATCTATGGATGTGTGTTCGCCACGTACCAGATCGGAGACGTCCAGGCCCGCTCTCGAGTTTTCTTTTGAAGATCAGGATGGTCACAGGCCGCAGGCCGTTGAGCGGGTTCGAGCCCATCGCACTCGATCGTGCTCCAGCGGGGACTCGGAACCTCGAGTACTCTCGAGTAGTAGACCGCGTGTTTCTGCGGGTCGAAATCAGGATCCTCCCAGACACCGCAAAGACTGTCAGCTCCTCCATCATCCGCGACAGCGACGTCGACGACTCGCTGGTGCGTCACATCCCCTTCACCCGCCCACGCCTTGATGACCTGAATGCGCTCGAGCGGCCAACTGGTCAGACCCGGTGCACCCGGGTCACGAAGTGCAGCACTGACGAAGACAGGGGAACTCGCGGTTCGTGGGCGTGCAGTCAGATCAGATCCCATAGTGACGCCGCTCCCCTCTGCGACACTCAGCCAGTCCGGTCGTTGACAGAGGTCGCTGGGCATATCCCAACCTCCAAAGAATCGCGGGCGAATGCGCGTACCACTGGTTCCGAAAGTTTCGCGGCGCTTCATTGCATCGAAAATGGCGTCTCGCGTATTTTGCTCGGCCCAGACACCCACCAGCCCACCCGGGTTGAAGTTCGCAACTGCGAGTGTTGGTTGGGATTCAACGATGCGTGTGGCAGGTTCCGCGTCTTGCCAACCGAGCAGCCCCTGATAGGAGGTCTCTTCCGTATCTCCGGCATTGCTGTTGTGATTGTCCGTACTCGCCGACATGCCAAACTTGATCGGGTTCACACCCAAGCGCTTTGCTTCACGGAGGCCATCCACGAGCGCATATCGCGCGAAATCGCTACGCGATTGGCAACCCTGCCCCATGACGCCTCCACTCCCGGTACCGTCTTCGCAATCCTCTGGTGCAGGCTCGAGCCTCCGCCACTTCTCCCAATCACAATAAGGGTCTCGTCCCCCTTCGACTTGCCACAATCCATTCCGACATTCAGAATCGCCCTTGGTCTGCATGACTTCGATGAGGGTCTCGATCCTTGCCCTCAGCGCAGCCAGCTCGGCCTGCCTCTCAGGTGATTCAACGCCGTAATCGAGTTCAAACATGAGCCCGTTGCTCATGTTCGAGTTGTGAGGAATCGTGATGACATCGCATCCGGTATCCGCGTCGAGACATTCCTCCCTCAAGCGCTCCCATAGATTCCACACATTCGGCTCGTCGACCCAAGCAATCGGTTGCTTGGGGATGAACTCGTTGCGAAAGATCACGTTCCGGTGAACCTTCGCAAAAGAAGGGGTCGCTGTGTATTCATAGCCGTTGAATGTCGTGAATGAGCACGACTCGCTGCGGTCGTAGTACCTCTCCGCAGAGGCAGCAAGCCGTTCCCATTGAGTCTGCATTCGATCCTGACACAGCGCGAAATCGTCTCCACATAGTTCCGCCGAACGAGATGATTTCCCGATACCGCGATCCATCAATGCTGAGAGCCGCGATCCCATCTTTCCCATGACGCCTTCTTCACCCGTTCCCTCGCCCCGGTAGGCGACACACCGTGGGCTCGAAAAAACCGGAGAGCTCGGATCGGTACAGAGAGCGAGTTCTCCCATTTGCGATGCATGCTCGGTCACTGCTGCGAAATCGAGTGGGCGTTCGAGTTGTGCGGTCCGACCACCGTACAGCTCGAGAGGCTCACCTCGGGCAAACCGATAGGCATCATCCGGTCCCGTTCGAACGTCAAACGCGTAGGCATCCGCCGACCATGAGGTGTGAATGTGAAGTTCCCCAAAGTAGGCGTTTCGGAGTTCTCGGTAGTCGTCACAAGCCACCCGTCCCACATCAGGGGACGACACCTGAACGGGGCTCGGAGCAGGAGCAGGTTGACAAGCCAAGGCCAGGAGTCCGAGAAAAAGCAAGTGGCGGTTCATGGGATCCCCCCGAAAGCAGGTCTCTAAGCACAGCATACCACCCCAAGGCCGCACAGTTTCCACGGCTCCACACGGAATCTGGCCGTCTATTCCCTGCTTGCTGCGAGGCATGATCCACCGAAATACGCGCCTTCGAATCGAGTGGCCAATCATTGCCCCTCCCATCGACTGACTCTCATTGTTTTCTACCAGACATCGTTGGAATAGAATGACCTTCAGGTCTCGACATTTGTTTCACTGGGAGTTCCCTTTGCGCGCACCGCTGTACTCAAACGACCCTGCTGAGATCTTCTCCAACGAGACGATCGACAACCCGTACCCGTTGTTCGCAAAATTGCGCAAAGAGAGTCCCCTATCCCGCGTTGCCGAAACCGGTGTCCACCTCGTTGCGACATGGGATCTCATTGAAGAGGTCCTCCAGCGAGAGGCCGACTTTTCGGCGAACGTGACGGGGATGCTCGTGCTAGGCGAGAGTCAAGATCCGGGCACCGTTGAGTTCTCGCGCTCCGCGGCAACCCAGGTCATCGCGACGGCCGACGAACCGGAGCACACCGTCCACCGCTCAATCGCCCAACCTCGTCTTGCCGCAAACCTCACGCGTGAACTCGAAGAGCCCATCCGGGGCTGGACGACCCAAGCAATCGATGCGTGGATGTCGGCGAGTGACGGCAACTTCATGAGCGTCGCCGAGACCGTGCCCGCTCGAGCCGTCGCTCACGTACTCGGACTTCCGGATGGCGATGTAAGCCACCATCGGGATTGGGCCATGATGGGCGGTGACATGCTCGCCGGAGACGTCTCACCCGCGAAAATCTCAGCCTTTGCGACGGCGGGCGCGCGCATGAACGAGTACCTCACCGACCATCTCGCTCGTGCGGGCTCCGGTAGTGCACCCAGAGAACCTCTATTGCGTGCACTTTCCTCGGCCGTCGACGAAGGGAAGATCGACGTCCCCCATGCAGTCGGCATCGCAATCGTGATGTTTGGTGCCGGAGGCGAGTCGACCGCCGCCCTGATTGGCAGTGTCGCCTACAGGCTGGCGTCAAATTCAAGTCTCGCTGACCAACTTCGCGCGGAGCCGTCGTTAGTCCCCAGGTTCGTAGAGGAGGTCGCACGACTCGAATCACCCTTCAAATTCCACTACCGAGCCGTGCGACAAGAGTGCGAACTGGGTGGTTTCTCGCTCCTTCCAGGCGATCGTCTGATGCTCCTATGGGCGTCCGCCAACCGAGATACCGGTCACATCGATGACGCCGACGAACTTCGATTCGACCGCCGCCATCCCAAGCACCACCTCGGTTTCGGGCGCGGCGCCCACTTTTGCATTGGTGCACCGCTCGCGCGGCTCGAAGCGCGGGTTGTCTGTGAAGAGATCCTCTCGAGAACGGAAAGAATTTCATTCGTCGAGGGCGAACCCCCGGTCTGGACGCCGAGCATCTTCGTGAGGAGACTCGAAAGGCTCCCGCTCGCGGCGGCTTGAAGCGACTGAGAGTCAACCCAAAACAAGACAGCAGGATTCAGACTCAAGAACGCACAACGGACAGGCGGCTTCCATGTGCGAGGGTAGCGATTGCAGTCTCGCTCGAGAGGAGTAAGGTTTTCCCGTGAACACTTCCGAGATCGACTTATTCTCTTCGAACTTTCAAGAAGACCCCTATCCCGCGTACTCCCATTTACGCCAGCATGCACCCGTCTTTCGAGAGTCTCGATACGGCGTTTACGCATTGACACGATTTGGCGACGTCGATGCGGCGCTACGCGATCATGAAACCTTTCGGAGCGGAGCCGGGCCATCCCCCATGCCAATGCCATCTGGCGGAATGGGCGCGATTCCGATTCTGGCCGCGACGGACCCTCCTCACCACGATCAACTGAGAGCGCTGGTGAACCATGCCTTTACACCTCGCCGGATTGCAGCGAGCGAAGGGCGGATCCAGAGCTTCGCCCAAAAACTCGCCTCGGACCTGCCCGAGGGTGATTTCGATCTCGTGCCGGGACTCTCGGTCCCCCTTCCCGTGGCTGTCATTGCGGAAATCCTCGGCGTCGACGCCAGTGACCAAGAGGATTTCCGCCGCTGGTCGGCGGCGACGGTTGGCTTGATGGACCGCCCGCCAGAGCCCGCGATGATGCAGGCAAGTGCGGAATTGGTGGGATATTTCCGGGCGCGGCTGGAGGAACGAAGAAAAAGCCCCCGAGACGACATGATTTCCGATCTCCTCCGTGCAGAGATTGATGGCCGGAGGTTGACCGAAGCCGAACTGGATGCCTTTTTCATCATGCTTCTGGTCGCCGGCAATGAGACGACGACGAACTGGATCAGCAATCAAATCAACATTCTGGCTCACCGGCCAGAACTGTGGAAAGCGTGTCGTGAAGATCGACGCCTCGTCCCGATCGCTTTGGAAGAAGCCCTTCGCTTCGATGCCCCTGTGCAAAACCTCGGAAGAGAAACGACTCGAAGCGTGGAGATAAAAGGCGTCACGATACCCGCCGGAAGTCGAGTCGTCGTGTCCTTCGGGTCCGCAAATCGGGATCCTGAAATTTTCGATGAACCCGACAGCTACCGACTCGACCGCGGTGACTTCCGCCATCTGGCATTCGGACAGGGACGCCACTTCTGCCTCGGTTCTGGGCTCGCCCGACTAGAGGGCCGAACCGCCCTCAATGCCCTTCTCGACCGTTTCGAACGAATCGAGCCTGGCTCCAAAGAACCACAGCGGCTTCATTCAACAGTGATCCGCGGTTTCGACGCACTCCCCTTGTGCGGGCGAAGCGCTTGAGCAAAGAACAATCCGCCATCAACGCCCCCGTATCTCTGCCTCATCTGCGATTGAACATCCGTGGGTTTCATGCCGCCGGTCTAACATCACTCCCCTCGTGGATTCCAATTGAGCCAGACAAGCAGTCGGGGAACCGATCAAACCGGGCCACTCAACCGATCCGGCCCGAAACCCGATGGAAAGATCTGGCTCAGCTACAGAGAGGGAAGGGGCAAGACAAGTTGTTGGGTTCCTTGCGAATCGTCGGACGCCTGCGCTGTCTTCTATCCTGTTTCGCCACGTTGGTTGCAGCAATCTCGACATGGGCCAGCCACCCAGAGTTGCTGGAATCGGACTTGACGGATGCCGAACTCATAGAGGAGATCTCCAAATTTCGCTCTGGAGCGGGCCATGATTTTTCCTACGACCCCTCCTTCGAGGCTTTCGGTTCGACGGATTCCAGTGAACCTGACAGCAGCATGAAGCACTACCTCGCGCCGTTCGATCGCTTCTCCGGGGACCAGTCGACCATTCCCGTCTACGCACCCTTTTCCGGAGAGATCACTCGAGTGACGAATGAGACCAATGGGACTCGAGTCAACAAACGGGTCGAAATCGAATCGTCCGTCAACTCAACTTACCTACTCGTATTGTTTCATTTGGATCTAGACGAGAAATACCCTCAGATCTACAACGATTGGCCTGCACATCTTTGGCCCGAGCACCTGCCAGATGATCCCAGCTACACGACGAGAACAGTTTCCGCAGGGGATCTGCTCGGCTATGCGGACATGCGGGGGAGCAACGATTTCGATGTAGCGGTTCTCTGGACCGATACGGATGGCGACAGATACTGGATTTCCTACTTCGACCTGATGCCCGATTCCATTTTTTCGGCTTACCAGGTTCGAGGGGCGACCCGCGCGAACCTGACGATCTCCAAAGCGTCACGGATTGCCGTTCCGGTCACCTGGTTCGGTGGTCGGAATGACGACGACTGGGTCACCCTTTCAAGCACTGCGACAGTGCCCATTCCGCTCTGGGTCGTATTTGCCGTTTCGCTTGGCGTAAGCCTTCAGGCTTTCGTGCTCTCTCGACAGAAGCAGAAAACATTGCGGAATTCTCGCCCAATGGCAGATTGAGCTTCCATTCATTCGGCCGCCAAAAGATTGCACTCGGAACCGCCGGTAGCGCACGAGAGACTCGAATCGACCGGACCTTATGGCTCCGCACAAGCATCTCGCTGAACTTCTACGGCTCTGAATCCGATCCCACCTGCTGGCTCCGCAGCGTGGTTTCTCGGATTTCGAAAACACGCCGAGCTGCAAGTGCGAGGGCAGTCGCCAGTGTCAAGCCCCCGAAGGCTCCAATGGCAGGAACTTCAATCGACGTAAGATCGACAAAGGGTCCTTCGATCTCATAGGTGACCCCGTAGTTTCCGGTTGGCGTCGGTGCCCGCTGAGAGCTGAAGTAGAGCCGTTGTCCATCGGGACTGAGCGCAGGTCCCGTCAACTCAGTGGAGGAATGACCTGTGACCCGAACAATGGGCTTCACCGCACCTGTTGGAGTCAGAGCCACGATCTCGAGATTCCCGGCATCTTCAGCGACGTACACATCCCCAGCGCTCGAAACGAATACGTTGTCAGGCTGTGTGAGTTCGGGAGTCAGCGACGTCGAAGCGTCGTAGAGAATCTCGATCGTCTGCGAGGCCATGTCCAGCACCCAGACCCGATTGTCTCCCGTGGTGGCAAAATAGCAGAAACCTCCCTCAGCCCAGATTCCCTCACCCCGGTTGAAGGCCGTCGCCGACGGAACCTGGTAACGCGTGCCGGGGTAGGAAGAGGGCGTCGGATTGGGAACGACGTGCCATGCCAGTGGGCGCGTTTCACCGACAGTAATGTTTCCGTTGTTGTCAGGATCGAGGATCTCTGCCGCTTCCAACACCCCAGCCGACAAATCGCCTCTCACGTCTGGCCGAAACCGGTACAAGCGACCGTTCCACTCGTCCTCGGTCTGATAGACGTAATCCGTCACAGGGTCTACGGCAGCGGCTTCGTGCTTGAAACGGCCCAGGGCGGCTCTGCGAATCCCCGAGGAACCTGGAGACAGAGGATCGCATTCGTAACTGTAGCCGTATGAGACCTCCTCACATGAGATCCAGGTTTCCCAAGGAGTCGTTCCGCCCGCGCAGTTTCTCGAAGTTCCACTCAAGATCGAATAGACATCCAAAATCTCACCCGTCGAATCAAACTCGATGACGCGGACCCCGCCGTTTCCAGAGCTTCTTTCGCAGTTCGACGCATAGACCCAGCCTCCTCCAGGAGTGGCGAAGGTCGCACCTCCATCCGGCGCTGTATGCCAGGTCGTGGATGCACTGGGAACTGGCTTCTGATTTGCTACCGCGACAACACGAGAGGAGCACTCGGGTGGAAGCATCAAACCGTTGGCGTCGGCGGGTTGCAACGGACCCAGAGCGTCGGCGCCATAGGAGGACGCCCATGCGGTCCTCTTGAGCCCGGGCAGTTGGCTTCCCAACAAACCCATCCCCACAGCGCTACGCAGGAATGTCCGTCGTGATTGCTTCAAGATCGACACCTCATATCAGAAATCGCACATCAGAGGCCGTCGGGTGGGCTCGGTCCAGATGCCGTCCGAATCGTGTGGTACATCCGAATCGCGTACTGGCGACTCACAAGCCGCTGCCGACCACTCGAATATTGTCGTACACGGTAATAGCGCGGTCAATATTTTGGAAACTCGTTGACTGACCAATGCTTTGGTTACGAGTTGCGCATGGCGATTGAAATCGATGCCAATCAATTCGAAAAATCGATGTGACGTGCGGCTCTCGGCGCGATGATTTCAGAGCTTGGGTGTCGCGTTATGGGGTCAAGTTATGGGGTCAAGAATTGGGAGCGAGCTCGATATGGATTTCATTGCGCCGCAGAAACCAGGGCATGAACGGAGGGTCGTAACGCGCCCACACGGGAGGAGCCCCTGAAGCCTCGAGGTTCTGAGCTTCAATCCATTCCATCAGCTCCTTCTCGTAGTGTTGGTACCTCGACGTCGACCAGAAACCGCTATAGCGAATGGTTGCAACCCTGCGCCCGGATTCCTCGCGAAGCACGACACGGTCGTCATCCGGAGGCGGGAGCGTCGCCATGGAGTAGGCGCCTGGCATCGTAAACGTGACGCGATAGCGGCCTTCGACTGGCATCGTCGTCACCTCAGTTTCCAATCCGTCCACTTGGGGCGACTCCTGCGTAACAGGTGCCGTCATCGCAATAGACTCTTCGGTGGCATTTCCGCCAAAGATGTAGTCGGCCAGCCGACGAAAAGCGGTATTGCCCGCGTCTTCCTGAGTGCCTACGACCCAGGTTTCCGCGACGATACGAGGGCCATACGAGCGAACCTCATAGCGACCCTCGCTTCGTTCAACCTCATACGCCGGCTCTTCGATCGCTCGGCTGGCCGTCGCCGGCATGGCAATCAATACGATGACCACCGCTGCTCTGACGAATCGATTTCGCTGTTTCATGTTCCGTCCTCCTTCGAAACTACCTATCGGTGGCGCCCGATACCCGCAGTGTAAAGTGCTGGACAGCCGAACCCGGCATGCGCTCGGGCATCTGAAATCGATTCGATCTCCTCACCGACTGACGCGAAAATGAGTCGCTTGCTTCTGACACGATGCATTTCCTCTGTCGTGGAAACCACTGCTTCCACAGGCGCTTTCCCGCGGGGAATGCCGATGGTTCACGATGACTGCCAGTACAGCTCCAGTCCATCCCAGATTCTCCGGAATCAGAAATGTTTTCTTCCAGTTTTTCTGGACTGAGTTCATAATCTAGTTGTTGGGTTTCCCTGGGAAGGAATCATGCGCACGCTACTGCTGTTTTTGCTGACATTCGCTCTCTTCATGACTGGCTCTTCCACACAAGCCGTGACCATTCTGACCGGCAACCTCACGGCGAACGACCCCGATGCCGAAGAGTTGAAGAGCGACCAGGAGTGGGGTCAGAGTTTCAAGGTTTCCTGGGGTTCTGCCTCGGAAGTGGTCCTCAACTGCGTGATGGTCAACATGTTCCGTGAGAAGGACCGCAGTGGTAAGACCATTACTGCGTCCATCCGGTCGAGCTGGAATGGTGCATCCCTGTGGTCATCGACGATACCCCATGATTCCATCGAGAAAGACAGCTCTGGGGACAAGAATACCCTTCACGAACTGGTGACGTTTTGGGGCTCTGACGTCACACTCTCGACCAATACTTGGTACTACCTTCGTCTGGATACGACAGCCAATAGCAAGCTCTGGGTTCATTTCGACAATGGTGGTTCCAGTTATTCTCCTGGGCACATGCTCAACAAGGACGGAGACAGCCAGGGCGGCGGGAAAGACCTCATCTTTGCCGTCCCCGAGCCCTCCGCTCTACTGCTTCTGGGTCTCGGGCTGACCGGTTTCGCGGCATCAAGGCGGACGCGCATCCGGGCCTGATCGGTTCAAGCCCTCCGGATCGAAATCCGACGAGCGCTACTCACGTAGATACACGACGCGATCATCTCGCTGAGATGCGAGAGACATGAAACGCTCGCCGTCAATACCATTGTCGTGAATGAGCGTTCCCGGACGCGGCTCGTTCTCGCGAGAGCGATGTTCCACCAGCCACCGGGCTCCCGCCGCCTGGGCGGCACGCTGCCGCTCCTCTTCGGGATCCATCGGGTCGTAACGTAGAGCGCCATAACCCGGCAGACTGCGCAGCGCCCGGCTGGCAACGACGCGAACAGCGTCGTAGGGATCATTGAGCATCAGGTGCACCAGGTAGGGTGGAAGCCAATCGGTTCCAGAAGCCTCACGAGCCGCATCCCAGCCCATGCTCCAAGCCATGAGAGCTCTCTGGCCGGCATCTCCCGTCAAAGTCCAAAGCACCGCGGCTGAAACCGACGACTGCTCCTCACTGAGTTTCGGCCCTGCAACCCCGTACCACTCCTCCAGATGCTTTGCCGACCACCCCAGGCTGCGATCCAAATGGCACTGGTTGCAAGCATTGGGTCGGCCCGTCGATAAGCTCGTTTGAACCGAGGGATTTTCGACCGTGTGGCTGCGAATGGCCTTGAGCAGCCCCCAGGTCGTGTAGGGCATGTGGCAGTTGTAGCAGCGGCTTCCCGAAGATTCGGGCGAATGGTGAGTGTGGGCCGAAATGTCGGCGCTCAATTCCGCATGACACCTCGTGCACGCCTCGTCACCTCCCTTGCCGGCCCCGAGTTGATCCACCGCCCACTCTGAGTTCGAACGGCGGTCGTCAGCCGCCTTGTGCATGCTGTGACAGGACAGGCATGAAAGCTCGCCAGTCTGGAAACAAGGAGACTCGAGTAGCCCGTTGTATTCACGGCCCGACACTCGCACGACGCCATCGGACCAGAACCTCTCGTCCATGATCTCTGGTTTCTTGCGCAGTATCGACTGAAGCAGGGGCAGGTCGAGGTCATGGTGACGACGCAAGATGTGGCGGGAGTCATTGAGATCATCGCCAGGTCGATAACGAAAACCATTAGCGAGGAATCCGTTGAGTTCGCGATTTGTCGGGAACAAATAAACCCCGTGACATTGTCCACAGACCTCGGTCGAACGAAGCGGGTCGAGCTTCGCTGGGTTGACGATCGTGGGCTCTGGCTTATCGGTCAGATGCTGCTGGTATCGCCGAAGCGGGTCTCGATTGATGCGAACGTGCTCAGCAGCCGGCCCGTGACACTGCTCGCAGGCGATTCCAAATTCCGTGGCGGCCGTATCAAATTGGTGCTCGTCAACCCTTCCCGGACGCGGATCCGTCACGTGACATCGGATACAGCCGTGATTCCACAACCCGAGCTCAGGATCGATCTCGTCAACCGGCGGCTTCAAGAAAATGGCTGGGCGGGGGATCCAGCGAGCCTCCTCACCCTCCACACCGAGCAGATAAACGAAGGGCAGCATGCCCAGGATCCGACTTTGACCCGAGGCAAACCAGTAGACCTGCATGTGATGCGAACCCGTAACGAGAGCCAACGGCCGCTCGATGCGCGATTGCGGTGCCTCGGACCCCACCGCACTCGGCACCTCCATATCGACCCACACCTGGCCTTCGCGTTCAAACAATCGCATCCGGTAACCCGCCTGGTCGACGATCTGCCCATCGATTGGCGCCCGCACGGTTTCGAGGCTCGCCACCTGTGTCATGGTCCGGTGGTAGGAAGAGTGCCAGCTGTCGTATTGGGATGGGTGACAGCCTCGGCAGGTTCCTGACGTCACGAAGCTCTCCCCTGGAGATGCGACCGGACGATCTGGGTCAGCCAGCGCGTCATTCGCCTCGGCTACCGCCGTACAGGCGGCAATCACGAATAAAGCCACCGACACTCCGAGCACGGCTGTACCGAAGCTCGATTTTCTGCATCTTCTCAACTGGCCCTCACGGGGTATCCATCGCTTCATCGGGTCCACACAGTCACACGAGACTCGATCGATCCAAGCCCCGGAATTTACAGATCTTTCAACTTCCGCGTGCCATGCTTTGGCGAGCTCCGCATGGCGCAAGCGTGTTCCTTTATTGCTCAGGCCCCACTGGGATGAGTGTATTCTGTGACCGAATCCATGGAGAAAACAACCTTGATCCAACGTTGCAAACGGTTCATCACAGCTCTCGCACTCGCTACTCTCGCGACAGCACCTACCGGCTGTATGACGGCATTTTCTGCCTTCCAGCCCGAGAACATCGGCGGGCCTACGATCGTAATCACCACCATCGATGTGGATGGTAATTCTCACAAACGAGTCTTATCCCCCATCGAAGAGGACGACCAATTGTTCGTTGCGGCGAACCACTGGCCGCGAGCCTGGTACCACCGCGCCCTCGAAAACCCGAACGTTCAGGTGACCCGAAACGGAAAAACCACCAACTACCGAGCCGTCCCGGTGAGCGAACAGGAGAAAAAACGCCTCCTGGACGAGTCCGGGTTTCCAATGATCGCCTACGTGTTCACTGGTTTTGCACCGCGTCAATTCCTGAGGCTGGATCCGCGCTAGAGTGGGGTGGTCCAAGGACGGACCCACTGAACGCAATGCTTCACCGAATCTGTCACCCATGAGCAGGGAATCGGGATGAAGAAGACTGACGATATTCCCCAGAACTTCGATCCGGAATCGGTCCGAAAAAAGTACCTACAAGAGCGTGACAAGCGCCTCGTTGATGGCCGAGCCGAGATCCGCGACCTCCGAAACGATGAGCACTTTGCTCGGTACCGGAGAGATCCCTTCACCGAATACCAGGACCGCGAAGCCATGACCGATAGCGTCGATGTGGCGATCATCGGCGGAGGCATGGGCGGAGTGGTCGCGGGCGCACATCTTCGCAAAGCGGGAATTCGCCGCATCCGAATCATCGATGAAGCCGGTGGAATTGGCGGAACCTGGTACTGGAACCGATACCCCGGGGTCATGTGCGACGTTGAATCCTACTCGTATATGCCCATGCTCGAGGATCTCGACTACATCCCCAAGAATCGATACGCGTTCGGGGACGAGATCATGGGGCACTTCCAAGCGATCGCGGAGAAATACGATCTCGTCTCAGATGCAATGTTCCACACTCGAGTCGAGCGAACCGAATGGGACGAGGCTTCTTCGCGCTGGCGCCTCAGCACCGATCACGGTGATGAAATCAGCGCGAAGTACGTTGTCATGGCTGTAGGCATCCTCAATCTGATGAAAATGCCGGCGATTCCCGGAATGGAGACGTTCCGGGGGAAGGCCTTTCATACTGCAAGATGGGATTTCGAATACACCGGGGGAAACATCCACGGCGGTCTGAACAAGCTGTCCGACAAAGTCGTTGGTGTCATTGGAACGGGCGCCAGTGCAATTCAATGCATCCCCCATCTCGCCGAAAGCGCCAAGAAACTGTTCGTCTTTCAACGAACCCCCTCCGCCATTGGAGTGAGGGGGAACCGACCGACCCATGATGATTTTTCCGAGGATCTCCGGCCTGGTTGGCAACGCGAACGCATGGAGAACTTCCAGGCGATTCTACTCGGACTTCCGGTAGAGACCGACTTGGTGAAAGATGGCTGGACTAAGCACTTTGGCCCCACTCATCGCTACCCACGCGATCCGAGTTGGACCGACGCGGAATACGGAAGACGTCTCGAAGCATTCGACTTCGAAGTGATGGAAGAGCACCGACAGCGAGTCGCTGACATAGTCCACGACCCAAAGACTGCCGACGTGCTCAAGCCGTACTACCGATACATCTGCAAACGGCCGTGTTTTCACGACGAATACCTCTCTGCCTTCAACCATCCGAACGTCGAATTGATCGACTGCCCGGCTGGCATCGAGCGTGTCACCGCGAACGGTCCCGTTATCGAGGGGCGAGAATTCCCTCTAGATTGCATCGTCTACGCGACAGGCTTCGAGGCGGAAACCACCCCGTTCTATCGCAGAGCGGGTCACGACATCTTCGGGCGCGACGGATTGCGGCTGGCTGACAAATGGGCCGACGGACCCAAGACGATGTTCGGGATCATGAGCCATGGCTTCCCCAATATGATCATCATGCCGTGCCCCGGACAGCAGGCGGTCGTCACTGTCAGCCATACACTGATCACAGTGGAGGCTGGAGAGCATGTTGGCGCGATGATTGGGCAGCTGGAGCAAAAGGAAGTCTCCGTATTCGAAGTCAGCGAAGAGGCAGAAACGGAATGGTGTGAGACAATCCTCAGCACCCACATGAAAGCCAGCCCCATCATGGCAGCCTGCACTCCCTCACGGATCAATCACGAGGGCAACCCAAACGCGTTGAGTCCCCTCAGTGGCGCCTATGGAGGCGGCATGGGCGATTTCTTCGGATATAAGCAGCGCCTGGCCGAGTGGATAGACAGCGGCGAGTTGGCGGGGCTATTGCTGAAAAAATGAGACCGCCATATTCCAGATCTACGTTTCTTCCATCACATATTCCGACATGAAGTTCATCTCCATGGGCTCAAAGTCGAGGAAACGTTCGCAGCTCTCCATCATGCGTGCGACGCTCAGGGCAAGGGCCTCTTCACTCTCCGCGTAGTCGTAGAGAGCGCGTTGATCCGTGAGCGCTTCGATGGGAAAAGTCTCCTCTACTACCGCATCGAAAGCGGGGGCGTTCTCCGTAAGT
This sequence comes from Myxococcota bacterium, assembly GCA_022447545.1. Taxonomy (GTDB): domain Bacteria; phylum Myxococcota_A; class UBA9160; order UBA9160; family SMWR01; genus JAKVBI01. The sequence continues at coordinate 106,022 of JAKVBI010000007.1, forward strand.
GTGCGCACAACCACATTGCGCACATAGCCCACTGTCGACTGGAGTTCGATGGCAACCTCACGATGCTCCTGCTGCCAGATTTTCAGGAAGGTCTCATAACTGATATCCGGTCGACGATTGATGCAGGTAATCTGATTGACACCAGGTGTTCGCTCGCCCGGCTGCACCTCGTGGACCAGTGGACAAGACTCTACGACCAGATAGCCCGCGTGGCCTCCCTCTACGCTGGAAGACAGGGCGTCTTCACATGGGCCACGCTGATCAGCACTGTCCATCCAGAAATTGAGCATTGCTCGGATCGGCGGACCTTTTCGAAGATTCGACTCAACCTGGGGCTTTCCCGCATAGACCTCCTCATCGTGGACATTGAGTCGAGCACCACGAACATTCAAACGTTTGAAATGGGGAACCACTGTCTCCAGTAGCATCGCTCGGAGATCGTTGCCGGATCGATCAGCCGACTCGAAGATCAGATAGACGAGTTTTTCCACGGCGCCCTCCATTTTTCCCATGTCCACATTCGGAGAGTCGAAGCGATTGAGATCAGTGAGGCGGTCCCACTGATATGCGATGATACTCGGACAAGGACTCGAAATCCTCAGCGTGAGACCATCCGAGGAGGTCGGCAGAAGCAAAAACCGGCGATGAGATGATCCGTAGAACGCACAGTGGTGGAGTGGTTGGGTCGTCAATCTCCACTTCCCGAGCGCCACAGACCGTAGAATGCGATTGCTGACTTGGAATCTCCAGGAGATTTCGGACCCAAAGGAGCATTGCGATGACTTCGAACAATCCTGAAACCAACCGTGTTGCGATCGTCACAGGTGCAGGCACCGGTATCGGCAAGGCCATTGCCACGAAATTCGGACACCTGGGCTGGCGCGTCGCAATTGGCGGCCGGCGTGTTCACCGCCTCGCGGAAACGGTTCCGTTGGTCGAACGAGCAGGAGGAACGTGTTTCGCCCACGAGCTTGATGTCACAAAAGCCGATTCTATCGAACAATTTTTTGAGCGAACGGAAACCGAATTCGGAAAAGCCGATGTAATCATCAACAATGCAGCAGTGGGCCGATACGGGCCCCTGGACGATTTTTCCGCCGAGGAAATCGAAGCCGAGATCGCGACAAAACTGACAGGATCCCTACTCATGGCCCGACGTGGTATCCAGACCATGCGCGCAGAGCAGGGTGGCGACATCGTCTTCATCACCTCGGTGTCTTCCGTGCAGCCCTGGCCATTCCATCTTCCCTATGCGGCCTCCAATGCCGGAGTCGAGCATGCAGCTCGAATCTTGCGCCAGGAGCTAGAAGGGACGGGAATCCGTGTCGGCGTGCTGCGTTGTGGCGAAACTGTCGGCACCGAATTTTCTGACCGTGAGCAAGGCACGGAACGAATGATTTCGGCCAACGACTATTGGTTTCGTCGCGGTCTCCTTCGACATACCGGTCTAATGACTCCTGACATGGTCGCAGATGCCGTTGCAAAAGCCGTCACCCTACCGAACGCCTATCAGTACGAGGTGATGTCCGTCATTCCAACAGCTCCCATTGGTGAACTCCCTGAAACCTACGAGGAGTTCATCGAAGGGGTAATGAACTTGATGACACCCTCTTGACCACATGGAACCATTCGGCCATCGGATCAAAGCACGAATCAATCATGCTAGGAGCATCAAGATGGAACTCGGACTAATAGGGAGAAATTCCGCCATCGAGTGAGATGAGTGCGCCCGTGAAGCCTGCACCGACGTCGCTCGCCAACAGCACTGACAGCTCGGCGACTTGCTCGATGGTATTCAGTTCACCCGTCATCGTACGCGCTTTGAAAACATTCTCGACCATTTCTTCGTAGCTAAGACCCATCGCTTTAGCGGTTGCGGGCCCTCCCTGGGTCACCGCGTCTGTGAGAATGAGCCCTGGACAGATCGCGTTGACCGTAATTCCATCGCGGCCGACTTCTGCCGCAACACTCTTGGTGAGGCCATGCACGCCATGCTTCGCCGCTACATAACCTGCCATGCCCGGGACACCGGTCTTTCCCTCCACTGAGGAGATGTTGATAATGCGACCGAATTTCTGGGGAGCCATGTATTGAATGGAATGTTTTATGCCATAGAAGACGCTGGTCAGGTTCCACTGCAAATCGTTGGCCCAGGCCTCTTCACTGAGGGTCTTTACCGGTGCTGGCTCGGTGATACCTCCCGCGTTGTTGACCATGATGTCGATTCGACCGAACTTGGATGCAGTGACCTCGACCAATCGCTGGATATCCGCGGACTGTCTCGCATCACCCTGGACGAACTCAACCCTGCCGGGAGACGACAACTCTTCGATGGCAGCGGCTCCCGCCTTCCGATCACGCCCATTGAAGCAGACACTTGCACCCTCGCGCAGGAAAGCTTCGACGATCCCACGGCCGATTCCTCTACTTCCACCCGTGACGGCTGCAACTCGATCCTGAAGGCGCATGGGAATTCCTCTCATTGGATTCTTCATCCTGACCTCGATCAGGACAAAGCGTCAAGTGGCCCATGGACCGGTCTCTGCGATACAGGCCTGGCACCGAAACCCGGTGGTTCTCTTTCTTCTTCCAGGTGTAGGATCTTGCCTGAGCGACCACTTGGAGGAACCAGCTGTGTCTGAGAATCTGAGCAATCGGATCACCAAAGTTCTCATTGCCGGAGCGGGTGTCGGCGGATTGACGGCCGCCTTGTCTCTACACCGGCGCGGTGTCCAGGTCGAGGTCTACGAAAAGTACAAAGGGATGCAGCGGCACACGACGGGCTTCACTCTCTGGTCCTATGCAATCACCCGGCTTCAGGAACTCGGCCTGGGTCCCAGTGAAATGGAGACCGTGGGCACACCCGTCGAAGTGATGGAAATTCGCAACCAAAAGGGACGGCTGATCGCAAAAATGCCGATCGGAGAGGTCTCTCGCGAACTCGGGGCGGACAGCTACGAGATCAAGCGTCCTCGGCTTCTCGAGGCGATCGAGAGCCAGCTCCCGGAGGGAACTGTGCGCCGCGGTGTGGAGTGCGTCTCCGCCGAATCCTCGGGCGATGCGGCGACCCTTGAATTCGCAGATGGCTCCAAGGCCACAGGCGATCTCGTCATTGGAGCGGATGGTATTCACTCTAACTTGCGCGCCTCGGTGTCCGGTCCGAGCGAACTACGAGATTCGGGCTACCGAGGATGCTCCGCCGTAACGGACTATACGAGTCGAGACGACCTCGCACATTTCCACATCGACATATGGGGAAAGGGTGGCAAGGCGGGAATCGCCGACGTCGGCGAAGGTAGGATTCGATGGTATCTCACATGGAAGACGAAGTTGGACAACGAGATGCAAACCCGAGAGCAACTACTCTCAGCACATCAAGGCTGGGATCCGATCCTTCTCGAAGTTATCGAGTCGACTCCGGAATCCGAAATCCTCCATCACCAATTCTTCGATATCGCCGCCATCGAAACGTGGCGACGTGGACGTATCGTACTACTCGGTGACGCAGCACACGCCACGACACCCTTTGCCGCAATGGGAGCGAACATGACCATCGAAGACGTTGCCGTCCTGACCGAGCAACTCGAGCAAGCGCCCGAAGTCGATTCGGCTCTCGCAGCGTTCGAAGATGCCCGTAAGCAACGCACCGAGGATATCGTTTCCAAAGGCCAATCGATGGCAAGGCTCACACAATTGCACAGCTCGTTCGCTGCTTGGCTGCGAGACCAGGCCTTCCTACACATGCCGGAAAAGGAAACCGAAAAAGTGACGCGAGAAATGGCCAGCGGAGAATGACGGACCCAGCACTGAATTGGATTCCGAAGCTCGCACTGCCTCGCCTGTCTGCACTCGATCAGAGCAGGAAGCTTCCTGCATCCAATCCAAGCGACAGTCTCCCAACAATTTCCGCGGCACCGTCGTAGTCCACAGCTGCGTGTTTGGTGATCATCGAAACATCCCGGTAGCTGGCCTGCAAGGGGCTATCGTCATAGGCGGCGTGCGCCCCGGCACCGGCGAACATCCGCTCCGAGGCTCGCCTACAGCACTCCACCGCATATGAGGCCTGCCACCGCAATCTGGCACGGGCGTCGATGTCCGCAACTCTTCGGTCTTCGTTCAATGTATCGAAGTCGTCACAGTTTCGGAGAATCATCGACTCCGCACTGGAGATCTCAGCACTGGCTTCCGCCACACGACGCTGCAAAGAGGCATTCTTTGCCTTGGCCTTGCCATCATAGACATCCCTACGGATCCGATTGTAATCGGTGAACTGCCTAAGCATCTCCCCCGACACCCCCAACGCGCATCCCGCGAGCTGTGTCGCCAGTGCGGGGAGCACAGGGTGCATGTAGAGACCCGTCGCGTGTTCAGTTGCCCAGGGACTGAGACCCGAAAAAAGATCTCCCGTGGGCATGACTCGATAGTCGGGTATGAAGACTTCGTCCAATATGATGTCCTTAGAACCCGTTCCTCTCATCCCCAGGGTAAACCAAGTATCTTGGATTTCGACTTCGCGGGTTGGAACGACGAAGTGAATGTTTTTCGGCCCATCTCGGCCCGCATCGGATTGGCTCGACCCAATCAAAAGCCATTCACTGTGGTCGATACCAGAGCAGAACTGCCAGCGCCCGGACACCAGCCATCCACCCTCGCATTGGCGTCCAGCGCCCTGGGAGGAGAGCGTACCCGCGATGAGCACACCCGGATCAGGCCCGAAGATCTCTTTCTGACATTCCAAGGGAAAGCTTCCGAGAACGAAACTATGAGCGCCACAGACCATCTGGACCCAGCTGGTTGAGGGGCAAGCACGCGCTGTCAAAGCGCACGTCATGACCTGCGCTCGGAGAGGAGCTTCCTCTCCTCCAAACTTCTTCGGCGCCAGGAGGCGACTCAAACCCGACCTTTGGAGGGCTCGCGCAGATTCCGAGTGAAGCGAGCGCCTCTCCTCGGTTTCAGCCCGATATCGGCCAAGAGTCTCGCACGCCCGCTCGGCTGCCTGGAGATAGGAGTCAATTTCGGATTTCAATTCGATTCCTGCGACAAACTGCCGGCTCGTGATTCTCTCGATTCAAATGCCAGAAGGTGCCCGCGTCTAGGAGAACGTCCAACACAGCTCAGGATACCAGACGGTATGAGGCGAGTCGGAAACATCACCAGGATTTCCGACTCTCCGGAGCGTTCATAGCCGATACGAATGTCGATGGATCCGAGAATGACACGCAAAGACTCGAGGTTCCGATTCAAGGGTCCGTCGTTTGTCGCATACTGGTACCGAGTGGTGAACAGATGCGGTGACGGATCCCTACCCCGACCTCATTGCGATTCCCACCAAACGGGTTGGCTTTGAAATTCTCCACTCGCGTGGAGTACCGAGATGAAGCACACAGCGATGCGATTTGATCTGACCGAGCGGCGTTCCCTGACCGAGACGCCTCACACGTACCCGCCTCGGACAAACTTCGCGCCATGACAGCTAAATCCAAGACCACGGGTGACTTTCCCAAACAACTGGCTCTCGCGATAACGAGCATTGGCTTGACGTTTCTGACACTTGAGTTCCTGGTCCGAGTATTCGACATTCCACCGCGTCCATTGGGATCCCCGGCTCCAATCAAGAGTTACCAACTCTCCGATCACCCAAGGCTGAAATACGAATATCAAGCGAACTACCGGGGCGAACCCTTTGACGAGAGCCACGCTGGGTTCGAAACGAACTCGGCTGGGTTTCGTGACCGAGAACGGTCCATCGAGAAACCGAAGGGTGTGATTCGCATCTTGGCGTTGGGGGATTCGACCACCGCGGGGAATGGCGTTCCGGAGCTGGAGAACGTCTACCCGCATTGGATCGAAAAAGAACTTTCGCGACGCTTCCCAGACAAGAAGATCGAAGTGCTCAACCTAGGCGTCGGGGGATACCACACCTTTCAAGAAATCGAGATGTTACGAGTCAAAGGACTCTCCTACGACCCCGACTTCGTCCTTGTGGGTTTTTGCCTGAATGATTTCGACTACAACTCGGATGGCGGAGTCCACTTTTTTCTATCTCACAAGAATCGCCATTTGAAAGTTGACCAGCAACTTCTGGCACTTGCACTGAAATCCCGTCTCGTTTTCATGATCTACCACCGGTTGACACGTGGATTTCGCCATTGGGACCAGGAACCACCCACCCCTGAAGAACAGGAACCCGTCAAGTCTGGCTTTGCCTTGCTGAGCAAACTCGAACGGCAATTTGGTTTCGACTCATTGATCTGGGTTCTTCCCTACTTCGAGGAGGGCGAATACCAACACCAGGAACGCCATCAGAAAGTTGCGGAGCTGGCTGCGGTGCATCCCAACCTGTCTCTGGTCGACCTTCGCGAACGCTTGTACTCGAAAATGCCAGACCCTAGACAACTTGCATGGGACAAGATGCACCTGAACGAAAAAGGACACGCAATTCTGGGTGAAATATTGACTGAAGAGATCTCAAAGCGGTGGCTCTTCGGATCTATGCCCGAATGAAAAATTGACGAGAATCCGAATGCTCCGCCCCAGGGATCTACCTGAGAGATCCTTGCGGACCGTACCCTGCTCCCAGATCTCCGAATCTCCAGTTCTCGGGACGGCCCAGAAATCTTCGAGTAGGATGGGGCAATGCAGCGCCGTTTCGAGATGTACCGCCTCCGCGACGACGTCGACCCGAAGATCGTTCACAAACTCGAGAGGATCCTACGCGGATGTGGGCGATTCATTCCGGAAGTCCTAGATTCCGCCACCGGGCGCAGCCTCGGTGAAGCCGATGTGACACTCGTCTGGGAAAACGCATACGAGAGCGCTGAAAGCTACTCGCGGTACATGCGGCACCCTTATCACATCTGCATCCTCGACCGTTATCTGCTACCCGAGAGCCCCCAATGTATTCTCGCGGGTGGGGAGCCGGGGGTGGGCCTCATGGGGTACGAGATCGACACGCCCCTCTACCGGAGAACGAGGGGGATCCGGCGGGTGGTCGCGCTTCGCGTGAGCGCCAACTCTGAGCCGGACCAGCTGACCGAACTCGAACAAGCGCTGACCGAAGCTTCTTCTCGCTTCGAGGAACTCGAACTGTCAATCGTGGCGAGAAACAGCATGGGCCAAGAGTGGTTCCCCGGTGTTTTCACACACATCTGGGAACAGGCCTTCGAGAACGAAGAAGCGCTCGAGCGTTTCCTAGGGCGCGATGAATCCCTCCCCCCCGAGATCGAACATTCAGTTTCCGTCCACTATGCGATCGAGACGGAGCCAATGTGATCTACCTCGAAGAATCCATGCAGGTCGAGGCGTCCAACCTCTCGGAATACCTCGAGGCGATTGAACAGATCTATCTTCCCGCCGCAAGAGAGCGGGGGATGCGACTCCTCGCGTGTTGGCACACTCCCATCGATCTGGGAGAAGATGTCACCGTGACGACACTCTTCGAATTGCGCGACTTCGAAGAGTGGGACGAGTTGAGGAAACGCGCCGTCGTGGACCCGGCCCTGCCTGCCTGGTTGGCTGCGCGCTCAAGCCTGACCAAAAAGGGAACACGCCGCTTCTACGAACCCGCTGCATTTTCACCGCTTCGCTGAACATGAAGCGTGGCGAAGTTTTCCGTTGAAGCCATGCTCAGACCCTCCAGAAGAAACGTCTCTCGAGAGAATCCCTCGACAACCAGAAGAACCGAGCCCTTGCTCGTTGGGAACACTTCGGTCAAACCGAAAGCTCCCATCGCCGAAGCGTCCACCTGCCAACGAGTGTCAGACCCAGGGCCAGAACACCCATCGCCCAGGGAGCAAGAGCGGGAATCGTTTGTCCCGGTCCGATCACGAGGCCAGGGTCAGTCGAGATGGGGTCTTCGACTGCAGCCTTGATGACGAGGGTTGCATCCGTTGCCAGAGCTTCGAGACCTACCAGGTCCGGATTGGCGGTGATGACGCCAGCCAGGTCGGCGGCCACTTCTTCGGCACTTTGGCCGGCTGATGTCGTGATCTCGAGGGAGATCCCCAGGACCTCGAATTGAACCACACCGCCCTGGGCAGTTCCCGCCACCACCCATGAGGTAGGAGTGAGGCTTCCGTAGACGATGGTCCCTTCGTGTCCGTTCTCACCGATTGGACCCGTCCCATTGCCCGTGGGCCCACCGTTGACCGAGAGACCCTCCATGTTGCCAAACGCCGTAGAGCCAAAGTACACCGCGATGCGCCCGCCGCCGCCGCCGCCGCCTTGGCCCTGGTTTGTACAGCAACCACCCAAGGTGTCGGAACCACCCGAACCTCCATCGGCCATCAGAATCCCGCCGCCCGCCAACGAAGAACATTGCAGCCGGATGTTTCCACCCGATCCACCACCGCCAACCCCACCATTCGGATGACTGTTGGCCGCGAGCCCATTTGCCGTGAGATTTCCATCGAGCACACAGCTATCCGCGAAGTCCAACGCGATGGCACCACCGCCCGCGCCCCCGCTTCCGTTGGGACCATTCCCGCCACCACTCCCCAGAGCCACGGGGAACAAGCGGCTACCGTAAGCGGCTCCCCCTGAGACTCCAGCACTGTTACCACCGGATCCGCCGTATGCGCCCCCCCCACCCGCTGAACTGCCGCTGCTGGCACCGGCCCCCTCTCCGATGCTGGCTCCGTAGCCCCTCCCATCGCTGGAGAGCAGTGAGCCCGAACCCAGGTCGAGGGCATCGCCGGAAAGTGAGATCCGCTGTCCACCGACCCGAGCGCTGGTCGTGAACACCAGACTCGCGGTGCCAGTCGCGGTGATGTTCCGTGCTTCGAAAGTTCCTCCCTGCATGGAAAGTTGCGAAGCAACGATGATGTTCCAATCCCCACTGTCTGAGTTCAGTTCCGATCCGACCAGATTCAAGGTTCCAACGTCGAGTGTGACGTTGCCGGAGCCCAGGATGCCATTACTGCTGGAAACCGTCGTATCCCACGAGGCATTGTCCATCGAGAACATGGCGGCCCTAATCTCAGGATCAACAGTGCCCGAAACCACCACGGTTCCCGCCTGGATGGTCACACTCGAATATTCGTAGCTCTCATCGGGAAGCGGTGGATCCCAACGCCAGCCTCGATAGATCTCGAGAGATTGGTCGTAGGCCCGAGTATCGTCCTGCAATGGATCGGCGACTGTACTCAGTTGAATGAAGGCTGCGGTGCCGCGACCTCCCTCAATACCACTGGTCCCTTGAGCATTCCCACCTGGCCCACCTTCCACCTGGACCTGGGCCTTGCCGTTGAACAGCGAATGATCCATCGCTCGCACCGTGATACGGCCACCACCACCGCCACCCCCGGCTCCCTCGTTGGTGCAACAACCAAGATTGGTATCGTCGCCCCCGGCCCCGCCGTTGGCTTGAAGTTGACCAGAACCGATCACGTCGCGGCACGACAGCCGAATCGTACCTCCCGAACCCCCTCCCCCAGTTCCTCCTTCACCATTCGAACCGCCATCGTTGCCATTGGCCCGGAGAGCGCCGTCAATCGAACAAGTTCCATTCACAGCGATTCGGATCAAACCACCGCCCTCGCCACCACTGGTCCGATTCCCCTTGCCCCCACCACTTCCGAATGCAGCCGGCGTCAGCCCGAAATCGTTGAACTCGCCATAGCTTCCGCCGTTTCCTCCGCTCCCTCCACTTCCACCGTGTCCCCCCCCGCCCCCGGTGAGACCTGAACCGCCGGCGCCGGGCCCAACTTCCCCTCCATGGCCCAGACCATCGGAGGAGAGAAGGGTTCCCACTTGGAGATCCAACGTTCCCCCGGTCAGGGAGATACGCTGGCCCCGAACCTCAGCACCGGCCGAGAAGGTCAGGCCCCCAGAAGTGTTCACACTGAGATTCCGCGACGTGAAACTCCCACCCTGCATGGAAAAATTCGAACCGATGGAAATTTCCCAGTCCTCACTGCTCGGATCCGAGACCAGTGTCGAACCCTCCAGGATCAGCGTGTCCACGTCCAGCGTGACGTTCCCCGAACTGGCGATGCCGTTGCTACTGGACATCGTCGTATCCCAAGACGCCTCGTCCATCGTGAACACCGTCGCCACAATGCTGACGTCACCGTCACCCGCGACCACCTGGGTTCCCGACTCGATCGCNACGCTCGAATAGTCGAAGCTTCCCTCCACGGTGGGCTCCCAGCGCCAGCCGCGATAAATCTCCAAAGACTGGTCGTGGGACTTCGTATCATCGTCGAGAGAGTCCGCGGTCTCGTCGAGCCCGACGAAGACCACGGTGCCACGCCCCCCCGCAGCTCCATCAAGACCCGCTCCGGTTCCCGAACCCCCACCTTCGGCACGAGCAAAACGCTGGCTGGTAAATGCCAACTGATCGCGGGCCCGCACAACGATGCGACCCCCNCCACCTCCNCCNCCCTTGCCGCTATGTACACAGCAACCCGCACTGGAATCGTCTCCGCCGTCCCCCCCGTTGGCCTGAAACAGGCCAGCTCCCGTGAGGACATCGCACGACAAGCGAATCGTGCCCCCCGAACCGCCGCCGCCCGTCCCACCCTCAGGGTGGGACGCGCCGTCTTCGCCGTCGGCTCGGAGCGTGCCGTCGATCGCACAGGTGCNTCCCACGGCGAGACGGATCAGCCCACCTCCAGCACCACCATTCGAGCGTGTTCCGTTGCCGCCCCCACTGCCCCACGCAGCGGGCAGCAGGCTCGAATCGTGGAAGATGCCGCTGCTGCCGCCCGCACCTCCACTTCCACCCGCGCCACCATGGCCCGCTCCACCGCCGGTGATCCCCAAGCCACCCGCCCCGAGGCCACTGGCCGCCGCATGGCCCTGGCCCGTGGCATCGAGGGTGGTGCCCGCGGCCAGCACCAGGTTGCCACTGATCGTGTGGCCGAAATCGCCCTGGAGAGTCAGAGTGGCGCCATTCGTAATCGCCAGATCTCCAACAATGTGGTGGTCGGTCGACCAGGTCTCGTTTTGCTCGATCACCATGTCGCCTACGAGGCCGACCTGGAGTCCCGCATCGTCCTCGACGGGCACACTGATCGGGGCGGTGACGACGACTACGGGACCGTTGAGCTGGGCGTCAATTCCCGCCAGCGCAGGCTCGGCCAGAATCGCAGCGACCAGATCCGCCGCCACTTCTCCAGCACTCTGTCCAGCCGTCGTCTCGACCATCAGAGGGATGCTCAAAATCTCGAAGGAAATCTCGCCCCCTTGAGCGGTTCCCGTCACCAGCCATTGAGTCGGATCGAGGCTTCCAAAGAAGGTCGTGCCCTCCTGCCCCGCTTGACCCGCAGATCCAGGGCCGGTGCCCGCTGCACCTCCGCTGACCCAGAGGCTCGCCTCATTGTCGAAGGTCGTTGAGGCGAAGTGGGCCGCGATACGGCCTCCGCCCCCCCCGCCACCTCTGCCGGCCTGCATGCAGCAACTGAAATTGCTGTCGGACCCTCCCTGGCCCCCCTCGGCCCGAAGAACCCCGGAACCGGCTAGGGAATCGCATTCCACCAGGATGCTGCCGCCCGCGCCGCCCCCTCCAACACCACCATTCGGTCCAGAGGAAGCCGCGGCACCGTCGGCACTGAGAATTCCGTCCAGGGTGCAGGCCCCAGAGAAATTCAACGCAATGGCTCCGCCCCCCGCACCTCCGCTCCCGTAGATGCCATCTCCTCCGCCGCTTCCCAGTTCCGCGGGGAAGAGTTGAATACCGTAGACCTCCCCGCCGGGTGCTCCCGCGCTTGGCCCGCCGGCTCCTCCGTGACCGCCACCGCCACCCGCGGCGGCGCCCATGCCTCCGGACCCGATGCCACTACTCGCGTCATGGCCCAGACCATCGGAGGAGAGAAGGGTTCCCACTTGGAGATCCAACGTTCCCCCGGTCAGGGAGATACGCTGGCCCCGAACCTCAGCACCGGCCGAGAAGGTCAGGCCCCCAGAAGTGTTCACACTGAGATTCCGCGACGTGAAACTCCCACCCTGCATGGAAAAATTCGAACCGATGGAAATTTCCCAGTCCTCACTGCTCGGATCCGAGACCAGTGTCGAACCCTCCAGGATCAGCGTGTCCACGTCCAGCGTGACGTTCCCCGAACTGGCGATGCCGTTGCTACTGGACATCGTCGTATCCCAAGACGCCTCGTCCATCGTGAACACCGTCGCCACAATGCTGACGTCACCGTCACCCGCGACCACCTGGGTTCCCGACTCGATCGCTACGCTCGAATAGTCGAAGCTTCCCTCCACGGTGGGCTCCCAGCGCCAGCCGCGATAAATCTCCAAAGACTGGTCGTGGGACTTCGTATCATCGTCGAGAGAGTCCGCGGTCTCGTCGAGCCCGACGAAGACCACGGTGCCACGCCCCCCCGCAGCTCCATCAAGACCCGCTCCGGTTCCCGAACCCCCACCTTCGGCACGAGCAAAACGCTGGCTGGTAAATGCCAACTGATCGCGGGCCCGCACAACGATGCGACCCCCGCCACCTCCACCTCCCTTGCCGCTATGTACACAGCAACCCGCACTGGAATCGTCTCCGCCGTCCCCCCCGTTGGCCTGAAACAGGCCAGCTCCCGTGAGGACATCGCACGACAAGCGAATCGTGCCCCCCGAACCGCCGCCGCCCGTCCCACCCTCAGGGTGGGACGCGCCGTCTTCGCCGTCGGCTCGGAGCGTGCCGTCGATCGCACAGGTGCTTCCCACGGCGAGACGGATCAGCCCACCTCCAGCACCACCATTCGAGCGTGTTCCGTTGCCGCCCCCACTGCCCCACGCAGCGGGCAGCAGGCTCGAATCGTGGAAGATGCCGCTGCTGCCGCCCGCACCTCCACTTCCACCCGCGCCACCATGGCCCGCGCCACCGCCGGTGATCCCCAAGCCACCCGCCCCGAGGCCACTGGCCGCCGCATGGCCCTGGCCCGTGGCATCGAGGGTGGTGCCCGCGGCCAGCACCAGGTTGCCACTGATCGTGTGGCCGAAATCGCCCTGGAGAGTCAGAGTGGCGCCATTCGTAATGACCAGGTCACCGACAATGTCATGCTTCACCGACCAGGTCTGGTCAGCGTCGAGAGTCAAGTCGCCCACGATCGTCACAGTGGCGTGTGCGCCCGGGGGCGCACTCCACCCGCAGACCAGGAGCGCAAAGAGCACCACGATGTGTCCGGGCACCCTCATGGAACGACCCGAATTCAAATGGACGCCTCGCACCTTCGGGCAAACCCGCGCAAACACCGACCCCTCTCTCATCTCGATTGGCCCCATACACTGCATCGGTCCGCCGAGTGCTCGCTGCGTTGAGAATTCTATCAATCCCTTCGAATAGGCGAATTCGTCACTTGATGCCGCGCTGCCAGAGTCCTCAAGAAAACGCTGAAACGTGACCCCAAGGCCTACAGGATGCCCGTGCATCGGCTGGGCATTCTGTCCCAGTGCCGCCCCCCGGGGGGTGCAGCGAACGTGTCCTGCGAGGCCTGGTGGCCGCGATTCGCGTCGGGATTCGTATCCATCCGCTTTCAATTCGGATCGCCTCACCACGCGTCCGGCGGAGCGTTCAATCCACGGGCAATCGATTCCGGCACCAGCGCAACGATGCTCCCTCGGAATGCATCGAGGTCGGGCCCCCACGCGATCGCTGATCGTCCAAGGATCGCGAGCCTCCTGCGCTGTGCTACGCATGAACCCAGAAATCGAGGAGTCACGCATCATGTTCCGAAGCTCGGTCCTACTCGCTCTTTTCCCCCTTGCACTGATCGCATGCGCGACCACGCCTCAAACCGGGATCATGCCCGCGCGTTGGACACCTCCCAAGGACTCGGGGATCCCGGAACAAACCGTCACCATCGCGTGGGAGTCCACGGCGGCCAAGCACGGAGACATGACTTTCACTTTGGGTCGGGGTGGGCAGCGATACGTCGGCTCCTATCTTTTGATGGAGCAGACCGCCAGCCACCTGGAGGTACAACCCCTCTATCAGATCTGGGACTCGGCGAGTTTCGGAGGTTGGGGCGATGTGGGCGACCCCTGGTTCGTTCCGGGGTGGAACGTCAATGCCTGGGTGAGGCATTACGACGGTCGGGTGGTGGTAGGACTCCACGGGAATCGCGGCGGCAACGCTCGCTGCCACTTCACACTGAGCAATACTGAGGTCGGAATTCCTGGCGGTGGTACGGGTGAATGCCAAATCTCCGACGGCGGCCATCTCAGCGTTCGATTTTGAACCCCATGGCTGGCAGAACCTTTGGAGATCCCCCATGGCCTGCCACTGGTCTCTATGAGTCGAGACCGCCGCCTGATACCGACCCGCAGAGGGTCGAACAGAACCGACAGATCTCCTCGGGAATGAAGTTCGATACAATTCTCAAGGGCAGTCGTATCAACGTCGTCAGTGGGAATCGCCGTCTGCACCTCGCGGTCCATCGACCGGCTCCTGGAAAATTCGAGCATGTCCGACCAATGCTGTGAAACCAAGACAGAAGAGCTCGCCGCAATTCGTCTTCGCCAGGGGCGCGTCCTCGTAGTCGTTCTAGCCGTCAATCTCGTCATGTTTTGTGTCGAATTCACGGGCGGGATTTTGTCTCACTCCACTGCTCTTCTTGCCGATTCCCTCGACATGCTCGGCGACTCGTTCGTATACGGATTCAGCCTGCTCGTTCTCCATCGAAGTCTCACCTGGCGTGCTCGCGCCGCCCTCTTCAAAGGGATCATCATGGCTGCTTTTGCGGTGGGTATCCTCGTGGAGGCTGGAATGCGATTAAGCCATGGCGTGCCCCCCATGGCACCTGTCATGCTCGCCGTTGGCATGCTCGCTCTCGCCGCCAATACCTACTGCTTCATGCTGCTCTGGAGCCATCGGTCCGACGACATCAACCTTCGATCCACTTGGCTCTGCTCCAGAAATGACCTGATCGCCAACGCAGCGGTCCTCGTGGCGGCGGGCCTCGTTGCCTGGTCTGACTCGCTCTGGCCAGACGCAATCGTCGGCTTCGCTATCGCCATCCTCTTTTTACGGACCGCAGCTCTCGTACTCAGAGAATCACTCGTGGAAATCAACCGTGCGCGCAACGGCCCCATCGAGGACATAGCTTGATCTCAACTCTCGAAGGAAGTCCTCAATCTCAGACCCCCAGCGCCCTCACCGCGCTCAGTGCGCAATCTTCATCGGCTTGCTGATCCGCCCCAGAAACTCCGATCCCTCCCAGTAGCAACCCCTCCTCGATGATCGGGAGTCCTCCCGCCGCCTCGATGTATCCCTCGATCCCGGCAATGATCCGTTGTTCGTCTCTGGGGATGGAATTGACATAGGCCTTCCACTCCGCAGTGGACATGCCTGTGTTCACCGACGTGAATGCTTTATGACGTGCAGTGGTCGCGGCGATTCGAGGGGTACCCTCGAAACTCAACCAGCCCACCAAGTCTGCGGAAGCATCCATGACCGCAATGTGAACCCGGACCTCCAGAGCACGTGCTCGCTCTGCCGCAGCATTGATCAGGGTTTGAATTGCGAGTGTACTCAGCGTTCCACGAACGACTCCGTGATCCATCTATCTTCTCCCACATGGGTTCATCTCAACATGAAGCTCTCGCAGCGTTCTCAGCGACAAGCCCGGCAGATGTTCGAAGGTGTTCTTAGCAAGCAATTGAATCGAACCGAAACGCTCGAGCAGGCTGCGGAACGTTGTTCGGAGTTCGAGTCGAGCCAACGATGCACCGATGCAGTGATGTTCCCCCTGACTGAAGGACATATGGGAACCTGCATTTTTTCGGAAAAGATTCAGAGCACCTGGATCCGGGAATACACGAGGATCCCGGTTCGCTGCAGCAAAGCGAACATGCACCATGGATCCCTCGGGGATCTTCACACCCCCCACTTCCCCATCTCGAACCGCGTACCGGAAGAAACCCTGACTCGGCGCTTCGAGCCGAAGCACCTCCTCGACGAAGGTGCGAATCAAGTCTGGCTCCTTCCGCAAGTCTTCTTCGACGGCTGGATTCCAACCCAACAGCATGAGGCCAGACGCGAGTGCACTCGTCACCGTTTCATGACCACCCACGATCATGTGCTCGGCCATTCCCATGCGCTCATGCATGGGAAGTGGTGAACCATCGGGAAACCTGGCGTGCTCGAGATCCGTCAAAACGTCGTCGGATGGCTCTTGTCTCTTCGCCTCCATCCACCCGGCCAGATAATGCTGCAACTCGACCCCGAGACGCGCCACTTCGATCTCTCGCTCGAGCGAGAGGCCATAGCCAAGCGGTTCGACCCAGGCATCCGACCAGGCTTTGATGCGACCTGCGTCGGCGGCGGGTAGCCCAAGAAGGCGTGTGATGACCTGAATCGGAATCGATGCGGCAAAGCTCTCGATGAATTCGCACGGTTGTTTCTTGCCCAGGGCCTCGATGCCTTCGTCAACCACCCACTGAACGAAACCTTCAAGCTGTTTTACTCGTCCAGCTGTGAACGAAGTCGCTACGATCGAACGGTAGTCACGGTGAACAGGCGGGTCGGTCTGCAGTTTCGTATCACGAGGCCAGCCTTCTTGCTCTAGAACGGCCTCTGCTTCCGGATGCTGAAACATCGATGAGCCGGTGTAGCGACGAAGATCATTCGACCAGATCTCGGGATGGCTCAAAACGTATTGGAGCTCTTGGTATCCCGTGACGAGATAGAAACCGGTATCTGGCATCGGGTAGACGGGAGCCTGTTCAAGAAGCGCTGCGTAATACTCGTACGGGTTCTCCTGGATCTCTGGCTCCATTAAACTTCGGTCGTCGGGGTGCATCATCCACTCGTCGTCCGAACCCAGAGGGCTCTGGGAACGCGAACGGTCGGATTGGAGGAACGCCAATCGACCGGCTCAACGAGTGTCAGTGATCCAATGCGAGAAAGCATCGATTCCAAGACCGCCCGCGCTTCCATACGTGCAAGGGTCGCGCCCAGGCAAAAGTGTCGACCACCCCCAAATGTAAGGAGCCCGGTGTGGTCCCGATCCGGATCGAATTGGTTGGGATTCGGGTACTTGGCGGAATCTCGATTCGCAGCACCGATTCCCAGAAGAAGATGGCTGCCCGCCGGGATCTCCACCCCATCGAGTGACATGGATTCTCGCGTATAGCGGCTGCACGACAGCGCGGGTGGCTCGAAGCGAAGGGTTTCCTCGACAACGGCGGGAATCAAAGAGGGATTGGAGCACAGACGTTCTCGGACGCCGGGAGACCGCAACAGACAAATCAGCGCATTTGCAATCAATCCGGTCGTGGTATCGATCGCAGCGGTCGTCAAGAGCACGGCGTTCGAAACGACTTCTTCTAGAGACAACTTTGCTCCGCTTTCATCCGGCGACCGCAGTTTTGAAAGCAGGCCTTCCCCCCCGATCTCACACTGCGCCTCGAAGAATCGCGCTAGAGACCCAATTGTTTCGGCTGGGTCGATGTCTCTCGACACGAGGTCTCCATGAGCATCGGTCTCCCAGACTTTCGAATCGATATCGAAGAGGTGTCGGATCACCTCCGAAGGGAGACGCTGGGCAACATGGGAAACGAAATCTTTGGGTTCGGATGCAGCGCCAGCAAAAAAAGCGTCGACCAATCGGTTCGCATTGTCTTCAATGAAGGGAAGCAGCATTCCGACACGACTCGACGTAAACTCACGACGCACCAGGCCGCGTGCTCGGCTGTGTGGAGTTCCGTCCAGTGCCATCAGCCACAACTGGGTCGGGTCGTAGTCGAGATTTCCCGTTCCTGACATGGATCGGGCCACACCGCTACCCGCGAGAAGATCTGGATCTCGAACGACTTGATCGACGAGAGCCCAGGAAGTCACGAAGAAGAGTCCTTCTCCAACGTCCAGAACCGGGGAATGCTCTCGGATCTCCGCCCAACGGGCCCATGGATCCGGGGAGCGGGCAATTTCGTAGATTCCCCAAATCGGCGGAACCTCTGAACCCACCTCGCTTCCGTCCGATGACTTCATGAAGCCATTGTATGACGAACCCCACATTGCGACGAGGATTCTTGCAGAGTAGGAGCGAAAGCTCCCCGCCTAGGAGGCGGAGTTGAGTTCGAGTTCGAGAATCGCGCGCTTGTGGATGCGACCTGTCAGCGTCGAGAAGAAATCAACCACACGCATCTGCCACCCATACTTGGATCGGAGAACACGGTAGGCGGCATCTACGGTCGACTCATCATCGACCAATCGACCGGTTCCATCAAACCACTCACCGCGGGTGCGACCACGAACATCGCACCGCGCAATTCGAATACGCGAATCGTTGCGAAGCCTCTTCACCTTCCCGGCCTCACCCTCACTGAAGACATACAGGCGGTCACCCTCGCGTGCGAACCAGACAGGGGTGGGAACGACTACCCCACTTCGTCGAAAGGTGGCCAGGCTCAGATACGAGTCGTCGTCGAGGTCGAAGGCGTCCACGAGACAATTATCGCGATGGCCAGACACGCTGTCGATAGCGATGGAGCGAATGGAATGCCCTCGTGATTCTGACCTTTCGGTGAGCCTCAAAACCCATCCAGGAAACACTCGGTGACACCAAACGGAAACCAGCCCCCTCTCAGCCCGGAAAAACGAGACTGGCTCATGTCTCCTCGCCTAGAATGTTTTCGGTGGAAACTGAGATGACCAACCTCGATACCGGAACCGATCAACTCCTGGCTACCCTCTCGGATGGAATCGTCACCCTGACTTTCAACCGGCCCGAAGTTCGAAATGCCCTGGGTGATATCGTGAGTCCGGCACTGCGCCGGATGATCGAAAAAATCTCGATTGATCCTGAAGTTCGCTGCGTGGTCATTACCGGGGCCGGCACGACCTTTTGTGCCGGTGGCGATGTAAAAGGGATGGGAGACCAGGATCCCGAGCGCTCTCGGCCAGCAAGTGCCGACGAAGCCGTGTCTGACTTGATCGAGAAACAGATGACACTCACCGGCGCCCTTTACGCCATGCCGAAACCCACCCTCGCCTCACTTCCGGGTGCCGCCGCAGGAGCCGGCCTCTCCATTGCATTGGCGTGTGACCTCCGCATCGCCGCACAAAGCGCATTCATCACCACTGGTTTTTCGAGAATCGGACTCTCAGGCGATTATGGTTGCAGCTTCTTCCTGACTCAAATCGTTGGAACGGCCCGGGCTCGAGAACTCTTCTTTACGAGTGAGAGAATCGGGGCCAGACAATGCGAAGAATGGGGCCTGATCAATCGCGTTGTTCCGGATGATCAATTGGTCAAAACCACACGGAACCTTGCGCTCCAAATCGCTTCAGGTCCGCCAGTGGCCTACGCCCAAATGAAGAAGAACCTCGACCATGCCCTGAGATCTGACCTGGCATCCTGCCTGAAGCAAGAGGCGCGGGGCCTCGTTCAGACGGCGCAAACGAGCGACCACCGAGAAGCCGTCAAGGCATTCGTGGAAAAGCGAAACCCAGAATTCAAGGGACACTGATCCACACGTACGCGTCCCCTGGCTCTTCGGATTCATCGTAAAAATGGACTCCGACGCCCTCGATTTCGTTCCCGGGTTTTCAACTTCTAAAAAACCAGCTCCCCGGTCGAAACTCGAGACCACGAGTAAACCCGCTAAGGCTTAGTGCGGAACGGCTTGGAAACAAATTTTCCTGTCGTCACCAAACGCAGATCACGACCAAACGGGTGTTTCTCCTGGAGCCTGTCGGGTGAAAGACCCATGTCCGTCACAAAGCTCTGGATAGACTTCTTAACTCGAACGGACCGACACAAAGGAATGAACGTTTTCAAATCACGCAAAACGATTCGACCTCAACGTCGCACTGGCTGATGCCAATAGAGGAATTCATGAGTCATCGAATGCTCGATCACATGATCCAACTTTCTGTGCTGATCTTCCTGCTGATGGTTCCAATGAATGCTCTTGGGGATCTATCCACACAGGTAGGCGATGGATGTGATCCCGCTGGACCGAATGGTTCCGAAATTCGCGTCATGACGCTCAACGCAAACAACAATTCGAACGGGTGGACGGAACGGAAACAACTGGTATTGGACGCCGTAGATACTTACCAGCCTGACATCATTGGTCTTCAGGAATCCATGATGGGAAATGACACAGTCATTCTGGAACACCTGGGACCGGGCTTCGACGCCGTCACGCACAATGGACAGCCGTCCCTTGAACTCCCGGAACCTTGGATTCCAACATGCCCGGTGGGTAGTGGCTACCTGGGCTGTCTTGCTGAAACCAGCTACTCCGGAAACGTCACCCTAACCCCCGACCCGGCTCGGCCCGGATCCTCGGGGAATTGGTTTTACGGCGAGCGGATCCTGTACCGAACCGACCGTTTCAGCATGGCTCCGGGCGAAAGTGGAGTCCACACAATCCTTGGATCCGACAATTCGACGCCACTGACCTGTCGACTCGGTAGCTTTGGACCTGCCTATACCACGATCACCTGGGCGCGTCTGGTCGACCGGGATACGGATTTGGGCACGTACGTATACAACCTGCACCTGTGCCCACCTCCAGGAAATGGAACGACTCGTAAGGTTCAAGCCGAAAGGCTGGCCGAATTGATCGCGGCGAGAGCTCACCTGAATGAGTCCGTCATCGTCGTTGGTGATCTCAATGAAGACCTAGGGGGCGCCGGATTGCAACATCTACTCCGACCCGAGACGGGCCTCGTGGATTCATTTTCCGCCCTGGAAGCTGAGGAAGGTGTCGACCTCGTCACGTTCAATGGGTATGGGGGCTGGCATGGAGGGACAAGACTCGATTTCGTGTTGTCTTCAGGTCTGGAAGTATGCCAGGCGGCAATCGATCGCAATACAGGCTTCACCGAGCAGGGCGCGATCCTGTATCCATCTGATCACTGGCCCGTTACGACCGTCCTCAAACAAGTATGGCCCGATGCGGACGGCGACGGCATTTCGGATCCTCTGGACAACTGCACAGCCTTCGCCAACCCCAAGCAAAGTGACAGTGATGGAGACGGTCTCGGAAATCGATGCGACGCCGACCTGAATCAAAACGGACTGACCAACGCACAGGACATGGGCCCATTCGTGCAAACCTATGGGAAGAGCGAGGGTGACCAAGGGTACAACGCATCCGCCGACTTCGATGAAAACGGCCATGTAGACGCGTCCGACTGGCTCCTCTTCGGAGATTTATACAACTCGGAGCCTCCCTTGACCTGCGCCGACAGCTCCATCCCTTGCTGCATGCTGGCGGGTTCCGTGGGCTGCGGAGAAGACGAGGGGATAGTCGTCACGGCTTTTCTACCGAGTTTCGATTACCCATTGCCGGATCCATCCGAAGAGGGCCAACTCTTCATCCCATCGGGCAAAGAGGTTCAACTCGAAGCTCAAATGGCCCCCGATGCCGGTGTGGGAAGCCAGGGCCCGGTCAACTTCACCTGGTCGCTTGGCGAACTCGAAGGCAGTCCGGCACAAACGATTGTTGGCTCCCGTGCGAACCTTTCCTGTTCCGGCTCCGGGGGAGAAGAAGCAGAGCTCTTCGTGCGAGCTACCGATGGTCAACGCAACGGCCAGGAGTCGCTCCCGCTTCGAGTGGTCATCAACGACCCACCCTCGGTGACGATGTATGCAGACGGCATCGCTGTAGACATGCCGTGGCGTGTATCGACTGCCCAAGGCGGATCTCTTTCACTCGCAGCATGGGCGAACGACGAGCACGGTATCGGCTACCCGATCCTCCAATCTTCGACTGTGCGATCCTTCCGATCCAAATGGAACATCGGAGACGCCGTGGATCCGAGTGAGCGCACGCCTGAAAGGTTACTGAGGTCCCCGTCTTCGGTCCGCCTGAACTTCCCCCTTGAAGGCAATGAGGAAGAACGCATTTTCGAAGTCAACGTGACTTCCTTTGATCGACTTGGCTCTCCGTCTCAATCGGAAATGGTCGTCATCGCGAGTTCAGATCCGCTTCTGGACTCCGACTTCGATGGGATCCCTGACTTTCGAGACAACTGCCAGTTCGAGAGCAATGCCTCACAGGTCGATTCGGATCAAGATGGTTACGGAAACCGGTGCGACGCAGACCTGAACCAGAATGGGTTCGTGAACGTCCAGGACTTCATGATCTTCTCTCGAGCCTACTCTTCGAGTCTGGGAAGTGAACGTTATCTTGCGGAGGCCGATTTCAACCGAGACAATTTCGTGAACAGTGCCGATTTCACCTATTACTTCATGCCGCAGTACCAAAGAGGCCTCCCCGGCCCTTCGGTAATCAGTTGCCCGGATGGGTCACCCATATCGGGCGCGGGCAGACCGGATTGCCCCTCAGACCCGGACGAGGCCCCGGCTGCTGGGACATTGGCCTGCGTGCTCCAGGTGCCATGAACAACAACGGAGTAATCTCCACGAGCCTTTTCTTCCCTCCAGACGACGATGACCTTCCCCCGATCCACGAGGGTTCCGCCCGCACCTCGGAGTTTGTATTGCCCCGCCCGGAGCGAAACGTTCCCTTAGCTCTCGACCTCCAGGGTCCTGAGAGAGGGAGCCTCGATACCCGCTCGAGCCTCATCCTCCACCAATAGTGACACCTTCGCCAGACACAGGATCGCGGTGAGCGTGGCTACCGTTCACCATTCAACCGATCATCGACTCAACGTTTGCCACACTCCTCTTGCGGTTTCACACCACGGGTGGACAACTATCCCATCTGAAAAAAGACCGCTTTGTTGCCATCGGGGTCGCGAAAATATCCACCGTAAAACCCTGGCATCCTCTCGCCAGGAGGTCCTTCATCAGTGCCTCCGAGTTCGATGGCTCGAGCGTAGAGTTCGTCCACCTTCTCACGGGACTCGGCCGGTAGCGCGATCATGTTTCCATTTCCATGGTGTGCAGGTTTTTCGTCGTGAGGAGTACAGACCGCAATCATCGGCTCTTGTGGACTCCGTCCTATCATCGCGAGTCGGCCGATATCGATGACCACACTCGCCCCCAACGGCTCGAGCAAACCGGTCCAGAAGGCCTTCGCCTTCTCCATATCTGAGGTTCCAATCGTCACGTAGCCAATCATTGACCCTGCTCCCATGTCTGTCCCACTCTCGGGGATTGGTTGCGTACCTACGGAGCCATCTTACCCAAGACCGGCGCCTGGGGTCCTAGGGAACTCAGTCCATCGCTCACAGCCCGGTTTTGGCCAGTACGCAATTGAATCCTGCGTTTCATTTGCGCTCTCTTCCCGATCCCTACCTGGACCCAATGGCGCCGATACCGAAGCTCAAGGGTCAACCACAGCCTCCCTCCCAAAAGCCATATCGCCCCGTTTTTCAATTGTCATCCCAAAACCCGCTGCGCCGCCATCTGGAAGTAGAATAGAGGTAGGATCCAGTTCGCTTTCCAAAGGTCTGTGCTTTGCGGTTTCTTCTATTTTCAGCGCTCTGCTTGGGACTCTGCCTCCTACCCGTAGTCTCTTCTGCGGCTGACTACGCGATCGTGATCTCCACCGAGATTCGAAATCTCTCTCAGAGCCTGGCCGCCTTCGCCGACTCGAAGGCCGCTCGTGGCTACACGGTCCATATTTACGACGAAACCGACTGGAACGGAGGCGGATTGACCGATGACGCTGCCGCGGAATCTCTTCGGTCCTTTCTCCAATCGGCCCATGCCCTCCATGGTCTCGATTACGTGCTCCTGATTGGTGATCCACGCCCCCAAACCGGACCGATTCCCATGAAGAGGCTCTACCCACGAACTTTCGGATACCAGTCCACGTCGCCCAATGGCTGGAGCGCAAACTGCGACACTTTCGTCATGACCCAGGACCCAGTGCCTTCCGACTACTACTACGGCGACATGGATGGAAACTGGGATCTCGACGGCGATGGTCTCTATGGAGAATTCGGAGATCACGATGCCCCGACGGGTCCAACGGGGGACTTTGGACCGGGTGGCGTTGATCGCAACCATGAATTCCCAGTGGGGCGCATCCCCGTATACAGCGCCAATCCAACTCAACTCTCTCAGGGAGTCGCCAATCTCGATCACATCCTGAACAAGACCATGACATACCAGGCAGCACCGTTCGGAACTACCGACTGGCGCTCGTCAGCTCTAATCGCAGCAGAGGGGGCAAACCGCATCTTCTTCGGAGAGGCTCTGCGCGACGATGTGTTTACTCCGGCCAATTTCTCACCGGTTTCCCGTGTATACGACGCAGAAGTATGCCTCGTTCCCAACCCACCGAGCGGTTGCGTCTCGATCTCAGGAATTCCAGAGGCCACGACCTGTACGGTTGCAAATGTTTTCACACAGTGGAACAACGCGTCCCCGGGCGCGGTCACATGGTTGACCCACGGAGGAGGTGCAGGAGCCGCAGGCGTCATGACGAACACACAAGCCGCACAGCTCGACGACGATTATCCCGTCATCACGTTTCAAGCCTCTTGCTTCAATTCCCAACCGAGCCAAACCAACAACTTGAGTTATGCCCTCCTGAAGAATGGTGCCGTCGGCGCCATCGGAGCGACTGGGATCAGCCACGGACCCGGCAGTTCGAACCCACCGATCACGCACCCTTCTAGCGAAGGAGGCAACGCCGGCATGGCGTACTACTTCATGCAGCACCTCGTGCAGTCTGGGATGACCGTCGGCGACTCACTTTCAGAGGTAAAGCGCGAATCAGATCTCTATGGGCGATGCTGGTACTGGCAGAACATGGCGGGCTTCAATCTCTATGGTGATCCAGAAGTCAGCCTCTACGATTCTGGGCCGCAGGTGACCGCGGTGCCCACCTTGGCGGTTTACGGAAGAATCCTGCTCTTGGGCGCCCTCGGTGCCATTGGCTCCATGACTACGTTACGCGAGACAAAGGCCAGGAAAACCCATGGGATCTGATCCGCCCAACTGAAGGGTCTGCCCCAGGAACCCGTGAAAATTTCCGTCTCGTCAATGGGGTGCTCTGAACTTTCCCTCGCATCGTGTACGCTTATGCCGCGTCCATTGAACACGACGATTTCGGGCGAGCCAAAGCATCACACTCACCCAATTCAGGAGAAATTCCCATGCGAGAAGCAGTCATTGTCTCAACCGCCCGAACCGGGCTCGCCAAGTCCCATCGAGGTGGATTCAACAATACGGGTGGTGTCGCAATGGCGGGCCACGCGATTCGGCACTCCATCGAGCGGGCGGGCATCGAACCCGGCGAAGTGGAAGAGGTGGTCCTCGGAGTAGGCAACCCACAAGGAACGACCGGGAACAACATCGGCCGTCTTGCTGCAATCAAGGCAGGATGCCCTGTGGAGACACCTGGTTTCGTCGTAAGCCGACATTGCTCCTCCGGGTTGAACGCCATCGCAACAGCGGCGGGGCGTATCATCGTAGACGGTGAGCAGGTCGTAGTCGGAGCCGGAGTCGAATCAATCACCCACAGCCTGACCGGATCAGGGTTCACGCTCTCGGTGGACAAGCCTCTCGCCGAACAGTACCCAGGCCTGTGGATGGCCATGATCGAAACTGCTGACATCGTGGCCGAGCGTTATGACGTCAGTCGCGAATACCAGGACGAGTATTCACTCGAAAGCCAGAAGCGAACCGCAGCCGCCCAGGAAGCTGGACGTTTCGACGACGAAATCGTTCCCATGGATACGACCATGACGGTCAAAGACAAAGAAACGGGTGAAGTATCGGAAGTCGATTACACGGTTACGAAGGACGAGTGCAATCGACCGGGGACGACACTCGAGGGGCTCACAAAACTGAACCCGGTGCGAGGTGAGGGGAAGTGGATCACGGCTGGAAACGCCTCGCAGTTGTCGGATGGTGCCGCTTCCGTCGTCATGATGGAAGCCGGCGAAGCCAAGCGTAGAGGGATCGAGCCGCTGGGTGCATTCCGGGGCTTTGCGGTTGCAGGTTGTGAACCCGACGAAATGGGCATCGGACCGATTTATGCAGTTCCGAAGCTGCTGAAACGAAACGGTCTCGAGGTGGATGACATCGACCTTTGGGAACTCAACGAAGCGTTCGCGAGCCAGTGCCTCTATAGCCGAGATACCTTGGGGATCGACCCCGAGAAATACAATGTGAACGGCGGTTCGATCTCCGTCGGACACCCCTTCGGCATGACAGGCGCTCGCTGTGTGGGACACCTGCTGCTCGAAGGCAAGCGACGAAACGCTCGCTGGGGAGTGGTCACCATGTGCATCGGCGGTGGCCAGGGTGCGGCGGGATTGTTCGAGATCTTCTAGGACCACGATCGCCCAAGCTGATGGCACCCCAGTTCATCATCTGGGGTCGTTTTCGGGAGACACAGAGCCTCTCTCCAAGAGACTCCCCCGCGATTTCATTCCTCCAAAAATTTTCAGGAGAACGCCAACGTGGACGACGCACAAAATATCTTCAAAGACGTCCGAAGCATCGACTTCCCCATCATAGATGCCGACGCTCATGTCCAAGAACCGCCGGATCTGTGGACCTCGCGCGCGCCAGCGAAATTGAAGGATCGAGTACCACGGGTAAACCACACCGAGCAGGGCGATTTCTGGCAATTCGACGAAGGCAAACCACCCGAGCCCGTCGGTCTGACCGTCGCATCAGGAACCTCCTACCTCGATTTCCATCCGTTTGGTCGAAAGTACGACGAAATCCGACCCGCATTCTGGCAACCGGGACCTCGTCTTGAAGACATGGACATCGACGGCATCTACGCGCAAGTGCTGTACCCGAGCGTCACGCTCAAAGGCGCGAGCACCTACAGCGATGATCCCGAGCTCCAGCGATTCTGCGTCCGCGCATACAACGAGTGGCTATCGGAATTCTGTGCGGGCTCTGACGGACGACTTATCCCACAAGCCATCATTCCCACCACAGGTCTCGAGGACGCAGTGGCTGAGTTGGAGTGGGCGATCAAAAACGACCACCGAGGCGCCGTCATCTCGCGGATGCCCGGTGGGGACTTTGATTTCACCGATGAGGATGATCGCTTCTTTCAAATTGCGAGCGAGGCAGGAATCCCTCTCATCGTGCATATCGGAAGCTTCATTCGGCCCAGCGTGATGCAGGACCGACCGAGTTTCAGCTTCACGGACCTATCATTCCTTGGCGGTGTTGGCGCAACGAAGGCCGGCTCCTACACGATACCCGTAACCACAGACCTGATGTTCTCAGGAATGTTCGACAGGTTTCCAGACATCAAGCTGGCACTGGTGGAGTCCAACATCGGCTGGATCCCCACTCTCTTGGAACAATGTGATGACATGTTCCTTCGTTACCGGTTCTTCACCAACGCACACGACAAGATGAAGGGCATGCCGAGCGACATATTCCACAAGCATTTTTATGCCACTTTCATGGTGGATACGGTCGGCATCCAACTGCGAGACCGGATGAACATCGACCATCTCATGTGGTCGACCGACTACCCCCACACGGGAAGCGATTGGCCCAACTCGCGGGTCACGATCGAGCGCATTTTCAACGGAGTGCCCATGACGGAAGTCAAGAAAATGCTCCATGACAACGTCAAGAGCCTTTATCGTCTCGCGGAAATCCCAGAAAAGATATCCGGCTAAAGGGACTGTATTCCTCGAAAACGCGCAACCCATACCTACGACGTACTGGGTTATCCTTGGGTCGGGTGGTGGTTTCGATCAGGTATCTTTGCCAGTCCTGAAATACTTCGCTCCTGCGATGACGGAAGTCGATTCGAACGAACTGCCACCCTGGGCGAAAGGGTTTTGCATGGGTGACGGGAATCAGGTTCGAGTTCGTGGCTTTCGAGACTGCTTCGCGGGCGAAATCCGAGGCCTCGACTTGAGCCGCACGCTATCCCCAGCGATCCTGAAAACAGTTCGAGAAGCATGGGCCGAGTTTCCCGTCCTCTGCTTTCCAGACCAACCTCTCGATGTCGATGCCCTCGAGTCGTTCACTGCGCAGATCGGTCCGTTCGGAAACGACCCCTTTATCGAGCCCATGCAGGGGCACCCGAATGTTCTAGAGGTTCGCCGAGGCCCAGACGAGAAGGGCATCGTTTTCGGGGCCGCTTGGCATTCAGACTGGAGTTTTCAAGAATGCCCTCCCAGCGCCACCCTGTTGCAGGCGAAAATCGTCCCGCCGATTGGTGGGGACACTCTGTTCGCGGACTGCCGCAGGGCCTGGAAAAGCCTACCCGATGACCTCAAACGAATCGCACTTCGCTGTCATGCAATTCACAGCGCGAAATTCGCCTACGGAACCAGTGGTACACTTGCCAAAGACCAGAACCCCCGCGAAATGAAAATTCTGACCAGTGAAAAGGCACACCAGACCCGGCTTCACCCAATGGTGCGCACCCACCCGGTGACCGGACTGAACGCGCTCTTCGTCAATCCCGTATACACGACGGGCGTCGACGGGATGTCCAAGGAAAACGGACGAGCTTTTCTCGATCAAATCTACGAGCACATCGTTCAGGACGAATACCTGTACCGTCACAACTGGCGCGAAGACATGCTTCTTATGTGGGACAATCGCTGTGTAATTCACAATGCCGAAGGTGGTTACGAAGGACACGCGCGTCTCATGTATCGAACTACTGTCGCCGGCGAGAAGCCTGTCGACCCTACAGTGGATGAAGAACCAATTCAGTTTCAAAGCGGGAGGAATCATGGAGCTTGAAAGAATCAGCCCTCATCTCGGTGTCCGAGTCACAGGAATCGACCTTTCCCAAGTTACCGCTGCGGACGCAGAGGAACTGAACGCGCTGGTCGACAAATACTTGGTGGTATTTTTCGCTGAGCAAACCCTGGAACCACGAGACTTTCTTCGATTTGGAGAAACACTCGGAGAACTTGAGCCTCCGGAGATCGGTGCGCCCCAGCAGCCAACACTTGAGGGTGACCTCGATCGTGTGAACTACCTCGAAGTCGACGAACGGATCCCACGTGGGGGATTCGCCGACATCTGGCATGCGGATGGATCCTATTTCGAGCGCCCGTCGCATGGAGCACTCCTGCAACCCACCATCCTACCCACGGTGGGTGGCGATACCCTTTGGACAAGCACGTACGCGGCCTACGATGCCCTTTCCGATTCAGTTCGCAGGAGTCTGGAAGACCTGAGTGCACTCCACAGTGCCGGATCCCTGGCCGAATTCGTCCACCCCATCGTCCGCGTCAATCCCTCCACTGGAAGACGTGGCCTATTCGTCAATCGCCTCTTCGCTAAATTGGTCGTCGGTTTGAGTGAGGCCGAAAGTAGAAACCTTCTTGAACTCCTATTCAACCACCTCTCCTCACCCGACTTCCAAATCCGATTCCGATGGACTACCGACATCGTGGCGGTGTGGGACAACCGATTCGCTCAACATTTTGCAGTGCGCGACTATTCGGAACGTCGACGGATGCTGCGCTTGGCGCTGGCAGGAGAGAAACCCATCGGACCGAACGAGTTTCATCCGCGAGGGTGAACCTCTACCTCAACCGGCGATTGAAGAAACCGTGCGATGGAACTCTTCGCACCCAACTCCCCGTCTCGGAACACCTGATCGGAATGCCCACCTCGGAGATCATCATCGACCCGGTAATTCCCATGGAGATCCGAAGAAGCCCAAACGATTACATCAACTGACCCTTTTGGCTCTCATGAGACATCGAACACGCCTCGAAATCGACTCAGATCCTGTTTCATGAAACAAGCGCAACTCGACCTCGTATACCCCTACTACGATCTGAACACAGCCGACGAACTGCGGTATTCGATACGTTCAGCAGTTCAAAATTTTCGTTCCCTGCGAGACATCTGGGTCATCGGAGACAAACCCGAATGGGCAAGCGCTGATCTGAAACACATCCCCCATGATCACATTGCTCATCTCCCGTCCAATGTTTACTCAAAAAACCGCAATATCTGCGAAAAAATGGCGCTGGCAGCACGTAACGAACTCATATCCGAGAACTTCGTTTACTTCGCTGATGACCACTTCCTTCTAAAACCATGGAGTGAAGGCGATTTTTTTTCCAAAGTCATCATCCGTGAAGATATGGATGAAATCGATCACGAAATCATCAAATCCGGGGGACGAGGCGATCAGGATCTCAACGAATGGCAACGAGCACTCTGGTGGACGTACGACCAAATTAAGAACGCCGGTCATCCCGGATTAAACTTCGAAACGCACACTCCAAAACTAATCAACAAAGAAAACCTGATTCAGACATTTCAGAAGTTCGGCATCAAGCACGGTATGCTGATTTGGCAGACCGCATATTTCAACATGCATTGGAGAATCGAGCGCGCGGTTATGTCGGAAGAATCTGAAATAAAAGCCAGCTTTTACGAAACCTACGATCAAGATGAAATCGACAGACGACTCAGGCGAGCGACCTTTGCCAATTGTGACGACAACGGAAGAAACCGAGATTTCATGAATTCCATCAAAGAGCGATTCCCAGAAAAGACTCGTTACGAGGCTTGATGGCAGGACTCAGCTTCCATAGAACTCACTCGATTCCATGTAGCGCGGTGCCTAGGATCCACTCACCTGGTCACGTATAGAAAAGCTCTCCAGTTAACTCAAAGACGGACGACGCGCTATTCGTTTCACCGTGTCTAAAAAAAGAACAAACCAAATTCGAGGCCTCAGTTGGGCGATGGCATCGGCAGTCGGTGCTGCACTGATGGCAATTCCATGGAAGCTCGCCAATGAGGCAGGCGATCCTTCCCATGCGGCTTTACTCCTTCTTGCAACCGCAGCGCTGGTAAATAGTGCGTTCGTCTTCGGTCAAAGGCTGATCTCGGGCGGAACTAAATTCCGACTGGGACGTTTGGAACTCGGCGTCGCACTCCTTTTGGCAATCTTCACGCTCGCCGGAAATCTCGCCAGCGCACACGCCATCCAAGAGCTTTCGCCCT
Source organism: Myxococcota bacterium (assembly GCA_022447545.1). GTDB lineage: Bacteria > Myxococcota_A > UBA9160 > UBA9160 > SMWR01 > JAKVBI01. The sequence goes on from JAKVBI010000007.1 coordinate 136,819, forward strand.
CCTTACTGAATGTGCTGCTCAGAGCTGAGATCATATTCGTAGCCATTTTTGGATGGCTTCTTCTCGGAGAACGGGTGGAAGGGCGTTTTTGGCTCGGAGCTGTAGTCGCTGTCATCGGGCTCATCGTTCTACAAGGCGGGTCGGTCGAGACCGACCTTGACGAGTTGCTTGAATCAGGCGCTTTCCTTGCCATCGTAGCGGCAGCAAGCTTCAGCTTTCTAGCGATCGTGACTCGGCATTTCATTCATCGAATCGATCCGGTTTCCGTCAATGCAATTCGTCTTTGGTTGGCCGTAGGGATCTGGTTTCCCATACAGCCGCTTCCGAATTTTTCAGACTTTCCCGTCGATCAGATCCTGTACGCAACTTTGGCCGCGATTGCCGGGCCGTTTCTGGGCCGCCTCGCATTGATGAATTCAGCCCGCTACATCGAAGCAAGGATTACGAGCCTAGTGGCCCTCACGACACCAGTAATGACCCTGGTTGTCGCGTTCCTTCTGCTCTCGGACTGGCCGCGCCCCAACGAACTCATTGGTGGTGCGATCATGGTTTCGGGTATAGCGATCCCACTGGTGACCTGGAGGCCACTATCAACTTCCTCCGCCTCTACGACAACGCGCTAAGGCTTGGAGCGGGCGGGCCTGAAAAACTGCTGATTGACGTGATCTTTTGCCAGCAGTGCGATTCGTCGTAACGCAGATTATCCGAAACCCTCTCTCGCGAGATCACGCGCAATGACCATCCGCTGGATATCGCTCGTACCCTCGTAGATCTGGCAGACCTTGACATCTCTATAAATTCTTTCCACGGGATAGTCGGACAAGTACCCGTAGCCACCCAGCGTTTGAATCGCGCCAGAACAGACACGCTCAGCCATCTCCGATGCAAATAGCTTTGCCATCGAAGCCTCACGCAAACACGAGGCGCCAGAGTCTCGAAGACATGCAGCGTGGAGGACTCCCTGACGCGCCATTTCCACTTCAGTTGCCATCTCGGCCAACCGGTGTCCCACTGCCTGCAACTCGATAATGGGCTTCCCGAATGATTTTCGATCCTTGGCGTAGAAGACGGCGAACTCCAGGGACGCCTGCGCCATACCAACGGCTTGAGCAGCAATCCCAATCCGTCCGATCGAAAGATTGGCAAGAGCTATCTTGTAGCCCTCGCCGGGTTCCCCGAGCATCATCGAGTCTTCGACGACCAGGTCTTCCAGAACGATCTGACAGGTATCCGAAGCGCGCTGTCCAAGCTTTTCTTCTTCTTTCGCAATGACGTATCCGCGGGAACGTGTCGGCGCGAGAAAACAACTGATGCCCCGCTTCCCCACACTCGCATCGGTAACGCCGAAGATCATGGCCAGCTCAGCAATTCGACCTGAGGTGATGAACTGCTTGGTCCCGGAAATGACATAGCCTCCGTCCCTTGGGGTCGCCTTGGTGGTAAGGTTTGCCGCGTCGGAACCCGCTTGAGGCTCAGTCAGAAGGAACGCTCCAATCTTCTCTCCGTTCGCCAATGAAGGGAGAAACTCCTTTTTCTGTTCCTCATTCCCGTAGCCTAGAATTGCGGCACATACCGGGGAGTTTTGAACACTCATGATCGTCGAAACACCGCCATCCCCCGCTGCAATTTCCATCAAAGCCAGAACGTAAGAAACCGTGTCCGCCCCAGCTCCTCCATATTCTTCGGGGACACACATTCCAAGAAGACCCAGTTCTCCCATGGCAGAGATGACCGCGCGCGGGAGCTTCCCGGTACGGTCTCGCTCTGCTGCATGAGGGAGCAACTCGTTTTGAGAAAATTCCCGAGCCATCGATTGAATTAATTGCTGCTCTTCCGATAACAACATCGAGCGATTCTCCGATCATCTTTCCGAAGTAATGGGACCATGACATGTGACTTTCATATCTGCTCTCGGCCGTTCATCATGATCCCGGCAATCATCTACCGTACGTCTATGACCTCAACATCTAACAGATATCCACTTCCCCTCCATGCGACTTCGAAAAAGAATTCGCTAGACCCCCTGGGATGGAACCGACCAACTCACCATTCAGGAGCCCGGAAAACCATCAACGCCGTCTTCCAACTGAACTCCCGTTGAATTCAGAACCATCGAGACCAGGTTGTATTGACCGACTGTAAGTATGAGATCGAGCATTTGCTGAACGTTGTAATGCTCGGTCAACGATGACCATGTGCCTTCAGAGATCATCGCATCGGAGTGAAGCTCATCAACGGCGCTCACGAGAGCGGACTCGAATGAATCCCAGCCCTCGGCATCAGGGCCCGCTGCAATCCTCTGGAACTCTTCCTCGCCGAGGCCTTCTCGTTTCCCGATGACGACGTGCTGCCCCCACTCGTACTCGGACCCACACAGCCACCCGATACGAAGGATCGCGATCTCGCGGTCTCTCGGCGGAAGCGTCGACTTGAGCAATACATGGTTTCCAAAAACCAACCAGCGACGGAGCAAGTCAGGGTGATGCGCCATCGTGCTGTAAATATTCAACACCTGCCCATCACTGACGAGACGCTCGCGGACACCCCGGGCATCAGGGGGCCACTCCTCCTCCCTGAGAGGCCGGATTCTAGGCTTGTCGAGCTTCATGCTCTCCCTCACTTCAACTTCCGAAACACAGAAAACCGTGCGAACACGGTTTTTTCGTGCAGAGTCGAAGCATACATGAGGTGGAATGAATCCTGCTATGCGGAAGACGATCGAGGGATCTCATTCCATGGGATTCCGTTACCTTAGATACATGGGTGTTTCATCGAAACCGACTCCGAACGAACTGGCGAACACTCTATTCCAGCATCTCGATTCGAGTGAGCATTCCAAGCGCAGGATTTACGATTACTACTTACCGGTCTTCGATTGGATCCACGAGATTTTCACAAACCGAAGCGAAGAAGAGAGCCGAGAGGCTTTACTCGTTGGGATCAATGGCCAGCAGGGGTGTGGAAAGTCCACTCTTTGCCACTACATGAAGATGCTTTTCCGCACAGCTTCCATCAATGCCATTGATATTTCGGTCGACGATTTTTATCTCACTCGAAGTCAACAAACTCAACTCGCTTCAGAACATCCTCACAATCGATACCTTCAACCTAGAGGCTGTCCAGGTACTCACGATGTCACTTTCGGGACTGAACACCTTTCAGCGCTCAAGAATTTGAGGGCAGGAGAGAGCCTACGTATTCCCAAGTACGACAAGTCGGCATTCAATGGCTTGGGAGATCGAATGAACACCGAGAAATGGCCGACGGTCAGGGGGCCCCTGGATGTCATATTGTTCGAAGGCTGGACTCTTGGATTTTCTCAAATTGAAGATTTCGACAATCAGGACGTTGCCCTGACGGACATCAATGCTCGTGTGAAGAATTATGAGCCTTGGAATCACATGTTAGATGCCTTCATATTGCTGAACCCAAATGAACTCGAATACTTTCTGAAATGGAGAGTGGAGGCCGAGGCCAATCGGCGCTTGGCGGGAGAAGACGGCTTATCTCCGGAGGCAGCAGACGCATATGCGCGTCTTTTCATCCCCTGCTACGAGGCCTTTCTCCCTCGTCTGAGAGAGAATCCTCCCATCACACATCCCACACTTCGTGTTGATCTTGCTCTGGATCGTTTACCGGTCCAGAGTTGACTTCAGGAACTACTCTTGGCTCGTTCGAGTCTCGGGACCTGGGGCGTGTCGGTTCCAGAAACTCGTCGTCCTCGACTCGAATCCGCGAGTCCTTCGACCGGGTACGTTGAGGGTCACTTGACCAGGTAGTCGTCAGGGTTGATCTCTCGAGTCATTTCCCAGTACTGATCGATGGACCACGGAGACAGGGTATACACTTTTCCGCTTGGATTTTTATAGTGGCTGTGATGAATCGTGGGGTGTGCCCAGACCAAAGAAGAGATCTGCTCGACCAACTCATCGACGTATTGATCGTGCACATCTGGTCGGACCTCGATCGTTTTTGCATCCTGGCTCAGCGTTCGGTGGATCGCTTGCATGGCGTGCATCGTCTGATACTCGGCGTGGAAGAAAAGACCGGCGCTGTGGGCGAGATTCGTTCCGGGACCGTAACAGAGGAACAAGTTTGGGAAGTTGGGGATGGTGATACCCAGATACGCGCTGGGCTCATCACCCCATTGGTCGTGAAGTGAAATGCCATTCCGACCCTTCATGTCAAACGCCAGGAACTCATTGTGCCGAAAACCAGTCGCGTAGCAGATGACATCAGCGCGATGCAGTTCGCCATCGGCGGTCATGATTCCCTCGGGAACAATTTGGTCGATTCCAGTTCGGACGAGATCAACATTGTCTCTCTTGAGACACTCGAACCAACTTCCGTTGTCCAGAAGAATTCGTTTCCCCATGGCGGGATAGTTCGGGGTCACTTTCTCGAGCAGATCGGGCCGATCAGCCAGATGAGAGCGCATCCAGCCGAGCATGAAATCTCTTCGGGCCGCGTTTTCATCGTTCACCGATTGGTTGTCGGGGTCGATGTGATCGGGATCGATGCGAAAAGGTTCGACTCCCGGTGCGAGACCGGGCTGGGTCATCATGAAGCGCACCCAACGGCCGTAGAAGGGTAGGTGCCTCATGGCCCAGTTTTCGCCATCGGGTACCCGCTCGTGATACATCGGGTTGTGAATGACCCACTGGGCCGTACGCTGGAATATGGAGAGATGCTCGACCTCTTTCGAGATGGTGGGAGCGATCTGAAACCCGCTGGCACCTGCCCCGAGTAGGGCAAAACGCATACCTCGATGATCGAAATCGCGGGGCCAGCGAGCCGAGTGGAACGAGGGGCCAGAAAAACGATCCATCCCCTCGATGTCGGGCATCCGTGGAATATTGAGGGAGCCGACTGCCGAAATCACGAATCTGGCATCCAGTACGTCGGTACTGCCATCGGCGGAACGGACCCCTACCCGCCAGCGCCCCGAGTTTTCATCCCACTCCGCCCCAGTGACCTCCGTCTCGAAACGACAGTGGGGCCTCAGTTCATATTTGTCGAGTACGTGGGTGAAGTAGTCCCGAAGTTCCGGGTGCTGGCAGTAGTACTCGGTCCAATGATCACCGGGCTCGAACGCATAGCAATACTGGTGACTTGCCACGTCGACCCGTGCGCCTGGATATCGATTCTCCCACCAGGTCCCGCCAGGTCCAGCATTCTTTTCCACGATCGTGAAAGGAAGCCCGGCTTGGGCCAGGCGAATCCCAGCCTGAATCCCCGCCATTCCTGCACCAATGACGACGACAGGCGAATCAGCCTTCACCGCCTGGTCGATGTCATTTCCCCAGGTGATGGCCGCAGCGTCGACGCCATCGAATTGAAGATCGAAGAAGAACATCTCACTCAACCGACTGGACATCGAACCGCCAGCCAGGAATTCCATCATTTCCGCGAGCAGGTCCCGTCCCAGGTCATGAGATCGATAACCTCCGCTTCGGTACTCGGTGATCACATGCAATGCCTCGGCCCGCACCTCGGCCTGCTCGTCGAGAGGCATAGCTCGCTGAAGAGAGCCAGGAGCGGCCGTTCGAGGCCCACGTTTGCCGCGAATCCACGACGGATCTCCGGTCATGTGGACGAGTGAGCAAAGGAGAGCCGGAACGCTGACATCTTCAAGCGCTGCCGCGATGGCGGCCTCATCGAGGTCAAACGGATTGCCGGTATGCGGGTTGCGTGTCTGTTCATTCATAACGGCCAGCGTGCCATACCCAGCGAGATCGTCCAGCACCTGCGACAAAACTGCCGACACTTGATCCCCTCACCCGGGGACGCTTGGCCTAACCACGCGGTTTTACGCACCTTCCTGGCAGAAATTCTGGGACGCATCGGCCAGAAGCCGCGCATGGGTCTCAACGTCGACGATCGCGAGCCACGGTTCCGTGCCTCGACCGCCCTGCGCCATGCGTCGAGATCGGCCTCATCCTCTTCGGGATTCAACCTCCCAAGGACCTTCTAGAGAAGGCTCGAGATCGGCGCTCGATATATCGCTTTGGGGTGCTTCGGGGTAGAATCGACGATCCCTTCGGGAGCCGAGCTCTCGCTCGGGCCAACGTTAGAGACAAGCCAGCATGAAGAGCGGCTTCCCTCCAGAGGGAGGCATATCGGGTATCGCTCGACCGCGCAGGCAATTCAAGGGTGAGGACTAGAATTCGTGAGCTTTGAGATCGACCTTTCCGGGCGCTGTGCTCTGGTGACGGGTGCCGGCCAACACATCGGCCGAGCGATCGCGTTGGCGCTCGCCCAAACCGGAGCGAAGGTGGCAGTCAATGACATCGTCGCCGAGCGAGCCGCGAGCGTCGTTGACGAAATCCAGCAAGCGGGCGGCCAGGGCGTGGCCGCAGTATTCGATGTAACGAACCCGACCGATGTGAAGCAAAGCATCGAGAACCTGGCTCCGGATGTGCTCGTCAACAACGTCGGAAACACTGGGGCCGGGAACCCCCCTGGTGAGACCATCATGCCATTTTCTCATTTCACGAAATCTGACCCCGCGGAATGGAACGCAATGTTCGCCGTCAACCTGTTTGGTGTCCTGAACTGCACCCATGCAGCCGTACCCGCGATGACCGAGCGAAACTGGGGACGGGTCATCACCATCATCTCGGACGCAGCTCGTGTGCCCGAGCGACGGATGGCCACCTATGCCGCAGCCAAGGCGGGAGCCGCCGGTTTCTCCCGAGCACTTGCTGCCGAGGTGGGACGTATGGGGATCACTGTGAACTGTGTTTCGCTCGGGACCATCGAATCTGAACACGTTCAAAAGGCTCGAGAAGAGTCACCTGATGCTGAACGAGATCGCAAACTGCTGCGGGCATACCTAGCGCCCAGACTCGGACGTCCCGAGGATCCGGCCTCTCTCGTGGTTTTCCTTGCGAGCCCTCTGGCGGACTGGATCACTGGGCAAACTTATCCGGTCAACGGCGGTTACTCGACAGCTCTCTAGTCGACCGCCCACGCAGTTCTTCCCACCACGGCTTTCCACCCATTCAATCCACCCATCAGAGGTCACAGCCGAATCATGGAATTGAAACCCCTCGAAGGCATACGAGTTCTCGATCTCACATTCCTTCCGCCTGGCGGCTATTGCACAGTGCAGCTTGCGGATCTTGGTGCTGACGTCATTCGGATTGAATCACCCACGCTCGCTGGGAAGCCCAGCCTCGTCATCGGCGAAATGGGGCTCAGCCGCGGCAAGCGCTCCATCACACTCGATCAACGCCATGAGAGAGGCAACGAGGTCCTGAGCCGCCTGGTGATGTCGGCGGACGTGCTGGTCGAAAACATGATGCCCGGCCGCATGGAAGCCAGAGGTTTCGGCTACCCCCAAGCACGTGATGCCGGGTCGAAAATCATCTGGTGCTCGATCACGGGTTTTGGCCAAGACGGGCCCTACGCGGACGGCGCAGGACATGACATCTCCTACGCGGGGCACTCGGGCCTGCTGAGCATTTTAGCGAGAGGGTTACCATGGAATCCCGCGGCAATGCTCTCGGTCCCGATTGGAGCGATGATGGCCACCACCGGCGTGCTCGCAGCACTGGCTGAACGATCCAAAACAGGAGAAGGCTGTCAATTGGACATCAGCCTTGCGGACGCGACGAGTTGGTTGCACGCGGGAAACACGAGTGCTCTCACAGACACACCGTTTCAGATTCCCGAGAGTCCCGACCGGCGCATGTATGTTTGCGGGGATGGTCGCTACGTGAGCGTCGCCGCGGCAGAGCCGCGAACCTGGGCCGCTCTATGCAAGGGACTCGAAGCTTCGGACCTGGAAGACAAACTGCGTGCCACCGGCGAAGAGGCCGCAAAAGTCGCAGAGCGAATCTCAGCGATTTTCCTGAAGCGCAGCGCTGCCGACTGGATCAAGCATCTCGGCCCTCTCGGAGCCGCCGTGAACCCGGTCAACACTGGCCGAGAAGTCATCGACGATCCTCACAATCAGGCTCGAGGGACCTTCGTGGAAGTCGCGGGTCGTAACGTACCCGCCAACCCGATCCGTGTGGGCGGACCTGAGGGCACCCAGGCACACAGCGCCATCACGGAACCCCCCACGGTGGGCGAACACACCACTGCCGTCCTCACCGATGCAGGGTTCAGCGCCGAAGAGATCGAACGGCTCCGAGCCGATGGCGTCGTCTAGGCCACCCAGCCACAATCAGACTGGCCTCTAGAGCGCCTGCGACATTCGACCATCGGTTCTCACCCTTTGGCGTTTCTGGTCCATTAATCCACCTGGCAACAGTCTCAATTTCCAACTGTCCGGTCCGGATCGAACAAGAGCCTCAGACTCGATTCCAGGAAAACAAGTTCGTGCAGGTGTCGTCAGTGATCGCCTCAAAAAGAGACGACTCCTTCATCCGTTGCATGAGATTGTCCCGATGCAAATCCCGCTGATCCGGAATGACCGGACACTTGACGCAGAAAGGCTCTCTCGGACCGCGGTCGGGAGGTGGGATCTTGTCAACGAGTTCTCGATATTGATCCGGGTTCGAAAACAAAGCCCGAGAGACCTTGAACAGAGAGTCGTTGAATGGATTCTGGTTTTCGAGAGTCGAAAACTCGAGACGGCGTCGATCAGAAGGAGCGCTGATACAGCACGGGAAGATCCGCCCTCCCGAGTCCATCACCATGCTCTTGTACAGCCACTCGCATCGGGTTTCCGTCGCCACGGGTTCATACGCCCCCCCGTCTATATCTTCTTCGAACCGCTGAACCCATGACCTGCGAAAGTGATGATCGATGACCTCCGCGTCCAAATCTCCAAGGCATGCCTCTTGATCGGCAATCTGCCGATCGCCGTCGTACTGGAAGCTCAGATATTCGACGGGGACATGTTCAGGAACCAGGACGCTCGGATCAAATTGATTGACAGCATTTGGCCTGCAAATGCTGATCGCATTGAGTCCCAATTTCTCCGCCATCTCCTTCGCTGTATCGATCTCTTTCTGATTGTGCTCAAAAACCAGGAATTGCCAGACAGAGAAAGGAGAATAGGCCCCCATCGCCCGCTTTGTCGAAACCAAGCGCTGAATATTCTCCAGTACTACATCCAAGTTTCCGCCTTTCCGGTACTTCTCATAATTCTCCTGACTCGCTCCATCAATGGAAAGAATCATGTACCAGAGGCCAGACGCGACGAGAGCATCCATGTCGATTCCCGGAACCGAAAAACTCGTGGACAAAGCGGTCGATATCCCAAACTGCCGAGCCCGTTGAATGAAACTAGGAGTGTGCTTATTCAACAGAGGTTCGCCGAAATTGCAAAACATGATGCGAAACGCATAGGGACCGAAGTCATCGATGAAGCGACCGAAATTATTGGGCCTCAATAGACCTTTGGGCCAGATGTATTGCTTTCCGTCTGGCTCCTTCATGTGAACGCAACCCGGGCAGGAAAGCGGACATGCATTGGATGGATCTACATAGAGGGAAAGAGGACGGGACAGGACCGCAAGATGTCCGTGCTTGTACTCATATTTCGCAACCAAGGCGTTGGATATTCGGAGGAACATCAGCTTTGCAGCAGTTTCACCGTGGCGTTCGGTGAACTCACCAAAGAAGCATTCATTCATTCGATCGATGGCTGCGAGATACTTGGGAAACGATTCGTAATCGGAAAAGTCCAAGAGCTCCGAAACGGTTCCGTCGAAATTCATCACAATTCCGTCAATCACCCAGGTAGTGGAATCAGACCTGCCTATCGGTTCTTCTTGCGCTTATTTAGCGCAGGCTGCCATGGTACCAAGCGAGTTGAATTCGATGCAAGATCACTACACAGCGGCTGAGCACTTCGAGTCGTTGATCCGGTAATTTTCGCTCCGAAACTTCAAGTTCACATAGAATCACGAGCGAACTCCAGACCTCTAGGTCGTTTCCAATGGAGCCGTATCGAAAACCGAAGGCCCCTGGAATCAGTGCAAATGTTCCTTCTACGTTCGAGTCCGAAAGTAACCCATGACCAACACGATAAAGTAGTACGCTTGTTTTCGTGGGATCTTTCAGGGTCCGCAGTCGAACAATTTTCCACTGCACCAACAAATCCCCAAACCACCCCCGACTCAACGGGTGGCTGAGGTCTGCTTTTCCGAGAACCCAGTCGACAGTTCAACTTCCCTTTTCGTACGATCCACTGACACTTGGCTGAGTACTGTTTCTAAACGGAGGAACCGATGACAGTCGTCGTCAATCAACGTGGTCCCGTTCTGATCATCACCCTTGGAAGGCCCGAAAAACGAAACGCCATCGACCCCGACACCGCTGCCGGCATCGACCATGCACTCAATGAATTGGAAGATACGGAAGAACTGCTGGTAGGTGTCATCACGGGAGGACCATCACTGTTCTCCGCTGGCTCTGACCTCAAGCTGGGATCTGGAGAACCCACCGAGCGTGGCGGCGAGTACGGGATGATCCGTCGCACAGCGCCCAAACCCATCATCGCCGCAGTAGAAGGCCTTGCATACGGTGGCGGGATGGAAATCGTGCTCGCCTGCGATCTGGTCGTCGCCAGTCGCAGCGCTCGATTTGGGCTACCCGAAATCAAGCGCGGACTGATTGCCGCCTATGGCGGAGTCTTTCGCGCCCCAAAAGCACTACCGCTCAACATCGCAAAGGAACTGGTTCTCACAGGCGACCCCATCTCCGCTGAGCGGGCAGCGCAATTTGGGCTCGTCAATCAACTGTGCCAGGATGGAGAGGCACTCGAAGCAGCCCTCGAACTAGCCGAGAGAGTGGCCATCAACGCACCGGTCTCGGTGCGCGAGAGCCTACGGGTACTCGATGAATCCGCGGCCGAGAGCGAACAGGTGGGATGGGCACTGATGAACCAGGCGGTTCAAACCGTCTTCGAATCCGAGGATGCCCGAGAGGGCCGAGAAGCATTTCTCGAAAAGCGTGAACCCAGGTGGCGAGGTCGTTAGGAGGAGCCGAGTCACATTGATGAAGCACAGATTCGTCGAAACTATGCCCCTCAATCCAGACTCCCATTTCGATTCTGTGGTAGAAGGGCCAATACACGAAGGCTCGTCAAATCAAAACCTCACAGATCCTGGAAGAGGAGAGAACCATGACCACAAAACCCAATGATCGCCATGCATCGGTGGATCCCGAGATCGCCGTGATACTCGCGCAATCACCTCTGGATCTGAGCACTCTCAATGACGAGTCACTTCCGGTTCACCGCACGGGCCTCATGAGTACCCCTCGCCCCGAGTTGTCTGACCGAGTCGAACGAATTGATCATCAAGTTCCGGAAAAAGATGGAGAACCGGCCCTCGCGATACGCGTTCACCGGCCGAAGGAAATTGACGAAACAAGAGGCTGCCTCTACTGGATACACGGTGGTGGTCTGGTCATGGGCAGCTACGAGATGGAAGACGCGCGTTTCGATCGATGGTGCCAACTTTTCGGAATTGTTGGCGTCGCCATCGAATATCGATTGGCTCCGGAAACCCCCTACCCGGGCCCGATTGAAGACTGCTACCGCGGGCTTGCCTGGGTTCACGAGAACGCAGGAGAGCTCGGCATCGATCCGGAGCGAATTGGCATTGGCGGTGCAAGCGCAGGGGGTGGCCTCGCCGCCTCGCTTGCCCTCCTCGCGAGGGACCGAGGAAAGTACGACATCGCATATCAGTTGCTCATCTACCCGATGCTGGATGACCGGCAGTGCACACCTTCGAGCACCTGGGAGGTTCCGGTATGGCCTCCGTCTGCCAATCACTACGGATGGACCGCATATCTCGGAGAAGCGAAAGGCAGTCCCGATGTTTCTCCCTATGCATCTGCCGCGCGGGCAGAGAATCTCGCGAACCTTCCGCCAGCCCTCGTTACCGTGGGTTCCGTGGATGGTTTCGTCGACGAAGACATCGACTTCGCCCTTCGGCTGAACCAAGCAGGCGTCGCTACGGAACTACACGTCTACCCGGGGGGCCCACACGGCTTCGACAGCATGGCCCCAAATTCCTTCGTGTCTGTCCGGGCTCGGCGCGACATGGAGGAGTGGTTGGGGCATCAGGTTGGAGCCGACAAACCGACCTGACCTCTCCCCCTCACACCGTCAGATCCATGGCTTCCTGCCGTTGGCCGTGGCAGTTTTCCTGATGCACTGAAAGCCCTCGAGTAAATGAATTTCCATTGGGCGCACCAGACGTAGGGTACCGAGTGCCTACGCGTGGTATTCAGCCTGATCAAAATCTTCGATACCGAGGTGAGGGTTTGCCCAAGCCTCGCGTCTGACCACTCACCGAAATTTCACGGATCAGTACATCTCATACGAATTTTTCGACACGATCCCACCAGCGCGGTCACTCACCTATCCGGTTCCATCGGAATGCGAGAAACCATGCCGCGCAAACTTTTCACCAGACTTAGGTTTTCCTGTCTGCTGATCATCCTAGGGCTGGCCACCAGTGCAGAGGCCACCCTCGAGTTCAGTGAACCCGACAAATCCACTACGAATTCCAGTCTGATTGCAATTTCTCTAGATGCGCGGAAATCAGCCCTGAAAGCCAACCCCCTACGCGCTGATTTCAGCGGTTCCAACACCATCAGCGCACTCGATTTTTCGATTCTACGCGGGTGTCTCCTGGGCAGCGGAGCACCCGAGTGCATCCGGGCCGATCTGGATGGCAGTGGTTCAGTTGATGGTGATGATGTAATGCTGTTCAAGGTTGCGTTCTCTGAAATCGGAAAAACACCGAGCAGGCGATTGACACCCGTCCCCGAGCCAAGTTCGCTACTCCTGCTGGGTGCGGGCATGACAATTCTAAACCGTGCCCGAAACGTCGCGCGCCGGACCTGATCCACTGGAGCACGACCCCACCGGATTCTCCGCCCCACACGAAGGTCCGAGCAGAAGACGCTCTTGTAAGAGCAATCGCCTGCGAATCCATACCCCGCTCCAAAGCCAAGAGCTCCGGGTTGCCTGGGAGCGAACAGCGGGTCCCCATGATTTCGAATTCGATGAAGGGTTCGACCTCGGCGCTCGAGCCTCTCAGTCGAGTTTCATGCGCAGGACGCGGCCCTCACCCGCGTTGCGAGTGCGATCCGTCAAGTAAAGATTGTCACCACAAATCGCGACGCCGTTGGGACCAGTGAGACTTCCACCGTCGAGCTGCTGCTTTACGCCTCCGCCAATCCGATAGAGGCCACCCAACGGGGGGACGACCCCGAAGACACCTGCAAGCCCTTTTCGCGCATATTCCACCACGTAAAGATCACCGTTCGAAGCGTGGGCTAGATCGACTACGGTCGTAAAGCCACTTTGGTTGGTCGGATATTCAACGGCCCCCGTCGAAATGTCGTAGACGTTCGCGGAACCGGTGGCGAAGGGAAGACCCGTGAGTTCGCCCACCAAGCAGCCATCATCACTCCCCTCGACCGGACAGCTGATGCTGGTGGGAACTGGCTGTGACGGAATGGGACCGGCTGGGGGAAGGCCCGGGCCATCCGGAGGGCAACTGTCCTGGCCGCCAGGGAAGATCGCACTCAAATCAGGCATCGTCTGCATCTGGTCTGGAAAATTGCTGGCTACGACAGTAATTAGACCCGAGGCTTCGACTTCGAGAACCGAATTCGCCCCAGGGTCCACAACTTGAATGGCTTGCCCGCTGCGTGCTCTGAATGGATTCGAAGTATGGTCGTCCACAAAGGATTGAAGGCCGCAGCCTTCAGGGATTTTGCGACCGTCCGAGTTGTTCGCACGCTCGAATTCGGCCAAGTCAGCAATGATGTCACCATCTTCGTCAAGCAGTGTTCCGAATTTCGTGGCCGTGCTCGTAGTCAAACCATCCCGGATATCGGCGTTACTTGCCAAGCCCATCACGATGGCCATTTTGCCATTATCGAAAAAGGCGACATCATTGGGACCGTTTGCATCCAGGAAACCGCCTCCTTCATCAAATGCGGCGGAAGAGGGCAGCCCTTCGACGACCCGATCGTAACTCAAGTCTGGGTTGATTCGGCCCACTGCTCCGGTCTTCCCGATGAAAGCTGGACGACCATCGGCCGCGATGTAGAACTCATTCTCGGTAGAACCGCCCTTTCCAGCCTCGGCTACATAGACCAGGGCAGGATCCCCAGGCGGTGCACAGCTCAGGCCACGCGGACTTTCGAGATTGCGGACCAAGACTTCAAAGGTTCCTGTTGGAAAGCTCTCAACATAACTCAGCGATCGGGTGAGGCTGGAGATCACCGATGAGGCGTGGTCGGAAGTCGCCCCACAAGCCTCGGCGTCAACACGGGTTTGTCTAACCGCTCGTCTATAGAGTCGTTTGAGTTGGCGTTCACACTTGAAACGTCTCGGATTTGAATCGACGATGGAAGCCGACAACTTGTTTCCGATGCAAACGGAAGCGTTGACGTTTGCCCAGGTGACACTCAATCGGCACCACTCGAGAGCATCCGCCCGAGCCACCGACGAGGAGAGAAAAATCAAGGGAACCGAGTAGACCAGGGCGCGAGAAAGAACGTTCACATGAGCCTCCAGCTTGAAACAGCAAGTCGTCCCACCGCCGCGGGCCTATGAAAAATCGAGGTGGAAGCAGAGCAGTCACCCAAATCAAGTCGATTCAAGTATAGGTGCTCGATTACCGAAGTGCGCGAACAAGGAAAACCCGAGTGCCTCGAAACATCGGAAAGGCCAGAAAAAAGGGCAGCAAAACCGGACCGAAAGGCTCGTAACACCACGACAATTCGGGCTTCATCAACCCGGTATCCGCCGTGATCCCGCAATCATGAATTTCGAGGCGACTACCGTGGGCATGAGGTCGATCACGAAACCCGTCCGCCCCGTCTCGAGCCGGAGCCAACGCGAAACGAGCGCTTGAACGCTGTCATGAACCCTTTGATCGCCACTGCTACGTTAACGCGCCAATCGATACAATGGAGCAGCGACCCATGACCTATGACTGGTTCGCAGGACTCGTTTTTTTCGGGACCTTGACCGCGACCACGGCAATCGGGCGCTTTATCGCCTTTCGGATCCCTTCCGTCCGCGAGATGCGCGAATTGAACGATTCAGCAGACCAACCCAAGCTCGCTCGCCGGTCCTATCAGGAAGCACTGCCCAAGAATGTACGAGCGGCCAAGTGGCAGGCCCTGGGCTTCTATGTCTTGATCCTTCCCTTTTGCGTCAACCTCGCGGGCCTGCCCTGGTGGCGTTTCATCGTAGACGTGGTCGCGGTCCTGATGCTCTACGACCTCACCTACTATTTGACGCACCGCTTTCTCTTCCATGGAAAGCCATTGCGCAAGATCCACGCGCTGCATCATCAAGCCCGCAAACCCACGTATGTCGATTCCCTTTACGTACACCCGATAGAGACCCTCATTGGTCAGGGCCTCTTCCAGCTTTCAATTCCTGCGGTCGCGCTGGCGACAGGTGCGCCACTCAATGTTTTTGCCATGGTAGTCGCTACCCAGATCTTCGTGAATGCAGGCACCCTAAACCATGTATGGGTCGATCTGCCTCGTTTCCCATTCAAATGGCTTCAGTTTCTGACGACAGGCCACGCCGCCCATCATGTAGACATGAACCAGGGCAACTATTGCCAGATTACATTGTTGTTCGACTGGCTCTTCGGAACCTACGAGCAGCCGGTCGTGCGGTCTGAGCCGTAGCTGTCCTCTCGATTCCCGTTATGATGGGCTTTTCATCGCCATTCAGAGCCACCAAGGGAGAGGCAATGAGCAAAGAAAAATCCAACATCGTTCACACCGAAGTGATGGAGCTCGAGGCGTCCGTCGAGCAAGTCAGATCATTCATCATGACTCCGGAGAGAATTCTCGACTACTACCCAGGGGGTGTTGGAGCCGGGGAACTCGAACCGGGCCACGCGCTCTACTGCCATGGAGCCGCAGGAGTATCGATCCTCGAGCGAATTGAGGACGAATGCACCGAAAGCTGTGTGGTGGTAAACGTCATCACGGCGTTTGGCCTCGAGCCACCTTACACTCGAGAGCGAATCGAGCAAAACGTTGGATTCACCATGATTGAAGACTGGGAACTCACTCCCAACGGCGCTGGAACCACACTGACCAAGACATGGCGAGATGTCACTTCCATGGGACCCGATCCCTTTCCCACCGATGCCATCCGGGAAGGCGCGATCCACGAGAGTCCGTTGCTCGTTCAACGTTGGAATGCTGCGGCGAAGGCGTCATAAACCGATTCAATCTCGGGTCCGCGGATCATTGGGTACTTCTCGCGCCGTGAAGGCAAACACGGCGCCCAGGGCCTGATCAGGGCCAAGCTCAGCGAATCCGCCTTGGCGCGTCGTCGGCTCCAGCCCGCAATCACGCAGGTGCGCCTCCGCCGCCTCCAAGTCCGAAACCTGGAAAGTGACTGAGTAGAGCATCTCGCCATTCTTCTCCAACTCACGCGCCTCTGAGGATTCATGAGTGAGGGGTCGAGCAAGCTCTACGACGACCGGATCGCTGCCCAGGGCAACAAACAAACTGTGCGTGTCATGACAGGTGTGTTTGTCCTCGTGGAGGGGATCTCCCTCGAGCAGATCCACGTAAAGTGCACGAGCAGCACCCATGTCGCGAACCAGGACCGTCATATGCGAACGCTGAATCTTCATGGGGTGCTCGAACCGCCAGAAATCGGGAGAATAGGATCCGAGTAAACGAGGATCGTAGCAGTCGCCCAGTGCGTCATCGGCGCTGGCCTGACCGCCGTGCCCCCCCGGAACTCTCGGCGCCATGAACTCCAAAATCCCAAAGGTATCCCGTGGATGGGTGTAGATCGCGGTTCGCTCAGGTGGCGCCTCCACCGGACCCTTC
>JAKVBI010000008.1:0-91873 GCA_022447545.1 Myxococcota bacterium
ATGCGAACCCACAGAACGCGGTTCTCTATTTCGGCATTGAGATATCGGGTTTGAAGATCGATGCGGGCCAAAGAGCTCCTCCATCGGCGCTTTACGCTGTTTGCGACTCGCACGCGCACACCGGCCGGCGAGGACGAGCATGCACCTGTCTGGCTCGAACAGCCGGGCAATCTTATCAATTTCCCCGGGAGCAATTGCCCTAGAATACCTGTGAACCAGCTTACCGAGCGGCATTACAGCCCAAGACGCCAGGAGAAAACGTGAGCTTACGATGCCTGACCCATACGGGACTCTGCGTCTCGGACCTGGAGCGTTCCGTGGCCTTCTACCGCGATGTCCTTGGATTCGAGGAGCTGGGGCGCCTCGCACCAGACGCGGAGACGACGAGCCACCTGCTCGGAATTCCAGACGTTGATTTACGAGCCGTGTACCTGGAAAACGACGGTTGGCGCCTCGAACTGCTCCACTACGAGTCTCCAGGACACGTCGGATCTTCAGAAGCGAGACCCATGAACGGACTGGGCCTGACCCACCTGTCGTTCCGAGTCGACGACCTGGACGAAGTGATTCAAAAGCTCGAGAAAGCCGGGGGGCGGGTACTCGAGCAAAACGTCGTCAAAATCCGGGGTGGCCAATTTCGCGCATTGTTTGCGCTCGACCCCGATGGAACCCGCCTCGAACTCATCGACGTGCCCGGCGACCCCCGGGCCATGCCAGGAAGCTGACCCCAAAATACTGGCACCTTCCGGCGCTTCTGCGCCCCAATGAATTTGCTTCCCAAGGAGAATGCAGTTTTGCAGAGTTCGACCCAAAGCACGCCCTATACGATCATTTCCTCCGACACCCACGCCGGAGCGAGCATTCAGGTCTACCGAGAATACCTCGACAACGAGCACCAGAAACTCTTCGACGAGTGGCGTGGCAGTTACAAGAACCCCCAACGCAAACACATCGGCAGCAAGAAGCACAAGAACTGGGACGACGAAGAGCGCATTCGCGACATGGATGCCGAGGGCGTCGTGGGTGAAATCATCTTCCCCAACACCGTGCCACCCTTCTTCAGAACCAGCGTACTGATCTGCGGAAACCCCAGCGACGCCGACTACCCGTTGCGTTTGCAGGGGATCCGCGCCCACAACCGTTGGCTCGCCGATTGGTGCTCCGAGCACCCCGATCGCAGGGCCGGTATTGGCCTCGTCTATCTGAACGACATCGACGACGCCATCGAAGACGTGAAATGGATCGCCGATCACGGCCTTCGCGGTGGCATTCTTCTGCCGCACGTCCCCGAACCCCACATCGAACCCCTGTACTCTCGCGCCTATGATCGGCTGTGGGAGGTGTGTCAGGACCTCGAGGTCGTCGTCAACCAACACGGCGGTACCGGGCCACCCGAATACGGGGCCCACCCGGCCTCTCTGCCGATTCGACTGGTGGAAACCCCCTTCTTCTCCACGCGCTCGTTCACGCACCTGATCCTGGGCAGCGTCTTCGAGCGCTTCCCAAAGCTCCGCTACATCCTCACCGAAGCCGGCTGCGCATGGGTGCCGGGAATGCTCGACTCCCTCGACCAACGCTGGCAGATGATCCGCTCGGGCAACGTGGGTGAGTTCGAGTTCCCCGAGGGCGTCGTCCCCCCGGAACCTCCCAGCTTCTACGCAAAGCGCAACTGCTGGTACGGGGCGAGCTTCCCGTCGCCGCGCGAAATTCGCGACCGCGACGTGGTCGGTGTCGACCGGATTCTGTGGGGCAGCGACTACCCCCACTACGAGGGAACCTTTCCCTACACGCGTCAGTCCCTGCGGCGCACATTCCACGACGTGGATCCAACCGAGGTCCGCGCCATGCTCGGCGAGAACGCAGCGCACCTCTACGACTTCGACCTCGAGCGGCTCTCTGCCCTCGCACAAAATGTGGGTCCGCGTCCAGAAGAGGTCGCAGTCCCACTCAGCCCCGAAGAAATGCCAACGGATTCCATGAGCGGAGCCTTCCGCTGACCCCACCGGGAGACCTGTCCGAGACAAACCTCTTCAAGGAGACACCATGCAATCGGAAAAACTCCCGCTCATGGGGCTCGGATACGTTGGCATCGGTGCGCCGGACCCCGAAACCTGGCACAGCTTCGCGACCGACGTATGCGGACTGATGCCGGCGCCCATTCCTCCCGTCCAATCCGCAACGGCTCCACTCCTTCCGAAGCCGAACAGCGACGGAAGTGGCGATGATGGCAGCCTCTTCTTCAAGATGGATGACCGTCAGTGGCGTCTCGCCATCCACCCGGCGGAAACCCCAGGCATGCAGTACTTCGGATTGGAGCTCGCCACGCTGAGAGCCGTCGACCAGGCGCTGGAGACACTTGCTTCCAACGGGGTCGAGGCTCGCCCGGGAACTCCCGAAGAGTGTCGCGCGCGAGGCGTTCAGGCCATGGCCGTCACGCAGGATCCCATCGGCTCACGGGTGGAATTGTTCGCTTCACCCATTCGAGACAAGGGCTTCGTCTCACCTCATGGTGTGGAGTTCAAGACCGGGCCCCTCGGCATGGGGCACGTATTCCTGATGGCGCCCGACATTCCCGTCACCCTCGACTTCTACATGCGAATCCTGGGTTTCGAACGCACCGACTACATGAACTTTGCCCCGGGATCCTCGGTCCAGTTTCTGCGCTGCACGCCCCGTCACCACAGCGTGGGCCTGCTGTGCGTCGGACCCGCCAGAGGACTCCAGCACATGATGTTCGAAGTCACCAGCATCGACGAGGTCGGGCTCACCCTCGACCGAGCCATGGCAGCGGGTGTAAAGATCACGACATCCCTGGGCCGACACCGCAACGACGGAACCTTCTCGTTCTACATGGAGGGACCCGGGGGATTCGACATCGAGATCGGCTGCCACGGGGTTCTGATCGACGAAAACTGGGTGGAGCACGAGTTCGCCGGCGACGGCGACGACTGGGGACACCACGGACTCGGGGGGGAATCCATGGTGCGCGACGTCAACCTCCAGGAGGACTGAATCCATGCCCGTCGAAGTTGCCAAGCCGGGAATCGACATCGGAATCGTGAGCGCAGAGGGCGAGCCGTTGGTCGCCTTCTACCGAGATGCTCTGGGGTTCTCCCCCTTGGATCCACTGGTGATGCCGGGGATCGGGACCATCTACCGCCTCCAGTGCGGTGAGAGCCTGCTCCGCATCCTACAACCCGAGACCCCACCCTCGGGAAATGCTGCAGACGGCGGACTCGATGGGCGACCGGGCTATCGCTACATGGGGCTCGAGGTCACCGACGTACGGGCCTCGGCGGACATCGTGGAGGCCGCCGGGGGCAGCGTCGTTCTGGGCCCCTTGGAGCCTCGACCTGGCCGATTGGTTTGCCAGGTCCGCGACCCCGATGGAAACCTGATCGAACTCGCCCAGGGAGGCTGATCGCCGCGCCGGCGCCCGACCTCCCTCCCTTCGCAGCCCCGCCCGCTAGGCCTCGTCGGGAATCCAACTCCCGTGGAACCCCATGGGCACTCGATGGGGAATGTGGATGATCGCCAGAGGGTCGGCTTCCATGCGCGTGGCGTCGAGGATCACCAAATCACTCCGGTCGCGATCCGGCCGGTAGACGAAGCTCAGCAGCCATCCCTCATCTTCGGCATCCGCACCGGGACACTGGGCGAAAACCGGCTCGCCGGCCTGCTCGCCGTCGCCGAACTCGTGGGTCCGACACTCCCCGGTGCTGAGGTCGTATTTGTAGAACCCAGACCCCATCTGCTCGCCATCCGCCAGCCCGACCACATAGCCGTAGCGGTTCTGCAGACCGACCCGTCCATCGTGCACGCGCGGGAACTCGCAGGCGCGATCGTCGAGAACCTCTTCGCTCACGCTACCCGCATCGCTGTCGATCACCCAGCGAACCAGGGTGGGCGGGGTGCCGGTTCCGTCGGTGGGGTCGAGAGAAATCCGCTTGGTGTGGCAGACGTCCATGACGATGCGGCTTCCATCTTCGTAGGCGTTCATTGGATGGAAGACGTAGCAGGGGTCGATCTCGTACCAGACGACGTCCTCACTGGAACCATCTCGTGGCATGACGCCCAGGCGCGCCCCGTAGTCGTCACTCCATCGGATGGGCATGCCCCCCTCGGCCATGGCCGCGAGATCGAAGACCATGGGGAGATCCATGAACACCACGTGGTTCCGAGTCACCCCCCAGTCGTGCATCATGGTGGCACCCTTCACCTCGATCTCTTCCGTCTGCACCAACACACCGTCACGTGAGACGCGGTGGTAGGTCAGATAGGGGGGGATCGCCCCGTAGGCGAAGAACAGGAGCTCTCCGGTTTCCGGGCAGATCCGGGGATGCGCGGTCATTGCCGTCTTCAACTTCCCCGCATAATCGTGAGCTCCCACGGTCTCGAGATCTCCTGTCACTTCGAAGGGCAGAGAACCTTCTTCGAGGGCGAGGATTCGGCCGTTGTGGCGGATCACATGGGTGTTGGCACAGGACAGTGTGAGATCCAATGTACCGTCGGGTCGGATGCGCGATGCCTCGGGGTTGTCGAGCAACGGCGTACGCACATAGCGGTTGCGATACCAGTTCGCTTTCCCGTCCCGCAATTCCACCCCGTGAATCATGCCGTTGCCGAGAAACCAGTGGGGCGACCACCCCGTCTTCGGGTTCGACCCGTTACGAAAGAAACGGCCGCAAAGCTCAGGAGGGATCGAACCGGTCACTTCCAGCTCGGTTTCCGTCCACTCCTCGAAGACGGGAGCGAAATTCCCCTTCAGGTGAAAGGGCAAATCCTCCTGGGAAGAGTCGGCCTCGGAATGCGGTGTGGTCGTAGGCTGCGTCATGGTGGTGCTTCCTCTGATTGGCGGTTCCGCGCAACGAATCCGGTTGTCAGCATATCCGATGTTCGAGCCCCCATCCGACGACCTCACGCCTTTTCGGCTCACATCGTCGTACTCGGAGTCAGACTCCTGAAAAGTCACGATGCGTAGGCATCGGGAAACCTCCCGAGGGCCGGCTCCAGATACACTGCACCCTCGACGCCCAAGGGAGAACACAAAGCATGACGACAGAAAACGAGAGCCTCCGCGAGGAATTGGCATCTCTGAAAAAACAGGTCAGAGAACTCGAAGACCGGGAGGCCGTTCGGCAATTGACCGCCGAATACATGCAGGCCATGCATGATGCACGCTGGGAAGACGCGGTGGCCTGTTTCTCCGAACAAGCGAGCTACGACCACGGCCTCCTGGGCGAGCTCCGCGGAAAACAGGATCTGCGTCACTTCTATACCCAGTTCATGCCCGCCTTCGAAGAAGCCGGGGGCTGGGCCTTCGATCTCCTGGCCGACCCCGTGATCCAGGTAGATGGGGACCGCGCCCACGGACGGTGGTTCCTTCTAACGCTCCTGATCGACCCCGACACGCAGGAGGCCGCCTGGAGCATGGCGACTCTCGAGTACGAATACGCCCGGGAGGCCGAGGGTTGGAAGTTCTTCCGCAACCGTTGCATCCACGAGCACATGCTCGCCCCCTACGACGCGGGCTGGGGAGCCGCCGGGGGGAGCCGCCTGCCCGACGCCGCAATTCAGAATCCCGACGCCCACTTCGAAACGCTGCGGCGCCAAGGTGGAAAGCAACGGCCAGGCACCCTCTCCCGGTCAATCCGAGGCTGGACGGTCCCCACCCTCGAGCCCGAACCCACCAGCTGACCCTTCGCAGCCCTCGACGGTCAGACGAGCAGTTGCTGATGCAGATAGTGCGAGTCGATGTACTCGCGCACGGCATGGATCAAACCGTCCCGAACTTCGAATACCAGACAGTGATCGGTCTCGTAGCGCTGACCGTCCAGTCCAACGGCTCGGTGTCGCATCTCCACGACGACGCTCTCACCGGCAGCGACCACGTTCGTGTTCTCGAGGTCGTAGCTCTCGACTCCCGTTGTGAACAAGCCCTTGTCCACGGCGAAGTACTCGTCGAAGATCGCCTTTCGGCCCTGGAAGAAACCGGGCCAGGGCAATGAAGGCGGCGTCGTCCATGTCGCGTCCTCGGCAAAAGCCGCGTACGCGAGGGCCCGGTCACCCACACGAATGGACTCGAGATAGGCGAGTACCCGGTCTCGATTCTCCTCGGTTCCCACGTCGTCTTCCTCCTCAGTCTTCACACCACCCGAACGAGGGTCCATCACGGAACAAGCTCGTCCTTGGCCAACACCCTGAAACCAATCTCGGTCGTCGGGTTAGACCCCTTTCCCGTGTAGCCGTAACTCGAGACCCCCTACGACTCACGGCCACCCGTTCCTCCACACATCCCCAGCGCACCGGCGTTGAAGAGGTCGCGGACCTCGCCGTCGTTCAGGGCGCGGTCGAAGACGGCAACGTCGCGGATCGTTCCCCGAAAGGCGCGAGTGCTCGGCTCCCTCCCCGCTCGTTCAACCTCGCGTCCCAGGCGTAGGGGTGCCTTCGGGAAATGGCGAATGTCTCTCCCGCCGGCGTCGCGATCCTGGAAGTACCGAGCGGCGTTCTCGTAGTCGACCCTCACATCGAGGTTGTGTCCATTGGAAAGGGAACGCTCGAGATCCCAGCGAACCACCACGTGAGTCCAGCGACCTGACGCGAGCAGGTCGGAAGCCGGAACTGCCGCGCGGACTTTTTTTCCGGCGTCATAATTCCAAAGGAACTCGACTTCTCCGGCTTCGTTTCGGCGAAGCCAGAAGGGCACCCCCCCGGTGTCCACCAGCGTGTAGGCAACATCCTCCTCGAGTGCAGCTGCGGGCTCGAGCCAGAGAGACAGGGTGCCCTGGCGACTCGAAGGCGCGAACGCGTCCACGTCGACCCGGGCCGCGTCGCCATCCAACTCGAAACCGGCTCGCTGGCCCCCTTGCGCAAAGCGCGCACCTTCGACCAGCCGGGCAGTCGGACCTCCCCCCCACTCCCGGCCGCTGCCGTCTCCCGGCCACCAGGCCACCAGGCCATCGGGTCTGGGAACGCAGGCCAAGCGACAACTCCGAGTCTCCACGCGGCATTCCGAACAGCCGAGTTCACCGGCCGTGAACCCAAAGTCTCGACAGACGAGGGGTCCGGATCGTTCTCCGTCGCAGGTTTCACCGTAGGCGGATTCCACCCGACCATTGCCACAGAAGGCGGGCACCCCCACCTCCCACTGGCAACGGGAGTTGCAAACTCGGCAGTCGGTCTTTCCGTAGACACACGCCTCGGTCACGTAATTGGAATCGTCGCAAGCCTCTCCCGCCTGGACCACGCCATCCCCGCAATACTCAGCGAGAAATTTCGGTGGCCCACCTTCACCCGCAACGACGTCGAGAGTTTCCCCGGCCCGCCGTTCGACTGCGAAGAAGGGGGTGTTGCTGACGAGGGGCCCCAGGCGCATTGCCTCCATTCGCTCCGAGAAGCCCAACCAGATTTCATGGCCCGGAGCCAGCTCGTAACGCAGAACCGCCGCATCGGGTGCATCGAGCAGCAGGGAGAAGCGATCCACCAGGGAGCGACTATCGGGATTGGGCGCGTGTGGAGCCAGCACGCTGCTGGTATGGATCACCTGGCCGGCGCTCAAGTCGCCGTCTTGACGCTGCCAGATCCGGTAGCGCGAGCTGTTCTGCAACGTGCGACCCACCACGCCTCGGCTGTCATCGCGCCCTACGTAGTCGACGGTCGCAGGCCGGGGAGGCGAGCCATCGGGCAGCTCGGGAAAGAGGACCAACAGGTCCCTCGCCGGGTTGCTCCATTGCATCAGGTAGAAGAGCCCCCAGATGTCCGCCACCGGAACGGTCGTGAAAGTCGTGTTGAACCAGTTGGGACCCGATGCTCCGTAGATGGCCCCGGTGTTCCACGCAGGTCCGACGGCAGCGTGAGCGATCCGACCCCTCACCTCCAGTCGGTCGTGGATCCACAGGAACCGATCCTTCACGAAGAAGATCCAGCGCACGAGGTCGGCTGGTTGAGCGAGATAATTCGGAATCCGCACTCGTGCGAGGGTCGCAAGTTCGGCGTCTTCGAAGACCTCCAACTCGGCGCGGACATCGCGATAGGGAGAACGACCCCCGTCTCCCTTCAAACAGTTGCGCTCGCTGGGAATCTGCACCTGGAAGACATTGTGAAATTTCGGGCTCGTCAGCAGGTAGGGGGGGGTCGAGAGCAGCACGCTGCCCGCTTGGGTGAGCAGGCTGATGCCGCCCATGTCACAGTGTGCGTGACCTCGAACCGGCGACACTTCGACCAGCGCGAAAAGAGCCTCGCGGTCGGCGCCGCTGCGCAGGATCAGCTTGTCCCAGGTCAATTCATCGGTGACCCCCCACTGTGTCTCGGCCTGCTGCGACGCTCCTTCCGCGACCCAGATCGCATGGGTACGCGTTGCCACACTGCTCAGCGTGGGTTCCACCGGTTCGATGGATTCATCAGCGTCGAAATAGGCCCGCATGAGATCCAACACCGCCGTTCCCCGGATGTTGCCCCACTGTTTCATCTCCTCACCACGCGGCTGCATCCAGCGAAACATCCGATGGGCCAACCAGCGCCATCGTCCATCGCGTCGCTCTCTCGCGTATTTCTCGAGCAGTGCAACCCAGAGCCCCGGTCTGACATTGA
The DNA here is from genome assembly GCA_022447545.1 of Myxococcota bacterium. GTDB lineage: Bacteria > Myxococcota_A > UBA9160 > UBA9160 > SMWR01 > JAKVBI01. The sequence goes on from JAKVBI010000008.1 coordinate 8,590, forward strand.
GCCCCGTGCCCTGTCCGACGGCGGGCGCAATCCCCAGGGGAGCGATCCACTGGAAATGACGCTCCAGAAGAGCCGTAAAACCCGGATCGCGGTACAGATCGCTGCGCTGATTTGCATCGACCCAGCGCACCAGATTCCCCAGGGTCATGACACCGTAGTGGCTGGAGTTGGGCTGGAACTCGCGCTGTGGGAACCAGGCCTGCCAAATGGCATCGGTATAGGCCCTTCGCTCCTCAGTCCCCGGAGTGTCCGGATATCGGGCGGAGAACACAGCGTAGTTCGATGCCACCCTCACCGATCGCGCGATGGCCCCGTACTCATACCCCCTCGTGGCATAGATGGCCCGCACGCGGGCCTCGATGCCCGTCACATGGTCACGAAGCAGGGTGCGATCGCCTTCGCCGAGTTCCGGGCTGTCGCGGAGCAACCGGTCGGTCTCCAGGGCGAGTTCTAGAGTTTGATTGGTGGGGGGATGCCCGGATTCGCCTGTGCTCGAAGAATCTCCGAGATGGTAGGCGGCACTCCCCCGTAGCAGTTTCATCGCCCAATCCAGATGCTCGCGTGCGCGAACGGGGTCGGTTTCGCGGTAGACCCGGTAGAAGAACGCCTCGAAGAGCGCATATCGAACCTGATAGGGGACACCGGAGTCTCCGGCGTTCCGGTGTGCGTAGGGCTCGACTTCCGACCAGTACGCTTCGATCGCGCCGAGGTAGTCCTCCTTGGAGACCGGACTCTCGGGAGCTCCCGAGAAGGGGACACGGCCGCTTTCGACGGGAGGAACCCTCCACGGAAAACTTCCCGGCCGCCCGGGTTTTTCGACGACGTCCACGACGGAGAAACGAATTCGGGCGGGCGACGTGGACGGATCCGATCCCGGGACCTGGAAGTCGAAGTGGTCGGTCCCCGTGAATCCAGGGCGCGGTTGGTAGATCAGCCGGTTGCTCGTGATCTCGGCGGGCGCTGTGGTGAGAGCTTGGCGCAGCGAACCGACCCATAGTTGGCCGTGACGAGGTAACTCGGTGATCCGAAAGGACTCGACATCCTGGGCGCTGCTCGCCAGGTCGACCCCCACCTCACCGTCACGGGGGACGTCGTAGCTGTTCGAGTAGGCGGCCGGAAGAGCTTGAGCTGCCTCCAAGCTCGTGAGAAGCACCACCCAATGGAGAAGTGTACGGGCAGTTCGGATCGAACGATCCGACCCGAAGCGTGTGACTCCCACTTCGCCCCCCATCTGAGACCGAAGTGTAGCCCGCCCGGGTCGGACCCAAGGGGCCTCGGACTCGGACAACCGAGGATCGGGACGTCAGTTCCCGCGTCGGCCACGGGGTCTCAGAAAGGTCGGCTCAGAGACACACACCTTCGGCTTCATCGGTACGCGCTCCCGTCAACTCACCCGCTTGCCCCGTACCGGTTGTCCAATTCCCAGCCGCGCGCTGGTAATCGCCACCGCTCTTCAGCGTCCCGCTGAGCGAAACATCTGCGGGAGCCCCGGGTGTCGCTGCAGCGAAGTCGCCGTTGGTCGCAGCCGTTCCCGTGAAAGCCGCTGCCGTGCCGGGCCACGTTACCTGGTCGATGGTTCCATCGTCATCGACGAACATCGCCCAGTCGCCGGCAGCGTCACCGGAAAAGGTGCCGCGATAACACCCCTCATAGATGTCTTGCAGCGTCTGGGCCACGGCTGCCTCCGCGGCGGCCGCCGACACCACCGTGGCTTGACCCGAGGTGCACGTCCATCCCGTCTGGCTCGGAATCAGCTGGATACAGGCAGGGGTGGGTTGGCACCCCTGGAGCAAGTCCGCTGCACACCGAATCGAATCCGGATTGGTGAAATCGATGGGGGCCCAGTTGGGCCCGCGCACGATGGACACGATCGCCTCGTTTTTTGCCTGGGCCAAGTCGAGGTAGGATCCGTTTCGGTCGGGAGCTGAGTTGATGAAAGTCGCCTCGGTGAGCAGAAACTGCGCCATGCCCACCACAACGGGGTCGGTCTCGTCCACCGCACCGGGCACCAGATCGACCAACGTCAAGATCTCACGCGGCGTCGTAGGTTCCCCCAACCCGATGCCACCTCCGCCGTTTCCATCGACCCCTTTGCCAAACTGGAATGCAGTCCCCAGCCCGAAGCGCACCGACTCTCCAATCTCGTAGCCGTAGCAACTCGCGGTCTGAGGGGGGTACACCGGCAGTTCGGGGCTGTCCCCACAGATCTTCGTAGTCGCGATGACCACGCCACCCGCCCCAGCCAGGCCATCGATCTCGCCCGTGCGCGTGCAACCCGGGGGTTCACAGGAAACCTGGGAATTCATCAGGAACCTTCCCGAGGAATTGAGCACCGTGCCACTGCTTCCAGAGCCCTCGAGGACTTCGCCGCTACACGCCAAGAAAGCCGTGAAGACGACCATGGAGACCCCACGGGCCCGAGCGCTTCTCAGAATCTTCATCATCCCTGTCTCCTCCGTCCAAGCCTGTCTGCTCTTTCCTCGGGTCGCGCCCTCGTTCCCCGTGTCATGTGCCTGCTCCCACAACGCGACAAGGCCGACACTGGAGCATGGGTATCCCAATCTTGAGGCTCACTGAACGACATATTGACCACTCGCAAATTTTTCGAGCCGATCGTCGCTGGTGTAGAACTCGACCCCGTAGGCTCCAGGCTGCCAGCCATTCCGACGTTCGAGCCACACGTAACTCTGATCGTCCTCACGTGAGATGGAGTAACGACCGAGCAGCAGGAGCTCTGGATTGTCGGTCCGAAACCATTTCACGACCACCTCGTCGAGCGGATAGTCACCGCTGGGAAATACAGCGTAGACCCGGCGGGACCCGGCCTCGATATCGAGCGACGCGGCTACGATGGAATTATCACCGTTCACGGCCGTCGAAAAACTGACGAGTTCCGCAGCGGTCTCGACGATCGGCTGCTGGCGCAACAAGCCGTCCATCGTGATCGATGAAAGACGCCTGGCGAAATCGCGCGGGTCACGCAGGGAGGAAAGATCGTCTTCGGTGAAATTCGTGACTCCAGCAATCACCGAAATCAACTCGTCGTCGCTCATACGATTGATGACGAAATCCACCGCCTGCTGAGGATCCCCGCCCCGATCGAGAACGAGGCGCGCCATGGCAGCCCGCGGGTCCTCGGACAGCGACTCCAACAATGTGTCGCTTCCAACTGGGGTGGAGACTTCGTTTTCAACGACAATGGGAGCAAGGGACGGAGTCCGCGAAGGCGCCTGGTTGGATTCCGGCGCCTGTTCGACGGGAAACACCACGGGGACCGACTCGACGGAAGCCGACGAGCCCAGGCCGCCAGTCAGACGGCCGAGGCCGAATCCAGCGACGAAGACCAGCGCGAGTGCGAGTACGACCCTTCGGTGATCGGTCATGATGGCCCCATTGGGAGATCCCAGCGACGGTTTGTCAAGTGGGATGGAACCCCGGCCTGCCACTGCGAGCCCACATGGGCTTCGCGAAGAGGTTCGGACCGGATGGCGGTGCGACGGAAGTCGGCTCGAGCGCCGCCACGGTAGCAGCGTGCCCCTCGCCGGGCGAACCGGGCCGGGCCCAATCCCATATGCTGCACCCCTCGAACGAGGGATGCGGGGGGTGGTTTGGCCACGAGCCTCGTGACCCCATGGATCCTCCCAGCGATTCCCGGGATTCTGATATACCGGAGCCCATGTGGCACGGTGGGAGCGCCGCGTCGGCCCCGGACCCTCGACGGGTTCCAGACGAAAAGGAGACCTCGTGAGCGAAGCAGCCCTGGCAGATCTCATCGCCAAGCAGGCGATCACCGAAGTCCTGTATCGATATTGCCGGGGACTCGATCGCATGGACCGGGAAATGGCTCTGTCGTGCTGGCACGAGGGTGGAACCGCCCACTACCTGGGGATGTTCCAAGGCACCGGAGTGGGCTTTGTCGATTGGGTCTGGGAAGCCCACGCTGAAATGGAGCGCCACTCCCATCAGGTCACCAACCCCCTCATCGAGGTGGATGGCGACCACGCCGTCAGTGAATCCTATGTGACGGTGGGGCTGTGGACCCGGCCCGCCCCCCAGCGGTTCCAGATCACCAGCCGTGGTCGCTACCTGGATCGCCTCTCCTGCCGGGACGGAGTCTGGGCCATCGAGCACCGGGTGCACATCCACGACCTCACGAGCCGAATCGAGCTGCCGGAAGACGCTCTGGAACAAGTCAATTCGGCCTCGCGCCGCGACCCGAAAGACCCCTCCTTCGAGATCCTGTCAAGCCTGAGGAGCGACGGGGCGAGCGCCTCGGATTGAGAGCGACCTGCGTCGCGGGTGCCGCCTAACGGCCCGGTGCCAGGGCTTCGATCAACTCCCAGTGGAGGCCCGCATCCCGACCCGACGGGTGTACGGCTTGGACGCAGACCTGTGTGGCTCCCGCATCGAGGTGCTCCTGAATCCGCCGTTCGATGGCAGCGAGATTCCCCCAGGCCACGGTTGCATCGATCAGACGATCCGACCCGCGGTCCTGAAAATCCGCGTCCTCAAAACCCAGCAGGCGCCAGTTCTTCCAGTAGTTCTCGAGTGCCAGATTCGCTGCCCCGGCCATCCGTGCCAGCTCCCGTGCACGACTGGGCTCGGTCTCGAGCACGGCCTTGAGTTCCACACAAAGCCAGGAATCAGGGCCGAGGATCTCCCGCGCCCGTCGAGTGTGCTCCGGCGGCATGAAATAGGGGTGGGCACCCGCCGAACGGTCCCGGGCCAGGGCGAGCATGCGCGGGCCCAGGGCCGCCAGCATGCGAGGCGGATCGGTTCCTGCGGTCGTGGCTGCAGCACCCGCGGGCGCTGCCGAGTCCCCCCCCAGGGCGCCGAGATCGAGGCCGGCATCCATCCGGTCCAAGTACTCGCGCATACTGGTCACTGGAGGCCCGTAATCGAGACCGTGCATGCCCTCGACGATGGGAGGATGCGAAACGCCCAGCCCCAGCACGAAGCGCCCGGGAAACTGCTCGGCCAGCGTTCGCTGTGCAGCCGCCATGACGGCGGGAGGTCGCTCGAAGATGGGCAGGATGCCGGTGGCCAAAATCAGCCGCTCGGTGTGGGCCAGCAGCGACGAGGCAACCAGGAGCAGGTCTCGCCGCATGGACATGGGGTGCCAAAAGGTCGGGTAGCCGAGGGACTCGATACGCTGGGCGGCTTCGAGAGCCTCCGGCAGCGCGTAACCGTCTAGGGATCCCCAGACTGCAATCTTTCCGAGTTCCATCACACACCTCCTCGATTCCCAACACCCTCGCCATGTGCGCTCGGGTCACCACGGACAACCGACAACGGGGAGCTGACTGCTTCTCTGCGCCCCTACGCATGCCGGAGTGTCGAGCGACATAGCACCGAGCCGTCGCCTCGACCAGCACAGGCGACCGATTCCCCGGCGATCTGCCCAAGTCGCGTGACTCGAGGAGCGCTACGTGCTCGAACGAGGTGGCGTAGAGTTTCCCGGGACACCCAGGGGAGGGCAAAGCATGAAGCGTCTCGAGGGGAAGACCGCCATCGTCACGGGAGCGGCCCGAGGCACGGGGGAGGCCATCGCACGCCTGTTCGTCGCCGAAGGCGCTCGGGTCTTGCTGGGCGATGTCTTGACCAGCCTGGGACAGAAACTCGCGGACGAACTGGGTGAAGCAGCGGAATTCGTGCCCCTCGATGTCAGCCGCGAAACCGACTGGGAGCAAACCGTGAGCCGTGCCCTCGCTCTACATGGGCGGATCGACGTACTGGTCAACAATGCGGCGATTCTTCACCTGGGCCCCCTGGAATCGACGAGCCCGGAGACGTTTCGTCGCATTCTCGAAGTCAACACCGTGGGACCTTTCCTCGGGTTGCGCGGTGTGCTCGATCCCATGCGCGCCCAGGGTGGAGGAACGGTGGTCAACATCGGCTCCATCGATTCGCTCCTGCCCCTCAACGGGTTGAGCGCCTACGCGGCCTCGAAGTGGGGGCTGCGCGGACTGTCCAAGACCGCCGCCATGGAACTCGGCCGGGCTGGGATTCGCGTGAACTCGGTCTGTCCATCGGGGGGCAACAGCGAGATGTTCGCACCCTGGCTCGAACCCATCGGGACCTTCCAGGACGAGGTCGAGAGCTACACGAGCGACCGCGGAATTCCCGGCCCCTCCCCCTTCGAGGCCATTGCCGAAGCCGCCCTGTTCCTCGCCTCGGATGCTTCCAGCCACTGCACCGGCGTGGACCTCCCCGTCGACGGCGGCGCCCACGCCGGGCGATTCGTAGCGGGTTTCAACCGACTCTGATCTCCATGAGGACTCAACTCCATCTCCTTTGACAAAAACGAGGTGAATACACCACGAAACAGCGGTTCGTAGAACCCTAAAACTCGAGCCGAGGCCGCAATCTGACCTTTTTGTGTATTTATTTCACCACACTTTGACTGATTCTGTGGGAAGTCGCGCGTGACCGGCCCCGGGTTGCGGCGGGCCCGGTTCCGCTGACCTGGGCAAGGTCGGGCTCGCGAACGAGTGCCGGAAATCTTCCGCACCGGCAATTCGAAATGCACGAGCCTGATTTCCGCAGGGCGCGGTCGCCGGATCAGCGATCGCGTAGCGGGAACAATCGGTGGCGACCGGCCAGTTCTTCGCATCATCCCACTTGTCGACAAGGTGTCCCCGCGACTAGTTTCTAGCCTGACTCCCGGGGCCGCTTTTTCTCGGGTCCATTGAAATGTTGGATATCCGAGGCGCGGACTCCCGGTCACCAATAACATTACGGCGTACTGTCGACTCGGCCTCTCCACTAAACCGGTGGAGTTTGCCTTGCAGATTTCGCCGGTAACACCGATCGAAGACAAGATGACACTGCACGAAATTCGGAAAGGCCTCGACGTCCCCATCTCGGGAGCGCCGATCCAGTCGATCCGCAATGACGCACTTCCGGAACGGGTCGCCGTCATGGCCGAGGACTTCCCCGGCATGAAGCCCCGTATGCTCGTCGAGGAGGGGGAAATCGTCGCGCGCGGTCAGGCGCTATTCGAGGACCGCAAGAACCCGGGCGTCCTGCACACGTCACCGGGTGCTGGCCGAGTCGCCGCCATCCATCGGGGTGCCAAGCGTGCACTCCAGTCGGTGGTCATCGCCCTTTCCGAAGACGAACGTGAAGAACGCGCCGGTGAAGATGCGTTCCAGAACTTCGCCTCCTTCACACACGAACCGGTGTCTGAACTCTCGAGAGAACAGGTCGTCGCGCTGCTGGTCGAATCCGGGCAGTGGGTGAGCCTGCGAACCCGTCCCTTCGGCAAAGTCCCTGCCATCGACTCCACCCCCCACGCGATCTTCGTGACCGCCACCGACACCAATCCTCTCGCCCTGCTTCCCGACGTGGCCATCGGGCGGCGCCGTGAAGACTTCGCGCGGGGCCTCGAGGTCGTGAGCAAGCTGACCGAAGGCACCACCTACCTGTGCATCCATGAAGATTCAGACGCCGACGAGGGCATCGAGGCCCCGGTCTCGGTGCAACGTTTCAGCGGCCCTCACCCCGCAGGCACGGCCGGCTTGCACATCCACCTGCTCGATCCCGTCGGACGACACAAAACCGTCTGGACCGTGGGCTACCAGGACGTGATCGCCATCGGCAACCTTTTCGCCACGGGTGTCCTCGACGTGGAGCGCATCATCTCCCTGGCCGGCCCTCTGGTCGACGATCCACGCCTGGTGCGCACACGGCTGGGCGCATCGGTAGAGGAAGTCGCAGGCGACGAAGGGACCGCAACCGAAGCCCGCCGCATCGCCGGTTCGGTGCTGTCGGGGCGCAGCACCTCAGGGGAGCCCTTCGGTTTTCTGGGGCGTCACCACAACCAAATCAGCGTCCTGGCCGAGGGGCGCGAACGCCTCTTCATGGGCTGGCTCACACCCGGATGGAATGCCTTCTCGAGCCTTCCGATCTATTTGTCGCGCCTGTTTCCCGGAAAGCGGTTCCCGATGACCACCACCACCAACGGTTCACCGCGCGCCATGGTGCCCCTCGGAACCTTCGAGAAGGTGATGCCCATGGACATCCTCCCCACCTTCCTACTGCGCTCACTCGTCGTGGGAGACGTGGAAGAGGCCGAAAAATTGGGAGCTCTCGAACTGGAGGAAGAAGACCTGGCACTGTGTAGCTTCATCTGCGCATCCAAGACCGACTACGGTCCTCTGCTGCGCAAGAACCTCGAGATCATCGAGAAGGAAGGCTGATGAAACTCCTTCGAGATCTCCACGACAAGGTCGACCCCCTCTTCGCCAAAGGCGGACGGCTCGAGAAACTCTACCCGCTCTGGGAAGCCCACGACACGGCGATGTTCACGCCGGGGCAGGTCACCCGAACCGCACCCCACGTGCGCGACGGGATCGACATGAAGCGCATGATGATCACCGTCGTGGTCGCCCTGGGGCCGTGCATCGTCTTCGCCATCTACAACACCGGCTACCAGGCTCTGCGCGCCATCTCCATGGGTGCGACCCCTCTCGACACCTGGCAGACCTTCCTCTACGAGGCCTTGGCACTGAGCTTCGACCCGAGCAACCCCCTGCTCTGCACGATCTATGGCGCTCTTTATTTTCTGCCCATTCTCATAGCGGGACTCCTGGTCGGAGCCGTGGTCGAGATCGGCGGCGCCATCATCCGCGGTCACGAGGTCAATGAGGGCTTCCTGGTCACCGGCATGCTTCTTCCCCTGACGCTTCCACCCACCATTCCGCTTTGGCAGGTCATGATGGGAATGGCCTTCGGCCTGATTTTCGGCAAGGAAGTCTTCGGCGGAACGGGGATGAACTTCTTGAACCCCGCCCTCACGGCCCGTGCTTTCATCTTCTTCGCCTACCCGGCCTATATGAGTGGCGATCGCCCCTGGATCGCAGCCGAGTTCGTCAACGTCGACTCCTTCAGCGGTGCCACCTGGCTCGCCCAGGCCGCGGCGACTCCCGGCGCTCTGGAGGGAGCGAATTGGACGCAGTCGTTCCTGGGGTTCATCCCAGGGTCCATGGGAGAGACCTCCGCGCTTTGCGCACTATTCGGCCTCGCCGTCCTCCTGCTGACACGCATCGGCTCTTGGCAGACGATCAGCGGAGTGGCCCTCGGAACCATTGTTCTCTCGGCCATGCTCAACGCCATCGGGTCCGACTCGAACCCGATGTTCGAGATTCCCTTCTGGTGGCACATGGTGCTGGGAGGCTGGGCATTCGGCACAGTCTTCATGGCCACGGACCCTGTCTCCTCGGCCTTCACCTCCCTCGGAAAATTCGCCTACGGTCTGGGCATCGGCGGGCTCGTGATCCTGATCCGAGTCGTGAACCCCGCCTATCCCGAGGGCATGATGCTGGCCATTCTGTTCATGAACATGTTCGCGCCCCTGCTCGACTACTTCGTCGTCCGCGCGAACATCAACCGGAGGTTGGCGCGCAGTGGAGCATAGCTCCCGATACATCGTGCTCTTCGCCGCTGCCGTGTGCGGGGTCTGTTCGATCTTCGTCGCGGTTTCGGCTGTTTCTCTGAAAGAGCGCCAGGAGCTCAACCAGCAGCTCGATATCCAGAAGAAGGTCCTGAACCTCGCAGGGCTACTGAGCGCTGAAGAGAAACTCCCGAGCGAAGAGATCAGTCGGCGCTTCAAAGACAACATCGTGCCGCGCGTGGTGAACCTCGCAACCGGCAGCTACGTGGATGAGGTCGATGCAGACACCTTCGACCAAAAGCGCGCGGCCAAGGATCCAGACACCAGCCGAACAGCCCCCACCAACCCCGCCAAGGTACGTCGGGTTCCGAACCTGGCGGTCGTTTACCGGGTTGAGCCAAACGATGAACTCAAGGCGCTGATCCTGCCCATCGAGGGCTACGGATTGTGGGGCACCTTGTATGGCTTCATCTCCCTGGCCCCCGACGTCGAGACCATCGAAGGCATCACCTTCTACGAGCACAAAGAAACTCCGGGCCTCGGGGGCGAAGTCGACAATCCCCGCTGGAAGAGCCTCTGGAAGGGCCGCAAGGCCTTCGACGACCAGGGCGACGTCCGGATCACCGTCAAAAAGGGAATCGCGGGCAGTCCCGAAGATGACCCGTACCATGTCGATGGGCTGGCAGGAGCTACCATTACCAGCCGAGGCGTGACGAATCTGCTGGAATTCTGGCTCGGAGAGCCGGGGTTCGGAGCCTTCCTCGACCAGGTTCGGTCGGAAAGGGGCGTCTGATGTCGAAGGAACGGGAAGCACTGCTCGATCCCCTGTTCAACAACAACCCCATCGCACTTCAAGTGCTCGGAATTTGTTCGGCCCTGGCCGTGACCATCAAGATGGAGACCGCCCTGGTGATGTCCCTGGCGGTCATCTTCGTGATCACCGCCTCCAACGTTGCCGTCAGTCTGATCCGCAACCAAATCCCCCCGAGCATCCGCATCATCGTCCAGCTCACCATCATCGCGTCACTGGTCATCATTACCGACGAAGTCCTGCAAGCGTTCGTCTACGACATCAGCAAGCAGCTGACGGTGTTCGTCGGGTTGATCATCACCAACTGCATCGTCATGGGACGCGCCGAAGCCTTTGCCATGCAGAATCCCCCAAAGCTGAGCTTCATCGACGGTCTGGGCAACGGGCTCGGCTACGCGATGATCCTCATGGTGGTGGCCTTCCTGCGCGAGCTGTTCGGAACGGGCAAGGTCTTTGGCTTCACCGTCCTCCAGCCCGTCAACGAAGGCGGCTGGTACGTCCCCAATGGGTTCATGGTGCTCTCACCCGCTGCGTTCTTCCTGATCGGGTGTTTCATCTGGGCCGTCCGCAGCTGGAAGACAGACCAAATCGAAGAGGAGTTCCACGTTGGAGCACTACTTGAGTCTGGCCACGAAGGCCATATTCGTTGAGAACTCGGCTCTGGCCTTCTTCCTCGGGATGTGCTCGTTCCTGGCCGTCTCGAAGAAGGTGGAAACTGCCGTCGGGCTCGGCCTGGCCGTCATCTTCGTACTGACGGTAACGACCCCGCTCAACCAGATTCTGACTGTGAACCTGCTCAGAGAGGGATCCCTCTCCTGGGCGGGGTTTCCGGATCTCGACCTGGGATTCCTGACGTTTCTCGTCCTGATTGGCACCATCGCGGCCACGGTGCAGATCGTAGAGATGGCCATGGATCGATACGTGCCCACCCTCTACAACGCCCTGGGCGTTTTCCTGCCCCTGATCGCCGTGAACTGCGCGATCCTGGGCACCTCTCTTTTCATGGCCGAGCGCGACTACACGCTCGGTGAGGCCACGGTCTTCGGTTTTGCAACCGGGATCGGCTGGGCCCTGGCCATCATCGCCCTGGCGGCGATTCGCGAGAAGCTCAAGTACAGCAACGTCCCCGAACCCCTGCGGGGCCTGGGCGTCACCTTCATCGTGGTGGGCCTGATGTCCGTGGGCTTCATGGCCTTCTCCGGAATTCAACTCTAGACCGCACCGCCGTCCGAGTGCTCATCGGTGGATGCGCACTCGCGGGGCGCCAACCGTCGGACCTTCACCATGGCAATGATCGAAATCATCGCAGGAGTCATCGGCTTCACCGTCGTGATTCTGGCCCTCGTGTTGATCCTGATGGCCGCACGCTCGAAGCTCGTGGCCACGGGCAATGTTTCCATCGGAATCAATGGCGATGCCGACAAGACCCTGGTCACGGCCGGAGGCGGGACGCTTCTCGGAACGCTGGCCGCCAATCGCATCTTCGTCCCATCGGCCTGCGGTGGAAAAGGCAGCTGCGGCGTGTGCACCGTCAAGGTCTGCGATGGAGGGGGTGCCATCCTCCCCACCGAGCTCTCCCACATCAGCCGCGGCGAGGCCCGTGATGGCGTGAGGCTGTCCTGTCAGGTCAAGGTCAAACAGGACATGGAGATCGAGGTTCCGCCCGAGGTTCTGGACGTCCGCAAATGGAAGTGTCGAGTGCGGTCCAACGACAACGTGGCCACCTTCATCAAAGAGCTGATTCTCGAATTGCCCGAGGGCGAAGAGGTGCCGTTCCGTGCGGGTGGGTACATCCAGATCGAATGCCCTCCCCATGTGGTCGAATACGCCAATTTCGAAGTGAGCGACGAATATCGAGAGGACTGGGACAAATTCAATCTGTGGCGATACATCTCGAAGGTGGAGGATGCCGAGGACCGCGCGTACTCCATGGCCAACTACCCGGAGGAGAGGGGCATGATCATGCTCAACGTTCGGGTGGCCTCTCCGCCTCCGCGAATGCCCGACGTTCCGCCCGGCATCATGTCCTCGTACATCTTCAACCTGAAGCCCGGCGATGAAGTCACCATCTCGGGTCCGTACGGCGAATTTTTCGCCAAGGACACGGACAACGAAATGATCTTCGTCGGGGGTGGTGCAGGCATGGCCCCCATGCGCTCTCACATCTTCGACCAGTTCCGTCGAATCCACACCGAACGCAAGGTGAGCTTCTGGTATGGAGCGCGCAGCCTGCGCGAGGCGTTCTACATCGAGGATTTCGACACCATCCAGTCCGAGAACGACAATTTCAACTGGCACCTCGCGCTCTCGGAACCTCTCCCCGAAGATGGCTGGGAGGGTTACGAGGGATTCATCCACCAGGTTCTGCTGGACAATTACCTCGCCAATCACCCGTCTCCCGAGGACTGTGAGTACTACCTGTGCGGTCCGCCCATGATGAACGAAGCGGTGCAGAACATGCTCTCGGACCTGGGGGTCGAGCCCGAGAACATCATGTTCGATGACTTCGGCTGAGGGGTCGGGCCCGTCTCCTGACCTTCCGCGCAACGCTCGGATCCTGTTGCCTCTGTTCATCGCCGCCCTGGCGGTCCTCAGCATCTATCGATACAGCACCGTTCCTCAACGCGAAGTCGTGGTTCTCCAGGGACGCTCGATGGGTACGACCTGGTCCGTGAAGATCGCAGTCGCGGATCTTCCCCGAAGCGCACAGGAGAAAATCGCAAAGGCGGTGGAGACCCGATTGAACGAGGTCGACCAGCGGATGTCGACCTGGAAGCCGGATTCGGAACTCTCTCGCTTCAACCGGGCACCTGAGGGCCATCCCTTTCGCGTGTCGACCATCACGCTCCAAGTCTTCGAGCTCGCACAGCAGGTCAGTGAGCACTCCCATGGGGCCTTCGATGTAACGGTGGGCCCGGCCGTGGATGCCTGGGGGTTCGGACCTCAGGCACGCGATGCGCCAGCCCCCAGTCTGGAAGCCTCTCTCGCGTTGCGGCGACACATGGGTTTCCAGCACCTGCGCGTCGATGCCACCCACAGCAGTCTCGAAAAGCTCATCCCAGGGATGTCCTGCGATTTGTCCGCCATCGCCAAAGGTTTCGCGGTCGACCAGGTGGCCGAAGAGTTGTCCAGACGTGGGCAAAATGACTTTCTCGTGGAACTCGGGGGCGAGTTGCGCGCCAGCGGCCGGCATCTCGATGGCTCTGCATGGCGCGTCGGCGTGGAGAGGCCCGACCCTGGAAGGCGCCTCGTCCATCAGATCATCGAACTCGAAGACCTGGCCATGGCGACCTCGGGCGACTACCGAAATTTTCGCGAGATCGACGGACGCCGGGTTTCGCACACCATCGACCCACGCACGGCGCGTCCCATCGAACACCCGCTGGCCTCGGTGACCGTCGTCGACCGGACTGCCGCCGAGGCTGACGCCTGGGCAACGGCACTGAATGTGCTGGGCGCCAAAGCGGGCTACGCTCTGGCCATCGAGCGCGACATGCGGGCGTTGTTCATCGTCCACGACGCGCAGGGCTTTCGATCTTTCACGACGCCTCGCTTCGAACCTCTTCTGGCGTCGGAAGTCGCAGAACCCGAGTGATGCTGGGAGTGCCAAAGCAATGCAGACCCTGATCGGAACCGTGGTGGTGGTCGCGGCCGTCATGGCGGCCATGGCGGTGGGCGTGATGTGGCACGGTCGCCCATTGAAGGGCTCCTGCGGTGGCCCCAATCAGAGCTGCCCGTGCACCGAAACCGAGCGTCAAAGCTGCGCGAAGCGCGCGCGAGACACCGCTTCCTGATTCCACCTTCGCCCCTCGGTGCGGTCGTCCGTCGAGGGAGCTGTGGACGTCGCTCAGGAGTGCGTCCGAGCGGTTTCCGATGCAGTCCCCGATGACCGACCGAGCCAGCCTCGAATGTCTTCGAGGATCGCCACCTCGCAGGGCACCAGGAGCAGAGTGAACACCGTCGAGACCGCGACCCCGAAGGCCAGCGACACCGCCATGGGAATGAGGGTGGCCAGCGGAACGCTGCGCTCGAGAATCAGAGGCAGCAAACCCACGAAGGTCGTGAGCGATGTCAACAAGATCGGCCTGAAGCGCGCCTCCCCAGCGGCCTGAATCGCCTGAGCGGCCGACGCACCCTGCTCCTTCAAACGATTGTTGAAGTGCACGAGCATCAGACTCGCATTCACCACCACCCCTGCTAGCGCAACCATGCCAATGATGGAGAAGAAGGTCAGCGGCATGCCCATCACCAGGTGACCCAGAATCGCACCGAGCGACCCAAAGGGAATGACGCTCATGATGATCAGCGGTTGAAGATAGGAGCGCAGCGGGATGGCCAGGAGCGCGTAGATGCCGGCCAGAGCGAGCACGAACCCTCCCAGCAAACCCGAACTGGCCTCTGAGTCGGCCTGCTGGGCTCCCTCGAGCCGATAGCTCACGCCGGGATAGCGATCGAGCAGGGCAGGCAACTGAGTCTCCAGTGCCCGAGTGGCGCGCATGGGAGTCGTCATCGCGCGATCCACATCAGCCGCCACGTTCACGACGCGCATGCGATCGACACGGCGAATCGAAGGCAGAGCACGGCGCGGCACCAACTCAGCCACGGTGGACAGCGGAACCTCGGCCCCGTCGTCCGTCCGTACACGCAGGGCATCGAGCCCGGCGAGAGAACGCCGATCTTCGAGCGGGTAACGCACCATCACGCGCACCTCATCGACTCCGCGCTGGATACGCTGCACCTCTTCTCCGTAGAAGGCCTGTCTCACCTGCCGTCCCAGATCCGCCAGAGTGAGCCCGAGGGGCCTTGCCTCGGGACGAAGCCGCAACTCGATCTCTCGCTGAGCTGACGAAAAGGAGTCCTGCAGGTCGACGACCCCCGGAATGGCCGCGAGACGTGTTCGAACCTCGCGGGCTGCCGCCTCCAGACTCGCGAGATCCCCACCTCGGAGCTGGATATCAATGGCGCGACCCGCATTGAACATGTCGGCCGAGAAAACGAGACTCGCGGCGTCGGTGGGCAGGGGGGCTCGTTGGCGCCAGCGCTCGGCGATTTCACGTGCCCCCACCGAGCGCAGCGAGGCCGGGCTCAATGCCATGGTGACCTCGGCGATGCTGGCACCCTGAGCAGCGCCCACGCCAAAAGAGGCCGACATGATCTGCTGAAAGGGTTGGGAGCCAATGGAGGAAACGATGTGGTTGACGATGGGAGCGCCCTCCGGGGCGCGCTCGGCCTCGAGTTCGGCGCGGAGCGACCGTGCCGATGCTTCCAGGGCATCGACGGCAGATCGGGTCGTCTGCACGGAAGTACCCGGCGGCATTTCCAGCAGTGCAGAAACGTGATCACCCTCCACGGGAGGAAGAAACTCGTAGGGAACGCGGCCACTCATCACCAACGCAGCCAGCAGCGCGATCAAACCAATCGACCCTGCCAGCACTACGTAACGCTGGCGAACCGCCCGAGCCAGCAAGGGTCCGTAGCCGCGCTTCACGAACCGCTCCAGCGCTTCGCCGACCCTCTGGTGCACCCGGCTCCACCCCCCGCGTTCACGTCCGCCCTCCAACGGCACGGCGGCGAGGTGGGCGGGAAGAATCCACTGGGATTCGATGATCGAGAAAACGAGACACAGCGTGACCCCAACCCCCACGCCGGAAAACATCTTGGCCATATTCCCGCCCACCAGAACCAGGGGAGAGAAGGCCGCCATGGTGGTGAGAACGCCGAAAATGACGGGGACGTAGACCTCGCGGGTCCCCTCGATGGCGGCGCGTAGAGGATCGTCGCCACGCTGTTGGTGGCGGTAGACGTTCTCACCCACCACGATGGCATCGTCCACCACGATCCCCAGGGCCAGAATGAATGCCATCACAGTGATGGTGTTGAGCGAGAACTCCAACCAGGGAAACAAACTCAGAGCGCCCAGAAAGACCACGGGCAGTCCCACCGCGACCCAGAAAGCCAAGCGAAAGCGCAGAAACACGGCCAGCACGACCAAAACCAGGAAAAGCCCCAGCAGGGCGTTATCCAGTAGCGTGCCCAGACGCTGGCGGATCTCTTCCGAATGATCGAGCCAGATCCCCACCTCGATTCCCTCGGGCAACCAGGAGGTCTCCTGCTCGAGGTACTCCCCCACGCGTTTGCGAATATCGAGGGCATCCTGCTGACCCACCCGCAGGACGCGCACCATGACCGCGGGCTTTCCGTCGATTCGGGTCTCCAGGTCCTGTTCTTCGAAGCCATCCACCACCCGTGCTACATCGCCCAGGGCAACCTCGGTCCCATCGCGGTCCGTGAGCAGGATCAGGCGTTCGAATTCACGGCCCCAGTAGGCCTGGCCCGTGGTACGAAGGCGGATCTCTCCATCGCTGCCCCGCAGCTTGCCTCCAGGCAGATCCAGAGAAGAGCTGCGAACGGCTCCGGCCACGTCGTCGAAACTGAGCCCATAACGGCGGAGCGCGTTTTCCGAAACTTCGATGGCGATCTCGTAGGGCCGTGCAAAATGGAGCTCGACCTGAGTCACTCCCGGCAGAGCGAGCAACTCGTCGCGAAGGCGCTTGCCCACGCGTTTCAAACTGTGCTCGTCGGCGTCTCCCGACACCGAGAGGTCGATCACGGGAATGTGAACGACGAGGTGGTCGACGATGGGCTTTTCCGCGTTGTCGGGAAAGCGCTCGATGGTGTCGATGCGTCCCGTGATATCCGACAGAACCACCTGGGGGGAGGCCGTCTCGGAGAGTTCGACCATCACGCGACAGGCGCCGTCCAGGGCCAGGGAACGGATGTGATCGGCCCCCTCGGTGCCATCGAGGCTCTCCTCGATACGTACGCAGATCGACTCTTCGACCTCGGCAGGTGCACCGCCCGGATAAGCGACGGTGACCTGGATGATGCCGGGGCTGATGTCCGGGAACTCCTCCCGATACAAGCTCGTCGCCGCCACGATTCCTGCGATGAACAGAAAGCCCATCAACAGGTTCGCAGCAATGGGGTTGGTTGCGAACCAGGCAATGGCCCGATTCACGGTGTGTACTCGGCGCCGGGGGCCTGTGCCACGACGACCGGCATTCCTTCCACGAACACGGGCATGTCGGACACACAAACAAGTTCGCCCGGCTGCAGACCCGACGTCACCACAGCCTCATCCCCCTGAAGCCTCAACACACCGACCTGGCGTTCGCGCAAACGCCCCTCTGCGTCCACCACCAGCACACGGTTTCGCCCGCGCAACGCTGAACGCGGAAGCACCACGGCATTGGATTCGACGCGCCCCCGGATCTCAGCCTGCACGAACAAGCCCACGACGAGGGGCACGGTGACTCCATCGCTGCGCTGCCCGTAGGGGTCGTCGACCCGGGCGATGGCGTGCACCATCCGGGTGCGCGGGTCGATGATTCCATCGGTGCGCACGATACGCCCTCGCCAGCTGCGCACCTCACCGGCCAGCGAAGCACTCAGCGTGACCTCGGGCCGTGCATTCGCTTCGGAAGATCCATCGACCGTCGGCCACTCGAGGAACACGAGTTCCGAGTCGGACAGAGGCAACCGAACCTCGACGTGATCGACGGCGTAGAGAGTGCCCACCGGATGTCCTCGTTCGACGAACTGCCCCACATCGACCCGCTTCTCGCGGGCGCGCCCCGTGAAGGGAGCCACCAACTCGGTACGGTCGAGGTCGCGCTGGGCCTCCTCCAGGCTCACCCGCGAATCCTCCAGATTGGCGAAGCTCACCCGCTCGGCTCGGCGCGCATCCGAGAGTTGTTCCTCCGAAACCACATCGCTACCCGCCAATCTCTCCCGGCGCCGAAGCTCCTGCTCCGCATGGGCGTGCTCGGCTTCGGTTCGGATGACATCGGCCCAGGCGTGCCGCATCGCGGCCTGATAGTCGGCTGCATCGATGCGCAGGAGCGCTTCGCCGAGTTCGAAGGCCCCACCTTCCGCGAGCGCCGGAGACACCCACTCCACCCGGCCCGAGACCTCGGGGACGAGTTCGCTCTGGACCGGTGGCACCACCGTGCCCTGGGAGCGAACACGAAGTACGACATCACGCGGAACCGCCTCGACGACCCGCACCCGGGGTCTCTCGTCGATCTGCTCACGCGGCTCGACCCTCGAGGGGTTCGCCAACAGAAATAGAGCCGCCGCAACGAAAGCCAGCAGCACCAGGCTCGCGAAGATCAGCTGTCGGCGAACACTGTGGGCTTCCATGCAACTCCCTGAATCTACCTGGCTCTGCGTGGCCACCGTGGGCCGATGCGCATTTTTTGCCGGTTGGCCGCCCGGACACGCGCACCGCGGCCTGGTTCGTCGAGCGGAGCCGGCGGAAGCATACGCGATCTGGCCCTGTCGGTGCCGTCGGTCGCGTCTTGACCTAAGCGATCGAATGCCTTGATGATAGCCGCCGCAAGGACAACGAGAGAAGCGCGAACTGGAGGAGGACCCGTGGAGATTCGTGGAAGCAATACAGTGGTGATCGGGGGAGGAAGTGGAATCGGCCGCGGGATCGCCCTGGCACTGGCCGAACAGGGAGCCCAGGTGCTCGTGGCGGACATCGAGTTGGACGCCGCCGAACGCGTCGCAGAAGAGATCGCACAACGGGGAGCCCGAGCACGTGCGCAGCACGTGGATGTCACCGACTCGAATTCATTGTCCTCGCTGGCCGAGTCCGCATTCTCCCACTTTGGGGAGATCCATGTGCTTTCCAACAATGCGGGAGTCGTTCATCTCACACCCGTTTTGAAGGCCAGCGAAGCCGACTGGAGCTGGGTGATGTCGGTCAACCTTCAGGGAATCGTCAACAGTTGCCTCGCCTTCGCACCTGCCCTCGTCGAGCAGACCGCGCCTTCCCATATCGTGAACACCGCCTCCATGGCGGCATTGCTGGGCGCTGCGGTGCCAAATCTCGCTCTCTACACGGCCTCGAAGCACGCCTGCCTCGGCTACACCGATGCGTTGCGCACAGAACTCGCCCCCCACGGCATCGGAGTTTCGGTGTTGTGCCCGGGCATGGTGCGCTCGAATCTCGCCAACACATCGGCACGCAATCGACCCGCACGCTTCGGTGGCCCTCTGGAGGAACCCAAGAACGCCGGGGCGGAGCTCGAGATGATGCCGGCCGAGGAGTGCGGGCGCATCACCGTGCGCGCCGTGGCAGAGGGACGCTTCCTGATCGTCACCCACCCCGAGAGCCGCCCGCTGGTGGAGGCGCGCTACGCGGCCTTCCTGGCCGACTACGATGCCGAGGTCCAAGCGCGCCAGACCGACTCCCCCAGCTGAACCCCGTGCCGCAGTCCCATCCCAACCGCCGAGTAGCTCTCGATCAGAATCGCGTGCAGACCCGCCACCAAAGCGGCACTCTCTCGGACCCCGGTTCCACACGCTCGAATCGAACCACCCAGGAGTAGCCGTGAAACCGCTCAAATCCCTGTCTGTCGACGAAATCGATCTCTCCGACCCTCTGTTCTGGGTTCGGCCCATCGAGGAACGAGAGGGAGCCTTCGCAACCCTCCGCGAACAACGGCCCCTGCCGTTCTTCGAAGAGCAGCCCATTCCAGCCATGCCGGAATTGCAGGGCCCCGGCTACTGGTCGCTGACCCGCCACGCCCACATCCTCGAGGCCAGCCGAAATCCGGAGATCTACAGCTCGGCGTTGGGGGCGACTTCCATCATCAATCTTCCTCCCGCCTTCAACGAATTCTTCGGCTCCATGATCAACATGGACGACCCACGACATGGTCGTCTACGGCGAATCGTATCTCGGGGCTTCACGCCCAAATCGTTGCAACAGCTCGAGCATCAGGTCCAGAGTCGCGCCTCGGCGGTGATCGACCGCGTCATCGAAAAGGGCGAGTGCGACTTCGTGACCGAGATTGCCGCACCGCTGCCCCTGGAAATCGTCTGCGACCTGATGGGAATTCCCGAGAGTCAAAGCCAGGTCGTCTTCGAGCAGACCAACGTGATCCTCGGCCTGACGGACCCCGAGTACGTCCCGCCGGGCAGCGACATCCAGGCCGCGGCTCTGCACGCCGGCTCCGAACTGAACTCCCTCATGAAGGAGATTGCCGCGGAACGAAGGCGCAAGCCTCAGGACGACCTCACCACCGCCCTACTCAACGCCGAACTCGAAGAAGGAGCCCTGAGCGATCAGGAACTCGCATCCTTCTTCATCCTGCTGGTTTCTGCAGGCAACGAAACCACCCGCAACGCCATCAGCCACGGCATGAAGGCCCTGTGCGACCACCCCGACGAACGGCGGCGCTGGCAGGCCGACTTCGACAAGATCGCCCCCACTGCCATTGAAGAAATCATACGCTGGGCGAGCCCGGTGATCTTCATGCGCCGGACTCTGACCCGCGATGTAACCCTCGGAGGTCAAGCGCTGAGCAGCGGCGACAAGGTCATTCTCTGGTACAACTCGGGAAATCGCGATGAAGCTGCCTTCGAGGCCCCCTACCGCTTCGACGTCACGCGAACTCCCAACGAACACGTGGGCTTCGGCGGACCCGGCCCCCACTACTGCCTCGGCGCAAACCTCGCACGACGCGAAATTCGCGTCATTTTCCGCGAGATCCTGACCCGCCTGCCAGACCTCGAGATTACAGGCCCCCCCGGCATGCTCGCCTCGAACTTCATCCACGGAATCAAGCGCATGCCGTGCGCTTTCAGCCCGAGCAGCCCTGCGACCTGACGAGGAACCGATGAGCGCGCCTCAGATCAATCTACTCGATGGCAGCTTCTATGCCGCCGACCCCTACCCCACCTATCGATGGCTGCGCGAAAATGCGCCCCTGTACCGCGACGAGGACCGAAAGATCTGGGGCGTTTCTCGCTACCGCGACATCGTGGCCATCGAGAAGAATGCTCACCTGTACAGTTCCGCCCAGGGCTCACGGCCGAGAATTCCGGGCGATACATCCATGATCAATCGCGACGACCCGCGTCACAACACCCAGCGGCGATTGATCTCCCCCCGGTTCACGCCGCGAGCCGTCTCGAAGCACGAGCACCTCATCCGAAGCCACGTCACCGAACTGATCGATGCCATGCTCGAACGCGGCTCAGCCGATGTGGTCACGGATCTGGCGGCTCCGCTCCCGGCCATGATGATCAACCAACTTCTCGGCTTCCCTCACGAGATGTGGCCCAAGAGCCTTTGGTGGTCCGAAGCCACCATGCTGGCCGGAGGGCAACACGGCCCCGATGGCACCATGAATTTCGGAGCGACAGAAGGCGGCCCCGAAGCGGTGGCCGAATTTGCCCAGGAAGTCATGGCTCTGGCCGCCCTGCGACGCAGCGACCCCCAGGACGACCTGATCTCCGTGTGGTGTCACGCCAAGGTCGACGGCGAACCCATGACCGACGCGGACATCCTTTCCGAGGCGTTGCTCGTTCTCGACGGTGGCGCAGAAACGACGCGCTCAGTCATCGCCACGACCGCACTCGACCTGATCCGACACGACGACCAGCGTCGGCTATTGGCCCAAGACCCCTCGCGGATGAAAGTCGCAGTCGAGGAGTTCATCCGCTGGGTGACCCCCATTCTCAACATGCGCCGAACCGTTGTGCGGGACCACGAACTCCACGGAGAGAACCTGCGCGAGGGCGACGAACTACTGCTCATGTATGCCTCGGCGAACCGCGACGAAGAGGTTTTCTCCGATGCGGACCGCTACGACGTGACCCGCACCCCCAACCACCACATCGCCTTCGGCTTCGGCACACACTTCTGCCTGGGAGCCAGCCTGGCCCGGCTGGAGCTTCGAATCTGCTTCGAGGAACTGCTTACCCGCATCCCCGAAATGCAACTGTCTGGCGATGAACCCGTCTTCGTTCCCAGCGTATTCACACGCGCTCCAGCAACCGTGAACATCGAATTCGAGGCGGCCCGTTGACGCCCGCCCTCTCCATCACGCATTCGAACCGCTTACAAAACCGATGAAGCGCGCCGCGCTCATGGCAACCGCGGCTCTGGCCATCGCACTCCTGTGGCTTGCCAACGAACTTTTCCGCCCCTTCCTCGACGAGCCCGCTCCCGCCCCGGTGATCTGTCTGGATCCCGAAAAGGGGAGCACGTCTCCCCTGGGTGAGCCACTGACCATCTACGGCCTGGGGCTGTCCTACGCCCAACATATTGCCGAATCGCCGGGCCTCTACGATCCGATCAGCGGCCCTCCGGTATTTCGCAAGCGCCCCCACTCGCTGAACCGTTCCGGACTCATCCCCTTCCCGGACCGGGACACTCTGCTCGCAGGAGTCCGTGCAGTGGACCCAGCCCACGGCGACCACATGGACGACACTCTCGGCACCATGCCACCACTGCTCGACTACGAGGTCGAGGTGGGCATGGTGATTATGGAAGGCTTCCCGGTAGCCGAACTGACGCGCCCAGGCTTCGTGCCCCCCCTGGGCTTCTTCGTGGCCAACGACGTCACCGCTCGTATCCTGATTGCGTTGGCGCCGCGTTTTGACGACACCGTCGCCTTTCTGGCCGAGGGCAAGGGGCTACCGGGCTTCACACCGGTAGGGGATACACTGTGGGTGCCGTCGCTTGCGGGCCCCGACTCCTGGCCCTGCGTGGAGCTCGTCACCACCGTCAATGGCGAGGTACGCCAACGCGCGCCCTCCAGCGACATCATCTACACCCCCCGACAAATCCTTTGGAATGTTGCGCGCCGCTTCGATCTCGAGCACTTCGAAGCAAACACCTGGATCCTGACGGGAACACCAGCCGGCGTGGCAGCCCAGATCCCAGGATTCCTTCAGCGCGCCATGGCGTTGGTCGATCCACCCCCCGAGACCAAGTTTGCGCTGATGTCGGATGGCGCCGAGTCCAACGAACGATTCCTTGGAATCGGCGATGTGGTCACCGTCTACGCCGGGTACCTGGGCAGCAAAACCAGCACCATCAGCGAACCCACGCCCCCCCGCTGACGGGCTTTCGAGCATCCGCCCCGGGGCGGTCCTCAAACCTCGCGAGAATTTCGAGTCTCGAGCACGGCCATGATCCGGGTGTGCTCCGCTTCGTCGAGGCTGAAGCGGGCAAACAGCAGGGCGCCCAGCAGAAAACACGCCCCGGGCAACAGCCCGATCATGGACAGAATCGCCGTTTTCGTGGCCGCGCTCTGGGGAACATTGGGCTCGAACCCCGAAAGTTGAAGAGCGAAGCCCGCCAGAACCGCCGTCAGCCCCCCCGACCCCTTGCGAACCAGGTTCCAAACCGCGAGGTACGCGCCCTCCTTCCGCTCCTCCGTCAGATATTCGTCGTAGTCGATGACATCTGCCTGGATCGAAGGGGCCACGATGGAAGAACAGCCTCCGACCAGACCCAGCAGGGTGGGGATCGCCAAGGTCAGCCACAGTCGTCCTTCGTCCAGGAAGAAGATCGCGAAGAAGCTGAGCGAGGAGGCCAGCATGGCCAGGACCCACAGATGTTTCTTGCCATACCTGTGGGATAGGCGGATCCACAGAGGGATCGATGCCACCCGCGGAACGAAGTACAAGAGGATGAAGACCTCTGTCAGGTTCGAATCACTCACGACGTATTCCATCGCGTAGGGGGCCAGCATGCCGAGGCTGGCTCCCCCAAAGGTCTCGATCCCGTACACCAACAACAGCAGGCGAGCGTGCGGATTGCGAAACACGTCGAAGAAGGCCTTGCGGATGGAAACCGCGCCGCGGCCACTGTGCTCAATGGGTTCCGGAACGGCGAAAGCTGCGTAGAGGATGGTCGCAGAGAACACTGCCCCGCACGCAACCGACAGGGCCAACGCCATGGCCCGAGGCTCCTCCGCGGTGCGCAAGAGATAGACGGCCCCCAAACCCATGACGAAGCCCAGTGTCGCTATGAGTTGTTGATACCCAAATAGACGCGTGCGCTCGTGATGCAAGCGGGTGAGTTCCATCCCGAGGGCCCCATAGGGGACGAAAAACGCCGTGGTCGCGGTTTCGTACGCAAACATGGCCACAGCCATCCACACCACCAACCAGACAGACGAGAGATCGCCAGGAGGCGACCAGAGCATCACGATGGTCAAACCCACTGGAATCGCCGAACCGAGCATCCACGAGCGCCGGCGCCCCCGCTCCGAGGTCGAACGGTCCGACAAATAGCCGGCCATGGGATCCGATACCGCGTCCCAGACTCTCCCCAGCCCAAACAACAGACCCATGGTGGCTGGCGCGATCAGCAGCACATCGGTGCTGAACTTCATGAGGTAGATGCTGATCAGCAGCATGCTCAAGCCCATGCCGATCATCGGGACGCTGTAGGCAACGATGACCTTGAGCGGCAGGCTTTCGTTTCGTTCGGAACGCGTCAGGGTGAATCCTCGACTGGGGCGCCCAGGTAAACGCCAAGATCCTCGATGAGGCCCGACCCGTCGAGTCGAAAGACGTCCACGATCCACTGTCGCCCGGGAGTCACGGTAGATTCCGCCCAGGCCTCGAGCACCGCCGTATCTTCCTGTTGGAAGCTGTGCTGGGCCGTCAATCGGGCATCGTTTGCAAAGGCGAGTTCGAGAAAGAACTCGCGGATTCTCGCGCCAGAATCGTAGATCCCGCTGGGGTGGCGCAGCACGGCGCCTTCGGCGAACAGAGACATCATGGATTCGATGTCGGCCGCGTTCATGGCNGCCAGGTACCGCTCGGGAACCGTGGTGAATTCGGCCATGCTCGTCGAACCGTTCCCCTACTCGGCCTTCCAATTCGCCGGGCGTTTTTCCGAGAAGGAGCGCGGCCCCTCCACTGCGTCCTCAGTTTTGGTGACCCTCTCGCGGAACATTTCGGCCAACAATTCCGCCTCGTAGAGCGGCAACCCCTGCCCCTTGCGCAGCGCCAGGCGCGTACCCCGGACCGCCAGTGGTGCATTGAGATTGATGGTCTCAGCAATTTCCCGAGCGCGTGCCACCAGGTTCTCGGGCTCCACCAACTCGCTAACCAGACCGAGTTGGTAGGCGCGTTCCGCGTCCATCCGCTCGTGGCGTCCCATCAGCGCGATACGCATGCAGATATTGAAGGGNAGCACACGTGAGAGACGTGCCATCTCACGGGCCGAAACCAGGCCGATACTGACATGGGGATCGAAGAAGGAGGCCTTCGTGGAGGCGATCACGATGTCACTGGTGGTCACGAGATCGAGTCCCGCCCCGCAACAGACCCCATTGACGGCGCAGATGATCGGTTTGGCCATCTCGCGAAATGGCGGCGTCGCTTCGCGCGGGGGCTCCCACTGCTTGTAGGACGCCAGATAGGGCTCGCCGTAGCTCACCTTACCACTGGGAGAGATGGCACCGACGTCGGCTCCAGGGCAGAACCCTCGACCCTTGGCAGTCACGATGATCGTCCAGACCTCATCGTCGGCCTCGGCAGTCTCGAAGGCATCGCGCAACTCGCGCTCCATCAATTTGGAGATGGCATTGAGTACTTCGGGACGGTTCAAAGTGATGGTGGCGATGCGATCACCGGTTTCGTAGAGGATGGTCTCGTAACTCATTGGGGCTCCAGATCCGCGTGTGCCGGAACCTGCTCCGGCGCAACGCTCAGCGCAATCCTTTGACGGCACCGCCCAGCGGCGCTGCGGGATGGATATCGATGGTGTCGACCACGACACCGCGGGGTCGGGTCACGGCATAGACGATGGCCTCAGCGACGTGTTCGCTCCCCATGGCGTTGCCCAGATGGCGGGCATCGCGGAGGCCAAAACGCCTGAACAGTTCGGTGCGAGCTTCCAAGGCATCGGGAGAGTTGTCCCAGCCCGCCGCAAACTCGCTCATGGTGGGGCCAATGCGGAGCTTGATCATGCGGACGCCGGTTCCCTCCAGTTCCCGCGACAAACTCGTCTGCAGACCTTCGAGACCCGCCTTGGTCGCGCTGTAGGTCGCCTGGCCGGGCCTCGGATTCGTGGCGGCATCGCTCCCCATGAACACCACATCGCCGGGCAACCCGCGCTCCACCAGGGCTGCGACGGCACGACGCGTCACCAGCAACACACCCAGCAGGTTGGTCTCTACTTCCAGCCGGATCTGGCGCGGATCCATTTCGTGCAGAAGCCCCGGCCGAGACGAACCCGCGTTGTTCACGATGACGTCGGCACAACCCACCGAAGCTTCGGCCGCGTCGAAAAAGTGTTCAATGGAGGACTCGTCGGTGACGTCGAGAGGGCCCGCATAGACTTCGGCGCCCAGGTCGCGTGCAGCGTCGGCCAACTCGGCGAGTCGATCCTCACGACGTGCGCCCAGTGCCAGCCTCCAGCCGTGCTTCGCGCACTCCAGCGCCACGGCCGCCCCGAGCCCAGCCGAAGCCCCCGTGATCAAAACCGTGTGTCGTTCGTCGCTCACCGTGAACCATCCACCCCGAACCCATGTCCCCGTCGAGGGCCCCGGGTCCGGCGCGCACTACTATGGCATGGATTCAACGCCCGGGGGCTCAGCGATCCCAGTGCAGGCGCAGGCCTCGTCGCGGCCAATCGAAGGCAAACACGTTTCCCACCCCCGACTCGGTCACATAGGCGGTACGGAGGTCGTCTCCACCCCAACAAATGTTGGTGGTGGCCGGTCCCGGTACGGGAACCCAGACGACCTCGCCGTCAGGTCGCACCACGCACAACCCCTGGTCGATGGCGGCAACCACCACGGTGCCGTCCTCTTCGACCCCCAGGGAGTCGAAGCGGCCCAGGGTATTCACGAGACAGCGTCGATCCCGGAGATTCAATTGCCCGGGAGCGGTGACCGGAAAGGCCCAGAGTCTCCCGGTCGGGGTCTCCGCCACATAGAGGGTCTTGCCGTCGGGAGACAGACCGATGCCATTGGGACCGAACAACGGAAAGATCACCCGTTCGATGTGAGACCCGTCGCAACGCGCGTAGTAGACGCCCACCCGGTCCTCGTCGAAGGCACGCCGCTTGCCGAGGTCCGTGAACCAGATCCCCCCCATGTCGTCGATCACCAGATCATTGGGGCCGCACAGGCGCTGACCATCGCATTCGCTGTAGAGGACCGTGATCTCCCCACTTTCGAGATCCACCCGGTCAATGGAGCCCGTGCGGTACTCGGCGGGCTGGTTGACACCCGTCCGAGGCTCCATGGGCAACCAACGGTCCTTGACGCGGTGCCAGGAGAAGCCGCCGTTGTTGCACACGTAGACGGCCCCCCCGGGCCCAAGCGCTGCGCCGTTGGGGCCATGCTCGCTCGGACTCGACCACTGGGCCACGGTGACCTTCTCGCCATCGGGGCCGATCCGCGTCAGGCGAGCCCCGCGAATCTCCACCACCAGCAGAGAGCCGTCGGGCAGAACGACGGGACCTTCGGGAAATTCGAGGTCCGAGGCGATCAGGCGATGCGGAGGAGGAGAACTCACGACGCCATAGGGTACCGGCTTGGGGCGCGCCGCGTTCAGGAGATTCTGCGGTCGTGGCCCTGCCACCAGGGCTCGCGCAAGACGCGCTTGAGCACCTTCCCGTTGGCATTTCGCGGCAGGGCATCCACGAAATCCACGGAACGCGGCCGCTTGTAGCCCGCCATGCGATCCCGACAGAAATCCATCAGTTCCTGGGCTTCGACCGGTTCGCCGGAAGCCCGCACCACCACGGCCTTGACCTCCTCTCCATAGCGCTCGCTGGGAACGCCGATCACTGCGACCTCGGCCACCGCCGGATGTTCGAGCAGCCCCTCTTCCACCTCACGCGCGTAGACGTTCTCGGCACCCGAAACGATCATGTCCTTCTTGCGATCGACAATGTAGAGATATCCCTCGGCATCCAAACGACCCACATCGCCGGTGTGGATCCAGCCCCCTCGGACCGTCTGAGCCGTTTCGTCCTTGCGCCCCCAATAGCCCTTCATCAGCAGGGGCGTGCGCGCCACGATCTCACCGGCCTCTCCCGCCCGAACCTCGTTGCCGTCCTCATCGACGATCCGAAGTTCACAACCCGCGACGGGTCGGCCGGTGGATTTCAGCAACTCGGGTTGATCGAGCCCACGCAGATGATCTTCTGGTAGCAGGTGGGTGAGGATCGGCGCTTCGGTCTGACCAAACTGCTGGTGAATCTCGCAGCCAAAAACCTCCACGGTCCGTCGCATGGTCTGGGCCGAAATCGGTGCGGCCCCGTAGCTCAGATAACGGAGAGACTCATACCTCCCAGGCTGGGGCTCACCGGCCGCATCGAGGCACGCCTCCACGGTGGCGGGCACCAGGCTCGCGCGAACGATGCCCTCGTGCTCCATCAAACGAAGAACCTCTTGGGGATCGAAGCGGTCGAGCAGGTACACCGAAGCACCGCACAGCGCGGTGTGAATGAAGTTCAGAAAGCCACCGGAATGGAAGGCCGGCGACACCAGCAATTGGCGCTCATTCGCCGCCAGGGGAAAAACGGCCCGCCAGTAGGAGGCCGAGGCGAAAATCGATTGGTGGGAGTGGACCACGCCCTTGGGCGAGCCGGTGGTTCCACTCGTGTAGATCTGGCACGCGTCATCTTCCACGGCCACGCGTTCGGCTGACGAGAACGGAGCGGCTCCGGCCCACCAGTGCTCATAGTCCAGCCAGCCTTCGCGCTCGGCCCCGCCGATCGCAACCGAACAGAAAAGGTCCGGCAGGTGAGAACGCTCGCCATCGATGGCATCGACGAACTCGGATTCGGCCAGCAACAGACGTGCGCCGGAATCCGCCAGGGCATAGCGCAATTCCCCGGGAGCCAGACGGAAATTGAGCGTCACCGGAACGGCGCCAGCCTGAGATGCACCGAAACAAAACAGCGGGTACTCGAGACGGTTGCGGGCGAGAATGGCCACCCGCTCGCCTGCCACAACCCCTTGACCGATCAGGGCCGCGCGGATGCCCTCGACTTCCCGTGCAGCCTGCCCGTAGCTGAGGCGCCGCACGGCATCCACGCCGAACTCGCGGTCGGGAGCCACGCGCGCCCAATAGTCGAAATAATCGTGGAGCAACACGTGGGTTGCCCCTCAACTGGACTCGTCGAAACGCTGCGCGATGGCATCCATCAGGGCCTGCAGGTCCCGGGCATTCCCCGGAGGATCCGGCAGACGCACCGGACCGTGTTCGCGACTGGGCAGCAGCACGCTGGCCGAGCCCGGTGTCGTAATCTCTCCGCGCTGATTCTCGCCCCACACTTCGAGATCCACCGCCGGCCGATCGCCCTCGGCCAGATATTTACGCGTCACCCGGCCGCGCATCCAGTGGGTGTCTCCCACGTAGTTGAAGCGACGGAACTCACACTCCAGTTTCCACAGCCAGGCGTCGTCTCCCATCCAGTCCGTGCACAGATGGACGAGCCAGCACTCGCGCATGCGGCCGTAGTCATAGATGGCAGGAGCACCGGCCCGCTTCGCATACGACTCGTCCCAGTGGACCCGCATCATCTGATCCGGAACGTTCATGGGATCGGGCTGATAGAAGGGCGGGATCCGTTTCCGGTTCTGATAGCCCAGACGCAGAGCCTTCACGCCGTAGTAACCCATGCCCACGCCCACGTGCCAGCACACGATGTCGGTCACCGTGAGCGGCCCCTTGACCAGTGGCCTCAACTCCTGTCCCTCTTCGACGTCCTCCCACCAGCGCGGCTCCGCACCTCGCGGTGCCTCGCGCTCGTACTGGGCGTCGATTTCGTCCAGCTGTTCCGAGGTGTAGGGCTTGAACTCGATGTCCGAGTACTTGCGCTCCTTGCGGGCCGTATCTCGTTCGGTGCGGATCATCAGGCGGTATTGGGTGGAGAGCATCTCACCTTGATCGTCACAAAAGACGTTGCCCGTCCACTCGTGCACGGCCCGTTTGGCAAACTCGCTCTTCTTGTCGAGCACTCCCACTACGGCATTGCGGCGGTAGACCCTGCGATTCGGGCGCAGAGGTCGCCACCACTCCCGGACACCGCTGGAGTAGAAGGCGTGCACTCCTCGCAGAGGATCACCACGCATGATGGAAACCTTATCCTCGGGGACCGCATCAACCTCGTCGATTCCGATCAGGGTGTCGCAGCCCACGAAGGCCGGGTGCATCACCAAGCCACTCCACCGGCTGCTCTCGGCATAGTCGGGATCACAATAGAGCGGGTTGTCGTCACCAATCGAATGAGAGAGATTGCGAAAGATGTCCTCGTTGGGGCACCGGTAGTGGGGAGGCTGCGGCAGTGGCTTCGGCACCCCGATCCGCTGGCGCAGGATCTCGATGGCCTCGTCGGTGATGTGCGCTTCGGGCGCTCGGGATTTCGACTTTTCGGACACGGGCCCTCCCTTTCAGTATTCCGCTCACACACCGCGCGATGTCAACGGGGGTTCATTATGCCATCCTGCGAGGACTCCACGAAGCAGCCCGGCGAACTGGCACGCTCCGGGCCTGCGTGAGAAGATCCCGACCCATGCTCGACGAAACCACACGCACTCTCTCCGGGACAACCGGCAGCGCGATTTGCGGGCCCAGTTGATGGATCTCGCCCAGCGCATCCGAACGGTTCTCACCCTGGACCCCGATGCCCAGGCTCTGGAATTCGAGAATCACTGGTACTCGTGGAGTGAAGTCTCGGGGCTGATCGGTGAAATCGAGCAGATCCTCGACGATGCCGACCTGGGCCAGGACACCGCTGTGGCCGTACTCCTGCGCAACCGCCCCGCCCTGCTCGGTGCCTTCTTCGCTCTCCTGATCTCTCGGCGCTGTCTGCTCACCCTCAACCCGATTCAGGGTGAATCGAAACTCTCGGACGAACTGCTCAGCCTGCGCCCGCCAGCTCTGGTCGCCAGCACACAGGACTGGGCGCTGCCCGGCGTGCGAGCCGCTGCAGCCGAGGTGGGTTGTCTGGGGATCGAGGTATCCGACGCACCCCACCTCCAAGCCCGTCTTCTCGACGGCCTGGCCTCCCCTGGCCCGGGTCCCCACCACCCGGAACTCCCGGGGGTCGCGGTCCAGATGCTGACCAGTGGGACCACTGGTCCCCCCAAGCGCATCCCACTTCGCTTCGATGCCCTCGACCGGTCACTCTCGTCGGCCACCCGCTACGAATCCGGGGGCGCCGGCGAGCAGACGCCCACACTCCGCTCGGGAGTCGTCCTCATGCCAAACCCAATGGTTCACGTAGGGGGCATCTTCCGCGCCGGGGGCGCCTACGCGAACGGGCGCCGCATCGCGCTGATGGAACGCTTCGACGTCGCCGCCTGGCAGGAGCGCGTAGTGCGACACGAGGTCAAAGCAGCCAGCCTGGTCCCCGCGGCCCTGAAGATGGTGCTCGACGCCGACCTTCCTCGAAGCGATCTGGCCAGCCTGCGCATGGTGAGCACCGGCACCGCACCTCTGGATCCCGACACCGCCGACGCGTTCGAAGCCCGCTACGGCGTTCCCGTGCTGACCACCTACGGCGCCACCGAATTCGCAGGCGGGGTGGCCGGTTGGACCCTCAAGGACCATCGTGAATTCGGCAAGACCAAACGCGGCAGTTCGGGCCGCGCCAACCAGGGTGTCGCCCTACGAGTGGTCGATCCCGAAACCGGCATCGAAGTCGCCCCCGGAACTCGGGGGCTCCTCGAGGTCAAGACCCACCAGCACAGCGACGAAACTCCCACTCACGGAGAGAGTTGGGTCCGTACCACGGATCTGTCCAGCCTCGACGAAGACGGCTTCCTCTGGATCCATGGGCGCGCTGACGGCGCCATCAACCGCGGCGGGTTCAAACTACAACCTCGCGAGATCGAGCAGGTGCTCGAAACCCACCCCTCCGTGCGAGAAGCCTCGGTGGTGGGCATCCCGGACGATCGCTTGGGAGAAGTACCCGTGGCCGCCCTCGTACCGATCCACCGCGAAACCCCATTGGACCTGGAGGCCCTGGCCCGCTTTGCCCGCGAGCACCTCACTGGGTACCAGGTGCCGACTCAGTTTCTCGCGGTCGAGGAACTCCCGCGCACCCCTTCGATGAAGGTCAGCCAGCCCGGAGTCCGGCAGCTGTTCGAACCCCAGACCTGAGACCCACGGCGCGGTTCATTCACTCCAGTCCATCTGCTCGGCGACCCGCCGGCGATGACAAGACGGATCTCCCAGAAAGGCGCGGTCGAACACCGCGCGTTTGAGCCAGAACTGCACGTCGCATTCCCACGTGTATCCAATGCCGCCGTGGGCCTCGACGCTGGCTCGCGCCACGTCCAAGAAGCGGTCCGTCAGATGCGCTTTGGCCAGAGCCGCCGAAACCGCGCTCTCCTCGGGCACATGCTCGAAGGCATGGGCCGCGAACCAGAACAGCCCTCGCGCCGGGTGGATGTGAATCGCCATGTCCGCCAATTGGTGTTTGAGTGCCTGAAAGCTGCCGATCTTCACTCCGAACTGCTCGCGCGTCCCCGCGTAGGCGACGGCGAGATCGAGACAGGCGATTCCGCCACCACAAGCATCCGCGGCCAACAGCACCAGGCCGGCGTCGCGCATGCGCGGAGCCGCCTCGGCACCCCGGGGCAAGAGATCGCAACCCGCCCCGTCCAAGTGAAGGCGGGACAGGGGGCGGCTGCGATCGAGGATCTCGAGAGGCTCCCCTCGCAACCCCGGATCCGAGCCCTCCACCAGGCCGAGCGTCCCACCATGGAGGCCCACCACGAACAGATCGGCACCCGAGGCGTGGGGAACGTGCTCCTTGACCCCGCTCACACGCGCCCCGCCCGGCAGTTGCCACTGTTCCGGCTGCCAACGATCCTCGCCTTCGGCCAGAGCGAGACTGACCCGCAATTCACCACTGGCGAGGCCCGGGAGCCATCGACTGCGCTGCTCTTCGCTCCCTCCCAGTGCAATCGCCAACCCGCCGAGTACGTGTTCCAGAAAGGGCCCAGGCGTTGCGTGACGGCCAAAGGCCTCGGCCACCACGGCGAGGTCCAACAACTCGAGGCCGCTGCCCCCGTACTCCTCGGGGAGGTGCAGGCCCATCACGCCCAACTCCGAAAGTCCGCGCCAGAGCGTCTCGTCGAGGCCCTCACCGCTGTCGAAGAGTTCACGCACCCGGGCCACGGGACAGCGCTCGGCGAGGAAGCGGTCCAGGCTGGACTCGAGCAGACGCTGCTCCTCCGAGAGATCGAAGTTCAACGCTCGCCTCCCGCTTCGTCTTTGGACGCGGGCGATTCCTGCCGCGGCAAACCCAGCCCCCGCTCGGCAATGATGTTGCGCTGAATGTTCGACGTGCCGCCGGCGATGGACTCGCCAAGTGAGCCCATGAACTGGTTCATCCATTTTTCGTTGCCCGAAGTGGTCCCTCGGGGGTTGGCGCCGGGTGCCAGCAGGCTGTCACTCCCCAACAGAGACAACGCGATGGAGGAAATCTGCTGAGCGATGTTCGAGTTGCCAATTTTGTTGAGCAGGGGCAGGAGCCCGGATTCCCCACCCTGGAGTTCACGGGTCAACTGGATGTAACTCGAGTACTGCTGGCTCCGGACGTAGCCCATCAATTCCACCAACTTCTCGGCCACCATCGGGTCGTCCACCGCCTTGTGACCCTGGCGCTCCACGCGGGTGGCCAGACGGATCAGGCTGCGAAACAGTCCCTGAGCACGCGCACCACTTCCGAGCATGTTGCGCTCATGCTTCAACAGGGAACGCGACACTCGCCAGCCCTGGCCGCGCTCGCCCACGATCCAATCTGCGGGCGTGCGGGCGCCGTCGAAGAAGACCTCCGCAAACTCCGAGGCCCCGGTGATCTGTTTGAGTGGACGCACGTCGATCCCAGGCTGATCCATCTCCAACAACAGATACGAGATCCCCTCGTGCTTGGAGGCATCGGGCTCGGTACGCACCAACGCGAACATGTACTGGGCGCGATTCCAATGGGTGGTCCAGATCTTCTGACCGTGAATCACCCACTCGTCGCCCACCCGTTCGCCACGCGTCTGGAGGGAGGCCAGATCGCTGCCGGCGCCGGGCTCGCTGTACCCCTGACACCAGACGTAATCCCCCTCGACGGTCTTGGGGATGAAGCGCTCCTGTTGCCACTCCGTTCCCCACTCGAGGAGGGTCGGCACGACCATCTGTGGGCCCTGACCCGTCAATTCCATGGGAGCCCGGGCCCGGCCGAACTCCTCTCGCAGGATCTGGGCCTCGAGCAGGTCCGGTGGCTGTTCAGATCCCCCAAAGCGGCGGGGGATGTTCCGATACAAATATCCCGCCTCGGTGGCTCGCCGGCGGAAGCGTCGCGCACGCTCGGACTCGGAAAGGTCCGCCTCCTCGCCGCGAAGCGGCCAATTCTCTCCGAGAAACACGCGCACGGTTTCGCGGAATGCCTCGTACTCACTGCCGAACGAAAAATCCATGAACGCCTTTTCCTCCGGAGGCCCGGGCCAGTATACGCGGACTCCCTCGGTTTCCGGCGGAACAGCCCCCGCAGATCGGGCCCGGGAGCGGTATCCTTCCGACATGATCGATCGCTCAGCCCCCCGCCCCTCGGCCCCCGGGATGCGCGACCGAAGCATCAAGGCCGCTCTCCTCGCCCTGGCCCTCCAACTCGTACCGGCGATTTCTGCCGGTACCGAGAACTCGGTTCCGAGTGGCGCAAGTACCAGCCCTTTCGCTCTCGTCACCAGTCATGACCTGTCGACCCCGTATGCCCAGGAGTTGTTGTGGCGGCTGCGAGAAAGCATGGCCCGACGGGACGACGTAATGCCCATCGATCTGCCCAGTCAGATCGACTCCAATCCCCTCCAGAATGTCGACCAACTCAACGATGCCCTCGAAAGGGGCATCCAGGCTTTGAACGAAGGGGATGCCAAACGAGCCGAGTCCCTGCTGACAGGCGCACTGGAATACCTGCCGGCCTGGCGATCGCACCTGCCCGCCACACGTCGAGGCATGGTTACACTGGCCCGCGCCGAGTTGGCGCTGGGCAAGAAGCTACGGGCCCAACGCGCATTTGCCCTGCTCCTGCGTTTCGATCCGGACTTCGAACTTCCGGCCGACGAAGCGTCGCCCGAGTTGCAGGGAAGCCTGACCGTAGCCCGTAGAGAACTCGCCAATCCGACCCTGGGAACCATCCGGTTCCACGGGGCGCAAAAGGGAGCGGGAATCTTTCTGAACGGCCGGTTCGTGGGATTGGCGCCCCTCGACCCAACGCCCCTTCCGGTGGGCCTGACCCATCTGCGAGTGTCCGTGGACCCTCGCCACCACTGGATCAAAACCACCCGCATCCAAGCCGATCGGCCGACATTTCTTCAACCCAGACTGCGCGTTACCCAGGGGGGCCGTCGCTACATGGAGTTGATCCGCAGCCTGCCCCCCTCGCTCGAAGCGCAAACCGTTCCAGACGAGGTCCGAGAACTCGCCAAATGGTCCAATGTGGACGAGGTGGTCCTTTTCGAGGTGGACGAGATGCAGGTCGAAGCGGTGCGGTACTCACCGGGGCGTGACGAGGTGCTGAGCCATTTCCAGATCGTACGCACCGAGCAACCCAGCCCCGAGTTGGCGGATGCGATCATCAGCTCCCTCTACGCCGCCGGCGAGCCATAACGTCCCCACCACGGCCCTGGGCGCGTATCATCTCAACCGATATGTCTGGTGCTCTCTCGGGACTGCGCGTACTCGACCTCTCGACCCTCTTCTCGGCTCCCCAGATCTCCGCCATGCTGGGTGACCTCGGCGCTGATGTCATCAAGCTCGAGCCCCGCACGGGCGACCTCATGCGGCACATGGGCGCCACCCGCGAAGGCCGCTCGCTCATGTGGGCGATGGTCTCGCGCAACAAGAGGGCCATCACCCTCGACCTCGAGCGGCCCGAGGGAACCGCGCTTCTCCACCGCCTCGTCGAATGCGCCGACGTCCTCGTGGAGAACCACCCCCAGAAGCTTCTCGAGCGTTGGCATTGCAGCTGGGAGGAGTTGTCGGCCCTCAACCCCCGACTCGTGATGGTGAGCGTGAGCGGCTTCGGGGCCACGGGCCCCTACGCGGGTCGGGCTGGGAATGGGAGCCTGGCGGAGGCCTTCGCCGGACTGACGCACATGACCGGCGAACCCGATGGCCCCCCCATGCTGACCTCCCTGCCTCTGGGCGACATCCTCACGGCCATCTCGGGCGTCGTCGGCACCCTGGCCGCCTGCTATCACCGCGACGCACGCGGCGGTGGGGGGCAACATGTCGATGTCTCCATGGTCGAACCCGTGCTGCAACTGCTTGCGGGTTCCGTGGTCGGCTTCGATCCCAACGGGCCTCCGCCCCACCGCATGGGGAGCCGTGTTTCCGGAGGGGTGCCACGCAACACCTACGCGACCTCCGACGATCGCTTCGTGGTGGTGTCGGGGACCACCGATGCCCAGGTCGGTCGCGTGCTGGCCGTGATCGGACACGACGACGAAGCCAGCCGAGCACGCTTCGGCCGTTCCCGTGAACGCCTTCGTCACGCCGACGAACTCGACGCACGGGTCGCACGATGGGTCGCAGAGCACCCGCGCGACGAAGTCGTCGACTTGCTCACGAAGGCCCGCATTCCCGTGGCGCCCGTCAACGACCTCGCCGATCTCCTGGCCGACCCCCACATCCAGGCCCGCGCAAGCGTGGTGGAGATCCATGACGACGTGCTCGGTCCGTTGCAGATGGTCGCTCCGACCCCCAAACTGAGTGCCACCCCGGGTCGGATCCGTCACACGGGCCCCGGGCTCGGAGACCACAACCACGAGGTGTACGCCGAGTGGCTCGGCCTGGAGGACGAGGAAGTACGGGCCCTCGAACGAGACGAAATCGTCTGATTCGACCAAGGGGCAGGTGCGCCCCTACAACAACCCTCGAATGCGTCGGGCCATTTCACACGCAGCTGCGATGGGATCGTCGAACCCCCAGCCACGGTCTGGCAGGTCGAAGTACTCGACCGACAACCGCCCGGGGTACTCGAGTGTCTTCAACCGGGCCAACACGCCGGGGAGGTCGACATCTCCTTCGAGCCGCTGAGTCTCCCCCTCGCACGCCTGACGCAGTTGCACGTGATCCGCGAAGGGCAACAGTTCCATCGGGTCTCCGCCCCACGCCACCACATGACCGACGTCCAGCGTCAAACGCAGGCCGGGGACCGCTTCGAGAAAAGCCAGAACCCGCTCGTTGCTCCCCACCACCGATCCCGGCCAGGGCTCGATACGCGCACCCGGGACCTTCCGATAGTCCTCGACGGTCTTATCCCAGCTGCGATCGCCGTCGCGGGCCGGCCCTGACGTACAGCCCGTTCGCGGCAGCATGGCGAACCGGTCGCCCGCAGGAAGGGCCAGATCCTCGGGATCGTCGGCCAGGACATCGATGTGATCGAAGCCTTGTTGGCGGGCCAACTCTGCCGCTTCGCGCACGGGTCGCCCGCCGTAGACGACCGAAACCACGCCCAGAGGCCAACCCATAGGGCGACGCTACCCGCAGGTTGGACGCACTTCAAGCCGCGTATACTGGGGGCGGGCGAACATTCCACGAGGAGGAGCCCCATGGAGCGTATTCACGTATTGGACCCCACGGCGCCGCCGCCTGAGGTCTCCACCGATCGAGGACCGGACGCCGGGAGCCTGGCGGGACGGCGAATCGGAATCCGCTACGACCAGACCTGGCAGTCGTTCCTGCAGGTCATCGACGAGTGGAAACCGTCTCTCGAAGCCGCGGGCGCTGAGGTCGTGACCTGGAATGCGGGCAATCGCATCGGCGAGCAGGGCGAGACCACCCGCCAGGAACTCGACGCTTTCGCCGAAGATGTCGACCTGGCCATCGTGGGCCTCGGCAATTGAGGCTCCTGCACCGCTTGGACGGTCCACGACACAGTCGAGGTCGCCGAGCGGGGCAAGACGGCGGTCGCCGTCGTGACCCAGGAATTCGAATCCCTTTCCGGAACCATGGCCTCAAATGCGGGGCGGAGTGGGCTGCGTGTGCACGTCCTCCCCTACCCCCTCGAAACGCGGCCCGAAGCCGAGGTGCGTGAAATCGCACGCGATCATTTCCCCAAGTTGATCGAGGCCCTCGGCGGAAAGCTATAACGACCCTGCAACCCGTCGGCCGACACGCTAGGTCGGCCGACTGGAGGAACCCCATGGCCCAAGCTCCCATCGATCGCTCCTGCGGACCCGAGGGTTGCGAGATCGACTGGCTGGTGAGCCCACGGGTAGAGGTGGACGCCGATCCCCTGGCTTTCACACGCTTCGCGACCGATGCGGGCTGGGGCGACGGCCTGCCCCTGATCCCGCCCACCGAGGCATTGGTGCGTGAACACGTTGCCGCCTCGGGACGCTTTCCCGATGAAGTCATCGCCGAGCTTCCGCCCCGGAACGGGCGCGCCACGGTGGAAAAGATCGCCGTCAACTCCGTGATGGCGGGTGCCCCGGCCAACGCCATGCCACTGCTGTGCGCTTCCATCGAGGCCATGGTCGATCCGCTCCTCAATCTGTTCGCCCTCAACACCACCACGTGCTGCGTGGTCCCGGGCGTGTTCGTCAACGGACCCGCACGCCACGAACTCGGCATCCCCTACGGCCCGGGCTGCTTCGGCGGTGAGGCCGGGCCCGCTCCAGCCATCGGGCGGGCTCTGCGCCTGATCATGCGCAACGTGGCCGGCCAGGTGGTGGGGGTGAGTTCCAAGAGTGTGTTCGGACAGCCGGGCCGAGTCACCGGCATCGTGGTCGCCGAGTGGGAGGAGCGCTCTCCCTGGGCGCCGCTGGGCGAGCGGCGCGGATTCCCCGGCAACGCCCTCACGGTTCACGGGGTCACGGGCACCATCGACGTGGCCGACACGGTGGCCACCCATGGGGCCGACCTGCTGCAAATCATCGGCACATCTCTCGCCTTCCCGGGCACCAACGCCTTCATTGGAGGAGGCTTCCACGGAGCGGAGATCATGGTTGCCATCGCGCCCCCCTGGGCCGATCTCATCGCCAGCGCCTACCCAAAGATCGAAGACGTGCAAAGCGCCCTCTACGAGCACGCCAAGCTCCCCTCGAGTTGGTGGCCCGAGGCTCATCAGGAACAGCATCGCGAGCACGGGCGGGTCGACGCCAACGACATGGTGCACCTGGTCGAATCGCCCGAGCACATGATCGTCATGGTCTGCGGCGGACTGGGAAACCTCCATGCTCTGGCGCTCCACAGTTTCGGACCGACTCGAGCGGTCACACGACCCTTCTGAGCACACGTCGGCCCCCAACGGCAGCCTGCGCTCGAGTGCGCGGCCCAGCGTTCCCCCTACCGAAGGCTGAAAGCTGCGGTCCACTCGCTCGGTGAGCCAGAGGAGAGGACTTGTCCGCGCCCAACGAACCCGCTGAACCCGAGCTCCCCATCGACGCACCGCTGGCTCCGCTGAGAGTCCCCGCCTTCTCGCTTTTCGCAGGGAGTCGCTTCTGCTCGGTGACCGCCAGCGCGTTGTTCAGTGCATCGGTGGCCTGGCAGGTTTTCGACCTGTCGGGCTCGGCCTTCGATCTCGGTCTGATCGGACTGACCCGCTTCGTCCCCCACCTGGCACTGTCCCTCCTCGGCGGAGCGGTGGCGGACGTCTTCGACCGTCGACGGCTCATCATGGCTTCGCAGATCGTGCCGCTGATCTGTGGCGTGAGTTTGTGGCTGGCCAGCGCAGACGGCAGCGCCAACCTGCCCCTCATCTACGCAATGGTGTTCGCCGTGGGTTCAGCGGCAGCCTTCGAATCACCCGCGGGTTCGGCATTGCTGCCGACCCTGGTTCCGCGAGCGATGTTCCCTCGCGCCGTCACCATCTCGAGCACGCTGATCTCCCTGGCGCGGGTCACCGGGCCGGCTCTGACAGGACTCGTGATTGCAGCGGTCTCGGTCTCTGCCAGCTACGCGGTCCAGGCCGGCCTCGTCGTCCTGTCCCTGATCGGCCTGATCTTCGTACGCAGTCGCGTCCCTCCCGAAGCCGGCGGTCGGGTCACCGTTCAGGCCATCGTCGAGGGCATCCACTACGTGCGCCAACGTCGGGAAGTGCTCGGCGCCATGACCCTCGACATGTTCGCGGTGATCTTCGGGGGCGCCACAGCTCTGCTTCCCATCTACGCCAACGAGATCCTTCAAGTGGGCCCCCGCGGTTATGGGCTGCTCACGGCCTCCCTCGAAATCGGTTCCCTGTCCATGGCCCTGCTGCTCATCTTTCTTCCGCCCATGCGACGCATGGGTCGGGCCCTGATGATCGCCGTGGCCATCTACGGGCTGGCCACGATTTTGTTCGGTCTGTCGCGCTCTTTCCCGCTCTCGGTACTCGCCTACATGGTGGTGGGCATGGCGGACCAGGTCAGCGTGGTGGCGCGGCAGACACTCATTCAACTGGCCACCCCCGACGCCCTGCGCGGACGCGTGAGTTCGGTCAACATGATCTTCATCGGCGCCTCGAACCACCTGGGTGCCGTGGAGGCCGGTTTCGTGGCCGCGCTGTCCAGCGCCACCGTCGCCGTGGTCAGCGGCGGCCTGGGCTGCCTGACGGTGCTCGGCATCGTGGCCGCCAAACTGCCCGAACTCGGCCGTTATCGGACGGATCGCAACCCCACCTCCTCGGGCGGGTGACCGGGCCACGGCAACGGCCTAGATTCTGATCGGCGCTACCAGAGGAAACGGATTGGCAGATACCGGACAGCCAGGCCCCACGGTTTCTGCCGTGCGAAAGACCCTGGAAACCTTTCAGGACCAGGTCTGCGAGGCCCTGGAGGCCCAGGACGGAGAGGCCCGTTTCCGCCGTGACGAGATCGAGAGGCCCGGCGGGGGACGATCCAGACCTCGAGTCCTCGAAGGGGGCCCGGTGGTCGAGCGCTCGGCCGTCAACTTCTCCCACACCCTGGGAAACCAACTGCCCCCCGCTGCCACCGAGCGCCGCCCGGAACTCGCCGGGGGGACCTACGAAGCCGTCTCCACCTCCCTGATCGTTCACCCCCGCAACCCCTACGCGCCCACGTCCCACGCCAACTTCCGCTTCTTCTCGGCCAGTAAAGAGGACGTGGAGCCCGTCTGGTGGTTCGGCGGAGGATTCGACCTCACCCCCTACTACGGCTTCGACGAGGATGTCGTCCACTGGCACACGGTGGCCCGCGATGCCTGTATGCCCTTCGGCGACGATTTGTACGCCCGTTGCAAAGCGGCCTGCGACGCCTACTTCACCCTTCCCCACCGGAGCGAACCCCGGGGCGTCGGTGGATTGTTCTTCGACGACTTTGAAACGGGTGGTTTCGAGACGGCCTTTGGCTTCGTGAAGGCGGCGGCTGGCGCCTACCTCGACGCCTACCTGCCCATCCTCGAACGGCGCAAGCACACCCCCTACTCGGACCGCGAGCGCAGCTGGCAACTGCTGCGTCGAGGCCGCTACGTGGAATTCAACCTCATCCACGACCGGGGCACGCGCTTCGGCCTCCAAGCGGGTGCGCGCACCGAGTCGCTTCTCGCCTCACTGCCCCCGGAGGTGCGCTGGGAATACGATCATCGCCCCGAGCCCGGCAGCCCCGAAGCGCGGCTCCTGGACCACTACCTCGTGCCACGCGACTGGGTGTAGGGCGAGGCCTCGGGAATTCAGTCCGGCCTGACCCCGGCTCCGGCGCGCCCGGCCATCAAACCGCCGTCGGCCACGAACTCCGAGCCCGTCGAGAAGGAACTCTCGTCCGAGGCCAGAAAGAGTACGAGGTTGGCGATCTCCTCGGGCTGTCCGATGCGCGGAATCGGCTGAGTGCGAAAGACCTTGTTCTGATCCACGCTTTCGAAGTCGTCCTGCTGGAGCATCGGGGTATCGACGCCTCCCGGGTGGACGGAGTTGACGCGAATGCCGTAGTGGCCGAGTTCGAGAGCCGCGGTCTTGGTCATCCCGCGCACCGCCCACTTGCTGGCCACATAACCGATGACTCCGGAGACACCTTCGAGCCCCGCGTTGGAGGAGATGTTCACGATGGAACCGCCGCCCGCGGTGCGCATCGCTGGTGTCACCGTACGCATTCCGAGAAACACCCCCACCTGGTTGATCTCCACGACCTCCATATAGGCACTGAGCGGCATCTTCTCCATGGGGATGGCCTGGACGATCCCGGCGTTGTTGACCAGGATGTCGAGTCGGCCGAACTCCTCCACGCAACGTGCGACCGCTTGCTCCCACTGCTCTTCGGATCGCACGTCGAGGTGTTGATAGATCGCCGCATCTCCGAGTTCCTTGGCCAGAACCTCTCCGGGTTCGTCGAGCACGTCAGCCAACATCACCCGGGCTCCCTCAGCCACGAACAAGCGTCCTTCGGCTGCCCCCTGCCCACGCGAGCCACCACTGATCAGTGCCACTTT
Source organism: Myxococcota bacterium (assembly GCA_022447545.1). Classification (GTDB taxonomy): domain Bacteria; phylum Myxococcota_A; class UBA9160; order UBA9160; family SMWR01; genus JAKVBI01. The sequence goes on from JAKVBI010000008.1 coordinate 51,003, forward strand.
TCCATCGAGTCGTCCCATGTCGATTCTCCTCAGTCGCGCAGGGCGCGGGTAAAGAGCGCCATGAGTTTGTTCCAGGAGTCCACCGCCGCAGCCTCCTGATAGGACTCGCGCTCGTCACAGAAGAAGCCGTGGTCGGCATCGGTATAGCAATCGAGTTCGAAATCGGTACCGAGTTCGCGCAGCTTCGCCCCGACCTCCTCGACCTGCTCCATGGGAATGAAGGCATCCTTCTCGCCAAAGAACAGGTGCACGGGACAGCGAATGTTGCCCGCCTGGGGCAGGTGGCCGGTGATGCCCCCCCCGTAGAACGGAGCCGCACACGCAACCCGCCCGGCCAACTCGCAGGCGCTCAGGAAAGACAAACGCCCTCCCATGCAAAACCCGGTGACTCCCAGTTTCCCGGTGGTGTCCGGCCGTGCCTCCAGGGTGTCCATGACGGCCCCCATGTCGGCGAGGAAGTCCGCATCATCGAGCTTCTGCATGCAGGCGATGGCGCCATCCAGGCTGTCGTAGCCGAATTGGTTGTCGGGGCCCTCGCGGAAATAGAAATCGGGTGCCGCCACCACATAGCCCTCGGCAGCGATCCGCTCGCTGATGCGCTCGATGTTGGGCAACAACCCGAAGGCCTCCATGATCACCACCACGCTCGGATGGGGCCCCGCCCCGGCGGGTCGCGCCAGAAACGTGGGCATGGATCCGCCCGGAGTTGCCACTTGAATCCTCTCGCTCTCGACGGCCATCGCCACCTCCTGATCTCGAAGTCATCGTGTTGGGTGCGAACCCACTTCACGCCCCCCCATGGGACCGGGATCCCGCGAGGCTCTCAAGACCCGCCTCCCGTGTCAACGCATTCCAGACCGGGATTGACGGCGACCGTCCCAGTCGTGCAATGCTGTCCCCCTCCTCGGGCCTTTGGAGTCCGGGGCATCCAACGGGAGTCACCCCATGCAGGCAGCCGTCCTTCGCGAATTTCATCAGCCCCTGGAAGTCGAAGAGGTCCAGATCGAGGCGCCTCAGCGGGGTGAAATCGTCGTGCGTATCGCTGCCTCCGGGGTATGTCGCTCAGACCTCCACGTCCAGGAGGAGCGCAGTCCGGTCGCGCGACTGCCCATGGTGCTCGGCCACGAGGGTGCCGGTGTGGTGGAGGAGCTGGGAGCGGGTGTCGAGAGCCTCGCCGTGGGAGACCACGTGGTGGTGGCCCTATTCGGCCCCTGTGGCACCTGCGGCGACTGCCGCGCGGGCGACATTGTCAGCTGCATGAGCGAAACCCGCCAGAACAACATGTTCGGCCTGATGCCCGACGGCACCACGCGCCTGCGACTCGACGGAGCGCCCGTCCATCCCATGGTTGGCTCGGGTTCCCTGGCCGAGCTGGCGGTGGTGCGAGAAGCCCAGGCCGTGAAGATCGATCCAGAGATCCCCCTCGATCAGGCGTGCCTGGCCGGTTGCGGAGTCACGACGGGTGTGGGAGCGGCACTGAATGCCGCGCAAGTGACCCCGGGATCGAGCGTCGCCGTGGTGGGCTGCGGGGGGGTGGGGCTGAACGTCGTCCAGGGCGCGCGCATCGCCGGTGCCGCGCGGATCCTGGCCGTCGACACCCAAGCGACAAAGCTTGACCTCGCATCGGATCTCGGGGCGACCGACCCGGTCCACCTCGCCCAGGGTCAATCGGTCACTGACGCGATCCAGGCTGTCGTTCCAGGCGGCGTCGACTTCGCGTTCGAGGTCATTGGGAAGCCCGAGATCGTGGCCCAGGCCTTCGCCGCAACCCGCTCCGGAGGCACCACCGTGATGGTCGGCTCTCCTCCCTCCGGCGCCGACATCGCCGTGGACGGCCGCCTGCTGTTTTCCGACCGGAAGCTGGTGGGGACCCTGGGCGGCGGCAACGTTCCCCAGCGCGACATTCCTCGCCTGATGGAGTTCTACCGCCAGGGCAGCCTGAAGTTGGAGCCCCTGATTTCACAGCGCCTGCCCCTGACCCAGGTCAACGAGGCCTTCGAAGCGCTGGTCACGGGTGAATTGGCACGATCGGTGATCGTTTTCTGAGCCGCCTCGGAGACTCTCCCTTCCCGGAACCAACCTCCCCATCTTCGACGGGTCGAACCCCCCCTTGGGACAGTGGGGAAACCGCGACAGCGAAAGGATGACTCCTGGTCGATCCGCCTGAGGGGGGGGCTGCGCAGCGAACCCCGCTCCCGTTCGTGCTTCCCTGCACAGTCATCTCAGTCGTGACCGGATTGGGGGCGGATTCGAGGGCAGACTGTGAGATAATCCCGGCGCATTTCGAAGCCCCGATGGCGGATGGATTCGCTGAGAATCGGAGGATCTCCCGATGCTGAGACGACGGCTCGCTCTGGTGGCTGCCGTGGCTTTGCTGCCCAGCACAGCGATGAGAGCTGAGGATCCCGCTCCCATTGCGGGACAGGCGTTCTTTGCCGCTGTCTCGACCTTGGCCTGCGCGCTGTTCGTGGTGGGCGACGCCAACCCCGACGACGAAACCGGCCCCGAGCGGCGCGGCTTCTACGGCGCTTCCCACTTCCTGATGCAGGGGGGTGGCGACGGGCTGGGATTCAACGTGGCGGCCGGCTACCGATGTCATCCGAATTTCGCCTACGAGTTCGAATACACCCGGATCGGCGATGCCGGATCGGGCCTCAATGAGGCGGACTATTGGACCGTCACCAACAACATCAAAGGCTACCTGTCGAGAACTCGGATTCAGCCCTTTGTGAGCCTGGGTCTCGGGGTCATCCGCGCCGTGCGCGACGTCGACGCATCGGTGAACCTCGACCACACTGTCAAGCTCGGAGGGGGGATCGACTACTACGTGTCCGACCACATCGCCGTCAGCTTGAATGGGCACTACCTCGTCCCCACCGGAGGCGCCAGCGATCTCCACGACGGCTTCGCCGGCCTGGGCCTGCTATACCGACACTGACTTGAATCGAATGTGACCCACCCCTCCCCGACCGTGGAGGGAACACCCGGAGGCCTGCCCCATGGAGCGATTGACCTTCTACCACAACCCTGGCTGAGGCCAGTCGCGCGGCGTGCTGGAAATCCTGCGCGAGCGCGGCGTCGAGTTCGACGTCATCGAATACCTCGATCATCCCCTGTCACGAGCCGACTTCGAGCGGTTTCTCGAGCTGCTCCCCGATCCGGCCGCAGATCTCGTCCGTAAGGACAAGAACTTCAAGGCCCTGGGCCTCAACGAGGACGACTACCAGACCCCGGAAGCCGTGGTGGAGGTCCTCCTCGAACATCCGAAGTTGATGCAACGGCCCATCATCATCCGCGGAGAGCGGGCGGTATTGGCGCGGCCTTCAGACAAGGTCCTTGCTCTGCTGGACGATTGAACGCTGTACGTCTTGGGGTCCCTGGGAGTGTTCCGCTCAAAGGGTGAACCCAATGCCTGCCGCGAGCCGATAATCGTCTTTTTGCGGAACCACACCCGTGGACGTGGGAGTGGGGTCATCGACCCGGTCCCAGGTGAAGGAGAGGTTGATACTGAGCAGGTCCGTGATCTCGAAGGACAGCACTGCGAGACCGTGCTGGCTGTTCGTGCCATTCCCGATGGCCAGATTCGTCGAGTAGGTGAAGGTCAGGTCCGTGCTCGAGTGAGGCTCCAGCGCCAGGGTGGATCGCAGACGGACCGCCCCCCCCTTGTCCACGATGGGCTGACCCGGGGCCACCGACAGATATTCGGTTTGCAGATATTCACCGCCGACCTCCACCGTCCACTCGACCTTCTTGTGATCAACCACCTCGTAACCCATGCCGGCACCGGGTGTCAGCCGTAGCTCGATGTTTTGGAATTCATCCTGGAAGACCCCAAGAGCGGCCGGGGTCACATAGAAGCGCCGTGTCACGAAGATGTCGAAGTGGGCCTCGGCGTGATGATTGTTGGTGTTCTTCACTCCCCCGACCTCACCGTACGAACCGTTGTAGTCCACGCGCAGACGGGTGTCGGGCGTCTCTCGACGAATCGTTGCGATCGCTCCGTACTCCACGTGGTCGGTGTTACCCCTCTGTACCGAGAGGTTCGCAGTGAGCTTGCCGCTCCAGTAGTTGATCTCCCTCGGCCGACCCGGAATGATCGAGACCAAGTCCTTGCGCTTTCGCGTCTTGGTCCCGTCCTTCGTTGTGACGATGACTTCACCATCGCGGATGACGGCGGTCCCGATATCCAATTCCCGGTCTTCGAAGAAATACATGTTGACGTGGGGGGAGTAGAGGGCCGAGACGTCGTCCCAATCGAGCGTCAGGTCGCCGAGTTCATCGCTGTGGAAGCTGATGCTCTCGTCTCGCATGCGCTCGACGGACCCCTTCAACCATTCACCCGAAGTCATGCGAATCCACTCGTAACCCTTGGGGTCACTAGCAGGAGGGGCTTTCAGGGGAACCACATCGGCAGCCCCGACTGCGCCGCACAGACACAGTGTGACCAACGGGCCCCACACCCACTGCAGCCCCCTCCGATCCGACACGCGCATCGCCCCCACCCGCCCCCTTTTGAGTTGCCGGTTGATCGGCTCTCTCACGGCTTTCCACCGCGAAATTCCCGCCTGGCACTCGGACCGGGCCAAGACATATCGCTTGGCGGGTGTGCCAGCAAGCGGGCCCGGTGGCGAAAACGCCCGCGAGTTCCCCAGGATCGACGCTAGATTCCCTCCATGGGGATCGTGAAGGCCCTGGCTCGTCTCGGTGAGGACGACGCCGTCGTGCGACGTTCGAAGCTCCGCGCCTTCGAGGTGATTCTCCTCCTCCACCTGTTCACCACCACGGTCTGGTGGGCGTCCGGGGGTTGGTGGGTTCCCACCGGCGACTTCTCCTGGATCGACGGTCCCATGCTCCTGACCCTGACCTGCGTGGCAGTCCTGACGGTGATGGGAATCGTCCCTCGTACTCGCACCATCGCCCTGCCGGCCCTGACGGCCCTGCAGGTGACGGTGGTCTGGAACAACTTTCCGGAAACGGCGAACCACACCTTTCTCGAATTGAGTTTTCTCATGCTCTTGACCCTGTGGCAGCCGCGCGACGAAACCGAAGAGGCCCTGCTCCTGGGATCCCTGCGCTGGATGGTCGTGGTGGTTTTCGTCTACGCCGGAATCCAGAAAGCGGTCCATGGCTACTACTCCGATGGTGTATTCCTCACCTATCAACTCCAGCATCCGGGTTTTCATTCGCTCCTTTCCTGGCTGCTCCCAGCCGACGAGGTGGTCCGGATCTCGAGCTATGCCAATGTGGCGGGCGACGGCCCCTATCGAATCACCAGCCTGCCCCTGCAAGCGCTCTCGAACCTCTCCTACGTGTGGGAGGTGGCCGCGGGTCTGCTGCTGCTGTTCCACCGCACGCGCGTCTTCGCCCTGGCGGCCACCATTGCATTCCTGGTCATCACAGAGATCATGGCCCGCGAGTTCTTCTTCGGAGCCCTCTACCTGAACGCCCTGCTCCTGTTCACACGCTCCGATCTGAACCGAAGACTGATCTGGCTCTTTGTGGCCTTCGATGTCTGGGTCATGCTCGTCAAACTCGAACTTCTACCGGCGGTCACCACATTTTGATCCAGTCCAACCGGAACCACGTACTGATCGCCGGCCTCACCGCCTTCACACTCTGGCCCCTGGTTCACATGGCCGCCGTCGCGCAATGGGACATCAATCCCTGGAAACTCGGAGGATGGGCGATGTACTCGGTGCCCGTTCCCCGGGTCGAAGTCTCGCTGCAAGCGTCGGCGGGACCCGACGAGACGTGGGGGGCGGTAGACCGCTTGCCAGGGCCAGTGGGCGAGGAACTCGAGCGCTTCTGGAGGTTGCGACGCTCTCTCGGCTCCCTCAGCCGACCCAACCGTCTGGCCGAGCGCTTCTTCGAGCACATCCCCCACGCCACACAGTTGCGCGTGAACGTGATCACGCTGCGCATCGATCCACAGACGGCGATGATGAAAGAGGAACACATCGGGTTCACCTTCGCACGGGACCCCTCGACTCCCTGAAGGCCTGACCCTCGATCGGCCGCAAATTCCGGCTAGGCTGTTCCCATGGCCGAATCGCGCATCCGCTGGTGGTTTGCCCGCAGCATCTTCCCCCTGGTCTTCGGAGGTTCGCTGATGGGCGCCATCGCGCTCATCGACCGGGGCATGAGCCCCGTAGCCGCGGCTCCCCTCTGTCAGGCCATTGCGTTCCTGATCGTGCTCGGATGCGAACGCATCATCCCGCTCCATCGCAGCTGGCTTCACTCCAACGGCGACATGAAGACCGACTTGAGCCACGCCCTGACCGTGATCGGCACCGGCGCCATCGTGCAACCCGCCCTGGTCGCCGCTGGAATCGCAGCGTCCAGCTGGTTCACGACACGCGCCGGCTTCGACCTTTGGCCCGACCAGTGGCCCCTACTCGGCCAGATCACTCTTGCGGTGGTGGTCGTCGAAGCCTTCCAGTACTGGGTCCATCGGCTGCAGCACACCGTCGACTGGATGTGGCGTTTTCACGCAACCCACCACAGTGCCCCCCGCCTCTACTGGCTCAACGCCAGCCGTTTCCATTTCGGCGACATTCTGATGCACAACGTCGCGGGCTTCATCCCCCTCATGGCCATGGGGGCATCGGAGGAGATGCTGGCACTTTGGACGCTCTTTGCAGCCGTACACGGCGTCTTCCAGCACGCCAATCTGCCGCTGCGTCTGGGCCCTCTGAATTGGATCTTCAGCATGGCGGAACTCCACCGCTGGCATCACTCGCCACGCGCCGAGGAGGCGAACCACAACTACGGACAGAACATCATTCTGTTCGACATTCTGTTCGGAACGAGGTTCCTGCCCAAGGACCGCGAGCCGCCCGAACAGATCGGAATCGAGTCTCTTCCCACCTTTCCGACCACCTGGTGGGCACAGATCCTCTCGCCCCTGCGCTGGCGAAAAATAGAAGCCGCAAGCCAGCAGGCTCTGGCCCAGGAACGGGGCAACGCCTAGGCCGCGTTCGAGCTGGCCAAACCCCAGAGAATCGGGTCAGGATTCGCTGAGCCGATCCACGTAGATGGGTGACGACCAGGCGCGTTCCTGAGCCGGAGCCAGACACTGATCGTCAGCCGGTGTGCGAAAGCCACCTTCGCACTGGGTGATCTCGACGGCATGGCCATTGGAATCGAAACGCGGACGCAGACCGTCGGCGTTGATGGCAGGCGTGGCTTCCTGCAGAGCGCGCACGTAGTAGACCGCATCACGCCCGGACTCGGGAAAATCCGCATCCTCGAACTCCACGCGACAGCCTGCCGGGTCCGCCGGGCAATCGAAGCGAAGCCACGGATCTTCGACCAACGGAGCGATGGGTTCGCCCGGGGTTTGCTGCGGACGAATTCGCACCACCTCGATGGATTTGACGAGATGCCTTTCGTCGCTGGGGTGATAGCACTCGTCCCGACACAGGTGAGCGATTCGCTCGGCCGACAGACCCAGGTGCTCGTCCTCGGGGCAACCGGGCAACTGGCGGAAAGCGCCCACGGCATGCACAGAGAAACGCGGCGCCTTCTGCATGGCCACATCACTGCCCATGGCCACCGCCCCCCCCGGCGCATTGAGCAGATCGAACCAAAGCAGAATTCGGGGACCACTCGTTCCGTAGACCTCGCGCCGCATGAGAGCATCCCAGATGGAGCGGCGATCTCGACCTTCTGCATGAACGGCCACCACCCCACCCGGATACATGAAGCTCGCCTTGCGTTCGGTGTCGATCAACTCGAACAGACGATCGTGCACCACCGCCTGGGGCTGCTGGGGGTCCAACTGCTCCGGGCCAAGCCAGCCACGCACTCGCTCCTCGACTTCCGCATCGGCCATCCCACGAGAGTCCGTCATGATGCGACGTTCGTACTGTTTGTACCCCGTTCCCGGCCGCGCCGCGTGGTTGTCGGTGGAACTGATGAATCCGAAGCGAAAGCGGCGGGGAGTGCTCTCGTCTTCTTCGAAATTCGAAACCGCGGCCCCATACTGGGCCGTCATCCCCGGGCGCAGCGTCATCGCAGGCTTGAAACAATCGCGGCACTGATCGCAATCCAGCCAGTCGTCTCCGGTGGTGTCGGGAAAGACGAGATCGGGACTCACGCCGGCTTCGAGGGCCAGGCTCTTGGCCTGTTCGACCCTCCGCTCACACTCCTCCGCGGTAAGATCGCCACAGCGCTCGCGCATGATCTCACCCGCTCGCCAGCAACACGGCAGGTAACCGGGTGTGGGCGCCGGACAGATCCTGTGGCCGCTGTCGTCCGTCGCGTATTCGGGATAGTCGCGAAACTCCTCGCTGTTGCCGTGCCCCGAACTGATCTCGATCAGACGCTGGCGCGCGGGGTCATGGCGGTCTCCCCGAAGCTGAACGTCGAGCCGCGCACCGGGAGGTGCGTGGATCCCCCACGCCAATCCGTGGGGGATCACGAGACTTTCAAAACCCCACTCGTCGAGCTTGGCGAACAGTTTCTCGGGACTCGCCGCCGACTCTGCGCAATCCAGGGGAAGCTCGCGGGTATTCACGCCCGATTCGCAAGGAGGCGTTTCCGAGAGGGTTCCCATGAACGAGATGGCTTCCGCGTACTCGGAGTAACCGAACACCCGCGCCACAGCAGCAGCACCGTGGATCAGAAAGGGGGGCGGAGGCGTCTGGCCCTCGTAGTCGGAGGTATCGAGAGAGGAGATGGGGCGCGCCGGCAGTTCGTCTTCCGACAACCCGGGAAAGAGGACGTTCTTGTGACCGAAGTGGGTCTCTGGGCTGCGACCCGTCTGGGTCCACTCCCACCCCGTGAACGCCACCAGGTCGGGGTCTTCGGCACTTCCCGCCAACTCATTGCATTGCCGGATGCTGCGCTTGATCTCCATCCAGCGGCTCGGCGAGAGGCTTTCAGCATGGTCGTTGATCGAAAAGAAGTCGAGCCCCGAGCAGTAACGAGCGAAGTCACAGGCATCCGCCGGCGGATGAGCACCCTCTCCGCTGAAGAACGGCAGCGAAAACATGAAGGCGTCCACGGAGAACGTGGAGTGGACGTGCAGATCCCCGAACAACACCTGCTTGGCAGGCCCCGGGCGTGCGTCGGGCTGAACCTGCCGTCGCCCGGCATCGCGCGCCTGAACACGGGCCTCGGAAAGACGCGGTCCCTCGATCTCCCCCGCCGTGGGCGGCTCGGGTGCACAAGCGCCGAGCACGACGGCCAGCAGGGCCACTGCGAACGCCGGCCACCTGAAGCTCACACCCTCGCAGCGGTCACCCCCTACCGCCACCATTCGTCACCCCCGCGGAGAAAGTCCACCCACGTCAATCGACCGGTGAGAGCCGGTAGACGCGCATGGCCGTGGCGCGGAACAGGCTCTCTTTCTCGTCCTCGGAGTACTGGGCGGCGATTTTCTTGAACGCATTCCACAGGACCCCGTAGGAAACCGACAGCTTGTCCACGGGAAAGTTGCTCTCGAACATGCAGCGATCAGGGCCGAAGGCCTCGATGGCGTGGTGGTAGTAGCGCGCCTGCAGCGCAACGATCTCGTCGGAGGTCGGCGGATTGGGGGCTCGCTCGAACCCGAAGCCATTCCAGGGCATCACGAGACCCCCCAGCTTCATCACGACGTTCTCGCAACTCGCCAGCTCCGTGTGGTCCCGCTTCCAGACCTCGAAGATCTCGTCGCGTTTCCCCGCATAGCCCCCGACACCGACGGGTGTACCGAGGTGATCGAGGATCATGGTTGTGTCGGGAAACGCCCGGGCGAGGTCGATGAAGTACTGAGTCTGGGTGTGATAGTGGTAGGCGTCAAAGCTGAGCCCCAGCGGCGCCAGCTGCGAGAGCCCCTCTCGAAACGCCGCGGAGGCATACAAGTCGGGACCATTCGCATGGGGCACGCTGTGGAGTGAGGGCTCCGGATCCGCGTCCCAGCAAGCCGAGTCCCGAATGCCGCGGAAGAGGTCACTCGCCTGGACATGGGCCTCGAGCACCTCGCGCACACCGCTTCCCATGCTGAGGCTGGCCGTTCCAACGATCCCCCCCACGCGGACCGTGCCCGACGGCCACTGCTGGGTCTGCCGAGCGAGCCCATCCACCCACTCGGTCTCTCCCACCGGTGCCATCTCCTCGGGACCGTCCTCGCGGTAGTGCTCACCGCACTGGGCGAAGACGGTCTGCTCGACACGGTGGGTGGAGAAGTCCGACTTGAAGTCCTCGAGGTCATAGGAGGGAAAACCCTGAACCAGATCAAAAAAGTGATGGTGGGGATCGACGATCGGGCGGTCCGGATCGATCGCTTCCTCCTGCACCTGGTTCAACCAGTCGTGGCGGATCTTGAGTTCCATAAAATTCCCTTTGGCAGTCTGGGTGAAACCGACCCCGATGGGTGGCTTGCGACTCAGCCTACGCCAGCCACCACTCGTAGGTAAAGGTGTTCGAGAAAGCGCCCCTTACCCAACCCCGAGACGGGCCGGCACGGGGTCACGCCCAGGTGGTGAGTGCACACAGCCGCGCCTCGCTCCGCGCCAACACCCAACCCCCGACCCGAACCGTCTCTCCCGAAGCGAATTCCACCCGAATCCGTTCGAGGTACTCCCGCGCTGCTCGGGACCCATCGAATTCCCCGGGCGCGGTCGCCAGCCCCGGAAACAGCGCCTGGGCAAGCGCGCGGGGATCGTTCTCTCCGGGATGCAGTCGGAGATAGGCGCGCCCCAACACCGGCGCCGACGCGGGATCCGAGAGTTCGAGCGCCAACTCGAGAGCGCCGGCAGGCGCTCGGCGGCAGCCCGCGGACCACATTCCGAGGCCCATCCCAGCACTCACCAACGCGATGCCGCGCACGAAGCCGCGGCGAGTGAGCGATGTCCGGTCTTCCACGGCCGATGCCTTTGTGATTGCGACCACCCGAACTCGCCCTCCCGGCGGCTCCGTGTGCGGAGTTTCCGAGCGAACGTAGCCCGGACCATGCCCCACGGACAGGAAAGCCAGCCCCGCCCACGTGACGCGATAGAATCCAACCGCTGTACCTGGGGCACGTTCCGAATCCCGCGCCCGTGTCCGCCATGTCAGCGACCCGAGTCGCCATGAACGTCGGTTCCAGCCCTACTTCCCCGGATCGCCTGGCGATCTTCGCCTTTCTCTGGGCGGGGGCCGCTCTGTTCCACCAGGCCAGTTACGGAGCCTGGACCGCCTCACCCACACAGTTCGCTGTCAGTCTGGCGGCCCTCCTCGTATGCATTCGGCCTTCGTCGACGGTACTTCTGTTGATCCTGGCGGCGTGCCAACTCGTCGAAGCGATCACCTCTCTGCCCTGGCTCTCCAACCACTGGCTGCTGACCGCATGGGTCAACGCAACGCTGCTGGCAGCCGCCGTATCCTGGAATCGGAACGCGCGGGATGCTGGCCGCGACGGCTTGTTCGACGGCTTCGCGCCATCGGCCCGGGCCTGTGTGCTGGTGCTCTATTTCTTCGTCGTCTTTCACAAGCTCAACACGAGCTTCCTTCAACCCGAGGTCAGCTGCGCCACGCTGTTGCTCGGCGCGACGCTGGGCTCCGCCCAGGTCCTGCTCGACTCCCCACTCGTGGGACATCTGGCCATCTACGGAACCCTGGCATTCGAGAGCGCCATTCCGCTGATGTTGTGCTTCCCGGCCACCCGCTACTGGGGGATCCTGCTCGGCCTGTTCTTCCATCTCGTGTTGTCGCTGAACCCGGCGCAGAGCTACTACAACTTCTCCGCGGTCACCTACGCACTGCTGGCACTCTGGGCCCCGCGCCCCTTCTTCGAGCGCCTCGCCATTGCGCTTTCACGACTCGGTGCACGGTTCCACGCCCCTCCGTGGAACTCATTGCCCCTGGCCGCCGCAGCTCCGACCTGTGCGGGGATCTTCCTCGCCGGCGTGGGCCTGGGCATCATCGAACCGCGCAACGACACCGGCGCCCGACTGATCTGGTCCGGGTTTGCGGTGAGCGCCCTGTTCGCCTGGATCCGCTTCGCCCCAGCCGAAGGCGAGGGGTTCGAAGGTTCCCGTGCACTGCTCCTGGCCGGTCCAAGACTCCTCCTGGTGTTCCCGGCCCTGCTCTTCTTGAACGGCTCGATGCCCTACCTCGGACTGAAGACCGAGACGTCCCTCGCCATGTACAGCAACCTCCGCACGGAAGCCAACGGCTCCAACCACCTGATCATCGGCCGCCCCCTCTACCTGGCCGACTACCAACTCGATCTCGCTCGAGTGATCGAGAGCGACCATCCTGGCCTGCAACGCCATGCGGACGCCGGTACGCTGCTGACCTTCTTCGAACTCCAACGGGTCGCTGCCGCAATTCCCGAGGCGAGACTGGCCTACGAGCGCAACGGTGTGCCGGTCACGGCCCCCCGGATCCGAGACGACCCGGCCCTCGAGCCACCCCCGCACTGGCTGCGCAAACTCCTCTCCTTCCGGCCGGTGCCCCAGAGCCAATGGGTCCCCTGTACCCACTGAAAAAAGCGGAACCACAGGCCCGGGCCAGCCCGATGGCCTCTGTTAGGATCGAGCCCCCATCCCGGACCGACCGACGAATCCCGTCGGAACCACGAGCAGAAAAACTCAACCAGCCCAGGGAGTGTGTCGACGTGGCGAAGACAGGACACGCGGACAAGCACGGAACCGCTGAAGATGCGCTGATCTCGAGGGTCGCACACGCCCTCCACGCCGAGTCCCCGTTGATCGACGAGAGCAACTCCTTGCCTCTATTGCGGCCGGAGGACCGGGAGGTCGTCGTATCTGGCGAGTTGTATCGCCAGCGCTGCGATCCCAGCACTTCGCCCATTGCCCCCATTCTCGCAGGTGGCCTGGCCAGCCTCCGATTTGCCGAAGACGTCGCCCACGCGTGCTTTCAGCGATCCGTGGGACAATCCGTCTGTCTGGGAGCCGGCTTCGACACCTTCGCCTTCCGCCAACGGGAAGCGAACCCCGAGGTGGTTTTCTTCGAGGTGGACCACCCCGACGTACAGGCCCTCAAACGGGAACGGTTCGATGAGGTCGGTGTCCCGGACTCCCGACGGCCCGTCTTCGTAGCCGTGGACTTCGAGACCATGTCACTCATCGATGCGCTGGATGGTGCGGGATTCGATCCGGGCGCTCTGGCGGTCTTCAGCTGGATGAACACCCTGCCCTACCTGACCCGCGAGGCCACCGAGTCCACACTGACACAACTGGCCTCCCGCACCACGAGCAGCAGCACGCTGGTGGTCAACTACGCGTCGGACCTCCCGTACTCGGAGGCCCAGCAAAAGGTCGCACACACCCTCGCCCAGGTGACGGGGGAGCGGCGGGAACCCCTTCGCAGCCAGTGGACACCCGAGGAGTTCGAGACACTGCTCGAGCGCACGGGCTTCGAGGTCGTCGAGCATCTCGACGAGCAGGACCTGATGGCACGCTACTTTTCCGACCGAAGCGATGGGCTTGCGCCCGGCCTGCCGGCACGGGTCGTGAACGCACGACGCAGGGCGAGCTGAGACGCACCCCCGGAGAGCGCGACAGAATCAGTCCGCCGGGTCTGCGGCGGCCGCAGCCTTGCCCGCCATGCGTCCAAAGAACGTGCAGTCGGCCACCGCCATTCCGCTGTTGTAACCCGCCGCCGGAAAACCCGAGGAGGTGCGGCCCGCGGCGTAGAGGCCCGGGATCACGCGCCCCTCCACTGTCATGACCTCACCGGTGGGCTTCGTCCAGAGTCCACCCAGCGTGAAGGTCGGGAACGCACATTTATCGGTGGAGATATCCAGCACCTTGTAGGGCGGCTTGTCTAGGGGGCGGATCCAGTTCGGGTGCTTCTGGAACAGCGGGTCCTCGCCATTGGCGGCAAACTGGTTGTACTGGGCGACGGTGTTCGACAGCCCGGTGGCAGGAACGCCAAGCGCCTGCTCGATCTCCTCCAAGGAGCCTTCGGCACAGACCTGGGCACCCATGCTGTTCTCGGGCCCGATCTCGGAATCGAGCAGGATGTACGCCACCCCACCCTGGTGCATCACCACCGCCTCGCCCAACTGACACTGGTAGAGGTCCTCGGCGACGAAGCGCTGACCCAGCTTATTGAAGAAGATCCCGCGCAACAGATCGCGCGGCGGTGCGAAGGGCATGACGATGGAACTCTCGTCCATGCGGATCGCGGCGCCTCCGGCACCCATGCCGATGCGAATCCCCGAGCCATCTTCAGTGTTCTCGCCCAGCGGCGGGAAGCAGTCCAGGATCCGCGGAGCGTAACGCTCGACCATGCCGCGATCATGGATGAATCCTCCGGTGGTCAGAAGCACGCCACGCCGGGCCCGTACCGCCTTCTCCTGACCATCGATGGTCGCGATGGCACCCACCACCCGACCGCTTTCATCCATGACCACTCGTTCGATGTACGACTCGTAGGCAACCTTCACCCCCAGGCCTTCAGCCGCTTCGAGCAGGCTCTGCATCAGCAGCAGACCCGCGTTGTTCCCGGGGTGGGCCACGGTGTGCCCGCGCGGAGCCGGAACGGCGAGGTCGCGATAGGGGTATCCCAGCTCCGAACCCGTGTACATCAGCCCCTCGTCGCCGGGCGGGATGGTGCCCTCGCTGGGCGGGAAGAAAGCCGTTCGGAAGGGCACGCCGTGATCGACCATCCAGTCATAGTGGGCGGCGCTTCGCTCGCAGTAGTAGCGACACTTCTCTTCATCCGCGTTGGGACCGCAGAGTGCCAGGAGATACTTGAGCATCTCCTCGGGTGAATCCTCGTAGCCCAGATCCTTTTGCAGCTTCGACCCGCCGCCAATGTACAGCTGCCCACCAGAGGTGATGGTCGTCCCACCGCCGGTGGGACGGCACTCGATGGCGAGCACATCGGCCCCGGCCTCGACCCCTTCGATGGCCGCACACACACCAGCCCCACCGTAGCCCCCGATCACGACGTCGGTCGTCAGATCCCAGTCGGAGATGTCGCTCGCGCGAACCGGGTCCGTCGACCAATCTCGCTCCACGGCCGTGACCATTTGGATTTCAGTTGCCATCAGTACAGTCCTCCAATGCGGTGGCTTCGCACTCTACACGCATGAGTTCACTCGGAAAAGCCCCTGGGCCCTCAACCCGATGGCGTAGAACCCGCGAGTTCGTACCAGATGGGGGAAGTCCAGCTCCGTTCCTGGACGGTGCGGGGAATCGTCGAGTCGCTACAGGTCTCGGGACGTTCGGACTCGGGCAGGGTCAGGCACTGGCGCGCCGTCCAGCGACAACTCGGATTCTCCAGAACCCGGGCGTAGTAGACGGCTCGACGCTGAGGGTCGAACTCTGGATCGCGCCAAACACCGCACAACGTCGCATGGCCGCGCCCCGTGGGTCGACAGGTGGCCTCGTCCACCGAAGCTCCGGTCTCGCCCCCTGCGACATCCACCACGCGCTGATGAAAATCCCCGTCGTCTCCCACCCAGCCCTTGATGATCTGGATCCGCTGCAACAACCCACCCGGAGATTTTGCGGTGCCAGGGTCCCGAGTGGCCGCCGCCACGAAGACGGGCCCAGCGGCCGCATCTGCCGGCCGAGGTAGCAGTTCCCCTCCCATGGGAACGCCCTGCGCGTAGGCGTCCTCGATCCAGCCCGCTCGTTCACAGACATCCTCACCGAACCCCCAGCCCCCGAAGAAGCGGGGCTGGATCCGCGTGCCACTGGTCCCAAAGGTCTCGCGCCGACGCATGGCGTCGAAAAGTGCGTCGCGTGTGTTTCGCGGAGCCCAGATGCCCGCCAGCCCTCCGGGGTTGGAGCGTGCGGTGTGAACGATGGGGCCGGCACTGGCCAGGCGCTTGGCCACACTGTCTTCGCGATTGCCACCGGCTCCCGGATAGGCGTTCTCTTCCGTGGCTCCGGGAATGCCATTGTGGGTGTCGGTACTGGCGATGAATCCGAGCGTGTAGGGGTTCACTCCAATTCGCGCAGCCTCGCGCAGCCCTTCGATGAGCGCGTAACGAACGTAGTCCACCCGCGACAGACAGCCCCGGGCGATGAGCGCCCCCACACCCGTCTCGCCCTCGGCGCATTCCGCCGGTTGAGCGGGGCGTCGAAACTCTTCGAACTCACACCATTCGTCGCGGCCCACCACTCCCGTCATGCCGTTGCGGCATTCGGAGTCGCCCTTGACCTGCATCACCTCCACCAGGGGCTCGAGACGCGCACGAAGACGCGCGCGCGCCACCTGCTCATCCGGCGACAGGCCCTCGGTCTCGACCGTGAACATCCGTCCATTGCTGAGATTCGAGTTGTGCGGAATGGCCAGCACGTCACAACCCGTACCGGCGTCGAGGCAATCGTCTCGAAGGCGCTGCCACAAGCCGACCGCCTCGGGTTCCTCGACCGACGTGACGGGCAGCTCGGGCACTTCCGCATTGCGGAAGATCACGTTGCGGTGAACTTTGCTCAGTTCGGGTGTATTCGTGTACTCGTAGGCGTGGAAGGTCGTGAAGCGGCACTCGGGGCTCGTGTCGTTCCAGCGTTGCGCGGCGGCACGGATTCGACCCCAGACCGTCGCCATCTCTTGCTGGCAAGCAGCCCCGTCCTCGCCACACAACTCGGGAACACGCTGAGGCGGTGCGGGAGTCAGCATCGCCTCGAGGGATGGACCCCGCCCAGTGATGGCGCCCATCCGCGAGGAATTTCCCGAAGGCCCGGCATCCATCTCCCCGCGGTAGCGGGCGCAGATCTCCGAGCCATACACCGATGAGTCGGCCTGGGTGCACAACGCCACCTCACCCAGAAACTCGGCGTGGTCGGTGACCGCCGCAAAATCCAGCGGTCGCTCGAGGCGCAGCGTCCGCCCACCGGCGATCTCGATGGGCTCACCGCGGGCGAACCGATAAGCGTCATCGGGTGTCACCCGTACGCCCTCGGTGTAGGCATCCATGGACAGGCCGGTGTGCACGTGCAGATCTCCAAAGAAGGCCTGCCCCAGGGGATCCCCCTTGGAGCAACCCGGCTCGGACGCCGCGGGGTCGGAGGCATGGGCCATGGCAACCCAACCGAAAACGAATGTACTCACCAGCGTCCCAAACCCACCGCGCATCGATCGACCTCCCCCGGAAACCGGCATTCTTCGGTGCTCTCGAGATTCCGAGGCCACCCAGGGCCACTCTCCGGGCCAGCAGCCCAAGCGTCAAGCTCCGATCGAATCGTGTCCACGGGAAGAACACCGCCCTTGTCAAGTCACACGCTCAGCCCGTAGCCTCGGCCCGAACGCTTTTGAGGAGGAGAACCCCATGGCTGACAAGATCGGGCTGCCGGCGCCCCCCATGCCCGGCGACAGCGCACTCAAGCCGGGCACTTTCGACGGACAAACGGTCTTCGTGACTGGCGGAGGCACTGGACTGGGCAAGGGCATCGCCAGTGAATTCGCCCGGCTGGGTGCATCCCTGGTGATCGCGAGCCGAAAACCCGACCACCTCGACGCGGGCCGCGAAGCCATGGAGGCCATTGGCGCCCCGGTCCACGTGGTCGCCTGTGACATCCGCGACCCCGATTCCATTGCAGCCGCCTTCGACGAGGCCGTGGCCACGTTCTCGCTCCCGAGCGTCCTGATCAACAATGCCGCTGCCAACTTCCCGGTTCCCGCCGAGGACATGTCTCCCAATGCCTGGCGAACGGTGGTGGACATCACCCTCAACGGCACTTTCTTCTGCGCCCGCGAGTTCGCACGCCGCCACCTCGCAGCGGGAACCCCCGGATCCATCATCAATGTGGGCGCCTCCTATGCGTGGACGGGCGGGCCGGGCTTCGCCCACTCGGCAGCCGCCAAGGCGGGCGTCAAGAACATGACGGAAACCCTGGCCGTCGAGTGGGGACCCTACGGAATTCAGGTCAACGGTCTCGTGCCCGGCTTGTTCCCTCACGAGGACATGACGGCCGACATCCAGGGCAACCTGAAGCGCACCAACGACAAGGACCCCGTCCAACCCGCCTTGCGGGTCGGCCAGCGCCAGGAACTCGGTTGGGCCGCCACCTTCCTCGCTTCGCCCTACGGACGTTTCATCTCCGGCCACACCCTGACCGTGGACGGTGCCAATTGGCAGCGGCGCCATCTCACCAACCCCGAGGTCGTGACCGTGCGTGACCAGATGGGAATGGGCCCGTTCGATCCCGATGGCAAGCGCTGAATCGATGCCTCGTAAAGGGTGAAGGAGACTCCATGGAAACCGAAGCCAGCCGTAAAGTGGTCGTCGACTACCTGGCCGCCCAGGCCGCCGGAGACCGCGAAAGACTGACAGAATTGTTGGATGAGAACGTTCGTTGGTGCCCGCCCGGGGACGTCGCGGGGATTGGAAAACCCCAGGGGCGCGAGAACGTGCTGAGTGCCCTGGCCGAAGCGGGCGCAAGGTTCTTCGACCTGGGCACCATGCGAGTCGACGTTCAGTGGATGATCGCCGAGGGCAACAAGGTCGTGGTCCGCACCCAGAACCAGGTGGTGGCCAGCAACGGCCGCGACTACCGCAACGAGTACGTCTGGGTCTACACCTGCGCGAACGGAAAGATCGTGGACATGGAAGAACACACGGACACCCAGCTGTTCAAGCAGGTCGTCCTGGACTGATCCGCTTCAAGCCACGGAACCAATGGGCAGAGACCGCACGGGCTTCCCCGTCAGAGCCAGCAACGCATTGCAGACCGCCGGGGCAATGGGCGGCGTTCCCGGCTCGCCAACGCCTCCAAGCGGGTCGCCAGCCGTTGCGATGTAGGTCTCGACCCGGGGCATCTCGGCCATGCGCAGCAGCGGGTAGCCATCGAAGTTGCCCGACACCACGCGCCCTTGATCGAAGTGAACGGCACCGTGCAACGCTGCACTCAGTCCGAAGGCAATGCCGCCCTCCATCTGGGCCTCCACAGTGTCGGGATTCACGACATCGCCGCAATCGATGGCACACACCACGCGTTCGACACTCGGCCGCCCTCCGGGCCCGATGGACACCTCGGCGACCTGGGCAACGAAGCTGCCAAACGCCTCGTGGACGGCAACGCCACGCGCGTGCCCCTCGGGCAAAGAACCTCCCCAGCCCGCCTTCTCTCCCGCCACACGCAGCACGCGCTGGTGACGCGGGTGCTCGTCGAGCAGTTTCAGGCGCGCCTCCAAGGGGTCTCGGCCACCCGCGGCGCACAACTCGTCGAAGAAGCACTCGGTCACCCAGGCGTTGTGAGAGCTGCCCACCGAGCGCCAGAAGTGAGTGGAGATGGGAAGGTCCACATCGGACCAGGACACCGAGAGGTTGGGAATCGCGTAGGGGAGATTCCGCGCACCTTCGACGGCAGCGAAGTCCACCCCCTGACGCATGGGCCAACCCTTCTCGCGCAGGATCGACGGGCTGGCCATGCGGTGGCGCCAGGCCACGGGCTGGCCGTCGGCATCGAGCCCGCCAGCCAGTTCGTTGTAACCCACCGGACGATAGAAGCCGGCTCGCATGTCGTCCTCGCGGGAGTAGACGACCTGCACCGGCTGGCCCACGGCCTTGGACAGAGACACCGCATCCTCGACGAAATCCGTTGCCGAACGGCGCCCGAAGCCGCCTCCTAAAAACGTGGGATGCACGACGACCCGCTCCAGCGGCATCCCACTCGTGCGGGCCGCAGCCGCCTGGGTGGACGACAGCGACTGAGTCGGTGCCCAGACCTCACACCGATCTTCGGTCACGTGGGCGGTGCAGTTCATCGGCTCCATGGTGGCGTGGGCCAGGTACGGAAAAGTGTAGGTGGCCTCGAGCGACGTCGCGCAATCGCGCAGGGCGGCCTCCGCATCCCCCTCGTTGCGAACCTCGATGCCGCCGTCGAGTGATTCTCGGCAACTCGCCAGAATCGAGTCGTCGGAGACCTCCACCTGGCCCGGGGTCCACTCGACCTTCAGTCGATCGCGCCCCTTCTTGGCGGGCCAGGTACTCCTCGCCACCACCGCCACTCCACTGGGAATTTCCACCACCTGTTCCACGCCCGTGACTTTCAGGGCCTGGGCCGCGTCGAAGGACTCGACACTCGCACCCAGCGTCGGCGGTCGTTCGACCTGGGCAACCCGCATGCCCTCCACCCGCACATCGAGCCCATATACGGCCTTCCCCTCGACCTTGGACGGGGTGTCGAGACGCGGGATTCGCTGACCAATGATGCGGTAGTCGCTGCGGTCCTTGAGGGGCGGGTCCTGGGGCGGCGGCAGGGTCGCGGCGCGTGCCGCGAGTTGCCCATAGGAGGCCTCACGCCCACTCGGGGAGTGGTGCACCACGCCGCGCTCGGCGCGGCACTCCTTTGCCTCCACCCCCCACTGTCCTGCGGCTGCGGCGATCAGCATCTCGCGGGCCGCGGCCCCGGCCTTCCGAAACGAATCGAAGCCATGGCGGATGCTCTGACTGCCCCCGGTCAGTTGTCGCCCAAAGCGCGGATCCACCGAAGCCTGCTCGACTTGGATGCTCTCCCAGTCCACTTCGAGTTCCTCGGCGAGGATCATGGGGATGGCGGTAAAGACCCCCTGGCCCATTTCGATCTCACTGACCGAGAAGCTCACCGAGCCGTCCTCCGACACTCGAACCCAGGCGTTGAGTTCGTTGGGTTCATCGGACTGCGCGACCTCGACCTCGCGAGCCAACGACTCCAACGGAAGCGAAAAGGAGAGCATGAGCCCCGCAGCTCCGCCGCCGGAAACTGCAAGAAAACGCCTACGCGACAGCGGCTCAAGCATGGTTTTCCCCCGACGACTTCGCCGCCCGCGCGATGGCCGCCCGAATCCGGTTATAGGTCCCACAGCGACACAGGTTGGAGGACATCCAGCCCTCGACCTGCTCGTCGCTGGGGGAGGGATTCTCGGCGAGTAGAGCCGCCGCGCTCATGACCTGGCCCGGCTGGCAGTAACCGCACTGGGGCACGTCTTCGGCGATCCAGGCCTCCTGCACCGGGTGACGCCCGTCCGACGCGAGGCCCTCGATGGTGGTAATGCTGCGCCCGGCCACGGCCGAGATGCGCAGCTGGCACGAGAAACTGGCCCGACCGTCCACATGAACCGTGCAGGCACGACAAAAGCCTCCTCCACAGCCAAACTTCGTCCCCGTCAGACCGAGTTCGTCGCGCAGCACCCACAGCAGCGGCGTATCGCCGTCGACCTCCACGGTGTGGCGCGTCCCATTGACCTGAATCGCGTATTCCGCCATGTCCCTCGACCTCGAAGTCTGTGGCGGAATCCGTTCCGCCATCGCTCCAGCGTAGCAAGCCCCCCACCCACCCGACCCAAGGCTCAAATCGCCCGGTTGGATCCCAGAAAACCCACCCCTGGCGCCGTGAACCGGCGCTGCGTCGAAAAATCGCGGCCCCTGCCGCAACCGCATTGCACTCGGCCGCGGGTGGCCCCATCCTGCGGCCATGCTTCGCAACCATCGTCTTCGAATCCTGGGAATCACTTTCGCCACCGTTCTGGCAATGGCCTGTGGCTCGTCGGATCTGAACTTCTCGGGCCCCACGGCCGAATGGCCCACCTACGGGGCCAACGACAATCAGAACCGCTACTCCCCGGTGGATCAGATCACGCCGGGCAACGTGGATGATCTCGAGGAGATCTGGCGCTACCACACCGGAGACTTCGATGACGGTTCGGGCAACCTGATGCTGCCCACCGCCTTCCAGGCCACGCCCGTAGTCATCCACGACAAGCTGGTGCTTTGCACCCCATTCAACCGAGTAATTGCCCTGGAGCCCGAAACCGGCGCCGAGCTGTGGAGCTACGACCCGAAGGTCAATCTCGACGGCATGTACATCCTCAATTGCCGCGGGGTTTCGTACTGGGACGATGCCCGGGCCCCCGCCGGTAGCACCTGCTCGCACCGGGTCATCACGGGAACCCTCAACGCAAAGTTGATCGCCCTGGATCTCGAGACGGGGGAACTCTGCAAATCCTTTGGCGAGGACGGCGTCGTCGACCTCGCGCGAGGCATGGGAGAGATTCAACCGGGAGAGTATGGGGTCACGTCCCCCCCGGTGATCGTGGGAGATCGCATCATCACGGGCTCCTTCGTGCTCGACAACCGCCGCGTCGACATGCCCGGCGGGGTGGTGCGCGCCTTCGATGCGCGCAGCGGCGCCGAGCTCTGGGGTTGGGATCCGGTGCTACCCAGTGCCCCGGACGCGCCCGAGGGCATCAAGTACCGACGCGGCACCACCAATGCCTGGACGGCACTGACCGCCGACGACCAACTCGGTCTGGTCTACGTGCCCACGGGCAATACCTCGGGCGACTACTACGGGGGCCACCGCGATGGACTCGACTACTACTCGAGTTCGATCGTCGCCCTGGACGTCAACACCGGCGAGGTGGCCTGGCACTTCCAAACCGTGCACCACGACATCTGGGACTACGACCTGCCCTCCCAGCCCGTGTTGTTCGATTTCCCGCGAGACGGCGAGATCATTCCCGCGGTGGTCCAGCCCACCAAGCTCGGTCACCTGTTCTTCCTCGACCGACGCACCGGCGAGCCGCTGTTCCCCGTGGAAGAGCGCCCCGTCCCCCAGGACCCCGTGGAGGGCGAATACCTCTCGCCCACCCAACCCTTCCCCACCAAGCCCCCGCCCATCCACCCGGCGACCCTCACCGCCGACGACGCCTGGGGGTTCACGTTCTGGGACCGGGGGAAGTGCCGCGAGTTGATCGAGCAGTACCGCTCGGACGGCATCTTCACACCGCCCACCACTCAGGGAACGATCCACTATCCCGGCTACATCGGCGGCATGAACTGGGGCAGCCTGTCCATCGATCCCGAGCGTGAACTGCTGGTGGTCAACACCACGCGAGCGGCCGGCGTGGTGCGATTGATCCCCCGCAAGGAATTCGAGGAGCGTTTCCCCGACGGTCATCCGTCCCTGGGCTTCGAACTCCAGGGTGGTACCCCCTATGCGGTAGAGCGGCTCCCCCTGCTCTCTCCCCTCGGCGCCCCCTGCACCAAACCACCCTGGGGCACTCTGGTGGGCATCGACATCGTCTCGGGGGACGTGCGCTGGGACATCCCCCTCGGAACGACCCGCGACATGGCCCCCTTCCCCATCTGGCTGTTCGGCCCGAAGGGCGTGCCCAACATCGGCGGCCCCATCACCACGGGCTCGGGGCTCACCTTCATTGGCGCCACCACGGACCACTACCTGCGCGCCTTCGAAACCGCGACGGGCAAGGAGCTGTGGAAGGGGCGGCTGCCCACAGGCGCCCAGGCGACGCCCATCACCTTCCGCATGCGTCCTGAAAGCCGCCAGTTCGTGGTGGTGGCCGCCGGTGGACACGGGCTGATGGGCATCCCGTCGGGTGACGCGGTGGTGGCCTTCGCACTCCCAGACTGATTGACGCGGATCCGACGGTTTCGGGCCCGAGGGTGTAGACTCGACTCCTTGCACGGGCGTCCATGGGAGTCTGCCCACCACGGCCCATCCAACCAGGAGGAACCCCGATGTCGGACAGCAACAGCCCCAAGATCAACCCCGGTGACATCGCCAATTGGCCGATGCTCAAGCTGATCTACCGCACCGACCCGGATCGGATCGCTGCACTGCTGCCGCCGGGGATCGAACCCAGCGCTACCTCCAACGTGCACCTCACCGTCTACAACGTGCCGGTCCCCGACGAGCCGGAGTACGGGATCCTGATTACCGTCGACGCCGACCACAAGGGCACCCAGGGTGTCTACGCCATCGGCTACGGGATCGATCAGGAGTCGGCCATCATCATCAGCCGCGAGATGAACGGCCAGCCCAAGTATCCGTGCTCGACCACCTACTACCGAATGGGCGATCAGGTGACTGCACGCTGCAGCCACCAGGGTTACACCTTCGTGGAGTTCAAGGGCTCCGTGAAGGGCGCCGTCGAGAACCCGCCCAACCACGTCGAGCACGAATGGTGGGTGAAGGTCTCTCGCGCCGTGGGCGGAGCGGAGAAGAGCTACGACTTCCCCCCCCACGTCGTACACGTCGCGAGCACCTACCAGACGGTGTACAAGGAAGAACTCGAAGGCACCCTGACGTTGGCCGACAGCCCCTGGGATCCCATCAACGAGTTGCTGCCCATGCGCGAGCAGGTCTCCGCGCATTTGTGGACACCCGCGTTCCTGGGGCGTGACATCACCCTCGAGACGCCGCTGGACCCCGAGGCCTTCTGGCCCTTCGTCGACACCATCGGCGGCTCGCGTTGGCCGGGCCAGATGGGCGGACCCAAGCGCCGCTGACCTCCATTCGAGTCGGGGCCCTGCGCCGCGGAGCCATGCCTACAAGCCGGCGTGCTCCCGCAGCGCGGCCCTCGCCTCGAGGTCTTCGACACCGGCCGAAGCGCGTTCGAGAAACGCCGCGGCAAAGATTTTCCGGCGCTCGGTGGCATCCTCAGGAAATACGACAATCTGGCAGGACGCCGGCACCAGATAGGCGGCGTGTAGACGGTGAGCCTTCCAGGCCTCATCGAACCCGATCTCGCCCCCACCAAGACCTGCACGCACGTCCAGGTAGTGCCGAATCAGATCCCGTTCGTGGGTGCGACGCGCCGCCACACTGAGCGCCATGTTGATGAAGTAGCTCATGTCGCGCAGGGGCGTACTGACGTTGATGATCCCCCAGTCGAGAAACCCGGTGCGCCCGTCGTCATCGAACAGGTTCCCGATGTGGGGATCCCCGTGGATCACGGTGTGCGGCCCCATGTGCCAGACTTCGTGGATGGCATCGCGCTTGGCGATATAGACCTCGGCCATCTCCGCAAAAGCGTCGGTCAACTTGTCGCGGTGGTGGTCGAGACCGACCTGGAGCCGGGTGCTCCCGTAATCGCTGGCCGGCCCCGGACCCGGCACCCAAGGTGCTTCGGCGCGCCGCCGCGCCGGGTCCTCGAAACGCACGTGGAGTTCCGCCAGGTCCTCCAGAGCCCGCGAGGCTGCATCGGGCTCCACACTGGTGGGGCCATCGGAGATCCCCACCCCGGTGACGACCAGATCTTCCATCAGCAGTACGAAGGATCCATCCCGGTCGTAACGCGCCACATGCGCGTCGGGCACCCGCATCGACAACTGAGGAGCCAACCGGGCGTAGAACTGAGCTTCCTTGGGCCCCATGCCCGTGGCGGCAATGGCCTCGCGCCGTACGGATTCAGTGGGCAACAACTTGCAAAACACGCTGGCCGGAGCCCCAGCGGACTCTTGATAACGGAGGGCAAGGCGCGCGTGGGCGTTGGTGACCTCGTGGCGCTCGAGGATCTCGACCTCGGACACGCGAACCCCGGGGTACCGCTCAGCCAGAGCTTCATCGAGCCAGGCCGAATCGATCTCGTCAATTGTCTGGGGAATCCGATTCACAGGCACCTCGCATCCACATCGCCACAGGGCACCAGCCCCGTCGAACCCACTCTAGCCCGCCCATCCCCAAGCGTAGGAGAAAACGCCCTCCCAGGGCGATGCAACCTCGGGAGACCCGACCGTCGAAAGCCCACTGGAGGCCGAGCAAGCGCTGATATGCTGGACCGCACCCGGTTCGGGCAACGAGGCATCCCGTGCAGATCCGAAAGCTACTGATGATCTTCCTCTCACTGGGCCTCGCCCTGGCCGTGGCGGGGATGGTGATCGCGATTCTCCTCGAACGCAGCCTGATTGCCGTGGAGGACGCCCAACACAAGCGACACGATTCCTATCTGCTGGCCGACGAGATGCGCCAGAGCGCCGACGATCTCAGCCGTCTCGCTCGCACCTACGCGGTCACCCGCGAACCGGCTTTCCGAGACTACTTCTCGGCCGCCGTCGCCATCCGCGACGGCGAATGGCCGCG
This sequence comes from Myxococcota bacterium, assembly GCA_022447545.1. Classification (GTDB taxonomy): domain Bacteria; phylum Myxococcota_A; class UBA9160; order UBA9160; family SMWR01; genus JAKVBI01. The sequence goes on from JAKVBI010000008.1 coordinate 76,757, forward strand.
CCCGGAAGGCTACGAAGATATCTACTGGGACCTGGTAATCGGCGGAAAACTTCCCCCGCCCAACCCCGAGGGAGCGCCCACGCCCACACTCGAGGGCCGCATGCTCGACGCCGACTTCACGGTCGAGGAGTTCAACAAACTCAAGGAGTCGGAGCGGCATACGGACGAGTTGGTGAACCTCGAGAAGGTGGCCGTCCATGCCATGGATGGACGCTTCGACGATGGAAGCGGCAGCTTCGAAAAACGCGGCGAACCCGATCCCGAGTTGGCAACCCGGCTGCTGCACGGCGAGCGCTACCACGCTCTCAAAGCCGAGATCATGCTGCTCACCCACCAATTCGCCGAAATGGCCGACGCGCGCACGACCCTCACCCTCGACGCCACGAATCGCCGAGCCTACGGGTTGCTGGTGGGCAGCCTCCTCATTTCTGCGACACTCATTGGCTGCCTGGCGCTCATGGCCTGGTCGGTGCAGCGTCGCGTGATCCGACGAACGGCCACCCTGGTAGATACCGCCCAGCAGATTTCCAGCGGCAACCTGGACGTGCGCAGCGGCCTCGAAGGAAACGACGAACTCGGACGACTCTCCCAGTCCTTTGACGAGATGGTCGAACGGCTCTCCCAGGCCCTGGATCACGCCCACGAGCGCACCCGAGAATCGGAGCGACAGCGCGAAGACCTCGCCGCAGAGCGCGATCGCTCGGAGAAACTCCTTCACAACATCCTGCCCGCCGTCATTGCCGGGCGCCTGAAGGAGGGGGAAGCCACCATCGCCGAAACCTATCCGGAGGTCTCGGTGTTGTTCGGCGACATCGTGGGTTTCACGCAGCTGTCCGATAGGCTCGGCCCACGCCAGATCGTGGCCATGCTCAATGAAATCTTCGGGCGTTTCGACGGCCTTGCCCAGCAGCACGAACTGGAGAAGATCAAGACCATCGGCGACTGCTACATGGTGGTGGCGGGCGTACCCGAGCGCAGTCCGACCCATTGTCAGCAGATCGCGAATTTCGCCCTCGACGCCGTGGATGGCTTTCGAGAATTCGCCAAGGACTTCGGCGAGCCCCTTCAACTGCGCATCGGCATCCACACAGGAACAGTGGTGGCGGGTGTGGTGGGAACCCAGAAGTTCTCCTTCGACCTCTGGGGAGACGTCGTCAACGTCGCCAGCCGCCTGGAATCCACCAGCGAGGCGAACCGCATCCACGTCTCGGATGCAGTTCAGGTCCGATTGGCCGACGATTTCCGCTTCGAAGATCGCGGCCGGGTGGACCTCAAGGGCAAAGAAGCCATGCACACCTGGTTCCTCGAGGGCAGGCGATTCGACACGTAGGTCGACCCGAACGGATCCCGGCGGAACGATCTTCCCGGCCTCGGCCGTCAGGAGTGCCCACAGTCCGGGCCAGGCGTTGTAGCATGGCGCCCGACCCGAGCGGCAGCTCGTACGCCCCGGACTCAGCAACCCGCCAGAATCAGCAAGACAGGGAGAAGCCAACCCATGAGCGCCATCCACCGCGTGGAAGACGTCACCCCCGCCCTATCCATCCAACTCCTCAACTTCGCGGCCGAGGACCCGGGCCCGGGGGGGTGGCAACCGCTGTTCGACCAGGCCCTCGCCGCCGATGAAGCGGGAATCGACCGACTGGTGATCTCAGACCACGTCGTGTTCGGGGAGAACCTCGAAGCCTACGCTCGGCCCGAGTTGGGGGGCACAGAGGGAGGCCAGCAGCCCACGGGACCCGACGGCCACTGGCTCGAGCCCCTGACCCTGCTCTCGGTTCTCGCGGGCATGACCCAGCACTGCCGGCTTCACACCGCCATCCTGATTGCAGCCCTGCGTCGCCCGGCCACCCTCGCCAAATCACTCGCCACCCTCGACGTGCTGTCGGGTGGACGCCTGGATCTCGGTGTCGGCGTAGGTTGGCAGCGCGAGGAATACGAGGCGGCGGGCCTCGCCTACGAGGGACGCGGGCACCTCCTCAACCATTCCCTGGACGTCTGTCAAACCCTCTGGACCGAAACCCGGGCTCATCACGAATCCGACTACCTCAATTTCGATGCCATCCACTGCATGCCCAAGCCGCTCCAGCCCGGCGGCGTTCCGCTGTGGATCAGCGGGACCCTCAACAAAGCGGTCCTCAAGCGCATTGCCCGCTTCGGGAGCGGTTGGATCCCCTGGGGCCCCATCGCCCGAGACCCCGTGAGCGGGCTGGAACAGATTCGCGAAGCGCTGTCGGCAGCCGGACGCGACGACAAGGGGTTCCAGGTCACCGCATCGCTGCCCGTCGTGCGCGACTCGAACCGCGAAATGGACCTGGCCCAGACCATGGACGCCGTGCCGCCCATGGTGGAAAAAGGCATCACGGATTTTCGCGCTGCCCTGCCCATCCCGCCGGAAAAGAGCGCCGCCACCGACTACCTGAGTGGCATCGTGGAGGCCTTCCGCAGCGCCGTGGGGCGCTGACCGCGAACCCACACGATTCGCACAGCGGCGGCCTACCCCGCGGCCCACTCGCGGGTCGGGAGGAATCTCCATGCAGGAACTCCGGGACAAGGTGGCGGTGATCACCGGCGCCGGCGCAGGGCTGGGAGCTGCCATCGCCCAGGCGGTGTCCGCCGAGGGCATGCGCGTCGTGGTGGCCGACATCGAAACCGACCATGCGGAACATGTGGCCCAGGAGATCCGAGATGTGGGCGGTGACGCCCAGGCCACGCGCGTGGACGTGGGCGCCCCCCCGTCGTTGAGCCAGTTGGCCAAATTCGCCGAACAAACCTACGGAGCGTGCCACCTGCTGTGCGCCAATGTGGGTGTCCAACGCCTGGGACACGTGGACGCACTCGACGCCGACGACTGGGAGTGGTTGATTCGGGTCAATGTACTCGGAACGGTCAACACCGTTCGAAGCCTGCTTCCCCTCATGCGCAAACAACCCGGGGAGAAGCACATCGTGCTCACCTCCTCGATCTCGGGGCTGTTGGCCGCCCCTCGGCTCGCCGCCTATACGGCCAGCAAGTACGCGGTCACCGGGTATGGCGAAACCCTACGCCTGGAACTCGCCGATGACGGGATCGGCGTGACCCTGCTCTTCCCTGGCGGCATGGCCACCACCCACCTGGCCAGCAGTGCCAGTGCCCGGCCGGCCGAACTCGGTCGCAGCCCGGAACTGGACCTCGACGACGCTGCGGCCATCGCGGCAGTCCTCTCGCCCACCGCCGAATCCGTGGTGGAGCCCTCCTACGCGATCCGGCATCTGGTCGCCGCCATCCGCGAGAACCGCCCCTACCTGGTGACCCACGCTCCCAATGCAACCGAGGTGAAGGAGCGCTTCGGACAGCTCGAGGCCGCCCTCTCGCGCGCTGACGATTGACCGGCAGGCGCCCCGGATTCAGCCCCCGTCGGATTCCTTCTTGAAGACGAAGCGGTGCTCGCAGCCCTTCGTGCTGCCCTTGCACAGGCAGTGCGCGTTCTCTGTGTGGCTCCAAAGCGGATCGACGCTCGGATAGCCCTCGGTGTACATCCCACGCTCGAGGGCCTCGATGAACTTGTTGGGCTCACCTCGGGTTCCCCAGAAGTACACACAGTCGCGTCGCTTGACGAGCACACTGGTCTCGTCGTACTCGGCAAAGCAAGCCCCCACGTGCCTCGGACCCCGCTGGGCATGGCCGTAGTCCTGGTACTCGGCGAAAGCCTTGGGCCCTCCGCGCAGGCCCCGGTTGGCGAGAAAGGCCCCGTAGTTGGCAGCCCCGTGTTTGGCGCCCATCTGATAGGCGACGCGCAGAGCGGTCTCCTCGTCGGTCAGTTCCTCGAGAGTGGCGAAGAAGCGAGTCACGGTGGCGCTGAGTGCTTGTCCCGTGGCATAGAGCAGCAGATCAGGCCGGGTCATGAGTTCGGACAACTCGACCGTCGACTCGTCGATCTTGCGCCGGTCCTCTTCGGTCATCCCCACGCCCGGGTACCCACTGACCAGCTCCGGGTCGGCGTACTCTCGTCTCTTCATCCCGCCCTCCTCCGTGCGACTCCAACGCGATTCTACGGCAGGCCCAGGCAAACCGGGTTGAAACTCACGGGGACTCGGGATTCGAAGTCGGTAGTTCGATCCGCCCGAGCATCACGACGGCAACCGCCAGAATGCCGGCAAAGGTCCAGTAGGCCAGGTCGTAGCTGCCCGTGCGATCGAAGACCCAACCCGCAAAGGGAGGCCCTACGGAGACCAGAGGAGTGAAGAGAGGTGCCATCAGGCCCATTACGGGCGCGAAGGCGGCCGGTCCGAACACACGAGCCAACAGAACGGCCGAAAGTGGCAGCACCCCTCCAATGCCGAGTCCCAACACGGCCATGGAGAGGAACAGAGACACCTCGCCCTTCAATTCGGTCACACCCAGCAGGCCCGCGATCTGCAAGACGAGGGAAATGTAGAAAGCGGGGCGCTCGCCGGCTCGGTCGGCCAGCTCACCGAAGACCAACTTGCCCAGCACCGCCCCGGCTGCGATCAGGGACAAGAGCCACGAAGCACTCAGAGCATCCAGGCCAGCGTCAGTGGCCAGCGCCACCGAGTGGGCCACCACCGAACTCGAGATCATGAAGCCGCTGCCCGTCACGAAAGCGATGAGCCACAGGTTGCGGTTGCGCAATGCCGCCCGGGTATCGAAGACCGGTGTCGGAGAGGGTGGCGAATCAGACCCTTCGTCGGAAATGGCGGCACCGTCGGGCGCCAGCCCCCGATCTTCCGGGCGACCTACGGTCAACCACCAAACCAGGGGCACGCAAGCCAACATCATCCATCCAAAAAATGCGTAGAGTTCACGCCAGTCGAGATCCTCCAGCAATAAAGCCGCGACGGGCCCCATCACCATGCCGCCCGCGGAAGCCCCAATCTGCGAAATTCCCACGGCGAGCGCCCGGCGGCGCGTAAACCAGTTCACCACCAGAGCCGACGAGCAGACCCCACTCATGGTGTTGGCGCCCAGGACGATCAGAGTTGAGAAGATCGCGTAGAGCTGCCAGAGATCCGTGGCGCGCGTACTCCAGAGCAGACCCACGCCCGTGGCCAGCGTGCCCACGGTGATCAGCATCCGCAGATGACCCTGGCCCGCCATACGTCCGACGAAGGGAGCGATCAACGCCCCGACCCAGGGCATCACCATCAAGATGCCCGAGACCCCGAAGCGCCCGCCGCCAAATTCCTCCACCAGTTCCTTCAAGACCACGCCGAACACGTAGAAGACGCAGCCCGAAATGAGGAACTGCGTCAGAAACGAGACGGCAACGATCACCCAGCCGTAGAACACGGAACCCCCTATCAGTCGGACGTGCAGTCGGACATGCGGTCGGACGTGCCGTCTGACATGCCGTCGGACGTGGCTTTGAACTGCGTTCGGCCGGTTGCAAGACAGGGTCGGGAATCGGCGGCGCGAAGTTCAGGCATCCTAGCACTGCGGTCCTCCCCAATGCGGGCAAAGCAGCGCCTCCTGCGCGTCGCGAAAACATCTCTTCGTGGAACGTGGGCCGAAACCCGGTGCTCGGCACCTCACGGGCTGTCCCCATCTCCGACCGAGACGTCGCTAGACTGACCTCCCAAGAGGAGCCACCCGTGAAAATCCTGCGCACCCCCGACGCGCGTTTCGCCAACCTCCCCGACTACCCGTTCGATCCCCACTACACCGAAGTCCCCGACGGCGACGGAGGCACACTTCGAATCCACCATCTCGACGAGGGCCCCCGCGACGGATCGATCGTGTTGTGCATGCACGGCCAACCCACCTGGAGTTACCTGTACCGCCGCATGATCCCGCGCCTGACGGCAGCAGGGCTGCGGGTGATGGCACCCGACCTGGTGGGTTACGGACGCTCGGACAAACCCAGCGAACTGAAGGACTACACCTATCAGGCGCAGGTCGACTGGCTGACCGCCTGGCTCGAAGCCAACGACCTGAAAAATGCCACGCTGGTGGGACAGGACTGGGGAGGGCTCATCGGTCTGCGCCTGCTGGCCGAGCATCCCGAGCGCTTCGCCCGCGCCGTTGCAGCCAACACCGGCCTGCCCACGCCCAACCGGGTACCCAAAGCCGTGGCCCAGGACGTGCGCGAGTTTCGTGCCCAGCTCGCGACCCCGACCCTTCCCGAGATGATGCAAGCCCTCTCCCGGCCGGACCCCGCCCACCCTGGACGCGCTTTCGTGTACTGGCAGGTCTACAACTGGAACACCCCAGACGCACCCGTGGGTGGAATCGTGGCGGGCAGCGTCGCGGGTCCTTCGGGCCGAAGTCTCACCGCCCAGGAAGTGGCCGCCTACGACGCCCCGTTTCCCGAACCCCGCTACAAGGCCGCCGTGCGCGCCATGCCCAGCCAGGTACCGAGCCTGCCCGACGACCCCTCACTGCCCGCCAACCTGCGAGCCTGGGAAGCCCTCGAACGCTTCGAAAAGCCCTTCCTGTGTGTGTACACCGACGACGATCCCGTGAGCCGAGGCGGGCAGCTCGCATTCATCGAGCGCGTGCCCGGTGCCCGGGGGCAGGCCCACCGGCAATTCGACACCGGCGGACACTTCCTACAGGAAAACCGAGACGAGGACTTCGCACACGCCATCATCGACCTCGTAGGGAGCCCCTGAGGGTCCCGGCCCTGAACGTTCGAGGCGTGGCTTGCCGGGCAACGGCAGGCCGGGTTTGCCTCCGCAGACCCGCAGGGATCCCCCGTGCGCTACACCCTTGCCAGGGTCGCTTCCGCGCGCGTGCGCAGAAGCCAACAACGGAGCCATGGGTATGTCCGAGTTGCGTCGCCACCCCCTGAACACAGAATTCGAATGGTCGACGCCCCCGGGCGCCAGCCGCCTGATCACCCCCGAGCAGCGGCGGGACTGGAACGAGCGCGGCTGCTTCCTGCTCGAAGATGCCTTCGACGCCTCGACGCTGGAGCGCCTGTGCACCGAACTCGACCCCCAGGAGCAACGCACCGAGGACTTCCTGCGCGCCACCCCCACGGGCCGTTTGTTCATCGCGCGGTCCGGCGAAATCACCTTCACCCCCCACGCCGTGTTGCAGTCCGCCTGGCTACGCGACTTCTGTGCGGGGCCGACCTTCTGCGATCTCGTCCACGACCTGATCGGCCCGGACGTGCGGCTCTACTGGGACCAGGCCGTCTACAAGAAACCCGGTGCCGTGGACGAGTTTCCCTGGCACCAGGACAACGGCTACACGTTCGTCCGCCCCCAGCAATACCTGACCTGCTGGATCGCCCTGACCGATGCCACCCTGGAGAACGGCTGCCCCTGGATCGCACCCGGGCGCCACCGCCTGGGAACCCTCGAGCACCGGATGACCGACCTCGGCTGGCAGTGCCTGGAAGAGGTAGAGGATGCCGAGCCCGTAACCGCACGGGCGGGCAGCATCGTGGTCTTTTCGAGCCTCACCCCCCACCGCACAGGCCCCAACACGAGCCACGAGGTCCGCAAGGCCTACATCGTCCAATTCGCGGGGGACGGCGCCGTGCTGGTGGGCGGCGACGGCGACCAACCCTGCAACGCCGAGGATCGGCAGTTCCGCATTCTGACCGACGGACACCCGGTTCGGGCCTGAGCGGCACCTGCACGCCGACGTGAACTTCGCAGGCCTCAGTTCGCGAAAACTCGATGCCGCAAAGAAAACGGGGCGGTGCGCGCCGCGCACCGCCCCGTGATTTCCACCCTCTGCTGGAGGATCAGCGTCGCCGTCGCGGCGCCACCAGCAGCAGCCCACCCGTCGCCAGCAGGGCCAGCGGCACCACTCCCGGCTCGGGCACCTTGTTGACCGCGATGTTGGAGAACGTCACGTCGCCTTCACAAGTCTCAGGATTGGAGCCTGGAGAACCGCAATATGCGCTTGCAGAGGGAGATCCGTTGTCGAACATGCCGTCCTGGGCGTTGAAGAAGCCCGAGAAGATGTCGTCGCCGTCGCTCGTGATGTTGGACCAGTTCACCTCGAACACCACACGCGCGAACGTGAGCGTCGTGTTATCTGGACCCGTACCCGTGGTTGCGGCCTCAAAGGTGTAGAGCTGGCCCTCCTGGGGCGGCTTGGCAATGCCCGGCGGAGGAGGAGGCTCCGTGCACCCCGCGGTCGCAACATTTCCGCTGCAGCTTTCCTGACTGCTGGCGAGGGTAGCGCTCAATTGCGTGAAGGTCCGCGAGACGGTCCCCATCATGTTGACCAGCGACCAATTCAGTTCTTGGTAGCTCACGACATTGAGCTCGTTGGACAGGTCGGTGTCGAATTCCAGGGACATCCCCGCCACGGACGCACCCGCATCGCCGATGTCGAGCTGCACATCGACGGTGAACGAACCCGTGCCACTGATCTCGGTCACGGTGACGGAATTGCCATTGAAAGAAGCGATCCCTGAGCCGGCTGCATCTGTCACCACAAGGTCGACGGAAATTGCCGAGGCCGAGGCCGCGAGACTCAGCGCGGCCAGCGTGGCAAGGGCGAGCTTCACGCTCGAAAAATTCCTGGCTCTCCCAATCGAATGTCGCATGTCGCTCCCCTCTACCCGGTTGCCCGGTGATGCGTCTACCGTCCGTGTAAGACTCTGAGGCTGTGTATGCCCCGAGCAAGAACACAAAAGTAAGTCCCAATCCGATCCAGCGACCCAATCCAAACCGCGCCGTGGTTCAGGGACCCCCATCCTCGTTCCAACCCGCTCCAGCCAGTCTCAGTCCTGGTCGAGTCTCGATTGAATCGACGATCCCACCCATGGCCGGAACTGACATTGGCCCTGATCGCTCCCAGGGGCCCTCTCAGACTCCATCGAGTGATCGTCGAAAACGGTAAGCTAGGGGTATGGGGACCGCAATACTTAAATGAGGGCCCAGGCACGCCAAAGCTCGAGGCTAACGCAGGGTCAAAACTACAGTTGTGACCCCGCAGGCAGCCGTCTCGATTTACCCCCTCCCGTAGGGCATGAATCGGCATGACTCTTCACCGAAAAGTGAAGGACTTGCAACACGGGTCCAATCCCCCTCATTCTGGCTGGATCCATGACTCCATCCGTGAAAACTCGAGGAATCTTCCATGCACGATCTCGTCATTCGCAACGGCAACGTCGTAGACGGAAAAGGTACGCCGGCACGACGTGCCGACATCGCAATCCAGGGCGACCGGATCGTCGAAGTCGGTAGCGACGTCGGGCCGGGAACCACGGAGATCGACGCCAAGGGGCTCCTGGTGACCCCGGGCTGGGTCGACATCCACACCCACTACGATGGACAGGTTACCTGGGATCCCCACCTCACCCCGTCGGGTTGGAACGGTGTCACCACCCTGGTGATGGGAAACTGCGGCGTCGGCTTCGCTCCCGTCCGGCCAGGTCAGGAGGATTTCCTGATCCAACTGATGGAAGGAGTCGAGGACATTCCGGGCGCGGCACTGGCTGAGGGCATCGACTGGAATTGGGAGAGCTTTCCCGAGTACCTCGACGCCATCGAGCGCATGCCCCGTGCGATGGACATCGGCACCCAGGTCCCCCATGGAGCCGTGCGCGCCTACGTAATGGGCGAGCGCGGCGCGAAGAACGAACCGGCGAGTCCCGACGAGATCACCGCCATGGCGGACCTCGTGCGCGAGGCCCTCCAGGCCGGAGCCCTGGGCTTCACCACGTCCCGCACTCTGGTGCACCGCGCACGGGATGGCGAACTCGTGCCGGGCACCCACGCCGACGATGCCGAGGTTCTGGGAATCGGCCGTGTGCTTGGCGAGGTGGGCCACGGCGTGTTTGAAGTGGCCAGTGACCTGGCCCCCGAGGGCAAAGAATTGGCGTGGATGAAACAATTGGGCCGCGAGACCGGGCGCCCGGTTTCCTTCGCGTGCCTCCAGAATCCCATCGACCCCGACCAGTGGCGCCGCCTGCTCGATGCCTGTGAGCAGGATGCCGCCGAAGGCGGACACCTGACTCCTCAGGTCGCCCAGCGGCCGGCGGGACTGCTACTCGGCTGGGAGAGCACCCTTCACCCCTTCATCCTCTGCCCCAGTTACCAGGAGATCCATCCGCTGCCCAGCGAGCAGCGACGCGAACGCCTGGCCGACCCCGGCCTGCGCGAACGGATCCTGACCGAGGCCGCCAACGCGAAAGACGCCCCGGCCATCCTGGGCATCATCACCGGTGCCTTCCACATGATGTTTCCACTGGGCGACCCGCCCGAGTACGAGCCTGGACCGGAACAGAGCCTGGCTGCCCTGGCCGAGCGTGAGGGCGTGGACCCCCGCACGATCGCCTACGACCTGATGATGCAAAACGAGGGCAGCGGGTTTCTCTACCTGCCCCTGCTCGGCTATGCGAACGGCAGCCTCGAGCCCATCCGCGAGATGATGCTCCACCCCCAGTCGGTCTTCAGTCTGTCCGACGGAGGCGCCCACTGCGGATTGATCTGCGACGCCAGCATCCCCACCTACCTGCTCACCCACTGGGTACGCGACCGAACGCGCGGCGAGCGGATTCCGCTGGAGACCATCGTTGAAGCCCAGACCCGGCGCACGGCCCGCTTCTACGGCATGCACGACCGCGGTGTCCTCGCGCCGGGCATGAAGGCGGACCTCAACGTCATCGACTTCGATGCCCTCCACATCCACGCGCCGAAGATGGTGCAGGACCTGCCCGCCGAGGGCCGCCGCCTGGTGCAACAGATCGACGGCTACCGCTACACGGTGTGCAGTGGACACGTCACCTTCCGCGACAGCAAACCCACCGGTGCGCTACCCGGCAAGCTGATTCGCGGGCCCCAGGCCGCGCCGGTCTCGTGACGCAGCGATAGGAACCGGCGGGCGGACCCGGGCGCTCACCCGCCTCCATCCCCGAGCTTGGCGATCACGTCGTCGCCAAAGCGCTTCATCCCGTCGAGCCGGTGAGCCAGAGGCGGCGGCGGGTCATCCTGCCCCCAGGGCGCGACGGTGCAGTGGGTCACCCCCATGTCCTCGAGCCGGCGGATCTCGTCGGGGTCCGGAAAGTCGAGGGGCCTGTAGTAGACGGCCAGCGGCGCATCGGCACGGCCGAACTCGGATTGCTGGCTGCGAATTTCGGCGATCCCCGCCACCAACTCCTCGTCGCTCACGAATGCCGGGGCCCAGCCGTCCCCCAGCCGCGCCACCCGGCGCAGGGCCGGGCGGCTGTTGCCGCCGACCACCACCGGAATCGGTCCGTCGGCGGCGGGCCGCATGCACAGGCGGTCGAAATCGAAGAAGCGCCCGTGGTGCTCCACCATCTCACCCGTGAAGAGTTTGCGCATGACTTCGACCATCTCGTCACAGCGCGCACCGCGGACCGCGAAGTCCTGGCCCACCAGGTCGAATTCCTCGCGCATCCAGCCCAGCCCGAGCCCCAGACCCACCCGATAGTCCGACATGCGCGCCGCGGTTCCCAGAGACTTGGCGACGCTGTAGGGCTCGCGCAGAGGCAGGATGTAGACCATCTGCAACAGCTTCAGCCGCGTGGTCACCGCCGCCATCATGGCCGAGGCCACCCAGATGTCGGGAAAGTCATCGCTCGCCTCCCACGGCCGTTCCCCGCTGGGGTCGTAGGGGTACGGCGACGCAATGCGCTCGGGATGCAGCAGATGATCCGAAAGCAACAAAGTGTCCCAACCGTAGGTGTCGGCCACCCGGGCGATCTCGAGATAGTCATCGGCACTCACCCGAAACAAACTGGTACAGAATTTCACGTGAACTCCCTGCCTTATTGTCGGCCCTTGGTCATTCGCCATGACCCTGTTGTCGGCCCGTGGTCATTCGCCATGACCTTGGTTTGCGGCCGCGGGGTGCCGCGCTGCCATCTTACTCCGCGCTGAGACCCTGCTGCCGGCCCCCGACTCGTGATCCCGTTTCGGTAGACTCCGCGGCGTGAACGGGTCAGCGATCGGCCACCTGACGAGCACACCCCTCGGTTGTTTCGGGCTGTGGCTCGCAACAGTCCTGGCCCTGAATTGGGCGGTGCTCGACCAGCCCCCCGTCTGGGATAGCACGGGCAGCATCTTCCCGGCGGCCCTGTACCTGGTGGACCACGACTTCGACCTGTTCAGGCTGTTCCAGGAACCGGGCTACTTCCTGGCGGGACCCAACGTGCACGCCTACTCGGTCATGACGCACCTGACAGCGGGCGTATACGCGCTGACCGGTGGCGGCCCCTGGACCTTCCCGATCCTGCACGCGCTGCAATTCGCCATGACGGCCTGGGCACTGACCCACTTCGTTCTGCTCACACGCACCGTGGTGGGCCCGCTGCTGGCTTGGCTGTTGAGCCTGCTGGTGCTGCTCTTCCCCGTCTTCCTGACCCAGACGCGTTACATGTACCTCGAGATCCCACTCTTCCTGTGCACCGTCGCGGCCCTGCGCGGCTTCGTGGATCAGAGCCTGTGGCGTACGGTGGTCTGGTCGGCTCTGGCGTGCATGATCAAAGAGGCGGGCGTGGTGGTCGGGGTGGTGGCTGCCGCGCTCTGGCTCTTGGACACAGGCACTCCACGGGTGCGACTAACGCGGTTCGCCGCCGCCCTGGCACCGGTGGCGATCTTCGTTTTCCTTCACACCCGGTTCGTCCTCGGCAACGCCGACGTCTCGGTCGACCCGCAGATCTGGCAACAGGGAGGACTGGCCGGCGCCGTGTCGGAACTCGGCCGCTGTTGGAAACTACAGGGCGCCCTCTACCTCTCCCAGATTCCCGACGTGACGGCCATCGTGGCGGGCGCAGCCGTGATCGGCACGGCCACCCTGCGGCGCCTCTGGCCCGAGCGCAGTGTGCGCGCCGCGCTGGTGCTGGTCGTGGCGTTCCTCGGCTTCCACTTCCTGGCCGTGCCCGCCACGGGCCTGCAGTGCGACGTGCTGCCGCGCTACTTCGTTCAGATCCTGCCCTTCGCGCTGCTCGTGTTGCTGTGGTGCCTGCAACAGGTCACCAAGACCGATGTCGCCGTGGGCGTGCTGCTAGTTGCCATCGCAGGGGTCGTCGTGAACCGCAACGGCGCCCTCTACCCAGGCGACCTGAACCCGCGCGGGCTCGGTGCCCAGTTCGCGATCACCGAGCGCTCGGGCGCCTACCGCATGCTGCTCGACGCGCAGCGCGGCGGGCTCGCCTTCCAACAACACGTGCCCACCCATGTGCCCATCTACAACGAACTGCACAACCACTACATCGCTCTGCGACCGCGCATGGGGTACGTGGACCAGACGCTTCACAACAGCCGTTACATCCAGCCGGAATTCCTGCGGCGCGGGCAATCTCTCGACGCCTTCCCCAACTGCTTCACCCTGAACTACTTCTCCCCCTACCTCGGCGGTACCTCCATGCGCGCCCTGCTGGACCAGGCCCAGCGCCTCCCCCACTGGCAGGCCGAGCCCCTGGCCCGAGCCTCGAGCGGCCCCTACCACAGCACCCTCGTCAAGTTCTGGCGTGACGACACCCCCTGCCTGGCGAACTGGAAGTACCCGGAGGATTGAAGCCTGCCAAAGGCCCGGTGCTGCAGCCGACACATCGCGCGAACTCCCCACCGTCCTACACTGACGCCCGACATGCCGAGCCGACCTTCAGCGCGCTGGGATCTCCCCTCTGTTGCGGCGGCCCTTGCACTGGCCGGTGTCACGCTCCTGCTCCTCTACCTGTGCGCGGCCCCGGTCTTCACCACCGACCTGTGGTGGCATTTGAAGATCGGGGAAACCTACGCGAACCAGGGCCCCTGGCCCGTCGAAGAACCACTGCTCCACACCGCTCACGACGATGCCCCGGTTCAACACGAGTGGTTGTTCGGTGTATGGGTTCACGCCCTGCAGAGCACCTTCGGGTTCCACGGGTTGCGGGTGTTCCACGCGGCCGCGGCAGCGGGCATCGTGTGGCTGGCCTTTCGATTGCTTCGCGCCCACAGCACATCGCATGTGACCGTCCTGACGGGCACCACCCTGTTCGTGGTCTGGGCCTCACCACGCCTGGCTCAGCTGCGACCGGACCTCTTCAGCATCGCCGCCACTCTGTGGCTCGTCGCCTGGCTGCGCCAAGGTTCGGTGCCCGCAATCCGCTGGGTCTGGCCGGCGGGAGCCGCACTCATGCTGATATGGGCCAACATCCACTCGCTATTCGCCATCGGCCTCTGTCTGGCGCTGGCGGCCCTCCTGGGCCTGGCCTTGCAAGCTGGGCTGGCCCACGCCTGTCGCGCGCGCTGGTCGGGGCCGGCCGCTCCCCCCATTGCAGCGCGGGCGCGCCGTGTCACGGGGTTCCTCCTGACAGGGTTTGGGGTCAGCCTGCTCAACCCGCGTGGTTACCAGCAACACCTGACGTTCTTCACCTCATCGCGGGATGCCGCCATCTGGTCCATCGCCGACGAGTGGCTGCCCTTCGACCCCCTGCACGGCGCAGCCCAGGCCGGCGTCATGAGCACACCCGCCTGGATCGGTGCAGACACCCTTTTGTTTCTGCTGGTCGCCGTAGCCGGCGTGGGCTTCACGCGCTTCCTTCGCGCGCCGTCGGCCGCGACCCTCGAACGCTTCGACCCCGTGGGCTTGGGGTTGGCACTTGCCGGAGCCGTCGCTCTAGCGGTAAGCGTGCGCTTCGCCTGGATGTTGATCCTGCCCCTCGCCTACGTGTCGGCCCACCTGGAGTTCGCACCTGCCCGGCGCATTCCCTCCCCGGGGAGGGAAGACTCACGCTTCGCCTGGCCGCTGGCCGCCGCCGCCCTCGGGCTGGCCATCAGCTACCCACAAACGGACCTCTACCAGAACTTCCGCCGCTACTTTCTGCCAACGGACCTCACGACCTGGTTGGCCCTCCCCTACCGCGCGCGCCCCTACCACCCCGAGGCGGTGCAGTTCCTCGCCAACACGGGAGTCGAGGGCAAGGCCTTCAACACCTATCCCATGGGTGGGTTTCTCGCCTACTGGCTCGCTCCACGCGTGCGCACCTTCATCGACGGCCGAACCGAGCACTACCCGAGCGAGGTCTACGAAGACTACAGCCGCATCGTCGAAATGCGCGGACGCGCACCCGGCGAGAGTTTTCTCGACCTCCTCGACCGCCGCGGCGTCGACCTGTTCGTGGGTGTGGGCACACCTCCGGGCTACATGGGCAATCGCTTCACCACGACGCACCTCCAGGGCGAGGCCGGTTGGTTGCAGGTCTCG
>JAKVBI010000008.1:91972-107555 GCA_022447545.1 Myxococcota bacterium
GTCGAGCTGCCCCAGGCTGGTGGCGCCCAGAATCACCGACGTCACGAAGGGCCGGGTCAGCAACCACGCCAAAGCGATCTGGGCCGGCTTGGCGCCGTGGGCGTCGGCAATCTCCACCAACGCATCCACCACCGGAAAGCCCAGTTCGGGATCCACGTGGGGGAAGTCGAAACCCGCACGGCGATCGCCATCGCCGCCGTACTGCTCGCGCGTGTACTTCCCTGTCAGAAAGCCAGCCGCCAGGGGGCTCCAGACCAACAGGGCCAGGCCCTCACTTTCCAGAAAGGGCACGACGTCGTGCTCGATGTCGCGTCCCACAAGCGAGTAGTACATCTGGGCGACACAGAAGGCCGCGTGCCCTCGTGCCTGCTGATGGGCGTGGTACTTGGCGGCCTCCCAGGCCGTGAGGTTGCTGAAGCCCGTGTAGCGCACGAGTCCGCGACGGGTGAGGTCGTCGAAAGCGCGAGCCGTCTCTTCGAAGGGCGTGTGAGCGTCGCGCCGGTGGATCTGCAACACATCGATCCAATCGGTGCCCAGGCGCCGGAGACTTCCCTCCACGGACTCCACCACCCGCCGATACGACAAGCCCGCCTGATTGGGTTGACGGCCCGAGGGGCTGCCCACCTTGGTGGCGATCACGACGTCCGCGCGCCGGGTGCCCAAAGCGCGACCCAGCAACAAGTCGGAGTCGCCGCCGCCGTACACGTCCGCCGTGTCGAACAGGTTGATCCCAGCATCCAGGCAACGTGCAACCATCTCGTTGGCCAAACTCAGATCGACCTTTTGAATGGCATTGGTGTAGTTCGCGAAGGTCATGGAGCCAAAGCTCAGCTCCGAAACGCGCAGTCCGGTTCGACCCAGGGGGCGGTACTTCATGGGGTTCTCTTTTCTCAGGGGGTTCCGATGGCCGGCAAGACCCGCTCAGCTGTGGGCCAGCGGGACGAGGATCTCCTCGGCACTGCGCTCGACGAAAGCGATCACGTCGTCGGCCGACAGGCCTCCGTCGGGCCGCAGGGAGGGCATCAGGTTCAAACGGTCGATGCCGATGTCACGGTGCCACAGCGCCGTCTCGAGGTTGGTGGGCAGATAGCGGTTGAAGGTGGTGATCTCGAAGGGCGCGTCGCCAAAGCCACGCCGCAACTCCCGCAGCCGCTGCACCGCAGCCGTCAATTCCTCGCGGCCAAGAGCCCCGGCCCCAATCCAACCGTCGGAGGTGCGCGCCGCGCGTTCCAGTGCCAGCTCGCTCTCGCCCCCCATGATCAGAGGAGGATGGGGCTTCTGGGCGGGCTTGGGCTCGAAACGCAGAGGCCCGAGTTGGTAGTAGCGGCCGCGGAAGTCGATCTCGGTTTCGGTCCACAGCACGCGCAGCAGATCGAGAATCTCTTCGCTGCGCGGTCCGCGGTTGGCAAACGACTCGCCCACCAGGTCGAACTCCTCCTTCAACCAACCAATGCCAGCGCCGAGAAGCACCCGTCCCCCCGAAACACGGTCCAGCGTCGCCACGGCGCGTGCGGTGACCAGTGGATGGCGGAGGGGCAGAATGTAGACCGACGTTCCGAGGCGCAGGTTTTGGGTACGCGCTGCAATGTCAGCCAGCACGACCCAGGGGTCGAACAGGTGCGTACCGGGATCGACGGGGGCCACGCCTCCCTCGGCGTAGGGGTAGGTGTCGGGAATCTTGGAGGGAAACACCAGATGCTCACCCAACCAAACGGACTCGAAGCCCACTTCTTCGGCGCGCTTGGAGATCGCCGGATAGTGGCGAGGCGACAGGCCGAACAGTGAGAGCCCCACCTTGAAATCAGTCATGGGATGATTGCCTCCTGGGCGCGCACGTTGCCGGGCCTTCCCCGAAGTCCCGCCCCGACCGACCCTCGACCCGGAACCCTTCGCTCCAGGGCGCTCCAGCATACTCGCATCGCCCGGCTCCGCGGCTGAGAAAACACGGCACGAGACAAGCAGCCAAATCCGCGAAAGAACAGAACGCGCTTGGGGCTTGATCGGCGCCCGGCGTCAGGGCAGGCTGAACGTCGCGGACGCGGGAACGCTTCCCGGCGGGATTTCTCAACCCACTGAGCGCTGAGAAACCACGAGACTGAAAACGACGAAACCGGAAGGAGACGAGCCATGATCGACCTGCAAGAGATCGAGGCCATCAAGCAGCTCAAGTACCGCTACCTGCGCGCCGTGGACATGAAGCTCTGGGATCTGCTGCGCGACACGTTTGCCGAGGATGCCGTCTCCTCCTACGCGGGGGGCAGCTGGTCGTTCAATGGGCGCGACGAAATTCTGAATTTCCTGACCGACGCCCTGGGCGAACTCGTCACCCTCCATCAGTGCCACCACCCCGAGATCGAACTCACGAGCCCGACCACCGCCAAGGGCATCTGGTACCTCGAGGACTACGTCATCAACCCCGAGGGCGACCAACCCGCCATCCCGGCCCGCACCATCCTGCGTGGCGCGGCCTTCTACCACGACGAGTACGTGAAGGTCGACGGCGAATGGAAGATTCAATCCACCGGTTACGAGCGAACCTTCGAGGAGCACCAGTCCCTCGACGATTGTCCGACCCTGGAACTCAAGAGCCGCTGGCGCGGAGAGACCGCGTGAGAATCCAGACACGAGCGTCGACGCACGGCCGTTGGCCCCAAGGCCCTTGGCGAAAGCCCGGCCCGCAGTGAAGAGCTTTTCGTCCCCGATGCGTCAGAGCGGTGGCGTCCTGGCACTGCTGCCCCTGTTGTTTTGCGCTTCATCAGGGCCTCCCATCGAACGGCCGCTACACATTTTGTTTCTGGGGAACAGCTACACGGCCAGTGCCGGGGGACAGCCGAACCTGGTGGCCGAATTACTGACCGCATCGGGTCGCAGCGTGAAGACTTCCGAGTTCACCGCGGGCGGCGAAACCCTGCGCGGCCATCTGGCCACCAACCGCGGCGAAGTTCCGCCGTGGCGCGCCGCCGAGACCCGCAAGCGCGCGCGTGCGGCTGCTGCGACCGGACGATCCGGATCGCTCGACCGCGCACGCGACGCGCAGACCCTCGAGTTTGCGGCACAAGCCGGCCAACTCGATGCCGCCGTGGAGGCGGGGGCTCCGTGGAACTACGCAGTCCTCCAGCCCGGCAAGGGCCTCCTCGCCCCCGACGCCTACGGGCTGCCCGGCGCCCTGGCCGAGGTGGCAACCCGCATCCGCACCACCAGCCCCGATGCCACCCTGGTCCTCTACGCCGCCTGGGCCGACCCTCTCGACGGCGACGACCAGCCGCACGTGGACACAGGCGCCCGAAAGCTCGCGCGCGACAACACACTGGTGTTCGCCCCGGTGGGCACCGCCATGCACCGCGCCTGGGCGGAGCGCCCGGATCTCGACCTCTTCGTGGATCCCGGGGATCCCCACCCGGGCCGCGACGGCGCCTACCTGATTGCCTGCGTGCTGTTCGCCGCTCTGACGGGCGAGAGCCCGGTGGGTCTGCCCTCCCACCTCGACACCACCTACGTGGTCTTCCCCAACCTCGAGCGCCTGCGCCGCACCATCACCTTCGACCTCCCGACCGAAGACGCGCGCTACCTCCAGAAGGTCGCCTGGAGCGCCTACGGGGGAACCGCCCAACAGGAGAGCCCGTGACCCCTCCCGATGACTCCCTCTTCACCCCCGAACAAGCGACCTTCTTGAGCGAACACAACATCGCCGCTCTGGCCACTGGCCGGCGCGATGGCTCGCCCCAGCTCTCGCACATCCTCTACGACTACGACGGACACGACATCGTGACCTCGATCAAGAGCTACACCGCCAAATGGCACAACGTGCTGCGTCAGCCCCGCGTGGCCATGCTCGTGCACGAAGGCCGCAAGCAACTCGTCCTCTACGGCCGCGCCGAAGCCATCGCCGACGACCCCGAACGCATCGAACTGACCGCGCGCATCTTCCGGCGCATGAGCGGCAACCCGGACTTTGCCGCCGACGCGCCATTCATCGCAAAAATGAACGAGCAGAAGCGCACCATCCTGCGCATCCGGGCCGACAAGGCGAGCATGAACGACTGAGTGGCGGCTCCGAGCACGCCCGCCGTTCACGCACAGTGGCCGCCGTCCACCGGCAGCTCCACACCGGTGATGAAGCTCGAATCGTCCGACGCCAGGAACACGGCCGCCTGGGCGACCTCCTCGGGTTGCCCCAGGCGTCCCATGGGTTGCGCACTGGCCAGTTGGGCCATGCCCTCTTCGCGGGTGGGCATGATTGACAGGTAGGGTTCGATCATGGGCGTTTCGGTGGCACCGGGGTGGACGGAGTTGCAGCGGATCCCCCAGCCCGCCTCGGCACAACGCAGGGCCACGGATTTGGTGAGCATGCGCACTGCACCCTTGCTCGCACAGTAGGCCGCAAAGGCGCTGCCGGCTCGGATCCCGAACGTCGAAGACAGGTTCACGATCGAGCCTCCTCCCGCTCGGCGCAGAGCCTCGACCCCATACTTGCAGCCCAGGAACACTCCGTCCGCATTGATGGACATGGTATGGCGCCAGGCCTCGAAGTCCGTGGCGTCGATGGGCCCGGGCACACTGACGCCAGCACTGTTGACCACGATGTGCAGGTCGCCAATGCGGTCGGCCACCTCCCCCATCACGCGCTGCCAGTCCTCTTGGCGAGTCACGTCGAGCACGAACATTTCGACGCCCTCGCCCAGTTCCTCGGCCAGCGCACGGCCGCGCTCTTCCTGGAGGTCGGCGATGGCCACGTGCGCTCCCTCGTCGCGCATGGCTCGCACCGTGGCCTCCCCGATCCCCGATGCGCCCCCCGTGATCAGGGCACCCTTCCCCTCCAGTCTTCTCGTCATCTCTTCCTCCATATCTGGCCCACGGGGCAAGTCGACGAGGGCCTGCCACGAGGTATCCTGCGGCCACACCGCAGGAGCCCCACGTGATCGACTACGACCCCTTCGACCAGGAGATCATCTACGGCGATCCCCACCGCGTCTACAAGAGATTGCGGGAAGAGTCGCCCGTCCATTACCTGCCCCGCTGGGACTGCTGGGCGCTGGCCCGCTTCGAAGACGTGTGGGACGCCTGCATGGACGGTGAGGCCTACACGGCCGCCCGCGGCACCAGCACCGCCCACCTGCTGACCAAGGTCCAACCCGTGACCCCCACCCTGAACACCATGGACGCCCCGGACCACACCCGCCTGCGTGCAGAACTGCGCAAGTTCTTCGCCCCCGGTCGCATCCGCAAGCTCGTCCCCGCCTTCGAGGGCTTCGTGGACGAGGCCATCGCGGAGTTCGACGAGGCCGGCGCCTGCGATGCCGTGGCCGACTTCGCCCAGGTGGTGGCCACGCGCGTGGGCTGCGAGGTGGCGGGCTTCCCGCCCGAAGACGCACCGCACATGCGGTCGTTGGTGGAGATGTTCTTCGACCGCGACCCCGAGGTGGAGGGCATGACCGAGAAGGGCATCGAGGGACTCAACGGCATGTTCGAGTACTTCGCCCAGCTGAGCGCCAAGCGGCGCACCCAGCCCAAGCGCTACGACCCCATCGGCATCCTGCACGAATTCGAGGTGGGCGGTGCCAAGCTCGACGACGCCGACATCGCCTCGCACCTGTTCCTGTTACTGGTGGGTGGGACCGACACCTTCCCCAAGGTGTTCGCAAACCTGCTGATGCGCCTGCACCAGAACCCCGACATCCGTGCCGAAGTGGCCGCCCAGCCGGACCTCGGCCTGGCCGCCTTCAACGAGGCCGTGCGCGTCGACATGCCGACCCAGATGATGTGCCGCGTGCTGCTCAAGGACCACGAAGTCCGCGGCCAGCAGATGCGCGAGGGGCAGACCGTGATGTTCCTGTACGCCTCGGCCAACCGCGACGACCGCGAGTTCGACGACCCCGAGCGCTACGACATCCACCGCACGCCGCCGCGCACGCTGTCGTTCAGCCACGGCACCCACGCCTGCATTGGCCTGCACGTGGCGCGCCTCGAGGGCCAGATCGCTCTGCGCAAGCTGCTGGAGCGCTACCCCGACTACGAGATCGAGACCGACGGGCTCGAGCGCTACGCCACGGAGTTCGTCCAGGGCTACGCCCGCATGCCCACCGTTTGGCGCACCTGAATGGCGCCGCCCCCCCTTCGCTACGGCATCGTGGGCGCTGGCATGATGGGGCTCGAGCACGTCCAGAGCCTCGCGCCCATGCCCGACGCCCAGGTGGTGGCGGTGGCCGACCCCCACCCGGCGTCCCAGAACTGGGCGCGGATGGTGCTCGGCGAGGGGCCGGAGATCCACAGCGACAACCGCGAACTCTTGGCGCGCGACGACCTCGACGTGGTGGTGATCGCCACCCCGAACCACACCCACCGCGCCGTCTTCGAGCAGGCCCTCGACTCGGGCCTACACCTGTTCATCGAAAAACCCCTGTGTACGACCCTCGAGGACTGCCGCTTCGTGGTGGAGCACGCCGCCCACTACCCGGGCCGGATCTGGGTGGGCCTCGAGTACCGCTACATGCCCCCGGTGGCGCGGATGGTGGAAGAAGTGCGCGCGGGCCGTGTGGGGCGCCTGCGCATGCTGGCCATTCGCGAGCACCGCTTCCCCTTCCTGCCCAAGGTGAACGACTGGAACCGCTTCACGCGCAACACCGGCGGCACGCTGGTGGAGAAGTGCTGCCACTTCTTCGACCTCATGCACCTGATCGTGGGCGCGCCGCCCACGCGCGTCTACGCGTCGGGTGCTCAGGACGTGAACCACCTGGACGAACGCTACGACGGTGAAGTACCCGACATCCTCGACAACGCCTACGTGATCGTGGACTTCGCCGGAGGAGCCCGGGCGCAGCTCGACCTGTGCATGTTCGCCGAGGGCTCCGAGCACCAGGAAGAGTTGGTGGCGGTGGGCGATGCCGGCAAGCTCGAGGCCTTTCTGCCCAGTGGCAGGCTGGTGATGGGCCGCCGACACCCACGCGAGTTGCACGAGGAGGTCGTCGAACTCGACCCCCGCGTCGAGTACCCGGGTTTCCACCACGGAGCCACCACCCTCGAACACCTCGCCTTCCAGCGCGCCCTGCGCAACGACGAACCCGTGGAGGTGGGCGTGAACGAGGGGCTGTGGTCGGTGGCCACGGGGGTGGCAGCCCAGACGTCCATTCACGAGGGCCGACCGGTGGATCTGGCCGAGTTGGGTGTCGAGGGCGACTAGCCGGAGCGAGCGGCGCCTCCCGGGCTGGCCTCAATTGGCGCTGCTCGTACGGAGATCGTCCACCAGGGTGCGGGCGGCGAGCAGGTTGTGGACCGCCGACCACAGATAGGGCAGCACGCCCACCAACAGCGCATAGCCCAGGGCAGCGTCCCCATGAGTGGGCGCCAACCGATCGCTGATCCAGCCGATGATCACGGGCCCGATTCCGAAGCCCACGCCGCTGGTGATGAGCACGCTCATGGCCGCCGCCGTGGCCCGCATGTTGGGCCGTGCCAGGCCCTGCACCACGGCGTGGCCGTTGCCGAGCCACATGGTGCCGAAGAACGCCGACGGCACGAGACACAGCACGGCCGTGCGCAGATCCGAGGCCAACAGAAAGCCCGCCGCTAGAGGCATGGCGATGCACGATGCCACGGCGGGAACATACACATATGCGCGTGGATCGCGACGGCCCAGGCGATCGCCCACGAAGCCCGAGGCCCACAACCCGAGGGCCGTGCTCACCGACATGGCCAGGGACAGGGTCACGCCGGCTTCGGAGATCGATAACCCGTGGGTGCGCATGAGGAACGCCAACGACCAGGTGAACAAGGTGTAGTTCGCCACGGCGTTCAGGCCCGTGGAGATCACCACGTGGTTGAAGGAGCGCAGGCCCAGCAGGTAGCGGAAACATTCCCCCAGGCTCGAGCGCTCGGGCGGCGTCTCGAACCCGTCCAGGGCGCCGCGTGCGGGCTCGGCCACGGTGGCGCGGATCAGCAGGGCCAGGGCCACCCCCGGCACGCCGAAACACACGAACGTCCAACGCCAACCCACGGTTTCGGCCAGCCAGCCCCCGACTCCGAAGCCGAGCATGGAGCCCAGCACGCCCCCCGAGCCCAACACCGAGAAGGCCACGGCACGGCGCTCGGGCGGAAAATAATCGGACACGAGAGACTGAGTGGGGCCGCCGCCCACGGTCTCGCCGATCCCCACCCCCATGCGGGCCAGAAAGATCTGCACGTAGCTCTGGGCCAGGCCCGTGGCGGCAGTCAAGGCACTCCAGGCAAAGAGCCCGGCCGCGATGATCGAGCGCCGGTTGGCGTGATCCGCCCAGCGCGACACGGGGAACGCGGCGATGATGTGGACGATGGTGAAGGCCGCACCCGACAGCAGCCCCATGCCCAGATCCGAGATGTCGAACTCGGCCTTGATGGGTTCGATCAGTGTGGCCAGCACCTGCCGGTCGAGAACGTTCAGAATGCCGAGGCCGACGAACAGAGCAAGCACGTAACGCGAATACGCGTCCGAGTTGGGAACCGGGGCGCTGCTAGACACGTCTCCCCCTCACTTCGCGATTTCGCCTGCGACGCTACGGGACCCGCTCAGGCCGCGTGGTGCAGCTCTCGTTCGGCGAAGGCCGCGCCGTCGCGCCGCCCGAGGTCGAAGGTAGCGCGGACGCGCTCGGCGCTCGTGTAGTCCCACTTGGAGACGGGCACGGGCTGCGAGGGCCGCAGGTAGGTGCGGCCGGGAATCTCGGGCACGAAGCCGTCGGGGTCGTGGCGGGTCAGCAACACCAGCACCCGCTCGGCGGGCAGCACGGTGTCGACCGAGGCCGCGTCCACGACGCCGCCATCGAGCACCGGGCCCTGATCCCGATAACACAGCGGCAATGCCGGGGGTGTGCACGAGGACTGGAAGATGAGGTCGGCCACGGCCTGCTCGTCCTGGCACTCGCGCACGGAAACCACCTCGGGCTGGAAGCCGATGCGACGGGCCCAGACGCCGTGCACCCGGTGGCGCACGGCGCGATCGGCCTGGTGGGCCGCCAGCCCCAAGGCCAGTGCCAGCGGCGGGGTCGCCCACTCGGGGGGCCGGGCCACCAGCACCCGCAGCTCGGGCCCACGCATCAGATGATTCATCCGCCCGGCGGCCAGACAACCGAGAATCGTGTCGCGATAGATCTGGGCGTGGGGAAAGGGGCGCTCGCCCTGGAGCAGGGCCTCGGGATAGAAGTTGCGCTCGTTGTGCTGCACGCGCGCGATGAAGTCCTCGAGCACACCGTCGATGGAATCGGTGAGTACCGTGCAGGCCATGGCGGACCCCGCACTCACCCCGCCAAAGCGCTGGGCCGAGCCCAACAACTCCCGGGCCTCCTGCCAGAAGCCCAGCTGCCAGAAACAGCGGCAGCCCCCGCCGGCAAACACCACGGCGTCAAAGGGTGTGGGGCCATGGGTCTCCCTATCGCGGGAGGCCCGGAAAGCGCGGGGGGCCGAAGGGGGGACCATGCCTCCATTTTACCACGACCCCATCCGCGAACTTCCGCCGTTGGGCCGAATCAACGGCCCTCAGCCGCTCGGAGCCACTGCCGGCGGTGCCATCCGCAACGGCCGGTGGTCCAGACGCGGCAGCACGTAGCGGCCGAACAGGCTGCACTCGTTCAGGTGCGGATAGCCGGAGAGAATGAACGAGTCGATGCCGAGGTCGCGATAGGCCTCGAGCACGCCCAGCACCTGGTCGGGGTCACCCACCAGAGCGGCCCCGCAACCGCTGCGTGCACGCCCGATGCCGGTCCACAGGTGGGGCTCCACGAAACCGTCGGCGTCGGACTGCTCGCGCAACTCGGCCTGGCGTCGCACGCCCTCGGAGGCGTGATCGAGAGAGCGGGCGCGGATGGCGTCGCCGTCTTCGGGTGCGAGATCGGCCACCAGATCCTGGGCCGCAGCACGCGCCTCGGATTCGCTCTCGCGCACGATCACGTGGGCCCGGTAACCAAAGCGCAACTCGCGGCCCTCATGGGCGGCGCGGGCACGCAGGTCGGTGATCACCTCGCGCACGCCCTCCATGCGATCGGGCCACATGAGGTAGACGTCGGCCCCCCGCGCTGCCGCCTCACGGGCGGGTTCGGACAGGCCCCCGAAGTAGAAGGGCGGGCAGCGGCCCGACACCGTGCCCAGGCGCGGAGGCTCGAGCTGCAACTGGTAGTGCTCGCCCTGGTGGTCGACGGCCTGGCCCTCGAGCAGGGCCCGCACGATCTGCATGACTTCGAGGCAGCGCGCGTAGCGCGGCTCGCTGGCCAGGCTCGCGCCGGGCAGATCGCTGGAGATGATGTTGACCGTCAGGCGGCCGCCCAGCATGTGGTCGAGGCTGGCCAACTGCCGTGCCAACTGCGGGGGCCACAACTCGCCGCAGCGCACCGCCACCAGTAGCTGCAGGGTCGAGAGCAGGGGCGCCACGCCGCCCGCAAAGGCGATGGTGTCGATTCCCAGCGCGTAGCCCGAGGGCAACAGCAAGTTGTCGAAGCCCTCGGCCTCGGCCCGCACGGCGATCTCGCGGCAGTGTTCCCAGGAACTCTGGAGCGACGGGTCGGGCACCCCGAGACGCTCGTAGTCATCGTCGCACAGCGCCCCGAACCAGCAGACCTCCACCGGATCCATGTGCGCCTCCTCCGCCTTCGTGGCCANTCTTTGCTGGCCAGTCTTCCATGACCCGCCGCCACGCCACCTGGGGTAGCGTAGCCACCTGCTCGGCGGTGTCCGCACCCCCGGCTCCAGGCTCCCAGACCCCGAGGTTCGTGTTGCCCCCCACCCCTGCTCCGGCCGCCGACTCCACCGCAAACGCGGCGGCGCCCATGCGACCGGGCGATGCCACCCTGCGCCAGGGCTGGCAGGTGGTGGCCGCGGCCATCCTCGCCCACTTCGCGTCGGTGGCCACGGTGCTCAGCAGCTTCGGCGTGCTCATCGAGCCCGTGGCCCGGGACTTCGGCGTGGGCGTGGCGGTGATCGGCCTGGGCAACGGGTTGCTGATGAGCGTCAGTGCCTTGTGCTCGGCCTGGATCGGGCCGCGGCTCGACCGCGTGTCCATCCGCGGCGTGATGATGACCGGCGGAGTGCTGATGTTCGCCGGCCTGCTGGGCCTGTCCCGCACCGAGACCCTGTGGCAGGCCGGGCTGCTGTTTGCCGGAGTGATCGGAATTGGTTTCACCCTGCTGGGCGCCCTGCCCTCGGCCACCCTGCTCGCCAAATGGTTTCACAGCCGGCGTGGGCGGGCCCTGGGCCTGTCGACCACCGGCACCACCCTGGCGACCCTGGCCATGCCGCCCCTGGCCTCGTGGCTGGTGGTGAGCATCGGTTGGCGCTCCACCCTGGCGTGGTTCGCCTGGGGTGGGCTGCTGTTGTTGCCCCTGCTCTTCCACTGGGCCCGCAACCCCCCCGCGGAGCCTGGCTCTGCGGCCGGCACCGGATCCGAGCCCCAAAGCACGCCCGCGACCGCTTCGCCCTACACGAACCGCCAGCTACTGGGCATGCGCGACTTCTGGGTGGTGGCCGGAATCTTCGGCATGGCCTTCTCGTCGGGCACGGTGATGATGATCTATCTCATCCCCTACGGAATCGAGCTCGGCATTGCGCCGGCCTGGGCGGGCTGGTTGCTGACCCTCCGCAGCAGCTTCGGGCTGGTGGGCCGTGTAACGGCCGGCTGGCTCGCCGACCACATGAGCCTACGCCCGCTGCTGTTGGGGGTGGTTGCCGTGCAGGCTTCGCTGTGGCTCGTGATGATCGGCAAACCCGACGGCATGACGCTGCTGTTTACCGTCATGGGAATCGGCCTGACCGGGGCCTTCTTCCCCTTGAGCAACGCCGCCACCGCCAACGTGTTCGGCGCCGAGGCCTTCGGGCAGGTGACGGGCCTGCTCAACCTGGTGCGGCTGCCCCTGTCGCTGGTGACCATTCCGCTGGCCGGGTACCTGCGCGACGTGAGCGGCAGCTACGTGCTGACCTTCCAGGTCTTCCTGGCGGGCTTCGTGGTGACCGCCGTGCTCTCCCTGCTGCTGCGCGAGCCGAAACGCGGCGCGCCGTTGGCCGCGCCGAGCCCCTAACTCGTTGCCCCTGCGGCCGTAGCGGGCAGCGGTGCACCGCCGGCCACGCGCACGTGGTGCAACACCCGGGCGTGTTGGCCGTCGAAACCCTCGGCACGATGCAGCGTGCAGCGGTTGTCCCAGAGCAACAGATCGCCCACCGACCAGCGGTGGCGGTAGACGTTTTCCTCCCGCGTACACCAGGCCAACAGGCGCGCGAGCAGCGCCCGGCCCTCGTCGTCGTTCAGGCCCTCCACCCCCGAGGTATGGCTGCTCAAGAACAACCCGAACTCGCCAGTCTCGGAATGCAGGCGCACCAGAGGGTGGGTGACACCCGGCAGCTCGGGCACCTTTGCGTTGGAGACCTTGTCGCCGAGGTTGCGGTAGGCGTTGGCGTAGTCGTGAATGGCGCGCATCCCGAGCAGTGCGCGCTGCTCGTCTTCAGGCAGGGACTGCCAGGCCCCGCGCAGGCAGGCGAAGAAGGTGTCGCCCCCCACCGGCGGCACCACCTCGGAAGCCAACAGCGACACCGAAGCGGGTTTCTCGCGAAACGAACTGTCGCTGTGCCAGCCCTCGTTGATCAGGAAGGTCTGCATGGTCGGGGTATCGAGGGGTTGGACGTTGCCGTCGGCGTCCAGGTTCGACACCGGGATCACGTCGGGGTGGGCCGAAGTGCCGGTGAAATCGCGCCCCTCGAGTTCGCCGAAGCGCCGGCCCAGGGCCACCTGGCGTTCGAGGTCCACGGGCTGGTTGCGCAGCACCACCAGGCCGTGCTCGAACAGTGCAGCCTCGAGGGCCGCGAACTCGGCCTCGCTCAGGCCCGCCCCGAGGTCGATGCCCTGAAGCTCGACCCCAAAGGGCTCGAGGGGCTCATGGGGCACGAGGGATTGGATGCCGATGCTCAGGGTGCGGCCCTCCAGCAGTGGATGCCCCTAACTATATAGAGATCTGGACGAGGAGAGAGATCGGGGTCGGGACAGGGACTAGGAAAGAGAAAGAGTTCGGGACGGAGAAAGAGATCGGGGTCGAGGCGGACACAGATCAGGACCAGGAGATCCGGGCACACGGCCGGGCTTTTCAGGGAACGGCGGCAGGCCTGCCCCTCCCCCGCCGCGCGGGCCCCTCAGCGGCCGCACAACTCGCGGAAATTGCAGCGCCCGCAGGCGCGGGCAGCGGGGCTGTCCAGGGGGATGCGCGGGAAGGGCTCCGGGTCCCCCATGCCGCGGTCGGCATCGAAGTGCAGCTCGCGCATGGCGCCGGCCGAGGCCCGAATTCGTTCCTCGGCGGCCGCCAACGAGGCAGGGGTGATGTCGCAGCGCACCACCTCGCCGTCATTCAGGTAGGCGTCGTAGGCGGTGAACTGCTCCAGGGGCACGTCCCACTTCAGCCGGGCAAAGATGGCGTAGACGTGCAGCTGAAAGGCATCCGCGTCGTTGGGGCGGCCGGTCTTCCAGTCGTAGAGGTGCACGTGGCCGTCGGCGTCGCGCAGCGCGAAGTCCGGCGTGCCAAAAATTTTGGTGTCGTGAAGCGTAAACGAGTCGAAGGCGCTCTTCGGATCCTCGACGAACACGTAGTCGTCGGGCGAGGCCTCGCGCACCCAGGCGAGATCGCGCGAGGCGAAGAAGCCCTGCACGCTGCGCTCGATGCGTTCGACGAAGCTCTTCCCGTAGGCGGCCACGGCGTCGCGATCGCGCACCACTTCTTCCTGGTAGTGGTGCTCGGCCAGGTGCGTGAACTTCGAGGCCGACTGCTGCCACTGGCCGCTCTGGGATTCACCGAAGCAGCGGCGCAGGTGGGCGACCGCCCAGTCAGACACCTCTTTGGCGTCGGCCACCTGGCCCGGCTTGGCGTGGAAGTAGCGGGCCAGGCTCTGATGCACGGCGTCGCCCGCCACCATGGGCATGCGGGTAAGCTTGCTCAGCTGGTACATCTGCTGGCGCTCGGGCTCGGCGCCACGGTTCCAGCCCTGCCAACCGCCGTAGTAATGGTAGTAGTGGCGGCGGCGGCACTCGGCGAAGTTGGATGCGCGCGACGCCGACCACGCGAACTCGTGGGTCAGGGCCATGGGGTGAACCTCGAAACCAGAGGCAGTAGCGCGGAGGCGGGGGGGCGCGACCGCCCCAAGAATAGCGGGCCGCCGCCCCCCGCGCGCACGCCGCTAGCCCCGCAGCTTGGCCATGACCGGGCCGACCTCCTCCATGGTGTTCTTGGGGATGATGAAGCCCTCGGTGGACAGGATCTCGCCCATGGCGTCGCGCACGTTCTCGACGCTGGCAAAGCCCTCGCCCTCGTGGAACCACGACGGCCCCAGGCCGATGAAGGCCCGCGCCACACGCCCCCAGCCCACCATGAAGATCTCGTGGGTGACGTCGCAGGCCTCGGAGGCCAGGTAGCAGACCAGGCCCGTAACCTGCCGCGGGTCCTGGAGGCGCTTGGCGTCCTCGCTGGGCTCGTCTTTCTCGAGCCCCATGGTCAGGCGCGTGCGCGCCGCGGGCCCGATCACGTTGCACTTGATGTCGTACTTGGCGCCCTCCAGCGACAACACATTCGAGAGCCCCAGCAGCCCGGTCTTGGCCGCCGCGTAGTTGGCCTGGCCGAAGTTGCCGAAGATGCCCGACGACGAGGACGTCAACACGATGCGTCCGTAGCCCTTCTCCTTCATCAGGCGAAACGCGGGCTGGGTGACGAAGAAGGCACCGCGCAGGTGGACGTCGAGAATGATGTCGAGGTCCGCGGGCTCGAGCTTGGCGAAAGTCTTGTCGCGCAGGATGCCGGCGTTGTTGACCACGATGTCGCAACCGCCGAAGTGATCGACGGCGCTTTGCACGATGGCGGCGCCGCCCTCGGGGGTGGCCACGGAGTCATAGTTGGCCACGGCCTGGCCACCAGCCTTTTTGATCGCATCAACGGTTTCATCGGCCAGGGACGACGCCCCGCTGCCGCTGCCATCGGTGGCGCCGCCGAGATCATTGACCACCACACTGGCGCCGCGCCGGGCCAGCTCTTCCGCGTAGGTACGCCCCAGGCCGCCGCCGGCACCGGTTACCACGGCCACCCGTCCATCGAATCGAATCTCACTCATCTCATTTCTCCTATCTCTCTAATGCTGTCGGGGGCCACCCAGGGGCCGCCCGCTCGCCGGCCCCCGGGGCCACGCGAGCCCGGAGTGGACCACCTGCACGGTGGCGGCGTCAAGCACTCCGGTACCCCGGCCATGCCCGAGGCCCGGCGCTTCCCCGCCACCCCCAGAGCGCCTTGCCTGAGCGCCTCCTCGGTGCGCCCCGCCGGTGCGCCTCCTCCAAAGGGGAAGGGTGTAGAGTGAGGGGCCCAGCGATCCGGAAGCCGAGCCCAGCCCGGCCGGACCAGGCGGAGGCCCCCATGCAACACGGAGTCAGTCAGGGCGAACCGGCACGGCCCGCGGGGCGCGCCCGGGAGGCAACACCGTGAGCGCGGCCCCGGCCCACAACGAGGCACCCGAGCTGCTGCCACTGCCCGAGGCCACCCAGGTCGTGATCGTGGGCGCGGGCTTCTCGGGCCTGTGCCTGGCCATCCGTTTGCGCCAGGCCGGCATCCAC
>JAKVBI010000009.1 GCA_022447545.1 Myxococcota bacterium
ACGACACAACAGGGCAGAAGGTGGTGGCCCAGGGCAGAATCGAACTGCCGACACCTTGATTTTCAGTCAAGTGCTCTACCAACTGAGCTACCGGGCCAACCGGGGCAGGAGGCTAGCCGCTCGGGTGCCGGGGGGCTAGCAGAGGTTTTCCGGCGGCTCGGGGCTGGGAAATGGGGCAGGGCAGGGGCTCCCGTGGGGACTGTGTGTCCGGTTCGGTGGGGGTTGGTAGGCTTGGCGGCATGAATTGGGCGCGAAGTCGGGTGGTGTCGGGGGTTCTGGCGGTTTGCTTACTGGGAATGGGGGCGTTTGCCGGGGCTCGGCCCGCGGGTGCGGCCTTTGGCGAGCCGGCCTGGGCCCGGGGTGGCATGGTGGTGAGCGCCCAGGTCGATGCCACCCGGGCCGGTGTGGCCATGCTGGAGGCCGGGGGCAATGCCATCGATGCGGCGGTGGCCACGGCCTTTGCGCTTTCGGTCACCACGCCCTATTCGAGCGGCATCGGGGGCGGGGCCTTCATCTTGATGCGTCTGGCCAGTGGCGAGACGCTGGCCATCGACTGCCGCGAGACGGCGCCCGCCGCCGCCACGCGCGACATGTATCTCGCACCGGGGCTGCCCGAGCGCGCCTCGCGTTCGGGGCCGTTGGCGGTGGCCACGCCGGGGCTGGTGGCGGGGCTGGCGCTGGTACAGGAGCGCCACGGCACGCTGCCCCTCGCCCAGGTCATGGCACCCGCCATCGCGCTGGCCGCCGAGGGGTTCGAGATCGGCCCCCACCACGCGCGCATGCTGGGCTACATGGCGCGCTACGGCATGCCCGAGCGCTTTCCCGAAACCGGGCGCATCCAGTTTCCGCCCGGCGGCGAGCCGGCCCAGCCCGGCTGGCGGCTGGTGCAGAGCGATCTGGCCGAAAGTCTGCGGGCCATCGCGGAGCATGGGCCCGAGGTCTTCTATACCGGCTCCCTGGGCCAGGCCATCGCCGACCACCTGGCCGAACTGGGGGGGCTTGTCACGCGTGAAGATCTGGCCGGCTACCGGGTGGCCGAGCGCGAACCCCTGCGCGGCGAGTACCGCGGCTACACGATCGAATCGTTTCCCCCGCCCTCGTCCGGGGGCGTGGCGCTGATCGAGATCCTCAACATCATCGAGGGCTACGACCTGGCCGCACTCGGCCTGGGTTCTTCGGCCAGCCTGCACCGCATCGGCGAGGCCATGAAGCTGGCCTTCGCGGACCGCGCCGCCTATCTGGGCGACACGGACTTCGTGGACGTGCCCGTCGCCAAGCTCATCTCCAAGCCCTACGCGGAAACGCTTCGCGCCAAGATCAACCCGCCGCGTTGGCGGCGCGCGCCCTGGACGTGGGGGCGCAGCGAGGCGGTCATCTCGGTGCCCGGGCCCGGCCTGCCCCAGGAGGACAGCGGCACCACCCACCTGTCCACGAGCGATGCCGCCGGCAACGCCGTGGCCATTACCAAGACGATCAACACGCCCTTCGGGTCGGGGATCACGGTGCCGGGCACAGGCATCGTGCTCAACAACGAGATGGACGATTTCGCCGTGGCGCCCTATAGCCCCAACGCCTATGGGCTCATCGATACCCGCGGCGCGAACGCCATCGCGCCCCTCAAGCGTCCGCTGTCGAGCATGACGCCCACCCTCGTCAGCCGCGACGGGAAGGTCTTCATGGTCACGGGCAGCCCGGGCGGGCCGCGCATCATCAGCACTACGCTGCTCAGCATCGTCAACGTCATCGACTACTCGATGAACGTGCGCGGCGCAGTTTCCCAGCAGCGCTTCCACCACCAGTGGGTGCCCGACACCCTGCGCCTCGAGCCCGCCTTTGCGGCCGATGTGGTCGATGCCCTGGTCGAACGCGGCCATGAGGTGGAGGTCTCGTCGCGCAACTGGTCAGCGGCCGAGGCCATCGTCATCGATCCCGACACGGGCATCCACTACGGGGGCAGCGACCCGCGCCGCGACGGGCTGGCTTTGGGCCCGGCACCGCCCACGCCTCGCTGATTGATCGCACGGCCGTGTGCGGGGCAGACGAGTGCGGCGTCAGACCAGCGGGCGGTCCTTGACGAACATGGCGCTTTGCTCGCTGCGGTAGACGACCTTCCCCTCCTGCTCGAAGCTGAATTCGAAGCGCAGCATGATGCGCTTCGGTCCCACGCGGCTGCGCGTCTCCTGGCTGATCAGATGCAGGGGCGGGCCGATGTGGGCGAGCTGTCGGAAGTCGGCCCGGTGGATGCGGTTGCCAAAGCCCACCCAGCCCTCGTCCCACCGGCAACCGTGGAACCACCAGGCGTGCATGCAACCCATGGAGCCCGTCACCATCACCAACTCCGCGCCGGCCACGTGGGCCGGGTGCCGCTCGTTGTTGCGTTGTTCGCGGCTGAAGGGCAGGGCGCGGGTGGAGTCGAGGCGCGCCTCGATGCGGTGGGCCTGTTCATCGATGGCCTCGATGGCGTCCACCAGGAAAGCACTCTCCCGGTACATGAAGGTGTCGAGAAAGCGCTGAAACTCGGCGGGGTCGAGGGGNCCGGGGTCGATCGCCAAGGCGAAGCTCCGCTGCGGGCCTAGCCGAGGGCCCNGGTCACGGCCGTACCACGGCCATCGTGTAGGCGTTCAGGTCGATTACGCGGCGTGCCACCCGGGCGATGTCTTCGGGAGTGATGGCAGCCACTTCGTCGGTGAACTTCCGGTACGCGGACGGCCCCAAACCGTAGAGGCCGTCGATGGCCAGGTGGGCGGTGTGGGCGGCGTTGCGCTGCAGGTCGATGGCGAAGTTGCCCACCAGGTAGCGCTTGGCGTGCTCGAGTTCGTCGTGGGCGGGCGGCTTGGCCAACAGGCCTTCGAGTTCTTCGAGCAGCCCCTTGCGGGCCTCTTCGAATTTCTCGGGCGCGGTGGCGATGTACACGGCGAAGTAGCCTGGGGCCAGGCCCTCCACGTTCATGGCACTCACCGTGTAGGCCAGGCTGCGCTTGTCGCGCAGTTCCAGAAACAGTCGCCCCCCCTGGCCGGTCAGCAACTGGGAGATCAGCTCCAGCGACACGCGGTCGTCGTCGCGCACCGTGAGCCCGCGGAAGCCGATGACCAGGTGGCTCTGCTCGCGGTCCATCTGGATCTCGGCGTTGCGCACTTCGCTGGGGGGTTCTTCCAGAGCCGGCTCCGGCGCCACGAAACCGCCGCTTGGCAACTCGGCCAGTCGGATCGACAGACGCCGGGCCATGTCGTCGGGGTCTACGTCGCCCGCCACGGCCATGACCAGGTTCTCGGCCTGCACCAGGCGCTGGTGGTGGGCGCGCACCTGCGCCACGTCGAAGCCTTCCACCGTCTCGGTGCGGCCCAGCAGCGGGTAGCGGTAGGGGTGCTGCTGGTAGTGGGTCTCGGCGAACAACAGAAAAGCGCGTTGGGCCAGGCGGTCCTTGCGGCGCTCCAGGGCGGCCAGGGTCTCGCGCCGTTCGCGCTCGAGTTCTTCGCCGTCGAAGGCGGGCTCGATCAACACTTCCGAAAGCAGGTCGAGGGCCGGGTCGAGGCGCTCGCTGGGCGCCTCGAGGGTCACCCCCAGGCTGCTGCGCCCGCAGAAGCGGTCGATCTCCACCGCCAGGCTTTCCGTGGTACGCGCGAAGTCCGCCGCCGAACGGCCGCGGGTACCCCGCAACCACATGGAACTGGTGAAGGAGGTGATCCCCGAGGTGCTGGACTCTTCGGCGAGCAGCCCCCCCAGCATGGCGCCCCGCGCCGCCACGATGGGCACCTGGCGCCGTGGCAGCACGTGCAGGCGCACCCCGTTGTCGAGGTCGTAGCTCACCAACTCGCCTTCGGCGGATGTGCGTTGCGGTATTGAGAAGGTCCGTGCCGAGTGCTCGACGCCGCGCACCACGGCTGCGGCGGCCGTCTCGTCGTTCAGGGCGCTGGCGTCGGCTTCGGGAATCAACGCGCCCAGGGTCAGGCGGTTGGTGTCGAGGTAGGTGCGGGCCACGCGCTGCAGGTCCGCGGGGGTCGCCGAGGCGATGCTCTCCATGTAGCGGTCGAAGGTGTCATAGCCCCCGGCCGTTACCTGGAAGGCGCCGAGCTTGTGGGCCTGACCCGACACACTTTCGCGTTCGAAGTGTTCCGAGGTCAGGAAGTTCGTGCGCGCTTTCTCCAGTTCTTCGCCACTCACGGGCTCGGCGCGCACGGCTTCCACTTCGCGCACGGCGGCTGCGATGGCGTCGGCGGCGCGGCCGGGATCGGTTTCGATGCCGACGGTGAAGATGCCCGGGTCCAGCGGTGTGAAGCACGATGCGTCGATGTGGTCCACCAGGGCCTGGCGCTCTTTGACGCGCTGCACGAGGCGGCTGCTGTCACCCATGCCCAGCACGAAGGCCAGCAGGTCGAGGAGGGGCGCGTCGCCGTGGGCCAGAGACACGGCGGGGTAGGCGAGTTCCACGCGCGCCCGTTCGAAGTGGCGCGCCAGCACCACGCTGCGCAGTTTGCGCTGGGCGGGTTCGTGGGGCCGTGCGCGCTGGGCACCGCTGCCCTGGACACCCGCGAAGGCCTCGCGCACCCGGGCTGTCAGCTGCGCGCTGTCGAAGTCGCCGGTGGCCACCACGGTGAGGTTGTCGGGCGTGTACCAGCGCTGGTAGAAGGCGCGCACCTGGTCGCGGTGGAAGCTGGCCACGCTGTCGTTGCTTCCCAGAATGGGCTCGCGGTAGGGGTGCACCTCATAGGTATGGGAGAACAGGGCATCCGAGAGCACGTGTCCCGGCGAGTCCTGGCTGCGGCGGATTTCCTCGAGCACCACCTCGATCTCGCGCCCCAGTTCGTCGGCGTCGAAGCGCGAGTGCAGGACGGCATCGCACAGCACGTCCACGCCCACGTCCGCTCGGTCGCTGGGGAGGGTGGTGTGGTAGACGGTCACGTCGAAGGACGTGTAGGCGTTGATGCGTCCGCCGGCGCCCTCGACGTCCCCCGCCAACTCGCCCACGCCCCGTCGGTCGGTGCCCTTGAAGAGCATGTGTTCGTGGAAGTGGGCCAGTCCGCGCTCGGAGTCGCGTTCGTCGGCCGAGCCCACGCCCGCCCAGATCTGGAACTCCACCACGGGCTCGTCGTGAGCCTCGAGCAGCAGCAGGGTCGGTCCGCCCGGCAGGGTTTCGCAGTGGGGGGTGGTAGGGCTCAATGTCTGCCCAGCGTACCCGAGTCCCGCCGCGGCTGCCCCATCCATTGGAGGTGAAGACACGTCCCGCCGGGGAGGGCCCGCGGTACCCTGGGGGTGTGACCCCGAGTGCAGGCCGCGCCGACGAATCCGCAACGCCCTCCAACGCTCGTGCTGCCGAGGCGGGCGAAGACGTCGGGGTCTACGTTCACATCCCCTTCTGTGAGCGCGTGTGCCCCTACTGCGATTTCGCCGTGGTGGCGACCCCCAGGCTCGCTGCCCAGCGCGACGAGCGCTACACCGACGCGCTGCTGGCGGAACTCTCGTTGCGACAGCCCACCTTCGCGGGGCGCGCTCTGGCCAGTCTTTATTTCGGGGGCGGCACCCCATCGCTGCTGCGCCCGGAGTCCATTGCCCGGGTGGTGGAGGCCGTTTCCAACGCCTTCCCACCGCGTGGAGCGGTGGAGGTCACGCTGGAGGTGAACCCGAGCACCCTCGAGCGCGAGCGGCTGCCGGCCTTCCGCTCGGCGGGGGTGGGGCGGGTGTCGGTGGGCGTCCAGTCCTTCGACGACGGCGTGCTCAAGCGCCTGGGTCGGGCTCATCGTGCCGTGGAGGCTCATCGCACCCTGGAGGCCTGCCGCGCCACGGGCTTCGACTCGCTGTCCATGGACCTCATCTACGCGGCGCCGGGGCAGTCGCTGGAGGGGCTGGCCCGGGATCTCGATGCCGCCATTGCGTTCGGGCCCGAACACCTGTCCGCCTACGAGCTCAGCATTGAGCCCGACACGCCGTTTGCCACCGCGGCGGCTCGTGGCCAACTCGATCTGCCCGACGAGGACACCGCCGTCGCCCTGGCAGAGCTCGTGGAGGCGCGCCTCGCTGAGGCCGGGCTGTCGCGTTACGAGATCTCGAGCTACGCGCGGCCGGGCTTCGAGGCCGTCCACAACCGCCGTTACTGGCGGCGGAAGCCGGTTCTGGGCCTCGGCTCGGGGGCGGTTTCCAACGATCCGCTGGCGCCCCCCAAACGCCCCTTTGGCGCGCGGGTCGCCAACCTGCGCGGTTCCGACGCCTACCTGGAGTGCATCGAGGCTGGCTCTACCGCCGAGGACGGTCCGGCCGAGGTCTTCGATGCTGCCACGGCTCGTGGCGAGGCGATTTTTCTGGGGCTGCGCGAGCGGCGCGGGGTGGAGGCGGCTGCTTTTGAGGCTGAGTTTGGCGCCACTCCCCAGGTCTTCTACGGCGCCACCCTCGACACCCTGGCCGAGCAGGGGCTCTTGACCCGAAGTGTCCATGGCGACCTGGCTCTCACTGCGCGCGGCCGGCTGCTGTCGGACACGGTGTTCGCGTACTTCGTCTGAGGCGCCCCGAGTGTCATGGCCGCGGTCGCACAGTTTCGTTGACGCCACGATCACCCGGTGGTACCCCTGTTTTCAGGCATCTTCCTAGGCGCACAAGGCGGGCGGACAGGGCGGAATGGCTGCACAAGAACCCAGCGGGAACCTCCAGAAGTACTCATTGAGTGACCGTCAGGCTGCGGTGCTTCGGGCCATGGTCAATGCCCACGTGGGCGAAGCGAGCCCCATCGGGTCCGGCACCATCTCTCACTTGATTCCCGTCCATCTGTCGTCAGCCAGCGTCCGCAATACCCTGGCCGAGTTGGCGGAGATGGGCCTGATCGAACGGCCCCACAAGTCGTCGGGCAGTGTCCCCACGGACAGTGGGCTGCGGGTGTACGTCGACCAATTGCTCGACGATCACGATGTCGCACCCTACGAGCGGCGAACCATCGCCTACGGGGTGGAGGAGGCCGAGGCCGACAGCGTTGTCACCGTGGCCTCTCAGCTGCTGTCCGAGCGCACGCGTCTGTTGGGTTTCGTGGTGGCACCGCGTCTCGAGCGCCTGGTGCTCCAGCACGTGAGCCTGGTCCGCCTGTCGCGCGAGCGGCTGCTGGTGGTTTTCATCTCCCAAAACGGCACTCCGCATCGCCGAGTGATCACCGACGACTGGGCGCTGTCCCAGTCCGAGCTCGACGCCATCGCGGCCGCCCTCAACGAACGGGTGGTGGGCCGCACCCTGCCTCAGGTTCGCAGCCTATTGATGCGTGAGGCCGAGGGGCTGCGAGTTCGTGCCGACCGTCTGCTCTCGCGCGTGGTTGAATTGGGGGCGCGGGCGCTGGTTTCGAGCGTTGATGAGCCCGAGCCCGTGGATCTGGTCATCGCGACGCGGCTGGCTCTGCTCAAGCAACCGGAATTCCACGACACCGAACGCGTGCGCTCGCTGTTCGAAGCGCTCGAGATGAAGGAGCGGCTCCTCGAGGTGCTCGAGGGCATGATGGAGGATCAAGGCGTGCAGGTGGCTTTCGGCGACGAGGTCGACGAGCCCGGGTTGCGACACTGCGCGTTGGTGGCCTGCTCCTATGGCCGGGAGGGCGAGTCCCCTCTGGGTACCCTCGGTGTCATCGGTCCCTCGCGGATCGATTACGAACGGGTCATTCCCCTGGTGGGTTTCTTCTCCCAGGTGGTAGCGGAGAAGCTCCAGGCGTGACGCCCAAGCCGCCGGATCAGAGCAACGGCTCGGGAGCCGAAGACGCCGAGCAGTCGCTTCCTCCCAATCCCGAATTGGAGGAGGCCCTGCGCGAGGCCGCAGAAGCGGTCGAAGCGCAGGCCGAAGGCGCTGCCGCTGCAGGCGAAGCCGAGCCCGCGGTCCTCGCCGAAGATGAGCCCGAAGCCGAGGATCCGGTGGCACAGCTGAGCGCCTACGCGGATCAACACCTGCGGCTGCAGGCCGAGTTCGAGAATTTTCGCCGACGCGCCCTGAAGGAACGCCAGGAAGCTGCCCAATACGGCCACCAGAATCTCGTCAAGGATCTGCTTTCGGCGGTCGATAACCTGGAACGCGCCATCGATCACGCGAGACGGAGTGAGGGCGGGGACTTGGAGGGCCTCTTGCAGGGGGTCGAGCTCGTTCAGCGCGAGATGCTGACGGCGCTCGGCAACCACGGGGTGGTTCAGATCGAGTCCCAGGGCAAGGTGTTCGACCCAGCCGTTCACGAGGCCATGGCGCAGGCGCCTGATGCCACGGTGCCGCCGAATACGGTGATCGACGTCTTCGAGCAGGGCTACATGCTGCGAGATCGCCTGATCCGGCCGGCCCGGGTGGTAGTCGCCAAGCAACCGGAAGGCGAGGAAACGGACCAGGGCGGAGGAGAGTCGGCCGACTAGCGCGCCGCGAGGGCCTCTCCCGCCGCCAGGCAGTGAGGGGCCCAGAGCATGGCGAAGGTAATCGGCATCGACCTCGGGACGACGAATTCCTGTGTCGCCCTGTACGACGGCGACCCGGTGGTCATTGCCAATTCCGAAGGCGCACGCACGACCCCCTCGGTCATTGCCTTCACGTCCTCGGGCGAAAAACTCGTGGGTCAGATCGCCAAGCGTCAGACCACCACGAACCCCGAGCAGACGATCTTCGCCACCAAGCGCCTGGTGGGGCGGAAGCGCGAAAGTGCCGAGGTCGAGCAGTTCGCCTCAGTGGCGCCCTTCGACATCGTGGCGGCGGAAAACGGCGATGCCTGGGTGCGCGCGGGAGATCGTGAACTCTCGCCCCAGGAGATCTCGGCCACGGTACTCGCGAAGATGAAGGACACGGCGTCGGAATACGTGGGAGAGCCCGTGGTGGATGCCGTCATCACCGTTCCCGCCTACTTCGATGACTCTCAGCGCCAGGCCACCCAGGATGCGGGTCGCATCGCGGGTCTCAATGTTCTGCGGATCATCAATGAACCGACGGCGGCGGCACTGGCGTTCGGTTTGGGTGAGGCCGAGGGGCGGCGCGTAGCGATCTTCGACCTCGGAGGGGGCACCTTCGATATCTCGATTCTCGAAATCGAAGACGGTGTGTTCGAGGTCAAGAGTACCAACGGCGACACCTATCTGGGCGGAGAGGACTTCGACCAACGCATCACCGAGTTCTTGATCGAGAGCTTCTACCGCATGGAGAGCATCGATCTGCGCGAAGACAAGATGGCCCTCCAGCGGCTCAAGGAGGCAGCCGAGCGCGCCAAGCACGAGCTGTCCTCGTGTGAGCAGACCGACGTGAATCTGCCCTTCATCGCCGCCGACGAGACCGGCCCCATTCATCTGAGCGTGGAGCTCAACCGCACCGAACTCGAGGCCCTGGTGGAGGACATCGTGGAGCGCGTCGTGGAGCCGTGCCGTATGGCCCTGGCCGATGCAGACCTCACGGCTGGCGACATCGATGAAGTGGTGCTGGTGGGGGGCACGACGCGCATGCCCATCGTCCAGCGCAAGGT
This sequence comes from Myxococcota bacterium, assembly GCA_022447545.1. Taxonomy (GTDB): domain Bacteria; phylum Myxococcota_A; class UBA9160; order UBA9160; family SMWR01; genus JAKVBI01. Next base: position 9,443 of record JAKVBI010000009.1, read on the forward strand.
CGAAGAGGTCTTCGAAAGGCCCGTCCGGCGTAGCGTCGACCCGGACGAGGTGGTGGCCTGCGGAGCGGCCATCCAGGCGGGCGTGCTCAGTGGCGCTGTGTCCGATGTCTTGTTGCTCGACGTGACGCCGTTGTCTCTGGGTGTGGAAACCCAGGGGGGCGTGGCCACTCCCATCATCGAGCGCAATACCACGGTTCCCACTTCGGGCAGCCGGGTCTTCTCCACCACCGAGGACGCCCAGAGTGTGGTGCGTATCCATGTGGTGCAGGGCGAGCGCGAGTTCGCGGCCGACAACAAGACCCTGGGACGCTTCGAATTGGTGGGGATCCCGCCCGCGCCGCGCGGCGTTCCCCAGATCGAGGTCCATTTCGACATCGACGCCAATGGGGTCGTGAACGTTTCGGCCCAGGATCTCGGCACGGGCCGTTCTCAGGCCATTCAGGTCACCGCCTCGGGCGGATTGTCCGAGCAGGACGTGGACCAATTGGTCGAGGAAGCCGCCGAACACGTGGAAGCCGACCGCAAACGCCGTGAGTGGGTCGATCTGTGCAACGAGGCCGAGGGCTTGATCTACTCCACCGAGCGCACCCTCGAGGAGTTCGCCGATACCGTGGAGCCGCAAGAGCGGGAGGCCCTGGAGGTCTGCCTGGAGAAGACCCGGGCCACGTTGATGGGAGACGCGATCCTGGAACTCCGCGCCGCCGTTGACGAACTCTCTGCGCTAACCTACCAAATGACCGAGAGCCTCTACGCCGCCCTGGGCGAGAGTGACACGCCATCCGGAGGCGCAGCAGACAGCAGCTGATCCTGCCAGCCTGTCGCCCCCTTCCAATTCTCCAACCCCCGGGACGACGGCCTTGGCAAAGCGCGACTACTACGAAGTACTGGGGGTGGCGCGCGACGTGGACGAGGGGGAACTCAAGTCCTCCTATCGCAGGCTGGCCCTCAAGTACCACCCGGATCGCAACGAGGGGGATGCCGAGGCTGAGGAGCGCTTCAAGGAAGCCTCGGAGGCCTACGCGATTCTCTCGGATCCCGAGAAGCGCAGCCGCTACGACCGCTTCGGCTTCGATGGCGTGGCGCCGGGCGCGGGTGGTGGCGGAATGCCCGACTTCGGCGACCTGGGCAACTTCACCGATTTGTTCGGCGACTTGTTCGGGGATTTGTTCGGCGGGCGCGCCGGAGGTGGGCGGGGCCGCGGACAGCGTGGCGCCGATCTGCGTTACAACCTCGAAATTGCGCTGGACGACGTGCTCGAAGGCACCGAGGCGCCCATCGAAATTCCCAAGACTCTGCCCTGCACTACGTGCGGGGGATCGGGCGCCAAGCCCGGCACCCACCCCGAGACCTGTGCCCATTGCCGGGGCCAGGGCCAGGTGATCGCGTCCCAGGGTTTTTTTCGTGTGAGCCGCCCCTGCGATGTCTGTGGCGGAGCGGGCGAGATCATTCGCGAGCGCTGTTCGGGTTGCCGAGGCCTCGGGCGAATCGAGGGCTCGAACCACCTCAATGTCAAGGTTCCCCCGGGTGTCGACGACGGTACGCGGTTGCGCATCTCGGGCGAGGGCGAAGCCGGGATCGCGGGGGGGCCTCCTGGCGACCTCTACGTGGTGGTATCGGTGGAGCAGCACCCGTTGTTCGAGCGCGAAGGGCAGGACGTGCATTGCGGGGTGCCCATCTCTTTTTCGACGGCGGCGCTCGGTGGCGAGGTCGAGGTGCCCACCCTGGATGGCAAGGTCACCATGCGCATTCCCGAGGGCACCCAGTCCGGCAAGGTCATGCGCATGCGCGGTAAGGGGTTGCCGTCCCTACGCTCGCGGAACCGGGGAGATCAGCAGGTGCACATCTTCGTCGAAGTTCCCAATAAGCTGAACCGTCGGCAACGGGAGTTGCTCGAGCAGTTCGCGGAAGAAATGGGCGACGATGTCGGCCCCGCCACCCGGGGCTTCCTCGATAAGCTCAGGGAGTTGTTCGACTGAACTCGGCCACGGGCGGGGCGGCCGACGCGGGTCGCCACGTCGGTGGCATCTCGATCACGGGGGGAGAGTAAGCTGCGTCGCATTGCGGGGTTCTCGGTCCTGTTGTGTATCGGAGGGTGCTGGTTCGCCTGCGCGACGGGCTCCGGGGGGCCTCCCATCACGGTGGAGGAGCGCACGGCCTTCGATCGTGCGGCGGCGGCGGAGCGCTCGGACCCCGAGTTGGCGAAGCGTGAATTCGAGTCCTTCGTGGATCGCTGGCCCGGCAGCTCCCTGGCGGCTGCGGCCGGCATGCGGTTGGGCATGCTCGAATTCGATCGCGACCAACGCGATCAGGCCCTGACCTGGTTCCTCTATGTGGTGCGCGAGTTTCCGCGGAGTGAGTACGCGGAGGAGGCCCGCGTGCGGGCCGCCACCCTCTATTACGCCCAGGGGGACAGCGAGGCCGCGGCTGCGTTGATGAGCCGCGCGCGCTTTTCCCAGATGACCAGCGACCAGCGCCGTGCGGCCCTGCGCGTCATGGTGAGCATTGCCAAAAACGACGTCGCGGCCCTCCGTTGGCTTTCCAGGCTGCGCGCCGAGGAGATCGAAGAAGATCGCGTGATCCTGGTCGACTCGGAGATCGACCGAACCGTGCGCCGACTTCCGAGCGACGAGTTGGTGAGTGCCGCCGATCAGATCGGCAACGCCGTGCCCGCGGCGCGCATCCTGCTGGTCGCGGCCGAGCGGGCTCTGGATCAGGGGGATCTCGAGCGCGCCGAGGAACTGATGGATCGAGCGGCCCGGTTGCCCCTGGCATCCGTCTACGCCCCCCGCTTGGTGGGTGTCACCGAGCGGCTTCGTTTGAGCAGTGCACATCCCGGCCAGTTCGACTCGCTGCCTGGACTGGACGAGGTCCCCCCCCCCGACACCGAGGGGGCCTCGGGCACTCTGGGGGTCGTGCTGCCTCTGACCGGGCCCTACGCGAGTTTTGGTCAGAAGAGTCTGCAGGGCGTGCAACTGGCGGCCCGCCTGTTCGACGAAGTGGGTGAACTCGGCAGCGACGAGCGCTTTCGCATCGAGCCCCAATTCGAGGGCGAGGAGGATCTTCCTTCGGTGGAGCTGGGGCCTGACGGTATGCTCGAGCGCCCTGGGAAGCGAACAGAAGCCGAGCCCGCCGTGCGCGAAGGCATCCGGTTGCTGATTCGAGACAGCCAGGGCCGTCCCGAACTGGCCGCTGCTGCCGTGCAGGAACTGGCCGCCCACGAGGACGTGTCGGCCATCGTGGGCCCTCTGGTGCGGTCTGCCTGTGAGGCTGCCGCGGCCGAAGCCGAGAGCCTGGGGATACCCCTGGTGACGCTGTCTTCGCGGGAGGAGGTGGCCAGCGAACGGATCCAGGTCTTTCGCGTGCGCACCCGCCCCAGCGAAGAGGTCAAGGCATTGGTCAATCACGCCATCGAAGACCTGGGTGCCCAGACCTTTGCGATCCTCTACCCCGACGACGCCTACGGCAAGGGCCTGCGCGATCTGTTCTGGGAGGCTGTGGAGCAGCGGGGCGGGGTGATCGTGGGTTCCGTCGAATACCCACCGGATTCCGTTGATTTCGCCGGTTCCATCCGGCGACTGGTGGGCTTCGAGTTACTCACCCCCGGTGACCGGGAGGCCATCGACGCGCGCGAAGAGGCGCTGATGGCAGCGCGACGCCTTCCTCCCGAGGAGGCCGTGGAGGCCCGCGCCGAGGCGCGGGCGATGACGGGTCCCGGTGAGGAACCCCTACCCCCCATTGTGGATTTCGACGCCCTGTTCATCCCCGAATCCCACGATAAGGTGGTGCTCATCGCTCCCCAACTGGCCTTCCATGAAGCCGCGGGCATGCGACTGCTTGGGCCCAGTGGATGGCATCATCCCGACCTGTTGAAGGACGGACCTGAATACATCCGGGGGGCTCGCATTGCGGCGCAGTTCTTCGCGGCCAGCCCCCACGGCGTGGTCGAGGATTTCTCGCGCCGCTATCAGGGGACCTTCCACGAAGTGCCCGATGCCTTCGCGGCCCATGCCTTCGACGCCACCAACCTCGTGCTCGTGCAACTCGCCGACGGCAGGTCCAGCCGACCCGACGTTCGCGGGGGACTGCTTGGCACCGCCCTCTATCCCGGTGTGAGCGGCGTGCTTTCCATCGGCTCGGACGGCAACGCAAGGCGCCGACCTTTTCTTCTCTCGGTTCGTCGCAAGGGCTTTATCGAGGTCGATTAGCCCCGGTTCTTTGGGGCTTCCGCGGTTGCAACACCGGTCAGAGCGAAGTTTCGAAAACTTTGTTCCGACGATGCGTCGCACTGCTCAAGTGCGTACGTCACGGCGTCGAAGAACGTGGGGATGAATCAAGCTGCCGCACACTTTGAAGTCCCCGAAATGTTGCCCGTGGTACCGCTTCGGGAGTTGGTTGTTTTCCCCTACATGTTGCAGCCGGTCTTCATGGCCCGCGAGGCTTCCATCGCCGCGGTCGAAGATGCTCTGGCCGGCGATCGACTGATTTTTCTGGTCGCCCAACGCGACCCCGAGGTCGATGTCCCGGAGCCCGACGATCTCTATCGGGTGGGCACCGTCGCGACGGTGATGCGGATTCTCCGCATGGGCGATGGACGGGTGAAGGTGCTGGTCCAGGGTCTCGCCAAGGCGCGGATCGAATCGTTCGTCGAACAGGAGCGATCGATCTGGGTTCGCGCGGGAGCCATTCCCCAGCCCGAGTCGAGTGAGTGGTGCGTGGAGGGCGAGGCTCTCATGCGCACGGTGCGCGCTCGTGTCGAAGAACTGTTGCCGCTGAAGAACCTTCCCCCTGAAGTGATCTCCGTGACCGCCAACGTCCAGGACGCCGGTCGGTTGGCGGATCTGGTGGCTTCGAATCTCAAGCTCCGGGTCAGCGAGGCTCAGGAGGTGCTTGAACTGGTGGACCCCCTGGCCCGCCTGCGGCGCATCGATCGGCTCCTCAAACGCGAGCTCGAGGTCACGACGGTCCAGGCCGAGATCCAGTCCCAGGCCCAGGACGAGATGACACGCAGCCAGCGCGAGAACTTTCTGCGCGAGCAACTCCGTGCCATTCAGATGGAACTCGGCGAGACGGATCCCCGCCTCGAAGAAGTCGAGGAGTACCGCGCGCGCATCGAAGAGAGCGCCATGTCCGAGGTCGCGCGGGACGAGTCCATGCGCCAGCTGCGGCGCATGGAGCGCATGCATCCCGATGGGCCCGAAGCCCACGTGGTGCGCAGCTATCTCGACTGGATGGTAGAGCTTCCCTGGTCTGTGGTTTCCCCCGACCGCAAAGATCTCGCTCATGCCCGGGAGATTCTCGACGCCGACCACGCTCACCTCGATGAGATCAAGGAGCGCATTCTCGAATTCCTGGCCGTTCGCACGCTGCGGGGTGATTCTCGCGGCCCCATTCTCTGCTTCACGGGACCGCCGGGAGTCGGCAAGACCTCTCTCGGTCGCTCCATCGCCCGCGCCATGGGGCGGGAGTTCGTGCGGATTTCGCTGGGGGGCATTCGCGATGAAGCGGAAATCCGAGGCCACCGGCGTACCTACGTGGGCGCCATGCCCGGGCGCATCATCGAGGCCTTCAAGGGTGCCGGCACGGTGAACCCCGTCTTCATGCTCGACGAGATCGACAAACTCGCATCCGACTACCGGGGCAATCCCTCGTCGGCCCTGCTGGAGGTTCTCGACCCGGAACAAAACTCGAATTTCAGCGACCACTTCCTGGGCGTTCCCTTCGATCTCTCCAACGTCTTCTTCATCGCCACGGCCAACGACGTCGAGTCGATCCCGCGCCCCCTACGCGATCGCATGGAGATGATCCGACTGTCGGGGTACACGCCCGAGGAGAAGCTCGAAATCGCTGCCGATCACCTGATCCCGGACCTCGAGGACGAGCATGGCCTGACCGAGGGCAGCATGCACTGGTCTCCCAACGTGCTGATGGATCTCGTGACGGATTACACGCGTGAGCCGGGAGTGCGAGATCTCGAACGCAAGGTCGCGAAGGTTTGCCGCAAGGCAGCTCGACGTGTCGTCGACGGCGACGACTCCAAGATGATCATCAACCGCCGCTCCCTGCCGAAACTGCTCGGGCCGCCCATCTACTCGGAGGAAAAACCCGCCGACGAGGGTTGCGTGGGCCTGACCCACGGTCTGGCATGGACGGAGGTGGGCGGCGAAGTGCTGAGTATCGAGGCCACCATGACCCATGGGTCGGGGCTCGTGCTCACCGGTCAGCTCGGCGATGTCATGAAAGAGTCCGGCACGACGGCCCTGACCTATGTGCGCAGCTGTGCGAATCGGCTCGGTTTCGACCAGTCTCTGTTTCCGAACCACGAGACCCACATTCACGTGCCCGCCGGTGGAATTCCCAAGGACGGCCCTTCGGCGGGAATCGCCATGGCAACGGCTCTGCTTTCCATTGCGACTCGGCGAGCCGTGCGCCCCGACGTGGCGATGACCGGTGAGATCACTCTGCGCGGTCGGGTACTGGCTGTGGGGGGGGTTCGCGAAAAGGCCATGGCCGCGCTGCGCGCGGGCATTCACCGGGTGATCCTGCCCAAGCGCAATCTCCAGGATCTTCACGGTCTTCCGCGTGAGGTCATGCGCAAGATGACCTTCATCCCCGTGGAGGAGATGAGCGAGGTGATGGACGCAGCCCTCGAAAGCGAGTCCGCACGTCGTACCCGCGCACCTCGCTCCACCGGGCGTCGTGCCACGGGAGCTCCCGTCGCCGCCGAATCCCGCTGATCCGCAGCTGCGCCGCGGGACTCTCCCGCCAGCTATGCTTCGCTTCAGATGAAGCTGCGTGACCTCGGCGAGCAGGGTCTGATCGAGCGCGTGCGCCGTGCCGCTCAACGCGCGGCCGCAGGGTCGGCTCCAGCCGTCGTTCTCGGAATTGGGGACGATGCGGCCATCCTGCGACCACGGTCGGGCGAGGAGGTGGTGGTCAGCACCGACGCTTTCGTGGAGAACGTCCACTTTCGCTGGCGGACGCAGAGCGCACGCTGTGCCGGACGGCGCGCGCTGGTGGCGAGCCTTTCGGATCTGGCTGCCATGGGGGCGCGGCCTCTTGGTTTTACCTGGGCTCTCGCCGCGCCGGCGGACCTTGCGGTGAAGCACCTCGACGGTTTGACATCGGGCTTGTTATTCGAAGCGGCCCGTCATGGCTGTCCTCTGGTGGGCGGCAATGTGTCCAGGGCCGGGGAAACCTCCCTGACCTTTACCGTGATCGGCGCCGTGGTTCGGGGCCGAGCCCTGCGCCGCGGGCGCGCGCGCGATGGGGACGGCCTGTACGTGACGGGAACGCTGGGCGGAGCGGCGCTGGATGTCCGACGTGCGGAGGCGGGCCTGGGACGTGTGCGCCACGTGGCTACGCCTCGCCTCGAAGCTGGCCGTGCACTCGCTCGCCTTCGGGGTATGGGGGCCTGTCTCGATCTGTCTGACGGGCTCACTCGCGACGCCGCGCACCTGCTCGAAGGCACGCAGCTGCGGGCAAGTATCGACGCCGACGCGATTCCCCGCCCACCGGGTTTCGAAGCGCGTTGTGGGCGCGCCGGGCTGGATGCCCGGGCGTTGCTGCTCGATGGCGGGGAGGACTACGAACTGCTGTTCAGCCTGCGCCCGGGTGCGCCCTCGGAGGCGGTGCTTGGGCGGCGTCTGGGCGTGCGCGTGACGCGCATCGGCCGCGTCGTAGGCGGGCGTCCTGCCGCGTCCACGGGTGGCTTCGAGCACTTCTGACCCTCCCGGCGAGAACATCCGGGCGCACCGAACCACTCGAGCGTCAAGCCACGTGCCCCACGTGCCGATAGCGCCTGAGTGAGAATCACGCCTGCGCACAAACTCGTTTTGTTTTCGGCCGTGCTCGGTGCTGGGGTGGGCGCCCTTTCCATCGCCGCTCAGCCCTGGCTCCGCGGGTTCGGCCCGGAGTTGTGGATCTCGACCGCCCTGGGATGTGGGGTGGCAGCCGTGGTGGGCCTCTTTCTGTTGGCCGATCTACGGCGCAGCCTCCACCAGATTGAGAGTGCGCTGGATGAGATCGGGCGTGGCGGTTCGAGAACACGAGGCCGGGGTCCCGGAGGGCACCTGCTGCGCTCGGAGACGCGCGAACTGCTCGAGCGAGTGGAGTTCATGGCCTCCCAGTGGTCCCTGTTGGTGGCTCAGGTCCAGGGAACCGCAGATCACCTCTCGGCGGCTGGACGCGATCTGTCCCAGTCCACGGAAAAGGTGCGCTCGGGCATCGACGAAGTGTCCAGCGCCCACGGGGATCTGTCCGACCAGATGCTCGCTCAACAACGTCTGGTCCAGGCGGCCCCGGATGGGATTCGTTCCTCGGCATCGGCCATTGAACTCAATACCTCCTACGCCCGGGAAATTCTCAGCTTCGGGGGCGAGGCCGCCCAACAGGTGAATGCCTGTGTGGACGTTTCCCAGAGCACCCGCGAGAAGATTCGCGCGATGCGTGACACGTTGGACGAGAGCGTGGACCGGGTCGGGGGCCTCGAGTCAAAGATCCGTCAGATTCACCAGATCACGGAAATCATCGCCGACGTCGCCCACCGCACCAACATGCTTTCCCTCAATGCCTCCATCGAAGCGGCTCGCGCCGGTGAGGCGGGTCGCGGTTTCTCGGTGGTTGCCGAGGAGATTCGGAAACTGGCCGAGAGTTCCGGGACCAGTGCCGAAGAGATCGCCCGGTTGATCGCCGTCGCCGAGGGCGACGCGGCCGAGGTGGTGGTGGGCATGCGGTCCTCGGGTCGCGCCGTGGACGAGGGGTCCCTGGGCGTCGAGCGTCTTGCCGATTGCCTCGAGCAAATCCGTTCGGCGGTAGGGGAAGCCTTCACGCGTGCCGAGCAGATTGTCGAAAACGCCCGCGGCCATGCCGTGGGGGTGGAAAAGCTGGAGACGGCGACGGAAGAACTGGCCCGGATTCGAGAGGCCAGCCGAAGTGCACTCGACGGCATCGAGCGCAGCGTGGCTGCTCAGTTGCCCGCCGCTCGCCAGTTGATCGATTCGAGTCGAGACCTGGAGGGCTTTGCGGCCACCTTGCGCGATTCGCTGCGGCGATTCCGGCCGGATCGCGGCCGCCGGGAGATGGACTCGTGAGCCAGCCCGGTCGTGAGCAGATGCTGGTCTTCGAAATTGCCGAGGACGTCTTCGCCCTGCCGGTGGCGGATGTCGTCGAGGTTCTGGATGCCGAGGCGCTGCGTTCGATTCCCAGCGTTCCCCGGACCGTTGCAGGAGTGATTCCACACCACGGAGACGTGTTGCCCGTGGTGGAGCGCTCGATTCTTTTCGAGCGAGACGAACTCCGCCCGTGTGAACCGCATGGCGGGCGACAGTTCTTGGTCGTGGGTGACAGACGTAATTCAGTGTCATGCCTTGGTTTCGCAGTCGATCGCGTCTGTGGGCTCGAGGTGCTCGATGCCGAAGAACCACGCGAAGCCGGCGGTGCTGAGGTGTCGAGTGCTCCCACGCCGAGTCGTGAAGTGCGTACCCGAGAGGGTCGACCCGCGCACTGGATCGAAACTCGGCATCTCATGGAACGCGCGCGAGAGGTCATCGAAGCGGCGCAATGCGGAACAGAACGAAACGGATAGGAGTGGGCAATGGTGCGAATGCTCGTCGCTGATGATGCGTCTTTCATGCGCATGATGATTCGCGAGATCGTGGAAGACGAGGGGTACGAGATCGTTGGAGAGGCTTCCGATGGATTGGAAGCCATCGCCATGTACGGGGAGCTTCATCCCGACATCGTAACCATGGACATCGTGATGCCACGGTGTTCTGGGATCGATGCCGTGCGTGGCATTATCAACCTCGATCCAGGTGCTGCCATCGTGATGTGTAGCGCGCTGGGACAGGACTCCCTGATCACTGAATCGGTGAAGGCCGGAGCGAAGGACTTCATCGTGAAGCCCTTCCGGCCGGAAGCGGTGATCGAAACGCTGCGTCTGGTTCTCGAAAAGGAGAGCTGACTTCTTGGACCTGGCCAAATACAGAGCTCTGTTCGCCGAGGAGGCCTCCGAGCATCTCTCCGAGATCAGTCGCTCGTTGCTCGAGCTGGAGAAGCAGCCCGACAGCCGCGAAGCGATCGACGTGATTCTGCGGCTGGCGCACTCCATCAAGGGGATGGCGGGCACGCTCGACTACGACGATGTTGCGGGACGCGCTCACGCCGTTGAGGACCAGATGCAGGCGCTGCGCAAAGCCAACCGTGCGGCGACTGCAGCGGAAATCACGGGTTTCTTCGAGAGCCTGGTCGGGCTCGAACGCGCCATGGCCGCCGCCTCCGGGGACGAAGAGTCCCGTCTTGCCGCTGATCCGAGTGCCCGCGGCTCGGAGTTTTCGATGCAGCGGTCGGTTTCAGGCACAGAGCGGTGCCCGACAGCTGTGGCCCTGGCCCGAACCGACGAGTCCGGACAGGAAAGACCTGGGTTGCCGGAACTCGAACTTCCCACCCCTCCGCCCACGGTTCGCGTGGATACGGCCGTGCTGGACCGCTTTCTCACCACGGTGGGTGAGGTCATCTTGAGTGCCAATCTTCTCCGCAGCGCGGCTGTGGACGTGCCGGTTTCGCCGAGCTTCGCTGCGGGTCTGGACCGCATGGACCACGTGATCGGCGAATTGCAACGCCGGGCCCTGGATCTTCGCACCGCCCATCTGCTGCGAATCGTCGAACCGCTTCCCCGACTCGCTCGCGAACTGGCTCAGCAACTCGGCAAACGCGTCGAGGTGGAGATCCAGCACGGCGATGTGGAGTTGGATCGTTCGATTCTCGACCGCTTGTCGGAACCGTTGGTCCACCTGATTCGGAACGCCGTGGATCACGGCATCGAGTCTCCCGAGGAGCGCAGGCAACGAGGCAAGGACGAGGTGGGCCGGATAGCCATCGAGGCCTCGCGAGAGAAGGATTCCATCCGTCTCGAAGTGCGCGACGACGGAGCGGGAGTCGATCTCGAAGCAGTACGTCGCCGGGCCATCGAGGCCGGAATGCTGATCCCTGATCTGGCCGAGGACCTTCCTCCGGCGGAGATCGCCGCCCTCGTCTTCCGGCCCGGACTTTCCACCGCCGACGCCATCTCGACCATTTCTGGTCGCGGTGTCGGGATGGACGCAGTGCGGGCCACCATCGAGGGGTTGGGCGGCAGTGTCGAACTGGCCACAGACCACGGCAAGGGGACGACGACGATCCTGACGGTGCCCATGACCGCGGCAGTTCAGCGCGTATTGCTGGCCGACGTCTGGGGGGAGACCGTGGGAATTCCTGTCGGGCGTGTTCACAGTGTGGTCGAGGTGCCCGGTGAGCGGATTGAAAACGCTGGGGGCGAGAGTTTCGTGATTGTGGACGAGGTGCCCGTACCGGTCTTGCGTCTAGGCCGCGCGACCTCCGGTGAGTCGGCGACACTGGTGCTCGTCGCGGTGCGCGACGAGTGTGTGGCCCTTCACGTCGAGCGCGTCGTTGGCCACCATCAGATCTATGTGAAGGGAGTGCCTGAACTTCTGGCGGGAGTACGTGCCCTCGCTGGCCTCACCCTGCAGGGAGATGGTCGACCCGTCTTCCTGCTCGACCCCAATCAACTCACATGATGGCTTCTCAATCCTTTTCCACGACCGATGGCGAGCAACTGAGTTCGATCCTGCGCGATGGGGTGGAGGAAGCGGTCAATGCCTTCCAGGGTTTGACGGGAACCGTGCTGTGCGCGCGGAGCCCCCAGGTGGTGCCCGCCCGGACGCCCTTGACGGGTGCGCCCTGGGATCGGGGAATCTCCTTCGAAATGGAGGGAGCGATGGACGGATCCGTGGGGGTCCTGGTTTCGCACACCACCTGCAAGGACCTCACGCGAATGGTCGAGCGGCGCGTTCCCGACGACGACGCCCAGCAGGAGATGCTCGAGTCCATGTTGCTGGAGGTCGCCAATATCGTGGCCTCGAGGATCGTCTCCTCAGTTGCCAACGGGCTGGGGGGTCGCATCGTCCTTTCGGTTCCCCGAAGGGTGGGAGATCGAGTGAGCGAGGAGTTGATGACGCGCCTGTGCGGCCCAGACTCCGACGCCATGCGGGCACGTTGGTGCCGTGTGGACATGGAATTTGCCGACGAGACGGGGGTCCTGCGGGTACTTCTCGTGCTCGCCCCGCACCGGGCCCTGGAGTCCGGTGCGCAAGCCGACGAGGCGTTTGATACCGTCGGGTGATGGCGGCCCCCCCGTGAACCGAGAACGCCTGCGCGAATTGCTCGAAGAGGTTCGAGGCGGAGAACTCGACCTCGACGAAGCGCTGGAGTCCCTGGCGCGTCTGCCCTTCGTAGATACGAAGGATGCCCGTGTCGATACCCATCGAGCCCTCCGGCAGGGTCTGCCCGAGGTGGTCTTCGGTCAGGGCAAGACGCCCGAGCAGATCCGCGACATCGTGCGTGCGCTGATCGATGCCGAGCAGGACGTGATGGTCACCCGAATCGAAGCCGACCCGGCGCGTTTCGTCCTCGATGCTCTGGGAACGGGGAGCTACGAGGTAGCCGCGCGCCTGTTGTGGACCGGCCCCGAAGAGGTGCCCGACCAGGGCCAGGGGAAGATCGTGGTGGTGAGTGCCGGAACCGCCGATATTCCCGTGGCCGCTGAGGCGGCGGCGGTGGCACGGCGCTACGGAAATCGCGTGGAGCAGCTGTTCGACGTGGGGGTTTCGGGCATTCATCGGCTGTTGGCTTCGAGCGACGTGCTGCGTGAGGGGCGGGTGTTGATCGTGGTGGCTGGCATGGAGGGTGCGCTGCCTTCGGTGGTGGGTGGGCTCGTTGACAAGCCCGTGATCGCGGTTCCTACCAGTGTGGGTTATGGGGCATCCTTCGGGGGCCTGGCGGCGCTTCTCGGCATGCTGACGAGTTGTGCGTCTAACATCAGCGTCGTCAACATCGACAATGGGTTCGGGGCCGCGCATGTCGCGACGCTCATCAACCGGCTCTGAATCACGCTCCCGCCGAGGGCAGCGGCGAGCAGCGCCCGACGCCGGTGGGCGGCAGCTTCATCTGGACGTGTTTTCGGGGATCTCCGGGAACATGTTCATGGGGGCTCTGCTCGATGCAGGCCTGTCGCGGCGCGATCTGGTCTCCCAGCTGTCGGGGCTCGGTCTTGACCACTCCCTGCGGGTGAGCCGCGTCAAGCGCGGGGCTCTGGGTGGGCTTCATGTGGACGTTCGCGTCCCCCGGTCTCCGGCAGGCCGACACAAACACCCGCATCGCCGGCTCGCCGGGATCCGCCGCATGATTCAGCGGGCGGGGCTCGATCCGGAAGCGCGGGACCGCGCCGTGGCGATCTTCGAAGCGCTGGGCGAGGCCGAGGCGCGGGTGCATCGGGTGTCCATCGATGACGTGCACTTCCACGAGGTGGGCGCCGTCGATTCCATCGTCGACATCACGGCAGCCGCGGTGGCCGTGTCTCTGCTCGGGATCGAGCGGATCACGGCGAGCTCCGTCGCCCTGGGCCACGGCAGTGTCGAGACCGAACACGGTCGGCTTCCGCTTCCTGCCCCGGCCACTCTCGAACTGTTGCGAGGGATTCCCACGGTTCCGGCCCACGTCGAGTGGGAGACCGTCACGCCTACCGGAGCCGCCATCCTGCGCACCCTGGTGGACGAATTCCAGCCCATGCCCGCCATGGTGACCGAAGCCGTGGGCTACGGGGCCGGTGGCGATCGACCCGGTCCCATGCCCAACCTGCTGCGCGCGGTGCTCGGCCGTGGGGCAGGCGCAGCGTCGGACCGCGTGATCCTGCTGGAGACGAACCTCGACGATCTCGTTCCCGAGCACTTCGACCACTTGATGGACCGATTGTTCGAGGTGGGGGCACTGGACGTGTCCCTGCAGCACCTGCAGATGAAAAAAAACCGGCCCGGTTTCCTGGTGCGCGTGCTGGGGCGGCCGGCCGATCGAATGGGGCTCGCTGAGGTCCTGTTTGCCGAATCCACGGCCATCGGTGTGCGTGTAACTGAGAGCGACCGAATCGTGCTCGAGCGCAAACAACGGCGGGTGGACACGCCCTTTGGTCGTGTGGGCGTGAAGTGGATTCGCGGTATGGACGGTTACGCCACGGTGACCGCCGAGTACGAGGATTGCCGACGGGCGGCTCGCAGGGCCGACGTGCCTCTGCGCGACGTGGTGCGGGCGGCCGAGGAGGCGGGACGGTCGGCATTCGACGTGGCGCCGAGGCGGGGTAGGCGCCGTTGAGTGTCGATGTTTCCGCCTTCGATCTCGCTCCCGATTCTCGCATGGCAACACTGTGTCTCCACGGCTTTACGGGAACCCCCTACGAAATGCGATCCCTGGGCGAGTCTCTCGCTCAGCGTGGAGTTCGCGCACTGGCTCCGGTTCTTCCGGGTCACAACCAGACCCCCCGCGACCTGGCCCAGATCCGCTGCGACGATTGGCTGGAGGCGGCGCGCGAGAACCTTCGAGCGCTGCGGGCCGCGCATTCGCGCGTGGGAGTGGCGGGCATGTCCATGGGGGGCGTGCTTTCCCTGTTGCTGGCGGCCCAGGAGCCTGTCGATGCCATCGTGAGCATCGGCGCTCCGTTGCGCCTGGCGCGTTCCATCAGCTGGTCGGTTCCTGTGGTCAAGTACCTGTGGCCGTATCTGCGCAAGGGCGTCTCGGACATTCGAGACCCGGAGGCTCGGGCACGGCATCCGGCGTTTCCGGCCATTCCTCTGGCGGCTGTGCACGAACTCATTCGGCTACAGGCTCGCCTCGATGGGGAACTTCACCGGGTGAGCGCTCCGCTGCTGATCGCCCATGGCGCCCACGACCACACCGCGAACCCCGCGGACGCCCACGAGATCTGTGAACGGGTCGCTTCGGATCAGAAAGAGGTGATGGTGTTCGAGGGCTCGGCCCATGTGGTGACCGTAGACTTCGACCGCGCCGAGCTGGCACGCCGGGCCACGGAATTCCTGGTCCACGAATTGTCCGCCACGGACTAATTGAGACGGCGTTCTACACCGTGGGGCGAGTTCTCCGGGCCGCCTGTCCGAAAGCCGCGTGAGTGCTACGTTTCCGTGTAGGGGAGCCGCACGAAGCGGCTCAGTCAATGGGTGGGCGCGTGGTCCGGGCTGAAGCGACGAGCTCGGGTCGGACGGCGTGTCGGTGAGAGGTTCCGCTCTTGGGGCCATGTGTAGAGGAGGTATCGTGGGGGATCTTCCCAACGCAGTCGTCAAACGATTGCTTTCGAAGCACGGTGACGGTCTAAGGGTCTCTGGATCTGCTCTGGAGCTGGCGGTGTCGGCCGCGGAGGACTACATCGCAAGGCTGGCTCAAGCGGCTACGGAGTCTGCAGGTGAGGCCAAGCGCAAGACCTTGATGGACGCTGACATCGAGGCTGCCCGCGCCAAGGTAGGTGGTTGAGAGCGCCGATTTACTGGGCTCTCGACTGACGACGGAAAGGGCCCCGGGGTCTTCGGACTCCGGGGCCCTTCTGGTTTGTACGCTGCCCCGCGTTCCCCGGCACTGGCACCCGGAGGGAAGGGTTCTTTGACTTTCGCCTGGGTTTCGCGCTATCTCATGGGGGCCGCCTGGCTCGAGCCGGAAGCCGGCCCCAGGGGTGAACGAGGGGAACCGCGAGCGGGGAAACCAGGAGTGGGGGGAAACCAGCGATGGCCCTGACACGTCGCCAACGTCAGATCTACGACTTCATCCGGGAATTTGTGTCCGATCACGGCTATTCGCCGAGCCTCGAGGAGATCGGCGCCGAATTCGGGCTCTCTTCAGTGGCAACGGTTCACAAGCACGTCCAGCACCTCGTGGAGAAGGGCTTCCTGCGCAAGGCTTGGAATCGCTCGCGTTCGGTGGAGCCCGTGGGCGAACCCGGCAACGATCCTCTGCGCCTTCCTCTGCTCGGTGAGGTGGCCGCGGGTGTTCCCATCGAAGCCATCGAAGCTCCTGAGACCATCGATGTGCCCGTGGATCTGGCGAGCCCTGGTAGGGACAGCTTCGTACTGCGGGTACGCGGCGATTCCATGATCGAGGAGCAGATCCGGGATGGAGATTTCGTGGTGGTGGAGAGCCGGGACCACGCCGACGACGGGGAGACCGTGGTCGCGTTGCTGTACGGCCAGGACACCACGTTGAAGAAGCTCTACCGAAGTGGTGAGACGGTTCGTCTCGAGCCCGCCAATCCCAGCATGGCGCCCATCGAGGTTCCTGCCCACGAGGTCCAGATCCGGGGTGTCGTACGCGGGCTGATTCGGCGCTATGCGTCCAACCTGCCGAGACGAGCTCGATCTGGCGCCGCGGCTCCAGTCGGCTAGTCTGAAACCCTCTTTGATTTCAACCGTTTCGACGGTTCTAGCCGCGCCTTTTTCAAGTACGGGCAGCTGATGGGCCGCTCCCGAGGGTCCCGGCGATAGGCTGTAGCCCCAGGGCTGCGGCAACCACGGGACGACACTGCGAATTCACGAACATGCTCCGACTGACACGTGCAATCGAGTTTTCCGCTTCTCTCACCTACCGGCGCCCGGAGCTATCCGAGGACGAGAACCGCCGCCTGTTCGGGCGCAAGGCCCATCAGCACGGCCACAACTATCGGTTGGAGGTCACGCTGCGGGGTGAGCCCGACTCCACCACGGGAATGGTGATCGACCTCAAGGAGCTTCAGGAGATTCTGGAGCGCGAGATCATGACGCGCTTCGACCACCGAGACCTCAACGCCGACACGCCCTATTTCGAAAAGCTCCCGCCCACGCCGGAGCACTTCGTCCAGGTCATCCGTCGGCTGCTGGTGGCTGCACTGCCAGGCGGCATGCTCGATCGGATTCGCTTGTGCCAGGAGGAGGATCTCTGGGTCGACTGGATCGAGCCCCTCGAGGACGTGGCAACTTGATCGCCCTGACTCGACGCTATGCATTTCCGGCAGCGCACGTGCTGAGGCACGCCTCCTACACCGACGAGGAGAATTTCCGCGTCTACGGCAAGTGTGCCAACCCGGCGGGACACGGACACAACTACCAGGTGGAGGTCACCCTCATGGGCCCCCTCGACCCCGTCCGGGGCTGGATTGTCGAACCCGCCCTCGTCGACGCTTTGTTCGAGGAGCACGTCGGGTCCCGCCTGGGCGGCCGCATGTTGAATGACGATCCGTGGTTCGAGAACCTCGTTCCTACGGCGGAGAACATCGCCCGCGTGATCTCACGCGAGTTGGCGGCTCCCATCCGAGAGAAGTCCACGGCCGAGGTCCGAAGCGTACGAATCGTCGAGACCCGCAAAAACAGTTTTGTAGACGGAGAGATTCAATGAGCGAACCCGACGCCCTCGAGCCCCTGGTGATGTCCATTCTCAAAGAACTTGGCGAAGACCCTGGACGCGATGGCCTCGAACGCACACCCGTCCGTTACGCTCGGGCCCTGCGCGACCTGACCAAGGGGTATCACCAGGATCCGAACGTCATTCTGAACGGCGCGTTGTTCGATGTGAGCTATGACGAGATGGTCATCGTCAAAGACATCGATTTCTACAGCATGTGCGAACATCACGTGTTGCCCTTCTTCGGTCGTGTTCACGTGGCCTACATCCCCAATGGAAAGGTTCTGGGCCTGTCCAAGATTCCGAGGCTCGTGGAAATGTACGCGCGCCGGTTGCAGGTTCAGGAACGCATGACCAAGCAAATTGCCGAGACCCTCGAAAGCCTGCTCGCTCCCAAGGGTGTGGCGGTGGTGGTGGAGGCGATTCACCTGTGCATGATGATGCGCGGTGTGCAGCAGCAGAATTCTTCCGCTGTCACCAGCTCGATTCACGGCGAGTTCGAGACGGACTCCAAGACCCGGTCCGAGTTCATGGACCTGATCCGTCACCGGCGGGAGTCCTTCGCCTAGGAGGCGGACCGGGCTCGGTCTCGTCTCGACGTCTCGCCTAACGCACGTTGCCGATGACAGCGAAGTCGACGAAGAGGTCGCCAGAATCCGTGAGGGCTTTGCGGCGGGATTCGAGCCAGGCAGACACCTGAGCGTTGCGCTTGGTCCCGAGCAGGCGGCTCTGCTCGGCCTCCCAGCCGGCATCCACCTCGGCCGGGTCCGCGGCCACGCGTTCGATCGACTCCATCAGGACCAGCTGATCCTTCACCTCGAACACCCTGGGAGACGCCTCACCGGGCTCGAGCGCAAAGGCGGCGGCCAACAACTCGGTGGCCGATCCGAGCCCCGGGATGAAGCCGTCGGGACGGCGGCGCAGCAGGCCGCTGCGCTCCAGGGTCAGTTCTTCGCCGCGGACTGCGACCTCGAGACCGGTACCCCCAGCCACCGCGGTGGACAGGCGCTCGGAGCGCTCTCGGGCCCGTTGCCGTGCGGCATCCCGGCCGAGCAACTCGGCCGCGAGTTCTTCCTGGACTTCTTCGAAGCTTCGGCTCTGGGCAGGCTGCCGCTCCTCGTTGCGGATGATGTGGAAACCGAAATCACTACGCACCGGGGGACTTGTCTCATCCACTTCCAGTGCGAAGGCCGCGTCCTCGAACGGCGCGACCATGCGACCGCGCGGGAAGAAACCCAGGTCACCCCCCTCGCTGGCGCTGCCCGTGTCGTCGCTCACTTCGCGAGCGAGATCGGCGAAGTCCTCACCGGCCTCGATTCGAGCGGCGAGCCCTTCCGCCTTTTCCTGGGCGGAGGCGACGTCGTCATCACTGGCATCGGGTTCGACGCGGACCAGGATGTGGCGCGCCCGGATCTGCTCGGGAACGTTGTAGGTCTCGCTGCGCTCGGCGTAGAGGTCGCGGGCCTCGCCTTCCCGAATCTCGAGGAAACTCGTGATCGCCTCGGGGTCGGCCTCGAAGCCCTCGTCGACCTCGTCGGTGCCAAGGGCCACGAAAGCGATGCGGACCTCTTCGAGGCGTTGCTCGAGCGACGCCCGCGCCTCGGCCTCGGAAACGGCGGCGTTGTCGCGCATGATGCGGAGCATCTTTCCCGCGAGCATTCGGATGCGCTGCTCCTGCAGAAAGGTGCGCTCGTTGCCGTAGTTCTGTTGGACCCAGCCACGGTAGAGGTCCGGATCGAAGCGTCCATCCTCACCCCGGAAACCGCTGGCGTTGAGCACCGTGCGTTCGATCTCGCCGTTGCCCACCGTCAGTCCCTGTTCTTCGGCTTCCGCGGCCAGCACCGCCCGCTCCACCAGGAGGTTGGTGGTCATCTGGTCGATGGTGTCGCGCATGGCACGCTGGTCGAAGTTTTCGCCGAGGGCCTCACGCATTTGTTGCTCGCGGTCCATGCGAGCCAACTCGAACTCGCGCGGTCCGAACGAATAGGGCCCAACACGGATCCACGTTCCCGAGGCACCTGCTCTTTCGAGCGGACCCCCGAGGCCCATGAAGAAGACGAAGACACCGCCGATACCGATCACGATGACGGCTGTGAGCCAGCGCTGGCCGCGCCTCAGGAACCTGAGCATGGGTGTATTTCCAATCGAGTGTTCGATGCAATCCGGGGCGGGCGAAAGCGCGCCTCGATCCCGCCCCCCCGGTGTGGCTGGCAGACTAGCCCCCGGTGGAGTTCGATGCAGTCCCGACCCGTCGCTCGGGCTCCCGGGAGCGGGTTGACCTCTGCCTCATCACGCCGCCCTGTGGCGGAGCCGCTCATGCCGGTGCTCCCATCTGCCGATCCCGAAGGGGTCGCGCCCAGCGCCCATGGGGGGTTGATTGAGGGGATTATACCCCGATATCTTGGCTCGACAGAGGGGGGAGGGGCCGTTCGGCATGTGCACGGAGGACCCGCTGCTGCTTGAACCCCCTCCAGTCCGCTGTTAGATTCGCCAAGCGAGCGGTATGCTCGCGTAAGAGCACGTAAATTCAACACTTTAGCGTGGGCACCGGCGAAAGCGTTCGCAACCTGGGCGCCGGGCGAGTAGAGCAGGAATTCGAAGGAGTTCGGTGTGATTCTCGACCGCATCCTCGGCGCGTTCTCCAATGACCTCGCCATCGATCTTGGAACCGCGAACACCGTCGTCTACGCCAGTGGCCAGGGCATCGTCGTGTCCGAACCCAGTGTCGTTGCCGTGCTGCGCGATGCACGCGGTGTCGACAAAGTGCGAGCCGTTGGTACCAAGGCCAAGGAGATGCTCGGTCGCACTCCGAGCAACATCGTCGCGATTCGTCCGATGAAGGATGGCGTGATCGCCGACTTTGAGATCACCGAAGCCATGCTTCGGTATTTCATCGAGCAGGTACACGACCGCAAACGCATGGTGCGCCCTCGCATCGTGATCGCAGTCCCGTCGGGCATCACCGAGGTCGAAAAGCGAGCGGTTCGGGAAAGTGCAGTCTCGGCGGGTGCGCGAGAGGTCTACCTGATCGACGAACCCATGGCGGCAGCCATTGGCGCGGGTCTTCCGGTGACCGAGCCCTCGGGAAACATGATCATCGACATCGGTGGGGGCACCACCGAAGTCGCAGTGATCTCGCTCTCGGGTGTCGTCTACTCCAACTCCACACGCGTGGGCGGCGACAAGATGGACAAGGCCATCATCGACTACGTGCGTCGCAAGTACAACCTCCTGATCGGTGAGCGGACGGCGGAAGTGATCAAGATCGAACTCGGCTCCGCCTATCCGACCGAGGAACTCAAGTACATGGAGGTTCGTGGGCGCGACCTGGTGGCCGGCGTTCCAAAGACTCTTGAGATCAAGTCTGAAGAGGTACGGGAGGCGCTCGCCGAACCCGTCAACGCGGTTGTCGAAAGCGTGCAGATCGCTCTCGAGCGGACGCCACCGGAACTGGCAGCGGACATCGTCGACAAGGGCATCGTGCTCGTGGGCGGGGGTTCGCTGCTGTGCAATCTGGATATCTTGCTCCGGGAGACCACGGGTCTGCCGGTGATGTTGGCAGAAGACCCCCTCACTGCCGTAGCGATCGGAACCGGGCGCACGCTCGAAGAGCTTCCGTTGCTCAAGGATGTCGCGATCCGCTCCTGATCCCGAGCGGTTGACACTCTGGGGGACGATGGGCATCGGGTGAGCGCTCCGAGAGGATGCGGAGTTGATGCTCGATTTTCGCGGCCGACTGATATTGATGGTGCTCCTTAGCGCTCTGGTGGCGGCCTCGGTGGTGACCATGGCCGTGGACGGCACGCGTTCCGAGGTTGATGACGGTGACCTGCCGTGGTTCACGGGCCTGATTCTGGACGTCGCGGTGCCCGTCCAGAAAGTGCTGTCGGCGCCCATCGACTTCGCCGAAGAGATCTGGGTGAACTACGTCGACCTGCTCCATGTGCGCGAGGAGAACGCGGTTCTTCGGGCTCGAGTGGCCGCCCTGGACGACGAGAAACTGCAACTTCAGGAGGCTTTGGTCGAAAGCGGCCGACTGCACCACATCGCGCAACTGCGCGAGTCCTTTGAGATCCCCATGTTGCCTTCGGCTCTGGTGGGGGTCGACGCCACCCCGTGGTTCCGGTCGGCGCTGGTGGACCGCGGTCAGGTTCATGGCGTGCGGGCGGGGATGCCGCTGATCTCCGAACAGGGACTGGTGGGTTTGGTGCGTGCGACCTCCTCGAGAGCTGCGCGCGGGATGCTGCTCCTCGACCGTCAGAGTGCCATCGACGGAAGTGCGCAAAGGAGCCGCACCCGTGGCATCGTTCGAGGGCTGGGGAACGACCGTTTGGAATTTTCGTTCGTGGCGCGCGGCAACGATGTGGCTGTCGGGGACCTGATCATGACCTCGGGACTGGGCGGTGTGTACCCGAAGGGGTTGCGAATCGGAACCGTCCGTGAGGTTCACGAACCCGGCGCTGACTTCATGCAAACGGCGTTGCTCGAACCCGCCGTGGACTTCGGCCGTCTCGAACAGGTGTTCGTGATGCTTCGCCGCGGGCCCACCATGGAACTGTTGTACGGCTCCCAGGACGGCGATCTGGCGAGTTTCGATTCCGCCGACGAACCGAGCTCGTGAAACCGTTCGTTGGGATCCTGGTATTCGGGGCGTTGCTGGCCACGGTTCAGGGGGTTCTGGGCAACCATCTCCCCCAGGCCTTCTGCCCGGATCTGGGCATGTTGCTCGTTCTGGCCCTGGGACTGATCTGGCGCAGTGCCGCAGCGGGCCTGCTGCTCGCAGTTCTGCTTGGCTATCTGAGCGATTTTTTGTCGGGGTCGCTGATGGGGCAACTCGCTCTGCTGCGAATCCTGGTGTTTGGGGCAGCCCGGGCCGTCAGCCGTCAACTGAGCCTGCTGGGTTCGCTACCACTGGCGCTGTTCAGTATCGTGATCACGGCGGTTCATGGTGTGGCTCTGCTGCTCTTGACCGGTTTGTTCTCTCTCGAAGTTCCCTTCGAAACGCCGGAATGGATGGCGTTGTTTCCTCAGATGGTGCTCAACGCGATCTTCGTGACGCCGATGGTGGCCGCGGTTCGATTCATCGCCGCGAAACTGGGCGATGACGAGAGTGGGCGCAGGGCGTTGCCCATCACGGCCAAGGGGTTCCGACCGTGATCGGGGGGCTTGGCCAGGCCGGGAGGCTCGGAAACGGAAGTGAAGCGATGGTGGAGCGGCGAGTGCCGATTCTCGCCGTCGCCGTGTTCGTAGTCTTTGGCATTTTCGTGGCGCGGCTCTTCCAACTCCAGATCATCGAGTCCGCCGACTTGAGGCAGCGTTCCCAACGCAATTCCGTGCGCACCGAAATTCTCGAGGCGCCGCGCGGCGACATCTTCGATCGCTCTGGTAGATTGCTGGCCACCACCCGCCCGGCCTTCGGCGTCAAGGTTCTCCCCGTCGATCTGAGCGAGCGGGAGATGACGCTGTCGGCCGTGGGCGAGTTGCTCGACGCGAACCCGGTCGAACTCGATGAGCGTGTGGGAAAACCGGTGGGCCGTCAGCGCTTTCAAGCCGTCTACCTGGAGGATGACGCACCCTACGACCGTCTTGCCCGTGTCGAATCCCACCTCTACGCGCTCCCGGGGGTGATGACGGACATTCGTCCGCGCAGGGACTATGTGGGTGGCGAGCGCGCCGCCCATCTGCTCGGTCTGATCGGTGAGATCGATGCAGATGAACTCGCCAAGCCCGACTTCGCCGGCTATCGCCGTGGCGAGGTCATCGGGAAGGCCGGCGTCGAAACTCTGATGGAGCCGCATCTGCGCGGCCATGCGGGTGGGCGTAACGTGGTGGTGGACGTTGCCGGGCGGAGCATCGAGGTGATCGACGAGGTGCTCCCGCTTCCGGGGGGATCGGTCACGCTGACCATCGACCTCGATCTACAGGAGGTCGCCGAGGAGGCCTTCCTGCCCGACGTGTTGGGTGAGCCCGCGCGTATGGGCGCCGTGGTGGCCCTGGATCCACGCAACGGCGACGTCCTCGCCATGGTCTCGAAACCGTCCTTCGACCCCAATGACTTCGCGGGGGGTGTGGACGATGAGACCTGGGAGCGGCTGACCGGCGACCGTTGGCGCCCGATTCAGAATCGCGCGATCTCGGGCCAGTATGCACCGGGGTCGACCTACAAGGCGATCGTGGGGGCGGCCGCCCTGGAGACCGGTGTGATCGACGAGACCGAGAAGATCTACTGCCCGGGCTCTTTCACTCTGGGGCGCCGGACCTATCGCTGCTGGAAACGAGAAGGTCACGGCGACGTGGACATGCACGACGCTCTGAAGAAGTCATGCGACGTCTATTTCTATCAGGTGGGACTTCGCCTGGGCATCGATCGGATTGCCGAGTTCGCAGCAGGGTTCAACCTGGGAAGGCGCACCGGCATTCCGCTTCACAACGAACAACCGGGCCTCAACCCCACCAGCGCCT
This sequence comes from Myxococcota bacterium, assembly GCA_022447545.1. Lineage (GTDB taxonomy): Bacteria > Myxococcota_A > UBA9160 > UBA9160 > SMWR01 > JAKVBI01. Next base: position 33,167 of record JAKVBI010000009.1, read on the forward strand.
GGAAGGAGCGCCGCTTCGCCGAGGTCTGGATGAAGGGGGAGACCGTGTCCGCGTCCATCGGTCAGAGCTTCAACCTCGTGACTCCCATGCAACTCGCTGTAGCCTTTGGTGCTCTGGCCACCGGGCGAGTCGTGGTGCCGCGTATCCTGCTGCACACGACGGAAATGGATGGTCGTCTGCGTGCCGGGCCGGACCCCCGGTTCACCGGCCACATTCCCGTTTCTCCCGAGAACCTCGCCATCATTCGCGCGGGGCTCGAAGCCGTGGTGCAGGAGACCGGCGGAACTGGTGGGCGCGCGCGCGTGCCAGGAGTTCGCGTGGTGGGAAAGACCGGGACCTCTCAGGTGGTGGGGCTCGAGCACACCGATGGACTCGAGGACGACGAAGTCGCCATCCAACACCGCGACCACGCCTGGTTCGCGAGCTACGCGCCCGCCGAGGATCCCGAGATCGTCGTGGTGGCGTTGGTCGAGCACGGAGGGGGAGGCGGCAGTACGGCCGCCCCGGTGGCCCAGAAGGTTCTCGCCCGCTACTTCGAGAAACGGAGCCTCGAGGAATCAGAGAACCCGAATTCTTCCCCGGACATCCGTCAGGTGGAGGGCTCGGGCGACGAGGCGTGGGAGGAGGCGGTCGACGAGGAGCCGTCCTTCGAACTCCGGGCCCGACCCCCATGGCTCGAGAGGCTCCCGGAGGTTTCCTTTGCTGGGGATTGACCGCCGACTGGTACAGAATTTCGACTGGCCGCTGTTCGGCCTGATCCTGACCATCGTGGGTGTGGGGGTCGTCAACCTGGCGTCGGCGACCCACGACGATCGCTGGATCTCGCCGGAGTTGTATCGGCAGTTGCTGGCGATCTCTCTCGGAGGTGTCGGGATGCTGGTGGTGGTGGCCATCGACTACCGCCATTTCGAGCGTCTGGCGATTCCCATCTTTCTGGTCTCGTTGGCGCTACTGGTGGCGACGCTGATCTTCGCCCCCGTCACCCGCGGCAGTCGGAGCTGGTTGTTCGGTGGCAGCTTACAGCCCTCGGAGGTCGCCAAACTCGCATTGATTCTGATGCTCGCCCGCTTCTTCCACCGGAATCCGGCTCGGGACATGCATGCGCTGCCGAGTCTCCTCCAACTGGGCATGATCATCGTTCTGCCCGTCGGGTTGATCGTCATGCAGGGCGACGCTGGAATGGCCCTGCTGACACTCTTCATTGCCTGCACGTTTCTGGTGTTCGTGCGCATTCCCTGGGGCGCCTGGCTCGGAATCGCACTGACCGGGGTGCTCGGATTGGTGACACTCTGGATGTTCGCTCTCGCCCCGTACCAGCGCAGTCGGATTCTCGATGTCATCGACCCGGGCCGGGACCCACTGGCATCGGGCTATCAGGCCATCCAATCCCGGATCGCCGTGGGATCGGGTGGTCTGTTGGGATCGGGCTACATGGAGGGCACTCAGACGCAACTGCGGTTCCTTCCGACACAGCACACGGACTTTGCGTTCTCGGTGTTGGGCGAAGAATGGGGGTTCGTGGGAAGCACCTTCGTGCTGATGCTCTATGTCGCGCTGATGCTGTGGGGGTTGATGGTGGCTCGAAGCGCCAAGGACGGCTTCGGTGGCTTGTTGGCGGTGGGGGTGGTGGCCGTGATCTTCTGGCCGGCGACCCTCAACATCGCCATGGTGCTCGGCCTGGCACCCGTGATCGGAGTGGCTTTGCCGCTGCTTTCCTATGGGGGTTCAGCCATCGTCATTACTCTGGTGTCCCTGGGCCTTCTGCTCAACGTTTCCATGCGCCGCTACGTCTTCTAGCGGTCCGATCGCAACCGCAAACAGTGGGTCGGGTTCGCCCTACCGCCACCGACTTCGGTACGATCGAGGCATGGATGTGGATCAGCGGAGTCGCCGACCGACCACTGCCGCTGCTTTCTTCGACATGGACAACACGCTGATTGCCGAGAACTCGGGCAGCCTGTACGTCCGGTATCGCTACCAACGCGGAGAGATCGACCACTTCGAGTTGCTCCGCAGCGCTTTCTCCTACCTCCAGTTCAAGCTCGGCGTGCTCGACGTGGGCAGCTGGACGCGACGCATGATGGTGGGATTCAAGGGTCGCAGCGAGTGGGAGGTCGAGGAGGAGGCCGCCCGTTGGTTCGACGATCTGATGCTACAGACCGTGTATCCCGAGGCGGTCGAGTTGGTCGATGAACACCTCGCAGCTGGACACGTGGTGGCCATCGTTTCCGGAGCCCTCGGTTTTGTGGTGCGCCCCGTGGCCAAAAGGCTGGGGATCGAACACATCATCCACACGCGCCTGGAGGTCGAGGACGGAGTACTCACGGGCCGCGTCGAAGATCCGGTGTGCTTCGAGGAGGGAAAGATCTACTGGCTCGAACAGTTCATCGATGAGCACGAGATCGACCTGGCCCGGAGCTACTTCTACACCGACTCGATCAGCGATCTGCCCCTGCTCGACGTGGTGGGGCATCCCGTGGCCACCAACCCCGATCCGGTGTTGCACCGAACGGCGCGCCGCCGGGGCTGGGAGGTCAAGCACTTCCAACCCCCACGGGTGGATCTTGCGGGTCTCAGTGGCTCGGGGGTCGATGCACGGCCGGCGCCGCCAGGACGAGAATGATCGCAGAGGCACCGGCGGCTCGAGGGAGCCGACCGTCATTCGATCAGCTTGGAGACCATTTCCTCGAAGTCCTTCTTGGGGCGCGCGCCCACGAGTTGCTGGACGACCTGGCCCCCCTGGAAGGCGAGCAGCGTGGGGATCGATCGAACGCCAAATTTCCCCGGCGTGGCGGGATTGGCGTCGATGTCCATCTTGACAAACTTGACCTGTTCGCCGTATTCGCCCGCCAGCTCGCTTACGATGGGAGCGATGGCACGGCAGGGAGCGCACCACTCTGCCCAGAAATCGATGATGGCGGGCTTGTCGGACTGCAGAATTTCGGCGTCGAAGGTCTGATCGGTGACTTCCACCACATCGGCCATGGCGTTCTCCTGGTTGGTCGGCGTGCGGTTTGGCATGCCTTGAAGAGGGTTGAGGGTTGGCAGAGTCCCAGGAGTGGGACGTGCGGCTGACGAGATTAGCGGAAGCAGCGGGGAACGACCCGTCCCCCGTCGTACAATGCGGTTCGGGAGGGCTCGCCGATGACGATTGAGAAGGGCCCGGGGACGGGACCGGCACTGGCACGCCAGCGGCTCGGCGAGAGCGCCGACCTGCTGGCGGCAACCCGGGAGGCCTGTGCGGACAGCATCGCGGCCGCGGCATCTCTGATGGTCGATTGCCTCGAAGCGGGAGGCCGCGTTCTGGCCTTCGGCAACGGGGGCTCGGCGGCCGACGCTCAGCATCTGGCCGCCGAGTTGACGGGGCGTTTCGAGCGCGATCGACCGGCTCTGTCGGCGCTGGCATTGACAGCCAACAGCTCGGATCTGACGGCCATCGGGAACGACTACGACTACTCGGCTGTCTTTTCGCGGCTGGTCGAGGCGCATGGCAGACCAGGAGACGTGGTGATCGCCATCTCCACTTCGGGGGAGTCGCCCAATGTCTGTGAGGCGGCACGTGTGGCGCGAGACGCCGGATTGCGCGGCGTGGCATTGACGGGCCGTGGGGGTGGTAGCCTGGCGCAATGGGTGGACGTGTCGGTCGAGGTTCCGTCGGATCGCACCGCTCGAATCCAGGAGGCCCATGCGGCCCTGATCCACGTGCTGTGTGAACTGGTGGAGGAAACCCTGTTTGGAGCGGTGGATCCATGAGCCCCTCCAAGCCGCGCAAGATCGACCGCTCGAAGGTTCGGCTCGTCAGCGCCCGGCGGCGGAAGAGTCGTGTGCGCGTTGCCGAAGAGGCTACGCCCCACACGCCGGGTGGGAGTTTGGCCGAGTTCCTGGACGGATTGCCCGACCAACTCGGGGCAAGGGACCTGCGAGAAGCCATCGCAGCGGCCAGCGCCGCCCACGCCCGTGAGCGGACCCTGTTGTGGGGGCTCGGCGCCCACGTCATCAAGGTGGGGCTTGCCCCGGTGGTGGTCGATCTGCTGGAGCGCGGCTGGGTGACCGCCATGCTCCTCAATGGGGCCGGCTGCGTGCACGACCTGGAACTCGCACGCATGGGGCGAACCAGTGAGGACGTGGCCGCCAGCCTCGACGACGGCAGCTTCGGGATGGCGGGGGAGACCGCTCAGTTGCTCAATGATGCCATCCGAGAGGGGGCCGAGGCGGGCCTGGGGATGGGAGAGGCCGTGGGCCAGGCCATCTTGGAGGGCGACTACCCCCACAAGGACCGGTCGATTCTGGCCGCTGCCGCGCGCTTGGGTGTGCCGGCCACGGTCCACGTGGCCATCGGAACCGACATCCACCACATGCACCCCGGAGCCGATGGTGCGGCGCTGGGGGCTACCAGCTATCGGGATTTCGAGACCCTGACCGGCGTGGTAGCCACCCTCAGTCGCGGGGTTGTTTTCAACGTGGGCTCGGCGGTGATTCTGCCCGAGGTCTTCTTGAAAGCACTATCTCTGGCCCGCAACCTCGGTCACGCCGCCCACCGCTTCACCAGCGTCGACATCGACTTCATCCGGCACTATCGACCCCGGGTCAACGTGGTGGAGAGACCCACGCGAACCGGCGGCCGGGGTCTGTCGCTGGTGGGGCACCATGAGATCCTCTTGCCCCTGCTCGCCGCGGGTCTGATCGAATCGACGGAAAGCCATTAGGCGGCGGCGCATGGGGATCGTCGAAGGTCTGCAGGGGGTAGGTGCGTCGCTCACACGCGTGACCGAGCGCTGGGTGCCGGACTCGTGGGTGATCTGCATGGCTCTGACCTTCGTCGCCCTGGTCTTGGCGGTGTTGGGGGCAGGTGCCGGGGTCGAGCAGACGGTGGTGGCGTGGGGGGACGGCGTCTGGACTCTGCTCGGATTGTCGATGCAGTTCACCCTGTCGCTGGTTGCCGCCTACGCGTGTGTCACCTCCCGCCCGGTGTTTCACATGCTGGACCGCTTGGCCAGCCTGCCGAACCCGGAACGGCCGAGGCAGGCCATCGTCCTGACGGGAATTTTTTCCATGGCGGCTGGCTACCTCAATGCGGCGGTGTGCACCGTGGGTTGCGCGATGTTCGTGCCCTTTGTCTTGCGCCGGAACCCCGGCGTGGATGTGCGCGTTACGATCGCCGCCGCGTACCTCGGCCTCGGGACCGTTTGGCATGGAGGCTTGTCGGCCTCGGCTCCGCTGATCCTGGCGACTCCGGGAAACCCGCTGCTCGAACCCGCCTCGGGTGTGCCCATCGTCGACCGTCTCTATCCCGTGACGGAAACGCTTTTCATCCCCTTCAACCTGATCTATCTGCTCGTGGTAGGCGGGGTGGCGCTCGCCGCTGTGACCCTGCTGCATCCGGTACGGGACCCTCGAACGCTGACCCCGGAACAGTCCGAGGCGATTCTGCCGCGTCCTCCCCCCGAGGAACCCACCGTGTCGAGCCCCGCAGGTCGCCTGGATGCGTTCCCGGGTTGGGTCTGGCTCGCGGCATTGCTGCTCGCCTACCCACTCGGGCACTCCCTGCTGACGCGTGGCTTCGGAGCGACCTGGACCATCGATGCCTACAACACGGTCTTCCTGACTCTCGCCCTGTTGCTTCACGGGAGGCCTCGGGAATTTCTGCGCGCGTGTCGTCAGGGAGTGGATACGGCCTGGGGCCTCATCATTCAGTTCCCCTTTTATGCCGGGATCTTCGGCGTGATGCAGAACGCGGGTCTGGGGGCCTGGTTGGGTGGGTGGTTCGAGCGGGGGGCCACCCAGGCCACCTATCCGCTGCTCGTCTATCTCTATTCGGGGGTAATGAACCTGTTCGTGCCGTCGGGGGGGTCGAAGTGGCTCATCGAAGCCCCCTATCTGATTCCGGCGGGTCAGGAGGTGGGGGTCTCCACGGTCACCGTGATGCTCGCCTACGCGTACGGGGACTCCACCACCAATCTGATTCAGCCCATGTGGGCCATTCCCTTGTTGGCCATCACGCGCATGCGTTTCGGGGATGTGGTGGGATACACGTTTCTCGTCGCTCTGGCCTGCGCGGCAGTCAGCACGGTCGCCATGTTCTTGATCCCGGCTCAGTTGTGAGCGAACTCGCCGTGGTGGACATGAGTGATCGGGCCTTCTGGGACGATCCCTACCCGATTCTCAACGCTGCACGCGAACAGGCCGCCGTCGCGTTGACGCCAGGTGGGCAGAAACTCGTGCTGCGTCACGCCGAAGTCGAGGCGGCATTGCGCGATCCACGTATGCGTACCCTGGGCACCGGGCTGCTCCACAACGTGAAGGTGCACGACGGGCCTCTCTACGACTGGTGGAAGCTCGTGATGTTTAACAACGATCCCCCGGAGCACACCCGGCTGCGCGGTCTCGTGGGGCGGGTCTTCACACCGCGTCGGGTGGAAGCCATGCGTCCGCGCATCCACGCCATCGCTCGCGAGCTGCTGGAGCCCCACCTCCAGTGGGGCCAATTCGACGCCGTGTCGGACTTTGCCCATCGCCTGCCGAGCCAAGTGACCTGCGAGTTGCTGGGGGTTCCGTCCTCGTTGCACGGCTTCGTGGCCGACCGGACCACGGAACTCGGGCTGGTGTTCTCGGCCGTCATGCCGCCGGAGTTGCGGGCGCGTTGCGAAGCTGCGGTGGTGGACCTGCGCGACTGCGTGTCTGAACTGCTGAAGCAGCGCGAGCGTCGACCGAAGGAAGATCTGTTGTCGGACCTGATCGCCGCACGGGCCGAGGGAGACCGTCTCTCCGCCGAAGAGCAGGTGGCCATGGTGATCAATCTGCTGTTCGCCGGAAACGACACCACTCGGGGGCTGATCTCCATTGGCATCGGGTTGCTGGTCGCACATCCGGAGGCGCTCGAAGCTCTGCGCAATCAGCCCGAGCGGGTCGAGGCAGCCGTGGAGGAGGTTTTGCGCTTCGAGGCTCCGGTGCTCGGTAGTCTGCGTACGCCCAGCGAGCCTCTCGAGATTGACGGAGTCGCCTGTCGTCCCGGCGAGCCCATCAATATGACCTTTCCCGCCGCGAACCGGGATCCGCGACGGTATCCCGATCCTGACCGCTTCGACATCACCCGCACGGATTCCCGGCCCCTGTCCTTCGGGTCCGGGCTTCACCATTGCCTGGGTGCGGCCCTCGCGCGGGCCGAGGCTGCCGAGGCGCTAAAGGCGGTGGCCCAGCTGTGCCCCGGGCTCGAGCTGGCGGGAGCGCCACCGCGCTTTGAGCCCTTCGCGTCGATCCGCCGCTTCGCCGAGTTGGCGCTTCGATTCGAACCCGTGGCAACCGCCCCTGCAGATTCCTGACCCGCCAGCGGAGTCCCGGGGTGTGCTGGGAGGCGTCACGGTGGGTGCTAGTCTCCAAGTGTGGTGTTCGGGCTACGCAAAAAACGGTGGTGGGCTGAGGGGCGTCGACAGTCCTTTCGGTGGCAGGACTCCGGGCAGGGTCCCTCTGGGAGGGCATTCGCGCCTACAATCGAGCTACGGGAATCGCTGCAGGGGCCGAGGCATTTCTCGTCTTCGCACTCGAGTCGCGAACCCGGGCCGGCTCCGGGCTCTCGGTCGGGAGACCTGGGAGCCCTGGAACATGCGGGAGAGATGCCGTGACGCGCATCCATGTGCGGGAGGGGGACGTGGCACTGGAACCCCTTGACGCGATCTTCAGTGCGGCCGAGGGCCGAATGGGCCAGCGCTCGGACCGAGTGCTCGAACTCGAGCGAAGGGCGGGCCCGGAGTTCCAGGCCGAGTGTCGCGATCTGGCTCTCGTCGAACCCGGTGGAGCGGCTCTGACGGGCGCGGGCGATTTGACGGCCCGCTTCGTGGTGCATGTGGGTGTGGCCGACGCCAAGGGCTGTGTGACCCGGGAATCCGTGGGCGCTGCCCTGCGTGCGGGTCTGGAGTTGGCCAGCAGCCGCGGATGCGCGACGGTGGGGGTCGCTGCCTTGGGTAACGAAAGCGGCGAACTCAGTGCCCAGGATTGTGCGGAGAGTCTGATGGAAGTGGCCCGCGAGGTCGCCCGGTCCGGAACGGCCATCGAAGACCTCCATTTCATCCTGGAGGGCGAGCCTCTATTCCGGGTGTTCGAGATGGTTCGCGATGCCGCAAAAGTGGAAGAACAGATGAAGAAGCTACGCGATCGGCGGGGAGGCGCGTCGTCTTGATCACGATGCTCGATCAACTCGCCGCCGCCATTTATCTGACGGCGCTCCTGGTCGCGGCGCTCGCCTACGCGTTGCCCCGACCCGTGCTGCTGCGCGTCTCGGTGGGGTTCCTGGTTCTGGGAGCCGTCGTCCACCTGGCGACCTTCAGCTTGTTCCACACGGCGGACCCACCGATTCCACTCACCGACCTCCCCGCGGCCATCTCGTTCATGTGTTGGATCGCCGTGGTCTTCAGTCTGATCCTCATGTCGCGTGTGCGCCTGGAGGCCTTGATCCTGTTGGTCGCCCCCATTGCCTTTCTGGGCACCTTCTTCGCCGCTTTGCAGATGGGGAACCCGGCACCGGCCACGACCCAGGGCAGTGGTTCCTGGCCCCACGTTCACGTTCTGCTCGGTGGCGCAGGGCTGGCGCTGCTGGGTGTGTCGGGTTTGGCGGGCATCTTGTTCGTGATCGAGTACCGGAACCTCAAGAACCGCAGGCTCGTAGAGCGAACGGTCCGGCTTCCCTCCCTTGAAGCGCTCGACCAGGTCAACCGTGTTTCCCTGCTGCTGGGGTTCCCGCTCATCACTCTGGGGGTCGTGAGCGGTATGCTCTGGCTCTCCAGCGTTCACGATTCATTCTGGACCGGAAGCCTTCATGAGACGTTCTCCCTGATGGCGTGGATGGTCTACGCGATCCTGCTGGGAGCGCGTTTCGCTCTGGGCCAGAGCGCCCGCCGTGCGGCGGTGAGTGCCGTGGCCGGCTTCTTGTTTCTGTTCTTTTCGGTGGTGGTGGTCGAGGTGATCGCGTGAAGGTGTTGCTGGTGGGCATGAACCACAACACGGCGCCGGTGGAAGTGCGCGAGCGTATTTTTATCGATGACCCGGCGCCCCTTCTCCAGAAGTTGAAGCACGACCCCGACATCGAAGAGGTCGTGCTCCTTTCCACCTGCAATCGCACGGAAATTCTGGTGGGTACCCGGTCTGTGGATGCGGCTCGCGTGCGGCTTCATTCATTCATCGCCAACGACATGCCGAGCGAGCGGCCTATCCAGGGCGTGGAGGACTACCTCTACGAGTACATCGACGGGGAGGCCATGGGGCATTTGATGCGCGTGGCGTCTTCTCTCGACTCCATGGTGGTGGGTGAACCTCAGATCGCGGGTCAATCCAAGGATGCCTACGCGGCGGCGGTGGAAGCAGGCTCGTGTGGTCCGATCCTCAGCCGGCTCTTTCAGACGGCTTTCACCGCGGCCAAACGGGTGCGCACTGAGACTCAGATCGCCGAGCGTCCGGTGTCCGTGGCCCGGGTTGGAGTCTCTCTGGCGAGTCAGATCTTCGAGAGCCTCGAGGGCAAGCAGGCCCTGATGATTGGTGCGGGCGAGATGATCGAACTGGCCATGAAAAGCCTGCGCGGCGCGGGCCTGAGTTCGCTGGCCGTGGCGAATCGAACCGTTGCCAACGCCGAGGCCTTGGCCGAGGACCTCGGAGGGTCCGCTCACGGGTTGGATGAATTGCCCGAGTTGCTCGAGCGAGCCGATATCGTGCTCAGCTGCATCGGGACCGACCGCCCCGTGCTCACTCGTGAACAGTACGACGCCACGGTGGAACGCCACCGAAACCGGCCGATTTTTGTGATCGATCTGGGTGTACCCCGGAACGTCGATCCCGAACTCGCAGAACTCGACAACGTCTTCCTTTACGATATCGATGACCTCGGAGAGATCGCCCGGGCCAATACCGGCCGGAGGAAGCGCGAGACCGAACGGGCCGAGCAGATCATCGAGGAGGAGCGCCAGCGGTTGGAAGGTTGGTTCGTGGCGCTGCGAGCAGCGCCGACCATCAAGACCCTTCGCGCCCGGGTGGAGGAGATTCGCAATCGCGAGATCGATCGAGCCATCCAGCGCTCGAAGTTCGATCCCTCCGAGCGGGAAGAACTCGACGCGATCACCCGATCCATCGTCAACAAGATTCTCCACGCACCGATGACGACACTGAAGCGCGAAGCCGAGCGGGAGGAGGGCCTCGCCTACCTCGAGGCCGCTCGCGTACTGTTTGCCATCGACGACGAAGACGAGTCGGACGAGGACGACTGAGCTGCATGCGGACTCTTCGAATCGCCACACGCGCCAGTGATCTGGCCCTAGCACAGGCCCGCTTCGTAGCGTCGCTGCTCGAGGAGCGGCTGGAGGTGTCGACGGCACTGGTTTCGATGACCACCACGGGGGACCGCCTGGCGGGTCCACTGTCCGAAGCGGGTGGGAAGGGCCTGTTCATCAAGGAGGTCGAAGAGTCACTTCTGGAAGGGACTGCGGATCTGGCCGTGCACTCGGCCAAAGATCTACCCGCTGTGATCCATTCCGATCTCGAGTTGTGTGCCTTCCCTGAGCGCGCGGATCCGCGCGATGCCCTGGTGGCTCGATCACCGGGAGCAACCCTGGCGGATCTGCCCCGGGGTGCGCGCGTCGGTACTGGGAGCGTGCGCCGAACCGCCCAGTTGCTGCGTGCGCGTCCAGACCTGACGGTGGTGCCGCTGCGCGGCAATGTGCCCACGCGTTTGCGCAAACTCGAAGAGGAGAATCTCGACGCGGTGATCCTGGCGTGTGCGGGCCTCGAACGCCTGGATTGCGCGGACCGCATCAGTGAACGCATCTCGCCCGATGTACTCCTACCCGCGGTGACTCAAGGGGTGCTGGCGCTGGAAACACGGCGAGGCGATCCGGACACGCGCGGGGTCGGGGATCTCGACGACGCCATGGTGTCCGCAGCGGTAAGCGCCGAGCGGGGGTTCCTGGTGCGCGTGGGCGGAGACTGTGGCGTTCCCATGGCCGCTCATGCGGAGCACGGGGGCGCAGGTCTGCTGCGTGTTCGGGGGCTCGTCATTTCTCCCGACGGTCGAGAGGTCGCCGAGGCGGAACGGGAAGTTCCGGTCTCGGAAGCCGAAGCGTGCGGCCGGGCGGTGGCGGAGCTCGTACTCGACGCGGGCGGCCAGGAGATCCTGGATGGTTTGCCTGGGGTGTCCCCCGCGTGACCCGGGCCGGCAAGGTCTTCCTGGTGGGAAGTGGTCCCGGTGATCCGGAGCTGCTTACACTGCGTGGCGCCGCGGTTCTGCGTACCGCCGACGTGGTGATCTACGACGCGCTCGTCAATCCGGAGCTGTTGGATCTCGCGCCGCCCCAGGCTGAACGGATTGATGTGGGGAAGCGCGGCCACGATACGCCGACGCGGCCCCAGCCCGAAATCACCGAGTTGATCCTGGCTCACGCGTGTAGGGGTTCCCAGGTCGTTCGGCTCAAGGGCGGCGACCCCTTCGTGTTCGGACGTGGAGGGGAGGAGGCCTCAGCCTGTCGGGAGGTCGGGATCGACTTCGAGGTCGTGCCCGGGGTGTCCTCGGTCATGGCGGTGCCCGCCTACGCGGGTATCCCGGTCACGGATCGGCGGCACTCGGCTTCTTTTGCAGTCGTTACCGGTCACAAGGATCCGACGCGCGTGAGCGAGGAAACGCGTTGGGATCTACTCGGCCAAGCCGTGGACACCCTGTTGATCGTAATGGGCATGAACAACCTCGATGCCATCATCCAACGCGTCATCGATGGTGGGCTGTCGGCGGATACGCCGGCCGCGGTGGTGATGAACGGTACCCGCCCCGAGCAGCGGTGTGTCGAGGCCCCCCTGTCCGAGCTGGCGGCCAGCGTTCGCGCCGAGGGACTGGGGGCGCCCGCCGTCATCGTGATCGGGAACGTCGTCAAGCTGCGTGATTCCCTGGACTGGTTCGAGAGAAAGCCCTTGTTTGGCATGCGGGTTCTCGTGACCCGCGCAGCGGACCAGGCGGCGTCGTTGGTGGACGCTCTGCGCGAGGTCGGCGCCGAACCGGTTCGGGTGCCCATGATTCGATTGCTTCCACCGGACGACTTCCGGGAGGTGGACGCAGCCCTGGACCAGATCGGCGAATACGACGTACTGTTGTTCACCAGCGCCAACACGGTGCGGTTTTTCGCGCAACGTTCCCAACAGCGGCAGGTCGACCTGGCCATTTCGGGCGCGCGGGTGGTCTGTATCGGTCCGCGCACCGCTGAGGCGGCGGTGGAGCAGGGGCTTCCGGTCAACGGCATTCCAGTGGGCCGTTTCGATGCCGAGGCCATTCTGGATGAACTCGCACCTCTGGGTCTCGAGGCGGGTGATCGCGTGCTGTTGCCTCGCTCAAATCGGGCTCGTGAGGTACTGCCCGAGGGGCTGCGTGCCCAGGGTGTTCACGTGGATGCCGTCACCGTCTATCGAAACGTGGCTCCCGATGTGAGCCGAGAAGACCTTCGTGGGCAACTGCTACGGGGTGAACTGCAGGCACTGACGTTCACGAGCCCATCGACAGTGAGTCACTTTGTCGATCTGCTGGATGAGCCGGCCCTCCAGGCAGCGCGACGTTGTCTGGTGGCCGGGATCGGACGGGTGACGGCCGATGCGCTTTCTCGGGCGGGGCTCGAGCCCGACGTGGTTCCAGAGCGCTCGGGAGCCCGCGAACTCGTGGAGGCTCTGGTGGAACGCGTTTCTGGTGACGATCGACCGGACCCGGAAGGCCGGAATTCAGTAGGGTAGGGGGATGGGTTTTCCGCAAACGAGAATGAGGCGACTGCGCCGAACCGGCACCCTGCGCCGTATGGCCCGTGAGACCGTCGTGCAGCGTGACGACCTGATCCTGCCGCTTTTCATTGTCGAGGGCAGTGGGGTACGCGATCCAGTGGCCTCCATGCCGGGGGTCGAACGCTACTCGGTAGATGTCTTGCGGGACGAGGCCAAGGCGGTCCAGGACCTCGGCATCCCGGCGGTGATCTTGTTCGGAGTTCCCGAGGAAAAGGACGCTCGCGGGTCGGGGGCCGACGCAGCTGACGGTATTGCCCAGCGCGCCGTGGAGACGGTGAAGGCGGCGGCACCCGACCTCGTAGTGATGACCGATGTCTGCCTGTGCGAGTACACCGACCATGGCCACTGCGGGATCGTCGACGATGAGCAGGTGTCCAATGATCCGTCGGTTCAGCGGCTGGCGCAGTCTGCTCTTTCCCATGCGCGAGCGGGTGCGGACGTCGTCGCGCCCTCGGACATGATGGATGGCCGGGTCGAAGCCATCCGCGGCCTTCTGGACTCGCAGGGCTTCGAGGACGTGGTGCTCTTGTCCTACGCGGCGAAATTCGCGAGTGCGTATTACGGACCCTTCCGTGATGCCGCAGAGAGCACGCCCAGTTTCGGCGATCGGCGTAGTTACCAGATGGATCCGCCCAACCGCCGCGAGGCGCTGCGCGAGATGAAGCTCGACCTTGCCGAAGGGGCCGATGCACTGATGGTCAAACCTGCGCTTCCCTATCTGGACATCGTTTCCGATGCACGCAGAGAATTTGACGTTCCGATCGCCGCCTATCACGTGTCCGGTGAGTACGCGATGATCCACGCGGCGGCCGAGCGTGGGTGGATCGATGGGGAGCGTGCCATGGACGAGGCCCTCGTGGCCATCAAGCGCGCGGGGGCGGACTGGATTCTCACCTATGCGGCTCGCGACGTGGCCGCTCGCCTCGGCTAGCGGCGCCATGGCAGTCGTCTACAAGGTGGTTGAACTCTCCACCGTGACCGATGAGGAAATCGAGGCTGTCCTCAACTGGTGGACGCCTCGAGGCTGGACGTTGGATGGTATTCGGTTTGCCATGAGCGAAGCTTCGAAACGCCCGTCCATGGCCTTCGTCACGTTTACCCGCGAAGAGAACGCCGAGACCGAGAAACAGTGAATCTGCCATGACGGAACCTCGGTCCGGCGGCAGGATCGGCATCGATCCCCTCACCCTGTACGCCCTGCCCATGGTGGGGGTGAACTTTTCTCTGGTTCTCCTGCTGTCCTACATCACCAAGTACTCGGTAGATGTGCTCTTTATCGCGCCAGCAGCGATCGGCGCCATTTTGGGCGCCGGCAGGATCTGGGACGCGATCACAGACCCCATGGCGGGGTATTGGAGTGATCGGACGCGTTCGCCCATGGGCCGTCGGCGGCCTTGGTTGATCGCGTCTGCACTACCCATCGCGGCTTTTAGTGTCATGGCCTGGAGCCCTCCCCAGGGACTCGAAGGGACCTGGCTTTTGGTCTGGATGGCCGTGGCGATCTTCGGATTCAGTGCGGCGGTAACGGTGTTCCTGGTTCCCCATCAGGCACTGGGCGCCGAGTTGAGTGCGGACTACCACCAGCGAACCGGGATCTTTGCGAGACGTCAGCAGTTCGGTGTGGTGGGGATGATGTTGGCCCTGGTGGGTGGGATCTCACTGCTCTCCACCGCTGAAGATCCGCGTCGGGTTGCCTGGCTGGTGTCACTGGCGGCCGCTGGTGTGTGCATCCTTACCATCGTGCCCTGTTCGTTGAAGCTCAGGGAACGTTTGGACTATCGCGACCGGGGCGGCCGCAGTGGAGCAGGCACAGTACGCGACGTGCTGCGCAACCCGCACGCTCGCCGGCTCTATTCCATGATCTTCGTGGAACACATGGGGGCGGGCACGTCCATGGTGCTCTCTCCCTTCTTGATGGCCTACGTGCTGGGCATGCCGGAGATGACGGGTCTGATCTTCGTTCCCTACACCGGAGTGCAGCTTCTTTCGATCCCGCTGTGGTCACGGCTGTCCGGCCAGATCGGCAAGAAGGCCACCTGGCTCTGGGCCATGGGCTTGGGGGTGCTCGGTTACGCGACGATCTTCGGCGTGGGCGAGGGGGATTTGTGGCTGATGTTTCTGGCCGTGAGCCTGACCGGGGCTTCGAGTGCCGGCGGGACGGTGATGGGATCGTCGATCCTGGCCGATGTGGTCGACTATGACGAAGCCGAGACGGGCGAGCGCAAGGAGGGCGCCTACTACTCGCTCTACAACTTTCTCTACAAGGGCTCCGGCGGAGTCATGGCCATGATCGCCGGAGCGGCCCTTCAAGCCGTGGGCTTCGTGCCCAATCAGGAGCAGACACCGGAGACCCTGTTCACGATCAGTGCCCTCATGAGCTTCGTTCCCATCGTGTGTATCGTGGTCGGTGCCTTGATCTTCACACGCTTTCGCCTCACCGAGGCGGAGCACGCCGCGATCCGGCGCGAACTCGACCCCTCCTGAGGATCCCTGGGAAGGGCGCGCCCGTGGCTCCGGGTGTCGGCTCTTCAAGATGTCACGGCGCTACGGCGTCCATCGTGTCGAAGCCGACGGGTGGATACACCCCGACTACGAGATGTTCGTGCATCCCGTAACCAAATTCTCTGGAATCGAGATCGTCGCGGGCGAAGCATTCGTCGGATTCGACGCTCGGAGTGGGGGACATACCCCGGGGCAATTCGCGGTAGAATCAGCGTCAGGGGCTTGGAACACCACCTGCCGGTGAATTCACGTTCCGAGTTTTTCGCAGCCCGCGTTTCGGCGGAAGCGTCGAGAACGCATCAACCTTGGGGACCGGGCCTTGACTTCGAACCATCCGCTACAGACGCGACTCTGTGACCTGCTCGACATCCAGGTGCCGATCATTCAGACCGGTATGGGTTGGGTGGCGACGCCGGAACTCGTGGCCGGTTCCTGCAATGCGGGCGCGTTCGGTTTTCTCGCGGCTGCTGGGCTGCCCATCGACGAGGTCGAGCGTACGATCCAGAAGACTCGAGAACTCACCGACCGGCCCTTCGGAGTGAACTTCCTCATGGACGCCCCCGGCGCTGAGGAGATCGTGGAACTGCTCATCCGCTATCGGATTCGCGCCGCCGGCTACAACCGGGCGCCCTCGGCGTCTCTGATCGACCGTCTCAAGTCCGAAGGGGTCCTGTGCATTCCGACCTGCGGGGCACCACGCCACGTCCAGAAGGCCGAACAGCTCGGTGCCGATGTGGTGCTGGTTCAGGGCGGAGAGGGCGGGGGCCATACCGGCACCATCCCGACCTCGCTGCAGATTTCGGCCTGTGTCGATGCTGTCGATGTCCCCATCGTGGCCGCCGGAGGCTTCAAGGACGGACGGGGTCTGGTTGCGGCCCTGGCCTTCGGTGCCTCGGGGGTCGCCATGGGAACGCGTTTCCTGATGACCGCGGAGAGTCCGGTGCCAGAGGTAACGACGGATCGCTATCTCCAGGCCTCCCTCAATGATGTCATCGTGACCAGCGAAATCGATGGCATGCCCCAGCGTGTGGTGGTGAACGAACTCGTCCACAAGCTCGTGAACACGGGTGCCGTGGGGCGTTTGTGGTTCGCGATGCTCAATGCCCTCGAATTCCGCAAGGTTTCGGGTGCGTCCATTGCTGAACTCGTGACTTCAGCGCTGCGCATGCGAAAGAACGAGCGGCTCACCCGGTCCCAGCTGCTATTGGCCGCCAACGCACCCATGCTGGCGAAGCGGGCCATGAACGATGGAGACCCCATCAACGGCTACCTGCCGAGTGGCAGTGTTGCAGGCGTCATCGATGACCGGCCCACCTGTCAGGAACTGGTTTCCCGGATCGTGGCCGAGGCCGAAGAGACCCTAAAGGGGCTCCAATTCGGCGGTTGAAGGGCTCCGCGGTCTCGCGTTTACGTCAACCCCTGGGCGTGTACCAGATCGGGGAGGTCCAGGCGCGCTCCTGGATCAGCTTTGGGACATCAGGATCCTCGCATCCCCTTGGCTCCTGACCCTCGGGGAAGGCCAGGCACTGTCGGGTGCTCCAGCGGCAACTGGGGTTTTCCACGACTCGGGCGTAGTAGACCGCCGAGGCGCTCGCATCGAACTCGGGATCCGTCCATACCGCGCACAGGCTGTCGAATCCCGGACCTTTGGGGGTGCAGGTGTTCATGTCGACGGATGCACCGTTTTGTGGATCTCCGGCGACGTCGTGGATGCGCTGGTGGATGGTTCCGTCGGGAGCCGGCCAGCTCTTGATGATTTGAATGCGCTGGAGTTTTCCGCCGGGCAGGGCCTTGGTGCCCGGGTCCCGTGCTGCGGAGACGAGGAAGGTGGGGCTCTTGGCGTCCGCGGGCCGTCCCGAGAGGTCGCCTCCCATGGCAACACCATCGGCGTAGGCGGTCTCGATAAATCGGTCCGTGTTACATAGATCAGAGTCGTAGTTCCAGCCGGCGAAGAAACGGGGTTGAATACGCGGTCCACTGGTGCCGAAGCTCTCTCGATTCTTCAAGGCGTCGAAGAGCGCATCGCGTGAGTTTTCCGGCGCCCAGACGCCTACCAGGCCTCCGGGGTTCGCGGCGAGGGGGGACAGCGTCGTCATGTCGCCGTCCAGACGTCGTTGCGGGGTCGAATCGTTTGTGCCCGACCAGCCGTCGTAGCTCGCTTCCTGTACGTCCCCCAGGTTGGAGTTGTGGGCGTCGGTGCTGGCAATGAAGCCGAGTTTGAACGGGTTGACGCCCAGACGAGCTTCCTCGCGCAGACCATCGGCCAGCGCGTACCGGACATAGTCGCGCTTGGAGATGCAGCCTTGGCTCATGAGAGCACCGGCTCCGATGCCCTCTCCGCAGTCCTCCCATTCCACAGAAGCCGGTCGATAGCGCTCGAAGTCGCAGAGTTCGTCGGTTCCTCCCACGACGCCCGCCAGGCCGTTGCGGCACTCGGAATCGCCCTTGATCTGCATGATCTCGACCAGGGGCTCGAGTTCGGCACGCAACTTTACCCGGGCGATCTGCTGCTCTTCGGGCAGGTCCGAGTAGTCGATGTGGAACATGCGGCCATTCGAGAGATTCGAGTTGTGGGGGATGGAAACGACGTCGCAGCCGTTTCCCGCCTGGAGGCATTGTTCTCGCAGATCCTCCCACATGTCGTATTTGTCCGGGACGTCGGAGAACGAAATCGGATAGTCGATGGTCTGCGCATTGCGGAAGATGATGTTGCGATGGACTTTGGCCATGTCCGGAGTCGCGGTGTACTCGTAGGCATGGAAGGTGGTGAACGAACAGGCAGCGCTGCGGTCGTAGGCGCCTTCGGCAGCAGCTTTCGTGTCTGCCCAAACATTGGTGTTCCACTGGCGGCAGAGTTCTCCTCGTTCACCGCAGAGCACCGGGTTGCGGGCGAACCTCCCGATGTCTCCGATGGAAGAGGCGCCAGAGCCCAGGGCCGCCATGCGCGCGCCGAGTTCTGCGGTCACGGCATTGCCTCCGAGGACGACGCCTTCGGGGAGTTGTATCTCTGCCTCGCCCCGGTACATCTTGCACGGCTGGGAGTCGAAGCTGGGTGAGTCGGGGGTGGTGCACAGCTTGACCTCTCCCAGGAATGCCGCGTGGTCGGTGACGGCTGCGAAGTCGAGAGGTCGCTCGAGTTGAATGTTCTGTGTGTCCTCGATGGAGGCATCGGGCGTGGGAATGGCCTGACCCTGGGCAAACCGGTAGGCGTCTCGGGCATTGGTGCGTGTGCCGAAGATGTAGGCGTCCATCGAAACGTCGGTATGGACGTGGAAATCGCCGAAGTAGGCGTTTCTCAGGGGGTTGTAGTCGGCGCAGGGCTCGCGCTGCTCGCTGTAGCCCGCTTCGAAGGTGGCAGGTCGATTGCCCGAGTGGGGGGCACTGGACTCGGCAACGGGCGGTTGACCACCGCAGGCCGACAGCCAGGCGATGAGAGCGATCGTGTGATGAAGCCTCGGGTATCTGGCGTTCTTTTTTCGCATGGCGTTCCCTCCCACTACTTGTACGGGGTGAAGGTCCCTGTATGGGGTTCAGGTTGTCGCGTCGCAGCGGATCCAAGGGGCCGCGAATGCGCCCGAGTGTACGCCAGGGGTCCGGAAAGGTGTACGAGAGAGTCGGGGCCCCCGTAATTCGACAATGTGCGCGAGGCTCTTCGGGGCGCGGCGCTTGGCAGCGTTTCCGGTGTTTCGAGCGTTGCGGGTGCTGTCTCTGGCCATTCAGGTTAGCTTCGTCGAGTGAGGGTCCGAGAGCGCGCTGCAGTAGGACGAGGCGGGTTTCTCGCGGTCCTAACGTTGGGCTGCGTTGCCCTCGGTCCAGACTCTCTTTCTGCCCGTTCGTGGATCCCCCGGCCAGCCCAAGTGGAGAGCCACGCAGGGGATTGGGTCGTTCCGGATAGGCTTCGCGTTGCACTGGTGGGGGGCATCCCCGGTCGAGTGGAGCGTGCGCTGCTCCGCTGGCGCGATCGCGTGCTGGAACAGACGGGCAGCGCTCCGGAAGTCTTCATCACCCAGGGAAAATCTCCCGCCGATCTAACTGTTCGCATCGATTCTCCGGGGCCCGCGTATCCGCGCCTCGGGATCGACGAATCCTATCGACTCTCGGTCGGACACGAGGCGGTGGTCATTCACGCCGGCACCACCTACGGCGCATTGCATGCCTTGCAGACTCTCAGGCAACTCGTTCAGTCGTGTGGACAGGGGTTGTGCGTTCCACGGTTGGAGGTTCGCGATGCGCCTCGTTTTGCCTGGCGGGGTCTGATGATCGACGTCGTGCGCCACTGGATCGGGCCCGAGGCCATCGAGCGGCAGCTCGATGCCATGGCTGCGGTGAAAATGAACGTCCTGCACCTGCACTTGAGCGACGACCAGGGTTTTCGAGTCGAGAGTCACCGTTTTCCTGAACTCCACCGCAAGGGTTCCGACGGCCGATACTTCCGGCAGGCGCAGATCCGAGACCTCGTGGAGTACGCGGCAGACCGGGGGATCCGAGTCGTTCCAGAGTTCGACCTGCCCGGCCACAGCCGGAGCTGGCAGATCGCCTACCCGGAGCTGGCCAGCCGCCCGAGTGCGAACGATCGCCTGTACGCGGCGGCCGGTCTGTTTTCGGATCCCATCGATCCCACCAAGGCATCGGTATACGTGTTTCTGAAACGGCTCATGGCAGAGCTCACGTCTCTCTTTCCCGACGAGTACTTCCACATGGGCGGAGATGAGGTGGATCCCAGCGCGTGGGAGGACAACGACGCGATCGTTCAGTTCATGGCCGACGAGAAGATCGCCGACTTTCAGCAGCTCCAGGCGTATTTCATTGGACGCTATGCCGAGATTCTTGGCGAACTCGGAAAGGTACCCGTGGGGTGGAACGACATTCTGAACAAGGCTCTGCCGAGTCACGTAGTTCTGCAGGTCTGGAACACCACGGAACTTCCTCGGTCTGCTTCGGAGCACCCCATCGTGGTCTCCATGAACTACTACCTCGACCACATGCGAAGCGCCGAATTCCACTATCGAAACGATCCCCTCGCGCTGACCCTGGGCGATTCGGGGTCCGAGGTGGTCGCCGAGCGGGTGCTGGGGGTCGAGGCGGCTTCTTGGGCGGAATTGAAGGACGAGAGCAACGTCGATCTCGTGATCTGGCCCCGGACGATCGCCATCGCCGAGTCCATGTGGTCGCCACGCGAGACCATTGAGGAAGTGTCCAGCGGGGACCTCTACCGCAGGCTCGCCGTCGAGAGCACCCGTTTGGAGCGTTCGGGCCTACGGCACCGCATTCAGCAGCGCGACGCTCTGCTCCTTCTGGTGGGACCCGAGGGTCTTCCGGCTCTTGAAACCCTCGCCACCGCCGTCGAACCCGCGCCCTTCTATTCGTTTCGCGACTGGCAGGTGCTTGGAAGGATGGCTCTGCCATGGCTGTTCGACGAGCCTCCCGATGAGCCCACACCCCTACAGCCTTTCACCAGTGCCCTGGCCTACGAGAGCCTCGAAGCCACGCGTCTGCGTCAATGGGTGGACGATGAACTCACCCAGCCCGAAGATCCGCCTCGTTCCGAAGCGCTGCGGCGGGCTTTTCAGCGCTGGTCCGACAATCACGCCATCGTGTCCCCGATCATCGAAAAACACACGGATCTACTCGACGCAGGGGTACTGGAACTTTCCGAGGGCGTACGGGAGCTCGCCGATGCGGGCCTGGAACTCCTGGCGGCACGGCGCAGGCGAGAGCCGCTCCCCCGCCACAGGCTCGACGCCATCGAGGACACCGTCGAGCGGTACGCGTCCCGTCCCTTCGAATACACCCGTGACTACCTTCAGTACAGCTTGTTCCAGATGTTCGGGTCTCGTGTATTGCGTCAACATCGCATTGCGATCCAGCCAGCAGTGGAGAGCTTGCTCGACGACGCACGCGGTTTTTGACGGCTAGTCGGGCGCCGAGCCCATCGAATCTTCTCCCGGCGGTCGTTTGCCCGCAGTGCGGTCGATGACGAGTGCCCGTTGTTCGAAGAGTTTGTCGGCCATCGAGCGGTGCCCGAACGAGGTGGGGCGAAGATGGTCCCACCACAGGAATCCGGTATCGGCGCGCACCATCATAGATTCGTGCATGTCGATCACCGGAATGTCGTGTCGGTCACCGAATTCCTGTATCAATTCATGGTTGGCGGAGATTCGGGCTGCGATTCCCGCACTCGCGGGCCACACGCCGCGGCGGTCGTAGACCTCGTGACTGATGGGCTCCAGCACCAGGACCGTGTGGATGCCCCGGTGGCGGTTCTGGTGCATGAGGATCCCGAGAGAGTTGCGCAGTTTTTGGGTGTCTTTTCCGTTGTGGCCGAAGTTTGCCACGACGATGTCTGGTTTTAGTTCGTTCCAATTCTTCAGGTATAGCGGTAGGATCTTCCAGGCTACAGCCCCCGGAGTGGAGAGGTTGATGGTCTCGTAGCGAACGTCTCGAGAGGCTTCGTTGAGCCTCTCCTCGAAACGCTCCACCCAGACGTGTTCGAGTTTTTCTGCACCCGAACCCCAGGTCTGTGAACTCCCCAGGAACAGGATCCGCTGGGTGTTGGCGTCCTTCGTCTCCGAATGTTCCACAAGCAGGCGTTCGATGACCTCATCCGCTCCTTCGAAGGGATGATCCGCGCCGAGGTAGTCGACTTCATCGGGCGTTGGATAGATGGCGGCGAGGTAGTAGTGATCGATCGCTAGGAGAATCCACGCGAGGAGAGTGAGGAGAAACGAAAACCCGACGATGTGAAGCGTTGAGCCGTCGGTCTGTCGCGAGGCGATCAGGCGATCGACCCCGACGATGATGAGCATGAGCACCGCGAACAAGATGCAAAACGTGATCCACTGGTTGCGTTGATTCCGAAAATCCTCTCGAATCGGGGGGAGGCCGTCGGCCCGGTGGATCACCACATCATCGACCCATGCGGAAGCGCCTCCCGATCCGCGGAATCCGACCCGTCCACCTGGCGGTACCGCAATTTCGAAGGATCCAGCGGACTCTCCGTCAATCTCGACGTTCGCTCGAGAGCCTTCGATCCGAAGGGACATGCGATGCCGTCCCGCGGCAAGGGTGGGGGACTCCATGATGACCCGGTGCGTGAACTCCCCGTCGCCGGTGCCCTCTACATATTGAGATGGAAACGTCGCGTTGTGACTCACTCGCACTGCCGCAAAAGCGCTTTCTGTCACTCGAAACAGGAAAGACAGGTATTCGTCTTCGCCCAGGCCGAACTCGAAATCCGCAGATTCGAGCTCGATGGGATGCTTCGTCACGACCTGCTGGAACCCACCCCAGGTTCCCAACTGGAGGCGGTTCCGGTACAGGGCGTTTCGACTCCTCGTGTAGGCCTGGGCGCCGATCACCGGCCGCTCGAGGCCGGTCTTGGTGCTTTCCAGGTGCGGCTTTCCATGAAGGGTGTTGTCTCGTTGGAGGTGGAGTTCGCTGAGGAAGAGCGCGGTCAGAGCTGCGAAGACACTGGGGAGCAGCAAGCGGGAAAGGGGCGATGAGATCTCCTGGCGAGCGGGGTTCTGCATCCTCGTGTCGAGATCCGCCCCCCGGTCGCGGTCTCAGCGTTCGAGCCGAGGCAGGACTTCGCTCTCAATCAAATGCAGGCTCTGCCAAGAGAGCACCGGGTCGAGGCCTCCCATGAGAGGATTCAGGGTGCAGGAGCCAGTAGGTCCCAGTTCTCGAAGTTTCTCAGCGAATTCATCGGGTGTGAAGACGGCGTACTGTCCCGAAGCGCGCAATTCGTCGACGTTGTCCACGGCGAAGTACGGAGCATCGGTGCCGGCATCCTCGATCCATTTCGCGTAGGCGTTCATCTCGTGCATGGCATGCGGTGCGATCTGCGCCCAGGCGGCATCGGGATCCTGGGAAACGTGGATGAACGAATGAGGCAGGGTGGGCGGCAGGGGGCCGGGATCGGGCTTGCCCAGCTTGCGGAGTTCCTCCCGATAGATTTCGTGAAACGAGGGTGCGGTGGGAGCGAAACCATCGGCCATCCGTGCCGCTCGGCGGGCAGCCGGGGCGGAGCTTCCCCCGAGGAAGATCGGAGGGCGCGGGGTCTGGACGGGGCGGGGGGTGACGCGGACGGTCCGACCCTTCCACTCGAAGGGTTCGCCTGTCCAGGCCTTCTCGAGGAAGGGAACGATCTCTTCCATGTAGTCTCGACGATCGCTGAGCTTTTTCCCGAAGCCCTCGAACTCCTTGGCCACATAGCCACCGCTCAGGGTCGGAAACAGGCGGCCACCGCTGATCACGTCCACGATGGCCATGTCTTCTGCGATTCGAACGGGATCGTGCAGCGGCGCGATGAGCGCCGACAGGCAGATGCGAACCCGCTGAGTCCGAGCGGCGACTGCTCCTGCCATGACCAGAGGCGACGGGAGATAACCGTCGGGAGAGCCATGATGCTCGAGCAAGAGGATGGAGGCGAAACCCAGTCGGTCCGCCCACTCGCACTGATCCAGGGCGGTCTGACACAGTTCAGCGGAGGAGGCTTTCCCGAAACTCGGAGCGCGCAGGTCGTAGCGAAGGTTCAGAGAGGGCATGGCCTGGGCGTTCCCCTCGGGCTGGTTCGCGGAGTCTGCAACGAGTCCAGAATCAGGCCGACGTCTTGTCTTCGAAAGGTGTCGAGAAGGCCGTGGACATCTGCTTGATGATGTCACCCACGGTGGCGTAGCCCAGGTTGTAATCCGACGGGGACTTGCCTCCCTTGCCCCCCATCGGTGTCACGTCCACGTGGCTTGCCTGGGCACGCAGGGCTCCAACGGTGCACTGATCCTTGGGGATGTGCTGGAAGGGGTCGTACTTGAAGTGCTTCATGGTGTTCTGGTACGTGATCTTGTTGATTTCCTCGTCCGAGATGCCTTTCACGGACTCCCACAGGCGCTCGGGCGCGACCGGCCAGGTGGTATCCGAGTGCGGGTAGTCGCACTCCCAGGTGATATTGTCGATCCCGATCAGGTCGCGTGTGGCCACGCCCACCGCATCGTCGATGAAGCAGGTAATGATGTGCTCTCGGAAGATATCGCTCGGCATCTTGCCATCGGGGAACGAATAGAGGGTCCAGGCGTTGTGGTGCTCGTACACGTAGTCCATGCGTTCCAGGCAATAGGGGATCCAACCCGTCCCGCCTTCGGAGAGTGCGATCTTGAGATCGGGGAACTTTCTCAGCGCCTGGCTGAAGACCAGTTCCACCGCACAGTTGTACAAACTGATCGGGGTGCTGGAGATCATCACCTCGATGGGCGCGATGGTGTCCTGCAGATTCATGCCGGTGCCCGAGCCGATGTGGATGCACACGATCGTGCCCTCGTCGGAACAGGCCTGCCAGAAGGGGTCCCAATGGTCGCTGTGGATGCTCGGGTAGCCGAGTCCTCCGGGAGTGTCCGGGAAGGTGATGGCGTAACAGCCCTTCTTCGCCACCCTTCGCACTTCGTCGGCCATCAGCTGGGGGTCCCACATCATCGGGAGGGCCAGCGGGATGAAACGGCCCGGGTAGGTGCCGCACCACTCGTCGATGTGCCAGTCGTTGTAGGCCCTGAGCATGGTGGTCGCGAGTTCGACCTCGTTGTTCTCCTTCACCTGTTTAGCGAAGAGCTCGCCGACGAAGCCTGGCACCGAGGGGAAGCACAGCGAACCGAGCATGCCGTTGACGTTCATGTCGTCGATGCGTGCATCGATGTCGTAGCAGCCCTTGCGTAGCTGCTTCAGGGAGGTGGGCTCCATCCCGTACTCGTCGGCGGGGCGCCCTGCCACGGCATTGAGGCCGACATTGGGGATCTGTTTGCCTTCGAAGGTCCAGACGTCGACATCGCCATCCTTGTGGATGAGGCGAGGCGCACGGTCCTTCCAGCTGGCCGGGACATGGTTGTCCCACATGTTCGGCGGCTCACAGACGTGGTCGTCGACGCTCACGAGGATCATGTCTTCCATCTGCATGGCCATATCGGATCTCCTGGTTGGGCTGGCAATTTGCTGATTATACGTCAGATTTGAGGTCTGCTGTGCTCTGATGGGCCCAATGTTCGGTGTCCAGCGGGCCGTTCGCGGGGGGTCAGGTGGCCTCCGGGGTTTCGAATGGCTGCATGGGGTTGTGGCGCACCATGCTCGAGCCCGGGGGGCCCATCAGCATCCGATAGCGCTGGAGGCGTCGGTGCAGGAGCTGAATGAGCTCCGTGTCGTTCGCCCCGCCATCCTCGAAGACGAATCTCTCGAGGGCGGTGTCCCCCTCCTGCCAGTTGGCGGGCCGCCTCCCCAGGAGTTCACCGAGGTCCTCCAGATTGGCTTGTTCCACGACGCCCCCGATCTCATCGCATCGTTGAAGGTGACGCGCCAGGCGAAAGGCGATTCGAATCTCGTGCTGGGTGAAGGAGTCACCTGCCTGGAGGTTTCGCAGGGAGCGACCCAGATGGGAATGGGCGACGTGTCCCGACGAAGGTGGACCGGTGACCTCGATTTCTTCCACGGGCTCGAGTTCGAGCCCGAGCATTTCGGCGAGGACTTCGAGTGCGAAGAGATTGGTCTCGCTGCACCACTGCATGTTGGTCATGAAGTCTGCACCTGGAGGCGGATCGGCCAGGGCGGTGTGGTAGGCGAGTTGATCGCACAGGGCCATGGCCATGAGGTGGTGCTGTAGGGCACGGAGGTCGAGCCGAAGCCCTGAAACTTTTTCGTAGTGTGCGTAGATTCTCCGAAAATCACCATATCCCAGAATTGTGTCTCTCATCCGAAAGGTCGCGAGGTCCATGACCGGGTCGCCGATGTGACCGTTCTCGAGATCCATCAGGGCGGAAATCCTGCCATTCTGGTGGTGGAACTGTCCCGAGTCCCAAACGATGGGAGTCTCGCGCCCCCGGCTGTCGAGGGGGTTGCGTTTCAACCAGCCGAGGCAGAACTCGAGAAAGGGATCGGGCTGGACCTTGCGATCCCGGTAGGCCTTTTCGTAAGTCTCCATTCCGATCGTTGCAGCCTTATCGGGATGTTCCGCCCGGAGGATGCCGGCGCGCTCGAAAGTTTCGAGGGGCAGGGCGTGCACGCGTGCCAGGACTTCCATGTAGTCGTCCATTACGGCGTCGAGTTCTGCCTTGCCCACGCCCTCGAAGTTGTTGCTTCCGGGGATTCGGTCCATCACGTAGGCGCGTGGCGCGTCGATCCATCCGTAAACGTGGGCCACGGGGATGCCGCACTCCTCCAGGCATTTTTGGAAACGCATCTCGTGATCGAGGGAGAAACCGAAGTAGGTGTCCTCCCGCTCACCCCGTACGCACAGCGAAAGGGTTTCTCCATCGCGTTCGAGGTCTGCGAACCACACCGGGCGCCAGCGCGGCTGTCGCCAGATCTCGGTGACGCTTCCGCCGACGTTCGATTCGAGCCAGTCGACGACGGCACGGGTCTTGTCGTCGACGCGTTGCTCTCCCCAGCGGACTTCATGTGTGTCGGTGTCCATGCCCTCTCCCTGCGATGATTGGATGATACAACGCCGAGTTGGTGCCAGAGTGCCCGGAGGGTCCGCGGAAACTGGAGGCGTTTGGATTCAATCGGATGGAACCAATGAGGTGTTCCCCGCTTCTTGGGAGCACTACTCGATGGCCCCGGCCTCGCGCAGGCGCGACCGCTGGTCGGGGTCGATCCCCAACTCGTCCAGGACTTCGTCGGTGTGCTGGCCGCGGTCGGGCGCCGCCCGGCGGATCTCGATGGGCTCCTCGCCGAATTGGACAGGGCTAGACGCCAGCCGCGCGGTGGGATGGGTGGGGTGTCGCGGCAGGTATCCGTTGGCTTCGGTCTGCGGATCTGCCAGCACCTCCTGGGGGTTCGCGTACTTCGAATAGATGCAGCCGCCATCGCGGAGGCGCTGCTCCCAGTGCGCGAGAGGTTTGGCGGCGATGTTCTTGCGGAAGCGCTCGCGAATGGCCGCGATGTTTTCGGCCCGGCTGGCTTCGTCCGGGTGGGCGGTCACGAGATCCTCGGCCTCGAGGGCTTCGCATCCCACCTGCCAGTATTTTTCTGTGGCGAGCATGGAGAGCATCAGAACGCGTCCGTCCGAGGTGAGGTAGCTGCCCACCAGGGGAACGGTGGAAGCACCGCTACCCCCCTTGGGCGGATCGCCGCCGAGGACCGAGGCGGCCACGAGGTCGGGCGCCAGGGTCCAGATACCGCCAGCCATGAGCGCCACGTCTACGACAATTCCCCTACCACTGCGCTCGCGGTGGAACAGCGCAGCGCCGATTCCGCCGGCGAGGAACATGCCCGAGGGGACGTCTCCCATGCCCGGTCGCTGGCCTGCGATGTGGTCGCCAGACAGCATGTGCCCCACGCCCGCGCGTGACCAGAACGAGACGGAGTCGAAGCCGCCGGATTCAGCGTCGGGTCCACGAGCGCCTTGGCCGTGCCCGCGCGCGTAGACGAGGCGTGGGTTCAGTGCGAACAGGTCGTCGGGTTCGATCGCCAGCTTGCGCCGAACCTGGGGCAACTGGTTGGTGATGAAGACGTCCGAGGCTCGAACCAGGGCGTCGAAGACGGGGCGAGCCTCGGGGTTCTTCAGGTCGAGACAGACGTTGCGCTTGTTTCGGTTCATCTGTTCCACCAGAAACTGGAAATCGTCGCCGGTGTCGACCACGAGGCCCTGGGGTTGGACATCGCGCAGGGCATCGCCCTGGGGGCGTTCGATCTTCACCACGTCTGCCCCCCAGTCTCCGAGTACGGATGCGGCAGAGGGGACGAAGCCGTGCTCGGCGACTTCGAGAACGCGGATCCCTTCGAGAACGGCGACCATGTTGCCTCCTTGAGGACGTGATGGAACTGCACCATCGATCTACGACAAGGATACGGGAAACCACCGGCCTTCTGGCAGAATGTGGTTGCGTTGGAGTGAGTCGAAACGCCATCTTGAATTCGATGCTTGATTCCGGCCGTGACGACTGGGGAGTGGGCGGGCGCTGACAAGATGCCGCAGGCCGTCGAGCGCTTTGAGATCCGCACCCGGGGCAAGGGGCTGGTGGAGGTGTCCGACGAGGTGCAGCGCATTGTGGACGCGAGCGGTGTTCACGAGGGCCTGTGCACGGTGTTCGTGCAGCACACCTCGGCGAGCCTCGTGATCCAGGAGAATGCCGACCCCGCCGTTCTGCGGGATCTCGAGCACTGGATGTCCGAGACCGCGTCGGAGAGTCGGCAATGGGAACACGCCGACGAGGGGCCCGATGACATGCCGGCTCACGCGCGTTCAGCGATTACGCGTACCTCAGAGGCGATTCCAGTGGTGGGCGGGAGACTCGCCCTGGGCACCTGGCAGGGGATCTACCTCTGGGAGCACCGTAGCCGTGGCTACACGCGGCGTCTGGTCGTTCACGTCAGTGGTGAACGCTCCCGGTAGCGCTCGTGCTCGCGCTCGAGGAAGGCCGTGACGGCCCGTACGGCGTTCGCCGAGCGAACCGAGTGGAAGCAGTCGAAGGCGTGCTGGGCCCCTAGCATTTCGAGATATTCCACCGGGGCCTTGGACTCGGCGCGCAGTGCGCGTACGAATTCACGCGCTTCTTCGACGAACACCAGGGAGTCGTGGGTGCCCTGAATCATGAACATGGGGGGGGCGTCCGAGGAAACCCGAGCAATCGGTGACGCCGCTTCCCAGAGGTCGGGGTTCTCTTTCGGGCTGCATTTCAGCACCTGCTTCGAGAGAAACGTTTCCAGGTTCTGGGTGCCCCGGATTCCAGAGCGATCGCAGAAGTCGTAGACGCCGTAGAAGGGCACGGCTGCGCTGACGCGGGTGTCGGCCGACTCGAAGCCCGGCTGGAAGTCGGGGTCGTTCTGGGAGAGAGCGGCCAGGGCGGTGAGGTGTCCACCTGCCGAACCCCCCGTTACGCAGAGAAAGTTCGGATCGCCCCCGTACTCGCCGGCGTGTCGTCGAACCCAGTCGATGGCGCGCTTCACGTCCACGATGTGGTCGGGGAAGGTGGCCTGGGGCGAGAGTCGGTAATTGATGGCGAAGCAGACCCAACCCCGGGCGGCCAGGTGCGCCATCAGGGGGCCGCCCTGCTCGCGCTTGTCCCCCATCACCCATGCACCGCCGTGGATCTGCACGAGCGTCGGTCGATCGCTGCCTGGTGAATCCGGCAGGACGATGTCGAGCAGATTGCGCGCCCCCTTGTCGCCTGGCAGAGGCTCGCCGTAGGCGAGGTTGCGGATGCGTCGAACGCCCGGACGCCGCATGCGGAAGGGCAGCCAAAATCCGTGACTGGGGCGGACGTCGTCTTCCAGCACGAGGTTGGCAGCCCGACCGAAGGCCAGGACTTCGTCGCGGCTGCCGAGCGCCCGCCGGTGGCCGGCCAGGAGCAGGCCCCAGGCCAGGAAGGAGAAGGCGAGCCCCCAAACACCTGCGGGCTCGGACAACGCACCGGCGCCGGCAAAGGCGAGGGTCACTACGGCACCCATGGCGGTGAGCTGGAGAGCCAACTCCCCCGCCGTCCAACCGACGAAGAAGTAGAGACTGCTCAGTGCACCCAGGCGGCGGGCCAGGAACCAGGTAGTGGCTGCCACGGCCAGACTCAAGAGGCTGCCAACGAGGTAGAGGTAGGCGCTCATCGAGGGCCGATTATGCCCGATGTGGGCCAATTTTCAGGGCTTCCCTGGCAACGCAACCCCTTGGGATCAAAAGAAAACCCAGGGCTCTCCTCAGTGCTCCCCGGTTTTTGCGGGGTATGCTGTGAAAAGGCCACGTTCTGTGGAGGTCCGGCGTGCCGCAAGCCCCGGCTCGATCACGCGTTCCGCCTCTCATGCGGATGAAACAACTCTCCGACCTGCCGCCGCCGCCTCGGGGAATGCGGGTGCTGTTGCCCAACCGCGGTGAGTTGTTCGTGCGCGCCCGGCGCGGGCCGCGTCGGGCCCCTACCGTCGTGCTGTTGCACGGCTGGGGGGCCAGTGGAGGCCTCAACTGGTTCCAGGCCTTCGAGCCTCTGGGCCGCGATTTCCGAGTGCTGGCTCCAGATCTGCGGGGGCACGGTCGTGGGCCGCGTAGCCAGGACCCTTTTCGCCTGCGCGACTGCGCGGACGACGTGGCCGCTCTGCTCGAAACTCTCGACGCGGGGCCGGCCATCGTGGTCGGCTACAGCATGGGGGGCTCGGTTGCCCAGCTGCTGTGGAGGTGTCACCGGGAGCGCGTGGCGGGGTTGGTTCTGGTGGCGACCTGCGAGCGTCCCGTGCGCAGTGCGCGCGCCGGTCGCTGGATGGAGGGGCTGATGGAGACTGCGGCCCTGGGCGGTCGATGGGCTGAAGGGTCGACCTGGCTGCCTCGTGCCTTGGCTCGCGGAGTCGTCGAGCGATGGCCAGCTTCCCGTGCCGGCGGCCTTTCGGAGTGGGCGCGCACTGAGATGGCTCGACACGATTGGCGTCACCTCCTCGAGGCTGGTGCTGAACTTGGCCGCTTTGATGCCACGCCCTGGCTGTCTTCCATCGACGTGCCCACCAGTGTGGTGGTCACCGAGCGAGACACGGCCATTCCGGCCCCACTTCAACACGGCATGGCCCGTCAGATCTCGGGTGCCACGGTCCACCCCATGGACGCCGGCCACCTGGCGTGTGTGCTGCCCGAGTTCGGGACCACCCTGGTTCAGGCGTGTGGGGACGTGGCCGGCCGACTGGGCTGAAGGCCTGAACCCCCTCCCATTCAGAAGTTCGCCGGGTGGGAGCCTCGGGCTCCTGCTCTCTGGGCTCAGAGCTCCTGGGAGGCCGGGGCGATGGCGGAATTGGGGGCCATCTCGTGCCCTGGGCGCAGCTCAGCTTCGTCGGTTCGGATTCCCTTGACATGGGAATTTTACCCATATAGATTGCTCCAAATAAGTGGGAATATTTCCCACTTATTTGAAAGGAGCTCATCATGACGCGAATCGAAGGACTCGGACTCGTGGTGGCCCTGGCGATCCTCGCCTGGGCGCCTCCCAGCAGCGCGCAGTTTCCAGACACGGCCGCCTATCCACCGGCCGCCGAGGATCCCCGCGTTGACGGGGCCTTCTCGTCCCCGGCGGAATACAAGAACGCCAACGTGGTTCGCGACGATCTCGACGTGGGCGATTTCTACAAGCAGCACCGCACCAACTGGACCGTCGGCGGGATCACCTACAAGGACACCATCACGTTCTTCGACAACCATCACTTCACGGATCCGGCCTACACGCACCTGGATGACTACGACATGAACAGCTGGAAGTACGCTTGGGGGGGCATCGTGGTGGAGACCTGGGTTTTCCTCCCGGGCAACCATCCTGACCAGCATGACCACTATTGGATCGAGATGTCGGGAATCGGGACTGCCAATTATCCGGATGGCATCGATGACGATGGTGGCTTCCTGGTTCGCTTGAACGAGGATCCTTCCACCGATCGCTTCTGGCGACCGGGCGATCCCGAACCCGGAGAGGTCGGTTGGGATTTTGCGGACTACTACGGGGTGTTTGCCCGGGGCGGATTCAATGCCTCGGCCTGGCGCAATGGGATCGCGAACCGCTACGTCGAGCAGGAAATCTACGAGTGGTCGATCACCATGAACCAGGTGGCGGGCAACGGCGGCTCGGGCAGTTCCGATGGGGATGGCGGGATTCCCGGTGTGCCGCAGTTCAGTGGCGGCGGCGGCGGCGGTGAGGAGGAGGAGAATCCCATCGCGCCCGGCATCTGCGACCCGATCTGGGAACTGCGTACCCGCTACAAGGAGGTCAAGGACTGGAAGCCCTCCATGGGGGGCCACGGCACGCTCGGGGGCACCGGCTGGATTCCCATTGGAGACGAATGGGTCTTCATGGGCTGGGACGACTCCATGCACCCGGTTCCTCCCGAAAAGGAGATCGAGCCCATCGATGCCCTGAAGAAGGTCGAGGGTCTGAAGAGTGTCGGCCTGGGCGAGGTGACGGATTCGCAGGCCGTCGAGAGCAGCCAGCCCAGAAGGTCGAAATTGAGAATGAGAATCAAGTAGGAGATGGCTCGCACGCTTGCTCCCACGGTGCCTTTCCCATGCGATGCAACCGGCGGGATCGATCTGGGGCGACGCCAGATCAATCCCGCATGGAATTGTGGGGGAGCAAGCGGTGCGAGTCCTCGTTCTGTTTTTCTCCGGTGCCGCCTCTCCGGATCTCCGAGCCACGCCCAGTGCTCGAAAGGCTACTCCTCCTCGGAATCGCTGCAGGGCGTGTCACCGCGATAGCTGCCATCGACGCCCGGCAACTCGGGAACGACGCTGAGGCTCCAGACTTCGGTCTCGGCTCCGGTATTCGGATCGACTTTGCTCAGCGTGTAGGCACCGTCCAGAGCCGTGAGATCCACCGCTTCGATGACTTCGCCGCTGTCGGGATCGACCTGCTCGCTCAGCCATTCACAGTTCGGGATGTAGGTGTCGGTGTCCAGATCGCTGTCGTCGAACAGTCCCTGATCTTCGATCCCCCAGTCGTAGGCGGCCGTGTAACCGGTGTATTCCCACTCGGGGGTGATCTGTGGATCCCAGCCCTCGGGATGCGTCGAAGTGACTTCGATGCAGAGTTCGTCCCTGTACAGGTCGAACTCGCAGCGGCTTCCGCTCATCTCGAATGGACCTTCGCTCGAGCTGCCCCCAGGCGGCCGGTAGTAGTAATTGCCGTCGAGGATCAGCGTCGCTGGAGCGAGGATCGCCCACTTGGGGCTCTGGGTCGTGAATTGTGTCGTCTCATCCAGCTGAACGAAGACGTTGTTGAAGATCAGACTCGGTTGTCCATAGGGCAGAGAGCGGGTCGTGCAGACGGCTCCGCTCGAGCAGACTCCGTCACCGGACCCTGCCGAGCTATCGCAATCGTCGTCTGCTTCACAAGAAACCGAAACGTCCTTTCCTCGGACGCAGATTCCGTTGCAGACGTCGTCTGGATCACTGGCTTCGATGTCACATGCGTGATCTCCACTCACATGGTGGAAACCGCCGCCACTGCAATGATCCTGGTACTCCTGGCCGTGGAGCCCGACTCCCAGGATGTCACCATCCATGACCACGGTGTTGTTGTAGATGTAGCGAGCGTCTCCGTCGGCTTCCCAGCCCTCTCCATCGTGAAGGCCGAAGGCACGCATCGTCTGGGGGCCTTCGTCCCAACAGCTGGTTTCCCCCTCCGTATCACGGCAGTAGTACTTGGGGGTACTGACATCGATGAAGTTGTGGTGGATGTACTTTCGGCCCGGGTAGTCGTTTCCGCCGACGCCGTGCCGCGACGTGCTGGTCCCCACCTCGACGAACGTGTTGCCGGAAATCTCCACATCGTAGGTGGAGCTGCCGAGCTGGATGGCATCGTCTTGAGCGCCGAGAAACTGATTCCCGTGGATGTACACGTGGTGATAGGCATCCTGGTTCAGTTCCAGGCCATCGTGGGTGTCTTTGAGGATGGAATCCTGCAGCGTGATGTGGTGGATGGCATCGGGATATCCTGAAGCCTCGTCGTGGTCGTTCAGTGTGATCGCCGCATACATGAGTGCGCTCTTGAACAGGACCTTCGTGTCCTTCCAGGTCACGTACTCGGGGAATTTCTGGTCAATGGTGAGGCTGTCGAGAAGGTGCTGGCTGCCTCCGGAATAGAATTCGATGGGAGATTCCACGGCTGGACCATCGAGTGTGATTTCGCGCAGCACGTTTCCTGAAGTTCCACCACCCATTCGAAGCGATCCGAGCTCGAGGGTGAGGTTGCTTACCTGCACGTTGCTACCGTTGAGTTGAAGGAAAGGGCCGTCGACGGTGATCTTCATGACCGTCAAATTTGGATCTTCGTCGATGTCCCATCCGTTCGAATCAGCAACGGCTTCGAATTGGGGAGAGTTCGTGGTCATGCGAACAAAGAGGTGCCCCGCGTCCAATGCGCCCCCATCGGCATCTTCAGTGACGTCCCCGTCGACGTCCCAATACATGCCGGGGCCGATGTTCGGCAGTTCGTCGCAATTGAAATTCTGGTCGTCTTCGGGGTAGTCGGAGTGGTCCGCTGCGAGGGCCTCGTAGCAATCGTAGGAGAGCAGCATCAGGGCCGACTCCGGGTCGCTCTCGTCGGTGAGAAAGTATCCCCAGGCACGTTCTTCACCGGTGGCGTCGTAGGCGACCGCCGACCGATAGACCGATGCGTCCTCGTCGTGGACCACCCAGGAATCCTGGTTTGTTTCTGTGAAGTCTTCGATCGTGTTGTGGAGGACGACGCCGTCCTCGGCCACGACGTGGACGTCCTCTTCTTGAATGAAGATCCGATCGGTCTCCTGGTAGGTTCCCGATCTCACGATGACCCGATCCCCCTCGGCGAGGTTGTCGACCGCGTTGGCGAGGGTTGCCCAAGGGGCCGACGAACTGCCCGTTCCAAGGGAGTCGCTTCCGCCCTCCTCCTCGGTCTCCACGTAGTGGCACACCGTGCCGCTGTGATCACAGAGATCGAGGCCCAGATCCGAGGCGTCGATGCGGATCGCGATGTCTCCATCGTCCCAGGCTGCGAACAGGGTCAGCAGATCCGCCGAGGGATCGTTGGTTTCGGAATCTTCTGACAGGTCGGTGGCCAGTACGGGGACGCCCGCCCAGTCGTCGACCTGACCGTCCAGGGAAAAAGTCAGAGCCCATACGGCACGAGCCGTACCCAGGGCGAACAGGGCAATCCACGCCGGCGATCCGGGAATCGGGTGTCGGATCCACCGGGCTGCGAGCACGGCGATCGCCAATGCGAGGACGACCAGGGATGGGCTCGTGAGTGCGGGAACCACCGCATTCGAGGGGAATAAGATGTCGGCCCCACCACTCGAGCCGTTCTTCGTCACCAGCGTGTCCCGGTGTCCTCCGGCAGATTCCGACAGCACGGCAAGTCGGACTCGTCCCTGGAGGCTCAGAGTGCTGGTTTCGACACGTAACTCGATGACGTCCCCGATCACTCCGTCCAGATCCACACCCACCGGCCAGCCCGTGCTGAAATCCTCGCTCCACGGCCCCCAGGTTTCCGAGGAGACGGTGTCTCCGGCATCGCAACTCGAGCCCGCCACCGACGTGACCTGGGGTGCTCCTTCATTGGGGTCCACACGAATGGCTGCCGCCCATTCGAAGCCGGAGACGGTTGCGTCGCCGCTCTCGTCGCCTCCGTTCAAGTTGCAGCCCGTCGAAGCGTCCCGGTCGACGTCGAATCCCACCCAGAATTGGTGTTCTTGGGCCCCGGCCGAAGCCGATGCGATCAAAATTCCGGCCCATGCCGCCACGAAGCTGAGGCGGTGGGCTCGTCGTCGCGGGGTCGACAGCGTCGGGAAGGAGTGCGCTGCGAGCCATGTGCGAATCGCTCTTGCCCGTTCAGTCATCGTTTGGCCAATTCCGCCCCGCATGAGCGAAGGACGAGAATAGGGATTGGAGCCGAGTGAATGCATCGATATTTCTCCTGATCTCCCCAGGGGCTCCATGGGTCCTTGGACTCGCTGGGCCACTGGGCGGAGCGCGCTGGCTCGCACTCTTCACCCTTCCTAGAGCAAGTCTCGTACCCACTCGGCAAACTCGATCGAACCGCTTTGGTTTCGGTTGCTTGGGTGTTTTCCGGAGACAGGGGGGAGGCACGGTGGGCGTAACAATCCGTTACGCGACGGCGAAAATCGTTTCCAAAGGGGCCGTGAACTACAGGGATCGGGTTTCGGGGCACGGCGCATTAGGCGGGAATTCAGCGATTGAGAGGGGTGTTGGAAACTCAGGAGAACGCCCCCCGGGTGTCGCGGGGGACGGCTTCCCCACCTGTGGGCTCGCCCGTATGGTATGGAGGTGGGCAGATTCCATGAGTGGTGAACCCCTGACTCGGACCGGCTCCACGCCGCTGCCCCGCGAATTGAGAGACCTCGAGCATTGGCTCGAACTCGCCTACGACCGCAGGCTCACCGACGGTCTGCCGGTACTCCCCCCCACCCGCGCCGTCGTCGATCAGCTGGTGGCTGGCAGCGGACGCGCGGCTCAAGAATCTCTCGGTGAGGTCCCACCTCGCGGTGGGGGGGCCACCGTGGAGGTGATTGCCGCCAACGCGGCCATGGCGGGCTGCACACCCGATTTCATGCCGGCACTGCTGGCCGCCGTGGAGGCTGTACTCGACCCTCACTTCAATCTGAATGGCGTGCAGGTCACCACCCACGGTTGCTGGCCGCTGCTGATCGTCTCTGGGCCACTGGTTGAACACCTGGGGATGGCGACCGCGGAATCGGTCTTCAACGGAGGGGGGTCCCGGGCTTCGGCAGCCTTGGGGCGCGCACTGCGTCTGGTGCTCTGGAACGTCGGCGGCGCCCACCCGGGTGAGCCTGTGAAGGAAGTGTTCGGCCATCCCGGCCGTTATGCGTACTGCGTGGCCGAGCATCGGGAGACTCCCTGGTCTGCCCTTCATGAATCCCGAGGGCTTGGCCGCGACGAGTCGGCGGTCACCGTCTTCGCTTGTGAATCCCCCCACAGTGTGGCGTTCTGGGGTGTGGGTTCGGATCCCGAGGACAGGCTGGGAGCGGTGGCTGATTCCATGCACCCGCGTGGAAGCAACAATACCCACACGATGGGAGAGATTCTGGTGGCGTTTAGTCCGTCGGAAGCCCGCCATCTGCAAGGCCACGGTTATACGCGTGAGCGTGTACGCGAGCGACTATTCGAACTTTCGAAGTGTCGGGTCGGGGCCATCCGGTCCCGTGCCGGCGACGCACCGGTGCACTACGAGTGGTGGCCCGAAGAAATCGACCAGGCCGACGACGAGGCGCGGGTGCCCATTGTCGATGGCCCCGAGGCGATCCACCTGATGGTGGCCGGCGCCGACAGCATTCCCTGGGCGGCCGTGTGCCCGGGTTGGGGACATCTGGGCGGTTTCGCGGTGACACGTGCCGTACGCTGACCGGGCACCGACTGGGAACCCAAGAGGGACCGGAACTCAAGAGGAATTGGAGGCAGGTGTCATGGAGATCGTCGATCCGAGGGGCCTCGTGGCGGGTGAGAGTTCGGGTCTTGCGCCTCGGATCGGAAGTGCGCCGGGAGACCTGGAACTCGGTTTTCTCGTCAACGAGCAATCGCGCAACATGGGACCGGACTTCTACGGCTATACGTTGGCCATCGAAGAGGCCTTGCGCCAGCGGCTGGAGGGGGTCGGGGTGGTGCGCGTTTGTAAGCCGTTGTTGTCGCGCCCTGCCGAACTCGAGCAGTTGGAGGAGCTTCGCCACGTCCAGGGGGTGATCAATGGTCTGGCCAAGTGAGGCTCGTGCACGTCGAGCAGTTTGCTCGACGCGGTGGCTCTCGAGAGGAGGGGTGTGCCGACCGTGACGCTGGCGACCCAGCCCTTTGCCCACGCGGCGCGCACGGCGGCCCGGAACCACGGTCTTCCGGACCTGCCCATCGTGGTGATCTCCCACGACTATCTCTTCGAGGACGAGGCCACGATCCAACGGCAGGTGTCGGGCGTTGTCGACATGCTGCTGGCGGGCCTGTTTGACTCGGTTCTGTGAATCCACGGGGGAGGGGAGTGTCTCCAATGGGCATCGAAGATCTGCTTGCTGACAAGGTCGCCATCGTCGCCGGGGGCGGCGGGGGAGGGATCGGTGCGCAAACGTCTCGCACCCTGGCCTCTGCCGGCGCGGCCGTGGTGGTGGTGGATCTGGAGCCCGAACGCGCAGAGACGCTTCGTGAAGAAATCGAAGGGCAGGGGGGGCGAGCTCTCGCGGTGACCGCGGATGTGCGCACTGTCGAAGGAGCCGAATCGATCGTCGAGGCTGCTCTTGCCGCTTTTGGTCGGATCGATGTGTTGGTCAACGTGGCGGGCGGCATGCACCAACATGCGACCTGGCGTCCCATGGCCGAGTGGGACGAGCCATCCTGGGACGGCGTCGTCTCGATCAACCTCCGCTACATCTTTTTGTTGGCCCGAGCCGTGATTCCCGTGATGGTTCGACAGGGCGACGGCGGATCCATCATCAACATCACGTCGATCAGTGGGGTCTTTGGTGCACCGAATCATGCCGCGTACGGGGCCGCCAAGGCAGGCCTGATCCACCTGACAAAGTCGCTGTGTCTCGAGTATGGGCGTCAAGGCGTGCGCTGCAACGCCGTGTCTCCAGGTGTGGTGGAGACGGCTGCTGTGGCCGATGCGCTGGATGATGCCCGCCGAGAGAGAATGCACCGAGACATTCCCCTGGCTCGTGGCGGCCTACCCGACGACATCGCCAACGCCGTGTTGTTCTTCGCGTCGCCGCTGTCTGCCTATGTGAGTGGTCAGATGCTGCTGGTCGACGGCGGTGTCAGTGTGCGTTTTCCATTGGGAATTCCCGGCGGCGATGCCAGTGAATCCGGTGGCTGAGCGGGCCCCGTACCTGGGAGGCGAGGCTTGCCGGTTCAGGGGGAGGACTTCTTGTTGGCGCTTTGTCGAGCGGCTTCGCTGAAGATGCCTTTGGCCATGAGGCTCGTTTCGGATTCGGCACGTTGGGAATAGACGGCTGAGCGCACTTCGTGAACGCGGGAGTCGTCGGGGGCCGCCCGGGCGGCGATCTCCGCCAGTTCACAGGCCAGTTCCAGTTCATCGTTCGCGGCGCGCCGCTCGGCCTCGGCGGCCACCGCCGACGCGCCGCCTGCTAGAGACGCCAGGGCCTGGGCGAGTTCGGCCTCTCTCGGAGGGATCAGGTGTGCGGGGTTTCCATCGTACCAACCGCCGTAGAGTCGCCACAGATTGCGAACGATGAAGCGCGGGTCGTCGTAGATGGGCCTCAGGTAGGGGCGCTCCAGGAGTTCCGAAGGGAGTTCCACCGCGTGGATCACATCATCGAGTCGAGCCCCTTCGTTCATCAAGCCCAGGGTCTGGTCGCAGATCGTCTCCAGCAAGGTTGCGGTTTCTCCCAGGGCCCGGGCCACCCGCTCTTCGCCCACAATGGGCGGACCGTGTCCTGGAAGCAGCCAGTGTGCGCGCAGATCCTGCATGCGCCGCAGTGCCGCAGACCAATCGCGAGGATAGCGTTGAACCTTTTGGGGGTTCCCGCAGTTGGGTGAGGCCCAGATGAACAGGTCGCCGGTGTACAGTGCACGGTGCTGTGGCACCCAGGCCCATAGATGGTCGTCGGTCTCGCCTCTGTCGTGGTTGAGCTCGATTCGGATACCACCGACCTCCACGGAGTGACTCTTGCCGATGGTTTCGTCGGGTTCGCGGAATCGGTCGGGGAACACCGGTTCGTCGAAGCCGAACTGACGCTGGTTGATGATGGCGTTGTAACCGTTTGTCAGCACATACCGCTCGAAGCGTTCAGGGCAG
The DNA here is from genome assembly GCA_022447545.1 of Myxococcota bacterium. Lineage (GTDB taxonomy): Bacteria > Myxococcota_A > UBA9160 > UBA9160 > SMWR01 > JAKVBI01. The sequence continues at coordinate 72,697 of JAKVBI010000009.1, forward strand.
CGCTCGTGGGCGATGACGTGAGTGGCCGGTCCGCCCTTCGCGCGTGCTTCCTGCTCGAACCGCAGCAGTCCGAAGACGTGATCGACATGTCCGTGGGTGTAAACGGCGGTATGGACGCTCTTGTCCGACCAGGACCGGATGGCTTCATGGAGTGCATTGGCGTGGAACAGGCTGCTCGTGTCGAGGAAGACGAGACCCTCTTCGGTATCGAGCACACCCACGTTGGAGAAGGCCGACATGAAGCCGAGACCTGGTTCGAGCTCCTCGAAGCCGAGGTAGGCACGGCCCGGGTGTACGTGATTCTTCTGGAGAGTTCCCTGCCAGGCGCGTTCCGAGAGTTCGAGGAGGTCACCCACGGGGACGAGCTTGGCCCGTTCCGAAGTGGTTCGCCATCCCTGCGCTCACAGAGGTAGAATGGGGCTCGGTCAAGAGCATCAGGAGGACGGCATGGCGCGTATCCGATTGGCAGATGGCGATGGAGAGGAAACCCAGAGGCTCTTCGCCCTCGCTCCCCACGTGAGTGGGGCCGCAGGGGCTCTTTCGTGGGCGGTGTACGACAAGAGTCATCTGTCCGTGCGATTGCGCGAGCTGATGCGCATGCGGATTGCCGAAATCAACGAATGCCACATCTGACTGGACACCCGTGCGGCGCAGTTGGCGCCGGCCCAGCTCTCAGAAGAACTCTACAAGAACGTCTCCCAGTGGCAGACCTACCCGGAGTACTCCGACGCCGAGCGTGTGGCGATCGAGTTCGCTGAAAAGTTCGCAACGGATCACACGGCTCTGGACGATGCCTTTTTTGATCGCATGCGCGAACACTTCTCGGATGATGAGATCTTCGAGATCAGCGTATGCGTCGGCACCTGGCTGGCGATGGGTCGGATCACCATGGTGATGGGCATCGAGGTGTCCTGCCCGATCCGACTTTCTCTGGAGGATTCCGCGTCCTAACCGGAGGTGTCCCCGTCGAATCGGATTCCTGGGCGGCGGCGCTCTTTTTAGCGGGGCAGAAGATAGGCGTTCGTGTCGGCCTCTCCCGGTGAAATGGTTGCCCCGCGGGAATCGAGACTGTCGAGATGTAGTTTCGGCTGGTGGGCGGCCCAGGCGAATGGGCCACTAGCGGGAAAGGGCTGAGAGTCTCGACCCCTGCGAGGACCCATGGCTGGGGGGCGAAGGCCATCGAGCCGGGGCACTCATGATCGGTTCACGCTGGCGAAAGCCGGTCGTTTCTCTGTCACTTGCGCTTCTCTGGGTGGTATCCGATCGGGCCGCCGCCTATGAGGTCGAGCCCGATAGTACGGGCAATGCCATCTACATCCTGCTGTGGAACGCCCATCCCTGCGCTGACTTCGAATCCATCCACATCAGCGACGGTCTGCCGGCCTTCGTTTCGGTGGCCACGGCCAGCATCCTTCCCGCCTCGGTTCCCGCTGCGACCAGTGACTTGGCGGCCGTCGAGTTCGATGTGGGGTCGTCGGCGAGCCTGGGTGCGATGGGATCCATCACGCTTACGGTGTCGGGTAGTTCCGCCGGCCAACCCGTCGACGTGATTCTCGAGGTGCCGGCCGATCCGAACCTGGCACCAGAAGGCGAGGCGCTCCTGGACATTGCGCGTCGGGGGACGATCCGAAGCTTGCTGGAGAGTCATGGCGCCGTATCGAACGAGTCCCCTCCCTTGAATTGAGGATCCGCCATTCATTTGAGCGTGCATCCCAGAGCACCCTGCGGAGACCGGGCGCTGTGTCCCCGAGTTCCCAGGGGTTGCGGATTCGTCCTACACTGGGGTCATCCCCTGTACTTGTAGAGGAGTTCCCGTGTCCATTCGCGGTTTCGATCACGTTGCTCTGCCCACTCATGATCCCGAGGCGCTCATCGCCTTCTACAAAAAACTAGGATTTCCGATGATTCACGAAGCCGAGTGGCGCGCGGGTGACTACCCATTGTTCGCTATCCAGGTCGGACCCGATGCGAAGATCAATATTCATCCGCCTGCGATGTGGCAGGACGAGAAATTCGAGGCTCGAGGTCCCACCGCCAAGCCCGGTTGTGGGGATCTCTGCTTCGTCTACGAGGGAACCATCGACGAGGCCGTGGAGATGTTGAAGTCTGCGGGTGCCGAGATTTCCTACGGACCGTTCGATCAACCCGGTGGCGGAGAGGCGGGCACTCGCATGGGGACCAGCGTCTACAGTCGGGATCCAGATGGGAACCTGATCGAATTCATGACCTATCCCGCGTCTGGGAGTGGAGGTTGGTCTTCGTAGTCGAGACGGCGGGGTGGTTTCATCCTCGGCCGAGATTGGTTTCGAGTTGACGGCCGGTTCGCACAGGTTGGACGACGGGCGTGCAGTGAGTCGTGCAGGTTTCGCAGGGGCAGTGGTAGGAGTCCTGCTCGCCGCGGTATTTGTCTGCCTTCACTGGGTGCTCGGAACGGGCATCGTCGACGACACCTACATCTTCCTCCGCTACGCCGAGAATCTGGCATCGGGGTCAGGCCCCGTCTTCAACTTTGGCGAGCGAGTCGAGGGCTATACCTCGCCGCTTTGGGTGCTGATGTTGGGTGCCATGGCGGTGTCGAAGCTCGACCTGGTGGTCGCGGCTCCCATCTTGTCGGGCCTCTTCGGCCTCGCCACGGTCGTCCTGTTGCACCGAGAGGCCCGGCTTCGACTGCCCACGCCATCGGTCCTGTCCGCAGCCATCCCCGCCTGGTTCCTGGCCACCAACCCCTCGCTGATCTTCTGGTCCTGGTCGGGGATGGAGACCGGACTGGTCACCTTCTTGTTGGCGGGTAGTGTTCTGCAGTTCCTGCGTGCACTCGACGACGAATCCCGCATGACGCGGGCGGGTATCTGGTACCTGCTGGCGGTCTGGGCGCGTCCCGACGCCCTGGCCATCCTGCCAGCCCTGATCACCGGCGTGGTGTGGGTGCATCGGTCCCAGAGCCGGCTCCTGCGCCGGAAGCTTTGCTCTTTCCTGGTGCCGCTTCTGCTGCTGGCCCTGCAATTCTTCTGGAGGTATGCCTACTACGGAGCCTGGCTCCCCAACACCTACCTGGCCAAAGCAGATCTGCCTTCGGCTTTGTTGTTACATGCCGGTCTGGACTATGCGGAGCAGTTCGCGGTCGCTTATGGATTCCCACTGGCGCTCATCTCCCTGTACACCGGCTGGGTGCTGTATCGGGACCGGTCCCTCCCCGCAAGCTGGGGGGTCACCGTTGCCGCGGGGGCGAGTTGGCTCGTCTACGTCGTCCTGGTGGGTGGCGATCATTTCGCTCTGTTCCGGTTCTTTGTGCCGATTCTGCCCCTGATGGCTTTCGCCATGATCTTGATTTCCCAGGACTGGCTCGCCACCCCGAACAGGTCCGGCATTGGGGCCTGGGTGTTGGGTTGTGTGTTCTGCGCGGTGGTTTTGTCCGCTTCGAATGTCTGGGTCTATGCCGGCAACGGAGGGAAGACGGCCAACATCGAAGTGGAGCTGGCCAGACGTTGGAGCGTCGTCGGGCAATGGTTGAAGGCAAATGTTCCCACGGAATCGACCATCGCCTCTTCGGTCGTGGGTGCGATTCCGTACCACTCCGGGCTCACTACCTATGACCTGCTGGGACTCACCGACCGAACCGTAGCGGCGGCAGGGAAGATCCATGCCGCCGCCGCCGTCGGCCATCAGCGATACCACACCGACTACATCCTGGAGAAACGGCCCGACTACATCGTGGTCAGCAGTTCGGGGCTGTTCGATCGGCCGAATAGACCGTTACCTCCGAAGTACGCCTACGCAATGATCGATCTGATTCGCGATCCAAGAACTCGAGAGTCGTACCGCTATCGGTCCGTGCGTCTACCCAGTGGAAAATACATCGAGCTCTATGAGCGGAAGAAGAGTGGGAATCGCTCCGAAGAGTGAATTCCCCACGCGCGACCTCCCAAAAAAGAACCGGGCCGACACCCTCGTTGGTGCCGACCCGGCGGAACGCCGACGATAGGTTCGATCAGACTAGTCCAGGCTCGAACTCTCGAAATCGAGGTCGATGCAGGCGATTCGCTCGGCCGTGACCGGGCGGTGTAGCACGATCGACTGTGCGTCGGCGCGGGGAGTGGTGTTGAATGTCTTGCTGACGGTTTTCTTGCTTCCGCTCTGTTTGAAGTTGAGCCACATCTCATTGTTCTCGATCGCTCCTGAAATCTCGGGATCGATCTTGTAGTGCCCCCCGCCGTTCTGTACCGAGCAGGGCAGGTTGTGGACGTGGGACGGATATTCCTCGCCTTTGTAGTTCGAGGGAAGGCCTTCCCATTTGATCCGGATCTTGGTCTTACCATTGGTCTTGGTCGAGAATTCGACGGATCGCGCTTTTACGGCCGCGAACTCATCGGCTCCGGCGCTGAAAGGTGCCGTGGCCTGGCCTGACTCGACGAGAGGGATTTCCGGACCGACCTTGGAGAGATTGGCGCATGCGATCTTGGGCTTGCTCGAACAACTGGAATCCGCGCAACGGTGGATGACGATGGACTGAGCATCGGGCCGAGCGATGGTGTCGAAGGACGCCTTGAAGTAAGCGTCGCCTACTGCATCCGGTGCGATGGTGAGCCACATCTCGTTGTCTTCGATCGTTCCGGGCTCGGTCGGATCGATTTTGTAATGGGGTCCAGCATCATCGACATCACAGGGAAGGTTGTGGACGTGGGAGCGATATTCCTCGATCGGATCGAGGCCGGTGACGGCCGCCAGGACGATGGTTTTTCCGTCGGAACTCACGGAAAGGCTGCCCGTTCCGGCGATGGTTTCGTCGATGGCCTCGGCGGATGCGAAGGGCTCGAACTCTCCTCGATTGACCACGGCACCCTGGTCGCCTCGGTTCAAATCTGCACAGAGCATTTTTGCTCCTGCGCCCGATGCGGCGTTGGGGGTGTCGTGGATCACCACGGACATGGCGTCTGGACGTACCGTGAAGTCGTTGACTACTTCGGCTCGGCCCACACCTGTGCCGTCGGTGGTAAAACCCGGCCAGATTTCATTGATCGCGTCGACAGCACCACCCGGCTCGTCCTGGTAATGCCCCCCCGCACCTAGAGCGCAGGGCAGGGCGTGGACGTGCGCCATGTACTCGCGATCAGGCTCGAGGCCCCATGCCGAAACTGACGTCACGGTGGTGCCATTCGATGCGCGAACGAGCTTTGCTCGTGCACCGGCGGTACTCGAAGGTCCAGTGTAGCTATTGAGGTAGGCGGCTTCCCCGCCTGAAATGGATTCGTTTTTGATCTTGGATGCCTGCACGGGGCCAACACCCAATGCAACTGTGAGACTGGTGCCGAACATCAAGAGTCTGAGCTTCTTCGGGTTCATCTTCATCTCCATGTCAACAGGTTGTTCTGCGCAACGGGTTTGTTCTGCGTGAATCGACCTTGCGAGGGACTCTTTCGCCGGCTCCAATCCATTTCAAGGCGATGCCTGAGCTCGAAAGGTCGTGGCGGAGTATTGATCGCGGTTCGAGGGGCCAACCATTGGGTGAAGAAACGAATCTTCTGCCCAACGGTACGCAGATTTGACTCGGGCGCTTGACTACGGGTGCTCGGGATTTGGCAGGAGGACCACTGAGCGCGCGTTTTGGCCTTGTCTGAGGCGCGCCGAGGCTGATTTCTTGTTCGGAAGCAGTTTTCCTGGTGGCCAGTGGGTTCCGTGCCATCCGCATGCTGCTGCTTTCGAGGGCTGGATTGGATCTTCTGGCCCGATGAATGGAGCTCCAGAGGGAGTAGGCGAACCCATTGGGGGCGCGAAAGAATCCTCAGAACCCTCGATTCACGCGTAGGTGATACGACTGAATCCCCACCCTCTGATTAGCCGACCCAATTTCAGAATCCATTGGGCCAACGTTCTTCGACGAGAGGACGCTGGAACGAGGGCTAAATGACCCCTTGAATCAGTGGAATGCCCAACTCTTCTGAGTGTCGGGAGTATTCTGTAATACGGATCGGATCTGAAGACGGTGGGTGAGGCACTCGATTCTTGACCGGTACGTGGAACCCCGCGAGTTTGGGGGCAAAGGAGCGTGAGCATGATTGAACTTCCTTTGGTCGTGAGCACCGGGGTTGCGTTTGCGCTGGCTGGAATTCTCCAGGGGTGGCGATTTTTCGAGGTCTTCTGGAGGCCGAACCGGCATGCCGTAGCTGCGATCGCGGCGGGCCTGCTCCCAGCGTTCTTGAGCACGTTCTGTCTGTTGCTATCGCAAGCTTCTCTTGCCTACGAAGTTGTCTTGTTCATTGGCATCTTTGCACTGTGTGGTTTTCTGGTGCCCTGGGCCTATGTCTTGTTTGTCGAAGGGAAGCAGGTCGATGCTCTCGGCATTCGACGTCAGTACTGGATTCGGAGCCTGGTCATCAGTGGAGTGTTCTCGCTGGGTCCGGTTTATGGGATTCTCCAGGTAACGGATTTTGCGACATACCGTTGGACGCACCTATTGGGAGCTGCCCTTCAATTGAATTTGGGAGGGCTCTTCGAAGCCTTTCTCTATTGCGGCTTCGTTCACTTGCGACTACGGGATTCTCTGGGGCCTTTGCCGGCGATTGTCGGGTCGGCAGCGATCTACTCGCTCTGGCATATCGGAACGGAACTCCCCATGCATGCCGACCCAGTTGCTGCTCTGGGCATGTTGTTCGTGATTGGTCTCCTGTGTCACGCGCTGTTTGCGACCACCTACAACGTCCTCGTCGTCTGGCCAATTTTCTTTACCGCGGGGGTCATGAATGACTTCATTGTCAATCTTGACCTGCCCGAGGAAGTTGGAACTTCTGTCGTCTGGTCGGTCATCGGTTGGAGTCTCGCCGTGATGATTCCGGCGAGTCTCTGGTGGGCTGCCAGGCGGCGTTCGGTCACCGGGTAAACCGAAGAGCCGGAACCGTGGGCTCACGAAGGCGAGGCCATTACTCAGGTCGCAACCGGGTGGTTTGCTCTTCTATCGCTTTCGGAGGCTTGCAGAGAGGGTCTGTTTGCGAAGACGAAGAGCTTGCAGGGTGACCTCCAAAAGCTCGTCTTCTTCGATCCATTCCAGAGCGCCTTCGATGGTGATCAAGCGAGGAGGTGTCACCTGGGGGGCATCGTCACGGCCGGCGGCTCGGATGTTGGTCAGTTTCTTGGTACGGCAGACATTGACCTGGAGGTCGCCAACTCGCCGAGATTCCCCCACGACCTGGCCCTCGTAGACCTGTGCCCCGGGTTCGATGAACATCGTTGCCCTCTCTTGAATGCTGGCCAACGCATGGGCGGTGGCCCGCCCTTCTTGCGTGGCAACGATGGCTCCCACGCCGCGTCCTTCGATCTCTCCTGCATGGGGTTCGTAACCGTGGATGTTCTTGTGAAGAATTCCCTCCCCACGTGTGTCCGAGAGGAATTCACTGCGGTAGCCGAACAGACAGCGGCTGGGTACGACGTATCGGAGGCTCATCTGAGAGCCTTCGTGTTCCATGGACGTCATTCGGCCGCGCCGGGATCCCAGTTTTTCCATGACGCTTCCGGCGAAGGTTTCCGGAACTTCGATCCAGACTTCTTCGACAGGTTCGCAGGTCCTTCCCTCTTCTTCTCGAAGGATGATCTGAGGCCGTGAAACACTGAACTCGTATCCCTCGCGTCTCAGAGTTTCGATGAGCACGGAGATCTGGAGTTCGCCACGTCCTGCAATCTCGAACGTATCGCGCGATGTGCCTTCATCCAGTCGGATGGCAGGGTTCGTGAGAGCTTCTCGTTGAAGTCGTTCCAATAGCTGTCGGCTCGTGACGAAACCGCCGTCCCGACCGGCAAAGGGAGAATCGTTGATGCCGAAACGCACTCGGAGTGTCGGAGGGTCGAGATCGATTCGCGGGAGAGGGTCGGGGCTGTCTGGGTCGCATAGGGTGTCGCCGATCTCGATCGAGTCGATCCCCGCCAGAATGACGATGTCACCGGCCTCTGCGCGCTCGGCTTCTGTCCGCGTCAGGCCCTGGAAATCGAAGAGTTTCGTGATCCGAAAGGTCTCGGTGTCCCCCTCGGCTGGAATGCGGACCACGGGCTTGTTTCGCTCGAGAACCCCTCGCTCCACACGGCCGATGACGAGACGGCCGACGAAATCGTCCCAGCCCAGGGTCACGGCCTGGAATTGTAGAGGCGCATCTCGATCGACACGAGGCGGCGGTGCGTGGTCTCGAATCGTCTCCAGTAACGGGCGTAGATCCTCCAGGGGATCCGAGGTGTCGATTTTGGCCGCTGCCTGCTTGGCGGAGGCATAGACGATGGGGAAGTCCAGCTGCTCATCGTTGGCTCCGAGTTCGACCAGCAGGTCAAACACCTGATCCAACACCAACTCGGCTCGTTGCTCGGGGCGGTCGATCTTGTTCACCACGAGGATGGGGCGCAGGCCGTGAGCGAGTGCCTTGCGCAGGACGAAACGGGTTTGCGGCATGACCCCTTCGACGGCATCCACCAGGAGGAGAGCTGCGTCGACCATGCCGAGAATTCTCTCGACTTCCCCGCCGAAATCGGCGTGCCCGGGGGTGTCGACGAGCTGGATTCGAACTCCCTCCCACTCCACGCAGGTATTCTTCGACGAGATCGTGATTCCACGCTCGCGCTCGAGGTCCCCTGAATCCATGACGCGCTCGGTCATCTTTCGAGACCCCGAGGCTTCCGTGAAGCGCAGCAGTCCATCGACGAGGGTCGTCTTGCCGTGGTCGACGTGGGCGATGATCGCGAGGCTGCGGAGGTTCTTGCGGGGTTCGAGCGCCATGGCGCGCGTAGCCTAGCGCGAAGATGTGCCAACTCCATAGCGCAGCGTGGGCGGCCGCTCCGACCTCGGAGTTCCCTATGCTTTGGGCCGATAGGCTTCACTCGAGACCTGTGCTCCCGTGAGAAGGCCTGGAGGAACGTCGTGCCGCACATCACACTGGAAGTCACCCAGGATCTCATCGACCGGATCGACACCGGAGCCGCCATGGCGGACGCACATCGCATTCTCGCAGGACTCGGAGGAGTCCCGATGGGGGCCTGCAAGAGCCGGGTTCTGGTGCACGATCGCTGGCTCGCCGCCGAAGGAGCCGACAATCCCGGGTTCGTTCACCTGAGCGTCCAGATTCTTCCGAAAAATGAGAGTTGGAAGCGTGAGTTGGGCCCGGAGCTTCTGGGTGCGCTTCGGCGTTCGCTACGGCCACTGGATGACCGCATTCAAGTGACGGTGCACCTCGACGACAGCATTCGAGAGGACAGTTATTTCAAATATCCGGCCACAGGGCCTTTTGCGAAGGTCGCACCTCAGGAAGCGAATCGCCGGGCCATCCTGGATGCGTTCGAGGTCAAAGCTGAAACCGGATCCAACCAGGCTCTGATCGATTTGTTCGCCGAGGAAATGGTTTGGACCATCCACGGGAGCGGTGCGCTGTGCCGTCGCTATGAAGGCCGCGACGATTTCGTCCACAACTGTCTCGAAGTTCTGGGCGAGAGGATCGAGGGGAGGATCCATTCAGAGGTCGAGCACTGCCTGGCGGAGGGTGACACGGTGGTTCTGCTTTGGAAGGGCAGGGGCCGGACCGTCTGGGGAGAGCGTTACGATAACGAATACTGCTGGATCTTCCGGTTTTCGTCGGGGAAGATCGTCGAGGGTCGGGCGTATATCGATACCCACCTGCTCGATCGAACCATGCGCTACCCCATTTCCTGAATCAGGAAACGGAGAAGGCGAGGGGTAGAGACTCGAGGCAGCGGACGGTGAAACGCGGCGCGACCCGGATCTCACTATTCGGGGCGTCCAGGCGCAGGTCCGGAAGTGTCTCGAAGATGGTGTCGTACGCGGTTTCGAGTTCGAGACTCGCGAGTTGGGCACCCAGGCAATAGTGGAGCCCTGTGCCGAAGACGTTGTGGTTGCGGTTGTCCCGTTGGAGATCGAAGCGGTCGGGGTCTGGGAAGGCATCGGGGTCGCAATGGGCGGCGGGAACCGAGACGAACATCAATTCCCCCTTGCGAATCGGTTTGTCGCCGACGGTAGTGTCTGCGCGGGCGTACCGGACCGTGAAGTAGCCGGGAAACTGGACGCGCAACACTTCTTCGATCGAGGCTCGCTTACCAGCGGTCTGTTTTCGGTAGAAATCGAGTTGTTCGGGGTGGGATAGGAACAGCCAGACTCCCAGGCCAAATGAGCTCGTGGTGGTCTCGGAGCCCGCCATGATGAGGCCCTGGACGAGTGAGACGAGTTCGCTTCGGGTCAGGCGCTCTCCGCCCTCTTCCGAGGCGAGGAGCGCGGAAAGCATGTCTTCTCTCGGGGCGCGTGCGTGGTCGTCGATGACGCCCGAAACCAGGTCGACCAGTTCTTCTTTGGCGCGCAGGCCCACGGCGCGGTCGGCTTCAGGGAGCAGCGGGCTGAAGAGGTGAATCGAAAGGTCGGACAATTCCCGGAAGCGGCGCTCTCGATCGCTGTTGGGGGGAATGCCGATCATTCGACTGATGACGCGGGTCGGAAAGATACTCGACACATCCTTCACGAGGTCGAGTTTGCCGGTGGAGCGGATGGGGTCGAGGAGTTCGTCCAGAATCTGCTGCATGAGCGGCTTCAACTGCTGGACGGCTCGAGGGGTGAAGGCTTTGCTCACCAGCGCGCGGATCCGATTGTGATCCGTGTCGCTGTTCTGCCCCATGCCGTTGGCGTCGAGTTCAGCAATTCGCTTGCCCAGCGCATCCGTTGGCGGCTCATAGCCCTCCCACTCGCGGGGGTCCATGCAAAGGTCTGGATTCCGAAGAGCGTCGAGATGAGGTTCGAAACCGGTCACCAACCACGCCTGATGGTCATCCCAACGCAGAACGGGGTCGAGGTCGCGCATTTGGTGGTAGAAGGGGCGCGGGTCTGTGGCGAAGACCGGATCGACGGGGTCGAATCGAATCGGCTCGGTGGTTGTCATGATCGCTCTCCCCCGTTTGGGTTACTTGAGTCGAGAGTACACGAGCCCGCATCGAGTCACACCCGAAAAGTGTTGCGGTGTCCGGCTCCCTCCAGCTCATGGGTCGCCACCATGCGAGGAGCGCGGGTGGCCACGCCATGGCCATCGTTTCTGAAGCTGGTGTTGTGCCCCGGGCTCGTTTTTGAAGCTCGGCTATTCGCCTGGCCGAGGTCCGTCGTGTTGAATGATTTCGATCAGATAGCCATCCGGATCGAGAACGAATCCGACGAAGACCGGCCAGCGGTCGAGGCGTTTGGGTTCCATCACGGACTTGTATCCCGCATCCACTGCCTTCTTCCAGGTTTCCCCGGCATCGTCGACATTGATGTAGAGCTTCCAAAGCGCGAAGCCATGATCGATTGGTCCGGGTCGCATGGATTCTTCGAACTTCGCGAGTTGGAGCCGGCCGCCGCCCTCCTTCCCTGCGAGATGAACCTCTTGAACGTTCGGAATCTCGGTCCGGCCCTGTTCCTCGAGCCCCATGATTTCGGTGTAGAAACGTACTGATTGCTCCAGATCCGAGACCGCAATACAAAACTGCCCGACTGAACTACCCAATCATTTCTCCTTCGTTGGCGATCATCCTGATGTCGTGCCCGTTGCCGACTCAAGGTTCGGACACTGTCGGTTCGGAATCAAGATGAATTCGAGAGAGTTCGAATGGGCGATTTTACGCTCGTCGTCGGCGTATTGATCTGGGAAGGCCTTCATGCAAACGCTCAGGCATTCGCCTCGGGGGGGGTGGGATCCAGGAGAATCAGAGGCGCGGAGGAGGTTTCGAAGTCTCCCCCAATGGATCCAACGCTCGCTTGCGCGAATTTCAGGACTTCACGGCGACTGAACCGGTTCGTTTCGCCACTGGCCATCCGGTTGGCGAGCTGGATGCTCGAGAGATCCGGTGCCGTCGTGGTTTGTTCGAAGATTCCTTGCGTTGTCCGAGCCACCAGGTCCTGCCAACGGATGGAAAGCCAAAGGTGCCGGCTATTGCGCGTATCTTCAAAGATCGAACGTGCAGCGCTCGTCAAGAACGTGTCTTTGGGTTCCAATCCGCGGGATTCGATGGCCAGGGGTTTCCGATTCGCTGCCATCCTCGTCCCGGAAGCGTCTTCGATGGCCTCGGATTGCATCGCGAAGGTCGAGCTACCCAGGCGCTTGCTGGACGCCTCGAATTCCGATCCTGCAGAGGTTCCCAACGTGCGAGAGGGGCCGTCGCTCATCGCGGCGCGCCGGATCGAAAGAGCTGTTTGTGCCGCAGAAGATGCCGACGGAAGGGGGCTCGCTTTCATTCGAGGCGCCGGTACCACGCCCGCTCGGCCTGCGTTGGTGCTGCGTTGGATCGGGCTCGATCCGGCGAACGAAGTCTGGTCGCTGGTCGCTTGCCTGAGAGCATCAGTCGCGTTGGTTCCAAAGCTCTGCACGGCGTTGCCACTGGGTTGACGGACCGTCTGNTTGGAACGACTCCCTGCTGTCGTAGGCATCGCGCTGGAGAGNCGTGTCGATGATTTCGGGCTCGGGAGCGCGATTCGGGGAGCGGGTTCGGTCGTCGGTGGGAAGCTCTGCCATGTCTTGATCCCCTTGTTGATGCCTCCGATGAGAACTGATTTAACGGCGATGTTCAATCCCACACTCAATTTCATCGATGTGTTCAATGCGAAACGATTGAAGAACTCGCCCGAAAGCTTCAAGAACTTCGAAGTTGCGGTGATTTCGGAGGGTGCTTTGGAAAGCTTTCCTACGATTGTGAACTTCTGAAGGAAGGTTGAGCTCGCGAGAGATGCACCCACAGCTCCAGCAACCCCTGCCAGGCCGACTGCCCAGAGTTTGGTGACTGACCCCCCTTTGATCTTCTGGTTGACCGCTTCGCCACCCGCGAGCAAAGCAGATTGAACTACGACGTTCACGATTTTTGCCGAGAGCTTTGCGACCTTCAGGATCGCGTTGGCGGCTTGAAGGCCTGCGGCAAATCCGGAGAACGCGCCCGAGAGAGTGTCGGCCAGAATCGATTTCCAGCTGAATCCCTCCTGTAGGCCGAAGCCGATGAGTATGCCTTGAGTCAATGCAGAACTGGCAAAGCCGATGGCGGCGCCAACGACGATTCCGACTGCCACCGATGTTGCAATGACTGCAGCTGTCGCTGAGGCGCCGATGGCGGCAGCGGCTGCCGGTGCTGCAGCTCCCACCGTCACGATGGTCAGTACGATAGAAGCGATCGCGACGAGTACGACCAGGATGATGGCAAAGATCTTCTTGCATCCGCTCTCGGGGGGCGATTGAAGCTGAGGGAGTTGCGAGCCAACGATTTCACCCTCGTCGTATACGGGGTGGGAATCGTGGGACATCCTCCCGCTTTCTACGGTATTGGGAATGACAAGTCGCGAACCGATGGCGAGTTCGGCTTCGGCGGCCAGGCCATTGGCTTCGCCGAGGACAAACCAGAGATTCGGGTTTCCGTAGTATTCGAGCGCGATGGACTGAAGGGTGTCCCCGCCCTTGACTGAGTGGGACAGGACCGTTGCTGCAGGCGAGTCTTCCGAGTACACGGGCAACTCGGAGTATTCACCTGTGTCGAGGCGGATCGAAGCACCGCTGTCTCCGGTGGCGGGAGCGTACTCGCCAGCGGGGTTACCCTTTGCATAGATAAACCGGGTTTTGGGGTCGTCCGCCGGTTCATCATCGATTCCGCTGTCGTGGGTTCTTCGAAAGATCTTTTCGTCGGCGTTGTAGGCGAAGGTTTTGATTTCGTCGCGGTCGCTCTCGTCCCCCTGGCCCTGGTTGAGCCAGACGAGCAGGCGGTTGGAGTCGTACCGCATGGTCGAGGTCCCAGAGGAGCTTCCACTGCCGCCACCTGTGATCGACACGGTGAGCCCATCTGCGGTGTAGTTGTAGTCGAAGTCGTAGCTCGACTCGTCGTCCTCTGAGGTGTCGACGTTCGTGACTCGGATGGATCTTCCAGACTTGTCGAAAATGGTGGTGTTGTAACTATCCTTGGCCTCCGATTTCCAGGTCATGTAGTTGGTGTCGAGATGGTTCGTGTTCGATACGTCGTCGTCGTCGTCGGCGACGTCGCTCGTGTAGGTCAGAACATTGCCAACGGCGTCATAAGTCCATCTTTGATTCTGCCCACCTCCGATCGCCGACGTGATTCGATCACCATCGTCGTGTGCGAAAGCGATTGTCGTGCCAGATTGGGAGACCCCCGTGTTTCTTCCGCCAGCGTCGTAGGTAAAGGTTTTTGCGTTTCCGTGATCCGCGTTTCCATCCGGGTCGTAGAGGGTGACTCGGTTGGCGGCATCATAGAAATAGGTGTGATTGGTCTGGGTCCCTGAAATGCGGGTTTTGTTGCCTTGGCGGTCGTACTCATAGTCGAGGCGGGTTTCGCCAAGCGCGTCGAAGGCGGCGTCCGACCAGGAGCGGAGCCAGCCGTTGTCCCAGTATTGGTAGGTCATGTCGACGAATCGATGACCCGTGTCCTGTCGCTCGAGTATTTCCCGGACCCGATTTCCCGCCAGGTCGTATTCGTAGGTGGTCAGGAGACCCTGGCTCCCAATGAACTGGCTGTCGTGAACTCTGGCTGCGAGGTCGCGAATGCTCGTGACCTGGTTTGCATCGTTGAACGTGTACTCGAGTTCTTGCGCGGGGAGTTCGTCGTTCCCGACTCTTTGCTTTTCACTGGTGCGAGTCGTTTGGCGCGCAAAGCGGTCAAATTCCGAACTCGTCGTAACGCCGGCGGGGTTGGTCATGCTTTCCATGCGACCGAACGCACCGTACGTGTAGGAAGTCGTTCGCCCCTCTGGGTCGACCTCCAGAATTTTGTTTGCAAAGACATCGTAGACGGTCGACCAAACGATCAGTGTCGAATCAGACTCGCCAACTGCTACACGATCCTGCGCTTCATCGACACTCGTCGGGGCGGTTCCGACCACATCGTTGCCTTTTCTCGTTCGGAAGCTGTACTCGTGAGTCGGGTTTCCCATGGCATCGAAAGCTCGGCCGAAGAAGTTCCCATTCGCATCTTCCGTCCATCGAAGATTGTCGAGGTTGTCGTAGGTGTAGGTGGTCCTGTTCTCCAGACCATCGGTCAAGGTGACTAGCCGGTCTCTCTTATCCCAGGTCCGACGCTGGGTCACGATCGAAAGCCCATCGGTCACCGTCGTGAGTCGGCCAAAGGTGTCGTATGCGAAAGTCTCTCGTTCGTTTTCGAGACCAGCGATGTATTTCGACGTCAGGCGGTTTCTCTGTGAAGGGTCGGGATTCTGTGGCGATCCGTATTGGCTGACGGTGATGTTTCCGTTGCTGTCGGTTTCTGTCACCAGGTTGCCGAAGGCATCGTAGGCGTGGCTCCGGATGTTGATGATCGAAGTCCCGGGAGCCACAGAGATGCCGCTTCCGCCGTAGTATTCGCGTGTGAGATTTCCAGTGCCGTCGTATTCGTAGAAGCGTGCCACTGTTTCACCGGGGAGGGTCTGCTCGGCAAGATTGCCCATGTAGTCCCAGCGGCTTGTGGTGAGCGGGCGCCCGGCTGCGTTCGAGGCATCCCACTCGCGAATGGCATTCCCCCGTTCGTCGTAACTCGTGAAGGTATCGATGGAGCTCTGGCCCTGGTTTTCTGCGTTCTGGTTTCCATAGAGCTTTGTCACGACTGGATTGCCCATGGCATCGACACCGAGGCGCCGCCACAAGCCCGTGTCCTCGTTGGTCCCGATCAAATGGGCCAGTTCGTCGTATTCATAGACGGTGAAATAGGTCTCGGAGGTAAGGCCGTCTTCGGACTGAAGCCCTGGGTCGCTTCCAGGAGTCGATTCAAGGGTTAGATCGACTCGAGAGCCACCGGTCTGGACCGGGCCGGAGTAGGTCCCCGCTTCGACTGTGATGACGCCTTCGGCCGAGCGCGAGATGGTTCCGTTGTTCTCTCGTGCGAGAATTGCCAGGGAGTGACCCGAAAGAGAAACCGGGTTGCCGACATCTTCGGTACGGCTCTGGTTGGGGGGAGGCGTATCCTCCGCGTTGGCTGAGCTGGGTCCTGCACTGGGAAGCGACTCCTCAGGGGTCGTGAATCGGAACCAGTCCACGATCACTTCATTCCCATCAGTGCCCTCATAGAAGATCTTGATGTCGTAGGCGGTGTTCTCTGTGAGATCGAGTTCCAGTTGTCCGGAACTCTCGAGGTTCGGGGACAGGATGCTGGTGTTTGTGAACGTGGATCCGCTGTCAGCGATGCGCCAAGCGGCTTGGATGTTCGACGAAACATCGCTTTGTTCATCCACGGCGAGGTTCAGAGCGAAGTGGGTCTTGATGTTTCCGTCATCTGTGGATTCCCAGGTGCTGTTCCAAGCAGCCGCTTCTGCGTCATAGCTCCATTGTGTGACCTGGTCGTCCGAAAATTCGACCTCTGTCGTGTGAGCATTGGGATTTCGATTTCCGTAGAAAACGTCGTAGTTCTCTACCCCCGCCCCCTCCATCTGGGGATTGAATTGGAGGTAGCCTCCCAAGCCACGAAACAGGCGCCCCCCGCTGTTCGGAATTTGAATGCCATCGAAGACCATCAACTGATCGGATCCAATGGCCTGATCATTCTTGGTTGGAATGGGCCACCTCACCCATCCCTGACCTCCGAGGGTTGTGTGGTCGCCCGGGGCTCGGAGCATTTCCGTCGGATTGGTCGAGTAGCTGGAGCCATTGACCTCCCACTGGATCGAGTAGCTGCGTTCCTCTGGATCGTCGGGTTGGATGAGCTCGATGGACCACTGATTTCCGGATTCATCGACAAACGATCCCTGTGGCTCTCCACCGAGTACCAGTTGGACATTCGTCACCGCGTCGCTGAATCGGAGCTGGATTTCGAAATCGCCAGAGGACTCGGTCACCGTTGTATCGAGAACGCGCGCGGGAAGAACGACTTGTTTTTCTTCCGTCCACGCCAGGTTGTTGGCCGTATCGCGGGTGACCACACGGAAATAGACGGTTGAGGTGCTGGGGTCGACTGGGAAATCGATGCTCTTTCCGGTGCTTCCAACGCCCACACTGGAGGCGTTTGCGTACACACCGCTCCCCCCAGGTGCCGTGCTGGGTGCTTGATTCCCCAAGTCTGCGTGGCTTGTCGTGTCCCATGCGACCCAGGAAATCGTATTGGTTCCTCCAACGTCCCAAGAAACTGAGAGCGCAGGGGTTGTTCCATCGGTGACGGCTGCCGTCACTCCACGCGCGAGAGGCGCTTCCTGACCAAGAGCGCCGCCAGTCCACGACCGTACCTGGCAGCCAACTGCGTTGTACTCGACGAACGAATGGGCACCGTTGGGAGTGATCGTTTCGGTCATGAGTTCGGCGGCATTGAAGGCGCTTTGTGAGGTGACGCGTTCCCCATTGGCGTCCGAAACAGTCCGTGTTCGGTTCCCATTCGGGTCGTATTCCATGGTCGTCACGATCAGGTCGTCGTCACCAGCGCCCATGCGAACTGCTTCTCGACTTGCGAGCGAGAGAGCATTGTATTCCATGGTGATTCGTTGATCGTTCAGCGGCGACTCGACAACGCCGAAGCTTGTGAGCAGGCCGCTTCTCGAAAAGTCCGTCGGAAGAACATTCCCGAGGTCAATCGCCTCGGGAATGGGGTTGAAGAAGCGCTCGGCTTGTATCGGATTTCCAATCTCATCGTATAGCGTGAGATTGAGGGAACGGTTTGCGTCGACGACGGCGACGGATCGGTCCGATAGATCGAAATAAGTGAATTCCGACAGGGAGGATCCGGGAAAATCGTCTCGATGGTTGAATCGTTTCTCGATTGCGTTTCCACGAGCGTCGTACACATACCGAGTGGTGATGCGCTGAGCACCATCCGGCGTGATGATTTCAGGGGACGTTTCCTGGATGAGATTGTTGTTGGCGTCGTAGGTTCGGTCAACGGTGTACACGGTGCCCGGCAAGATGCTCGAGTCGAGACCAGGAGTAGGTGTTGCCTCAATCGGTACGGTGTACTTCTTTTGTTGGACGACATTGTCCTGGCTGTCGAAAGCCGTTTCCGTCAGAAAACCGCTTTCGTCGACATACAGGACTTGCCTTCCTCTGAGATCGTAGTAGCCGAAACTGCTATTCCCGTTGCGATCGATCGATTCGACGAGATTTCCCCAAGCATCAAAATGAATGGTTTCTGTGGGAGTGACGGAAGCCGCGGATGTTGAGGGGATTCCGGCTCCGGATACCGTCACCGTAGTGACTTCTATGTCGGAATAGGTGGTGTGTATGGCTCGATCCATCGAGTCATACTCGGTGATCACCTTGGAAATGTTTTCGGTTCCCGACGGTGGATCGGATTGATTGTAGGGATCAAGGTTGGGATCGTTGATGTCAGCGATTCGGTCTTCGTGCAAGATGGCTACGACGGCGTTTCCGGCGGCATCGTATTCGAATCTCCGCAGCACGAAATCGCCATCCAGTTCTGCAACTTTTCGGCCGTTTCCGTCGTACCAGTAGGCGCTCTTGAAATCATTGGGGTCTTCTGCGGTTGCGGAACCATTGGGCATCACCACAGATGTGGCATTGCCNAGCCTGTCGTAGGTGGTGTAAACGGAAGCGCGAGTGTTGAAGGCTTGATCCGCGATCGTGAAGGCTTGGAATTCAGGGCTGTGGACTTCGATTTCCCTGTCGAGTGCGTCGAATACAGAGTCCGTTACCTGGCCCTTGGCATCCGTGACCGAGGTGGTGTTTCCGAAGGCGTCATAGCCGTACTGTGTCTTGTCCCCGGTGGGTAGCGTGACCGAAACGACACGATTGAGCAGGTCGAATTCCGACAACACGACTGACGAGGCGTCGTCCTTGCGAATTACGTTGCCTGCAAGGTCGTACGAAAAGGTTTGAACCCTGGGTCCATTCGTTTGGGTTTGGACGCGGTTCCCAGCATCGAACGTGTAGACCGTAGTTCGAACAGGGTCCGATTCCCCAGTCGCCAGCAGCGTTGGGTTTTGAACCTCCACACGTGTCTGATTGTCGGCGGCATCATAACTGTAAGTTTCGTTGACTCCATCCACTTCCGTGAAATGAGTCATGCGTCCGGAAGCGTCCCAAACCCATGACTGAATTCGGGGCGTGGTGTCTCTCGTGCGTGCGAGAGCCGATTCGATGGAGTTCGGATGTTGAGTTCGGCGGATCTGGTTTCCGGCAGAGCTGTAATCGTAGGTCGTGTACGAACCGTCGGGAAAATCCTCGCGAACCAGCTGGTCGACTCCGTCGTAGGTGTTCCCCAGGATCCGAACGTCCGTGGGTTCGACGGGCTCGGGGAGGACGCCGGCGGTGGGCGGGTCTACGAGCTTCGTCATGTAAGTCCGTGTTTCCACGGTTTGATCGTTGGATCCGACTTGGTATTCGACCAGATGAGATTCGGGACCGACCATGGCCACTCGGCGATTGGCGCCATCGTAGTATTCGAAGGTCCGGTGTCCCTCAGCATCGATGGTGAGGATTCGATTCCCCACCGCATCGAACCGATAGGTCGTCTGATAGCCTTCGACGATACCGATGGCATCGATCTCGGCGATGACTTGATCGTTCTTGTCGTAAACGGTTCGGGAGGTTCGTGCCTCGGGTCGACCGTCGGCCTTGGTGACAGAGGTTTGGTTGCCTAGGGAGTCATAGGTGTAGGCTGTTCGAATGCCGAGCGCATCGGTCTGAGAAAGAAGCCGGCCGTTCGCATCGTAGGTGAACTCGTCTGTAGTCCATTTCGCGTCCGGGCTATCCGGGTCTCCGCTTTGGAGAACGCGGACTTGTGTTTGGTTTCCTACGGCATCATAGACAGTCTGGGTGACACCGTTCGCAGAGGAAGTCGATCCCGTATTTCGATCCGCGAGGTTCCAGGTGTAGTGAACCGTCGATTCGTGGGCGGCATCGGCGCTGGACGGCCCCGCGATACCCGTTGTCCTGCTCACCTGGTTTCCGCGACTGTCCCAGGCCGAGGCCACCTGGTTTCCTACTCCGTTGGTTGCGATGACGAGTTGGTCGTTCTCGTCGTACTCGAAAGTGGTGGTCTGCGGGAACGCCTTGGCCGCCTTGGTTGCGTCGTAAGTCGGATCGCTCGCTGTGGGGAGATAGGTTCCAGTTTGAATGGAGACCTGATTGTCGAACGCGTCGTACACGACCGCCGAAGTGAACCCATTGGCATCGGTGATGGAAGTGAGTCGGTTTCGAGCGTCATAGGTATAGAGGAGAGTTCGAGAGTCTGAACCATCAGCGAATGACCGTGTGGTGCTCGTTACGTTTCCGAAAGCGTCGTATTCGTTGGAGGTCTTGAGGCTTTCCGCAGCCTGGCCATCCGCGTTCACGATATTGGTGGTGATTCTTCCGTTTTCGTCGAAAGTATTTCGCGTGATGCGGCCGAGTGGGTCAGTGATCGCCGACTGGTTCCCGAACGAATCGTAGCTGTAGCGTGTGGTTTGCCCTGCGAGGATCTCCTGGGTCTGGGAATTGGAAGAGTCTTCACTCCATGTGGTGTAGTAGGGGTTCCCCTCGAGATCCTGGTGGTCGCTCCGCCAGGCTTGGAATTCATTTTCGTTGGAATAGGCACGCGCCCAGCCAAGGGAGTCGGTGACGGCAATCAGTTGATCGTCCGAGTTGTAGGTAAATAGCGTGTGCCGTTCATCGGAGGTTCCGACCGCTTGGATGACTTCGACCTTTCGACCGTTGGAATCGTAGACATGCTCGGTTCGGATTCCGACGCCATCGACTTCAGCGACCACACGATTGTGAGCGTCGTATTCAGCGCTCTCGGTTCTGGCTACGGCGGTACCGGCTCCGAAAGTCGTCCGAGTACGGTTCCCCGCCGGGTCATAGGCGAAGGTGGTGCGGGTTCCTTCGCCATTGACTTCTTCGGCGAGTCGATCATTGGCATCCCAGGTGAACTGTTCCACTCGCTGATTTTCCGTTCGGGGCGAGCGGGTTCGAGTGTTGAGTTTGTCATGGTTGTTGTACGCGAATTCAGTGGAGTAGAGGTCGAGAAGGTGGTTTCTCTCGGCTTCAGTGAGCTCTGCAACCCGTTTTCCCTGGCCATCCTCTCCGGTGATTCCGAGGTCTTTGCGAATTCCCCTGTGGAGATCTGAATCGGACGTGACCAATGCGTTCCCCAGTGCATCGGTCTCTCTCGTGATTCTCCCATTTCCGTCGTAGACGTAACGAGTAATACGTTGCTGGTCGGTTTCGTAGGCTTCGTAGACTGCCGTGACCTGACCCTTGTCGTCATACTCGAAATGTGTGACGGATCCCGTGGGGTCGATACGCTGTGCCAGTCGGCCGCGATCATCGAAATGTTGAACCGTTACGCGAGAGGGGGTCGCTCCTGGGAGTCCGATTCCTTCGCGTGATTCGACCAGATTGCCCGCGCCGTCGTATTGGAATTCCGACACGAGACCCGTTGGATCTGTGGTCGAGGCGATTTTGTTTTCAGCGTTGAATTCGGATCGCGTGACGGAGGCGGGTGCCCCCTCGCCGGGTTGGGGGAGGCTCCCATCAGATTCGAGTGTGTACCGGCCATGATGGATTTTCGAGACTACGGTGTTCCCCACTCGGTCGTAGCTGTAGGTCGTGAGAACCCCTTCAGCGGTGAGCTCGCCTGTAAGGCGATCGTTGGCGTCGTAACCAAGGCTTTGCGTTGTTCCGATTTCATCCGTCTCGCGAATTGGGTTCTGGGTGGCATCGTAGGACCAGTGGCGTGTGTGCTGGGCCAGGATGGCTTCTTTTTCAGCCTGTATTGCCGTGACGGCGGCCAATTGGTGACCCGTGGCATTGGTCTCGGAGATTTTTCGGTTCAGCGCATCGAAGCCGAATGTGACGAGATGGTCGTTGGCGTCGAGTGCGGATGTTCTGTTCCCCAATGCATCATAGGTGTAGTGCTTCGTGTAGATTTCTTTCAGCTCGGCTCGCTCGGCCTCTGTGAGTAAAGCGGCAGGTTTTCCTGCTCCTTGGTCGGTCACGTAGCCAAGTTGTCGCCGCTCTTCGATGGCGCTTGGTTGATCGGAAGTGGCGAGATGGTTGCCGAGTGGGGAAACGATGGATGTGACCCGGTGCATGGCATCGTAGGTATAGGAGGTCTTGTTTTCGGATTCGTCGGTCTCGCTGATCAGATTGCCCGACGGGTCGTATTCGAGGACACGAGGGCTTGAAGAGGTGGGATCTTGGCGTGAGATCAGTCGATTCAAGGCATCGTAGACGTAGGCATTCTCGTAACCGTTGGGGTCGGTTTCTTTTACGAGGTTTCCGGCTGCGTCGTATTGGAATGTGCTCGGGGCTCCGTTCCCTTCCTGGCGACTGATCTCGCGATTGTTTGCGTCGTAGGTGTGCCGGGTGACCCGACCGTCTTCGTCAATTTCGACGGTGAGGTTTCCAGCCGCATCGTGTGTGTAGTGCGTTGTGTGGTTGGCGAGATGGGCTTCGATTTCTGCTTGGGTGAGCCCCTCGAACGAGGCGAGGGCGTGGCCTCTCGGGTTGGTACGACTCTTGATGTTGTTGCTTTTGTCGTACGTGTAGGTCGTGATGTTTCCATTTTGGTCGGCCCTGCGGGTTATCAGGCCAGCAGCGTTGTAGACGATAAAGGTGCTGTGCGCATCGATGATGGCTTGGCGATCTTCTGGCGCGGCAGCCGCGGCCAGCTTGTTTCCCAGCGGATCGACCTGCTGGATCAAGCGGTTTTCGCTGTCGTACGCGTAGGTTGTCTGGTTTCCATTGGCATCTGTTTCCGAGAGGATGTTGCCAACGGCGTCATAAGCGAATGTTTGATGACCTCCGAGTGCATCGGTGCGCTGGGTCAGGCGGCGGTTGGTGTCGTATTGAAAACGTGTGACGTTTCCATGGGCATCGGTTTCGCTCGCGATGTTCCCGGCGTCGTCGTAGGCGAAGGTCAGTTCCGCGCCTGCAGCATCGGTTTTCTTGATCAGGCGAGACTTGGAATCGAATACGAAGTGGGTGGTGTTTCCGTTGGCATCGGTTTCGGTCAGCGTGTTTCCAGATAAATCGTAGGTGAAGGTCTGATGTCCTTCGAGCGCATCGGTTTTACGTATTAGCTGGTTCTTTTGGTTGTATTCAAAAGTGGTCTCGTTGCCGTTGGGGTCGGTTTTCGAGGTCAGATTTCCCGCAGCATCGTATGTGAATGTCTTTTGCCCACCGAGAGGGTCGGTTTCTTGGATGAGTCGGTGTTTCGAGTCGTATGCGAAGGTGGTTGTATTGCCATTTCCGTCGGTCTTGGACACCACATTTCCGTGGGCGTCCCGAATAGAGGACTGTTCTTCTCCGAGTGGGGTGATGTGCCGCACGGGGCGGTTGTTTTTGTCGTATTCGTGCCGGGTCTCGTTTTCGTTGGCGTCGGTTTTCGAGATCACGTTCCCCACTGGGTCGTAGGTGATCAGGCTTTCGCCGCCGAGGGAGTCGACTTGCCGTATCAGTTGGCCCTTGTCGTCGTATTCGTAGGTCGTCTTGCTTCCATTGGCGTCTTCATCGGAAATCAGATTTCCGGCGGCGTCATAGGTGAAGGTGTGCTGCCCCGCGATTGAGTCCGTTCGGGTCTTGATGCGTCCCGCGGAATCGTAGGTGTATTGGGTTTCGTTCCCTCCGGAGTCGGTTTTTGAAACAAGATTTCCGTTGGGGTCAAACTCGTAGGTGAGTACCCCCGATGCTGGGTCGTTTGTTTTGATTCTCCGGTGATTGGCATCGTACTCGTAGGTCGTTTGGTTGCCGTTTTCGTCGGTTGCAGAGATCAGATTTCCGAAGAGGTCGTAGTTGAAACTCTGTCGACCTCCGAGTGGGTCGATGCTGGTCGTATGACGGTTGAGAGCGTCGTACTCGTGTTGTGTTTGGTTGCCGTTGGCATCCGTCTCGGAGATGAGATTTCCCGCGGCGTCGTAGGAGAAGGTGCGTTGGCCGTCGAGCGCGTCGCTGGTTTCGACCCTTCGGTCGTTGGCGTCGTATTGGTGGGTGATCTGGTGGCCATTGGCGTCGGTTTCGGACAGCAGGTTTCCGACGGCGTCGTAGACGAAGGTGTGCGAATTTCCCAGTGGATCGGTGGTTCCCACGCGCCGGTGGTTGGCGTCGTACTGATGGGTGGTCTGGTTTCCGTTTTCGTCGGTCTCCTCCGTGAGGTTTCCCACGGCGTCGTAGCCGAAGCTGCGCTGTCCATCGAGCGGATCGGTGGTTCCCACGCGCCGGTGGTTGGCGTCGTATTGATGGGTGGTCTGGTTTCCGTTGGGGTTGGTTTGGGCGATGAGGTTGCCGGCTGCGTCGTAACCGAAGGTGGTGGTGCCGCCCAGGGGGTTCGACTCCTGAGTCTTTCGGTCATTGGCGTCGTACTGGTAGGTGGTCTGGTGGCCTTTCGCATCGGTTACGGCCGTGAGATTGCCCACCGGGTCGTAGGTGTAGGTTTGCTGACCTCCCAGGGGGTCGACGGTTTTCACCTTCTGATCATTGGCATCGTATTGATGGGTGGTCAGGTGACCGTTGGTGTCCTTTTCGGAGGTCAGATTTCCCACGGCGTCGTAGCCGAAGGTCTTGATCCCGCCGAGGGCATCGGTCTCGCGGGTTTTGCGATCGAGTGCGTCGTACTCGAATGCTGTCGAATTGCCATTGACGTCGGTTTCGGAGATCAGGTTTCCCTTGGCGTCGTAGGCGAAGATCTGCTCCCCATCGAGGGGGTTGGTGGAGGCTACGCGCCGGTGGTTGGCGTCGTACTGGTGGGTGGTCTGGTTTCCGTTGGCGTCGGTTTCGGACACCAGGTTTCCGACGGCGTCGTAGACGAAGGTGTGTGAATTGCCCGGCGGATCGGTGGTTCCCACGCGGGCATGGTTTGCGTCGGTATCGGCTGTGCGGTTTTCCTCAGCGTCGTAGCCGAAGCTTCGCTGTCCGCCGAGGGGGGTGGTGGTTCTCACGCGCCGGTGGTTGGCGTCGTACTGATGGGTGGTCTGGTTTCCGTTTTCGTCGGTCTCCGCCGTGAGGTTTCCCTCGGCGTCGTAGCCGAAGCTTCGCTGCCCATCGAGGGGGTCGGTGGTTCCCACGCGCCGGTGGTTGGCGTCGTACTGATGGGTGGTCTGGTTTCCGTTGGGGTCGGTTTGGGCGACGAGGTTGCCGGCGGCGTCGTACCCAAAGGTGGTGGTGCCGCCCAGGGGGTTCGCCTCCTGAGTCTTTCGGTCATTGGCGTCGTACTGGTAGGTGGTCTGGTGGCCCTTGGCATTGGTTACGGCCGTGAGATTGCCCGCCGGGTCATAGGTGTANGTTTGCTGACCTCCCAAGGGGTCGACGGTTTTCACCTTCCGGTCATTGGCGTCGTATTGATGGGTGGTCAGGTGGTCGTTGGTGTCCTTCTCGGAGGTCAGATTTCCCACGGCGTCGTAGCCGAAGGTCTTGATCCCGCCGAGGGCATCGGTCTCNCGGGTTCTGCGATCGAGTGCGTCGTACTCGAACGCTGTCGAATTTCCGTTGGTGTCAGTTTCGGAAATCAGGTTTCCCTTGGCGTCGTAGGCGAAGATCTGCTCCCCATCGAGGGGGTCGGTGGATGCCACGCGCCGGTGGATGGCGTCGTACTGGTGGGTGGTCTGGTTTCCGTTGGCGTCGGTTTTGGACACCAGGTTTCCGACGGCGTCGTAGGCGAAGGTTGTCTGCCCATCGAGGGGGTCGGTGGTTCCTACGCGCCGGTTGTCACCATCGTACGTGTGAGCGGTCTTTCCGCCGTTGGCATCGGTCTCGGCGATGAGATTCCCCACCGCATCATGGGCAAAGGTCCGCTGCCCGCCGAGTGGGTCAGTGGTTCCAACGCGCTGGTTCGCGCCGTCATACTGATGGGTGGTCTGGTTCTCGTTGGGGTCGGTTTCCGAGATCAAATTGCCCACGGCATCGAAGGCAAAGACCTTGTCGCCACCGAGTGGGTCGGCTGTCTTTACCCTTCGGTCGTTGTCATCGTATTCGTGGGTTGTGGTGTGACCGTTCTCGTCGGTCTCGGAAACAAGATTTCCTGCGTCGTCGTAGGTGAAGGAGTGCTCGCCACCGAGCGGGTTGATGATTTTTGTCCTGCGATCGTTGGCGTCGTATTGGCAGTGGATCTGGTTCCCGCGTGCGTCGGTTTCGGAAACGAGGTTTCCCACGGCGTCGTATTGATACGCTTGCTGCCCGCCGAGTGCATCGATGACTCGTGTCTTTCGATCGAGAAGGTCGTATTCGAACGTTGTCTTGTGGCCATTGGCGTCCGTCGAAGAGGTCAGGTTTCCTACGGCGTCGTAGGTGAATTTCTGTGATTTCTCCAGGGCATTGATGTGTTCGACCAATCGCTTGTTTTCGTCGTAAATGAATTTAGACGTATTTCCATTGGCATCGGTCGTCGATTTCAGTTTTCCCGTCGCGTCGTAGGCGAAGACCGTTGCGTGACCCAATGCGCTGGTTGACTTCGATAAACGGTTCAGTTTGTCGTATTCATATACGGTGGTCTGATCCGAATCATCCGTCGGGACCGAGGGCAGGGGGTCGCTTCGGCTGGGTTCTCCACTGACCGGTTCGGCATGGTCGGTACGAGTGGCCACGTTGCCGTTGGTGTCATAGCTGTAACTCGTGGCAAAGCCGAGAGGGTCCACTTCCAGAATTGGCTCGTCGTTCGCGTTGAAATAGACGAGGCTCCGGTTTCCGTTGGGATCGATTCTGGCAATCCGATTTCCGTTTCCGTCGTACTCGAAGGTTTCTTCACCTCCCTCTGGGTCCAGAACACTCACGAGGTTTGCGTTTTCGTCGTGCCGGTAGGTCGTCGTGTGCCGGAGCGGATCGGTGACGGAAGTCAAGTTGTTGTTCTTGTCGTATTGGTACTTCGTCTCGTGGGCGGCGAGCACGATCCGGCGGTCGACCGGGTTCGTCTCTGCAGACGCCAGGGCGTTGCCCAAGGGATCCACCATGGAGATCAGTCGATCGTCCCGGTCGTACTTGTAGGTGGTGGTGCGCTCCTGGCCCTGACTGTTGGCAGCTCGAGTAATCGACACCTGATTGTCGACCCGGTCGTAGGCGTAGTGGGTCTCGACGCCGTCTGCATCGGTCTCCACGAGGGTGCGGTCGAGTTCATCGAATTGGAAGGCCGTGACGTGGCCGTTTTCGTCCGTGCGAGTGAGCACGTTGCCCACGGCGTCATAGCCGTAGGTCATCGTTCCGCCCATGGGGTCGGTGATGGAGATCTCCCGTTCAAGGGCGTCGAAGGCGAAATGCGTGGTGTGGCCGTTTTCGTCCGTCGAACTCACCACGTTGTAGGAACGGTCGTAGACCTGGGTGGAGCGCGACCCTTTGGCGTCGACGGTGGCC